>MKZN01000036.1 GCA_001938995.1 Bacillus pumilus | reverse complement strand
TGTTTTCCCCTCAACCGGCAGTAGCGAAGCCCATGCAGTTGTTTTGAATCTGCAAAGCTTCGCTCTATTTTTTCTTTTCTTTTTTTATATAGCTCTTTTCCAGAGGCAGACAAACGATTTTGTCTGATCTTTTCTTTATATTCTTCCCACACGTGTCTTGAGATGACTTTTTGATGATTTTTCGACCTTGTGCATCTTTCAAGGAAAGGACACGATGCACATTTTTTAGGATCTGATTTGTAAAACCTATATCCTTTTCTATCGGTTGTTGCATATGAAAGCGGCTTTCTATTTGGACAAATGTACTGATCATTTTCTTGATCATATTTAAATTTCCACTTCTCAAACAATCCTCTTGTTGGATGAAAACGTCTATGTGCGATGACACCAAAAATATGGCGATCAGATAAACCTTTACAGATTGGAGTTGTCAAATAACCAGAATCAAGGGCAACAGCTTCTACCTGAAAACCAAATCGTGCGATTTGGTGATCCAATCGATCAAGATACGGAACTGAATCGTGGACATTGCCGGGCGTGACATGGGCATCAGTGATGATATTGTACTTTATATCTGTTGTACGGTGGTCTAGGTAGAAAAAACCTTCAGGCTTGTTTTCACGATAAAGATAGCCACTTTCAGGATCAGTCGTACTTTGGCGAATGTCTTTCTCTGTTTT
>MKZN01000035.1 GCA_001938995.1 Bacillus pumilus | reverse complement strand
GTGGTCTAGGTAGAAAAAACCTTCAGGCTTGTTTTCACGATAAAGATAGCCACTTTCAGGATCAGTCGTACTTTGGCGAATGTCTTTCTCTGTTTTCACCTCCTCTTTTTCCTTTAAGGGCTTTTTTCCGTGTACCTCTCGATCTTCTTGGACGGCTTCATCTAATTCTTTCATATAGTTCTGAGTATCTTGTTCGATCGTTTTTCTCGTATATTTATGTTTATTTGCATTCGCTTTAAGATGGGTTGAATCAGTAAAAAGGACGCGCCCTCCAACCATATCGTGATTGATGGCTTGAAGCACAATCTCATCAAAAATATCTTGAAAAATCGATGTATCTTTAAATCGAGTACGACGATTCCAACTAATGGTCGAGTGATGTGGAACGGGGTCATTGATGTTCAAACCTAAAAACCATCTATACGCCATGTTATAGTAAATTTCTTTTTCAAGTTGTCTTTCAGAACGGATACCATAGAGGTATCCGATAAACATCATTTTGAACAAAATGAGTGGATCAAGTGAGGGGCGACCTTTATTCTCACTATAATAAGGTTTTACTTTGTCTATGATAAATGAAAAATCAATGTACTGATCAATTTTACGAAGCAGGTGATCCTCTTCGACTAATTGATCTAGCAATACAAATTCGGCTTCGTGCTGAGAAGAATGTCTAGTGTGGAACATGAGAAAAACACCTTCCTTTAGTGGGCTTTTCTCTATTATAAAATGAGGAGATGTAAATTTTAAG
>MKZN01000034.1 GCA_001938995.1 Bacillus pumilus | reverse complement strand
TGACAGTGCGTTCTACGATGGTGGTCGTGGTTCGATCAATACTGTTAAGATAGAACGTTTCAGACTTTAGTGAGGAATGAAACGATTCGATGGAGGCATTATCAGCGGGCGTCCCTTTGCGGGACATGCTCATGGTAATGCCTTTTATATGAACAGCTTTCTGATACTCGTAAGATGTATACACAGAACCTTGGTCGCTATGTAACACGCAGTTCTCAGGCAGTGTTGGGAGCTGGCGAAGTGTGTTTAAGACAAAATCTGTGTCCTGCTTATCACCAATCGTAAAAGCAATCACTTCTCCATTATATAAATCCAATATACTGGAAAGGTACAATTGTTTCTGTCCATAAGGCAAATACGTGATGTCCGTTACTAGTTTTTCAAGAGGGCGATCAGACTGAAAGTTCCGATCCAGTATATTACAGGCCACGGCATAGGGCTGCCCATTCTTCTTACGCTTTTTCATTTTAACCCGGCACTGCCACTGGTTTTTCTGCATGATACGTTGAACAGTTTTATGGTTAATACGCATTCTCATTTTTAGTATGGCTGTGATTTTTCGATATCCATATCGATACTTGTGCATTCGGCACAACGTGCCGACTTGTTTCTCTAGTTGTCTCTTAGAATGATTCTGAGTCAGATCCTTTTTCCATCTATAATACGAAGTGCGTGAGATGCCTAAAAGGACACAGATGTCCTGTACCGTCATCGTTTTGCGCAATTCTTCTACCAGTTCGATTGACGTTTCCTTATCAACTTCCTTTCCAATTCGTTGTACTTTTTTAAAACTTCATTCTGTTGTCTCAGATAGCGATTTTCTGCCTGTAGTCTCTCTAATTCGGAAGAGTACTCGGGACCCTTTCCATAGGTATATTGTTTTCCAACAGGCTGTTCGAATCGGTGTGAATCCCCAGCCTTATACCACCTCACCCATGTCTG
>MKZN01000033.1 GCA_001938995.1 Bacillus pumilus | reverse complement strand
TAAAAGAAGAGGCCGTTCGAATGAGATTAGCGGGGACTCCGACAAAAGAAATCATGGACAAGCTAGGAATTAAGAATAGAACACAGGTAAAAACCTGGATGAAATGGTACCGTAATGGTGAAAACCATCGGTTTCATCAACCTGTTGGGAAGCAGTATTCATACGGTAAAGGACCTGAATATCAAGATGAGAACGAGAAGTTGAAAACGGAAAACCGTTATTTAAAACTGCAAATTGACATATTAAAAAAGTACATAGAATGGGAAAGGAAGTGAAGAAAGAAGCATTAATGTCGATTTATGATACGGTAAAAGACAAAGTGAGTATAAGTGTATTCTGTCACATGTTTGAGCTCGCAAGATCAACATTTTATCGTTGGAAAAAACAAGGTCATCAATCAAAGCAACAGAAATTAATCGACCTTATCTCATCGCTCTGTGAATCACACCAATATACGTACGGTTATCGTAAAATAACGGCCCTTCTGCGAAAAGAAATGAAAGTGAACCATAAGACAGTACAACGAATTATGCAAACCTACGGTTTACAGTGTCGTGTGAAAGTGAAAAAGCGTAAACAAACCGGTCAACCCTATTACATTGCAGAAAATCACTTGAAACGAGATTTTTCTGCGACAAAACCACTTGAAAAGCTGGTCACAGATATTACGTATCTACCATTCGGTCAAAAAACGCTTTATTTATCCAGCATAAAAGATTTATATACAAGTGAGATTGTGGCTTATACGATTGGTGATAAACAGGATGTTTCTCTTGTTCTAGATACGTTGAATCAGCTACAGGCATTGCCTAAAGGCTGCGTACTTCATAGTGATCAAGGATCGGTCTACACTTCATATACCTATCAAAAGAAGATAAAGGAAAAAGGCATTATCATGAGCATGTCCCGTAAGGGAATGCCCGCTGATAATGCCCCCATCGAATCCTTCCACTCCAGTTTAAAATCAGAAGGATTCTATCTCCACCACCTGACAAACACTACAACAGCCATTGTAGAAAAAACAGTCAGGGAGTATATTCATTATTATAACAATATCCGAATTCAATTGAAATTAAACAACCAGTCACCAAAAGAGTTTCGGCAACTGGCTGTTTCATAAAGGTGTTTTGATCCCTGTCTCAAAAATAGGGGTC
>MKZN01000032.1 GCA_001938995.1 Bacillus pumilus | reverse complement strand
CTGTTTCCATATATCCTTAGAAAGGAGGTGATCCAGCCGCACCTTCCGATACGGCTACCTTGTTACGACTTCACCCCAATCATCTGCCCCACCTTCGGCGGCTGGCTCCATAAAGGTTACCTCACCGACTTCGGGTGTTGCAAACTCTCGTGGTGTGACGGGCGGTGTGTACAAGGCCCGGGAACGTATTCACCGCGGCATGCTGATCCGCGATTACTAGCGATTCCAGCTTCACGCAGTCGAGTTGCAGACTGCGATCCGAACTGAGAACAGATTTATGGGATTGGCTAAACCTTGCGGTCTCGCAGCCCTTTGTTCTGTCCATTGTAGCACGTGTGTAGCCCAGGTCATAAGGGGCATGATGATTTGACGTCATCCCCACCTTCCTCCGGTTTGTCACCGGCAGTCACCTTAGAGTGCCCAACTAAATGCTGGCAACTAAGATCAAGGGTTGCGCTCGTTGCGGGACTTAACCCAACATCTCACGACACGAGCTGACGACAACCATGCACCACCTGTCACTCTGTCCCCGAAGGGAAAGCCCTATCTCTAGGGTTGTCAGAGGATGTCAAGACCTGGTAAGGTTCTTCGCGTTGCTTCGAATTAAACCACATGCTCCACCGCTTGTGCGGGCCCCCGTCAATTCCTTTGAGTTTCAGTCTTGCGACCGTACTCCCCAGGCGGAGTGCTTAATGCGTTAGCTGCAGCACTAAGGGGCGGAAACCCCCTAACACTTAGCACTCATCGTTTACGGCGTGGACTACCAGGGTATCTAATCCTGTTCGCTCCCCACGCTTTCGCTCCTCAGCGTCAGTTACAGACCAGAGAGTCGCCTTCGCCACTGGTGTTCCTCCACATCTCTACGCATTTCACCGCTACACGTGGAATTCCACTCTCCTCTTCTGCACTCAAGTTCCCCAGTTTCCAATGACCTTCCCCGGTTGAGCCGGGGGCTTTCACATCAGACTTAAGAAACCGCCTGCGAGCCCTTTACGCCCAATAATTCCGGACAACGCTTGCCACCTACGTATTACCGCGGCTGCTGGCACGTAGTTAGCCGTGGCTTTCTGGTTAGGTACCGTCAAGGTACGAGCAGTTACTCTCGTACTTGTTCTTCCCTAACAACAGAGCTTTACGATCCGAAAACCTTCATCACTCACGCGGCGTTGCTCCGTCAGACTTTCGTCCATTGCGGAAGATTCCCTACTGCTGCCTCCCGTAGGAGTCTGGGCCGTGTCTCAGTCCCAGTGTGGCCGATCACCCTCTCAGGTCGGCTACGCATCGTCGCCTTGGTGAGCCATTACCCCACCAACTAGCTAATGCGCCGCGGGTCCATCTGTAAGTGACAGCCGAAACCGTCTTTCATCATTGAACCATGCGGTTCATTGAACTATCCGGTATTAGCTCCGGTTTCCCGGAGTTATCCCAGTCTTACAGGCAGGTTACCCACGTGTTACTCACCCGTCCGCCGCTAACATCCGGGAGCAAGCTCCCTTCTGTTCGCTCGACTTGCATGTATTAGGCACGCCGCCAGCGTTCGTCCTGAGCCAGGATCAAACTCTCCGAAAAAGAACAAAACCGAAGTTTCGTTTTTCGTCAGTTTGACTGACTACCTATGATGTTTCATAGGATTTTTT
>MKZN01000031.1 GCA_001938995.1 Bacillus pumilus | reverse complement strand
TGCATGTATTAGGCACGCCGCCAGCGTTCGTCCTGAGCCAGGATCAAACTCTCCGAAAAAGAACAAAACCGAAGTTTCGTTTTTCGTCAGTTTGACTGACTACCTATGATGTTTCATAGGATTTTTTATAAAATCTCGAATTAACAGGTACGTTTTGTCTTGTTTAGTTTTCAAAGATCATTTTTTCTAAAATGGAGCGGGTGATGAGAATCGAACTCACGACATCAGCTTGGAAGGCTGAGGTTTTACCACTAAACTACACCCGCATAATTGTATTGGCGCGCCCGAGAGGAGTCGAACCCCTAACCTTTTGATCCGTAGTCAAACGCTCTATCCAATTGAGCTACGGGCGCTTAATCAGGCGACTTAATTATCTTAACATATCGTTTTTTTTAAGTCAACATCTTTTTTCAACTTGTTTGTCACTTGCGTTTAAACATCGTTGTTTCAAACACTTCATCAGCGACGAATAAAAATATACCATGGATCACATCAATGGGTCAATACATTTTTCCAAAAAAGAATAAAGTTTTTTTAGTAGGAGTGTTTTCTTAGATAAATAGAGAAACAATCGCCCTATTTTCTTCTGTTTCCTCATAATCTCAATCATTCTGAAATAAAATCTTTCTACATCCAAAGGAGGACAAAACATGACCGCCTAGAATTTCTATTTATCGGAAAATTCTTATTATTTTCCAAGCATTTAAAGGAGGTAGGAGATGATGAAAAAGTTCGTCGCTTTTCAAATCATGATCGCTTTGGTGATAGGAGCACTTATCGGCCATTTCTTCCCTGACTTCGGAATGGCACTGCGGCCATTCGGAGATGGATTCATCAGATTGATTAAAATGATCGTTGTTCCTATCGTTTTCTCTACTATTGTCATTGGTGCAGCTGGCAGTGGCGGCATGAAGCAAATGGGCAGCCTTGGATTAAAGACGATTATCTGGTTTGAGGTCATCACAACCATTGTTCTTGGCATCGGTCTTCTATTAGCCAATGTCTTAAAGCCTGGCGTTGGACTTGATTTCTCTCAATTAGCCAAAAAAGATATTGGGGAGCTTGATGGCTATACACAGAAAGTAGTCGACTTTAAACAAATGCTATTAGACATCATCCCTACCAATATCATCGATGTGATGGCTCAAAATGATTTACTTGCTGTCATTTTCTTCGCGATTTTGTTTGGCGTAGCGGCAAGCGGTCTAGGTAAAGCCTCCGCTCCTGTTTTGACGTTCTTTGAATCAGTGGCTCAAATTATGTTTAAGTTAACACAAATGGTGATGGTCACTGCACCTATTGGGGTCCTTGCACTAATGGCTGCCTCTGTTGGCCAATACGGCATTGTGTTATTAATCCCTATGATGAAGCTTGTTGGGACCGTATTCTTAGGATTATTCATTGTCCTATTTGTTTTATTCCCTCTTGTTGCACTGATCTTCCGCTTTCACTACTTCGAGGTGTTAAAAATGATTTGGGATCTGTTCCTCATTGCCTTTTCCACAACAAGTACAGAAACTGTCCTTCCACAGCTGATGTCGCGGATGGAGAGATATGGCTGTCCAAAAAGAGTTGTTTCCTTTGTTATTCCTTCTGGTCTTTCTCTCAACTGTGATGGTTCAAGCTTGTACCTATCGATTTCCTGCGTATTTCTTGCTCAAGCATTCGGAGTGGATATGAGCATATCCCAGCAGCTCCTTATGATGCTTGTTCTCGTATTAACTAGTAAAGGCATTGCGGCTGTGCCATCTGGTTCGCTTGTTGTCCTATTGGCTACAGCTCATGCAGTAGGTCTTCCAGCTGAAGGCGTTGCCATTATTGCAGGTGTTGACCGAATTATGGATATGGCACGAACAGGCGTAAATGTTCCAGGGCATGCCGTTGCTTGTATTGTGGTATCAAAATGGGAAAAGGTCTTTCGGGAGTCTGCTTGGGAAGTGCCACAAGCAGGAGAGGAAACAAAAGGGATGTAATGTCTTCTATATATAGAAGAAACAAAAAAGGAAAGGGTCCACCCTTTCCTCAGGCTGTCGAGAAAATCTCGACAGCTTTATTTTTTTCCTTAAAATTTACATCTCCTCATTTTATAATAGAGAAAAGCCCACTAAAGGAAGGTGTTTTTCTCATGTTCCACACTAGACATTCTTCTCAGCACGAAGCCGAATTTGTATTGCTAGATCAATTAGTC
>MKZN01000030.1 GCA_001938995.1 Bacillus pumilus | reverse complement strand
TAAGTAATTCATTCACATTGAATGCAATGCAAAGTTCATCACACATAGTGATTCTTTCTAAAGTAAGAAATGGTTAAGTTAGAAAGGGCGCACGGTGGATGCCTTGGCACTAGGAGCCGATGAAGGACGGGACGAACACCGATATGCTTCGGGGAGCTGTAAGCAAGCTTTGATCCGGAGATTTCCGAATGGGGAAACCCACTGCTCGTAATGGAGTAGTATCCATACTTGAATACATAGAGTATGAGAAGGCATACCCGGGGAACTGAAACATCTAAGTACCCGGAGGAAGAGAAAGCAAATGCGATTCCCTGAGTAGCGGCGAGCGAAACGGGAACAGCCCAAACCAAGAGGCTTGCCTCTTGGGGTTGTAGGACACTCTATACGGAGTTACAAAGGAATGATATAAGCGAAGAGGTCTGGAAAGGCCCGCCAGAGAAGGTAACAGCCCTGTAACTGAAATGTCATTCCCTCCAGAGTGGATCCTGAGTACGGCGGAACACGTGAAATTCCGTCGGAATCCGGGAGGACCATCTCCCAAGGCTAAATACTCCCTAGTGACCGATAGTGAACCAGTACCGTGAGGGAAAGGTGAAAAGCACCCCGGAAGGGGAGTGAAATAGATCCTGAAACCGTGTGCCTACAAGTAGTCAGAGCCCGTTAATGGGTGATGGCGTGCCTTTTGTAGAATGAACCGGCGAGTTACGATCCCGTGCAAGGTTAAGCAGAAGATGCGGAGCCGCAGCGAAAGCGAGTCTGAATAGGGCGCATGAGTACGTGGTCGTAGACCCGAAACCAGGTGATCTACCCATGTCCAGGGTGAAGTTCAGGTAACACTGAATGGAGGCCCGAACCCACGTACGTTGAAAAGTGCGGGGATGAGGTGTGGGTAGGGGTGAAATGCCAATCGAACCTGGAGATAGCTGGTTCTCTCCGAAATAGCTTTAGGGCTAGCCTCAAGGTAAGAGTCTCGGAGGTAGAGCACTGATTGGACTAGGGGCCCCTACCGGGTTACCGAATTCAGTCAAACTCCGAATGCCGATGACTTATCCTTGGGAGTCAGACTGCGAGTGATAAGATCCGTAGTCGAAAGGGAAACAGCCCAGACCGCCAGCTAAGGTCCCAAAGTATACGTTAAGTGGAAAAGGATGTGGAGTTGCTTAGACAACCAGGATGTTGGCTTAGAAGCAGCCATCATTTAAAGAGTGCGTAATAGCTCACTGGTCGAGTGACTCTGCGCCGAAAATGTACCGGGGCTAAACGTATCACCGAAGCTGCGGACTGTTCTAACGAACAGTGGTAGGAGAGCGTTCTAAGTGCTGTGAAGCTAGACCGGAAGGACTGGTGGAGCGCTTAGAAGTGAGAATGCCGGTATGAGTAGCGAAAGACGGGTGAGAATCCCGTCCACCGAATGCCTAAGGTTTCCTGAGGAAGGCTCGTCCGCTCAGGGTTAGTCGGGACCTAAGCCGAGGCCGAAAGGCGTAGGCGATGGACAACAGGTTGATATTCCTGTACCACCTCCTCACCATTTGAGCAATGGGGGGACGCAGGAGGATAGGGTAAGCGCGGTATTGGATATCCGCGTCCAAGCAGTTAGGCTGGGAAATAGGCAAATCCGTTTCCCGTGAAGGCTGAGCTGTGATGGCGAGCGAAATTTAGTAGCGAAGTTCCTGATTCCACACTGCCAAGAAAAGCCTCTAGCGAGGTGAGAGGTGCCCGTACCGCAAACCGACACAGGTAGGCGAGGAGAGAATCCTAAGGTGATCGAGAGAACTCTCGTTAAGGAACTCGGCAAAATGACCCCGTAACTTCGGGAGAAGGGGTGCTTCTTGGGGTGTTAAAGCTCCGAGAAGCCGCAGTGAATAGGCCCAGGCGACTGTTTAGCAAAAACACAGGTCTCTGCGAAGCCGCAAGGCGAAGTATAGGGGCTGACGCCTGCCCGGTGCTGGAAGGTTAAGAGGAGCGCTTAGCGTAAGCGAAGGTGCGAATTGAAGCCCCAGTAAACGGCGGCCGTAACTATAACGGTCCTAAGGTAGCGAAATTCCTTGTCGGGTAAGTTCCGACCCGCACGAAAGGCGCAACGATCTGGGCACTGTCTCAACGAGAGACTCGGTGAAATTATAGTACCTGTGAAGATGCAGGTTACCCGCGACAGGACGGAAAGACCCCGTGGAGCTTTACTGCAACCTGATATTGAATGTTGGTACAGCTTGTACAGGATAGGTAGGAGCCTTGGAAACCGGAGCGCTAGCTTCGGTGGAGGCATCGGTGGGATACTACCCTGGCTGTATTGACCTTCTAACCCGCTGCCCTTATCGGGCAGGGAGACAGTGTCAGGTGGGCAGTTTGACTGGGGCGGTCGCCTCCTAAAATGTAACGGAGGCGCCCAAAGGTTCCCTCAGAATGGTTGGAAATCATTCGCAGAGTGTAAAGGCACAAGGGAGCTTGACTGCGAGACCTACAAGTCGAGCAGGGACGAAAGTCGGGCTTAGTGATCCGGTGGTTCCGCATGGAAGGGCCATCGCTCAACGGATAAAAGCTACCCCGGGGATAACAGGCTTATCTCCCCCAAGAGTCCACATCGACGGGGAGGTTTGGCACCTCGATGTCGGCTCATCGCATCCTGGGGCTGTAGTCGGTCCCAAGGGTTGGGCTGTTCGCCCATTAAAGCGGTACGCGAGCTGGGTTCAGAACGTCGTGAGACAGTTCGGTCCCTATCCGTCGCGGGCGCAGGAAATTTGAGAGGAGCTGTCCTTAGTACGAGAGGACCGGGATGGACGCACCGCTGGTGTACCAGTTGTTCTGCCAAGGGCATCGCTGGGTAGCTATGTGCGGACGGGATAAGTGCTGAAAGCATCTAAGCATGAAGCCCCCCTCAAGATGAGATTTCCCATTCCGCAAGGAAGTAAGATCCCTGAAAGATGATCAGGTTGATAGGTCTGAGGTGGAA
>MKZN01000029.1 GCA_001938995.1 Bacillus pumilus | reverse complement strand
TGTCTCCAGCGTCACGATACGTAAATACGCCGCCATGCTTGAGAAAAACGGCTATAATTTCGCCAGAGACACTAAGGGATGGCGTCAGTATAATGAGTCCGATTTATCCGCTATGGAGTATATATACACACACTCTAAATTGAGTGGTAAATCACTAGAAGAAGTAGCCAAACTTGTAGCGACCTTGTATCGGTCAAACTTGTCCATATCGGATACCGCTACACCGCTACAAGATGTCAATGTCGCCGATCTCATTCAAAGACAAGAAGAATTCAATCGTGCCATCCTAAAACGACTCGAACAATTTGAAGAACAACAAAAAAAGCGAGATGAAAATCTCATGCTCGCTTTGAAAGAATCCATTGAAACAAAAAAAATGATTGCTGCTGCTCAACAAAAAAAGTGGTGGCAATTTTGGAAATAGGCCACCCATGAAAATGGCGCACTTATACACACCCCTGTGTGAGTGCTAAAATCTCTCGATTTCCGTCAAGCGTGTAAAGAAGAAGCCGACTTAATAGCCGGCTTCTTCTGATTCTTCAAACCACAATGCAATGAACAGCAAAGTACAAATAATGAATGCTCCTAAATCCATCACATTAATTACAATCGTCATCACATTCACCTCCACAGTGAACGGATTCTACCACAAAAATATTCCTCAAAACGAAGCTCTAAAAAATAAAAAAAATGATTGCGGACACCGCAACCAAAAAAGAAATTTTCCAATGAATCCCCAACGCTAAATCATTCAATGTTAGGATGAAAATATCCCCAAAAAAAGGAGTGATTTCTATAGAAACGGTGGTTTATAGTAAGCCAAAGCAATCCCAATAATAGCTTCAATAAGTGAGATTACTATGATGATTGAATGATTAACAGGGCGACCTTTAGCAATTAGTTTCTGACCTAAATAATTCAGTAGATAGAAAACCAAAAACATTATGAAAACCGTATAAATAACAGCTAGCATAAACAATACACCGTCCCTTATTTGTGGTTATTTAACCAATTTTTGTAACAGTTTGTAATACTATCACATGATAGGTCTCAAGGTACGTCCGTACAAATTTAACAATTTTTTCACGAGGAACAAACCAAGAAATTTGGTACAAAGAAATCTAATAGACAATTAATTAACTATCTTTTCTTGCATTTTATCGAACGTATGTTAAACTTCTAGAAAATAAAGGGAGGTTTTTAGAATTAAATATAAAATAAGTAAAATTCTGTGCGCTTTTCTATCCATTGTATTAATGACTGTGTATCTGATTCCCGCAGCTAATGCCGCTACACCTAACGAATTGGACAAGTTAGACATCAGTGAACAAGAACTTTTAGACATGATTGATTTTATTGAAAACGAAGCTATTCAAATAGATCGTTACGGTAATGCAACGGTTAATCTAGAAGTAATAAAAAATAAGTTTGGATATATACCACAAGAATATATCGACTTCAATAATTCCAATAAAAACTTATATGAATGTGCTGCAGTTGAACCTTTTAATACTGTATCTACATATGCAAAAGCACCAAAATGGAAACAAAGTAAATATGACCAGTGCTTAGAAAAAGAAATTAAAGCTCAGTGGAAGGATGCACTTGGTGTGTCAGCTTTCACATCAGCAATAGAAGCATTAGCTGCCGGACAAAAAACAAAAGCAGCTAAATATATGATTAAAGCAGGAGCAAAAGGTGGTATCCACGGTCTTGTGCTTACCTTGGGATGGATACAAATCAAATGTCTTGGCTCTATTTAACTTCTAAATTTCCTATTTCTTTTATTCGAATCTACTAATGCAAAAAAGGTCCTAAGTATTTCTTTAGGACCTTTTTTGCATTAGTAGATGAATTTCCACTATTTTTTTTTGGTATTTCGAAGTATCAGATATATAGCTGAAATCACAAACATAAATAAAAATGTACTCAACCAATTTATGTCAGTGCCAGTTAAAAACTTCACTAAAATAACAGTCAAGTAAATTACTACAAACAAAACAATATAGATTAACAAGTTTTTCAATGACCATCTCTCACTTGTTTTAGACATAATCTCACCTCTTTTAATAAACATATCAGAAAATGAAGTTCAAGAATTAAGATTCCCTCCTCACTTCTTCTTGAAGCAACCTTTCATTTAAATAATTTCTAACATCTTTTCAAACTGAAGATAAACGATAATTAAAATATGCAAATACACTTAAAACCAAAATAATCAACGAACATAAAACAATCAATACACCTTTAATACTTCCCTTAAACATTAAACTATACCTCATATTATTTAGATTAATCAGGAAATTATATAATTTTTTATGCCAACATGCCAACGGGCCATGACTTCAAATGTCTCATTCGCAACCTCATCATCATCTTCTTCAATTCTGACAAGATCCCCGTCTTCAGCATCCGTCAAATTCAGTTCCTTATGAATCTCTTTCAAGATCCCGCCATATCCGATCAACCTCCTGGCACTTAATGCATCATCCAAATAATAAACCGTATCCAAATTTTCCTCGGTCACTTCATTCCCACGTATGACATCCGTATCCTTGACTGGATACTTCGAGATTTCCAGAATGGCCTTTTGTTCTTCCATCTCTTTACGCACTTCTTGTTCAATCGCTTCCGCATTGATTCCCTTTTTTCCTTTGACCCGCTGCACATGCACAATTGGTGTGTAATCCAATTTCATTGCCTTTTTCCAAAAGCTTGTCCACTCCGCTTGTTTAATATAAGATTGCCCTCTAAAATAGCTTTTCTTTACAGGAATCAACACATGGAAATGAGGATGATATGTATTTTCTTCATGGTTTTTCGTAATCTCTAAAGCTCTGAAAAAACCAAGTGTTCCAGTTTTCACTTTTTTGTATTGAAACAGCTTTCTAAAGCCTTGCATCATATCAGTAATCGTTTGTTTTAAATCATCACCCTCGACATTTTTCACTGTCAACGTGAGAAATATCCATGCTGGCTTATATTGTCTGTTTGCTTCTTCCACAATCAATTTATTATGACTCGCAATTTTTAATGATCTTCGCCACGCACACATCGAACATAACCTCACTTTACAGAAATAAGCATTTGATAATCGTAACCTGCCCGTTTCAATATCTCTTCTAAACACAAGACACTCTGCACAATTACACACTTTTTCAGCTTTTTTTCCGTAATAAGGTGCACCGGTACGCTTTTCAAGTCCTTCATAATGAGCCGCCACAAGCGACGATCTCAC
Organism: Bacillus pumilus; assembly: GCA_001938995.1. GTDB lineage: Bacteria > Bacillota > Bacilli > Bacillales > Bacillaceae > Bacillus > Bacillus pumilus_G. The sequence continues at coordinate 3,327 of MKZN01000029.1, read as the reverse complement.
TTTTTTTCCTCTCCAATCCCGCTTTTTACCTGTTGCGGTTTTATCGTCAAGGATGCTATAATTTGATTCATCTAAATATGACAAAGTCAAAAAACTCCTTCTGAAGCTAGTTTGATCTCTAGCAATCTATTATTTTAAGTGTGGTAACTTAATAATAGCAGAGGGAGTTTTGACTTGTCAAAATGCCTCTAAAGCCTTGACACCATTGAATTTATCGCACTTTTTCAAAATGACAGTGTTTCTATATGTATCAAGATAAGAAAAGACACGATTCTGACTCCGTCAAAATCGCCCAAAAAGCTGGAGAAACCGCCATCTTTTTAAAAGATCAAAACCCAAAAACCTAAAAGACCAAAGACTAACCAAATTTCCCCGCAGGGGGAGATTTTTTTGATTTTTTTCACTCTCTTTCACTACCATTCATACTTTAAAGAGAATCACACCCCAAATAACTAGGGCAACTAGAGCATTCAGCTAGTCGTCATTTTTATTTGACCTGACTAAACCTGACATTCAAAATACAGCTGCAATCATATTGGCCACAAAAAAACAGACCCTGAAGGTCTGTAAATTTAAATCATCACCCTAGAATCAAGTTTAGCCTGACCAGCAACATGTTCACCCAAAGTTGGTTGAACAAAAACGGCTCCTATAACTAATGCTGATGTACAAATTAAACCTAACGCTAACCTCTTAACGAAATTCATACAGACAGTCGCTCCTTTGAATTTGTTTTCGAGCGTACATCACTTTTTCATATAGTTTTACAGATTCATCCATACGCCCATTCTCAGTATAGAACTGAGCCGCTTCAAGCGCTAGGTCTTCCATATATGGATAGCCTCTCGGATTTTCTAATTTTTCTAATGACTCCAATACTTCACTAAGATTTGCAGACTTAAAAAATAATTTTTCTATAAAATCCAAAAGTGTTAAAAAGAGATCATCATGATAAGAAGTGGCCTGTCTTTTCGCTTTATCATAAAATTCCTGACCCTCAATAAATTCCTTTTGCTTTAAATGAATTCTGACCAACTCATAATAAACTTGAAACAACCTCTCACCAATTGGCTCCCCTTCCAAAATAGCTTGGTGAAAATATGATACAGCTTTCGTTGTCTCACTTAGCCCCTTATAACACAAACCGATATTATAAAGCTGTCTAAAGACTATATTCTTATTCCCTAATGCTTTAGCTTTCTCTAGTGATGAAAAGAAACAAGGCAATGCCTTTTCTCTCGTTTCTAAATCAATATAATTTCCTGCAACTACAGTTAAACAATTGATTTCACGAATCATATAAATTGAATGCGTCTTATAAGCTCTGTAAGTATCATAAGCAAGACCAACATAATACATAGAAATATGCGTCTGCTTCATCTGATAAAATACTTCTGCCATTTTATAATAAAACTCAGCTTTTTCTAATTCATCGCCAGCTTGATCAAGACGTTTCTCTGCTCGCCTATAAAACACAATTGCTTTTAAAAACTCACCTTTCGTATACTCATACATCCCTTGAAAAAAATTGTAGTAGTATTCAAGAATGCCTGTCATCTTCTTCCCTTGCCCTTCGACAGACTTCAGATACTCTGATTTTTCAACTTTTTTCTCCTTAGGATTCAAATAATCATGCATTAACTGATGACGGAATTCCATTAGCTGAAAATAAAGAATAGCCTGCTCATCTTCTTCCATCACGTCTAATTCTTTTCTGACTTCTTCCCTTAGCTTTTCAGCATCTTTCACATTGAATCTCTTTATATGCTTGTACCACTCGTTTATTTTGATCGCTACAACTGGAGATGGTATAGATTCCACCTACAATCCCCCCTAGAAAGTGCAGTTTTATATTAAATGCTAGCACAACACTTCCTAATAAAAGACTATTTTTCCCTTGATATGTAAAATTTTCGGCAAGACGCAAACCATTTTCAAACTGGCTAGGAAACAAGACATACTTCTACTTCTTAACACGAACAGTCATCGCAACAGACAAAACGCAAAAACGCATTTAAAGCCCTTATAAGCGTTTTTAGCTCATTACCCTATTTCAATTACCTGAACAAAAATAAAAGCGCTCAGAAACGAATCTGAACGCTCTCAAAGGCATTTTTGAAATGCATGCCGTGTTTTTTTATACGTTTTATTTTCATCTTGCGTACTACCCCCCTATTAGCATAGGGGGTTCTCATTTGGCTCTCGGTGCTCCGCTTTTCGTTGCCACTAAGGCGACTGTCGCCGCCTTCTCGCTTCGCACCTTCGCCAAACAATCATCTGAATAAAACACTCTCTTATTCTACCATCTCCACCAAAGTTTTTCATCAATTTCCCAACGGTACAATGCCCTGGCATTATGCTTTGAACGGAGAAAAAACCCACATCACCTATTTAGGTGCATAAGTGGGCACTGGTTCCCTAGTGACTCTTTTCGGGCTCTGCCCAAACCCGCCAACGGTCAGCCCGTTGGATCGCAAACATTCAAACCCCCTACCCCCGATCTTCGGGGGATGCCCCTTCGGCGGGCGCAAACAAACGGGGTTTGTTTGAATCAATAGGCTTTGGGTCTCGTGAATGAGTCAACTCCTTAATGCTCACTTTCGTTCCGCTTACCGTTGACTCATGCCGAATGTTTTTCACTCCATTTTTTAAACAGTAACGCTCCTTTTGAGTGCACACTTTTCCGAAACAACACAAAACAAACACGAACTTAATTCATCCATTATTGAACCCTTGTTGCTAATGATTTTTTTGCAAAACGCTCCCTTTCTTTGTTTGCAGTACGCTCCTTTTTAAACACAAAACGTTACTCAATTCTTCTCGCTTTTCCTTTTTATGGTGTGTCAGTTTTGCCGTTTCTGGCACATCCCCACATTTTCCTCCTAAAAAAAGGTGTGTCAGAATTTCATTTTTAGGCACATTTCTTTCAAAAATCGCAACCGGCACAAAACAAATCACACTGTGATTTCAAACATGAAGTGGTTGCAGTTTTCCCTTATGCTCTTTTCACCTTTTCCTAAATGTCTCCGGCGACACTTATCAAATTTTTTCTCTTTCAACCCGCTACGCAAAACAAAAACATTTTGCCTTTTGATCTAGGAGGGCGTAGCGTATACCGTAGCGAATGAATCATAAAGAGGTGAACCCGCTATGAAACCCGAAACCTACCTTTCTTCACAAGACATTGCAAACAAGCTCAATGTCTCCAGCGTCACGATACGTAAATACGCCGCCATGCTTGAGAAAAACGGCTATAATTTCGCCAGAGACACTAAGGGATGGCGTCAGTATAATGAGTCCGATTTATCCGCTATGGAGTATATATAC
>MKZN01000028.1 GCA_001938995.1 Bacillus pumilus | reverse complement strand
ACTTCAACCGAATAACTCACTCTTGTCCCCATAGAAAAAACACCTCCACGTCTTATTTCGGATAACAACTATCCGTTTTCAAACTTGAAGGTGTTTTTTATTTGTCTCATCTTATGGGGTCAGTCCCAAATGGGGAGTTTTTTTATTTACAGCATGACTTTCTCGAACTTAAAGAATTCACATTCTTCCGGTACGAAAGAGTCGCCTTCGTGATCATGAGGTGCGTTTGGATCTGGGTGGTGTAAATGATAGAACTCCGTCATGTGAAACCCGCATTTATTGACATAGAAATGAATGTTGCGTTTTTCAAAATAGGGTGTTACAACATCCCATACTTTTGTTTCTGGGTATTGCGCTTCAATGGCTTTCCAAGCTGCCTGACCAATCCCGCGGCTGTGTGAGGATGAAGAGATGTAAAGCAAGTCCACCGAGTTGTGATGTGTTTGGCAGTTGATTTTTAAGACAACGCCGCCAGCCTTTTCACCATTCAGCAAAATATGATAAACAATGTTTTCTTTCGCCTGGAACGATGCATGAATCGCATCATCCCGAGGAATAGGTCCACCTTGTGCGTCGCCAAAGGCGTCGATCACGCCAGCTGTAAAAGCTTCTTGCATCTCTTTTTTCATAGAAGGGAAGTCCTCATGATGTGCCAATGCTAATGAGACTTGATGTTGAGTTATTTTGTTCATTTTTTGATCCTTTCTTCAGTTCATTGTGTTCCTGCATGTTATGATAAAGGGTGGAGTAACTCCATAGTCAAGAGAGAAGGGTTAAAAATGATCAATGATGTGCAAAAAACTTTTTTCACTGGTGAATTTGCCAAGTTATTTGATGTCAAAAAAGATACACTGCTTTATTATGATAAAATTGATTTGTTTAAGCCGGCTGGTGTCCATGAAAATGGATACCGTTACTATACAATCGAGCAATTTGATCACTTTATTGCGATTCAATCCCTTCGTGCGGTTCAATTTCCGATCAAAGAGTTAAAACAATACTTCACCGAACCTTCTCGGGAAAGACTACAAAACCTCGCGAGAGAACAAGTGGAAAAGGTCAAAGAGGAGATACAAAAGCTGGATGATATCCAGTCTTTTCTGTCGCGGGTGATCGAGACAACAAATGAATTAACATCCGTGAAACCAGGAGCGGTTTTGTTTCAAGAACTGCCAGAAGAATCGATTGTTCTTAGTGAATCAAACCCGATTGATTTGAACACACCTGTAGAGGAAGTATCTCGTATTGTAGGAGAGTTCATCAAGGAGATTGGTGTGAAAGGTGCTGCAGCCAATGGTTCTGTTTTAAAAAAAGAGCCATTTCTTCAGCGTCGCTATCATGAGTCAGATAGGCTGTTTTGCCGAATGGAAGGACCGGATGCAGTCAGAAAACCTGCTGGCCTTTATGCGATTATGTATCATCAAGGTACGCCTGAAGACATTGCATCTGCCTATTCACGCTTGTTAGATCAGATTGAAGAAGAAGAAATGGTGCTGGATGGAGATGTCTTTGAGGAGTATGTACTCCATTCGCTCCTGTCCAAAAATGAAGCAGAGTACATCACGAAACTTAGTGTAAAAGTCATAAAAAAAGGATAGACAAGCATGTTTCCATGCTGTCTATCCTTTTCATTTTAACCCACTTGATGTTCTGCAAATTGACTCATATACAAGTCAGCATAGAAGCCTTTTTCGTTTAAAAGTTCGTTGTGCGTTCCTTTTTCAATAATGGTACCGTCTTTCATGACTAGAATGAGATCGGCATCTTTGATTGTTGAAAGTCTGTGTGCAATGACGAAGCTCGTTCTGCCATTCATCAGCTCATTCATGGCTTTTTGAATGTGCATCTCTGTCCGTGTATCTACACTACTCGTGGCTTCATCTAATATCAAAATCTTTGGATCAGATAAAATCGCACGGGCGATCGTTAAGAGCTGACGCTGACCTTGTGATAGGTTCCCAGCATCTTCTGTTAACAGTGTGTCATACCCATCAGGAAGCGTCCGGATGAAATCGTCGGCATAGGCATGTTTAGCTGCTTGGATGACATCCTCTTTTGTCACATTCTGTCTTCCGTAGGCAATGTTATCGTAAATGGTGCCTTCAAAAAGCCACGTATCTTGAAGGACCATCGCAAATAAATCACGAACTTGTGGACGGCTAAGGTCGGTCGTTTTCACGCCTCCAATGCGAATGGAGCCTCGATCTAATTCATAAAAGCGCATGAGCAGATTAATGATGGTCGTTTTTCCTGCGCCTGTAGGCCCCACAATGGCCACCGTTTGTCCTTCTTTGACATGTAAATTCAACTCTTTAATAATCGGTTGATTTTTTTCATAACCGAATTGTACTTGTTCAAAGGTCACGTCTCCTGAAAGTGATTCAAGATCCACAGTCGCATCTTCTTCGGTGCTTTCTTCTTCTTCATCTAGAATGACAAAAACCCTTTCAGCAGATGCAATGGCTGACTGTACTAAGTTGGCCACACTTGATGCTTGCACAAGTGGCTGTGACATTTGCTGGGTGTACTGAATAAATGCTTGAACATCCCCCACACGAATATTCCCGTTAATCACAAGAATTCCCCCAGCGACACTTACTGCAACATAACCAAGGTTTCCAATAAAGGTCATCATTGGCATCATCAGGCCAGATATAAACTGTGCCTTTCTTGATGATTCGTAAAGCTGGTCATTTAGTTGATCAAACGTCGCGATCGCTTCCTTTTCATAGCCGTATGCACGGACGGTCTGATGTCCTGTGAACATTTCATTAATGTGTCCATTGATAAGTCCTAGCTCTTTTTGCTGCGCCTTAAAATGCTTTTGTGAAAATGACGTGATCCCTTTTATAGCGAATAGACTAAGCGGCAGCGTCAAACAAACAAGTAAGGTTAATAACGGACTGATGACAAGCATCATGATGATAATCCCGATCACTGTAATGACAGAGGTGATCACTTGGGTGAGTGCCTGCTGTAGGGATGTATTGATATTATCAATATCATTCATGACACGGCTCAATGTGTCTCCGTGGGTTGTTTTATCAAAATAACGGAGGGGGAGGCGTGTGAGCTTGTCGTTTGCCTCTTGGCGTAATTCAGCGATGGTTTGCTGAGATACGCCCGCCATTACATATTGCTGAACAAATGAAAAGAGGGAGGCAATGACATATAACAAAACGAGCAACGATAGAATGCGGCCAATGACATCGAATTGAACAGCTGTCCCTTGTGTGAAACTGTCAAAGAGGGAAGAAGTAGCATCCCCGAGTAATTTTGGACTGATGACATTGAAGACGGTTGATCCGATTGCGGCGATCAGCACAATGATGAGCTGGGCTGTCCTTGGCTTCAAATAGCCAGCCAAACGAAATAGTGTTTTCTTAAATTCCTTCGGCTTGCCGGCTGGTGCTCCCGGGTGTCCGCCTCGATGTCCCATTCCAGATGACACTTTTTTACTCATCCTTGCTTCACCTCCTGTCCTTCCTGTGATGCGACAATCTCTTGATACACACGGTTGTTTTGACTTAATTGTTCATGCGTTCCAATGCCTGCAATTTTCCCTTCGTCAAGCACAATGATCTTATCACTATGCTTCACTGTGCTAATTCTTTGCGCGACAATGATCAAGGCCGCATGCTGTTTTTCTACTTCTAATGATGCACGAAGCTTCGCATCTGTTTTGTAATCAAGTGCAGAGAAACTATCATCAAACAGATAGAATGCCGGTTGTCTAACGAGCGCTCTTGCAATAGATAGGCGCTGCTTTTGACCACCGGATAGATTTGATCCCCCTTGATCAATTTCTGCATCAATTCCACCATCTTTTTGCAGAACAAATTCTTCTGCCTGTGCAGTGCGTAGTGCATGCCAAATCTCTTCATCACTCGCATTCTGCTTGCCAAAGCGCACATTATCCGCAATGGTTCCACTGAATAAGACGGCTTTTTGCGGGACGTAGCCCATCTGGCTTCTTAGTTTCTCCTGAGGCAGTTCTCGCACGTCTATACCATCTAGTGTAATTCGTCCCTTTGAGGGTTCGTAAAAACGAGTCATGAGCTGAAGCAGGGTCGTTTTCCCTGAACCTGTACTGCCAATAATAGCGGTCGTTTCACCCATTTTGGCTTCAAACGTAATGTCTTGAACTACTGGCTTTTCAGCGTTTGAGTAGTAAAATGAGACATCCTCAAAGCGAATCGATTGAGCTGGTTGATGAAGCTCAGTAAGTGGCTGACTCTTGTCTTTGATTTTAGGTTCCATGTTTAACACTTCGTTCATACGCTTTGCTGATGCCTGCGCTCTTGGCACCATAATAAAGCTCATGGAGAGCATAATCAGCGCCATTAAAATCATCATTGCGTATTGAATAAAGGCAATCAGATTACCGACTTCCATCTGACCTGCATCAATGCGATTTGCCCCAATCCACACAATCCCAATATTCGTGAAGTTCATGATGATGAGCATAAACGGGAACAAATATGCCATTAATCGATTGACACGTAGCCCAGTATCTTTATAGGATGTATTGGCTTTTTGAAAACGTTCCTTTTCATCATCAACTCGATTAAATGCGCGAATCACGCGAATGCCTAAAAGAGACTCTCTCATAATTAAATTCAAGCGGTCCGTTTTTTTCTGAAGCTGGCCAAATAATGGGATCGCCTTTCTTGACACCAAATAAATAAACCCGCCAAGAAGGGGAAGCGCTGCTAAAAAGATAAGAGATAGGACAGCATCTCTTGAGACAGCCAAAATAATTCCGCCAACGAGCATAAGAGGCGCTCTTGTCATCATTTGTAAGATCATGATTGTCACATCTTGGACTTGCTTGACATCATTTGTTGACCTTGTAATAAATGAAGACGTCCCGATCTTTTGAAATTCCTCTAATGAAAATTGCTCGACATGGACAAATAACTGTCTCCTTATATCCCGGCCGAAGCCGAGCGCAGTCTTTGATGACAAATAAGACTTCCAGATTGTAAGTAAGATTGCCAGGAAAGAACAAGCAATCATCCAACCGCCGACCTTCCATATATAAGCGATATCTCCTTGTACGATACCAACATCTACTATATCCGCAGTCAGTGTTGGTAAATACAATTGGAGCATACTGCTTAAAAAGGTGAGGATGACAATGGACACAACGGATAGCCGATAAGGCTTTAAAAACGATAAAATTGATTTCATACGAATACCTTTCTTCCATATAGTCTGTTGTTCTGTAACTCATCATATACAAAGAGCGATTATTTCTACAAATGAAATGTCTTGTTTTAATGAATTATTTATACTGTTCAATTTTAGAGAAGAAATCCTTTACGAACACATGGAAATCGTGTGCAGATGGGGACAATTCTCTTGATTTAGAAGCAATAATCCCGACGGTTCTTCGGACTTGCGGAAAATCAATCGGGATTTTCACCGTGAATCGTGGTGTTGTTTCATAAAAGGCACTTTCGGGTAACAAAGTAACCCCCATACCAGCAGATACCAGCCCTTTAATCGCATCTAAATCCTCACCTTCAGACGAAATGGTCGGTTTAAATCCTGCCTGCTTACATGCATCTACTGCAATATTTCTTAACACATACCCTTCAGGAAATAAAACGAAATGATCTTTTCTCAAATCACTTAAATGAATGCTGCTTTGTCCACTAAAAGGGTGACTAATTGGCAATAATGCGTAAATGCTTTCTGAAAACAGAATATGTCCTTCTAATTGAGGATCGTTCGTCGGTACAGGTCCTAAAAAGGCGAGATCAATATCTCGATTTTTTACAGCGTCAATGAGAAATTTATATGAGCCTTGACGAAGTAAAAAATCGACCTCTGGATATTCTTCTTTGAAAGCAGAAATGACAGAAGGAAGTACTTGGCTTGCAAGACTTGTAGGGAATCCAATGTTCACAGTCCCTTTATGCGGGTCTAAGTATTCATCGATTTGTTCCTTTGCATAATCAATGGCTTTCAGTGCAGTTCTGACATGCTCTAAAAATTGTCTGCCGATCTTAGTTAATTTAATATTGCGTCCTTCTCGTTCAAATAAGGCGACTCCTAGTTCTTCTTCTAAATTCGCAATCTGGCGGCTGATGGCAGATTGAGCTACATGTAAGTTTTCTGCCGCTTCTGACACGTGTTCACGGTCAGCGACCTCTACAAAATATCGTAATTGACGAAGCTCCATTTTTGCAGTTCACACCTATCTATCTCAAAAAGAGATTGTTTTGATCTAAATTATATATTGTTTATATTAATTTGAAAACTTAAAATAAATGACAGAGTTTGTGAGATTTCTTGACTGTCAAAAAACGGATCTTTTAAACAGGGGAGAGAAATGATGACTTATAATCAACTACCACAATCACAAGGTCTCTACCGTCCTGAATTTGAACATGATGCATGTGGCATCGGATTGTACGCCCATTTAAAAGGAAAAGCGTCGCATCGCATCGTCAAAGAAGGATTACAAATGCTATGCCAGCTTGATCACCGAGGCGGGCAAGGCAGTAATCCGTATACAGGTGATGGTGCAGGCTTAATGGTACAACTACCGGATGCTTTCTTTAGAAAGAACTGCATACAATTCCAACTTCCTGAAAAGGGACGTTACGGCGTAGGAATGGTTTTCTTCTCAAAAGATGATGATGAAAAAACGCGTCAAACCATCGAACAGACAATCAACGAATTCATCAAACAAGAGGGCCAAACGCTAATTGGCTGGAGAACGGTTCCTGTTGATCCGGGGAAAATCGGGTCTGTTGCAGCGAAAAGCTGTCCGGTCGTTAGGCAAGTGTTTATTGGAGCAAATGATGACGTATTAGATCGGTTATCATTTGAAAGAAAATTATATGTCATTCGTAAACAGGCTGAAAATTGGGGTATCCAAGAAGAGAAACCATTTTACTTTGTCAGCCTATCAAGTCAAACAATTGTATACAAGGGGCTTTTAACATCAGATCAGGTTGATGATTTTTATCTGGATCTACAGGATGAAACATTTGTTTCTGCATTTTCACTTGTTCACTCAAGGTTTAGTACCAATACCTTCCCTACATGGGAGAGAGCCCATCCAAATCGTTACTTGATTCACAACGGAGAAATCAACACATTAAGAGGGAATATCAATTGGATGAAAGCGAGAGAACAACAATTCGTGTCTGAAGCCTTCGGAGAAGATCTAGACAAGATTTTGCCAGTGCTGAATGCAGACGGAAGTGATTCATCTATTTTAGACAATGCCTTCGAATTTTTTGTGCTTGCAGGTCGTTCGCCTGCTCATACAGCAATGATGCTTATTCCAGAACCATGGACTGAAAATACACATATGTCGAAAGAAAAGCGGGCTTTTTACGAATACCATAGTTCTTTTATGGAACCGTGGGATGGGCCGACAGCCATTTCCTTTACAGATGGGAAACAAATCGGAGCGATCTTAGACCGCAATGGATTGAGACCAGCAAGATACTACGTCACACATGATGATCATATCATTTTTTCTTCTGAAGTAGGTGTGATTGAAACAAAGGAAGAAGAGATCAAGTATAAAGATCGCCTTGAGCCAGGGAAAATGCTTCTAATTGATCTAGAAGAGGGCAGAATGATTTCTGATGAAGAAGTGAAATCAACCATTGCAAAAGAACTGCCTTATCAAAAGTGGCTTGATGAAGAGATGGTTCACGTGAATCCCTCTGAAGAAAATTCAGAAAATTCTACTCTAATGAGTGATTTGCTCACGCGTCAACGTGCTTTCCATTATACGTATGAAGACATTCAAAAATATTTAATTCCCTTACTTGAGGAAGGCAAGGACCCGATTGGTTCAATGGGGAGTGATACGTCACTTGCTGTACTATCAGATCGGGCGCAGTCACTATTCAATTACTTTAAACAGTTGTTTGCCCAAGTGACAAACCCGCCAATTGATGCCATTCGTGAACAGCTCGTCACATCCACCATGACATGGCTAGGTGCTGAAGGGGATATTCTTCATCCAAATGAATATTCATGCCGTAGAATTAAACTTTATACACCCGTCTTAACGACTGAACAATTGAATGGCTTGAAAACAATGGTTCATAATGCCTTTAAAAGTCATAAGATTCATACGCTGTTTACGGATGATCTAAAGCACGGGCTTGACGCGATGTTTGAAGAGGCAGAAAAGGCCATTCGCGGAGGCGTATCCTTATTGATTTTATCAGATCGTAACATGACAGAGCAAAAGGTGCCGATTCCACCGCTTCTTGCTTTAAGTGCTCTTCACCATCACCTTGTCCGCCGGGGCTTAAGAACAAAAGTAAGTCTCATTGTAGAGTCTGGAGAGGTCAGAGAAGTTCATCATTTCGCTGCACTGATTGGCTACGGCGCAGATGCGATCCATCCTTACCTTGTCTATGAAACGTATAAGCAGCTCAGTCAAGAAGAAGCGATTTCGATCAGATATGAAGAAGCGGTCACAAAATTTAGCAAAAGTGTGACAGAGGGTGTAGTTAAAGTCATGTCTAAAGTAGGGATTTCGACTGTACAAAGTTATCGAGGGGCACAAATATTTGAAGCAGTCGGTATAAGTGATGACGTCATTCAAGCGTATTTCACGGGAACAGCCACGCAGATTGGCGGGATTGATCTTAACACGATTGCGCATGAAGCAAAACTTCGCCATCAAGCGGGGTACCAAGGATCTACTGATTACACCCTAGAGTCAGGCAGTGAATTTCAGTGGAGAAAAAATGGAGAGCATCATGCTTTTAATCCAAAAACGATTCACACCCTACAGTGGGCATGCCGCAATGAAGACTATGGTCTATTTAAGCAATATTCAAAGGCAGCAGATGAAGAAAGTTTAGGTTTCCTAAGAAATCTATTCACTTTCACTTCAAAAAAAAGGCCCGTTCAGCTTGAAGAGGTTGAATCGGCAGAATCCATTGTGCGCCGATTTAAAACAGGTGCAATGTCGTTTGGGTCGTTAAGTCAGGAAGCGCATGAGGCACTTGCAATTGCGATGAACCGAATTGGCGGCAAAAGCAACAGCGGAGAAGGTGGAGAAGACCCTGCGCGGTTCACAGTAAATGAGCAGGGTGACGACCGCAGAAGTGCCATTAAACAAATCGCCTCAGGACGCTTTGGTGTTAAAAGTCATTATTTGGTCAATGCAGATGAATTGCAAATTAAAATGGCACAAGGAGCAAAACCGGGTGAAGGCGGGCAGTTGCCCGGAAATAAAGTCTATCCTTGGGTGGCAAGTGTTCGCGGCTCTACACCAGGTGTTGGGTTGATTTCACCACCTCCGCACCATGACATTTACTCAATTGAAGATTTGGCACAGCTGATCCACGATTTAAAAAATGCCAATCGTCATGCCCGCATCAGTGTCAAGCTTGTATCGAAAGCAGGTGTAGGGACCATTGCTGCTGGTGTAGCAAAAGGCACTGCAGATGTCATTGTGATCAGTGGTTATGATGGAGGGACTGGTGCTTCGCCAAAAACAAGTATTAAACATACTGGGCTTCCTTGGGAACTCGGTTTGGCAGAAGCACATCAAACCCTCGTCTTAAATGGCTTACGTGAGCGAGTGGTACTTGAAACAGATGGGAAGTTGATGACAGGCCGCGATGTCGTCATGGCTGCCATTTTCGGTGCAGAAGAATATGGATTTGCGACAGCACCACTTGTCGTATTAGGCTGCGTGATGATGAGAGCATGTCATTTAGATACTTGTCCAGTTGGCGTGGCAACACAAAATCCAGCGCTTCGCCAAAAATTCATGGGTGACCCAGATCACATTGTGAACTTCATGATGTTTATGGCTGAGGAGGTCAGAGAAATCTTAGCCGAACTTGGTTTTACATCACTGGAGGAGTTGATTGGACGTACTGACATTCTAGCGGTAAGTGAACGAGCGAAAGCGCATTGGAAAGCTAGTCAGCTTAACTTGAATAAACTGCTCTATCAACCAGAAGGGGTCCAGACATTCAGAACCCCACAAAATCATCAAATTGCTGATTCTCTCGATATGAAAGACATTCTACCTTATGTACAAGAAGCACTGAATCATCAAATACCAGTTGATCTATCACTTCATATTCGCAACATTAACCGAGTTGCTGGAACGATCACTGGCAGTGAAGTGTCTAAGCGCTACGGAGAAGAAGGGTTACCAGAAGATACGATCACACTTCGTTTCACAGGCTCAGCCGGACAAAGCTTTGGTGCATTTGTTCCAAAAGGTATGTCCTTATATTTAACAGGAGATGCCAACGACTATGTTGGCAAGGGACTCTCTGGAGGGAAATTAGCCGTCAAAACCTCTGATCGCTTTGCAGAAAACGGGCACAAAAATGTGATTGTAGGTAATGTTGCATTCTACGGTGCAACTAGTGGAAATGCTTATATCAACGGCCGTGCGGGTGAACGATTTGCCGTTCGTAATTCAGGTGTGCATGTTGTGGTTGAAGGAATCGGTGATCACGGCTGTGAGTATATGACGGGTGGACGTGTCGTCATCTTAGGGGATGCCGGGAAAAACTTTGGCGCAGGTATGTCGGGCGGTGTGGCGTACGTGCATACGTCAAATGTCAAACAATTTAAAAGAATGTGTAACATGGACATGATCATGCTCGAACAGCTCTCAGACCACAAAGAAGAACAAGAAGTGAAACAAATGATCCGGGAGCACCTTCACTATACAAACAGCACGAAAGCTTCTCAATTGCTCAAAAACTGGAATCAAGAAAAGGATCACTTCATCAAAGTCATTCCAAGACACTATAAAATGATGTTACAAAGTATTGAAGAGCAAAAACAAGCAGGTCTCAGTCATGAAGAAGCAGTCATGTTCGCATTTGAAGCAAATACGAAACCGCAAAATAAAGAAACGACAAACGGGCAAAAGGCAGCCCTCGCTCATTAAGAAAGGGGAGAGGACAGTGGGGAAAGCAACAGGTTTTATAGAATATAAACGAGAAAAACCGAATGATCGTGACCCTCTCACTCGTCAAAATGACTGGAAAGAATATTCAGCTCCGTATACAGATGAAGTATTAAAGAGGCAGGGCGCTAGATGTATGGATTGCGGAACACCGTTTTGTCAAATTGGGATGAACATAAGGGAAGGCGTCTCTGGCTGCCCGATCTACAATTTAATTCCTGAATGGAATGATCTTGTGTATCGTGGTAGATGGAAAGAAGCACTCAACAGACTGCAAAAAACAAATAATTTCCCTGAATTTACTGGGAGAGTCTGTCCAGCACCTTGCGAAGGCTCATGTACAGTCGCCATCCATGATCCTGCGGTTTCGATTAAACATATTGAACGCACAATCATTGACAAAGGCTTCGAGAATGGATGGATTACACCAAGAATACCTTCAAACCGTACTGGGAAAAAGATCGCCATTGTTGGTTCAGGACCTGCAGGACTTGCAAGTGCTGATCAATTAAACCAAGCAGGACACGCAGTAACAGTGTTCGAACGATCTGACCGTCTTGGCGGACTCCTCACTTACGGTATTCCGAATATGAAACTTGACAAAGAGATCGTTGAACGCAGGGTCAGACTCCTTAGGCAAGAAGGGATTGATTTTATCACCAATACAGAAATAGGGGTTGATATTACTGCCGATGAACTGAAAGAGCAATTTGATGCGGTGATTCTATGTACAGGTGCACAAAAACAGCGTGACCTCATCATTGAAGGCCGCGAAGTAAAAGGGATTCACTTGGCAATGGATTATTTGACACTCGCAACGAAAAGCATGCTCGATTCAGGCTTTAAAGATAAACAATTCATCGATGCAAAAGGGAAAGACGTGATTGTAATTGGCGGTGGGGATACAGGCGCTGATTGTGTAGCAACTGCACTTCGCCAAAAAGCAAAAAGTGTTGTTCAATTCGGGAAGCATCCGAAGCTTCCGGATACACGTGTAGGGGATAACATGTGGCCTGAACAACCTTATGTCTTCTCACTAGAATATGCATATGAAGAAGCACAAGCAAAATTCGGAGAAGATCCACGACAATACTCCGTTCAAACCACAAAAATGGGGCCAGATAGAAACGGAAAGTTAAAAGAGCTTCATACCATTCAAATGGAAAAGGTGAAAAACGAACATGGGACATTTGAATTTCATCAAATTCCAGGGACAGAGAAGGTATGGCCAGCTCAGCTAGTCTTGATTGCGATTGGTTTTGAGGGAACTGAACTGCCATTAGTGAAACACTTTGGTGTGGACAGCAAAAACAATCGAATTGACGCAAAGTATGGGGAATATACAACAAATGTAGAAGGCGTATTTGCAGCGGGAGATGCAAGACGCGGCCAAAGCTTGATTGTCTGGGCGATGAACGAAGGCAGACAAGTGGCACACGAGGTAGACCGTTTTGTAATGGGGAGAACGGTTCTGCCGAAATAGGTCAAACAAAGGGTGTTATATAAATAGAGAAAAGCCATGACGATATAGGGGACTGACCCCATAATGTGAGACAAATAAAAACACCTTTAAGTTGAAATTCGGGTATAGCATACTTGAAAACAATTTGGAGGTGTTTTTGTATGAATAAAAGAGTGAGTTATCCGGTCAGTGTAAAAGAAGAGGCCGTTCGAATGAGATTAGCGGGGACTCCGACAAAAGAAATCATGGACAAGCTAGGAATTAAGAATAGAACACAGGTAAAAACCTGGATGAAATGGTACCGTAATGGTGAAAACCA
>MKZN01000027.1 GCA_001938995.1 Bacillus pumilus | reverse complement strand
CATACCGAACACGGAAGTTAAGCTCTTCAGCGCCGATGGTAGTTGGGGGCTTCCCCCTGTGAGAGTAGGACGCTGCCAAGCTTGTCTAAGGATCAGTTCCATTTGGAACTGGTCTTTTTTGTGTTTTCTTCTAACAGCATCATAATATAGGATGGAAACTTCTCTTCTGCAATCTCCATGTAGCGTTCAATCATGACATAATCATCGCTAATGTATTGAGAGAGCAGCTCGTACCACCATTCAGTTTCGTAGCGGGCAATCATGCTGAGGTTATACATTAACAAGTAATGACTGATGATCTCGGGGATATCAAGAAACGCATCTCGTGTTGATGGAATAAACCATTGGTCCGATTCTAAATCATAATGAAGATGAGTAGCAAATGCAGGATTTTCTTCTAGAGAAACATCAAAAATAAGTTTTTTGGCTTCTCTTTGTTTTAGCTTCCAGCTTGTATGAAATTCAAAGTACTCTATAAAACGTTCGGCTGACATGTTGTATAGCAGTGGAATATGATCTTGGATCATTATTCCGTTCGCTTGTTCCACTTTAACTAATGTTGAAGGCTGTTTTTGAAATTGTAGGACATGACTCATTTCAGGTATTTTCGAAAGGAGCTGGACCATTGTGAATCGCTCATCTTCTAGGCCAGGTAAATGAAATAAGTGTTTTAACACATGCATGCAAAGTCCATTTCTTTGAATTTTCACTTCATCTTCACTAAAACGATAATGTTGCTTCTTTCTTTTCCTTGACGTCACCCCATGGGCTAAGACGGAGGTTTGAGATGGGTAATGAGGGTCAACGGTCAGTAAACAAGCCTTCAGCAACTGTGCCATTCCATAAAACAATAAGATGGGCTTTAGTTCTAGCGGAGCTATAGCAGCCTGTTCATAGAATGTATGACCATGTTTTAAAAAGTAAATCAATCTCTCGCAGTTTTTATACGCTTGTTGGTTTGCATCCTGAATATTCCGTTTCTCATATTGGTGAAATAGAAACTTCTGGGAAGTTTCAAGTGAATAAAAACGTTTTAAATCCTTCCATCCTGAACTTTTCATCTTCTTCCTCAACCCTCTCTATATTTTCTAAAAATTGCAACTGTTTGTTGCTTCCTTGACATGCTGTTTCCTAGTTGATAATCTACATATAATATTTTGCCGAAAAGAGGGGGATTTACTAATGTGGGAAAGTAAATTTTCAAAAGAAGGTTTGACGTTTGACGATGTTTTGCTTGTTCCAGCAAAGTCTGAAGTGCTACCGCGTGATGTCGATTTATCGGTTGAGTTAACAAGCACATTAAAGCTAAACATTCCAATCATTAGTGCAGGAATGGATACTGTGACGGAATCACAAATGGCAATTTCCATGGCGCGTCAAGGTGGTCTAGGTATCATTCATAAGAACATGTCAATTGAGCAACAAGCAGAACAAGTGGATAAAGTAAAACGTTCAGAGCGCGGCGTTATTACAAATCCATTCTTCTTAACACCAGAGCATCAAGTATTCGATGCAGAGCATTTAATGGGTAAATATCGTATTTCAGGTGTACCGATTGTCAACAACGAAGAGGATCAGAAACTTGTTGGTATTATTACAAACCGTGACCTTCGTTTTATTTCGGATTATTCACTGAAGATTAGTGACGTGATGACGAAAGAGGAACTTGTTACTGCTTCTGTTGGTACAACACTAGAAGAAGCTGAAAAGATCCTACAGCAATACAAAATTGAAAAATTACCTCTATTAGATGACGAAGGAACGCTAAAAGGTCTCATCACGATCAAAGATATTGAAAAAGTGATTGAATTCCCTCACTCCTCTAAAGATGCACATGGCCGTTTAATTGTTGGTGCCGCAGTTGGTGTCACTGGCGATACAATGACTCGTGTGAGAAAACTAGTTGAAGCCAATGTCGATGTTATTGTTATTGATACGGCACACGGTCATTCTCAAGGTGTACTCAACACTGTAATGAAAATCCGTGAAACTTATCCATCTCTCAACATCATTGCTGGAAATGTGGCAACAGCTGAAGCAACGAAAGCTTTGATTGAAGCAGGAGCAGATATTGTGAAAGTGGGTATCGGACCAGGATCTATCTGTACAACACGTGTTGTTGCAGGTGTAGGTGTACCACAAATCACAGCGATCTATGATTGTGCAACAGAAGCAAGAAAGCACGGTAAAGCTATTATTGCAGATGGCGGAATTAAATATTCAGGTGATATTGTCAAAGCACTAGCATCTGGTGGACATGCTGTTATGTTGGGTAGCCTTCTAGCTGGTACATCAGAAAGCCCAGGGGAAACGGAAATTTACCAAGGTAGACGTTTTAAAGTTTATCGTGGCATGGGTTCTGTTGCTGCTATGGAAAAAGGAAGTAAAGATCGTTACTTCCAAGAAGATAATAAAAAATTCGTTCCAGAAGGTATTGAAGGCCGTACACCATACAAAGGACCGGTTGTTGATACAGTCTACCAACTTGTAGGCGGAATTCGCTCTGGTATGGGTTATTGTGGAACAAAAGACTTACTTACACTGAGAGAAGAAGCACAGTTCATTCGCATGACTGGTGCTGGTCTTCGTGAGAGTCATCCACATGATGTACAAATTACGAAAGAATCTCCAAACTACACAATTTCTTGATAAATTGTGACAATCAAATTACATTTGACAGGGTCTATGACTCTGTCTATTTTTTTTGTCTTTATTGTGATAAAATTTATACTGTTGTGTTGAAATAAGCCCTTGTGGATTAAATATATATGAAAACGTCGAAAAAAGATGAATACGGAGGTATGACGATTGAACAGCAAGATGATGAAACAGCTTATGATCTCTTTCCTTGCACTGGTATTGATGGTGACAGCGTTCACACCAATGTCCAAAGCAAAAGCGGCTGAAGACCCATTCAATGTGAATGCGAGAGCAGCCATCCTTATTGAAGCTTCTACAGGTAAAATTCTTTATAGTAAAAACGCAGACAAAAGACTGCCGATCGCAAGTATGGCAAAAATGATGACCGAGTATCTATTGCTAGAAGCTATTTCTGAAGGCAAAGTGAAATGGGATCAAACGTACACGCCAGATGAATATGTATACGAAATTTCTCAAGACCGCAGTTTATCAAACGTTCCTTTAAGAAAAGACGGCTCGTATACAGTCAAAGAGCTTTACCAAGCAACAGCAATTTATTCAGCCAATGCGGCAGCGATCGGTTTAGCAGAGGTAATCGCTGGATCAGAATCTAAATTCGTTGAAAAAATGAATGCAAAAGCGAAAGAACTAGGTTTAACAAATTACAAGTTCGTCAATGCAACAGGATTAGAAAATAAAGATTTGCACGGTAAACAGCCAAAGGGTACAGGTCCTGATGAGGAAAGTGAAGTATCTGCGAAAGATATGGCATTACTTGCACAGAAACTCATCAAAGACTATCCAGAAATCCTTGAAACAGCGAGTATCGCTAAAACAAAATTCAGAGAAGGCACAGACGATGAAATGGACA
Source organism: Bacillus pumilus (assembly GCA_001938995.1). Classification (GTDB taxonomy): domain Bacteria; phylum Bacillota; class Bacilli; order Bacillales; family Bacillaceae; genus Bacillus; species Bacillus pumilus_G. Next base: position 14,069 of record MKZN01000027.1, on the reverse strand, counting down.
TGCCGAACTGGAACTTCATGTTAGAAGGACTTGTGAAGGAATACGACGGTGTAGACGGTCTAAAAACAGGCTCTACTGATTCAGCAGGTTCTAGCTTCACAGGTACAGCTAAACGAGGAGACATGCGCGTCATTGCAGTCATCCTTAATGCAAAAGGAAATCTCCATACAGCTCGTTTTGACGTAGCGGAAAAATTGTTCGATTATGCCTTTAAACACTTCACGATGAAAGAGATGTACAAAAAGGGACAGCAAATCAAAGGACACGAAACCATCGAAGTGGATAAAGGAAAAGATAAAGAAGTAGAAGTCATTACGAAAGACGCATTCTCTGTTCCAGTAAAAAATGGTGACGAGAAGAGCTACAAAGCAAAAGTAAATGTAGAGAAAAAACAACTGGAAGCTCCTATAAAAAAAGGAACAAAGGTTGGGATGCTGACGACTTCTTATTCTGGTGATGAGAAGGACTATGGCTACTTGAGTAAAGACGAATCAGGTGTAGAGCTTGTGACGAAATCAAGCACTGAGAAAGCTAACTGGTTTATCCTTGCGATGCGTAGTGTAGGTGGTTTCTTCGCTGGCATTTGGGGCGGAATTGTCGACACAGTCAAAGGTTGGTTCTAATAGAAAAACTGCTCTCATCATTTGAGAGCAGTTTTTTTATTGTTTAAAAGAAAAGCGATTGTTTTTGATTTTGAGGTGAAGATATGGCTTGTTGGAAAATATCACATAGTTTTTGCACACCTTCAGTCAGTGCCTTTTCATTCACATAAGAAAAGCTGAGGCGAATGTAATTTTGTTTTGGCTCTCCAGGATAGCAAACAGAGCCTGGTAAGAAGGTGATCTGTTGTTTACGAGCCTCATGTAATAATGCACGGGTATCGACCCAGTAAGGGAAGCTAAGCCATAAATTGAGCCCGCCCTGTGGCACTTGCCACGTAACATCCTTCGGTGCATGTTTTTTCAAAACATCTATCATTAAATCTCTTCGCACTTTTAAGGCTGTTCTTAACTTCTTCGTATGATCAATCATTTTCTTTGATGTCAAAAAGGGCAGGATGGCTTTTTGTGTGAGAAGAGGGCTACCCAAATCATTATTCGCCTTCGCCGCGAGTAACCGATTAAATATGGAACCTGACGCTGTAATAATCCCAATTCTGCACCCTGGAGCAAGTGTTTTGCTTAATCCCCTTAAATAAATGACATGACCATCATGATCTAGGCTTTTAATCGGTGCTGGCGGTTTCTTTTCGAAATAAAGCTCACGATAGGGATCATCTTCGACAATGAGACAATCAATACTTTGTGCCAACAAAAGGAGCTGCTTTCTGCGTTTCATCGACATACTCGCTCCTGTGGGACTGTGAAAGGTAGGAATCGTGTAGATGAGCTTCGGCTTATACTTATCACAAATACTTTGAAGCTGCTTCATATTCATGCCTTCATGGTCTACAGGCACGGTAATAATTCTGGCCCCCCTGCCCATAAAGACATCGATAGCACCTGGATAGGTAGGTGCCTCCATAACCACGACATCATCATGTCCAATAAATGTACGAGCGACCAAATCAAGACCTTGCTGAGAGCCACTTGTTACAAGAATATTTTCAGGGGTCGCAGGCACGTCAAACTTTTCTAGAAAAGTTTGAATGACCTGTCGAAGGTGAAGGTCACCTTGAATCTCACCGTATTTTGACATGATTTGAGGATGACGAGCCAGTACTTGCTGCATTTCCTTTTCTAAATATCGATTAGGTAAAAGCCCTGGGTCAATCATAGAGGAAGATAGATTAATCGCTTCTTCTACATAGTGATACTGGGCAAACTGAGATCGTGGCAAATAATCTGGGATGGATAGTTGCCAATCAAAAGAGGTAGAGGATTGAACTGGCATATCTGTTTGTTCTTGTAATTCATCAACAAAGGTTCCTTTCCCCTGCACAGCCGTTAAATAACCGTCGTCCTTGAGCCGTGCATATGCCTTTGCTGCAGTCACATGACTCACCTTCAGTTGTTTCGCTAGGTCCCGTACAGTAGGCAGTTTATCCCCTTGCTGAAGCAGACCAGATTGAATGTGATCAACGATCGAAAAATATATCTGATTTGAAAGAGATGTATCAGCGTGCCGATGAATATCAATATGCATGGAATCCCTCCAAACGAAACAAAATTGTTATACAATATTTTTGATTGTTATAGGTGTATTATAGCATGAAAATCATATGTAAATAGAACACAGAGGCAATTTACACCTTAAACCCTTTATTGAATGAGGTTTCCCTCCTTACAGGACGATTTGATTTGTTATACTATTCTCTTTATTGTTATACTGATCTGCTTGTATGATAAACATGTTGATTAAACTGAATATAGACAAATGGGAGGAAACAATTGTGAGCAATAAGGGAACTGAACGAGTAAAACGTGGAATGGCAGAAATGCAAAAGGGTGGCGTCATTATGGATGTCGTCAATGCGGAGCAGGCTAAAATTGCAGAAGAAGCCGGGGCTGTAGCTGTAATGGCGCTAGAGCGAGTACCAGCTGATATCCGTGCGGCAGGTGGTGTTGCCCGTATGGCGGACCCAAGAATTGTCGAAGAAGTACAACATGCGGTAACGATTCCAGTCATGGCAAAAGCACGTATTGGTCATATCGTAGAGGCTCGTGTTCTTGAAGCGCTTGGCGTCGATTATATTGATGAGAGTGAAGTGCTTACGCCCGCAGATGAAGAATTCCATTTAAATAAAAATGAATACACAGTGCCTTTTGTTTGTGGATGTCGTGATCTAGGTGAGGCAACAAGACGTATTGCCGAAGGTGCTTCCATGCTGCGTACAAAGGGAGAGCCTGGAACAGGCAACATTGTCGAGGCTGTTCGCCATATGAGAAAGGTCAATGCTCAAATTCGAAAAGTAGCGGCGATGAATGAAGATGAAATCATGACAGAAGCGAAGAATTTGGGAGCACCTTATGAATTATTGCTACAAATTAAAAAAGACGGCAAGCTACCGGTTGTGAACTTTGCAGCTGGAGGTGTTGCGACACCAGCTGATGCGGCGTTAATGATGCAGCTTGGGGCAGATGGTGTATTTGTCGGATCTGGTATCTTTAAATCAGAAAATCCTGCGAAATTTGCTAAGGCCATTGTAGAAGCAACAACTCATTTCACAGATTACCGATTAATTGCTGAACTTTCTAAAGAGCTGGGAACAGCTATGAAAGGGATTGAGATTTCAAATCTACTGCCAGAAGAGCGTATGCAAGAACGTGGCTGGTAATTAAGGGAGCGCATAGGAACATGCTAACAGTTGGTGTACTAGGGCTTCAAGGAGCGGTGAGAGAGCATATTCAATCGATTGAAGCCTGTGATGCAGAAAGTAAGATCATCAAACGAGCAGAAGAACTAGAAACCGTTGATGGTCTGATTATCCCTGGTGGAGAAAGTACGACGATGAGAAGACTCATGGATACGTATCAGTTCATTGAACCGATCAAAGCATTTGCAGCTCAAGGGAAACCGATTTTTGGAACATGTGCCGGTCTGATCATGCTGGCAAAGCAAATAGAAGATCGAGAAGAGGCTCACCTTGGATTATTAAATGTCTCGGTTGCACGTAATTCATTTGGCAGACAGGTGGACAGCTTTGAAACAGATATAGCAGTGAAGGGATTGGATACACCATTTACAGGGGTATTCATCCGTGCGCCACATATCATTAGTGCGGATGATAGTGTAGAGGTCATGGCTGAATACAACGGCAGGATTGTGATGGCGAAGGAAAACAATATCATAGGTTGTTCTTTTCACCCAGAACTAACCAGTGATCATCGCTTAACACAATTGTTTGTTGAGATGGTGAAGGCATATAAAACGAAACTAGCTGTATAAAACGGTTGAAAAGAGATAAAACTTATAGTACATTAAAATCACAATCAAAGATCGAAAAAGCGTTGACGGGAAATAGTAAGAAGCCCCTCTTTCTCAGAGAGCCGATGGTTGGTGAGAATCGGTGAAAGATGCGTTCTGAATCCATCCTTGAGCGAAATGCTGAAAATGAAAAGTAAGCATTTACGGTGATGCCGTTACAGAGGAAAGAGGAAAATATGATGTTTCATGTTTTCAATCAGGGTGGCAACGCGAGAGCTCTCGTCCCTTTCATGGGATGAGGGCTCTTTTTATTTTTCGATAAAAAAAGGAGTGTCATACATGCTGGATATTAAACAACTACGCACGGATTTTGATCAAATTAAAGAAAAATTAGCACACCGGGGCGAAGACTTAACTGACTTTGATAAGTTTGGTGAGCTAGATCAGAAAAGAAGAGAACTGATCGGGAAAACAGAAGAATTAAAGAGCAGAAGAAATGAAGTATCACAGCAAGTGGCCACTTTGAAAAGAGAGAAAAAAGACGCTGATCACATTATTCAAGAAATGCGTGATGTGGGAGATGAGATCAAGAAGCTTGATGATGAGTTAAGAACAGTAGAGGAAAGTCTGCAAAGCATCCTTTTCTCCATTCCGAATATCCCTCATGACTCTGTGCCGATTGGCGAAACAGAAGATGATAACATTGAAGTAAGAAAATGGGGCGAACAGCCAGCCTTTTCATTTGAACCAAAACCGCATTGGGATGTGGCGGACGAGTTAAGTATTTTAGATTTCGAACGTGCAGGGAAAGTCACAGGGAGTCGTTTCGTTTTTTATAAAGGGCTAGGCGCACGTTTAGAGCGTGCACTTTATAACTTTATGCTCGATCTACATGTGGATGAATTCGATTTTACAGAAGTGATTCCTCCTTACATGGTCAACAGAGCAAGTATGACAGGAACTGGTCAGCTTCCAAAGTTCGAAGAGGATGCATTTAAAATCCGTGAAGAAGATTATTTCCTCATTCCAACTGCCGAGGTGCCAATTACCAACATGCACCGTGATGAAATTCTTGAAGGAGAGCAACTGCCAATCAATTATGCCGCATTTAGCGCATGCTTTAGGTCAGAGGCTGGATCTGCTGGTAGAGATACACGTGGACTCATCCGTCAACACCAATTCAACAAGGTAGAGCTCGTGAAATTTGTAAAACCAGAAGATTCTTATGAAGAGTTAGAAAAACTAACAAATCAAGCAGAAAAAGTGCTCCAATTATTAAATTTACCGTATCGTGTCATGAGCATGTGTACTGGAGATTTAGGTTTCACAGCTGCGAAGAAATACGATATTGAAGTATGGATTCCAAGCCAAAACACGTATCGTGAAATATCTTCTTGCAGTAATTTCGAAGCATTTCAAGCGAGACGTGCAAATATTCGATTCCGTCCGGAACCTAAAGCGAAGCCGGAGCATGTCCACACATTAAATGGATCTGGCTTAGCAGTAGGAAGAACTGTAGCCGCTATCTTAGAAAATTACCAACAAGAGGATGGCACGGTCATCATCCCTGAGGTACTGCGCCCTTATATGGGAAATAAAGAAGTGATAAAATAAGATGCCGCTCTGGCATCTTTTTCTTTTCACTGTCATGTAGCTTTTCTGAAAAAAGCCGTATCAGCACGTTGCCGGAAAACACTTCACAAATTAGTAGTTCCATAAACGAAAAAGCCAAACAAGTATCAGACTTCATAAAGATCATCGAATCATTAAATGAATTCAAAGTAGAGATGAATCAGTTCATTGCTGACATCAGACAGAATACGAACTAGAGAAAGAGCCGCCATTACTAGGTTGTCTTTTTATAGGCTGATGATCATGATAAAATAGAAGGATGAATTTTTTTTTTTTGAGAAAAGATGTTGACTTGTAGTGAAATGATATGATATATTAATTCTTGTCGATACGGAGGAATACCCAAGTCCGGCTGAAGGGATCGGTCTTGAAAACCGACAGGGGTGTTAAAGCCCGCGGGGGTTCGAATCCCTCTTCCTCCGCCATATTGATATTACCTTAGTTGAATTGAAACGCAAGCATAAAAATTGGAAATTGTCAAACCGTTGCATTCGAAATGCAACGGTTTTTTTTATTTGTTTTAAGAACGATTTTTTTGAATAACGGATGCAATCTCATGAAGAATCGGATCAAGCGAGCGCTCGTCCTGAAGTAGATCGTAGTCTTCAATATTAATTTTGATGACAGGACATAGATCAAAATGCTCGATCCATTCAGTATAGCGATTGTACATTTCTTCCCAATATGCTCGATCTGTTTGAGTCTCCATTTCTCTTCCACGATCTTCAATACGATGTAAAATATGATCTAAGTCTCCATGTAAGTAAATCAGAACATCAGGATGTGGGAAGTAAGGAGTCATAACCATTGCCTCAAATAGACTCGTATATGTTTCATAATCTACTTCAGACATCGTACCTTTGTCAGCATGCATTTTAGCGAAAATTCCAGTGTCTTCATAAATCGATCGATCTTGAACATATCCTCCACCAGATTCAAAAATCTGTTTCTGTTCTTTAAATCGTTCAGCCAGAAAGTAGACCTGCAAATGAAAGCTCCATCTTTGGAAATCTGAATAAAAAGGCTCTAAATATGGATTGTCATCTACTTTTTCAAGAGAGGTTTGAAAACCTAGCTTGTCCGCTATTGTTTTAGTCATCGTTGATTTCCCGACACCGACAGTTCCTGCGATTGTTATCACTGCGTCTTTTGGTATTTCGATATTTTTCATAGCACTTGCTCCTTTATGTTCTGTACAATTTGCTGGTAATCCTGCTGTGAAGACACAAAGTCTGTATGATCTCCCTCGATTGTTATGATAGGTAGATCTGGTTCAGTCTGCTTTATATGTTCTATAGCAAGCTCATAATCTTCAATTAAGGTTTTTAAGTAAGCTGGGTCGATGTCTTCTTCAAATGAGCGCCCTCTCATTTTAATTCTATCAAGTAAGGTAGGAAGGCTAGCTCTTATATAAATTAACGCATTGGGTTTAGGTAGATCCTCTGTGAGTAAGTGATAGATCTGTCTGTATTTATCCATGTGCTTTTTTGATAATGTTCTTTCTGCAAATATCATATTTTTATAGACATGATAATCACTTACAATGGATTGATGCTGTTTCACATATTTTTCTTCAATTGATTCCAATTGTTTAAACCGATTACATAAAAAGAACATTTCGAGCTGAAAGCTCCATTGTTCCATATCTTCATAAAATTTATCTAAGAATGGATTTTCTTCTACAATCTCTTTTACTAAAGGAAATTGGAATTCCTTTGCAAGCATTGTAGCTAAAGTTGTTTTTCCGGCTCCAATTGGGCCTTCCACTGCAATAAAAGGGGCAGGATACATAGGCGTTCTCCTCTATCTGTAAAGTTGTCAAACCAATGTATATTGTACCATACCCCTTTTGGTAGATAGAGCGGATCGATTACGATGTCATTCTTTTTTCGATATTAAATTGATCTGATAGTAAGAGCCAATTTTGTGGGAAGGATAGACCGAGTTTCCAATAGGCAATTCCATTGATGTTTAACTCTTTGATGAGATTGAATTTGGCTTGGATCGATCTCGCGTCTTCAAACCATACCTCGTGCTGTTTGTTATTATCATCTGTATAACGGAAATAAGGTGCTTGCGCTGTTTCATCATAAAGGATGGATACATTATGATCTCTAGCAATTGCGATGGCTTGTTGAGGGCTGATGGCTTTGGCGAATGGTCCGCCCTGAACGTAGGGGAGTGTCCAATCATAGCCATATAAATTCTGCCCCATCATAATTTTATTAGCCGGCATGACAGTCAGTGCATATTCAATCACTTGGCGGACAGGCCCAATTGGCGAAACGGCTTGTGCTGGTCCACCGCTGTATCCCCATTCGTATGTCATTAATACAACTTGATCGACTATATTGCCAATGGCTTCATAGTCATGGGCTTCGTACCACTTACCTTTTTGTTCACTGCTTGTTTTAGGAGCAAGTGCGGCGGATATCATCCATCCCTCTTGGTGGAAACGAGCTGTGGCCTCTCTTAAGAATTGAATATAGGCATCTTTATCAGCAGGACGTAAGTATTCAAAGTCAAAATGGATCTCTTTAAATTGATATTTTTTGGCAACACGAACAATTTCATTTAAAAATGTAGTTTTGACAGATTGATTTGTTAAAAGGATACGTCCGAGTTCATCACTGAATTTCTCATCCTCTAGGTTCGTGACTACCATGGATAATTCGGTTTGGCTTTGAGCTGCAATTTGAGGTAGTTGATCTAATGGGGGCTCTCGAAGTGTTCCGTCCCTTTGTGCCTGGAAACTAAAAGCACCTAAAAAAGTTAAGTATGGTGAAGCCTCTCTAGCTGCCTGTTTTAAATTTTCACTGACTTGATTCCCCCGTGGTTCAATATAGGCTTTTGAAAGAATATCTCTTTTCGGTCTTTCTGGAATGTAGAGCAAAAAGCGAATAGGAAGAATTGCTTCGGGTTGAATCCTGTTCACGCGTGCCAATTCTGCAACGGAGACTTGAAATCTCTGTCCGATTTTATAAAGTGTGTCGTTTTGTTTCACTTCATAAAATTGACCTCTAATCGGGATGACAATTGTTTGTCCAATGACAAGATCATTAGGTGTTTCAATTTCATTGGTGCGGATGATTTCACTTGCTGTTGTTTTATAGCGCATGGCAATTGCGCTTAAGGTATCTCCTCTTTTAACAACATAAATTTGAATGATGAACGCCCCCTTTGTTATTGCTACCAATTTATGAGGGGGATGCATAAATCATGTTTTATTTTCATTCTTAATATCGATGGTAGTTGTGATTTTTGCGAAAAGAACGTTCTCCATCATTGTTAAAGCATATTCATTATCACGGTTGTCATTAGAAGCAATACAATCTTTAGGTACAATAAGATTGTATTCTCGCATGTAAGCATCGTTTGCTGTGAAGAGAACGCATATATTACCAGCAATTCCAGTTAAAATAATGTCCCGAACATCTAGTTCATTTAAGAGTGTCTCTAGTGCTGTTCCATAGAAGGCGGAATGTTTAGGTTTAATTAAAAAATAATCGCGTCTCGAAGGTGCCATTTTTTCTATAATAGGAGCACTTTTCTCGTTGTTACATTTATCCATGACAGCTTGGATATCAGCCTTCCATATACCGTAATGATCGTTGATATAGATAATTGGCCATTTATTCTTGAAAGCGTATTGTTTAAGATTTAAAATTTTGCTGGTCATTTGCTTTGCTTTTTCTGCAAGCACATGTCCCATTTCAAAATCGAAATTATTGATCATGTCGATGATCAGAAGTGCCTTTTGGTGATTAGACAACATAAGACCCCCTTCAAAAGAGTGTGATAATATGTTAACCTCAATATCCCTTAAAAAAACATGAAAAGAGAGTAGCGCCATGACTATAGATGAACAGTTTATGCAAGAAGCCATTTCTGAAGCTTTAAAAGCACAACAAATAGGAGAAGTACCAATTGGTGCTGTTCTAGTTGTTGATAACCAAATTGTGAGCCGTGCCCATAATCTAAGGGAAAGTGAACAACGTTCAATTGCACATGCAGAATTGCTTGCAATCGATGAAGCATGTAAAGCGACAGGGAGCTGGCGGCTTGAAGAAGCTGTGCTATATGTCACGCTTGAACCATGTCCAATGTGTGCAGGAGCTATTGTGCTTTCAAGAGTGAAAAAGGTCGTATTTGGCGCTTGCGATCCAAAAGGTGGATGTGCAGGTACTTTAATGAATTTGTTGGACGATGATCGGTTCAATCATCAGTCTGAAGTCATTGGTGGTGTGCTTGAAAACGAGTGCGGAGAGTTGCTAAGTCAATTCTTTCGAAGTCTTCGTCAGCGAAAGAAACAAGCGAAAAGTAAATGAATGGATGCCGTTTGCAATTTTAGCTATAAAAAGGTATACTTATGTCTGCGTCACTAACAATTTAATATTCATTTTGCCGTGCTAAGCGGGGAGGTAGCGGTGCCCTGTACTCGCAATCCGCTCTAGCGAGGCCGAATTCCTTCTCGAGGTTCGTTTACTTCAAGGTCTGCCTTAAATAAGTGGTGTTGACGTCTGGGTCCTGCGCAATGGGAATTCATGAACCATGTCAGGTCCGGAAGGAAGCAGCATTAAGTGAAACCTCTCATGTGCCGCAGGGTTGCCTGGGCCGAGCTAACTGTTTAAGTAACGCTTGGGGTAGCGAATCGACAGAAGGTGCACGGTAAATAAATATTAAATGTCAACTCATCTAGTTTTTCTAGGTGAGTTTTTTGTTGCTGTTTAAAGCATAGCTGAGTTGTCTTTGTTAGACAAATGGCTAAAAAGATGTTTTTAGGAAGAATTATATTTCATTGCATTCGAGTGGAACGTATGTTCCTTTTCGCCTTACGGATCAATTGATAATAACGTAAAATTCGTTTTTAGCGCGGGAAAAGCAAAAGATCATCATATAAAATCATCTTTTTCGTTTATTAGAAATTGAAGGTGTGCTTTTGAATTGGTCGTTCCATCATGTATAATAAAAATGATGAAAAATGGAGGAGGGCGTATTTGTGAGTTATCAAGCTTTATATCGAGTGTTCAGGCCTCAAGTTTTTGAGGATGTTGTTGGACAAGAACACATCACAAAAACGTTGCAAAATGCCCTTTTGCAGAAAAAGTTTTCTCATGCTTACTTATTTTCAGGTCCTAGAGGAACAGGTAAAACAAGTGCTGCCAAAATCTTCGCAAAGGCAGTGAACTGTGAAAAATCACCTGTTAGTGAACCTTGTAATGAATGTGATGCCTGTAAAGGGATTACAAATGGTTCAATTTCAGATGTGATTGAAATTGATGCGGCCTCTAATAACGGTGTAGATGAAATCCGAGATATACGTGATAAAGTGAAATTTGCTCCTTCGGCGGTTACATATAAGGTATATATTATAGATGAGGTACATATGCTCTCCATCGGAGCATTTAATGCCCTCCTTAAAACGCTAGAGGAACCACCTGCCCATTGTATATTTATTTTGGCTACCACAGAGCCTCATAAAATTCCTCTTACCATCATATCCCGTTGTCAGCGATTTGATTTAAAACGCATTACGACAAAAGATATTGTTGGAAGAATGGAGAAAATTGTAGATGCAGAAAGCCTAAATGTACAAGAGGGTTCACTCGAGATTATTGCTAGCGCAGCAGATGGCGGTATGCGTGATGCACTAAGCCTGTTAGATCAGGCAATCTCATTTAGTGGTGAACAACTGACAATTGATGATGCACTGCTGATAACAGGTGCAGTATCACAGCATTTTATTAGTCAGCTTGCTGAAGCTATTTTTGAACAAAACATCGCAATAGCATTAGATACATTAAATGAATTACTCCACCAGGGGAAGGATGCTGCTAAATTAATAGAGGACATGATCTTTTACTTTAGAGACATGCTGCTTTATAAAACAGCACCAGATCTTGAGGGAGTGTTAGAAAAGGTAAAGGTTGATGAAAAGTTTGTGACGCTCTCTGATCGTGTCACACCTCAGTTCCTTTATGAGACGATTGAAGTCCTTAATAAAAGCCACCAGGAAATGAAATGGACGAATCATCCTAGGATTTTCTTTGAGGTAGCCGTCGTGAAGCTTTGTCAGTCAACGACTGGAATGACGCAATCGGCTGATGACTCTGACATAAAGACATTAACGGATAAAATAGACAGGCTAGAGCAAGAACTTTCAAAGCTACGAGCTGAGGGCGTACCAATGCAGTCCCATCCGCAAGAACAAAAGGAAGCACCTAGACCTCAAACGAGTCACAAAAATGGCTATAGGGCTCCTGTTGGACGGATTCATGAGATACTAAAAGGAGCAAAGCGACCAGAGCTAGAAAAAATAAAAGGGAAATGGGGAGAACTCCTAGCCCTATTGAAAAAGCAAAATAAGGTGTCTCATGCTGCACTTTTAACTGATAGTGAACCAGTTGCAGCTGCATCTCACGCCTTTGTTTTGAAATTCAAGTTTGAAATACATTGTAAAATGGTCGCTGAAGATAAAAGTGGTGTTCGAACCAATCTTGAACAGCTCCTAGAATCTATGCTAGGAAAAAGAGTGGAATTAGTTGGCGTTCCTGATGCCCAATGGGGTAAAATAAGAGAAGAATTTTTAAGAGATCATCAGCCAGATGAACAGGAAGATGGTCAGACGACTTCTGCGGAAGAAGATCCTTTAATTGCGGAAGCGAAGAAATTAGTAGGTACCGATTTAATTGAAATCAAAGATTAACAAAATGAAAGAGAGTGGTCATTATGCGCGGTGGAATGGGAAATATGCAAAAAATGATGAAACAAATGCAAAAAATGCAAAAGGACATGGCGAAGGCTCAAGAAGAGCTGTCAGAAAAAGTTCTTGAAGGTACGGCAGGTGGCGGTATGGTCACTGTAAAAGTAAATGGACAAAAGGAAGTCGTTGATGTTGCAATTAATGAAGAAGTGGTTGATCCAGAAGACATCGATATGCTTCAAGACCTTGTACTTGCAGCAACAAATGATGCATTGAAAAAAGTTGATGAACTAACAAATGAGACAATGGGTAAATTCACAAAAGGAATGAACATGCCAGGTTTATTCTAGGGGGAATAACTGAAGATGCAATATCCTGAACCAATATCAAAGCTTATAGATAGCTTTATGAGATTGCCAGGAATCGGGCCGAAAACTGCGGTCCGTCTGGCTTTTTTTGTTCTTAGTATGCAGGAAGATGTCGTATTAGACTTTGCGAAAGCGCTTGTGAATGCAAAGCGCAATTTAACATATTGCTCGGTTTGCGGACACATCACTGATGAGGACCCTTGCTATATCTGCGAAGATACCAGAAGAGATCAATCGGTTATCTGCGTAGTACAAGATCCGAAAGATGTGATTGCTATGGAAAAGATGAAAGAATATAACGGTTTATATCATGTACTTCATGGTGCAATTTCCCCAATGGACGGAATCGGTCCTGAGGATATTAAAATTCCTGATTTATTAAAAAGATTGCAAGACGACCAAGTAACAGAGGTTATTCTAGCAACCAACCCAAACATTGAAGGAGAAGCTACAGCCATGTATATCTCTAGATTGTTGAAGCCATCAGGAATTAAACTCTCTCGTATTGCTCATGGGCTCCCAGTAGGTGGGGATTTAGAGTACGCAGATGAAGTTACACTTTCTAAGGCCCTAGAAGGTAGACGTGAGATGTAGGAAGGAGAAGTACGGTACATGGGTTTTCTTCGCAGAAAATCAATTCGAAAAGAATTCGATGAGAAATTAATTCAACAGCTCTTTAAGCAAAAGGAAGAATGGAACAGACAAAAAAAACTTGTCGCAAACAGCGTTGAGCCTTCACAAGACATTCTATTCGAATTAAAGCTTGCTCAAGCGAAGTACTTTTTCTATTTAAGAGAAGCTAAAAAGAGGAATTTGCGTTTAAACAACTGGAGATAGCAGGTCTATTTAACATAGTCCTCTCATATGCTTGTACTATTCATATGAAGAGGAGATGAGAGGATTATGGAACCTGTTATTGTAATTGGTTCAATTTTGTTGGCTGTCGTCTTGTTGTTTATGTCAGGTGTTCAGGCGAATCCGTTGAAATGGTTAGGACTGATCGGAGTTAAGTTTGTGGCAGGCGCTCTTTTTTTATTTTGTCTCAATTTATTTGGGGAGAGTTTGGGGCTTCATGTCTCTATTAATCCTGTGACAAGTGGTATTAGTGGTTTGTTGGGCGTTCCGGGTGTAGCTGCTTTAGTTGTAATTGAAAAATTTATTATTTAATGAAAAATATTGTTGACTTTCATTCTGTAGGGTGGTAAATTAATATACGTCGCTGATGACGGAGAAACAAAAAACATAATAACAAAAAGGTCGTTGACACTAACAACTTTGATGTGATAAGATGTTCTAGTCGCTTCTGAAGCGGTCAACAAGTTCTTTGAAAACTAAACAAGACAAAACGTACCTGTTAATTCGAGATTTTATAAAAAAATCCTATGAAACATCATAGGTAGTCAGTCAAACTGACGAAAAACGAAACTTCGGTTTTGTTCTTTTTCGGAGAGTTTGATCCTGGCTCAGGACGAACGCTGGCGGCGTGCCTAATACATGCA
>MKZN01000026.1 GCA_001938995.1 Bacillus pumilus | reverse complement strand
ATGTCCCGCAAAGGGACGCCCGCTGATAATGCCTCCATCGAATCGTTTCATTCCTCACTAAAGTCTGAAACGTTCTATCTTAACAGTATTGATCGAACCACGACCACCATCGTAGAACGCACTGTCATAGAATACATTCATTATTATAACAACATTCGCATTCAAACGAAACTAAACAACCAATCACCGATAAACTATCGGCAATTGGCTGTATAAAGGTGTTTTGATCCCTGTCTCAAAAACGGGGGTCAGTCCCTTTGAGGGAGTTTTTTTATTGTTACAACGGTTGGACGTTTATCCGTAGAGAGAATAGCAAACAAATAATGATCCTTCCACTCTCCATTGATTTTTACATTTTGTCTAGACAGCCCTTCCTTTTGAAAGCCTGATTTTTCAAGTACACGGATGGAACCAATATTGTGTGGTTGTACACCTGCTTCAATTCTATGTAGAGCAAGGACTTGAAACGCTTCATTAAGCATGAGCCCAACTGCATCAGTCGTATACCCTTTTCCGTTCTGCTTTTGATCAAGCCCGTATCCAAGCCATGCACTTTGAATGACATCTCTGACAATACCAGTCAGTGCAATCGTTCCGATGAGCTGATTCGTCTCACGGTGGAAAATTCCTTTCGCATACGTTTCATCTTTTTTTCGTCCTTCTTGATACATCTGAATTCGCTTTAATTGTCCAGGAACCGTGTGAAAATTATCTTCCCTAAGTGAAGTAAATGGCTGAAAGAAATCGCGATTGTCATATTCAAGTGTTGCCAATGCTTCGGCATCACCTTCCATTAAATCTCTTAAATAGATGGATGTGTGAATCGTCTTCATGTTACTCCCCCTTTTTCTCTATCCTTTCATCATACACTAAAAAACACTACCTCATAAAAAAGATAGTGTTTTTGCATTTGTTCTTAGTTTCTTATCTGACCATCACCGGAAAGTAGCAGCTTGGTTGTGGTGAGGGCAGGGAGTCCCATTGGTCCTCTTGCGTGCAACTTTTGGGTCGAGATTCCGATCTCAGCCCCATACCCAAGCGCGCCACCATCAGTGAAGCGAGTGGATGCATTATGATACACGGCAGCGGCATCTACTTCATTTAGAAATGTCAGCGCGTTTTTCTCATCTTCTGTGACGATCGCTTCTGAATGCTTCGTTCCGTACCTGTCAATATGAAGGATTGCTTCCTCAATCGAATCAACAACTTTTACCGCAAGATCAAGACTTAAATATTCATCCGTCCAATCCGCTTCCTCCGCTAGAACCACATCTGAAAAGAAAGACTGTGCTTCTTTGTCTCCATGTACAGTCACGTGATGCTCCTGCAATGCCTCATTCAATGTTTTCCCGTTCTCTTTCAGCCAATCTCGATGAATGATCAGTGTTTCCAGCGCATTACAAACCGCTGGTCGATTCGTTTTGGCGTTGATGACAATTTCAATGGCTTTCTTCACATTTGCTGTTTGATCAATAAAGACATGGCAATTCCCTGTCCCTGTTTCAAGAACTGGAATGGTGGCCTCTTCCACAACCGTTTGAATTAATGACGCGCCGCCTCGTGGAATTAAGACATCAATCCATTCCTTTAATTGAAACATTGCTTGAACCGAAGAGCGGTCTGTTTGTTCAATAAATTGAACCGCATCTCGAGGAACCTTTGTTTGATCCAGAGCCTCATGAATGACTTTAACAATGGCCTTGTTGGAAGAAATAGCGGAGGAACCGCCTTTTAAAATCACTGAATTGCCCGCCTTTAAGGCAAGTCCTGCTGCATCGACAGTGACATTCGGTCTCGCTTCATAGATCATACCGATCACGCCGAGCGGTACTCTTCGGCTTTTCACATCTAAGCCGTTATCAAGAGTCCATTCATCCAATATTTCTCCAACAGGATCTGTGAGTCTCGTCACAAGCCGCAAACTTTCAGCAAACTCATGTATGCGATCCTCGTTTAACATTAATCGATCCATCAATGCACTTGAATAACCTTTTTCTTTTCCTGCCTCTAAATCTTTTTGATTCTCTTGTAAAATAAAGTGACTTTGCTTTTCTAAGGCCGCTGCTATTGTTAGCAGAGCCTCATTCTTTTCCTCTGTTTGAAGTAACCCCATTTTCTTTGAGGCATGTTTTGCTTTCTTCGCTTTTTCTTCGACGGATGTGACAACTTCAGCTGTCAGTGTCATGAAATTCCTCCCTTTTCATTAGCATACTGGTATTGATAATTCTAAATGACAGACAAATGCTTCAAGATCGACGACATGAACCACTTCGCCTTTCAGCAAATCACTGTTTTGCGCGAGATCGTCAGAAGCATAATTCACAATTCCAAGTCCTATTTCTCTTCCGCTTTGATCTAAAATACGCACGACATCGCCTTTTTTAAACGAGCCCTTCACACCCACAATGCCATCTGAATCAAGGCTTTTCTCCCGATGGAGTAAGTGCTCTTGTGTTTTCTCTTGTACGACTAGCTCCCCTTTAGGACCAGAATGAAAAGCAATCCACTGTTTTTTATAATTTAATGGGGCTACATTTTCGTCGGCTGTAAAATAGGTGCCTTCTTCTGTCCCGTTGATCGCTTTGTCTAAAATATGTGGATTATCGGCTTTTCCTAAGAAACCATTGATCCCTGAGGCCATTGAAATCTTGAAAGCATCTAACTTCGATTTCATGCCACCAGTTCCAACACTGCTTCCTGCATCTCCAGCGGCTGCTTCAATTTCTTCTGTGATCTCCGTTACTTCACGGATTCGTTTCGCGTTTGGATTCGTATGCGGATTTTCTTCATACAAACCATCAATATCTGATAAAATGGCGAGAAAATCAGCATCAATCAGTCCGGCCACCTTCGCCGATAGGGTATCATTATCTCCAAACTTCAATCGGTTAATGGTGACTGTATCATTTTCATTGATAATCGGAATAATGCCTCTATCTAATAACACATTCATCGTATTGCGTACGTTTTGATAGCGTGTTTCATCTGAAAAATCACTTCGTGTAATCAAAATCTGTGAAGCAATATAACCGTGCGATAAAAATAAAGTAGAATATGATTCCATCAAAAGCCCTTGCCCAATAGAAGCGGATGCCTGCTTTTCTGGTAATGTTTTCGGACGATCGATAAATCCTAGTTTTCGGTAACCGGCTGCAACGGCACCTGATGAAACCAAAATCACTTCATGCCCCTCATCTTTGAGTTTCACAATTTGATTGACGAGGTTTTCTAGTTTTTTTAAACTAATCTCACCTTGAAAGCTAGTAAGAGAGCTGCTTCCGATTTTCACAACAATTCGTTTTCTCCCTTTATCTGCGTACACCTTATCACTCCTGTATTGAGGCTCCATTTAAATAGATACTTTTTGTTTTTGTTGTTCACTTATCTCTTTTGATCGATTGGCTGCATGTTTGACGGCTTGTTTGATGGCTTCTCCCCCGCCAAAATCATCTAATGCTAGAAGTCCTGCGGCAGTTGTTCCATTCGGAGATGTAATCTTTTCTCTTAAAACGGACGGGTTTTCGGCTGTTTCTTGAAGCATTTTGGCGGCCCCAAGAAGGGTCTGTGTACCGATTTGACGAGACATTTCTTTTGTTAAGCCTGCTTCTTCACCTGCTTCTTCGATTCTTTCCATTAAGAAATAGAAATAAGCTGGCCCGCTTCCGGCAATTCCGGTGAAGATGTCCATTTGCTCTTCCTGAATGGTGTATACCTCTCCCATTTCAGATAGAAGTGCCTGACTCACGGCGAGTTCCTCATTTGTTACATATCGTCCGGCCGATAGAGCTGTTGCTGATGCGCCTATCGTACTTGAAGTATTCGGCATGACCCGTACCACAGGCTGATTTTCATGAAGCATATTTTCAATATACTCTGACTTCACGCCTGCAAGTACAGACAGGATGAGCTGATTTGGCTGAATATGCCGCTTTAATGATTCAAGGGCTTTTTCAGCATCTTTTGGTTTCATGGCTAGGATCAAAATATCCATGGCTTCAAAAGGAAATGAATCCATTGTGGCTGTTTGTATGCCATATTGTTTTGTGAGTTCAATCAGTCGATGTTGATTTTGTCTATTTGTTGCGTAAATTTGGTTGAGCGGCATCTGACCTGACCGCACAATACCTGCAATCATTCCTTCAGCCATAGAACCTGCTCCAATGAAAGCAACTTTCTTTTGATCAATGATATTGATCCTCTCCCTTGTTCGCTTTTTGTTCGTGTTTTTCGCACGTTAGTAATCGTAACATGATGAGATATCGTGTCAAGAAAGAGCCCGCGCTTTTCAAAAGTCCCGAATGGGTGAAAAACAGCATGCTGTATATATGTTAGTTGCACTTTCCTCACCACACACTTTAGGATAAAAGAACTAACAAGATTTGAATCGAATTACCCTTTCGTTCGACTGAATTCCCCATTTTCTTTTTTGTTTCGGTGACTTCATTTCTATTTTAGAAAGCGTTATCATTTTGATCACTTTCTATTTTCCTATCTCATGAATACGCCTGAGTGTTTCGATTAGACTATTGACATATATTAGAAAACATGTCCGTTGAAATGATATTTCACTGGTGATAACGTGAAGGGGAAATGATACGAAAAAGGAGCGTTCATCATGAAAGTGAAAGAAAACTATGTCAATGTCATTCCAATGAAAGAAATCAGATCCACAAATGACCTTCTTTTCCCGTTCCCTATTTACAACGAGTTACGTGCTCATGCTGATATTCGTTACGATGAGACAAGAAAGTGCTGGGATCTCTTTCGCTATGCCGACATTCAATCCGTCCTCAAGCAGCCAAAGCTATTCTCCTCACAGCGAGGAAGAAGCACTTCTAAAACGAGTATTTTAACTATGGATCCTCCAAAACACACAAAAATGAGAGCGCTTGTGAATAAAGCTTTCACACCAAAAGCGATCAAACAATTAGAAGATAAGATCAAAGACCTGACACATGATCTATTAAAACAAGTAAAGGATAAACGTACATTTGATATCGTTCACGATCTAGCAGCTCCCCTGCCTGTGATGATCATCGCGGAACTACTCGGTGCAGAAGTGAAAGACAGAGAGCTCATTAAGAAACATTCAGATGCCCTTGTGGCAGGTGCAAAAGATAATTCCAAAGAAGCGATACAGGCAGTTGTGAACATGCAGAAACAAGCAGAAAAAGAGCTGTCAGACTATTTTTCACATTTGATCAAAAAACGGAAAGAGGTCCCTGCTGATGATTTGATCTCGCTCCTCCTTCAAGCGGACATGGACGGCGAGCGTTTAACTGAAAATGAACTGCTTGGCTTTTGTATTTTGTTACTTGTTGCGGGCAATGAAACAACGACCAACTTAATTACGAACGCAGTAAGACTGCTTACTGAAAAACCAGAGATCGCCGAATTAGTGCGGCAGGACCCTACTCTCGTGCCTCAACTGACAGAGGAAACATTGCGTTTCTATCCACCTGTTCAAGCCATTGGTCGCATTGCAGCAGAGGGTGTTGAGATTGCAGGTCAGCATATCGAGAAAGGAGATTATCTCATCAGCTGGGTTGCTTCTGCAAATCGTGATGAACAGAAATTTGACGATCCAGATACCTTTCGACTTGACCGTCAATCAAATCCACATATGAGCTTTGGATTTGGTATTCATTTTTGCCTTGGTGCCCCACTTGCACGACTTGAAAGTAACATCGCACTAGATATTTTATTAAAGACGTTTAAGGAGTTTACCTGTGCGACAGATACGCTTAAACCCATTCAAAGCACCTTTGTTTTTGGTGTGAAAGAATTTCCTGTACACGTCACACGGTTTTAAAAGTCCCCTCTAAGGGGATTTTTTCATTTTTTCAGAATGATCATCTCATTCTTACCTTCCGCTTCCGAACATGCTAAAATATAATCCATACAAACCGACTACAGCAATTCGGAAAGGAAGCTAAAAACCCATGACCGATTATACAGCCCTGAAAGACGGAATATTCAAATCAGTTTGTTCCTTAGACTGCCCGGATCAGTGTGGACTATTAATACATAAAGAAAACGGAAAGATCGTCAAAGTGCAAGGTGATCCAGACCACCCTGTAACACAAGGAAACATATGCAATAAAGTGCGGAATGTTACAGCCCGTTTATATGATGGAAAACGTCTGACAACACCTTTAAAACGTGTTGGACGAAAAGGAGACGGTGAGTTTGCGCCCATTACGTGGGAAGAAGCCATTGAAATCATTCAACAAAAATGGACAAAGCTCATCGAAGAAAAAGGTCCAGAAAGCATTTTGCCTTACAGCTTCTATGGGAATATGGGCAATCTGAATGCTGAAGGCATGGATCGGCGCTTTTTTTATCGTCTTGGTTCAAGTCAGTTAGATCGAACGATTTGTCAGTCAGCAGGAACGACTGGCTATAAATATACAATGGGCGCAAGCATCGGCACAGATCCAGAAGAAACAATTCATACGAAACTCTTTATCTTTTGGGGAATCAATGCGGTTTCGACCAACATGCATCAAATCACCTTGGCACAAAAAGCTAGAAAACAAGGCGCAAAAATTGTGGTCATTGATGTACACAAGAACCAAACCGGCAGAATGGCTGATTGGTTCATCCCGCTTCGTCCTGGCACTGATAGTGCGCTCGCCCTTGGTATCATGCATGTTCTATTTGAAGAAGACCGAACAGATGCATCATTTTTAGAAAACTACACGGTTGGTCACAAGGAGCTTCGTGAGCATGTGAAACAGTACGACCCAGAAACTGTTGAACAAATCACAGGTGTTCCGAAAGAAGACATCATCACACTTGCAAGAATGTATGCAGATACAGCGCCATCACTCATTCGGATTGGCAATGGGTTGCAGCATCATGACAATGGCGGAATGAGTATCAGAACGATCGCCTGCCTCCCTGCGTTAACAGGTCAATGGCTTCACAAAGGCGGCGGTGCAATGAAATCGAACTCCTCTTTTCTTAGTTATAATGAAACAGCTCTTCAGCGACCAGATCTATTAAAGGAACGAGCTCCTAGATCATTTAATATGAACCAATTAGGCAGTGTATTACTGAACGCAACGCCTTCTATTGATTCCATCTTCGTTTATTCTTGTAACCCAGCAGTTGTCACACCTGAGGCAAATAAAGTAAGAGAGGGTTTACTGAGAGAAGATCTATTTACAGTGGTACATGATTTGTTTCTAACAGAGACAGCAGCATATGCAGACATTGTCCTTCCGGCGACTTCTGCCTTTGAAAACGAGGATTTCTATACGTCTTACTGGCATCACTACATTCAAATACAAGAACCGGTGATTGAGCGCTATGGAGAAAGCAAATCAAATACAGAAGTCTTTCGCCTGTTAGCTCATGCCATGGGTTTTGAGGATGAAGCTTTTCGCGAAACAGATGCTGAACTTATGGAACAAGCTCTTCATCATCCGGAAAACCCGCATTTTGAAGACATCTCGTACGAAGCATTAAAGGAGAAAAAATGGATTAAAGCAAAACGTGGTCCTTTCCAAGAATTAAAGCTGCGAACCCCAAGCGGGAAAATTGAGCTTTATTCTGAACAAATGAAACAAGACGGTTATCCAGCACTTCCAACATATGTACCATTATATCAAGAAAGTGATTATCCACTGACCTTTATACCTGGACCGAACCATAACTTTCTCAATTCGACATTTTCACTAAATGAAAAACATCAAAAGTTAGAGAAATATCCAAAGCTTCATATGAATGAACAAGATGCGAAAGATAGAAACATTGAGGACGGCGACATGGTACGTGTGTTCAATGATCGAGGGGAATGTGAGCTGATCGTTGCGGTCGGTCAACACGTGTTATCTGGTGCCGTAATCAGTCAGGGGTTATGGGCAGATCAAAAAGGGAAAAAGCATTTAGTCAATGGATTGACACCTGACCGGCTGGCAGATATGGGCGGTGGAGCTACGTTCTTTTCTGGTAGAGTTGAGGTTGAAAAAGGATCATAGAGAAAAAGCCAGCAGTCCATCTGTTGGCTTTTTCCTCATCTTCTTGTTTTATCTGCCAATAAATAGCTGATTGGTCATCACATTCGCACTTCCGTTACTTCGGTAACCTTCGACCGTCAAGGCAGTTTCATACATTTTCCCCATTGGCATGCCTAAGCTTTCCCATTTTTTAAAATGTTCACTGACCGATACAGTTCCGCTTGTACGTTTTGTTTGACGGACACTCCAATATTGTTTGAAGGTCGCAATGCCAATAATTGAAGGCTGATTGACACGTGTTGTTTCATAAATATCGTACGTGCCCCCATCCACCGTAAATGTTCCTTTGTGCGTCCCTGTCGGACGATACGTGCCCCATGAATCAACAATGTAGTATTCAGCTAACGGAGATTGTGTCCACCCATAGACACATAGATAGGAATTCCCGCCTGGATTGAAGCTTGCGTTGTAATTGATGGAGATGTTGCCGAGTTGATGATGCGTTTTGGTGGAATCAAACTTCTTCCCTTTTCGAAACAAAGCATTGCCAATATTGTTCCATTGTGCGCTAAAGGCTCCGCCGTTATTAAGTGTCATCGACGTATTTCCATAATCCTTCCATAATTCAAAATCGTACCCGCCATGGTTGCCCATTTCATTCTCAGTAATGGTCTTCGCATAAGCTGGTACAGCAGTCAGTGTCAGCGTGAATCCAATCAACATGACAAACAACAGCCTCAATCTTTTCACGTTCATTTTCCAACCCTCTCCTTTTTTATCCATATTGTTCTGTCATCCCTAAGATGAAACGATCCCATCACCTCCTTTCATGTAACGAATCTCCTGCTAGCTGGAACGATAATGCTCTAGCTCTACATGAATGTCTCTTGTTCTTGTATAAATCCTTTGATACAAACGAAATAAATGATCATATATATCGACATGTTGCTGATTTGGCTTATATACGGTCGCTTGATGGATGAACTGATCAGCACATGTTTCAAGTGACTGAAACCAGCCACAGCCGACAGCTGCCAGCATGGCTGCACCTAAGGCGGGACCTTGTTCATTTTCCAACTGAATGACCTCAGCCTGAAAAATGTCTGCCTGCATTTGAAGCCATGTTTGACTTCTCGCACCGCCGCCAATGGACACAATAGAATCTATTCTTTTCCCTGCCTGCCGGAATAAAACAATTGACTCATTTAACGAGAAGGTGATGCCCTCAAGGACAGCCCTGACCACATGTCTTCTTTCATGTCTACTGTCTAATCCGATCAAACTTCCGCGGATAATTGAATCCGCATAAGGCGTTCTTTCACCAACTAAATAAGGAGTAAAGAGCAATCCATTTGCTCCTGGCGCAACATCAGCCACCTCTTCTACGAGCTCTTTGAATGATTCATCTGGAGCGAGTAAGGATTTTATCCAATCGAGACTATATCCTGCTGAAAGAGTGACACCCATTGTATAAAAGGCGTCTTTTTTTGCATGATGAAACAAATGTACATTCCCGTGAAGCTCTCGATCATGGTCTTCTTCATATGAAAGTATGACACCGGATGTACCAATGCTGCATAAAGTGTGTCCAGGTGACAAAATGCCAGCACCTATTGCCCCGCAAGCATTATCAGCCCCTCCAGCAAAGACTTTCACACCTCTCCTCATCCCGACCTCGCGGGCAACTTGCGGCAAAAGTGTACCGACCTCCGTCTCTGATGAGACAAGCGGAGGACAAATATGAAGAGGAATATCAAATGTTTGGCAAATTTCTTCACTCCACATTTGTCCTCCGATATCTAATAATAAAGTGCCAGCCGCATCAGAATAATCAATATGAACAGCACCTGTTAAGCGAAATCTGACATAATCTTTTGGGAGTAAAAACATGTCTATTTGTTGATCAATATCTGGTTCATGTTCTTTGACCCATAATAATTTAGGCAATGTGAATCCTTCTAAAGCGTGGTTTTTTGTAATCGTTCTTAGCCGTTCTCCCAGCATTTTGGTTATGCGTGTACATTGCGCTGTTGTTCTTGTGTCATTCCACAATATCGCTGGGCGGAGCACTTGACAGGATTCATCTAATAAAACAAGGCCATGCATCTGTCCAGAAAAACTAATCCCTTCTACTTGCCTTCTGTGAACCGGCTGCCTCGCTATGAGTTCTTTCATCGCGGCAATCGTCTGTTCTACCCAATCGTCAGGATTCTGTTCACAATATCCAGATTTGTCTTGAATGAGGCGGTAAGGTTTAGAAGTTTCACCACATACCTTTCCATTCTCATCTACTAATATCGCTTTTACTCCGCTCGTACCAAGATCGATTCCCATTACATACTTCATGTCTTCACTCCTTCAGCACAGATCGACACGTTCAATTAATCTTCTAACAAATATTGATTCAGTCGAGCTTTTAGCTGTTCTTCTCTTCCAGATTCGTTTCTCATGACAGAATGCTTCAAAGCATATTCTTCTAATGTATGAAAATTCGCTTTCCCTTCTGAAATATCTCGTCCAATCCCTTCAGAAAAGCTTCGATACCGGTGCTTGATTACATCCTCAAACACACGATTTTCTATCAAACGGTGAGCTACTCGCAAGCCTTTTGCGAATGCATCCATTCCAGCAATATGGGCATACAATAAATCTTCAAGATCAAAGGATGCTCTTCTCACCTTCGCGTCGAAATTTAAGCCGCCAGTTCCAAGCCCGCCGTTTTTGAGGATTTCATACATAGCAAGTGTGGTGGCATATAAATCCGTTGGGAACTCATCTGTGTCCCACCCTAGAAGCGGATGACCTTGGTTTGCATCTACAGATCCAAGGAGTCCATGAATACTAGCTACTCGTAATTCATGCTCAAATGTATGACCAGCGAGTGTCGCATGGTTGGCCTCGATATTTAATTTAAAATGTTGATCTAATCCATATTGTTTTAAAAAAGCGATGGTGGTTGCTGCATCCGTGTCATATTGATGGGTTGTAGGCTCCTTTGGTTTTGGTTCAATTAACATTTGGCCTGTGTATCCAATTTCTTTGGCATAATCGACAGCCATGTGTAAAAATGTCGCCAAGTGGTCAAGCTCTCTTTTCATATCTGTATTCAGCAGGGTGTCATATCCTTCTCGTCCTCCCCAGAAGACGTAATTTTCTGCATCTAATTCTTTTGCGGTTTCAATCCCTTTCTTCACTTGTGCGGCTGCATAGGCAAACACATCCGCATGACAAGACGTGGCAGCCCCATGTACAAAGCGAGGATGTTTGAACATGTTGGCAGTGTTCCATAGTAGCTTCACTTGACTATCTTTCATGTAATCTTTCATTCTTCCAACGATGAGGTCTAATTGTTGATTGGTCTCCTGTAAGCTATCTCCCTCTGGCGCAATATCACGGTCATGGAATGAGAAATAAGGAACATCCAATCGATCGAATAGTTGAAAGGCAGCATCCAGTCTCGCTTTTGCTAAATCCATTCCGCTATAAGAATCCCATGATCTTTGCATCGTACCCGTTCCAAACATATCAGTTCCGTCAGCGGTGAGTGTATGCCAATAGGCGATAGAAAAGCGTAAATGCTCTTTCATTGTTTTGTCCCCAATCACTTCATTTGGATCATAATGTTTAAAAGCGAGTGGATTTGTTGATTGTTTTCCCTCATATTGAATCTTACTAATCCCATCTAAGTTACGAATTGATTGCAAGTTTGATTTAACCATCTCATATTCCTCCTATGAATTTACTTTGTACGTTGACTCAACAAACAAAATTGAGACGTGTGATCAAATCTCTTTGAATTTTCCATATTTTTTAGTTTTTTAGAAATGTTTTCGTTATAATAAAGGTAAATTCGTTCTTCTCATGTAGTAAACAGGAAGTAAAGCACCATTTTTCAACTTAATTTCAAGACGAAACAAATGGAGTGAATAAAGTGGATATCGCAGATCAGAACTTTGTGAAAAAAGTAAATCAAAAGCTATTGCTAAACGAAATTCTCAAACAGGCTCCCATCTCTAGAGCGAAATTATCTGAACGTACTGGATTAAATAAATCGACTGTTTCTTCCCAAGTGAGTACATTAATGAAAGAACATCTCGTCTATGAAATAGGTCAAGGCGAGTCTAGTGGCGGCAGAAGACCTGTTTTGCTCATGTTTAATAAACAGGCCGGTTTTTCGATTGGCATTGATGTTGGGGTCGATGATGTGAACGGCATTTTAACTGATCTAGAAGGGTCCGTGATCTATGATCAACAACTCATGCTCCCATCTAGTTCTCCTGAAGCGGCCAAACCTATATTAATTGAATTCATTCAGCAATTGATTTCGCATATTCCCTCTTCTCCATATGGACTTGTTGGTATTGGCGTTTGTATACCCGGATTAGTAGATGCAAATGAACAAATCGTTTTTACACCTCATTCGAAATGGAAAAACATTGACCTGAAAACAACGCTTCAAGACACCTTCCATGTGCCTGTGTTCATTGAGAATGAAGCAAATGCCGGCGCATACGGCGAAAAAATATTCGGTGCGGCAAAGCACTATGATCACCTCATGTATGCAAGTATCGGGACCGGTATTGGAATCGGCATCATCATCGATCAGCATTTATACAGAGGTGCATACGGGTTTTCCGGTGAAATGGGACATATGACCATCGATTTTAACGGTCCCACTTGCAGCTGTGGAAATCGCGGATGCTGGGAGCTGTATGCATCTGAGAAAGCATTATTTGAGTCACTTCAATCAAGTGATCAAAAGGTGTCCTATCAAGACATTGAAGAACGGGCGAAAATGAATGATATGAAAACAATCAATGCCTTGCGCAATTTCGGCTTTTATCTTGGTGTGGGTCTCACGAATGTCCTTCATACTTTTAATCCGCAAGCCGTCATTTTAAGAAACAAGATCATTGAATCACAGCCTACAGTTTTAAGTGTGATTCAACACGAAGTGTCTTCAAGGATGGATCCCCAGTTTAGCTCAATTGTTGAACTGCTCCCTTCTTCATTAGGTCACAATGCCCCTGCATTAGGGATGTCATCTCTTGTGAACGAAGCTTTCTTACATCATGCTACTCTGTCACAATGAATGGTTAGGTGTTTAAAAAAGAGACAGCTTAAAAGATGTTGTCTTTTTTTATTTATCAGTTTCTTCATAACGGAAGTACCGGAAATCAGCAGGCAGATGGGAGCCGCTCGTGTCTTGACACTGCATGCCAACAAAAGCGCCTGTAAAGAATCCGCCTCCTCTTATGAAATCATCAGATAAATGGCTGGATTCAAACATCACCTCAATCTTCCCCCACTCCTTTTGATCAAAAGAATAAGAATAATCGTATGTCTCTCGCTGTACCGTAACTTTTAAATAAACATACGTCACCTCATCTGGAATCACGATTTTCTGAGTCACCGGCTGAGAAAACGTGAGATTTTGACAGACAGATACATCTAGGATTCGGCCAAGCGCGTCATCGTATGTGACCTGAAGTGCTGTCCAGTTTTCGGTATTATAATAGTTCACAAGACCAGCCGCTTGCTGAAAGTTCTCTGGGAAGACCGAGACCGCTGTTTCCGCTTCAAAATTAAAGCTTTGCCAGCGCCTAGCCACAAAAGATTGGGTAAACTTAGAGGTGAGTGACTCCCGGCCGTATAGTCTTAAATGATTGGGTCGATCCGTCAATGAACCGATATGATCTGTAAAAGGAATCCTTAACGTTTGAAAGTGTTTATTTAACGATGTTTCTTTAAATTCATCGACTTGTTGATCAGTTGGAGAGAAGACTTGTTCACTAATTGCAGGAGCTTCAACCTCCAGCAATCCTGCTTTTCCGCCCACAACATAAGGCCAGCCGTCTTTCCACTCGAGCTTTTGAATGGCTGTCTCTCTCCCTAACGGACACCATCCTCTTTGTTGAAAAATGGATTCCTGATTTGACTGAATGGGACGTCCCGTCAAATGAGCCAAATACCATTCATTTGTATGTGTATGAACAATGGAGGCATGCCCGCATTTTTGAAGCGGATGACCGGGATCATGGAAAGCAGTTAATATGGGGTTATTAGGATGAACCTCATAAGGTCCTTCAAGATTAGAGGACCGGGCGATTGTTGCCGCATGCTCATAGCGGGTCCCCCCTTCTGCTGTTAATAAATAATAGTAGTCTCCGATGTGATAAAGATGAGGAGCTTCCGTCAATTTGATCGATGTTCCTTTAAAAATAACTTTCCTCTTGCCGATTAACTTCTTTTCGGTGACACTGTATTCCTGAAGGGCAATTCCTGCAAAGGAATGCTCCTTTTCTCTATGATCCCAAAGCATATTTAGCACGTATTTCTTCCCATTTTGATCGTGAAATAAAGATGGATCAAAGCCCGAACTGTTGAGCGGAATAGGCTCACTCCACTCACCATCCACTGTATCAGCTGTCACTAAATAATTATGACCATCCTTAAATGGGCCATCGACGACTTTTATATCTGAATAGATGAGCCAAAACTGACCATCTGCATAGCTTAAACAAGGCGCCCATACCCCGCCTGAATCCGGGTTTCCTTTCATATCTAGTTGAGACGTTTTTTGTAAGGGCCGCGCGATGAGCGTCCAATGGATAAGATCCTTTGAATGATAAATCTGAACCCCTGGAAACCACTCGAAGGTAGATACCGCAATATAATAATCCTCTCCGACACGACAAATACTCGGATCAGGGTTAAAACCTTTTAGCACTGGATTGTTAATAGTCATTGCACGTCCTCCTCTGTTAGATGACACTACATCTTAAAATCATCTATATGATCCACATACACCTGATCCCTATTTTCAAGCTCCCTGACGACCTGTCGATGCTGATCTTCATCGAGGTTATAAAAATGAATATCAATCATCGCTAAAATGAGCAAAGAAACAGGGATAATCGTTGTGGTAATTAAAATGCCCATGAGCGCTTCCGGTGTTTGCACTTGATTTGCGACATAACCAAACCGATCGAGCACAAGACCTGGAACAATGCCGCCTAAAGCCATCCCGAATTTAAAGAAGAAACCGATCACTGCATAGATGAGCCCCCCCATCCTTTTCCCTGTTTTATATTCCCCGTATTCAACGGTTTCTGGAATGAGTGCCCACATATAGGCACCGGCTGTGATACTCCCTGCGGCCGCTATTAAGCGAAAAACGAGAACAAGAAAGATTTGACTCGGCGGCACGACTAGTAACGCAAGTAAACCTATGATATTGAGCAGTAATGAATAGTTCAGCAGCTTTTTCTTTCCTAACAGCTTGTGTAACCGTGGAATAAACGGTAACACCATTAATGCAGGGAGACTGCCAATTAACCCATACCACTTCACTAAATCTTCCCTGCCAAGGTTGTAGGTCACGTAATATATACCAACGGAGTTACTGATGGAGTTCACACCAAAAATAATGATAAAAAAGATGCTTAAGACAACAAGCGGACGATTCACACGCAATTGGACAAAAATATCACTGAACTTGATCTTTTCTTCTGGCTTTTGAAGGGTGACACGTTCATTCGTACTTTTAAAGCAAAAAAGGAGTAACCCGCCCCCAAGAATGCCTAGAAATGTCATTGTGATTTGCCAGCCAAGGGCTGTATTTCCTGTTGAATCACCTAAATAAGTTGCAAGTAGAGGTACAAAAAAAGCAACAACAAGACCGCCGAGATTTGCAAAAAACATGCGAACAGATGTTATACTGACAACCTCTTGGTTATTTCTCGTCATAGCTGAAGTTAAAGCGCCATATGGAACATTGATGAAGGTATATGTAAGCGATAAGCCAACATACGTGATGTAGGCATAAATTAATTTGCCCATTGCGGAAAAATCAGGTGTTGTAAAACACAGGATCGCGAGTACTACAAATGGAAAAGCGCCAAATAATAGGTAAGGTCTAAACCTGCCAAAACGGCTGTTCGTTCGATCCACCATCGCCCCAATAAAAGGATCTGCTAGCGCATCAATGGCACGAACAACCAAAAACATTGTCCCTGCTGCTGCTGCTGATAAACCATACACATCTGTATAAAAAAATAATAGATACGTAGAGACGGTTGCATAAATCAAATTACATGCGAAATCTCCTGAAGCATATCCTACTTTTTCAGACATACCAATTTTCTTTAAATTCTCACTAACCATGAGCTTTCTCCCTTCTTCACTTAGCCTCTTCTAACAAACAGATAGTGTAGGGCAGCAGCAATCGATGCACTAGATATAAAGCGCTTTCAATTTTGTTAGATAAAAGAAACTGAACACAATCAGTTTCGCCCAGATACAAAGGAAATCATGTTGATACTGACAGGACATTCCCCCTTCTTGAAGTGTTTGGATTTGTTTTCATCCATCTTAGTTTATCGACTAAACAAACTAAGTTGACTTCATTTTATAAAATCCAATCTGATTTTTCAATATTTTTTGAAAAAATAATCCAAATCAACGATATATTGTCATTTTCCCCTTCATTATTCGAGAAATCTCAAACAAATCGTCATCTGAATCAATAAATGGTTGCATTCTGTCTCACCGCGTGCTATATTTATCAAGCGATGAGCTGAATTGTGTAAGTCGGGTAACATGTCTCTTTGAGACACACACGAATGTGGCGTGTGGTTATTCCGCCTCAATACGCAAAAGACATCTTCTGTTGAAGATGTCTTTTTTTACCCAATTTTTGTCCCATTTTCAACTGGTTGATCTGTAGAAAGCAAGACAACATCCTCTTTCGAAGGCATGCCTCCTAATATCAACACTTCCGATTGAAAACCCGCAATCCTTCTTGGCGGGAAATTGACGACTGCCACTACCTGTTTACCGATGAGGTTTTCAGCAGTATACCGTTTCGTTAACTGTGCGCTTGACTGCTTGATCCCAATATCTTCACCAAAATCAATTTTTACTTTCAAGGCTGGTACCCTTGCTTCTGCAAAAAACGCTGCTTCTAATATAGTGCCTACACGAATATCTAACGCCAAAAACTGTTCAACCTCTGCCATATCCATCCCTTTCCTCTCTAAGATAAAAAGACATTTGGCTCGATTCCAATTGGCCCTTTCGCCTCTTCTATTGTAGCATCAACCATCCCTTACCTGCTCAATAATAAATAGAGACAGTCTCATGATAGAAAGGATATCTACCACCCCTTGTTTACATAATGAGTTTATTGTATTCTATCAAACGTTTGCAACCTAAACATGAATTCGGTAAAATGGCAAATAATCCTACTGCTTCCTCTCGAATATTTCAGGGAGGGTTCACACTTGTTTACATTGTCGGATATGTGGACGTTTTGCTGGTCGTTTTTCGTCATTCTTCCTATCGTTGCCATTTTGCATCAACTAGGTCATATTTTGGTGGCATGGATGTTTGGCGCAAAGGTTTCTTTTGCTCTTGGTAGAGGCAAAAAGGTATTGAAATTAGGAGTCGTTGAGATCAGAAGAATCTATTTTCTAGATGCCTTTTGCCATTATGAAGAAATGAGAAAAAATAACCGTCTCTCGCACATTCTTGTCTACCTAGGTGGATCTTTATGTAACCTACTCAGTGTTTTATTGTTGAACACATTGATATCCATTGATTTCTTGCCAGAGCATCAATTTTTCTATCAATTTGCCTACTTCTCAGTCTACTATGTATTCTTTGCATTACTGCCAGTCCAGTATGCAGATCATCACCCAAGTGATGGGCAAGCGATTGTGAATATCATTCGTCATGGTGAACCATGTGACATTATCGACTAAGTTGATTGGCTTTTACTGACAATATGATATTGAATCGTTAAAAAAGGAATACCGAATAGCCTCATTCGATGAACCGCTGTGAGACGATCTTCCGTTTGCGGTTTCATATGAAAGCTCTCTTCCATTGGCAGTTTCATGGTGATAAAAGGCGTATGTAGATACAAGCCTTCGTCACCGTTACTGCCTATTGGACATTTACTTTTTAATAGAAAGTCTTGCTTCTCATTAAAAGGCTTTAAAATCGCTGTAAGCTGTGAATAGGGAAGTGGCAAAGCGATATTCATATAACCTGTATCTGCATCATGATGATAGGCATAAAGCGCAAAAAAGACTTGCTCCCCTTTTTCTTTGTAACGAATCCACGCACGCACTTGCTCCCTTTCTTCTTGTGGATGTTGAAATGAGCAGAGACTCCCTTTCATTTCATAAGGAGTACGCGATGATCCAAGATACAGCTGACCTATTCTTTTAAAGACGGGTTGAAGTAAAAAAACAAAGGGCCTCACCCACCAATGAAAACAAACAGCTGCTTTTAACTTAAACTGCCCAGGGTGCTCATAAAAACGGCGAACGACAGGTGCTACGTCTTCTGCTGAAAATGTCTTCCCATTTAACTGAGAAAGTGAGTCTACTAAACCAATCTCCTCATTTTCACGACTTCTTCTATTTTGAAATGTCATCAATTGAAAACGCCCGTGCACGTTCGAGATTGGGAAATCCTTTTTTATAGAGCGAGATGCCGGCTTTTCGAGTATCCATCCAATCAGTCCTGGTAAAATGACACCAAATGCATTAACGCTGCCATGGAACCAAACCATTTGCTCAATGCTAATATAGCTCACACGGAAAAGCATCCCTGCCGAATAAAGAAATGATAACAAGATGGTTCCCATTAACACACAGCTAGAAAAGACAATCAATACTTTTGCCACATTGGAGCGGAATTTTGTTTTCATACAAATGAATCCATAGAGATAAAGCGCTATGACATAAAGTGTGACACTAAAAGTATCAAACAAACGGGAAAAGCTAATCCCAACAGCAATCATCATTGGTGACAGCAAAATGATCCAGCCAGCCACTTTGTATAGCATCGTCTCTTTTCTCAAATGCCTCCCTAACAAGCCATAAAAAAGCGGTATGAAGAAAGCCGAGTAATGAAAGTGAATCGCTGTCAACAGAACAATTAGCGGTGAAAATGTCATCACTTTAATATCTGCAGTGTATAACCAAAACCAACCCCCACCTAGCGCTATATACATAAATGCGCCATCGATCATCAGCTCATGAAGCGGAAAGAATCCTCTTTTCAGTAATCGCACAAAGCCAAATATCGCCAAAGCCATTGTATACAATAGCCACCCAAAACTTAACCATGCGGAATGATAAATGAATGCACCTGTTGCACATAGAGCAGCTACTGGAAAGGCTTTCATTATAACGCCGATGAGCACCCCTTCATGCCGTTCTCTTCCTTCTTGGTTGAACGAGTGTAAAAGAGCGGGCAGAAAAAACAATATAGCGATGAGGACAAAAAGTTCTGCTACATGCCCTGTCATCAAACGGCTGACGAGAAAAAAAGACATCAACATGATGCTAGCTAGCAAATGCCATTTATTCATCATCAGTCATCCTTTCAGTAAAACGCCCTTTATAGGTAAAAAGAGTCCCGAAAAGGCGATTTGTCACAAGCACATCGATCGTATACTCACCTGTATGCTCATCATAGCCCTCTGTTACAACTGACACACCGTGAAGCCATGAAGGGAGCCGCCACTCAAGCCCTGCTATCAACCCCTTTTGTTTGCCTGATTGAATATGCAGAAACCCTTTTTCTGTTACTGTAAAATGAAGCTCTGACCTAAGTAGCCTTGGCTGTCCAAAGTAATCTAGTACCCTTTGACTCTCTTTGTCAATGATCATATCCGCATCAAAATGCCGTTCTTTTTTAGGGAAAAAGAACGTACGATACCAGTGCATTCCTTCTTCTCCCTTGCTTGTCATAAATGGCTCATTCACAAGGCGAAAGGGAATATTCTTCCCTCTTTCAGGGAAAAAACAACGAAACAAAGGACCGATTCTGAATAAAAACCGGATCGGACGGGTCCCGCCGCCTATTTCCTCCATGATTCCATCTGCAGTAAATGCCCGGTTGTAACGCTCTTTTAATTTTGGATGCAACTTGTCGTAATCCTTTACTTGCTTAGGATGAACGACCATGTCTACTACCCCTTTTTCGTTTCATTGAAAACACATCTACACAATCTTTCAAATTAATCATTCCCGCAATCGATAGGATCAAAAATGCGCTCAACACAAGCGGCTCATGAAGCGTCGCATGTGGCGACATGATACCTAAAACAAGCATTATGAAAAGAAAAATGCTTTGAAGAACAAATAGATATTTTTTCGATAGATAAGGGAAGAGCCACGATACGCCTAATAGAAAATAAAATAACTGGAATCCTGGGCTATGATCAAATGCAGAGTGTGAAAAAGGGAGCACCGCTTGGCATATCCAGACGAGCGAAAAAAGGAAACAAATTCCGTAATGTGCAAGTGTTCTCTCTAATACAAGCCGAGGATGTATCCCCTTTTCAAGCCATGCTTTTAATGAGCCAAAGCTAAATGCGGTCATAAACCCTATCATCGGTCGAAACAAGAAGCGATCTGCCCACTTCCATCCCTTTCCCTCTTTCGTTTCATAATCAAATTGAGTTTGAAACACAATGTGATCATTTGTTTTAATGTACTTCCAATAGCCAGCGCCTTCTTTCATGAAGGACAATGGGTGAGACGATTTGAATTGGAGTGATGAGGCACGTTGATCACGGTCATCCATGATTTTCGTGCGATATGCTCCTGTCCCTGTAATGCTCATGCCGAATCCAATTTGTTTTTCATACAAAAAAGATTGAGGCTGCTCATCTCTAGAACCGTTTAATGAAATGGTCGAAAACCGCAAATCCCACTGTTCATGAAGCTTTGGATTTTGTGTATATTCCCATACTTTTTCTAATGGTGCATGAATCTCTGTTTCCACATAAACAGGCTTTCTTTTCATCTGCCTCTACTCCTTTATGTGAATTATTTCACATAATTAGCATATCATGTTTCACAAAACTGTCAAATCTGTAGTGGTTATCTGACAAAAAATTGTTTTTGGCTGCCACCTCTTTATGATATCAAACCGGTATACAAAAAAGACCTGTCAACGAGACAGATCTGTTTTTTGGAGTACACCTGTAATATAAAGCCGGACCGCATAGGTCACACTTTCTTCAAGTTGTTCTTTTCGTTGAAACCCCTTTTTATTTGAAATATCTCCGAAGCCGTGCAGTAAGCTTCTCAGTCCCCTAACCACATGCGTCATTTCCTCTTCTTTTACACCAAAGCGAGACATAATGGATTGGACAAACTCAGCTAGGCGTTCTCCCGCAATATTTACTTCTTTTTCGTTCATATGTGAAAAGGCGGCTTCATAAAGACCTGGATGTTCTCGGACAAATTGAACATATTGTCTGGCAAAGGCTAAAACGGCTTCTTCCTTATCTAGCCCCTCGGTTATCTGTATACCTTTCTCACAAAGCATTGACAATCCCTTTACGGCAAGTGTCGCCTGAATTTCATGAAGGCCGGACACGTGATTGTAAAGAGAAGGGGGTCTGATGTTCAGTTTTTTTGACAATGTAGCAATTGTCAAAGCAGAAAAACCCTCTTTATCCACAAATTTAGCCGCTATATCCATGATTTTCTCATGTGTAACACCCATTCTCGGAGACACGGTTTACTTCCCCCTTTTCTTGATCTGGTGCTGCCTTTTACTAATGGCAGCTTGGAGCTTTTCATGAGGCTCTATCATGAGGTCACCATGTCCTGCGGCAAGACAGGATAAGCGAAGTGCCAGTAATTTTTCGGCACTTTTTAGTGCGGTTTTTGCATCCCATGTAGCAAAAGCCGGGAACGGGAAGGTCCAGCGAAACTCACCCGTTACCGATAAGCCGCCTTTTGTTACAAGCGCATCGCCTGCAATGATAACTCCTGACCGTTCATCGTATAACGAAATACTCCCAGGTGTATGTCCTGGTGTCGCGATGACTTTCAATGACCCAATCTCGTCACCTTCTTCGACAAGAACATCCGGTTTTGTGTGAATGTTTTTCGAAAAACTGCCTTTTATTTTTTGCTGAGGTTCATCAGGTAACAAGGAAAAGTCTCCCTCAAAAAGACGGGCATCGCGTTTTGATAAATAAACGACTGCCTCTGGAAAGGCCTTTTTCACTTCATCTAATGCGCCGATATGATCCATATGACTATGGGTGAGAATAATCTTGTCAATTCGTTTGTTCTGCTTGTTGGCAAATTCGATAATTGAGTTTGCCGCCATTTTCAAAGCCGTATCAATTAAGATGAGTCCATCCTCTTCCTCAAATACATAACAATTTACTGGAAATATACGCGGCATTAATGTGAGCTGGTGCAAGCGGTCAAAAGTCGTCAATCTCATCATGATCTCCCCCTATAACTAATGGTATTAGTTTTATATTAACTAATACCATTAGTTTCGGCAATTGTTTTATCATCGATCACAATATAAAAATCAATTTGTGCTTCTTTTGGATCGATAGATCTTTCGTCGCAACATCCAAAAATCGCCTCTGTATATGCGGAAATGACATGATC
This sequence comes from Bacillus pumilus, assembly GCA_001938995.1. Taxonomy (GTDB): domain Bacteria; phylum Bacillota; class Bacilli; order Bacillales; family Bacillaceae; genus Bacillus; species Bacillus pumilus_G. The sequence continues at coordinate 1,192 of MKZN01000026.1, read as the reverse complement.
CCAATCCCAAATCTGCTGCTACGTTTCAAGCACTACCGCTTCAACCCGCTCCCTTTCTCATTCGAGATCTTGCGTAGGTGGACGCCGGAAACTCTGTTATATGTCTGATCTACAAGTTGACCAGCTGTGAACAAATAAGACCGATTTGGTATCAAGATCACGATAAATGGTCCTCACGCTCACTTTATGAAGTTCAGCGAGGTCTTTCGCTTGTACTTACTTCTAGCTAATGAGCAGCATCACAATAGACAAAATTCGATTGATGTTCACGACCTTTTCTCTTTTTCATAAATGTCGGTTTTGATTTGATAAAAAAAGAGAAAATGGGAAAGATAAGGAAAACCCATCTTTGTTTACATCCCTGCTTTATGCAGGAGGAGGTTGCATCATGACACAAAACGTGTGGCAGTTGTTCATCATCGGAATCATCATTTTGTTCTGTATTGTCATTCGAATGAATCGAATGAAGCGCTATCAGGCTGTGCGCCCGGTGACTCTTTTGATTAGAATATGTGTATTTGGTTTCACTGCCCTTATTCTCATGACAGAAGGATGGCAAAATCGCAGTATTTTCATGTATGCTTCCATTGGCATGATCTTCGGGAGTAGCTTAGCTGTTCATGCCTATCAGACGATCCGGACGAAATTAGAAAATGGAAAACTCTATGTCAAAACGAGTAAATGGATTGAAAGCTTTATTTTGTGTTTGTTTTTATCAAGGTTTGCAATGAAATTGGTCGAGCTGACAAACCATTCGTTAACGAAGGTCGACGCATTGGAATTATATCAACATATTGTGAGTGATGATGCTTTGACCATGCTCAGCTTTTTCCTACTTGCTGCTTACTATATCGTTTTTTCCTATCAAATGATGAAATTCAATAAAAGATCCATTCATGTGCATCATGCATAAAATAAAAAACCTTCCTAATGAAAGGGACTGACCCCCGTTTTTGAGACAGGGATCAAAACACCTTTATACAGCCAATTGCCGATAGTTTATCGGTGATTGGTTGTTTAGTTTCGTTTGAATGCGAATGTTGTTATAATAATGAATGTATTCTATGACAGTGCGTTCTACGATGGTGGTCGTGGTTCGATCAATACTGTTAAGATAGAACGTTTCAGACTTTAGTGAGGAATGAAACGATTCGATGGAGGCATTATCAGCGGGCGTCCCTTTGCGGGACAT
>MKZN01000025.1 GCA_001938995.1 Bacillus pumilus | reverse complement strand
AGATTGCAACACACCTAGCGAAGCTAGGCTAGGTGTGTGGGAGGCCTTTTTCAGTACAATTCAAAGAACATAAAGCCTTTAAAAATAAAAAAGATTGTAGAGAAACCTAGGTTTCTCTACAATCTGAGGTGCCAATACGGCACCTTTTTTTATATGTGTGGCTGTTCAGTTGGATATGCAATAAATTTTTCAATGTCGCTAGCTGGAAGCGGTCTTGCATAATAAAAGCCTTGCAAGTCGTCGCAGCCTTGCGCTGATAAAAGCTGGGCTTGTGCAAAGGTTTCAACACCTTCAGCAATGACTTCAAGGGATAATTGATGCCCCATTGCTATAATAGCACCTGTGATTTGCTCTGACTTAGAATCGATTAGAATGTCCTCAATAAAGGATTTATCAATTTTTAGTCTGTGGATTGGTAAATCCTTTAAATAGCTAAGGGAGCTGTGTCCTGTACCAAAGTCATCAATACTAATACGGACACCGAGCTGTTTAAGCGATGTGAGCACTTGTTTCGATTGTTTGATATTGTCCATTGTCATACTTTCCGTTACTTCAAGTTCCAGTAAGGACGGTTTGAGATCGTATTTCTTTAGTGTGAGTTTGATTAAATCAATCAAGTCTTCAGAATTGAACTGTTTGGCTGATAAGTTTACAGCCACTGAGATGTCCAGTCCATTGTCATGCCAAATCTTTGCCTGATGACAAGCTGTATCAATGACCCATCTGCCGATATCAATGATGAGACCGGATTCCTCAGCTAACTCAATAAAAGCATCAGGTGATGTCAGTGATCCATCTGGTGCTTTCATTCTAAGAAGTGCTTCAACACCTGTCATTCTTCTCGTTTTAGCACTGACTTGCGGCTGATAGTGCAGAACGAATTGCTCTCTTTGAATAGCATCTCTTAGCTCCAGCTCCCGAATCAACTTATCCTCACAAGATCGTTCCATTGATTCAGTGAAAATCTCATAGTGGCTTTGCTTATGTTTTTTAGATAAATACATCGCCATATCGGCTTTTCTTAACAATTCCATGCCATCCTTTCCGTTTTGCGGAGAGATCGCGATCCCAATACTAATCGATGTAATGAGCTGATGATTCTGGATAAAAAAGGGGCGTTCGAATTGACGGATGATCTTTTTAGATAACTGTTCAACCTCATGAATATTAGGTTGCATGTGAGAAAAGATCATTAAAAATTCATCTCCCCCAATTCTTGCGATAAATCCATGATCAGGTAAACATTTCGTCAGCCTATTTGCGGCAGCTTTGAGAAGCAAGTCGCCTATATTATGACCAAGTGCATCATTGATGATTTTAAAGCGGTTCAGATCAAGAAACAGGACAGCTGTGGATGCCCCAGTTTCCTCTTGAGAAGAAAGCATTTCATTCAAGTGACTGATGCCATGTCGTCTGTTAGGCAGCTCAGTCAGCGCATCGTAGTGCGCCATTACATGTATTTCTTTTTCGGCAATCCGCTGCTGGGTTAAATCCTTGAAGACAACATATATACTATCAAGTTGATTGTTGACGTGCACAGGTATGTAAGTGACGTGATAATAGTAAAATCGATCTACTGCCTTCAGTTCTGCTTCACGTGTGATGGCTTTTTTTGATTGGTGAACAAATTCTTCCCACATTTGACCAGACATGACGTCATTGCCCACATCATCCCCAATCCAAGAGTTGTACAACTTCAATATTTGTTTGCCTGTGTCATTAGCTGAAAGGACCTTTCGATCAACAGATAAGACAATGATGCCGTCTATATTGTGTTTGATGAGCGATTGAAAGCGCTGTTCATTTTCCTTTAACTTCTCTGACTGAGTCATGATCCTGTGATCAATAAAGGCACCAAAAATCATCAATGATTGGACAATTAACGTCATCAATCCAATGAAGATAGACAGACTAAAGGGAGACAGTTCAAGAGAACCACCCGTCGTCACTTGACCACCTGAATGGAAAAACATCGTTGAAGCTGCCATACCTGTATAATGCATACCGGCAATGGCTCCGCCCATCACGAGTGCGCCAGCAATCTTCAATAAATGATCTGCTTGTTTCTCTCTCTGATGGAGCCGGAAAAAAAGTTTCATTGAGAAGAAAGAGGCAAGGGTTGCAATGAAAAAAGAAAGAAAAAATAAAATGGGATCATAACTGATGGTTACATTGTTCATTGATTCCATTCCAAGATAATGCATGCTACAAATAGCTGATCCCATCGTGATAGAGCTAATGAGCAAACGTCTCGTCGATAGCTGTTTACGAATGCATATAGAAAAGGCGATCAAAGAACCGATAAAGGAAGCCACGATAGATAGAATCAATAGTGGCATTTCATATGTGATGCTGAACTGCATGTGAAATGCCATCATGCCAATGAAATGCATCGACCATATCCCCATTCCCATGATCAGTGCACCAATCACAAGCCAGACCCTTTTCTTTGCGCCATTTGATTGAATGACTCGGCTTGCTAAACGAAGAGCTGAGTAGGAGGCGACAACGGCGACAGTGACTGACAGAAAGACAAGCCATCCGTTGTAGCTTCCTGTTAAATGTGTCATGTAAGAACCCCCCTGTATCCTAAAAACAGACATATACTTCATATATCGGATCGAATGGGTCCTGTGTTCACTTTTCATTCACTTAAAAAGCACAATCAGCGTTTTTTTTACCTATCTTTTATAGTAAAATCAAATCTAATGTAAAAAAAATGATCAAAAGTGAATCATTTTGCGGTTTTGATTCGTTTAATATGTGGCACGGTGTTAAAAGAGATGGCTTGTCAGAATGATTATGTGTGAAAGGGATTGATAAACATCGAAGATTTTATTATTTCTTTAGCAGATGCTTTTAAGAATTTGTCGTATTTTGGCATCTTTCTTGCATTATGCATTGAATTTGTTCCTGCAGAAGTGGTTCTGCCTCTTGCAGGCTACTGGGTCTCAGAAGGGGACATGGCTTTAATCGGTGTTGTAGCTGCCGGTTCCATAGGCGGTGTGGTTGGCCCATTAACCTTGTATTGGTTAGGGCGTTATGGCGGCAGACCCTTTTTAAATAAATATGGAAAATATTTTTTTGTGAAACCTGAATCGCTTGATAAATCAGATGCCTTTTTTGCAAAACATGGCGGTTTTGTTGCGTTTAGTGGCCGGTTTATTCCGGGGGTCAGAACGTTAATTTCCATCCCATGTGGTATTGCGAAGATGAACGTGTGGGTATTTTGCTTGTACACGTTTTTGGCTATTACGCCAATCACATTCGTATATGTGTACCTAGGGGTAATGCTCGGCGAGAATTGGAAAGAGGTAGGCACCATGTTAGATCAATATCTCTTGCCGGTAGGAATTGGTGTTGTTGTATTGTTCGCCTTCTACCTATGGCTAAAGCGAAAAAAGAAAAAAGAAGAAAGACCAACCATCTAATGACCGTATCGTGACTGATATAAAAAAGTTACAAGTTGACAATCCCGTGCCCATTGATTAATATATAATTAATCTAAATATTCTTAAATCCCATCAAAGGGGAGTAGCGTCCGGTTTTAACCGGAAACAAAGTCGTCATTACATGGATATTAGTTCCATCGGCTTTGTTGGCATGATGTACATATAACATGTCTAGCAAGACCTTTGCCATTACAGGCAGAGGTCTTTTTTGTATTCATAAGCCTTTGTCTGTTGTGGGACAATAGATAAAAACAAGGAGGAATGATGATGGATGCAGCAATTATATTAGAATACGGGTGGGTTCTTCTCGTATTGATTGGATTAGAAGGGATACTAGCAGCTGATAACGCACTAGTCATGGCCGTCATGGTCAAACACTTACCTGAAAAACAAAGGAAACGCGCACTGTTTTATGGATTAGCGGGTGCTTTTGTCATGCGATTTGGCTCACTATTTTTAATTTCATTTTTAGTGGATGTTTGGCAAGTTCAAGCAATTGGTGCAATATATCTTCTTTATATTTCAATTCACCATATTTTAAAATCGCACGTATTTAAGAAAAAAGAAACTGATACAAACATGAAGCAAAGTGGTTTCTGGGCAACAGTGGTAAAAGTGGAGCTGGCGGATATTGCATTTGCAGTCGACTCCATTTTAGCGGCTGTCGCCTTAGCTGTGACACTTCCAGCAACGAACCTTCCGCAAATCGGTGGACTTGATGGTGGTCAGTTTATCGTCATTCTTCTAGGAGGCATTATTGGTCTTGTGATTATGCGTTTTGCGGCAACTGTTTTTGTGAAACTGCTTCAGACAAGACCGAGCCTAGAAACAGCAGCATTTGTGATTGTTGGATGGGTAGGTGTGAAGCTGTCGCTCTATACGCTATCGCATCCAGCCATTGGAATTGTGTCGTCAGATTTCATTCATTCGACAATATGGAAAGTTATTTTCTGGACGGTTCTTCTCGCCATTGCAGCATGCGGGTGGTTTTTATCCAATCCGTCAAGAAAAGGCGGGAAAAAGAACGACGAAAAACAAGAGGTGCGCCTAGAAGAGTAGGCTTTTTGAAAGAAATATCATTTCATTTTCATAACACGTATATTACAAAAAAGGGGGAGATACCCCCTTATTTCTTTGCTTTCAGACGAAACGTTGTAAAGTAAGTAGAGAAATACTTGTCATAATTGAGTTATAGGAAATGAATTCCTCATTTCTTCCTTTGCGCTTCCCTCATAAATTAGCTATCATAAATGAGTACTATAGGAAGAACTGAGGTGAAACCATGCTTAGCCTTTTGTTTAAAAAAGGAAAGAAAAAGCAAACATTAGAGCAGTCCGCTATCAGTATCCAACAAGGGGATATCGAGCTGCAAAATGCATTAATCGAGCAGTACAAACCATTTGTCGCTAAGACGGTTTCATCCGTTTGTAAACGATATATAGATGAAAAAGATGATGAATTCAGCATAGGCTTAATTGCCTTTAATGAAGCTATAGAAAAATATTCTTCCGAAAAAGGAAACTCACTCCTGGCTTTTGCGGAGTTAATTATTAAAAGAAAAGTGATCGACTACATTCGAAAAGAAGCGAGAAATGCACCAACCGTTCAAATGGATCTTCAAGAAAGTGAAAATGGTGAATACTCTCAAAGCCTAGTCGAAGCAGAGCTTTCTACAAAAGAATTTAGACGTTTAGTTGAACAGGAACATCGAAGAGAAGAAATCGAACATTTTAAAGAACGATTAAAAGTTTACGGTCTCACGTTTCAGGAATTGCTTGAGCATTCACCAAAACATGCAGACGCCAGACAAAATGCCATTAAAGTGGCCTATATACTTGTCAAACATGATGAACTAAGAACAATTTTATTTCAGAAAAAACAATTACCAGTCAAGCAACTAGAAAAATTAGTAGAAGTCAGCCGCAAAACGATTGAGAGAAATAGAAAATACATCATTGCGATGGCGATCATTATGACAGGTGATTATGTATATTTGAAAGATTACCTTAAAGGGGTGCTTAATTCATGAGAAGAGGCATTATAGTAGAGAAAAACAAAAAACACGTCACACTGCTGACCCCTGATGGACAATTTCTGCGGACAAAGAATGAACAGCTAGATTATGAAATCGGTCAAGAAGTGACATTTCCGAATGAATCACGTCTCGAAAGGAAAAGAGCCGGTTTTTTTGACCTGCTCCGATTACGTCCATTAAATGTAGGAATTCTTTCGATAGCAGCCATTATTATCGTGATTTTCACTATGATGCCATCCTTCTCAAATCAAAAAGCATACGCCTATATGACCATCGACATTAATCCAAGCTTTGAGCTGAAGTTAGACCACGATTATCAAGTGATTGGTGTCACACCACTGAACAAAGACGCGAAACAGGTACTCGCCAGTATGAAAGACTTGGATAAGGCTGATATGAGCAAAGTCGTGCAGAAAATCATAGACGATTGTGACAAAAAAGGATACGTCAATCACGCTAAAAGCATTTATATTTCAACTGTTTATGAAAACAAACAAGATCATACATATAAAACAAACGTCAAAAACAAAATAGACACAATTTCAGGTGAATATCAAAAACGCGATTATACACTTGAAACGGTAGAAGGTGACCTTGAAACAAGAGAAAAGGCACAAAAAGCAGGCATCTCAACAGGGTCATACATTAGAAACCAGGAAATGCAAGACAAGGAACAAGAAGATCCGAAAAAAGAGCAAGATGCAGAAGATGACGAAATGGTCAAAGAAGAAGAGCAAGTGCAAGAGGATGAAGATCAAGCGGACAAAAAAGAACAAGAAGAAGTAAAGACAGATGACGAAAACGATGAGACACATCCAGGTAAAGAAGTTCCTACAGATGAAGAGAAAGAGCAGAAGGAAGTAGAGAGGGAAGAGCAAGGGTCTGTTCAGAAGCCTCATCAAATAAAACCTGACGATGAAAGCAAAGGAAAAAAGGGAAAAGGTGAAAAAGACGACTCTTTTCATAAAGAGCAAAAAAAAAATCACTCGACTTACCCTGATAAGAAAAGAAACCAAGGCATCACACCACGTGATGCGGAGAAACATGCAAAAAAAAAAGACAACAGTCAGAAACGCCCATACGGTGAACTCAAAAGACATGAATCGAAGCGAAAAGATAAACCATCTGATCGCAAAACGCGAGATGAACATACAGATGAACAATAAAAAAACGCCAGAATAGATCCGGCGTATTTCACCATGTCTTTATTTAGATTGATTTCCCATTTGTGATTGAGCCTGTTGTACGAGTCTTTTTGTGATTTCACCGCCAACAGAACCATTTGCACGTGCGACTGTATCTGAACCGAGAGTCACGCCGAATTCTTGCGCGATCTCGTATTTAAATTGATCGAGTGCCTGTTCTACGCCTGGAACAAGAAGCTGATTTCGATTTGCCATCGTCTTATTCCTCCTTTCACCTCATGTTTGTTACGCCTTCTTATTTTGAAAAATTTGCGCTTGAATTATGCTGGCAATTGCTGTACAAAAAAAACCGAGATGATTTGTATCACCTCGGTTTATATTTCAGCGTTTTTACAGTGTAGTGTATTGAACATCATTTCTTGCGCCGTGCTTTGCAAGTGAGAAGTGAAAACAGAGAAGACCGTCGAGCTAATGATACCTTTGATTAAGTGCCATTGATTCTTTGTCAATTCTGTAAATTTTTCATGAAGTTTGTCTATTTGTATTTCTGTCATTTCTCGTAAATTGGTTTCTTTTAACGGAAAATGTGTATGATGATAAATAAAATCCAGGACGTGCGCATATGCTTCATAAAAACGGATGGGACTGATAATATCATCCGTTCGATCTGTAATCGTGTTAAATAAGGCAGATAAGATCATGCGGATGGCTTCAAAGTCAAAAACGGATTTTAAATCCCTGACAATTAATAAAATAACGACCTGATCGATGGAGTACTTCTTGCCAAGCTCTGGATGACCAATCATATCTTTAATATCACGTTTGATCCAGTTTTGAATCGCAGTCGATTTTAGAGACGTTAGCTCACACAAGTTGCCAAGGTCAACGATTTCATTCGTTGAAAGTCCGTGCTCTGACTTTTGCTTGCGTCGTTCGAGTTTCTCAAAAAAAGAAGGAATAGTTAATTCTTCATATTTATGATCTTTGTCGTTTTTTACAGATAAATTCAAAAGCTGAAGCGGAGTCAGATCTCCCTCTCCTTTTAGAGAATAAAGAAGTCTTGTCATGTCCATTCTGGTTAATTTAAAAGTCACCATGTTCCACCTCATTTGTACGTCAAAAACGTGATTATTGATCTAATTCAACATCATAATCTCTTTTAGATGAAAATGCAAAATAAACTAAAACGTAGTATATGGTGTCACAAAATGTTCACTATTGGTGTGAAGGAGAAACGTTAAACATTGAATGGGCGGGATTCAAGTCGTATGATGAACATAGAAATCGATTCCTTTTTCCTTGCAATTTGAGGCGTTTATTTTTATAATTTTAGTAATAAGTTCATTTGAACTTAATATGACAGCGGAGGTTATGTATGGGTAAAAGAATTTTTCTGTTTATATTAACGAACATTCTTGTTATCACTACGATTGGAATTGTACTTTCGATTATTAGTGCAACAACTGGTGTTGGTTCTTATATAGGAGCAGACGGTGGACTTAATTTAGCTTATCTTCTAGTATTCAGTGCAGTTGTTGGTTTTGTTGGCTCGTTTATGTCATTAGCAATGTCACGCTGGATGGCAAAAATGATGATGGGTGTACGTGTGTTAAACCCTGAAAAGGATACGTTAACATATGATGAGCAGCAGCTTGTCGATCGTGTACACAGATTATCTAGAGCAGCAGGGCTCTCTAAAATGCCTGAGGTTGGGATTTATCAGTCATCTGAAGTAAATGCTTTTGCGACAGGTCCATCTAAGAGAAAATCACTTGTTGCCGTATCAACTGGATTGCTTCATGAAATGGATGATGCAGCAGTTGAAGGCGTTATTGCCCACGAGGTGGCTCACGTTGCGAACGGTGATATGGTGACAATGACGCTTCTACAAGGAATTGTCAACACGTTTGTTGTTTTCCTTTCAAGAATTGCGGCATGGATCGCGAGTCGTTTCGTATCACGTGAAGAGCTTGTGCCGATTGTTCACTTTATCGCTGTGATTGTCTTCCAAATCATCTTCTCCATTTTAGGAAGCCTTGTGGTATTTGCATACTCTAGACATCGTGAGTTCCATGCAGACCGCGGCGGAGCAGACCTTGCTGGAAAAGACAAAATGATTCATGCACTTCGTTCACTTGAAGCGTATACGTCAAGAATCAAAGATGATGATCAAACAGCAGTCGCTACACTAAAAATCAGTGGCAAACGAAAAGCTACTCTTTTCTCAACACACCCTGATTTAAACGAAAGAATTAGAAGACTAGAAGCAAAATAAGAAAGTCAAAAAGACATTCTCTAGCAGGATGTCTTTTTTCTTTTTAATGAAAATGAAAATAAAGCATAAAATAACTTTCAAATCATGTCTCAATTCATTAAAATGATAAAGTAAAAAGAAAGATAAAAGAAGGAATGAATATGAATCCGATAAAAAAGCTTATTAACCGGCTATCTGCTTTCCAGCTAATTGCCCTTTATTATTTTCTTGCGGTGACAGTATCGCTCATTCTGCTAAGTCTGCCCATTGCACACAAAGAGGGAGTGAAGTGGACGTTTATTGATGCCTTATTTACAGCTGTAAGTGCGGTAAGTGTTACAGGGCTAACAGTTGTGGATACTTCACAGACTTTTAGTGTGGCTGGTATGTGGATCCTGGCGTTCGTTCTGCAAATTGGTGGAATTGGGATCATGACCCTTGGCACTTTCGTGTGGCTTATCATGCGAAAAAGAATTGGAATTAAAGAGAGAAAGCTCATCATGGCAGATCAAAACCAAAGCAATTTATCAGGAATTGTGAAACTCATGAAGCAAGTCTTGTATTTAATTTTGCTAATTGAGTTTGTAGGCGGTCTTATTTTAAGTATCTATTTCCTCAAGTATTATGATGTGCAAGGAGCCTTTTTACATGGTTTCTTCTCGAGTGTCAGTGCAACGACTAATGGAGGCTTTGATATTACAGGGAATTCATTGATTCCGTATAAAGATGACTATTTTGTTCAATTTATTACGATGCTGCTCATTATTTTTGGCGCCATTGGCTTCCCGGTAATTGTAGAAGTGAAGGATTATTTATTCAATCAAGATCGAAAGCATGCCTCGTTCTCACTGTTTACAAAAATCACAACCATCACGTTTGGCGGCCTAGTTGTCGTTGGAGCAATCGGTATATATGCACTAGAAGCTGGATTTACTTTTCTCGGGAAAAGTTGGCACGAAATTTTGTTTTACTCGTTTTTCCAATCGACAGCGACGAGAAGTGCTGGTCTTTCGACGTTAGACATTACCCAACTGACGGAACCGACGTTGCTATTTTTATGTATGCTCATGTTTATCGGCGCATCACCAAGTTCGGTCGGGGGCGGGATTCGGACAACGACATTTGCCCTGAATTTACTCGCATTATTTCACTATGCGAGAGGAAACAAGTCCATTAAAATTTTCAAAAGAGAACTACACCAAGCGGATATAAATAAATCACTCATGGTGACCATGATGGCTTTTATATTAGTGTTTGGGGCTACTTTTCTTTTAACATTGTCAGAGCATAATACACTTCTTGAAAATTTATTTGAAGTGTGTTCTGCCTTCGGAACAACAGGGTTATCACTAGGTATTACGTCCGACCTTTCTGTGTTTGGAAAGTGTATTATCATGGTGGTGATGTTTATCGGTCGAATTGGCATTCCGAGTTTCTTATATTTAATTGGCCGGAGAGAAAGCGAAGCGAATTATCATTATCCGAAGGAGCGCGTCATTATCGGCTAAACAGCATTCAATGGAATGCTGTTTTTTTATTTCCATAATCTAAATGGCTAAATCGAACTCGATGTTCACAATCTATAGGTAAGAGGTGAACTAGACGTGCTGGATGTGGTATGGAAAGCGATTGTGATGATATTGGTTGGTAATGTCCTTCTAAGGATCGCTGGTCCTAAATCCATTGGTCAATTAACGGTACAACAAACTGTGATCATGATTTCCATTGGTTCGATTATTATCCAACCATTTATCGAGCATAGTTTACTGGAAACCATCTGTGCAGCATCCATATTTATTGTGGCACTTGTCATTATGGAAAAGTTGTCGATTCAATTTGATTTTTTTGAAAAGATTTTTTCAGGGAAATCTGTGGTGATTTTACAGGATGGGGAGATACTTGATCACAAGCTGAAAAAAACGCGATTGACCAGGGACCAATTCATGATGCGTCTAAAGCAGCAAGGGATTTCGGATATCAACAGTCTCGAAAAAGCAACACTAGAAACCAATGGGCAAATAGGCTATGAATTAAAACCAGAAGAAAAACCAGTCACGATCAAGCAAATGACGGAGCTGTTTGAGCAACTAAAAGAAGAACTACACATGACAAAAAAGGACGGATCGTAAATGAAAAGAAAAGCAGCGAAAAATGAAGCACTGACAAATAATATGACGCCAACAGAAAGCATGGCGCATGATCAAGGTGAAACACAATTTGACGAACAGTCAATGGACAGGCAGGCAAACCGAAACTCTCAACAAGGGAAACAAGGAGGAGCCTCTCGTGACTAAAAAACATGTAAAAAGTAAGGAGATGCAAGAACACAAAAAACCAATGAATCCGGACATCTTAGAAGAGGAATTTGGCAGTGAGCTTGGAGATGTGAACAGTAGCAAATGGATCGAAACCTTGATGAAGCCAAAGAAAGATACATCTTGTCACCATGAAAAAAAAGAACAGTAACACCAAAAAACGACCCTTATGGGATCGTTTTTTATTTGATATAGCTGCTTTGCCTTCCAGTCATGGTACGCATGATAGGGGTCATTTTGAGCTCTATAAATGGCTGAGCAACGGTTTTGACAAATGTACTAGATAGCGTGAAAGTTAATAGAATGGTCAGCAAAAATAAACTCACGACGCTTGCTGCATTAAGTGCCCAATCATCAAACCAGGTAGTTCTGAAAAGCTTAATGACAAAGCCATGTAGTAAATAGACATATAACGTTCTCGTGCCCCATTTTGTAAAGAAGAAACGACGTGTTGGCACTAGAGCAAAGAAGCTAAATGTAGCCGCAAAAGCAAGCAAATACCATGCCATTCGTTTCATCGCAGCAAGCCATCCTTCATCTCCAAGTGAAGAATAAGACTGGGAGCCAAATAAGAAGGAGTAATCGAACTCATACAAGTAACAAAACAAGAACACACCCATTAACACAAGAAGTGCCATGATTTTCCCCGCATTTGTTCGAATGAATTCAAAGTGTTGCTTTTTTAAATAAAAGCCAGCTAAGAACATCGGCAAAAAGACAATCGTGCGCGATAAGCTGAGCGTATTACTAATGTTGTCAACATAACCGGCAAGTAAGGCAATCGATAAACTGACAACCATCGCCCACTTGAACGGCAGTTTAGAAAAAGGAATCAGCAACACATTCCAAAAGAATAAACTAATTAAAAACCATAAAGACCATTGTGGATCAAATGGATTTAAATTGGACATGCTTTGATCCTGAAGAAAATAATAATACACAGAATAAATGACCTGGAAAATTAAATAAGGAATGATCAGTTTCAAGGCGACTTTTTTCATAAAGCCAGGTTTCCTAAATCCTTTTGCAAAAAAACCAGAAACCAATATAAAGGCAGGCATATGAAAGGTATAAATAAACTTATATAAATAGAGCATCCATTCATTATCATGGATAAATGAGCGTAACAAATGACCAAAGACGACTAAAAATATCAAAAGAAATTTCGCATTATCAAAGTAACTATCTCGTGAGGCTGCCATGACATCACCTTTCCTGCTTCAATTCAAACATAAACGTTCTATGAGCACTGTTCCCTCATTTGCCTCATTTTAAAGCACATTTTTGTTCAAATCGCCATTTGATGTGAATTTGTTGAACGGTTGTAAAAGAAGGGTAAGAAAAGAGACTGGTTCTACAATCATGTCATCCAAATGAAATAAATGAACAGGTCTACGTTTAAAAAGTTCTCATTTTTATGAGTCGAATGAAGGAACAATGAAAATATTGTAGAAATATTGTAGAGGAATGAGGCTGGAAAAGGAGTGTAAGAGAATGACTGAAACGCTCGATGACAAGCAATCAATTATTGCAGGAGATATCAGGAAATTAGCAATAGAAAATGAGCATTTGCGCAATGAATTGATGCAGCAAAAAATGCTACTCAATAAGACGTTAGATGCCATTTTTGTATTTGATCAACACCTCAACATTATCGAAGCCAATGAAGCCACGTGCAAGCTTGTACAGACACCGAAAGAAGACCTCCTCAATAAATCCGTTCTAGATTTCCTATATGGGATTCCTAAAAATAGAATTGACTGTTCACTAGAGACTTTTTTTCGAAGAGGGACATTAAAAAAAGAAATCTCCATTCAGCTTGAAAACGGGGAGACGAAGTATATCGAATTTGTTGCAGAACAGGATGAATTAAAGCCACAATATATTGTCGTCATGCGCGATATTTCCTCCAAAAAAATATTAGAGCGTGAGCGTTCCATGAATGAGCAGTTGTTTAAAGATTTGTTTGATCGGGCGATAGATGGTATGGTCATATTTGATCAAAAGGGCTGTATGATTGACGCCAATCACTCTTTTTGTCAGAGCTTTGAGCTCAAGAAGGAAGATTTAACAGACCGGTATCTAAATGAATTTGTAGAAGAACAAAATCTACCGGCGTTACACCATTTATTAATATCCTTAAAAGAAACAGGGAAGGCAAAAGGAGAGCTACCTGTCACCCTTCAATCTGGCCTAAAAAAACTATTTGAGCTGACCATTACATCAAATGTGATGAGCGGTTTTTATATGTCCATCATGCGCGATATCACAGAAAAAAGATTAATGGAAGAAAAGCTGCTAAAAAGTGAAGAACGATTTAGAGAAATATTCGAAAATGCAATGGATGCCATCATCATCTGGGCGGACGATGGAGAGATTGTCAGAGCCAATGAATCGGCTTGCCGCATTTTTGAATTACCTATGCATCAGCTCATTGGCAAGAAACTAATGGATTTCCTAGTGAAATCTGATCAGAGATATAGACCGACGAGAAGACGATATATCAGGCATCATGAAATACGAGAAGAACTACTGTTTAGAATGGCGAATGGTCAATTTAAGGAACTTGAGTTTACGTCAAAGCACGCGGTATTCGAAGGACAGCATTTGACCATATTGCGGAATGTCAGTGATAGAAAACGAATGGAGCAGGAGTTGCGTGAGAGTGAGCTCAAATTCCGTAAAGTATTTAATGGGTCAATGGACGGAATTGTTCTATTCGACAACAACTATCGCATCATTGACGTTAATCCAACCGCGAGTGAACTGCTTGGACTAAGAGACGCTCACTTGATTGAAATGAATCTTTTTCAAATTCTTGCGCCATATCAAATTGAAAATTTGGCACAGCCCGCCCAAGCGATGTCACTAGATGAGAGGGATAATGAAGTTCCATTTGTGTTGAACCACCCGGATCAGCGCATATTGGAATTCTCCTTTAAACGCAACATTATTCATAACATGAATCTGGCCATCTTTAGAGATGTGACAGAGAGGAAAGAATTAGAAGAACGTGTGAGGAAATCTGATACACTTCATGTGGTAGGAGAGCTTGCCGCTGGCATTGCCCATGAAATTAGAAACCCGATGACCGCCTTAAAAGGATTCATTCAATTGTTAAAAGGGAGCATTGAAGGAGAATATTCGCTTTATTTCAATGTGATCACGTCAGAGCTAAAAAGAATTGAATCCATTATTACAGAATTTTTGATTTTGGCGAAACCGCAAGCCATTGTGTACGAAGAAAAGAATGTGGTGCAAATTGTGAAAGACACGATGGATCTTCTGCACGCACAGGCCAATCTCGGTAATGTCCAAATGCATTTGAATGTGTTAGATGAAATTCCGCCAATTTACTGTGAACAAAATCAATTAAAGCAAGTGTTCATTAACATTTTAAAAAATGCGATTGAAGTGATGCCGCGAAAAGGAAATGTATACGTGAGTATTCAAAAGAAGGGCAAGGAGCATATTGTCATTTCGCTACGTGATGAAGGATGCGGAATGGCAGAGGACAAGCTAAAGCGGCTTGGCGAACCATTTTATACAACGAAAGAGAGAGGAACAGGACTTGGCTTAATGGTCAGTTATAAAATCATTGAGGAACATCAAGGAACCATTGAGGTGGAAAGTGAGGAAGGAGTGGGAACGGTCTTCCATCTCACCTTACCCCTTAGACAAGAAAAACAAGAAGGAGGGCTTTAACGTGTATTATACAGTCTATCACGCACCCATTGGCGAATTATACATACGAGAAAAAGACGGGGTCATTATTGAAGTGATGTTTGATGACGAGCTGTTTGTAGCAAATCGGGCAGCAGATGTGAAAAAAGAAGATACGCCTGTATTACGAGAAGCAAAAAAACAGCTTGATGAGTATTTCAATGGAGAGCGTAAAGAGTTCGCTCTTCCGCTCAAGCAGACTGGTTCTCCGTTTCAGGAGCAAGTATGGGACGCGCTATCGGCTATACCATATGGTGAATCGAAAAGCTATGCTGATATTGCAGAAGCGATCGGGAATCCAAAGGCAGTGAGAGCCATTGGACAGGCAAATCGGCGGAATGCATTGCCGGTTTTTATTCCGTGTCACCGAGTCATTGGGAAAGACCGTTCTCTAACTGGTTATGCAGGGGCGAAGACCGATATGAAAGCGGTACTGCTTGAATTAGAGGGCATCCCATTTATCAAAAAATAAATCGATTGACCTGTTCCAAATGTTTGGCAAACGACATATCCTTTTACTAAGCTAAAAAAGTTGGTCGAGGGAAAAAGGAGGCTGCTAGCATGTTATGGGGCAAAAAAGATAAAATGTATGCAGTGACATCACTATGTGTCAAAATGAACGTTTTGACAGAGGAACAAAAGAAAGAAATATTAGCAAAAACGATAGAACGAAAAAAGCGCGGTGCTCTTAAATGATAAGAACACGGCGCTTTTTTAAAGGTAAATGCTGATAGTAGAACCTTAACTGAATCCTTGATAGATGCAACGTGAAAATGAATATTCGATTGAGTAGAATAGGCAAGAAACGTTTAAAGAAATTCTGTTACCTTCATTTTGACATGACGGTCCTTATCATCGTTATATTTATCAAACTCAAGCACGAAACGGATGTGAAAGCAACATGAAGCTACCTAATGGCATAACTGGTTTCTATGATCCAAAAGCCAAGCCCCCACCACAAGTAGACGAGAAGCTATTTAAACAATTATGTTTCGACTATGTCTCTTGTCATCGTGGAAAAGTAATGGAATTCAATTCGCCATAATACCCATCAAACTATTATCATGCTCAAGTTGATGCCTTTGGTAATCGTTTTTATATCTTATTGAATGAACACTACCCTTATCTAGCATTCGCATCGGTAGTTGAATATGAACACATTCAATTCATCGACAGACCCGTTCTTCATGAACCATTTCCTTCATTCTACAGAATCTTAGATAGTGGTGAACTAAATGCTCCGATCCAGGAAACAGATGTACATCATGTTGAAATGGAACAAATCGCTTATTGGAAATCTAAAACGGTTGGGCAAGTAATCTTTAACCATTGGGATTGAATTTGATCACCTTGAAGTTTAACAGTGTGTTAAAAAGAGAGGCTCTCCGCAAAGAGCGCATCAATCTCTTCTGTGTAATTGGATGTGATGATTCCTTTCTCTGTAATGATACCTGAAATGAGATGATGGGGTGTGACATCAAAGGCAGGGTTAAATACTTGAACATCAGGTGGTGCAATTTGTATGCCGTTTAATTGTTTCACTTCTTGCGGGTCGCGTTCTTCAATCGGGATATCCGCCCCATGATCAATAGATACATCAAAGGTTGAAAGAGGTGCTGCTACAAAAAACGGAATTTGAAAATGTTTAGCTAAGATGGCGAGACCTAAAGTTCCAATTTTATTAGCTGTATCCCCATTTCGAGCGATCCGATCCGCTCCAACAATGACCGCAGAGATTTGTTTTTCTTTCATTGTATGAGCTGCCATGTTATCTGTAATCAGCGTCACATCTACACCGCCCTGCATCAATTCCCATGTTGTCAGTCGTGCTCCTTGAAGGACAGGACGAGTCTCACATGCATAAATATGAAGATCAAGATTTTTCTTTTTAGCTAAATAAAATGGTGCAAGCGCTGTTCCGTAGCGGCTAGTAGCAATGGAGCCAGCATTACAAATGGTCATTATTCGATCACCAGACTTAAAGAGCTGGAGTGCATTTTGACCGATTTGGCGACAAGTTTCCTCATCTTCAATTTGAATTTGAATCGCTTCATGTACAAGGTCTGTTTTGGCTGCATTCACAGAAGCGGCACTTTCAATGCGCTGCAAGAGTCTGTCTAATGCCCAAGTGAGATTTACGGCGGTTGGGCGAGCGTTATTGAAATATTCCTTCAAACGGGTCACTTCTTCTTTAAAGGTGGCAATCTCTTCTGTGTCGATATCTTGTGCACATAGCGCCAATCCAAAAGCCGCAGTAATGCCAATAGCAGGGGCTCCTCGAACTTTCAAGGTCACGATGGCACCAAAGACATCTTCCTTTGTATATAATTGCTCGAACACTGTTTCAGTCGGTAATTTTTGCTGGTTTAAAATGTTAATATGATCTTCTTCCCATTCGACGGAACGGGGAACTTCAAATTCTTTGGACAAAACCCGTCACTCCTTTACAGATTGTTGGAATATTGCGACGAGGTCAGACGCTGTTTCCACTGTATGATATTGTTTGATGAATGTTTTTCCGAGCGTTAGTGCTGCTCTTTTCTGCTGAAGCCGTCTAATTGGTGATGGGATGGCATCAAGGTCAGCAGCATGTGCAAGGCCAATCGTTCGGCGGACAAGCTCACAACCAGCGAAGCCAGTCGCTTCTTTTAAAATACGGCCAAAAGTGGTCTCTAAAAAGCTGTCTGACACACTAAATGCTTCAATGCTGTCCTCTTTCCAAGCTCTTGTAAAAACGTCTTTGAACGAAGCCCAAACATTTTCCACATGGTCAAAAAGAGGTTGCTGATCTTGTGTATTCTCTCGAGACAGAGCATTCAAGAGCAGGTTTGCAATAAAGTGACCGATATCAAATCCAAATGGACCATAAAAAGCGAATTCTGGATCGATCACTTTCGTTTCATGCTCATTTGCGAAGATACTGCCTGTATGGAGGTCTCCGTGGACAAGAGTTTCTGCTGAAGTTAAAAAGATTCGCTTCAGCTCTGCTGCTTTTGCTTGTAGTTCAAGGTCAGCCCATAGCTTTTCAGCATCTTCTCTTAATTCCTCTTCAAAGTCATTCGTTTCACTATCGAAGAAAGGGTCTGTGAACACGAGTTTCTCTGTAATGTCACATAGATCAGGGTTGGTAAACTGCTTCACATATTGCTTTTTAATTTTAGGGTTTGTTGCAAAGTCAGATGTATAAAAGAGCGTTTTGCCTAAAAATTCTCCCACATGTTCTGATAAATTCGGATACTGTTTTCCGGCAATTAGCCCTTTTCTGACGATTTCTAAGTGTGAGAGATCTTCCATTGCTGTTACAGCAAGGTTTGTATCAGAATAATACACTTCTGGCACAAGGTGGGGTGCGAATTCTGATTGTTTAATCAGTGCGGCACTTTCAATTCTTGCACGGTCTAATGTCAGGGGCCAGCTTTCCCCAACAACCTTTGCATAGGGCAGAGCCTGCTTGATAATCAAACCCTTTTCAGATGTGTGATCAAAAATATGAAAGACGTAGTTTAAATTACCGTCACCAATTTCAGTACATGTTAAATGACTGCTCTCTTGAATCAATCCAAGTCTGATAGCGAGTGCCACAGCGGAGCTCTCTGTTAATTCTTCGTATGATGCCGTAAGTGTGACCAATTGTTTCCCCTCCAAATCATATAAAAAAAGCCTCTTTCTCCTGAGAGAAAGAGGCTTGATGTGTGTCTACTCAAAGCCTCTCTTATCTCTCAGCACAAACGTCTGATGGAATTAGCACCGTGCCCTATAAGACATTTGTCTTGGCGCTTTACTAGCTGCGCCCCACTTCACAGTGGAATTAACGGTCGGTTGCTGTTGGGGTCAAAAGGCCAATCCCTCGCCCAACTCTCGATAAGAGAAAATCATATGCGGTTGTTTCGTTCTTGTGTCCATTTCTTAATTCAAGATATTATCAGAGCTGCTCTTCCCCTGTCAATCTTTTTTCAAAATTGCTTTACAATTCATAAAACAATCCATTACAGTGAGGGTATTGTCATGTAACTTGAATAGAAGGTGAAGAAATGGAATTCCAAAAATCAGATGTGCTAAAAAAATTGCCTGAACAGTTTTTTGCGTCGCTTGTCCAAAAAGTGCAGAAAAAAATACACGAAGGGGCAGATGTCATTAATTTAGGACAAGGAAATCCTGATCAGCCGACACCGCAGCACATTGTCCAAGCGATGCAGCTAGCGGTGGAGAAGCCTGAAAATCATCAATACTCTTCATTTCGAGGAACCGCACAATTCAAGAAGGCGGCTGCTGCCTTTTATGAAAGAGAATATGGCGTGACGCTTGACCCTGAGTGTGAGATTGCGATTTTATTCGGAGGTAAAGCGGGGCTTGTTGAACTGCCGCAATGTTTACTGAACCCTGGTGATACACTGCTCGTTCCAGACCCAGGTTATCCTGATTATTGGTCAGGCGCCGTGCTTGCTGGTGCTGATATGATCACCATGCCTTTACTAGAAAAAAATGATTTTTTACCTGATTATGATCAATTATCAGACGATCATAAGAACAAGGCAAAGTTGATGTACTTAAATTATCCGAACAATCCGACGGGTGCCACTGCCACTCGTGCCTTTTTTGAAGACACGATCAGGATGGCAAAGGATCATGATATTTGTGTGGTCCATGACTTTGCGTATGGTGGCATTGGGTTTGATGGAGAAAAACCGATCAGCTTCTTGCAAATAGATGGAGCAAAAGACACGGGAATCGAAATTTATACGTTGTCTAAAACATATAATATGGCAGGCTGGCGAGTTGGCTTTGCTGTAGGAAATCGGTCGGTCATTGAAGCCATTGAGCTCTATCAAGATCATCTGTTTGTGTCACTTTTTAAAGCAACCCAAGACGCAGCATCAGAAGCGCTTTTGGCCGATCAAACTTGTGTACAGGTGCAAAATGAACGATACGAGAACAGGCGAAATGTCTGGATTGCTGCATGCAAAGAGATTGGCTGGGATGTACGCGCGCCAAAGGGGTCATTTTTTGCTTGGTTAAAGGTGCCTGAAGGATACACAGCGGAATCCTTTTCTGACTTGTTATTAGAGAAAGCCCATGTTGTTGTTGCGCCTGGAAATGGTTTTGGGACTCACGGAGAGGGATACGTCAGAGTGGGACTTCTGACAAGTGAAAAGCGGTTAAAAGAAGCCGCCAAACGAATCGCAGCTTTAGGACTGTTTGAAAAAAAGCCATTGACAACGTAAAAAAACGATGCGATAATTCAGTCAACATTTAAGAAAATTGAATATTCTTATCAAGAGTAGGCAGAGGGACTAGCCCAATGAAGCCCGGCAACCGACTTCCATGAAGCACGGTGCTAATTCTTGCAGCAGGTGCTGAGAGATAAGATTCGGATGATTGATACGAAACCTCTTTAAGGCGCTGTTCTAGCACTTAAAGAGGTTTTTTGATTGAACATATGCAAAACGCAATCGAAAGGAGATACCTAGTGAGTGAACTACTTGCGACTTACGTATTAACACACCGAGAAGATGAAGATATCGACCGAAAAGCGGAGCAGATCGCGCTTGGATTAACGGTCGGATCATGGACAGATTTACCGCAGCTCAAACAAGAGCAACTGAAAAAACATAAAGGACGCGTGGTCCATGTGAAGGAGAAGACAGCGGCGGAAAATGGATTTATTCAATCAGAGTTGATGATTGCTTACCCTGAAGCGAACTTTTCAGCTGATATACCAGCCGTTTTAACAACAATTTTTGGGAAGCTGTCACTCGATGGAAAAGTAAAGCTCGTCGACATCAACTTTTCCGCATCGTTTAAGCGAAGCCTACCTGGACCGATGTTTGGCATTGAAGGCATTCGAAAGAAACTCAATGTCTATCATCGACCGTTATTGATGAGTATTTTCAAAGGTGTGATTGGCCGTGATATGGCAGATTTAAAAGAACAGCTCCGATTACAGGCTTTAGGCGGCGTGGACTTCATTAAAGATGACGAAATTTTATTTGAAAGCCCATTAGCTCCCTTTGAAGAACGAATCACAGAAGGAAAGCAGATATTAAAAGAAACGTATGAAGAAACAGGACACCGAACGCTGTATGCTGTCAATTTAACAGGGAGAACCTTTGATCTCAAGGATCGAGCAAAGAAGGCGACCGAACTCGGAGCCGATGCGCTCCTATTCAACGTCTTTGCCTATGGACTTGATGTCATGCAAAGTTTAGCTGAAGACCCAGACATTCATTTGCCCATTATGGCGCATCCAGCAGTAAGCGGGGCGTTTACAACATCTCCTGAATATGGATTCTCGCAATCTCTTCTTTTAGGTAAGTTAAATCGCTATGCTGGTGCCGATTTGAGTCTTTTTCCGTCTCCTTATGGGTCGGTCGCACTTCCGAAAGAAGATGCACTTGGAATCTATGAAGCTTGTGTGAAAGAGGATACGGTTCAACAAACATTCCCAGTCCCATCAGCAGGCATTCACCCTGGTATGGTTCCGCTATTAATCAAAGATTTTGGATTCGATCATGTCATCAATGCTGGTGGAGGAATTCATGGACATCCGCGGGGAGCAATCGGCGGAGGGAGAGCATTTCGATCAATGATGGATGCTGTTTTACATGATGTGCCGGTTGAAGAGAAGGCATCATCTTGTCCGGACTTAAAAGCAGCACTTGATCTTTGGGGAAGGATTGTCGAAGAAAATGAAAAAACCAATAGTGTGTTGTGATTTTGATGGAACGATCACGAAAAACGACAATATCATCCGCATCATGCAGCAGTTTGCACCAAATGAATGGACGAAGCTAAAAGATGCTGTCTTATCAAAGGAGATGACCATTCAAGAAGGTGTCGGACGGATGTTTCGTTTACTGAGAAGTGATCAGAAGGAAGCGATTCAGTCGTTTATTTTCAATGACACAGACATTCGGGAAGGCTTCGAATCATTTATCACTTATTTAAAAAAAGCAGACATACCTTTCTATGTTTTAAGCGGTGGGATGGACTTTTTTGTTTATCCGATATTAGAAGGTCTTGTAGAGAAGGAACATATTTATTGCAACCAAGCATCGTTTCAAGAAAAGCACATTCACATTCAATGGCCCTATGCCTGTGATGCGCACTGCCGAAATGGCTGTGGGTGCTGTAAGCCGTCGATCATTCGTAAGCTGACTGATGAGCATGACTTGATTATCATGATTGGAGATTCAGTGACAGATATTGAAGCAGCAAAGCGTGCTGATCTTACGTTTGCCCGTGATTATTTGTTGAATGAATGTAGAGAGCTGAACCTTAACCATCAAGCGTATGAAACATTTATTGATTTAAAATCGCAATTTGTTCAAATAAAGGAAGTGAAAGAATGGGAGACATTAAGAGCAAACGCTGGCAGGAGCTAGCTGATGTCAAACGGGAACTGGCGCAAAGAGACTGGTTTTACGGAACAAGCGGTAATCTATCGATAAAAGTGTCGGATGACCCCATTACATTTTGGGTGACGGCAAGCGGCAAAGATAAACGAAAGGAATCAGCTGAAGATTTTGTCCTTGTAGATGCAGCAGGTGAGCCATCTGAACCGAATCAGTCGCTCAAACCATCTGCCGAAACACTGCTACACACATATGTCTATCAGCAGACGAAAGCAGGTTGCTGTCTCCATGTCCACACAATAGATAATAATGTCATCTCTGAGCTGTATGGGGATGAGGGAGAAATTCGTTTGAAAGGTAACGAAATCATCAAGGCACTCGGTTATTGGGAAGAGGATGCAGAAGTCACGATTCCGATTATCGAAAACCCAGCCCATATCCCGCACTTAGCTGAACAATTCCGCGTGCATGTGACAGATGGCGCCGACTCAGGAGCTGTGCTCATTCGAAATCATGGCATCACTGTTTGGGGAAAGACGGCATTAGAAGCAAAACGGGTGTTAGAGGCATACGAATTTTTATTCAGCTATCATTTAAAATTAACACTTTATAAAATGCAGCTTGTCAGATAAAAAGGAGGAAAAGCTCATGGCGACTATTTATATTCATAATGAAGAGAAGACTTTGCTTGAGAACGAACAGGAGGTAGCAGCTTATTTAGAAAACCAAGGTGTCATTTATGAACATTGGGATATTGAAAAATTGCCTAGTCGATTATCAGAAAAGTATGATTTAACAGATAAGGAAAAGGAAGAAATTCTGACCGTTTTTGAAGAGGAGATTCAACACATATCTGAGCGAAGAGGGTACAAGGCGCAGGATGTCATTTCGTTATCTGATGCAACACCTCAGTTAGATGAGCTGCTCCAAAACTTTCAACGTGAGCACCATCATACAGATGATGAAGTCCGGTTTATTGTGAGTGGTCATGGAATTTTTGCCATTCAAGGCAAGGATGGCGTCTTTTTTGATGTGAGACTGAATCCGGGAGACTTAATTTCTGTCCCTCCACATATACGCCACTACTTCACACTGCAAGAGGACCGTAAAGTGGTCGCAGTTCGCATTTTTGTCACAACTGAAGGCTGGGTGCCAATTTATGAAGAAGAAACAATCTAGTTCAAGAGCTGATCATTCCGTTAGGACGGAAGGTCAGCTTTTTTTTAGGAAATTAGACATAAATGGAGAGAAAAACAGTTGATTTTGCACTTCTGCATAGGATAAAATTCTGTTTAACCCATGTGTCAGTCCTGTCCAAATTTGAAGTTTACCCCCAAAAATGATTGGGTAAAAGGTCTTTAGGCTGTAAAAAATTAAATAAAATAAGCATATTTCATTTAATTTACAAATAAAGTATAATTTTGGTGTCGGTTCATTTAGAGCATAAACAGACGAATTCATTGTGGGAGCTGAGATCATGAATATGTATATCAGGAAAGAGCAGTTATTGTTGTCTATCGATGAAAAGAGAAAACAAATGGTAGAAGCTGCTCAAGTTGAAGGGTACACAGGTGAGACGACAATTAAATATAGTCAAGAGCTGGACAACCTGATGAATGAGTATCAGCATCTTCTTTTTCACGAGAAGCAATCTGTTGCGTCCTTTCATGATATAGTGTGTCACATGAGTCTCCTGCCTGTGAATCGCCCCTCTTACTGACACGAAAAACCGGTCTTGCATAAGCAAAACCGGCTCATCCTCTGAAATTAAGCTTTGTGAGCGGAAGGGAGCTTAATCAAAACCGTTGTTCCTTTATTCACGTCACTTTGGATATCGATTGTCCCCCCATACATCGAAATGATTCGCTTACACACAACGAGCCCAAGCCCTGTTCCTTTTTCCTTTGAAGTAATAAATGGGAGGAAGATGTGCTTTAGCATCTCTTCTGGTATTCCTTCACCCGTATCTTTCACTTTAATGATGACCTGTTCTTTTTCAGCCTCAATCATAATCTTCAAATGACCGCCATTTGGCATCGCTTCTAACGAGTTTTTCGCAACATTTAATACGACTTGTTTAATATGATCCTTTGTACAATAAACACCGACATCACAGATCGTATTGATTTGTAAATCAACCTCAACATTATAGAGATTCGCCTCTGAGAACACGATCGGCATGATTTCACTGACAATTTCTTTTACAGAATTATTCTGCCATTTCTCGGCAGTGGGTTTTCCTAACACAAGGAATTCACTGACAATTTGATTAATACGTTTGATTTCTTCCTCTATCACGGAGAAATAAAGCTGATCTTCTTCTGAATGATACTTCTTTTGCAGCAACTGTATAAATCCACTAATGCCTGTTAATGGATTACGAATTTCGTGTGCCGTACTTGCCGCAAGTGTTCCAATCAACTCAAGCTTTTGCGCTTCATTTTGTTGACGTTCCTGCTGGGTTTTCCGCCTTAAGATGATGTATTGGACAAGTGTGAATAAAATATTTAATAGAATAAAGGCACTGGATAAGGGGAACAGCATCACCGATAACACTTCACTTGCTGTCGTACGCTGCGGGAACACCTCTAGCTTCCAGCTGTTTTCATCTAAATATGTAGAGACTGTATGGCCATCTTCTGACGCTGGCTGTGGGCCACTTGTAAACACAACGTCGCCATTTTGGTTGAGCATTTTAAAATGAAGTTCTGGGTTCAATACATTCATAATATTTCTTAAATAATCAATTTGAATTGCCGCAACTAGCACATTGGTGACTTGTTCGTTTTCATCCAAGACAGGGACACAAATGGAGAGAATTCGTTGTTTTGTAATTCTACTCACATAATTATCTGTAATTACAGTCTGTTTTGTGATCTGGATGCGCTTGAAGTAATCTCTGAATGATAGGTTGATTTTGTCCTTTAATGGAGTGGTGCTGGCAGTGACATCTCCTGTTTTGTTTAAGAGATACAAGCCTGAAAAACGAGGTTCTTGTTTGTAAATTTTTTCTAGGATGTGTTGTACGTTCTTCGTCTCAAGCGGCTGGTCAAATCCCATCGCAAGAGAAGTCAATCTCGCTTCTGTTTCACTAATTAAGTAATTCATTTGATTTTTGTGAATATTTAACATAAGTGTTGCGGTTTGTTTGTTTTTTAAATCAATTTTATCCGTTTCTTTTTCGTAGATAAAATAACTAATGATTAGGGTTGGAAGCATCACCAAAATAAGGTACAGTCTGATTTTCTTCCAAAACCCTTTCAGTATACTCATCATTCATCGCTCCAACGTATTACCTAATAGACTTATTATAGCATTGAACCTATCTTCATTACGATTACTTGTGTCATTTTTAAAAAATAGGTGATTCGTTATGGTCTAAATTTCATACTATTTATCGATCAACTTGTTGACATTTTGCTTATTGTTTATTAATGTCACATTAAGTGGGTTGCATTTCATAAAGGATGATAAAATATGGAAAATAATAATGTTGAAAAATCTTTGAAATTATTTATTGTATTATCACGTGCTTATCGCTCAATTAATCATCACATGAACAAGCATATTGTAAAGCATGGTCTCAATCCGACTGAATTTGCTGTACTAGAATTGCTTTATCATAAGGGTGATCAGCCGCTACAGCAAATCGGTGATAAGATTCTCCTAGCAAGCGGAAGTATCACATATGTGGTAGACAAATTAGAGAAAAAAGAATTACTTAGTCGTAAGGCATGTGCGGAAGACCGTAGGGTGACATTTGCGCATATCACGGAAAAAGGACGAGCGTTGCTTGACGATATCTTCCCAGGTCATGCAAATGAAATACATGAGATGATTAGTGTGCTAAGTGAAGAAGAGAAGGATGCTTGCATTGATATGCTCAAACATGTGGGCCTGCGTGCCAAGCATCTATATGACCATAAAGAATAGCTCATAATAAAAAGGAAGCCACTGGCTTCCTTCAGATTGTAGAGAAACTCATGTTTTTCTACAATCTTTTTTATTTTCAGCGTCTGTATGAAGAATGAAATTTAATGAAAAAGGCCTCCCACACACCTAGCCTAGCTTCGCTAGGTGTGTGGCAATCT
>MKZN01000024.1 GCA_001938995.1 Bacillus pumilus | reverse complement strand
AGGGAGTATATTCATTATTATAACAATATCCGAATTCAATTGAAATTAAACAACCAGTCACCAAAAGAGTTTCGGCAACTGGCTGTTTCATAAAGGTGTTTTGATCCCTGTCTCAAAAATAGGGGTCAGTCCCGGGCGGCAAGGTTTTTTCACATTCTATTCTAGCTTAAACCGGTCAATGGCTTGACGTAATGCTTGGCTTGATTCATTCAGCATGTCTGTTGATGTTTTCGTTCTTTCTAAAGCTTGTAGTTGTTCGTCTGTCGATGCATGTACTTCTTCAGCTGAGGCAGCGGATTCTTCTGAGATCGCCGCAATACTTTGAATAGAATCATTCATTTTCTGCTGATCTTCTGTCATTTCATTGATTTGTGTATGAATGTCATCAATCGAACCAACGAGCACTTGCATTTCCATTGTAATGCTACTCAGTGCTTCAGCTGTTGCGTTGATGGCTTCACCTTGTTCCTCGTTCATTTTACTTGCTGTTGTCATTGCTTCTGCGGCTTTTTTCGATTCATCTTGAATGAGTTTTACAGTTTCACTAATATGTTTCGTTGATTCGGCTGATTGTTCTGCAAGCTTTCTGACTTCTTCTGCGACGACAGCAAATCCTCGTCCACTTTCACCTGCTCTAGCTGCTTCAATACTTGCATTTAGTGCAAGTAAGTTTGTTTGATCAGAGATGTCAGAGATGGCTGTCACAACATTCTCAATATTTTTCGTTTTATCTTCAAGATCAAGCAGCATTTGCTCTACTTTCTTCGATTCTTCATTTGATTGTGTTGATTTTTGAACTAATAAACCAAGAGCATCTAGTCCTCTGTAACTCGCATCTTCAGATGACTTTGAATTGGTTTGTATTTGTGAGGCAAGTTCACCCATTTGACGCACCTTTTCGTACAAATGCTCGGAATTCTCATTAATCGTTTCAGCCTCTGATGCCTGTTTTGATGCACCTGTTGCCACTTCTTGAATGGCGGTAGCAATCTGCTCGCTAGACAACAAGGTTTCATTTGAAATTTGCGTGACATCGTCTGTTGATTTTACAACCTGTTCTGATGCGCCTTTTACTTTTTCAATTAAGTCCCGAATTCCTTCTGTCATTTGATGAATGTTTTTCGTTAATAACCCGATTTCATCTTGTGATTTGGTTTCAAATGCGCTGCTTAAATCTCCCTCAGACACTTTGCGAACATGTTCTATTAATCGTTTAATTGGCGTTGTAATGCTTCTTGCTAATAAATAACTCAGAATGATCGCAAGTACAACAGCAATGATAGAAATCAAGATATTGGTTTGATTCATTTGTCCCGTGATCCAAAGCAGTTTCTCTTTCTCAAAACTGACACCTACCGTCCAATTGGTTTCTTTGATTTTAGAAACGACGGTTAATTGCTTGTCATCATCAATGCCAGAATCGTCGATTGCTTTTTTGATAGATGCTACTTTTGATATATTTTTCCCTTGTTCTGTTGGGTGTGCCAAAATGACCCCTGTGCTGTCAACTAAGAAAGCACTACCCATGTGAGGAATTTTTTGTTCTTTTATATATGTTTGAATGGAGGACAGTTTCACATCAAGTCCAGCGACCCCCACGACTTTTCCATTACGAACAATCGCCTTAGTAGCTGAAACGATCATCTCATTTGTCGCTTCATCGATATATGGTTCTGTCCATAGAACCTCATCTGGGTTTTCAGCTGATTGAATAAACCAATCACGTTTTGTTGGATCAAAATCCTTGCCAACAACGGACTTTGGGAATGTAAATAATTTACCCTTACTTGTTCCAATATAAGCTAGCGCTATGAGTTCATCCTGCTCCTGCAGGCCCTTTAGCTCATCATTTCCATAAGCAATTGATTGTTTTGTTTGTTTTTGTGCAAAATCTTCAGTAAATGTACTTGTTGCCAGTTTATTAATTGCGTCACTGTATCCTTCTAGCTTTAGTGCAATGATGTCTTTCATGTTTTCGGCCGTTGCTATTGTAGCATTTTTTGCATCACGTTCAATGAGTGGTCTTAACACTATGTTTGAACCGACTTGAACGGCCACGACAGTTAAAATTAAAATAACTGAAATGAACACAGCTATTCTTATTTGAAGCTTCTTAAACATCTTATCACTCCTACATCCTACTTTCGCATCTTATGATGTATATCGGCAAAATTTGTACCGCATTCAATAGTTGTGAGAAAATTTAAACTAAAAAAACAAGCCAAAAAGACTTGTTTTAAGTGAAATATTCAATTTTAGCAGTCGGAAAGTACTGTTCTATATATGATTCTAATGTCTGTCTAAGTTCTTGTTCCTCATCTTTTTGATAGATATATTTCCCAATTCCATAGCGACCCCATTTGTACCTTCTTTTTTCTTCATCTAACTCTAATTTCGATTTCGGGTAGTTTTTTTGAATGACTCGCTTCGCCGGTTTTGTGAAACGGTGTTGAATCATTTCAAAGGTGATATCGTGTCTCACCTCTTCAGGAAGGGCTGCATGAAGTTTCTCAAAAAGTACTTTATACCCTTCTTGCCAGCCATCGTGAATATAAATCGGGGCAATAATAAACCCTAGAGGATAGCCTGCTTTTGCCACCTTTACAGCCGCTTCAATTCGCTGATCGAGTGGCGATGTACCTGGTTCGAAATATTTAATCACATAATCAGCATTTATACTAAACCGAAATCTAGTTCGTCCGTTATGCTTTGCATCTAACAGGTGATCGACGTGATGAAACTTTGTCACGAAGCGTAGCTTACCAAGATCAGATTGACCAAAGTATTCAATCGCTCGTTTTAGCGTATGTGTCAAATGGTCTATCCCTACAATATCAGAGGTACAAGAGGCTTCAAATCTCGTTATATCTGGCGCACGTTCATTCATGTACTGTTCTGCCTGACTTAATATCTCTTCTACATTGACGTACGTACGAATGTAAGGCTTGCTTCCCATCGTCGTCTGCAAGTAGCAATAATGGCAGTGCCCCATACATCCAGTGGCAAATGGAATGGCATACTCCGCAGATGGTTTTGATGTATCAAACTTTAACGTTTTTCTAACGCCAATGACGAGTGTTGATTTTGCATTACGATACTTTTGTAAATCATTTTTCCCTGGGATATTTCTTACCTGGTTGTGTGAAGTGGTTTCTCTTATCTCAATTCCCATACCTTCGAACTTCTCTTTCAGCTCTTGTCCAAGTGGGTACTCTAACGCCCTAGGTTCAATATAGACGAGCTGGGGGACGAAAGGCTTGATCATATTTAGCACATCCTTACCTTTAAGGTTTCCATACAGTTACTTTAACCGGCGGGGATGGCTTTTATCCTCTTTATTCAAACAGATCTTGATAAAGGGCTTCTGCTTCCTCGTACGTTGGGAATACGGCATCATCTGGTGCTAATATATGATAGGTCTCAAGCAAAAACAAGGCAAGCTCTTGTTCGATGTATGGATGTGAAACAATTTCCGCTTCTTTAATTTGTGCGACATTGGCTGCATGTGGATTTCGATAAATGACATATACTTGATCACCTGGCTGATATTCTGAATAGGGCAATCTGGTCACCTCCATTTTTGTTTTAGGTTGCCCTTCTCTTCACTCTATATGACCCAAAATGATAAAATTCGACAAAAAAACCAGACAGTTTCATCTGTCTGGTTTGGATTCACCTAGTTTTGTTGGAATGTCTTCTTGACGAAGTCAATGACTTCCTCGTTTGTACTAAGTGATAAGATATGCTCTTTAAATGAGGCGGCTTCTTCTTTAGAAAGCTTGCTCAGCTGAGTTCTCGCTGGAAGAATAGAAGTTGCACTCATGGAGAATTCATCTAATCCTAATCCAAGTAGAAGCGGGATAGCGATTTCATCACCTGCCATCTCACCGCACATACCAACCCATTTGCCTTCTTTATGCGCTGCTTCAATCACAAGCGTAATGAGGCGTAAGATAGCTGGGTTGTATGGCTGATAAAGATAAGCCACTCGTTCATTCATGCGATCAGCAGCCATTGTGTATTGGATCAAATCGTTTGTTCCAATACTGAAGAAATCTACTTCTTTTGCAAATTGGTCTGCAATCACAGCAGTTGATGGAATTT
Source organism: Bacillus pumilus (assembly GCA_001938995.1). Classification (GTDB taxonomy): domain Bacteria; phylum Bacillota; class Bacilli; order Bacillales; family Bacillaceae; genus Bacillus; species Bacillus pumilus_G. The sequence goes on along the minus strand of MKZN01000024.1, from coordinate 24,540 downwards.
CCACCATCATACCGATTTCAATTGAATCAGAAACGGCTGTACCATTTGCGACTAAAGCGTCTTTTTCTTCAAGTAAAATGGCTTTTGCTTCTCTAAATTCAGTTAACGTCGCGATCATAGGGAACATGATTTTTAAGTTTCCATATGTACTTGCACGAAGTAAGGCGCGTAGTTGTGTTCTGAAAATCTCTTGTTCTTCAAGGCATAGGCGGATTGCTCTATAGCCAAGGAACGGGTTCATTTCTTTTGGAAGCTGCAAATAAGGTAGTTCTTTGTCGCCACCAATATCAAGTGTGCGGACAACAACTGCTTTCCCTTCCATCTTCTCTAATACGGTTTTATAAGCATCGAACTGTTCTTCTTCTGTTGGAAGCTGATCTCTGCCCATATAGAGAAACTCTGTACGGTACAATCCGACTGCCTCGCCGCCATTTTCAAGTACACCTTTTACATCTTCAGGTGTGCCGATATTCGCAGCTAGCTCGACATGAACGCCGTCTTTTGTGACCGTTGGCTGGTCTACAAGTTTCGCCCATTCTGCTTTTTGAGCTAAGAAGTCTTCATGCTTTTTTTGATACGCTTTCACTTCATCTTCAGTAGGCTGAATGATGACGTCTCCAGTAATACCATCTACAATGATTAGATCATCGTTTTTCACCGTTTTTGTTGCTTCTTTCGTTCCAACTACTGCTGGAATTTCCATTGATCTTGCCATAATGGCTGAGTGAGATGTACGACCACCGATATCTGTTGCAAAACCTTTGACGAATTGACGGTTTAACTGTGCAGTATCAGAGGGTGTCAAATCCTCGGCAATGATGATAACCTCTTCAGAAATCATACTTGGGTTTGGAATCTCAACGCCTAGCAAATGTCCAGTCACACGTTTAGTTACGTCGCGGATATCCGCTGCACGCTCCTTCATGTACTCATTGTCCATTGCTTCAAACATGTTGACAAACATAGTCGCTGTTTCTTTTAAAGCAAATTCAGCATTTACTTTATCAGATTTGATTTTGTCCTTGATTGGGTTTAGCAGCTCAGGATCACTTAACACAAGTAGATGTGCAGAAAAGATATCTGCTTTATCTTGACCAAGCTCTTTTAGTGCGTGCTCTTTAATCGCTTCAAGTTCCTGTTTGGACACATGGATTGCTTCTTCAAAGCGTTTCACTTCTGTCTCTGGATCATTGATGTCTTTTTGGTGAACAGTTAAATCTGGTTCTTCTAGACGATACGCTTTTGCAATCGCAACGCCAGCTGAAGCACCGATTCCCTTCAGTTGTTGCATTACTCGCCTAGGCCTTCACTTTTCATTGTGTCTTTTAGCGCAGCAAGTGCATCATTTTCATCAGAACCAGAAGCAGAGATCGTGATTGTAGCACCTTTCGCAATTCCTAGAGACATTACACCCATAATAGATTTCAAGTTCACTGTTTTACCATTATATTCCAAGTTGATATCAGCATCATATTTACTAGCAGTTTGAACAAGAACGGTTGCAGGACGTGCGTGAATTCCAGAATCTGCTGTTACTTTGAATGTTTGTTGAGCCATTTTAATCAATCTCCTTTTTATACAATTAATTCATCCACAATATTATATCATACTGCCGTCTTTGTCATCTAACAAGAACGGCAGTTATAAAAATTATTTTGAAATTCTCATGATGTTTTCTTGTCCAGCCTTGATTTCACCGGATTCTTGAAGGTCAATAAATTGTCCTTCACTTAAGTTTGTAAAAACAATCGGAGTCATCAAAGATGGTACTTCTGACTTAATTTTGTCAATATCGACCTCTAAGAGTTTTTGACCAATTTCTACTTGATCTCCCTCTTGTACAAAGGCTTCAAATCCTTCACCTTTTAGGCCGACTGTATCAATACCAAAGTGAATTAAGATTTCAAGTCCTCCATCGGATTGAAGACCAATCGCATGTTTCGTTGGGAAGACATTTAAGATCTTTCCTTTCACCGGCGATACGACTGTCCCATCTTTCGGTAGGATCGCAAACCCGTCACCCATCATTTTGCCTGAGAATACTTGGTCTGGCACATCTGTGATAGGATGCAGATCACCTGTGATTGGTGAAGCAAAGATTTCTTCTCCTTGCTCATTTTGCAGCGGCTTTGCAATGACCTCTTCAACTTGTTGACTGACTTCTTCTTTTGCAGAAGGGTCTTTAGCTGGGCGAGGCGTGCGGCCTGCGATAATGTCTTGCATTTGTGTTTTTAAATTGTCAGAACGCGGGCCAAAGATTGCTTGGATGTTGTTCCCCACTTCGAGAACACCGGAAGCACCAAGTTTTTTCAACCGATCTTTGTCCACTTTTTTCTGATCATTCACTGTTACACGTAAGCGAGTGATACATGCATCTAGATGCTTAATGTTTTCTTGGTCACCCATCGCTTCTAGAATTTCATACGGCAAGTCATCAGTTTTTCCTGCCACTGATCCACTTGCACCATCTGCCGCTTCATCTTCTCGGCCTGGTGTTTTTAGATTAAATTTACGAATCGCAAATCTGAATCCGAAGTAATAGATCACAGCAAGTACAAGTCCTACTGGAATGACGAGCCACCAAGCCGTTCTGTTTGGCAAGATCCCAAATAAGAAGAAGTCGATTAACCCTCCTGAGAAGGTCATCCCGATTTTCACATTTAGAATGTCCATCATCATAAATGATAATCCAGCAAACACACAGTGAATAGCAAATAATACAGGTGCAACGAATAAGAATGAGAATTCAAGCGGTTCAGTAATCCCTGTTAAGAAAGAGGTCAACGCCGCTGAACCCATAATCCCAGCTACCAATTTTTTATTCTTTGGTTTTGCTTCATGATAAATGGCAAGTGCTGCTGCCGGAAGACCGAACATCATAAATGGATATTTACCCGTCATAAATGTTCCGGCTGTCAGCTCTGCACCGTCTTTAATTTGTTCCATGAAAATACGTTGGTCACCACGTACTAAATCTCCTGATAAGCTCTTATAGCTAAAGAACTCATACCAGAATGGCGAGTAGAAAATATGGTGCAATCCAAACGGTATGAGCGAGCGCTCAATGATACCGAATACAAAGGCAGCAAGTGACACATTCGCTGAGAGTAAACCTGTTGAAAATGAATTCAATGCACCTTGGATTGGTGGCCAGATCATTAACATCAAAAGTCCTAAAATTAATGCTGATATAGATGTGACAATTGGTACGAAACGTTTTCCGGCAAAGAAACCGAGATATTGCGGAAGCTCAATTTTATAAAATTTATTATACATATAAGCTGCTAATACCCCGACAATAATCCCACCGAATACACCAGTAGACAAGGTCGGAATACCCAGCATACTAATATACTCCGGATGACCTTCCTTAAAGAATTGAGCCAATTCGATAGAATCTGAAGGAATTGAGCCATTTGCCACTAAAACGGCACTCATGGTCACGTTCATCACTAGATAACCGATAATAGCGGCAATCCCTGCTACACCGTCACCATTTGCAAGGCCAATGGCGACCCCTACAGCAAATAAGAGTGGTAAATTCGAGAAAACAATGTCCCCCGCATTTTCCATTACACTTGCAATAAGTTGAATTGTATCGTTGTTAAAAAATTGAGCCACATCTAGCAGTTGCGGATTTTGCATCGCATTTCCAAGTGCTAGTAAAATACCAGCAGCTGGGAGAATCGCAACAGGAAGCATAAGTGCTCGTCCAATTTTTTGCAACACACCGAAAAGTGATTTAAACACTGGTTGAACCTCCTCTTGTTTTCGCTTACAGCATGCATTTCATTGACCCTTGACTTACATTTCATAATTAACCGTTTACATTTTACTTTCAAACACAAAAAAGGCATGGTGATATAAGGTTGCACAAATAGCAGGATCTTATCCTGTATTTACCTTCATTCACTCATGCCTGATCGAATCAGTAACACGTTTAAGGTTACTATGAAATTTTATTTGTCAATCTGTACAGGTGGAGGGTCAGATAAACCGCTTCCGCTTCATGTACAGGCTTCTTCAATGCATGTTGCAAAATTTTAATCATTTTCCAAGCTGTATTGTAGCATAAAGGATATTCGTTTTTCAATAGGTGAAGTAACTTTTCTGGTTCCTCCAATGATTCTTCCCGTTTAATCCGCTCAATGGAAAACGTAATATGGCGCAATAAACGTAAATAATGAATACTTTCTCTATCTACCTTCATGTGAAAGGCGTCCTCTATGACTTGGACCATTTGCGTGATGAGCTGTGAATGCCGGTTGACTTCAGATAAAGGCCGATTCGTTAAAGCTGAATGAATATGGAGCGCAATAAAGCCAATCTCTCCTTCTGGCAGCTTCGTTTCGACATCAGACCGTTTATTGATCATCTCAACGACTTCTTTAGCGACTTCGTATTCTTTTGGATATAACGATTTAGTTTCGAGCATAAATGGATTGGTGATATCGTATCCTTGCTGTACGCGCTTTAAACTAAAAGCAATATGATCCGTTAGTGCAATGTGAATATGTTCGTTTAGCCGATGTCCCATTTTTTCTCTTATATGAAAAATGACGTCATTTGCGAGCTCAATCATGTTCTCATCAATGTGATGAAGCAGCTGCTTATATTCGGTTTGTTCTTTTGTATTTTTTAACACAAACATTTTTTCAAATGCCGCTTGATCGAGAACATCACCCGATTTTTTTCCAAAGCCGATTCCCTTTCCAATCAGGACCACTTCGTTGTAAGAAGGGTGTCTTGCGATGATGACATTATTATTTAATGCTTTGTTAACGGTGAAGGATTCCATATACATCCCCACCTCCTTCTTATTCAATCCCTCTTATCGTACATAACAGATGAAACATGCGTCAACGATTGTTTTTTAAAACCGTTGTGTTTCGTTGAATGAGTCGATATGGCAGCACTCTTTTCTCTGGCGGTTTTCCCTTTTGCGCACGGTCATACAAGTCGAAGGCTTCTTGTCCCATTTGTTTAATTGGGATGTCAATGGTCGAGATCTCTAACGCTTCGCTCAATTGTTCATTTTGAAAGCTGAGGATAGCCGGCGATTCTCCCACTTGTATGTTGTGACGTTGCGTCTCTAATAAAAAGCCTGCTGATACCTCATCAGTTGTGATCATGAATGCTGTTGGTTGACTTTTCATTGTCTGCCATTCAAAAAACAATTGCTGCCCATCAAAGAGTGTCAATTTCCCCTCAATGATCCACCTCTCATCAATTTCCTGGTTGAGTACATGCATTTTTTCTCGATAAGCTTGAATGCGTGACTCGCTATTTGCTCCTTCTGTTCTCGCAAGGACGATTGCAATTTTCTGATGCCCACATGCTACTAAATGGTCAAGCCCTTCCTTGAAAGCTTGATCGTGGGCAATTGACACAGCGGAACATATATCATCTGTCGGATGACAAAAAATAATCGGTCCAGATTCTTGCCATTTTAGAATATCTTGATCATTCAACGCATTAGAGCAAAAGATGAGTCCATCTACACGCCGCTCTTTTAAACTCATTAACGCTTCTTTTTCCTTTAATGGATCATATCCCGTTTGGAATAATGCAAAATGCATGCCATGAGCTTGCGCTTTGTCAGCAATGCCCGTAACAAGTCCACTGAAATAGGAGTGGTTAATCGTTGGTAGAACGATGCCAAGCATATTCGAATAACCCTTCGCTAAATGAACGGCATGAATATTCCGCGTGTATTTGAGCTCTTCCATGGCTTTTAGCACGAGCGCTCGTTTTTCTTCTTTGACATAAGGATGGTGATTCAACACCCGGGATACAGTTGTCACAGAAACACCCGCTCTTTTTGCAATCTCCCTAATGTTTGACATTTTTTCTCCTACTTTCTCTTGATATGGTAAGCGTTTCATACTTTATGATGTATGTGAGCTGAACAAATCACTGGGTGGAAAGGGGAATTCAAGATGGGTATTATCGTATGGATCATGTTATGTATGGCTGTTTTGTTTTCTGCTCGCTTGGCACTATATCCTTTAGGGAAAGAACATAAAGTCAAATCGTTTCAATCATTTGATGATTTTTTCATTGATAAGGATCGATCAGAGTATGAGTGATAAAAAAATCACGATGACGCTTCGTTCATCGTGATTTTTTTTATGATGAGATGATCGTCAGTTCTTTTGGATAATTGGTTAATGTCACTGGGCCGTCTGCTGTAATCAGCACATCATCTTCAATTCTCACCCCGCCGATCCCAGGGACGTAAATACCCGGTTCAATTGTATAAACCATCCCTTCTTGTAACAGATCGTCATTTGCTTGGCTCATCGAAGGAAATTCGTGGACTGACACACCTAAACCATGTCCGAGGCGGTGGGGGAAATATTCGCCATACCCTGCAGCCGTAATGAGTCCTCTTGCTTTTAAGTCAAGATCACCAATTCTCACACCTGGCTCGCTCATTTCAAGTGCTGCTATTTCTGCCTTTAAAACAGTGTTGTAGATGTCTTTTTGCTTTTCTGTTGCTTCTTGGAATATGAATGTTCTTGTAATGTCTGAACAATATCCATCCACAATAACGCCAAGGTCAAACAGGACAAAATCACCTTTTTTCAAGGTTGCTTGTCCTGGATTTCCATGGGGTTCGCCTGATTTTTCCCCAAAGAGAACCATTGTTGAAAAGGACATGCCTTGAATGCCCTTTTTCTTTAATTCATATTCAATGACAGCGAGCACTTCTGTCTCGGTGACACCTTCCTTTAAGGCATTGACACCAATTTGCACACCTTCATCAGCGAGTTTAGCCGCTTTTTTGAGTGTGGCGATTTCGTTTTCGTCTTTAATGAGACGCAATTGATTTAATTTCTCTTCTGCTCGGATGAATGTATCGGCTCCTGTAACTGCTTGTAACTGCTCTGCTCTTTGAAGAGGAATCGATTCTTTTTCAATGGCAAGGCGAGTCGTTGCAACCCCTCGCTTTTCAATCGCTCTCTTTATATGATCAAATGGGTCTTCATGGTCTTCGTACCCGATGATTTCACCAGACCATCCAGCATTCTTCGCCTGCTCGACTTCCATCTTAGGCAGCATCAAAAATGGCTCCGCTTCTTGAAACACAAACAGCCCCATGACTCTTTCATGCGGTTCTGTGAAATATCCAGATAGATAAAACACATTTTCCTTTGTATGGATAAATGCACCTTGAATGTCCCTTTTCTTTAGCCAAGAAGACAAGTTTTTCAAACGGTTCATCATGATCCTCCTCACTCGATATTCTACTGATATATTGTATCAGTTTTTGCTGATTTTAGCACAAAAGCGCACTGCATGATGCGAGTGCGCTTTTGGATTTATTTAGGATGCACGAAGCAGACGTAGTCCATTTAAAATGACCAAGATGGTACTGCCTTCATGCCCGATGACACCAAAGGGTAAATCAAGGACTTGTAAGAAATTCGCACATATTAAGAGGCAAATCACAGTTAATGAAAAGATGATGTTTTGCTTAATGATTCTGTTCATCTTTCTTGACAGACGAATCATCTTTGTCAGGTTATTTAAATTGTTCTTCATGAGAATGAGATCAGCTGTTTCTAAGGCAACATCTGTGCCTCCGCCCATCGCCACCCCAACGTCTGCTGTAGCGAGAGCAGGAGCATCATTGATCCCGTCTCCTACCATAATGATAGAATTCCCTTGTTTTTTGAGTCGATTGACTTCATTTACCTTTCTATCTGGAAGACATTCTGCGACAACCGTTTGAATGCCTGCTTCTTCTGCAATGACTTCAGCTGTTTTTTGCTGATCTCCAGTTAGCATCACCGTTTGGATGCCTAATTCATTCAGCTCTTGGATCATCTTTTTCGCTTCAGGTCTGATTTGATCTTTTAACCCAAGGCAACCAACGACTTGCTGATCTTTCTGAACATACACGACAGTATAGCCTTGTGATGATAGATCGTCACCTGTTGATTCAATCTCATGGTCCATTGATGCATTCCCTGCAAAATCTTTCTTCCCAATACGCCACGTTTCCCCGTTCAATTGTGCTTTGACACCAAAACCAGATGTTTCTTCAATTGTGACATGTGGAGACCGTTTAGGTTGATGGTCTTTCGCCATATCAGAAATGGCTTTGGCTAATGGATGGTTTGATTGACTTTCGATTTGATAGAGCGCTTGATAAAATACGGATTCATCTTGTTCTTTTGCAATGAATACCTTTTCTACAGCTGGCTTTCCACTAGTAATCGTACCTGTTTTATCAAAAGCAACCATTGTGCTAGTGCCTAGTTTTTCTAAAAAGACACTTCCTTTGACAAGCATGCCGTTTCTCGCTCCGTTAGAAATCAACGAAAGCGCCGCTGGCATAATGGACGCAACTAACGCACAAGGTGAAGCAACCACCATAAACACCATCGCCCGATAAAAAGTTTCACTCATGCTCCAGCCCAGGACAAAATGAGGCAAGAACATTAAAATCGCGACTGTGATTAAGACACCTTTCACATAAACGCCTTCGAACTTTTCAATAAAAGCTTGGCTTGGTGAAACACTTTCTTGGGCAGACGCTACAAGCTTAATGATTTTATGAAAAAGCGTTTCTTCATTATACTTCGTGACTTCCACCGTTAACGACCCATTTAAGTTCACAGTTCCTGCAAAGACCTCTTCCCCTTGCCCTTTCTCCTGAGGAACAGATTCACCAGTTAGTGCTGATTCATCGACACTTGTTCTTCCGCTCAAAATCACACCATCCGCTGCAATACGTTCTCCGGCTTTGATCATAATTCGATCGCCAGGAGTTAATGCCGAGGCGGCCATTTGAACCGTTGAGCCATCCTCATTCATAAGAGTAGCTTCATCTGGTGCGATCTGCATTAAGGCGGTTAAATCCTTCTTACTCTTATTGGACGTATATGTTTCAAGGGCACCGCTTAATGAAAAGATAAAGATTAAAATCGCGCCCTCAGCCCAGTATCCAATGATTGCTGAGCCAATTGCTGCGAAAATCATTAACAGTTCGACGTTTAATGTCTTAGACGAGATGGTTTCTTCAATACCTTCTTTCGCTTTCGCAAAACCTCCGATCACAAATGCAAGAATGAAGAGAGGAATGCTCCACATGCTTTCATCCTTTAACCCCCATCCAATCAAGATGAGAATTCCCGCGATACCTGCTGCGATTAGTTCTCCATGCTGTATCCATTTGTGAAAGAACCGGTTTGGTTCCTTTTGGTTTGTCGTTTGATATGTATTCTCATTCATGATTGTTTTCTCCCTTCTAATTGATAATGGTTTTCACATCATCAATTATTACCTGTTTCATTTTTATCTATCATTTCTGCTATTAAAAGCTGTTTATAGGTCTGTTATTCATTATAACAGGTTTTCATCCATTTTCAATTAATAATTATTATAATTTCTTCTTGATAATAATTATCATTATTGACGCAACGATGCCATCCCCTTTTTGAGCACAGTTTATTCAAATAAAAAGCCATTGAACACAAAAAAGAACCAAAAGACGATTCTCTTTGGTTCCTTAAGATGGTCATTCATTTCATGTGTTCTACGAGTTTGTCCACTCATGGATTTGTTTTTTCGTTAGTGGTCCTACATGGTTTTTCACAATCTCTCCTTTTTCATTAATGAAAAAGGTTGTCGGTATGGTGATGATTTGATATTTCTTCATCATTTCTCCATGCTCATCAAGGAGGATCGGGAATGTCAATTTTCTGTCCTTCACAAATTGTGAGACAGCATGTTTTCCTTGCTCTGCACTTAGTAAATTGACGGTTAAGATATCAACGTCACTCTTATTTTCTCTGACGATCTGCTGAAAAGCAGGCAGCTCCATTTTGCACGACGGGCACCATGTTGTCCAAAAATGAAGGATGGTTCGCTTTCCTTTTTGGGGAACCACCTTCGTTCCCCCTGTTAATGTTGGGGCCTCTATTTCCGGTGCTTTCACAGGCTCTTTTGCTTCCATCTCTGTATTCATCAAGAAGGCAAAAAGGGTCATGAAAAGAAGGCTGGTAGCTAGATAAGAACGATTCATCATGATCTTCCTTCCCAGTTTTCTTTTAGTTTACCCTCTAGCCTCAGGTCACATTCAAGCTTTTTTCATTCGCAGAAACATCGAAACACCCAACTCTTTACAAATCGTGGCATAATGCAAAGCTGTGAGCAGCAACATCCCCGTATTCATGCCTAAAATGACTCCCATCATATTGAGGCTTTCCATCGATCCGAGGAAATACACCATAGAAAACGAGACAACATGTACCCATATATTATGAAGAAACACATCTTTAATGAGACCCATCCCAATTAAGCACGCTTGAAATGGCATCACAAACAAATGAGATAAAAAATACGGCCAGAGTAGTTGTAAATAGACAGCAGCTTGCGGTGAGTCAAAAAAGAGCTGTGTCAGTGGATAAGCGTAATAATACATCACCATCACTGCCGGCACCCCATATCCAAACGTAATCAGAATCGCCTGTCTCACCCGTTTTTTCACAAGATCATACTGCCCTAACGCATAGGCTTCGGATACATTTGGAATCATCACAATCATGATCGAATGCGCAATAAATGCGGGAAAAAAGCCAATGGACATCGCCACACCAGCCAGCATGCCATAGTGATCAACAGCCAAGGTTCCAGAGATACCAGCTGCAATCAGCGCTCCTTTAATTAAAAAGGGTTCAATGGCGTTGGCAATGGCATGAAAGATGCGCATTCCGGTTGTGGGAATAGACACTGCCAACAATCGCTTTCTCACGTCAGTCCCTCTTAGTTCAACCGATCTGACGTTCACCGCATTTTTCGCCATGACATATTGAGAGTATAAGTAGATAAATACAACAAGATCACTCGCCACAATGACTCCAATGGCAATCAGAACTGCAGTTTCAAGATCAAAAGAATACCAATGAAAAAACAAAAACAAGCAGATGAGCTGAATCGTTTTTTTCAGCATATTGGCCAGGGCGATTCTGCCCATTTGCTGCTTCCCCATAAAATAACCGCGTGCAATCGAGGTAAATGCAATGATTGGTATAAGTGAAAGCACAAGACATTTCATGAGTGGATGATATGACTGAAACACAGGTATGAAGGGCAGAACAACTGCTGCAATTGCTGTGGTTGTCGATGTCACCACAAACGTCATTTTAAACGCATGGCGCAGCATACTTTTATGGAGCCGTTCATGCGATTCTGCGATGAATTTAGAAATGGAGACTGGCAACTCTAAACTGGCGATGACAAGTACAAGCATGATGATTGGAAGGATACTCATATATAGACCCATTCCATGTTCTCCAAGTTCTCTTGCTAAAATCATATTGACTAAAAACTCAATACACTCCGCAATAAAAGCTGCGACAGATAGCAGAATAACTCCTTTTACAAATCGATTCATGTAGCCTCCCCTTGTCTAAAAGCACGTTCTTTTTCACATTCTATGAGACAAGTCCTGAAAATATTTTGAGAATTGAACATAAAAAAAAGCAACGACCTATGGATCGTTGCCAGTTCAACTAAACAGCAAATACGTGGCGGCCGATTCGCTCTAGAATTTTACGAGAACGAATCCAGTCATCTGTTGCAGTTTTTGGGTTATAAAAATAAATGGCCTTTGTCGTTCTGTCTTGATCTTTAACGACCTGCTTTACAGCCTTAACAGACTCCTCATCTGGCTTATCATGAATACTTCCATTAGAGACCGGCTGGAAAGCATTTCTCTCATAAATAACCCCTTTGACGCTGTCAGGAAAAGAGCCATGCTCTACCCTGTTTAATACCACACTTGCCACAGCTTTCTTTCCTGCGAAGGATTCACCTTTTGCTTCTGCATGTACCAATCGAGAGAGCAAGTCCACCTCTCCTTGAGAATACCCTTTTTTCTCTTTCGTTGTTTCAGCCTTTCCTTGTTTCTTTGATGGCTTTTGCTCCGTTGAGGTGCTGAGCATTTTGACTTTTGACTGATGCTTCTCTTCAGAAATCTCTGGGATCACCAGGTGACGATCGTCTTGATCTATATATGAAAGCTGATGCTTAACAGGTGCTTGTCGGAGTTCCTCACTTATTGTTTGTTGGTTTTGTTGGATATTGTCCATCTTCATTGCTGAGACCAGCATAAGGATGACAAAGAGTGCTGTATGAATTTTCATCATTCGCCTAATTCCTCCTTAAAATAAAAAGTAGGCCGCAAGATACTTGTCCACTCTAACAAGAGCTTCATCTGTTTTCACGCACAAAGATTTGCAAGCATGTCCAAATTCAGTCATTAAATAGCATGTCCTAGTTGTATTATTTACAATATGGAAATGAAAGCGATTAAATCGAGCTAATTTCGACCTATAATCATCCTTATGCACCTAATTATGGGTTATTACATTTTCTTTTCATATGTATCAGACGGTTTTGAAGTATGACAATCGGACTAAAATAAAAAAGCTTTTTCTCATAAGTGAGAAAAAGCTCTAACTTCTTTCTTCTTTAAGATATTCAAACATAACATCTCCACCATGTTTGGCTATCCCACGAAAATGTTTAAAATCTTCTTGTTTTACTAAAACAGAACGGAAATATAAAAAATCGTTTTTTTGAATGGTCACTTGCTTTTCTGTTCCATTTCGTAAGGATTCACATATTGTGAGGATCTGTTCTTCTGTCAAAAAAACTCTCCCTTTCTTAGATAATCAATTATTTAATATACCACTCGTTTTGAAAGCGTACAACAAAAACGTCTTTATCCTTTACATTGGTAAGAAAATATTGCAAAATACTTTTTAATAGGGAATGAAATCTGTTTTTAAAGGAGAGGGATCGGTTGAAGATTGCTAAGATTGGAAACGTGATTGAATTTAGAAATGGTTTAACAGGTGTGGTTGAAAAAGTGAATGAAAACTCGGTTATTGTGGATGTCACCATCATGGACAATTATAGAGATTTAGAACTCGACTCACTAACAGTCGTTAATCATAAAAATTATACAGTCATCAAAGACTCCATACATTAATTTGCCATCCTCAATTGAGACCATCAATACATAATACAACTAAACAATGATGTGCCAACCCATACAGTAATCAATTATTGCCGAATCAAAATATTTTCTTACATACATCATTGATGAGAAAGTCATTGGCATGTGTCGAACAACTGAAAGCAAACTTCTCATGTAGATTCCATTGAGTTGTTGGTCAATCAGCTTGATTAGGGCTCATCCTTGAAAAAGCATTTTTTATACAAAAAGATGGATTTATCAAAGAAGGGCATACCAAATGAGTCATACACCATTTGGCATGTCCTTTTGATTTCGTCATATCAGTCTTTTTGGTTGTGAAAGGTTTGCATTTCCGCTTTTGTCTTGTACATCTCTACTTCTTCAGGTGTGATCACTCCTTTATCAATGAGCAGTGCGATGACTCCAAGCAATGTGGAAGCACTCCATTTATAGCGCTCCTTGTTCTGATGCTCAAAGATATGAAGCTCTTCTTTCAGTTCCATGAGCAGTTTCTCTGTTTTCTCATCTTTATTTTCCAACACTGTCTCCTCCGTTTTCCACTAATGGATCTTATTTTAGCAAAAAAAGCACAATTCATCTTTACAAACATACGTTCTGCATATATAATGTATTTACGAGCTGGTAGCCCCCAGCCGTCCTAGCAAGTTCTATTCCTACTTGTATGAGAAGAGTGACATGACTCTTCTCTTTTTTTATTTGATAACGATTATTTTTGAAGACATCACATCTTAAAAACCATTCATATGATGACTTCAGTTAGAAAACGAAAAGGCATGTATGATGCTTGTTCGTAGTCATCGTCAGAATAAAATCGATTAGAACTAAATAACACCCTTTACATAATTGTAATGGGTGTTTGAATTATTTTGTCTTTATGCTTCTCAAAAAGGCACTTCTGTTCTCTGTAGCATTTGTCAATATTGTTGCATTTTCCTTAAGCCTTTGTACTAATGCTTCGTTAGCTTCCCCTTCAAATGAAGAGAGTAAAGCAACATAAACTTCGGAAATCACCTGTTGTGCCGAGGTAAAATCTGATGCATTTTTTGTGTCTTCCTTTAGGTTCAGACAATTCGTTTTCAAATTTGAACCGACCACTTTCTTCAATTCCTCATGTTGCTGCAGCTTCCTATAAAAATCAACTGTATCCAATCTGAATCCTCCTACACCTTTAACCAGTTTGCTAATTCGCCATCCTTCTCTTTTAGATCATTAGCCATTTTGACCATGAATTCATTAATATCCTCTAGATCTCTAATCAAATAATGTAGAGTGGCTTCAGTTTGATAGTGTTCTTCTAAGTCATAAAATACTGCGACTCCATCTTTTACAGAGCGTGCATGAAACAGTACAGCATCATCAACATCACCAGGGGCAAGGTCTTTAAACTCTTCCAATCTCTTCCCGCAAGTAGATTTTACATCATAAATCATCTTGCTGTGATCATGAGGAAATCGTTCGATGACTTGTTTTTTTGTTTTTAAGTCCTCAATCGCTGCCTGCAATCGTTTAGCCAATTCTTTTGCGTACTTTTCATCCACTTTAATGGTTTGTCCATTCATCCCTGAAAAAGATGAGAATGATTCAATATTTTGATTATAAACACCGTTTCTGCCGTCAACACTTTGGATATTACCGTTCTTATCAAATTTGAAATTGGAATCATTTAAACTATGAGTATCAGGATTTTTTGCAAATGCTTGTCCATAGAAGGAGGTCATTAAATTACCTAAAACCCCCGGAATGCCAAGTGGTGAAATAAACCGCTTTATGCGTTCTTTCCGTGAAACGCTTGGATCTTTCGTATAAATCGTCGTTCCGTTATGTCGATCATATTCTAATAACCAGCCAGTTCCCACCATATCATCCGGGTTGATGATAGACTTATGATATAAGTCAAATTCACCATTTCTTATTTTCTTTTGAGTTTCTTCATCATGCAATTTAACGATAGATGGGTTGTTAAAAGCAACACTGTAAACGTTATTATTCACACCAGCATATTCCGCATCTGCTCCGCCAAGTGAATGTCCAGTCGTTGAAATCACTGTTTTAGCATTGGCATACTTTTTCACTTCATGGGCAACAACTTGATCACCTTGATCAAATTGGGAAGTTTTAGTGACAATTTTATATTTCCCACTCTTAAGCAGCAAGGCTTGTTCCATGCTACCGTTATACTTTGCAATGGCTTTAGAGTGTCTGGGCGCATCTTTTTTCATGATATATTTGACTTTCTTTTTCGGATCTATTCCCATGACGACGTTACCACCATCAGCACTGATGATGTCAGCTTTCAATTGCTCTTGATTTGTTCCTTGAAATCCCACGACAACATTTTCAGGCTCTTTAGGTTTTATCCATTTACCTTCTTTTTTCTTGGCTTGGACAAATACATAAACATCTAATCCTGTGTCTGGATCTTTTTTGATTTTATCTACATAAAAAGCTTTTTTTGAACCATTTACAAGTGGGGTCTTATTTTCATAGGCACTTTTCATTTTCTTTTCACTGTATGTATTTTGACTGAGAGAAAAATAGTCTTCATCTGATAAATTAGGTATGTCAGTCTTTGTATTCATATACAATACCCCTTCACTCATGTAAAATATAAGATAGAAAGGATGGTTTTATGAAGAAATACATAATTATCCTTATAACTCTGGTTATTATAACACTTGGAGGGATATTTATGAAGGAACAAAACGACAAAAAAATTGAATCTCAGGAAACAAAAAAAGAAGAATTGTATTCCTTAGCTAAAAAACGAATGAGTGAATTTATTAAAACAAACTATAAAGATATTGAACAAATTGATTACACTAATGATTATGAAGTAAACCCAATGGGCGGTATTGAAATCAATGGGTACCTCAACGGGAATAATAAAAAAGAAATTTGGGGAATCTATGATAAAGGCAATGACAAAGTTATATCCTTCACTGTAGATGCAACCGAGAAGACCGAGTGTGAAAACAAAATATGTCAGTATTAAAAGGTAACTTGGTCACCCTCTTTTGTATTAATTAAGTAAATTTGTTACTTTCTAATTTAAAATAAATATGTGATACTTGCCGGGATGTTTATGTAGGAACAACACTTCAACGGAATGAAAGCGCAACAAAAAAAGAAGAGTGGTATGCACTATATAAACTATCCAGTCAATTGAATACAACAACACTATGAGATGAATCAAATAGGCGGTATCTCAATTAATGGCTACTTAAACGGACAAGGTGAATGATGAAGTTGGAGTGTTCAAAGTAAATGCTTCTAGAAAACCTGAGTGTGAAGATAAACTTGTGAGTATTCAATTAAAACAAACTAAAGTGTCCCCTTGAAGGAATTCAAGGGGACTATTTATTTAGTAAATATATTTTTGCTAAAAACAACCATTTCAGCTCACAGATTACCGATTAGTTATCGTTTCCGGATACATATCATGATTCATCATACGGTACTCTGCCATTTTTTCATACTTTGTACCAGGCTTTCCGTAGTTTGTATACGGATCAATTGAAATGCCACCTCTTGGTGTGAATTTGCCCCAAACTTCAATATACCTAGGGTCCATCAATTTGATCAGATCATTCATGATAATATTCATACAATCTTCGTGGAAGTCACCGTGGTTACGGAAGCTGAACAAGTATAACTTTAGCGATTTGCTTTCGACCATTATCTCATCTGGAATATAACTAATATAAATGGTTGCAAAATCTGGTTGACCTGTTTGCGGACATAGCGATGTAAACTCTGGGCAATTGAATTTCACGAAATAATCTCTGTTTGTATGTTTATTCGGGAACGACTCAAGTACTTGTGGTGCATATTCAAATAAATAATTGGTTCCTTGATTCCCTAATAACGTGACACCTTCTAATTCTTCTGGTTTTCTTGTCGTCATTTTGCTTCTTCCTTTCTATACGCCTCGTTTATTTCCCCACAATAACGTGTGCAACTGGGGTAACACCCTGACACGATTCAAGTCTGGATCTTTTGCCACTTGATCAACAAGTGATTCATATTTTGTTAATAAATGCTTCACTAAGTACGCATCATCAGCTGTCGTTGTATCGTCATTTCCTACCTGTAAATAAAAAGGAAGGTCTGGGTATTTTGCATGGACATCCTTTGCATAGGCAAGATCTTGATCATCAAAAATGACTACCTTCAGGCTTGCGTGCTGTAACCGATTGGCCTGTTTTAATTCATCTATGATTCGTGTGAGCTTTGTAAAGTCTGTTTTCATTTTTGAGCTTGGTGGCTTAGGTGAAATGGTTAAATCATCAATTTTCAAAAACCAGTCCTGAAACATCGTTCCTTGTGTTTCAAGCGCTGTATCGATTCCTTCTTCATGTAACAAATCAATGAGTGATTCCATTTGTTTTAAAAGAGCAGGATTCCCTCCCGAAATGGTGACATGGGAAAAAGCCTGTCCACCTATTTTTTTTAGCTCTGCTACAATCTCTTCAGCTTGAAGCCACTGAATATCATGCTTAGCTGATCCATCCCATGTAAATGATGAATCACACCAGCTGCAAGAGTAGTCACAGCCAGCCGTTCTGACAAACATTGTTTTTTGTCCAATGACCATTCCTTCTCCTTGAATAGTCGGACCGAATATTTCTAATACTGGAATTGCTTTAGCCATTGATGTCAACTCGTTTCGGACGATAAATGCAATAGCTTGTTGGTGTCTCCCTGACAAAAACTTGGACACATGTCGGTCTGTTCGCTAAAGTCGATAAATATGCCGCTACTTTGTCATGCACTGTCTTTGCAACAACCTCTGTTGTTGGGATCGAATATGCATCGTTAGAAGAAAATTCTTCATGGTCATTGAGCAATGTGTGATCATACTGTCCATGAATGAGTTTTTTCAATGTACTAAAATTCACTAGAAATCCCGTTTCATCCAAATGGTCTCCAGCAATGGTGATATTCATTGTGTACGTATGTCCATGAACGCGGCTACATGCACCTGCATCTTCTCTTGGTATGAAATGTGCCGCAGACACATGCATATCCTTGTTCAATTCAAATGAAAATGGATGGTCTGTTTGTGGATAAATTTGAGACAACATCTATTTCGCCTCCTTCATTTCCATATACGTATCATAGCCATTTTTCCGAAGCTTACATGCAGGACATTCCCCGCAGCCATCAGAAATGATGCCATTATAACAAGTTAACGTTTCATTTTTTACAAAGTCTAGCGCATCTAGGTCATCTGCGAGCTTCCACGTTTCAGCTTTGTCGAGCCACATGAGTGGTGTATGGATGACAAATGGTTTTTCCATAGCTAAATTGACTGTTACATTGCAAGACTTAACAAAGGCATCACGGCAGTCGGGATAACCGCTAAAGTCTGTTTCGCAAACACCTGTGATGATGTGTCTTGCTCCAATTTGATACGCTAGAATAGACGCAAACGATAAGAAGACTAAGTTTCTTCCAGGGACAAATGTAGAAGGCAACTCCCCTTCTTTTTCCTCTATGTCTATGTCATCTCTGGTCAGTGCGTTTGGTGCCAGTTGATTTAAAAGAGACATATCTAATAGATGATTCTTCACACCTAACTTGTCAGCGATCCTTTTCGCCACATCAATCTCTTCTTGATGACGCTGATTATAATGAAAGGTAACGGTTTCTACCTCTTCAAACTGTTCTAGTGCCCATAATAAACATGTCGTACTGTCCTGTCCCCCACTAAAGACAACAACTGCTTTTTCGTTTTTCATTCCTGATTTCCTCCTTTTGCAGATTCGTACAACTGTACCAAGCTGCATCTGAAAGGCTCTTGAAAACCCCTATTTTCTCAAAAGAAAAGACACCTTCACATTTACATGAGGTGTCCTAGCCATAAAAAATAAAAAATGCCACATCCAAGGATACGGCAAGTCCTTAGTTTTTTATAGAGGGTTTCGCTAGAACCTCTCCCGTTTTCACGGATTTTTGTTCAATTTTCACAGATCATAGTGTATCACATATTCTTTGTACAAGCCATCCTTTCTTTACCTATCAACTGATGTAGGCACTTTTTTCAGGCAGAGAAAGATGATAAATAAAATGCTGACATAACCGAAAATAGGGTAAACCGTTGAAATGAGTGTGCCATAACCAATTTTACTGATGATATAACAGCAAATCAGAATAAGGGAGATCGTATAGATGCTTTTCAATCGAATGTACGTCCTTACCTGCCTCTCCAGTCCATACAAATTGCCAATAACGGAAGTAAAGACTTCGCCGAAGATCACAAATAGGTAGATGAGATGAATGGAATTCGCCACTTGATACACCACTTGAGCCATTGGAATGTCAAATGACTCTAATAATTTTAATGAAGAAAGTGATAAAAAACACACGAATAATATCAGTGTTAACATCACACCCCCAAGTACCGCTCCCTTTTTAATGACAGCTTCAGATGTCATCTCATTTGCGACCGGTACTAAAACAGCTTGAGATAGCGCTAAATTAAAAGCACCATATGATACAGCAGACAAGATCCATTCACCATCTCCCATTTGTAGTGCAAGCACATGACTTTCACTACTGCTAAAGACGAATGAATCAAAAAACACGATGAAGGAAAAGAAAAGAAGCATTGGGACAACAAGCACATTGACACCAAATAACCCTTTCGATCCTTTGTAAAGGACAACAACGCTGAGAACAATTGTCAAAAGAACGCCATATTCCTTTGATATCCCAAGCTGCTCTTCAAAAATAGCACCTGCACCAGAAAGCATCACAGAGGTCACACCAAGCAAAATAAAAAACATCACGACATTAATAGATGGACTAGCTGCTGCTCCAAATAAAAAGCGATTCATGTCTTGGTAAGACGATGCTTTAATTCGTTTAGAAATAAGCATCATCTTGGCCCCAAGACCAGTAAAAATAACTCCACTAATGATGATGCCCACCAATCCAATCCAGCCAAAACGAACAAAAAATTCTACGATCTCTTTCCCAGTCGCAAACCCAGCTCCCACCACTGTTCCTACATATACAAAGGCAAGCTGAAAAGCGGATTCATTTGAACGTTTCATGTGACCCCTCCGCACCCATCACTTTCAATTGTCTCTTTTCTTATCCTATGAGACAGGTTTCTTGAAAAGAAGGACAAACCATGTTTAAATGCAAAAAAAGATCAATCATCTCGCTTTGAGCAAAACAGTTGAAAGTCAAAAAAGGTCAGAGTATACTATAGTCAAAGATGGTCAAACAACAGACCATTTTATTTAACAAACATTGGTCAAATAAGGTCAAACTTTATTTAAAGGAGGTCATGGCAAATGCGTTGTCAACATTGCCAAGTAAATGAAGCAACTATTCGCCTGAATATGCAAGTCAATTCGTCCCGTAGCCAAATGGTTTTATGTGAAGACTGCTACACCTCTTTGATGGAGCAGTCAAAAATGAAAATGGGACCTAACCTGTTCAGCGGACATTCATTTTTCACTCAACCAACAGGACATGCCCCTCATCAGGAAGAGCCAAAACAAAAAGGCTTACTCGATGAGCTTGGCCGCAACTTAACTGATGGTGCAATGGCTGGTTTAATTGATCCAGTCGTCGGCCGAGATGAAGAAGTTACAAGAGTCATTGAGATTTTAAATAGAAGAAATAAAAACAATCCGGTGCTCATTGGTGAACCAGGTGTTGGGAAAACAGCTATTGCTGAAGGGCTTGCACTGAAAATTGCCAATGGCGATGTACCAAATAAATTAAAAAACAAACAAATCTATTTATTAGATGTTGCTTCCCTCGTGGCGAACACTGGTGTACGTGGTCAATTCGAGGAAAGAATGAAGCAGGTCATTAAAGAATTGCAAAACCGCAAAAATATTATTTTATTCGTCGATGAGATTCATCTTCTAGTAGGAGCAGGATCTGCTGAAGGTTCAATGGATGCGGGGAACATCTTAAAACCTGCTCTTGCACGAGGGGAATTACAACTAGTTGGTGCAACGACGTTAAAAGAATATCGCCAAATTGAAAAAGATGCAGCACTTGAACGACGCTTTCAGCCAGTCCTCGTTGACGAGCCAACAACGGATGAAGCCCTTGAGATTTTAAAAGGCATTCAAGATAAGTATGAAACCTATCACGGTGTCACCTATTCTGACGATGCGATTAAAGCTTGTGTACAATTATCTGCACGCTATATTCAAGACCGTCACTTGCCGGATAAAGCCATTGATTTGTTGGATGAAGCAGGTTCAAAGGCAAACCTCACCCTTGATGTCGCAAATGAAGATGAACTAACAAACCGGCTGGCACAAATAGCTTCCGAAAAACAAGTAGCATTAAACGAAGAGCAATATGAAAAGGCAGCGAAACTTCGAGATGAAGAGGAAGCGATTGAAGCTAGACTTCACCATCAAACAAATAGCAAGGAACATATCGTCACAGCAGAAGATATACAAGCCATCGTGGAACAAAAAACAGGCATTCCGGTTGGCAAACTGCAAACAGATGAACAAACAAAAATGAAAGAAATTGACATCCGTTTAAAAACCCGAGTAATTGGCCAAGAACACGCAGTCGAAAAAGTGGCGAAAGCTGTAAAAAGAAGCCGAGCAGGGCTAAAATCCAAAAATAGACCGACTGGCTCCTTCCTATTTGTTGGACCTACTGGTGTAGGGAAAACCGAATTATCTAAAACATTGGCAGAAGAACTATTCGGCTCTAAAGAAGCGATGATTCGATTAGATATGAGTGAGTACATGGAAAAACACGCAGTATCCAAATTGATCGGTTCTCCCCCTGGTTACGTTGGACATGAAGAAGCTGGTCAGCTCACTGAAAAAGTTCGAAGAAAACCGTACAGCATCATTTTGCTGGATGAGATTGAAAAAGCACATCCAGATGTGCAGCATATATTTTTACAAATCATGGAGGATGGTCGTTTAACAGACAGCCAAGGTAGAACCGTCAGCTTTAAAGACACGGTGATCATCATGACAAGTAATGCGGGCAGCACAGATAAAACCATCAAAGTTGGCTTCCAGTCTCAGCAAGAAGAATCCATTGAAGAACAATCATTGATTGATTCTCTTAGCGCTTATTTCAAACCAGAATTCTTGAACCGTTTTGACAGTATTATTCAGTTTGATGCATTAAACAAACAAGATTTAGTCAAAATCGTTGACCTTCTGCTAAATGAGCTGTCAGATCAATTACAAGAACAGAATGTAACGATCCACGTCACAAACGAAGCAAAAGAGAAAATCGCCAACCTTGGATATCACCCTGCATTTGGTGCTCGGCCATTACGAAGAACCATTCAAGAACACGTCGAAGATCAAATGACTGATATCTTGCTGGAAGAAACCGATCTGTCTGAATTTACAGTCGATGTCCAAAATGATGAGATCGTTGTGAAAAAGAAATAAGCACATCTTAAGGAGGATCTACTGCTCCATCATAGTAAATTGCCTAAATTCCATCTACACACTGAAGCCTCCCTTTATCTTTTTCTTTAAGATAAAAGAAAAAGGGGTGGATGACATGATGAACTGGAGTTATGATTTAATCAAAATCATCTATGAAGAAAAAATAAAAAAGTTAGACATCTTGGATTGAATTCAGCTCAAAAATAAGAAACTCCCTTAAAATCAAGAGGGAGTTTCCTTTTTATCACAAACAGAAAGCGCTTTCTTCAAAATTTCTTCACATAAACTCTCTTAATTTGATATTCTGACTAAAACCCTTCTAGAACACACCGATATTAACTATAGAATAAGATAGTTAAAGGATTTGGTGAGATAATGGACAAAACATCGTTAATAGGTATTATTTTAGCATTTATTGCACTTGGTGTCGGTATGGTGATGAAAGGTGTGAGTCTTGCCGCTCTTCTTAACCCAGCAGCTATATTAATCATTATTGTTGGGACCGTTGCAGCGGTTGTCATCGCCTTCCCTACTAGTGAAATTAAGAAAACACCAAAATTATTCGGCAAACTTTTCAAGGAAAACACGCTGCCAACGATTGAAGAAATGATTCCTCTTTTTTCAAACTGGGCGCAAATTGCTCGTCGTGAAGGTCTTTTGGCATTAGAAGCAAATCTGGAAGAAGTGGATGACGAGTTCTTAAAGAATGGACTAAGCATGGCAGTTGATGGTCAAAGTGCTGAATTTATTCGAGACGTGTTAACAGAAGAAGTAGATGCCATGTCAGAAAGACATCAATCAGGCGCATTAATCTTCTCACAAGCCGGCACATATGCTCCGACTCTAGGGGTACTGGGCGCTGTTGTCGGTCTGATTGCCGCACTTGCAAACATGGGAGACATTGATGCGTTAGGCGCAGCCATTAGTGCTGCGTTCGTCGCCACACTCCTTGGGATTTTCACAGGTTATGTTCTATGGCATCCATTTGCAAACAAGCTAAAACGTAAATCGAAAGAAGAAGTGAAACTTCGTCTTATTATGATTGAAGGTATTCTCTCAGTTCTCGAAGGACAATCACCGAAAATCATTGAACAAAAACTACTGATGTACATTCCAGCCAATGAACGAGCAAATATCGTAATCGAAGAAGGAGAAAAGCAGAATGGCTAGGAAACGTAAAAAACATGATGAGGATGAACATGTAGATGAGTCTTGGCTAATCCCTTATGCTGATATCCTTACGCTCCTCCTCGCCCTCTTCATTGTTTTGTTTGCATCAAGCTCCATTGATGCTGCAAAATATGAGCAGATGGCCAAATCGTTTAATGTTGTCTTTACTGGCGGTACCGGTGTAATGGATCACTCGAGCATGCAAAGCACTGAAGAAACCGAACAAAGTAATCAAGTGAAGAAATCAGCAGATGAGGATGAAGAAGCCAAAGCGAAAGCACGAGATCAAGCAGTTTTAAATAAGGTCAAAAAGCAAGTCGATTCATTCATCGCAAGTAAAAAACTAGACGCTAAACTCCAAACAAAGCTGACGGATGAAGGTCTATTAATTACGATTGAAGACAGCATTTTCTTCGATTCTGGTCGAGCTGTCATTCGTCAACAAGATGTTCCGCTTGCAAAAGAAATTTCCAAACTGCTCATTATTAACCCAGCACGTGACATTGTGATTAGCGGACACACAGATAATGTACCGATTAGAAATTCGGATTTTGAATCCAACTGGTATTTAAGCGCCATTCGTGCTGTTAACTTTTTAAATATTCTGCTTGAAAACGCCGATCTAAACCAAGAGAACTTTAGTACAAAAGGTTTCGGTGAGTTCAAACCAATTGCTTCAAATGATACAGCAGAAGGCAGAAGTAAAAACAGACGCGTAGAAGTTCTCATTTTACCAATCGAGAAAAAAGATAAATAAAAAAGGAAGCCAGTGGCTTCCTTCAGGCTGTCGAGAAAATCTCGACAGCTTTATTTTTTTCCTTAAAATTTACATCTCCTCATTTTATAATAGAGAAAAGCCCACTAAAGGAAGGTGTTTTTCTCATGTTCCACACTAGACATTCTTCTCAGCACGAAGCCGAATTTGTATTGCTAGATCAATTAGTC
>MKZN01000023.1 GCA_001938995.1 Bacillus pumilus | reverse complement strand
ACTTCAACCGAATAACTCACTCTTGTCCCCATAGAAAAAACACCTCCACGTCTTATTTCGGATAACAACTATCCGTTTTCAAACTTGAAGGTGTTTTTTATTTGTCTCATCTTATGGGGTCAGTCCCGACAAGGCGGTTTTTTTGTATGGAACCGGCAGGGTCTGATGATAGATTCAGACCAGCGCCGTATATCAATTCGAACGTTCTAATCTTATAATAAGCATAAGCTGTAGGTCATGGTTTAAGAGAATAAGCGAAAATCGGTGAAAGGTGAATCACTGGAGAAATAACTTTAACTGTTCGACGACCCTTTGGACCGATGGTTCCTCACATAAGTCTAAATTTGTGAGCATCCCTTGAATGACCGGCTTACGAGGCTCATCCTTCGCCAATTCCTCTTCAATGACTTCAATGGAGACGAGGGTGTCGTTAGAAAGGAGATGCACTTGCTTTAGCTGGCGGAGCTCTTCGAGAAGGGAAATAGCACTAGGCGCTTCATCTTCCCATATGGACGGAGTCAAAATGGGCTTACAATGAGAACGAAGTAGCCCTTGAACCAAATTATCAAAGCGATTGAGTATAAAGCAAGAGAGCTCGTCAAATGATAATTCCAACTGGTCGTGTAAAAGCAGAATCTGTACATAGGATTGAATGATTCCTTGAATAATGACTGACAGGTCAGTCTTGTATGGTTCAATGTCCTGTCCATAAGTGGCCAAAAGGGAAATTTGGATCTCATCATTCATTTGTTTTTTGACAGCGACCGAGTACTTTTTAATTTGTTGGTTTTCCGGAATGGCATTCTCACTAAGGATTAAAATGATGAAATCCTTGTTCTCAGCAAAGCGCTTAAATTGTTCCGCAATTTGTTTTTGTAAAATCTCTCTAGGCGCTAGATGCTGATTTTGTTTGCGAACATTTTCAATCTCCTGCATAGACGTATCGATATAATATTCAAATGCACGATTGAATAGCTGGTCTTTTGATTTAAAATGCAAATAAAATGCGCCTTTAGATATGCCGCATTCATCTGCGATTTCCTGAATGGTCGTAGAAGAAAAACCCTTTTTCGCAAACAACTGAATGCTTGTTTTTATGATTTTTTCTTTTTTTTCGTTCATGAAATAAGGCCCCTTCAGCTTTAGAATGTTACGTCAAACCCAAGTGAAATAGGTTGACGCCATTGTATATCACCGTTTATTATGATATAGAATGACCAGTCAGTCAATACATGTAGGAAAATGGAGGACATAATGAATTCGATCATCAATTTTGTATTAAAGAATAAGTTCGCAGTATGGCTCATGACGATTATCGTAACAGTTGCTGGTCTATATGCCGGATTGAATATGAAACAAGAATCAATTCCGAATATCAATACGCCAGTCATTACGGTCTCAACAATGTATCCTGGTGCAACACCGGATGAAGTATCTGATAAGGTGACCGATCCCATTGAGAAGTCTATACAAAACCTCAGTGGAGTCAATGTGGTCACATCTAATTCTTTTGAAAATGCCTCATCTATTCAAGTTGAATATGATTTCAACAAAGACATGGATGAAGCAAAGAAAGAAATTGAAGATGTCATTAGCAATATTACCTTTCCTGAAAATGCAGAAAAACCAAGAATCGCACGTTTTAGCATCAATGCAATTCCAATCTTAGCACTCAGTGTGTCGGGTGACAAAGAATCGTTAGAAGATCTGACGCAAAAAGTGGAAGATGTACTTGTTCCTTCACTTGAAGGATTAGACGGGGTTTCTTCAGTTGAAGCTTCAGGACAACAAATCAAAGAAGTTGAATTTTCATTTAAAGAAAAGAAAATGGAAGAATACGGACTAGATGAAGAAACAGTCCAAAACATGATCAAAGGGTCTGATGTGAATCTCCCACTAGGTTTATACACATTCGGCAATAAACAAAAATCAGTGGTCGTAGATGGCAACATTCTAAGTGTAAAAGATCTCAAGAACATGCAAATTCCTGTAGTGCCAAATGCTGGAGCGACTCCTAATGCCTCAGCAAATACAGGAATGCAAGGACCAGAACAGCAAGCGGCAGCGCAACAACAAGGGGCAGGAAGCGGCCAAGCTGTAGAACTACCAACAATTAAGCTTTCTGAGATTGCGGATATTAAAGTCGTCAAAGATGCTGAATCAATTTCTAGAACAAATGGAAAAGACAGCATTGGGCTTCAAATAGTGAAAGGTTCTGATGCCAACACAGTAAGTGTGGCAGAAGAAGTCACAAAAGAGCTTGAGAAGTTTAAGGAAGAAAATAAAGGGATCAACATCAGCACAACATATGATCAAGCAGAACCGATCAAAGAGTCTGTTAGCACAATGCTTAACAAGGCGATCATCGGAGCAATTTTTGCGATCATTATCATTCTATTGTTCCTAAGAGATATTAAATCAACACTCATCTCAGTGATCTCGATCCCATTATCACTGCTGATTGCGGTTCTTATTTTAAATCAGCTAGATATCACATTAAATATCATGACGCTTGGTGCCATGACAGTCGCTATTGGGCGAGTGGTCGATGACTCGATTGTTGTCATAGAAAATATTTACCGAAGAATGGCATTGAAGGATGAACCTTTAAAAGGAAAAGCACTCGTCCGAGAAGCGACAAAAGAAATGTTTCTCCCAATCATGTCTTCAACAATTGTCACAATTGCGGTATTCCTACCATTAGCACTTGTAGGTGGAATGATTGGTGAACTATTCATCCCGTTTGCTTTAACAATGGTATTTGCTTTACTTGCTTCACTACTAGTTGCCATTACGATTGTTCCAATGATGGCACACAGCTTATTTAAAAAGAACCTTTATGGAGAAACGAAAAAGGTCAAAGAACATAAACCAAGTAAGCTTGCTGGTGTTTATAGACGTATACTGAATTGGACACTTAACCACAAGTGGATTACATCAGGAATTGCCATTCTCATGTTAGTCGGAAGCTTATTCTTAGCACCACTTGTCGGTGTCAGCTTCTTACCACAAGAAGTAGAAAAGACAGCGATGGTGACATATTCACCTGAACCAGGACAAACGAGAGAACAAGCAATCGACGAAACGAAAAAAGCAGAAGAATACTTGATGAAACGCGACCATGTCAATACGGTTCAATATTCACTAGGTTCTTCTAATCCGCTAACAGCTACTGTAGGCGGTAACTCAAACGGTGCATTATTCTTCGTACAATATGATGAAGACACACCGAATTTTGAAAAAGAAAAAGAACGAGTGGTCAAAGTCTTACAAGACCGAGCATCTAAAGGAGAATGGAAGGCACAAGACTTCTCATCTGCCGGTGCTAGCAATACGGTGACGTACTATGTGTACGGTGACAAAGCAAGTGATATTGAAGGTACAGTGAAAGATGTAGAAAACATCTTAAAAGATGAGAAAAACTTGAAAAATGTCAGCACAAGTTTATCTGATAAATATGACGAGTATACGTTCCATGCAGATCAAGATAAACTGGCGAAGCTAGGCCTCACTGCTTCACAAATTGCACAGGCCATTGCGCCACAAAATAATGAAACGACGCTCACAAAAGTGACCGAAGATGGCAAAGAAATTGATGTCAATCTTCAAACAGAAAAAGAAGAATATAAGAGCAAAAAAGATTTAGAAAATAAAAAGATCACAACACCGACAGGACAAGAAGTTCGAATTGGTGATGTTGTCGAAGTCAAAGAAGGCACAACAGCCAATACGGTAACAAAACGTGATGGCAAAATCTACGCAGAAGTATCTGGTGATATGACAACAGACAATGTAACAAGTGTCACGCAAGACGTCCAAAAAGAAGTCGACAAACTCGATCTGAAATCTGGCGTCACCATTGACACTGGCGGCGTGAGTGCGGATATTGAAGAATCATTTACGCAACTTGGACTTGCAATGCTTGCAGCAATTGCAATTGTCTATCTTATCCTTGTCATCACATTTGGCGGAGGTCTTGCACCATTTGCCATTCTCTTCTCGCTACCATTTACAATTATTGGTGCACTTGTCGGGTTGTTTGTGGCAAAAGAAACAATTAGCTTAAATGCCATGATTGGATTGCTTATGTTGATAGGGATCGTTGTGACAAATGCGATTGTCCTCATTGACCGAGTGATTCGTAAAGAACAAGAAGGACTCTCAACAAGAGAAGCTTTACTCGAAGCAGGAACAACAAGATTACGTCCAATCTTAATGACGGCCCTTGCGACGATTGGCGCCCTTCTACCATTAGCATTAGGTTTCGAAGGTGGAAGCCAAATCGTATCAAAAGGATTAGGTGTAACCGTCATCGGTGGATTAACAAGTTCGACCCTTCTCACATTGGTTATTGTACCGATTGTGTATGAAATTTTAAGCAAATTTAGACGTAAGAAGAAATACGCAGAAGAAGAGTAAAAGAAGCGCCCCGTGAATGAACGGGGCGTTTTTCATTTGGAAATCTGACAAACTGCTTTTCTCATAAGATCCTCAAATGCTTGGAAAAATGCATCACGATCGACATGGTCAATCACTTGAATGGATTTTCCATCTGGATGCACTTCAGTTCGTCCTTGCTTTGGTGTTTCAGTGTAAACAATCGCATTTAATTCCTTCGAACGAGTAAAGGAAGTCGAAGCGAGCGTGATGGTTGTGAGGACATCCCATAAGTAATAAGTCGAGTTCGTTTCATGATGAATAAGCGGGGGACAAAAAGCATAGCATTGTCCAATAAAATCAATCCCGATATGAGAACGGAGAGATGCCCAGCGCTGTCTTACATCAAGTGTAAGAGGGACTTGATTGGTGCTTTCGAGTGCGACCATGTCAATGGGAAAGCGCTCTTGAAAGACGGTTTTGACAGCATATGGATCCCAAAAAGCATTCCACTCTGCTGTGCCATCATGTTCGGGTTCTTCTACATTGCCCTTTTCAAGAAATGTACCGCCCATCCACACCAATTTCTCAATGTGACTTGAAATAGAGGGATCTTCTTCTAAAGCGCGCGCAAGGTCTGTCAGTGGACCTGTAAAGAGGAGCGTGACAGGTTCCGGTGAATGTTTGACAGTGTCAATGAGGTGAAGGTGAGCCGGAAGCTTGGATACTTTTGTTTCAACAGAGCCTTTTTCATTTAAAATGGGAAGTGCATCCACATAAAAGGCATGCATACGCCATTCCTTGGGAAATGGATTGACCCCTCTAGAATTTGAAGCGGCTACTTCAATCTGATACGGACTAAAACGATCAATGATTTTTTGGGACGCACTCAGCGCAGGCTCTAAGTAACAATCAGCGGGAATAACAGATACCCCAACGACTTTCAAATGTTCCATTTGGAGCAGAAGAAATAAGGAGACGAGGTCATCAACACCGCCGTCATGATTGAAATAGACAGGCTTTTTCATGGCATACCATCCTTTGTAGTATTTTCTTTTATCTTATCAAAAGGCTATCTATTTGAGGGGTGCCATTCTATGAGAATTCTCATATTAGGCGGTTGTTCTGTTGCCATTTTAAAAACTCATAGTATAATTAAAGGTTGTTAGTGGTGAAAATAGATTGGATAATGAATATAGGATGATGATGAATGAAACGTGCTCGAATTATATACAATCCGACATCTGGGCGGGAACTCTTTAAGAAGAATTTACCGCAGGTTTTGCAAAAATTTGAACAAGCTGGTTATGAAACATCTTGTCATGCGACAACATGCGCAGGGGATGCGACACAAGCAGCAGAAAAAGCCGCACAGAGAGATTTTGATTTAATTGTGGCAGCAGGTGGAGACGGCACGATCAATGAGGTCGTCAATGGACTGGCACCACTTGAACATAGACCGAAATTAGGAATTATTCCAGTTGGAACAACCAATGACTTCGCAAGAGCACTTGGGATTCCAAGAGAGGATATTTTAAAAGCGACAGATGCCATTATTAGTGGAGTTTCAAAACCGCTTGATATCGGGAAAGTCAATGGACATTATTTTATCAATATAGCTGGCGGTGGCAGATTAACAGAGCTTACATATGAAGTGCCAAGTAAGCTGAAGACCATGCTTGGACAACTTGCTTACTATTTGAAAGGCATGGAGATGCTTCCTTCGATCCGCCCCACAGAAGTCGAAATTGAATATGACGGAAAACTGTTTCATGGAGAAATCATGCTGTTTCTTGTCTCACTAACAAACTCTGTAGGAGGCTTTGAAAAGCTAGCGCCAGATTCCATATTAGATGATGGAATGTTTGACTTGATTATTTTGAAGAAGGTCAATCTAGCAGAAGCCATTCGAGTGGTTAGCCTAGCACTTCGAGGCGAGCATATTCATGATAACAATGTCATCTACACAAAAGCGAATCGCGTCAAAATAGATGTAAAAGATAAAATGCAACTCAATTTAGATGGAGAATATGGCGGCATGCTGCCAGGTGAATTTGAAAACTTATATCGCCATATAGACTTTATTGTGCCAAAAGCAACAGCTGAAAAAATAGGATAGAGATTGAACTTGGTTCCTTATGGCGACCAAGTTTTTCTTTGCAAATGAGGTGATAAAATTGGTGAAAATGAAACCACCTGTTCAAAAGAATGAATACTACACTGTAACCTTCGAAGACTTAACACATGAAGGCGCAGGTGTAGCGAAGGTTGAGGGATTCCCTGTCTTTGTCCCGAATGCCCTCCCAGATGAAGAAGGAAAAATTAAAGTCACTCGTGTTAAAAAAGGATTTGCTTTTGGACGACTTATGGAACTGACAAAGGAAAGTCAGTACAGGCAAGATGCGCCATGTCCGATTTACCAACAATGTGGTGGCTGTCAAATTCAGCACATGAGCTATGAAGGCCAGCTCCTATTTAAACAAAAACAGGTGAAGGACGTATTAGAGCGTATCGGCAAGCTTGATATGAGCCGTGTAAAAGTTCATCCTGTACTCGGCATGGAAAACCCATGGAATTATCGAAACAAAGCACAAGTTCCAGTTGGGGAACGAGAAGGCGGACTCGTTGCAGGATTTTATCAGCAACGATCCCATGAAATCATCGATATGGAAAAATGTCTGATTCAGCAATCAGAAAATGATGAAGTAGTACAAGCTGTGAAGGAAATAGGCAATGCGTTCGGCATCAAAGCATACAACGAAGAGCGGCATAAAGGCTGGCTTCGTCATGTTATGGTTCGTTACGGTATCGCAACAGGTGAAATGATGGTCGTATTTGTCACAAGAACGGCTGACTTTCCGCAAAAGCAGCAGGTGATTGAGCAGATTATAGCACGCTTCCCACACGTTCGGTCAATTGTGCAAAACGTGAATACTAAGAAAACAAATGTCATTTTCGGCGATGAAACGACCGTTATGTGGGGAGAAGAATACATTTATGACACGATTGGCGACATCAAATTCGCGATATCAGCCCGTTCATTTTATCAAGTAAACCCAGCCCAAACGAAAGTGCTTTATGACAAAGCCCTTGAATATGCAGACCTACAAGGCGAAGAAACGGTTATCGATGCGTACTGTGGAATCGGTACGATATCCTTATTTCTTGCACAAAAAGCCGGCAGAGTATACGGCGTTGAAATTGTGCCAGAAGCGATTGAAGATGCAAAACGAAATGCTGAATTAAATGAGATCAGCAACGTCGAATTTGCCGTTGGTGAAGCAGAAACTGTTATTCCGAATTGGTACAATGAAGGCATCAAAGCAGACACTCTAGTTGTTGATCCGCCAAGAAAAGGCTGTGACGAAGCGCTGCTTGACACAATTTTAAAGATGAAACCACACCGTGTCGTTTATGTGTCCTGTAACCCAGGGACGCTTGCCCGTGATTTGCGTATTCTTGAAGATGGTGGGTATGTGACGGAGGAAGTGCAGCCTGTGGATATGTTCCCGCATACGAATCATGTGGAGTGTGTGGCGTCTTTATCCCTTAAATAATAAGGGTTGAAGAGCCGATAAATCATATTTGACCACTTAACCTTCTGATTTTATATAAAAACCGGTTTTTTGGCTGTTTTAGCTTTCGGAAGTAAAACAAGGCATGCAGTCATGATTGCGTATTTTTGATAGAGCGGCTTCTATGGTCGCTCTATTGTCATTTAAAGTACGAGGATAATTTGGTCACAGCGAAGGTAGGCTTTGACTATATTCTGACTTATTGATACGAGAAGATTACTGCAATCTAAACCAAATACAATGATAAATAAACAGAGGAGTATTTATGAAGTTAAACGAGTTTGCAATTGGACAGAAGTTTGAAACTAAGTCATTTAAATTATCAAAGGAAGATATTATGAGATTTGCAGGAGAATATGACCCTCAATATATGCATTTGGATGAGGAAAAAGCAAATCAGGGAAGATTTAATGGAATCATTGCTTCAGGAATACAAACGCTAGCTATTTCATTTAAGCTATGGATTGAACAAGGAGCCTACGGTGATGATGTCATTGCTGGAACACAGATGAATCATATAAACTTTATCAAGCCCGTGTATCCAGATGATGAATTACATACTATCGTTGAGGTAATTGATATAAGAGAAAAGAAAAATAAAACAGGCATTCTTACTGTAATGTTATCCACATTTAACGATAAAGAAGAAAAAGTATTTGAGGGTGATTTATCTGTATTGATAAAGCGATAAGGATAGTTTTGCAATTTGAACAATATTTTTTCATTTATTTTGTTGGACTCTTGTTCAGCTGTGCATTGAATACAAGAATAAGAAGAAGGAGCTCAGAATCCGGTAAAAAAGATTCTCAGCTCCTTCTTCTTTCATTTTGTTCTATTCGCAAGGTTGTTTGAGTTCGGTACATGTTTATGTATCCACTCTTACTTTTTGAAAGAATGTAGTCATTGTTGTTTGAGAATGACATCTTTTGTTTATTTTTTGAACTTAAATAAATTTTCTTGTTTTGAAACTTTTAATAGGTCTAGAGTCCACTAATAGAGGAAGGGGGAGCATTGATGGAAGCAGATATCCACCGATTAGTAAAAAAAGCAATCAAAGGTAACAAAAACGCTTTTGAAAGGCTGGTTCAACATCATTATGAAAGAATCTACCGAACCGCTTATCTTTATGTACATAACGAAGCAGATGCATTGAACGTAGTACAAGAGGCTACCTATCAAGCCTATAAGTCCATCCACTCGTTAAAAAATCCAGAGTATTTTACGACCTGGTTCACTAGAATTGTGATTCGCTGTGCTGGAAATGTCATAAAGAAAAGGGACAATGTCATTCCATTGAGTGACGAATTATTAACTAACTTGCCGGATGAATCAAATACAAACATGGAAGAGCCTTCAGCGCTTCTTCATGCGGTTCAGCAGTTGAGACTAATTTTCGTACAGCCATTCTATTATTCTATTATTACGATTACTCAATCAAAACCATCAGCCATGTGATGGAGATTCCCGAGAATACCGTCAAAACTTATTTAAGTAGAGGAAAAGCAGAGTTAAGAAAGATTTACAAACGTGAGGAGGACGCAAGTCATGGATCACAAAGAATTCAATGAGGCATTGGAACAAATACCTGTACCAAAAGAAAAAGTATTTCATGCTATTTCTAAAGGGATCAACAAAGATGTAGATCGATCATTTAGGAATAAAAGGAAAATTATTACTGTTGTAGTCACTACTGCTGCGATTGTTGGCATTATCATGGCTTCAGGATTTATTAGCCCAACGATGAATAAGGTGCTGGCCAAAGCCCCTTTAATTGGTGCTATTTTTCAAGGGTTTGATGATACAACAGGTGTTGATTTAGTTAATCAACAGGCGGTTACTGAACTCAATCAATCCATGACAAAAAATGGAGTGACTGTCAAATTGACTAGTGTGTACTTTGATGGGGGTATGGTGTCAATTACGGGTTTTGTAAATGAAAAAGTGGATAATGGGATCAACGAAGAAGGCGAAGTCAGTTTTGATGTGAATTTTGGTCAATATAAAGGTGATGATGATCCTTGGTTAAATATGTCCAAAGAAATAATGAAAGGAGAAAATGGCTATCAATTTCAGTGGAAAATACAGTATCCATTTAATTCACTGAATGAGAATTTCACACTGCCATTTACGATTCATTCTATTAATGGCATCAAAGGAGAATGGAAGTTTAATATCCCCATTCAACAAGAAAAAAATAGGACAGTTGCTCTAAATTATGAAAAGGAATATGCGGACGATGAAGTTAGCGTCCATCTTAAAGAAATTTTAACAGCGAAAGCCTCATCTTCACTTGTGTATGAGACTGTGAAAAAATTTAATGATGATCACATTTATATATTAAAAGCCATTGATAATCACGGGACCGTATATCGTTTTGGAAATGAGATAGATGACGAGGATTCTGAACAAAAAGATGGATATCATAGTACTGTGAGAAGAGATATGACGAAATTAAATCCAAACGCAACATCTCTTACATTTTATCCGCAAATAAGTATAGCGGATCCAACAGTAGAGAGCCGTTTAGATAAAAAAACATTTACCTTAAAAAGCGAGCGCTTGGATCTCGGCTTACAGGTAAATGATGTGATTCAAAATGGCGAGAAATTAGTGATAGATTATCAACTGACAGGACTCCCGAAAAGCGTGAGTCAAGACCATATTCATCATAACCTTGAAAATGCTTTTTTGTTAGTGGATGAGACATATAGAGCAAGAATTGAAAATGAACATTCGTGGACTCCTAAAAACCACTCCATTTCATTGAATCAAGTCAAAACAATGGATAAAGCAACAGCACACTATCAATCTACATTTGAACTAAACGGGAATGAAAAAATAGAACACTTTAAGATGGAAAATACCGTGTTATTATTCAACTTTTCACATTTTGTCCCTGCGAAAAAATTAAAACCATTCACTGTTCAACTTCCGGTCGAAGAAGATGGAACAGTGAAGTAGGTCATTTAGGGCTGGTAGATTTGATTTGGGTGGTGACTGATGTGAGTCACCACCTTTTTCAGTTCTCTACAATCTAGGAGTA
Organism: Bacillus pumilus; assembly: GCA_001938995.1. Classification (GTDB taxonomy): domain Bacteria; phylum Bacillota; class Bacilli; order Bacillales; family Bacillaceae; genus Bacillus; species Bacillus pumilus_G. Next base: position 23,370 of record MKZN01000023.1, on the reverse strand, counting down.
CTTCTCTTGAGAAGTCTCTCTCTTTATTTCATCGTTGTATAATAAGCTTCGCCTAAAACGTCCTTCTTTTGATAATCGTCGACTGGAATCTCTTTTTCAACAAAAGATGGAACATCCGCTTGATTCACATCATACATGACTTCAATTTCTTTCGAATAAAGAAGTTTTTCTTTTTTTAGCAAACTTGACAGAGGCGGTTGTGGTTTTGGCTTGAGTTCTTCTTGATTGAGAACTTTCTTTAACCCGTCTACATAGGATTCAAGCGGACGGCCACCAACAATTTTGATGCCTTTGTTTTCCTCATTGACCATCATAATCGTCGGAAATCCTCTGACCCCTAAACTTCTAGTTAATTGTAAATCTTCGTTTAATAATTGTTGTCCGGTTGGTTTTTCTGCCTCAGTGACAATCGCTTCACCATCTAGTCCAAGCTGATTGACGATTTCAATCAAAATCGCTGAATCAGAAATGTTTTGATTAAATGCAAACAGTGCTTCTCTGGCGCGACGTAAATATTCAAATGCTAACGCATCATGATGATGTTTTTGGATCACTTTAAATACACGAGAAGGTGGATAAGAAGATTGAACGGGATTGTCAATCATGAGTGAGCCATCAATCGGCATTCTTGAATGTTCTCCTACTTCTCTCCAGTGGCCAGCCACATCAGCTGGTTTATAAATTCCGTTGGCAGGATCAATAGGGCCGTCATGCCATTTTTCCAGCAAGCCACCCATCACTGTATGAAACTGAAAATATTCTCCATACTGCTCTACAAAACGACGAAGAACGGGTTCAATTGCCCAACAATGAGAACAAATAGGGTCCGTCACATAATAAAGATTGATTGATTTTTTTGGCTGATTAAAGTCAATGATCTCCATGTCATCCTCTTTTGCTGGCCCACATACACCTGTATTTACATCACACATCATTTGATTGTTTTTCAATTCCGGTTCCCTCATTTCTTTTGATATAATATCGAGGACAATACCTCGCTTTTATTCATATTTATTCGTTTTCAAAGCACCATGACAATTCCTCCTGCAATTGTTATTGGAAATGGCGTAATTCCGCCTTGATTTTCAAAAACACAAAGTCTTTTATTTGTTTACAATTTCATCTTAAGTCATAATGATAATCATCAACACCAATAGTCTGGTTATTTTGTCGTATATACAACACATTTCATCATTTGTTGAAAAAGTAGGAGTGGTAGCGAAATGACTCAATCAAAGATAGACCCCCGCGTTCTACGTACTCGTAAATTAATTATGGATTCTTTCATAGAACTTTCAGGGAAAAAGGAATTTAAGGATATTACCATAAAGGATATAACGACAGAAGCCATGATCAATCGGGCTACTTTTTATTATCATTTTGAAGATATATATGACTTACTAGAGAAAGTGCTATCTGAAGTATTGTTAGTTAATTTGAATTATGATTTCTATCAAAATGATGAACTAAATGAAGAAGCTTTCGTTCACATCTTTAAAGCAATTACAAATTTTCAAACGTCATTATCTAGTCGTTGTCATAGAGGATATGAAGAGACGATTGCCCGTATTATTAGAGATCAGCTCGAAGTTGTTTTTTATAAAATGTTGTTAAAACAGCGCAACATAAAAGAGGATGAATCACTAAAAGTGACTGCGGTCCTATTAAGCTGGGGAATCTATGGCGCTTCTGTAGAATGGAGAAGAAGGAGCAATCAGATATCACCGGAGGCATTTATCCAATCCGCCGTCCCTTATATTCTATCTGGCATTGATTTTAGGTCAATTAACGAATAGATATTTGTTGGAAGGTGTGATTTGTTATGATCATAAGAATTACGGATAGTACCAATCATCCTGATTTCGTGAAAACTCCGAAATCGGGATATTTTTTGTGATCAAGTGTCATAAAACCACTATTTTAGTGAGTAAATTAGTGATTTTAACCCCGACATCACCACTAAAATTGCTTTTTTGCAATTTTGCTTAGTTCATATTAAAATATATAATGTTACATAACTTCAAAAACCCTTGTTAATTGGGGTTTTAGAGGGGGGTTATTAATTCATAGCATCTTCAAAAGCGTGCACTGTCAAGCTCTAATTCTTCAAATGAGATACTATATACTCGATGAATCATTTCGGGGGTATTACCAAGCCGATCTGCAATAGATCGGGTAGGAATTCTTTTACCTATTATAATTGGAGCGTGTGTATGCCTCAATCCATGAACCGTTATTCTTTATAAATTGTTTTTCTCAAAAATCTTTTTCATTGCATGATTTAAGAGATTGTCCGAAACTGATTTTCCATTGATGAAAATTTGATTTATCAGCATTTACCATTAAACGAAAACGGTTGGCACGCAGAGGATGGCAGAGGAGCGGGCAATATGAAATCAATCGGAATTGAAATTTGCGAGAATAGTGACGGAAATTTTGAGAAGGCAGTCGAAAACGCTCAATGGCTTATTCGTCAACTGATGCATGAACAAGGAATTTTATTATCAAATGTTGTTTCACATAAGCATTGGAGCGGCAAAGATTGTCCCCGCAAGCTGCTTAAACGTTGGGACAGTTTCAAAGCGGTGATCGCAATTGCTCATACAAATAATAAACCGACAGTCAAACCAACAAAAGCAGCACCATCCAAAACAGCAGCTTCCAAGACTACTAAAAAGTCATACAGTTTGCCAACAGGCATTTTAAAAGTTACAAAGCCTCTTACAAAGGGATCAGCAGTAAAAGCCGTACAGCAAGCCCTGGCGGCGGTTTACTACTACCCGGACAAAGGCGCTAAAAACAACGGCATTGACGGCTATTACGGACCCAAAACAGCGAATGCGGTCAAGCGGTTTCAGCTCATGCACGGTCTTTCAGCTGACGGCATTGACGGTCCAAAGACTAAAGCAACGTTAGAAAAGCTATTAAAATAAGATCTATAAACATATGACTATAGATAGTGAAATGTTTAAAACAATTACCCCCCTTCCGTTATTGGATGGGGGGGTCTTCTGTGTTCTGATTTTTTTGATCAAGCGCAGAGGATATAATATCAAAACCAATGTATAAAAAGCTAACAAAGAAAGATAAAATTAATACCCCATTTCCCCAAATAGAAACTTCAATTATTTTCAAATTAAGTACATATTTAATCGAGAAGTAAATAAGTGCCCACGAAGCAAAAAATTCTAAAATATATGTTGTCCATTTTGGATTTTTTAACAAAAAAGTGATTCCCTTCCCTATAAATAAAACTATAAATGACCAAAAAATCACAATGATACTGACTAACAAAGAGAAGGTAATCAAAGAGAAAAATGAATCATAAGTTATGTATTCACCGAAAAGAAAATTCACTCCCAATGAGACTAAATAAAGCATGACAGTCGGAAGGGCAATAACCATACTTAGGGAAAAAAATATTAGTAAAATAAGAAGAACGGCAGCAATAGCACCAGGGGCTTCATCTACAACGTTTTTCTTTCTTAAGAAAGTATAGAGTATGATAGACACCAAAAGGAGTATTAAAAAAGTCAATGAAATCACATATGAAAAAGACATGAATACCCTCCATAAAAAAGCGCTATTAGAAACTAATAGCACTTATTTTTATATTTAGATAAGATTAACGATGAACTTTGCCAAAGTTTTAGCAACATCTTTAGGAGCGCCAATTTTAGTAAAAGCTTTTGTGAATTGTTTTTCCGTCCACTTTTCCCCTTTATCCATTATATTTGCGATTTTGGCAGAATTCTTTCTGATCCAAGCAGCAGCCTTTGGATTAAAGGGTTTTAACGCCTTCGACAGTAACCACCCGCCAGAACGTAAAGCACCTCGGAAAAGTTTATATGACCATGAAACAACCCCTTGAGTAGAAACTTCACCGTTTGCGGCACTTTGAGCCGCTAAAGCGTTGGACTGAACAGGGCTGGTACTGTTATTTGTTGCAGCTTGTTGTAAAGAAGTTTTATACACCTTCGTATGTACTGGTGCTGTTGATTTAGCCGGCTCTTCTGCAAACGCAGTAGTCACACTAAGACCGGAAGTTAATAAAGTTGCGCTTAGTAGTACAGGAACAAATTTTTTTCTGAAAGTCATGTTCTTCGCCTCCGAGAAAATTAATAAAGAGGCTGCTTATAATGTTAGAAAAGTCTTGTTGTTCAAGCCTCAATTATAAAATATACCTTAAGAAAAAACAGTGAAATATGTCTTAAACCCTGTATAGGTCTTTTATATAAGCTAATCACTCCCTTCCACAAGATACACAAAAATTGTAACAACAACCATATTTAGGGTAAATAGTGTTTTTGCACTGTATTTTTTGTAATATGATATATTTGCGTGTCCATTTCATTATATTTGATTTTCGTGGAAAATTGTGGTTTATTTCCGGTGTGGAACTATTAGGAAAACGATAATATGTGGAATTATAGGGTAAAAAGAGGAATGGGTATGTTTTATGGAGAAAGTGCTTTCTTCTCATGTCGGATTGAAGATCAATGCATGGTATTATCATATTCAAAGATTCAACGTACCGGATGCCGAAGCGTATAAAGAAGAAATTAATTCTTTGCTTGATAATATGGAGGAAAAACAGGATTTATTATTATATTTCTCACTCATGGAGTTCCGACACAAATTAATGCTAGATTACTTGAACCCATTAGAAAACGGTAAAGAGCGTGCCAACTTCAGAGAATTAGCAGTAAAGATAAAAAGGGATCAAGAGAAGTTGACAGGATTGCTAGATTATTATTTCAATTTTTTCTATGGTATGTACGAATTTGAAAATTATGAATACCTCAATGCCATTACCTTCTATAAACGAGCAGAAAAGAAGTTATCTTTAGTAAGTGATGATATCGAACGTGCCGAGTTTCATTACAAGATGGCTGAAATCTACTATCACATGAAACAAAACCACATGTCCATGCACCATATCGCCCAGGCAATAGATTGTTATAAAGAAAAGAATACTTATACTGTTAGGCAAATACAGTGTTTTTTTATCATAGGATTAAATTATATTGATATGGAATGCCCCGAAAAAGCCTCACCACATTTTATAAACGCCTTAGAAAAAGCAACAGCGAGCGACACCAAAAGATTAGAAGGGTCAGCGATTTACAATTTAGGATTAAGTTATTTCCACAACAATGAAATATCAAGTGCAATCAAATACTTTAATGAATCGATCAACGCTTTTAAAGAACGTGGTTATGATCATTTTAACAGAATACTTGATTCTTTAAGTATGCTTGTAAGATCATACTTTCATGAGAGCGAGAACGATTTTGGCTTATACGCTCTTAACCAGGGAATGGAATTGGCTGAAAAATTAAATGATGATGTGATGCATAAAGTGTTCACATTTTATAAGGCACTTTATGTGAAGGAAGATTATGATAAAGTGTTGAGCGATACCGAATATTTAACCAATAAAGGCATGTACGCAATTCTTGAAGAATTATCGAAAGATGCAGCAAGAAGGTATAAAGCGGTAGGAGATAATATAACAGGGCGTCGAGTTTTTATGAGAAGATTCTTTATTTCCAAAAATTAATTAGAAGGAGTGATTGCTTTTATGAAATTTAAAACAGTAGTAGCGACCATTATAATTATTGGCACTTTGAGCACGCTTGGTTATTTTGCTCTTTCACAAAATCATGATGAGGCGATAAGAGGTCATACATCAAATATCGGCTATAATAGTTTCAAATAGAAAAAGCCCTTTTAGGGGGCTTTTTTATTTGAATATCTTTTTCATTAGCTTGCCGGATGCTTTACCGGCAGCACGTCGCATAACACGTTTCCCGATAGTACCTTTTTGAACGGCGTTTACGTCTCCTGAAATTTTTGATATTTTATATAGTGCTGATCGTATTTTGTTAATGTTCATTTTAAGCTCCTTTTGCGTCTGTCCATTTAAAAAAACGTCCCCCAATCCTCCCCAAAAAGAATACTTTTAATTGTGAGACTTTGCAATGGTTGGTTATAGTTGAATATTACTGAAGCCTGTTATTATAATGTTTCTAACGTCAAGAACGGACGTTTGCATTGAATATTTACTAAAGTATATAATGATGAAAATAGACGAACACTTGATCAGCTGATTTGCTGTGATAGTGTGCCAAGTCATGAGAGGAATTGGATGAAAGATGAGTAAAAATTTCTGGCGTGATTTACCACGACCATTTTTTATATTAGCACCAATGGAAGAAGTGACGGATGTTGTGTTTCGTCATGTTGTGAGTGAAGCGGCGAGACCGGATGTGTTTTTCACCGAGTTCACAAATAGTGAAAGCTATTGCCACCCTGATGGCATTCAAAGTGTGAAAGGACGTTTGACGTTTACGGAGGATGAACAGCCAATTGTTGCACACATTTGGGGAGACAAGCCAGAAAACTTTAGGAAAATGAGCATTGGAATGGCGGAATTAGGATTTCAGGGGCTTGATATTAATATGGGTTGCCCTGTGCCAAATGTCACGCAAAACGGAAAGGGCAGTGGATTGATTCTTCGCCCAGACGTTGCGGCAGAGCTCATACAAGCCGCAAAAGCAGGGGGATTACCTGTCAGCGTCAAAACAAGACTCGGGTTTACAGAAGTTGATGAATGGCGCGGATGGCTAAGCCACATTTTGGAACAAGACATTGTCAATTTATCGATTCATCTTCGCACTAGAAAGGAAATGAGCCAAGTAGATGCACATTGGGAGCTCATTCCGGAAATTAAGAAGCTTAGGGATGAAGTAGCACCTAGTACCCTTTTGACCATTAATGGTGACATTCCTGATCGCCAAACGGGTGAAAAGCTCGCTGAACAATATGGAGTGGATGGGGTAATGATTGGACGAGGGATTTTCCACAATCCATTCGCTTTTGAAAAAGAACCAAGAGAACATAGCAGTGAGGAATTGCTAGGGCTCTTAAGATTGCATCTGGATCTTCATGACGAGTACTCATCGTTAGGCCTACGACCGTTCAAGGCGCTTCACCGCTTCTTTAAGATTTATGTCAAAGGATTCCGTGGAGCGAGTTTTTTGAGAAATGAATTAATGAGCACATCGTCAACAGATGAAGTGCGTGTGATGCTTGATGAATTTGAAGCGAGAAATCAAGCACAATCATGATGTAAAAGAGAAGGTGAGCCCTTCTCTATTTTTTTATAGTAGGACTATTAAACTACATCAAATAAATGGTAAGATGAGATAGAAATGACAATTGGAGGTATTTCTATTGAAACCATTCTGGGATAAAGACATAGAAAGTGATGACACATTTAAGGCCATTAATGAGAGAAAAATCTCAAAGGCTGAAAAGAAGCTAGGTGTAATTCTACCAGATACATATAAAAAACTCATTCTTGAACAAAATGGAGGATACACCATACATAATGCATTTCCAACAGATCAACCAAATGGATGGGCAGAGGATCATGTATCATTTGATCATCTAAGAGGAATTGCCAAAGGCGAAGGGATCATGGATAGCGATTATTTGATAGAAGAATGGGAATTGCCAGAGGGGCTTGTACTCATTTGTGGCGATGGACATACATGGATTGCACTGGATTATAGAGAAACAAAAGAAAATCCACCCATTCATTACTTCGATCTAGAATACGAGACCGATTTCAAATTAGCTCATTCGTTTGATGAATTGATTGCTGGACATTACACGGCTGACGATGAATTGTCAGATGAAGAAGCTGAAGCGATGATGGCTGAATATGAAGAGCATCCACCAGTATCAAAAGAAGAAGTGAAAGACATATTCGCATCACGAAATGCTGAGCTAATCGAGAAAGTGGTTCATTTTCAAGTGGAACAAATAGAGGATGTAGAATGGATCTTGTCGAAGGTAGAAACATTCATGCAATCGACTGAGGACGAGAATATGTTAGTGACGACTGGCTGGGCGATCAATACCATCTTTATCCTCAATGAGGAGTTAATCAAGGAGAATGCACATGTTGTCCAAGCAGCTCGTCGATTTGCGGAACAGTTGAATCAATCAAAAATAGATGAAATGCATGATATCGCTTTAAACATATCGATCGCATTGGAGTTTGATTTAGAGGGACAATAAGTCTCTCTTTTTTGCTACATACTTAGCATTCATATCAATTCCTGAAACAGCTATCGGTCATAACCCAACAGCTGCTAGAATTGAATATTTTCCACTTAATCGATATCTATTTATCTCCCCTTTTAGGCTTTTTCTACGGCGTGACCACCAAATTCATTACGCAAAGCAGCGACCACTTTTCCAGTAAATGAGTCTTGATCTAATGAGCGATATCGCATGAGTAGAGACATCGCAATCACCGGTGTAGCAGCTTGTAAGTCTAGAGCTGTCTCAACGGTCCACTTTCCTTCACCAGAGGAATGCATCACACCTTGGATCGTTTCTAATTTTCCATCTGCTACGAACGCTTTTTCGGTTAGCTCCATTAACCATGACCGAATAACAGACCCGTTATTCCAGACTTTAGCTACCTCATCATACGCAAAATCAAATGCACTTTTCTCGAGTACTTCAAATCCTTCACCAATTGCGGCCATCATGCCATACTCGATCCCATTGTGAACCATTTTTAAAAAGTGACCACTGCCTGCTTTCCCAGCATAGATATAGCCATTGTCGACAGATGTATCTTTAAAAATGGGTTCAACGATAGACCATGCATCGGGGTCTCCACCAATCATATAGCATGCCCCATTCCGCGCTCCTTCAATGCCACCTGATGTACCAACATCCATATAATGAACCCCTTTTTCTTTAAATTGTTCATATCGATGGATGGATTGTTTATAGTGAGAATTACCTGCTTCAATCACGATATCTCCTGGATCTAGGAGGGGCTTTAACTCATCGAGTACGTCATCAACTACAGCGTGAGGAACCATGATCCAACATATGCGTGGTGTAGTTAAGGAATGAACTAAATCAATGATCGTTGATGCTCCTTTTGCTCCATAATTCTGCAACTCATCAACGGCTATTTGATTGACATCATATGCTGTTACGCTATACTTTTGATCAATCAAATTCTTTCCTAAATTGAACCCCATTTTTCCTAACCCAATGAATCCGATATTCATGTTAGACACTCCTTTATTTGGATGTTACCACCAATTGTAACCATGTTGACTTAATAGTTGATCTGCGGCTTCAGGTCCGCATGAACCGGGTTCATACAGATGTAGTGGAATCATATGTTGATCAAATGTTTCAAGGATTGGTTGAATCAATTTCCATGCCAATTCCACTTCATCCCAATGTGTAAAGTAGGATGGATCCCCTTTGATCGCATCTGCGAGTAAGTACTCATATGCTTCTGGAACTTCTCTACTACTCTGTGAAAAATCAATCTGGATTGGTTCTAGCTCTCCTGTCACGGGGTGTTTACTATTTAACTGGAGAGAAACACCATCATTGGGGGTAATATGAATGATTAACAAATTTGGTTCAACCTCTTTTGCTCGGCCATTCATTGCTCCTTTGAACTCCACCACAATTTTGGTTTCCTTCTTATGTAATCTTTTCCCTGTACGAATAAAAAAGGGAACCCCATCCCATAGAGGCGTTTGAATCGAAAGTCGTGTTGCAATAAAGGTATCCACAGTGGAAGAAGGATCTACTCCGACCTCTTCTCTGTACCCTTTAATGGCTGAATCCGTATCTAATCGGGAGTACTGACCGCGAACCACATCTGTTGTTGAGTTCATTTGAATGGCTTTCATTAAGTGAATCTTTTCACTTCTAAACTTGTTCACTTCTACTCTTTCAGACATTTGAACAGCTGTCATCATGACTAGTTGAAGCATGTGGTTCTGTACCATGTCACGAATAGCACCCGCTTTTTCATAGTAACTTGCTCTTAATTCTACCCCAACCGTTTCATTAGCTGTAATCTGTACGTTAGAAATCATGTCCTTACGCCAAATTGACTGTAGAACAGGATTTGAAGAGATGAGTGTTTCCAAATTTTGAACCATGGATTTTCCTAAATAATGATCAATTCTGAAAATCTCCTTTTCATTAAAAGCATGTTGAAGAATTCTATTTAATTGGCGAGCAGATTTGAGGTCATGTCCAAACGGTTTTTCAATAATGACTCGTTTCCATCCAGAGGTGTTATTTAAGCCACTATCGTTGATGTTTGTCGTAATGACATCAAAAAGCTCAGGTGCAACCGACAAATAGAAGATCCGATTTTCTTCTATTGATTTGGCATTTTCCACTTTTTGCATGAGAGTCAACAGTTTTAGGTAGTTAGATTTTTCTGTGAGATCAATACTGATGTAAGATATCTGCTGGACAAATTCTAGCTTTTTCGATTGATCATCGTTGGAATGTCTTGAGTACTCATACAGTGATTGAATGACAACTGCTTGAAAATCTTCTTTTGAAAGTGACTCTCGCCCGACACCTATAACAGAAAAATCCTCTGGAAGATTCTGAGCCATATATAGATTAAATAAGGCAGGGAATATCTTTCTTTTCGCTAAATCCCCAGTTGCACCAAATAAGATGAAAGACATGGGATCCATCCATAAACGCCTCCTTTGTAATATTTTTTTGCTCTGCTCACACAGTATAGTTCTTTAGTTTAATTAGCGTAAGTACGCACTTTTTTTATAAATAGTATGGTAAATTACACTAATTACTTTTTAAGTAACCATAAAAAAAAGCCGTTTCACTATGTGATATAGTAAAGCGGCTTCTCTTACTGTTCTTTTGTTTTCTCTAATACATGTTCAATATAATCTTTTCCCCACTCATACATAGCATCGAGGATTGGCATTAGTTTCAATCCATTCTCAGTAAGGGAATATTCGACCTTAGGTGGAACCACAGGGTACACTTCGCGATGAATAATAAGATGATCCTCCAGTTCGCGTAGCTGATTGACAAGCATTCGCTGCGTAATACTGGGCATAAGTGCTTTTAGTTCCCCAAATCGTTTAGTACCTTCTTTGCCTAAATGCCAAAGAATCAGCATTTTCCATTTACCACCGATAACAGAAAGGGTAAGTTCTTTCTCGCAGTTAAATGTTTTTTCTTTTAAATTAGACATATCAATCTTCTCCCTTAAGCTGTCTATGATCCATAGTATACTTTTAGACACTATATGCTTTAAATGTGCGTACTTTCAAACACATTGCATACTAAGTATAATGACATCATGGTAATGTGTAAATAGCTTATCCAATTTGTCAGACTATGAACGCTTATCAAATATACGCTGGAATAAAGGAGATCTTTTACATGAAATTACAATTAGCATTAGATTTAGTCAATATACCGGAAGCCATTGAGCTTGTAGCAGAAGTTCAAGACTCAATTGACATTGTTGAAATTGGGACACCGATTATCAACAGCCTTGGACATGAAGCCGTTCGCGCAATGAAAAAAGCGTATCCGAACTTAACCGTTCTTGCTGATATTAAAATTATGGATGCTGCAGGATATGAAGTACAACAAGCATCTACTGCTGGTGCAGATATCATCACAATCCTTGGCGTAGCAGAGGACAGCTCTATACGTGGAGCCATTGAAGCTGCGAAAAAAGAAGGAAAAGAAATCCTAGTTGATATGATAGCTGTAAAAGATATCGAAACACGTGCAAAAGAACTAGATCAACTTGGAGCAGACTACATTTGCGTTCACACTGGATATGATCTTCAAGCAGAAGGAAAAAATTCTTTCGAAGATTTACGCAAAATCAAATCCGTTGTCAAAAATGCAAAAACAGCAATCGCAGGCGGAATCAAGCTTGAAACTCTTCCTGAAGTGATCGAAGCCCAACCGGATCTGATCATCGTAGGTGGAGGAATTACCACACAAGAGGATAAGAAGACAGCTGCAAAAGAAATCAAAGCACTCATCAATCAAAGGTAATCAATGAACACGACCGAGTATCTTAAGATCATCATTCAAGAGTTACAAGGGACCGTTCAGTCGATCTCTGAGACCGAGGCTGATAAGCTGGTAGAAGCGATTCTGGCAGCGAAGAAAGTTTTTGTGGTTGGAGCTGGTCGTTCTGGCTTTATGGGTAAATCCTTTGTCATGCGTATGATGCATATGGGCATTGATGCATATGCAGTCGGCGAGACAGTAACCGCCAATCTTGAAGAAGAAGATTTATTAATCGTTGGAACAGGTTCGGGGGAAACGAAAAGCTTAATCCCAATCGTTGAAAAAGCAAAGGCTTTAGGTGGTACAGTGGCCGCAGTGACACTTTCACCAGAATCAACGATCGGGAAACTTGCAGATTTTGCGGTGATTCTACCTGGAGCACCAAAGGACAGAGAAGAAGGCGAATATGCAACCATTCAACCAATGGGCTCGCTTTTTGAACAAACCTCACTCCTTTTCTATGATGCGGTGATTCTGCGTTTTATGGAGAAGCGAGGGCTGAATTCTAAGCAAATGTATGGCAAACACGCCAATCTTGAGTAAGAGAACGAATGATTGATATAAAAGCCAAATCTGTTGACCTTAAGTAGGTTTAACTCAGATTTGGCTTTTTTCATTTCTGAAAAGGCAAAACACTTATTAAGCTTGGTAAATACAACAACCTCGTTCAATAGGTGTCCATTTCATCAAATAGACGTTTAATATCTGTTTTACAGAATAACAGGTACATTTGGTATAATCTTCATAAGAAGGTGACACATATCTAAGAGGTGAGCTATTATAACTTTACAAAAAATAACTTTACTTAAAGAAAAAATAACATCCTATGATGAATATCCTTTTTGTGTTCCGGTTATAAAAAATTTAGATGAACTCAAAATCACAAACAATGTCACATTTTTTGTTGGTGAAAACGGATCAGGTAAGTCAACTTTACTAGAGTCTATTGCGGATAGTTGTGGTTTTCATTTAAATAGCGGTGGCCGAAATAATTTGTATACTAAACATATAGAGGAAACGACACTAGGTGCCTATTTGCGTTTATCCTGGCGACCTAAAATAACAAACGGTTTCTTTTTAAGAGCTGAATCCTTCTATCATTTCGCCTCATATTTAGATACTCTAAATCAAGAAAGCGGTGAAGATGTTTATGCACCTTATGGAGGCACACCATTGCATAAACAGTCTCATGGAGAATCCTTTTTATCTTTATTTCATAACCGTTTTAACGGAAAAAGTGCTCTTTATTTACTTGATGAACCAGAATCTCCACTTTCTCCAGCTAGACAGCTAGGATTATTGAAGATGATTCACGACCTCTCGACAAAGAGTCATTCACAATTTATCATAGCTACCCACTCTCCAATTTTGTTAGGGTATCCGGGAGCAACGATTTTAAATTTTGATGGGGAGAAAATAGAGGAAATACGCTATGAAATGACGGAGCACTATCAACTGACCAAATATTTTTTAGAAAACCGTACATCCATGTTAGATCATTTGCTCAAAGAGGATTGAATGATATAAAGTTTTCAGAAGAGCTAATTTACGCCAATATAGAAGGAATGACGCCTCGGCTATGGGGTTCATCTTTGGTGTTATCGCCATGCTATATAAAACGTAAAAATTGACATTAAGCCGTATTGATTGTAACGGCTTTTTTTTATTTATATAGCTAAGCCATTTAGTTCATATGCTGGAAGCGACATCCCTGTTTTGCTACTTGTTACGTCCTATTTTTCAATTCGTTCAATTTCCATTCACTAAATTTTCTCACAATAATATCTACAACGATGTAAAATGGCAGAAAGCTGGAGTTGTTGACTCTGTTATACAAGTGAAAAGGGGTGCTGCTGACATAGATATTAAACATCGCATTTTGGGCAAGTACATTATTTCTCAATGTGGTCATGCTGATAAATTTGATATTCCTCGTTTTCATCACTTGTATGATTTCATCTATATTTTTCGATTCACCAGATAATGAAATGATAAATAAAAGGTCATCCTCGCTAATTTCTACGATTCCATCTGTTAAGTCTCGCTTGCTTCGTATGACTTGAGATTTCTTATGCAGCGACCATAGTTGACGCTGTACGTCATTGGCTAAATCGAGCTGTGCGGTTCCTGTGCCATAAATATAGATGTAAGGTGCACGATCAATCAGTTGATTTAATTGACAAAAGTCTAATTGCTCCATATATTTTCTCGTCTGATGAATATCTTGATCAAGCAGTTTCATTAAATCTTGCGTTGTTTCTTCAGTAAAATGATTTAATTTAATATAAGACTTTAAGTCACTGTAGCCGTCGAATCCGATTTTTTTCGCCAGACGGTGTATGGACGAGATGGATGTGTGTGCATAATTCGCAAGATCCTGAATTTTCATCGCCTTCATTTCTTCGATATGTTCATGGATCGTTTTAATCATATGTAGGTCATTTTTATTTAACTCTTCGTAGTATTCATTCACTAACTTATCCAGCACCATGTCGATTGCCCTCCCAACCTGAAAATATTTTCTTCCTATGAAAATATAATCTAATGTTACAACTTGATTTCTAAATACGTCAAACCTATTGGATTTTGTAAGCGCTACCTTTACAGTTGACATATGGATCAAACAAAGGAGTTTTGCTTATGAGTGCAATTAAGCGATTTGGCAGTGCTATGGTCGTACCAGTCCTTTTATTCGCATTTTTTGGTATTGTTGTAGGCCTTGCGACTTTATGTAAGAATCCAGCTATTATGGGGGATATCGCTGCAGAAAGCACGATGTGGTTTAAGATTTGGACACTGATTGAAAGTGGAGGGTGGACCATATTTCATCATATGGAGTTGGCATTTGTGATCGGGTTGCCCATCTCCCTTGCAAAAAAAGCGCAAGCACGTGCCACACTTGCAGCATTGATGGTTTATCTTGTTTTCAATCAATACATCCATGCCCTTCTGACACTTTGGCCGTCCACTTTTGGTGTTGATCTATCGCAAGGTGTCGAGAACGTAACAGGGGTAAAAGAAATTGCCGGCATTCCTACATTGGATACAAGTATCATTGGTGCCGTTCTCATATCTGGCATTGTGATTTGGATCCATAATCGTTTTTATGATCAAAAGCTTCCTGAAATGCTCGGTATTTTTCAAGGTTTAGTCTTTGTTGTGATTATCGGATTCTTTGCTATGATCCCATTTGCTTTTATCGTTGCATTTATATGGCCATACGTTCAGCAAGGAATAGGGTCTCTCCAAGGGTTCATGTCACAGTCTGGTTATATAGGGGTCTGGCTATTTCATTTCTTGGAAAGGGTGTTAATTCCAACAGGACTGCATCATTTTATTTATACGCCTTTTGAGTTTGGTCCAGCTGCTGTAGATGGAGGGTTAAAGCCATATTGGATTGCGAACTTAAATGATTTTGCTACCTCAACCTCGGCATTAAAGGATCTTTACCCATATGGATTTTTATTGCATGGAAATATTAAGATGTTCGGCTGTTTAGGGATCGCACTTGCCATGTACTTTTCAACACCGAAAGAAAACAGAAAAAAAGTCTTGGCATTGGTATTACCAGCGACATTAACTGCAGTATTTGCCGGCATTACAGAGCCACTTGAATTTACATTTTTATTTATTGCTCCCTATTTATTTGTCATCCATGCCTTTCTTGGAGCGACGATGGTGACGATCATGAATATGTTTGGCGTTACCGGTATGATGGGTTCCGGACTGATTGAGATCGCTGCGTTGAACTGGATTCCGCTGTCGTCCAATCATGGAGGAGTTTATATCACCCAGGCCATCATCGGATGTGTATTTGTCGCTTTGTACTTCGTCATTTTTAGATGGGTGATTGTTAGATTTGATATTCCATTACCAGGTAGGAAAAGTGAGGAAGAGACTAGGTTATTTACAAAACAAGACTATGAGAATACTAAAAAGGAGGGGAATCAAAAAAGAGAAGATCCCGCCTACGAGTCTGAATATGAGGAGAAAGCCGTTTATTACTTAGAAGGACTTGGGGGGAAAGAAAACATTAAAGATGTGACAAACTGTGCAACACGTTTGCGTATTACAGTGGTTGATCCGGGCCTGGTTCAAGAAAGGGACTACTTCACCAATCATAAAATGGCTCACGGTATGGCCAAAAGCGGTCAAAGCATACAAGTCATTGTTGGCCTAAGTGTACCGCAAGTGAGAGAGTCCTTTGAAGCAAAACTTTAATAGATAGAAGGAGGAGTTTGATGATGAAAACGTTCAATATCACCATCGCTGGAGGCGGAAGTACATTTACACCAGGGATCATTTTGATGCTATTAGACTATTTAGAGGAATTCCCGATTCATACGATTAAACTTTACGATAATGATGGCGCTAGACAAAAGACCATTGCAGATGCATGTGCCATTTTGTTAAAAGAACGAGCACCAGAAGTGCATTTACTTGCAAGCACAGATCCAGAAGAAGCCTTTACCAATGTCGATTTTGTGATGGCACACATCCGTGTTGGGAAATATGCAATGCGTGAATTAGATGAAAAAATCCCATTGAAACATGGAGTGGTCGGACAGGAAACGTGCGGACCAGGCGGAATCGCTTACGGGATGCGCTCCATTCCAGGTGTATTAGAACTAGTGGACTACATGGAAAAATATTCACCGGATGCTTGGATGTTAAACTATTCTAACCCTGCAGCCATTGTAGCAGAGGCAACACGTAAGTTAAGGCCGAATTCCAACATATTGAACATATGCGATATGCCAATTGGGATTGAAGAATTGATTGCTAAAAACCTAGGATTATCTTCACGCAAGGAACTGGAAGTCGACTACTATGGTTTGAATCATTTTGGCTGGTGGACAGATATTCGCGATCGAGCAGGAAATAGCTTGATGCCAGAAGTCATTAAGCATGTGAGCCAGCATGGGTATGCGACGGATGGGAGCTCTGAACTTGAGCAGCAGGAAAGCTGGAATCGCACATTAAAAAAGGCAAAAGATATTCAAGTCCTTGATCCTAAGACGGTACCGAATACGTATCTGAAATATTATTTGTACCCAGATGACGAAGTCGCACACTCAAATATAGAATACACACGTGCCAATGAAGTGATGGCGGGGCGTGAAGCATTTGTGTTTAGTGAATGTCAGGCGATGATTGATAAAGGAACGGCAAAGGAAACAAAACTAACGATTGATGAGCACGCTTCTTATATCGTCGATTTGGCAAAAGCCATTGCTTTTAATAAAAAAGAACGGATGTTGATGATTGTTGAGAACAATGGTGCGATCATCAACTTTGACCCAACAGCCATGGTCGAAATTCCTTGTATTGTTGGTAGCAATGGCCCGGAAAAACTCGTCGTCGGAGAAATCCCTAGATTTCAAAAGAGTCTAATGGAGCAACAAGTTGGCGTAGAAAAATTAGTAGTTGAAGCATTTGAAGAAGGCTCTTATCAAAAACTATGGCAGGCGATCACATTATCAAAAACGGTGCCAAGTGCGACAGTAGCAAAAAACATTTTAGACGACTTGATTGTAGCAAACGAAGCATATTGGCCAACGTTAAAATGATGAGAATAAGCAATGTGGGCGAGACAACGCTCATATTGCTTATTTGATTTTCAAATCACGCATAGGAGCTATCAAAAAAACCCCCTGTCACAAACAGGAGGGTCTTGACCACTTACTCTGCATTCTCCACAACCTCATGGCTGTCTTCCGTTTCACCTATATAAATAGGTCCGTTTGCATGATCGATTCGGATGGGCCATTCGTAAGGAACCTGAAGACGTTTTGCGATGGCTCTCCAGAACTTGGTCGAGTCGAACTCGAATTCTTGGAAGTCTTTCAATAAATCTTTATAAGAAGAGCCGTCAAACTGAATGTACATGTCTTGCAGGCGCATGAATGCGACATGTCTCACTTCGAGTGCCGCAGCCGCTTCCATTTCTTCTTCGGTTGCTTCTCCAATAATGGTACCTGCGGGCGGAAGCATATCGTATACATTAAAATCCTCTTCTTCTTCGTGTGCTGCATTGTTCGGTTGATCAGACATTTTCCTCACTCCTTCTAGTCTCCATAAAGCTATATTTGTGCTCACTACTATTATCGGAATAAAATGTGAAATGTGGAATGAAATGAGGTTGTAGATGCGCAACACAGTTATTTTTGCTTGAATATCTACGATCAATGGTCAGTCGATAAGCATATTCATAGTTTAGACAGGATGCTTACCGAACGGTTTTTCGTTTTGAAAGAATGTACGATGTCCATTCGAAAAGAGTGTAGATGATAAAGAAGATGATGATCCAGCTTGTGACATCCACCCAAACATTCGTTAAATGAATGATGTTCGCCTGATCGAGTCCAGCCTGTATCCACATTGTGATCAAAACTGTGAAGAACACTTGTAAAAACCATTTGGATTTTTTCAATGGGTCACACCTCCATCTCTTTCCATCATATATGAAATGCCAGATGATTTCCAATTGTTTATATTATGCATCGTCATGTAAAATAGGACATAAAATCATTGGAAGGACTGGCATCACATGAGCCATCAAATAGATCTATTTTTAAACAATTATTTTCCGAAACTTTTACTGGCGCCGCCACTCTTTTATGAATGGCCATACGGGCTTCGATTTGAAGTGGCAGATTGGTCATTAGGAAAGAAGGCGGAAGTGTTAGAAAAAGCAGGTGATCGTGCTTTTGATATTGTGAAGTCTTCCTTTCATCCAGAAGACGACATGTTCCTCGTGACAGATGTTTATTCAGAACATGCACATGAATTAACGAAGCGAAAGCTCCTAGTTTATCAAAAGTATGTCGATCGAAACATGCGTTTTCGATTGAGACATAAGCAATTCACCTATGAGCATCCAGAAATAGAAGAGGCACTGAAGATAGAGCGATTGACAATCAAGTGCCAGCTGAAGGATATTCGGATGCGCCCGCTTCTCCGTGCGATATGTCAAGAGGATTTTCCCGCACCAAATCAGATCATGAAAGGGAAATTGGGGTATGAAATCTATTTGATCAATCTATCCAAAAAGATGATTTTCCATTTATATGACGATCGAGGCTGTGATCTCATCGCGGCAGATCCTGAAGATCTACGCCCAGTCTATCAAGACTTAAAGCATTGGTTATTAGACTATGATCGCCCGCAGATGGAGCGGCTGTTTGCAGACAAATAAGAAAACCGCACTCTTGATCAGTGCGGTTTCCTTTTTATTTATGCTTCCACTCGATTGAAAAACTGTGGCAAATACTCTTTGTGTGCTTCAAGCATTTCATCTAAAATGCTTTTGGCAATGGAATCTGATGGAACAAGTGGGTTGATGGTCATGGCGACAAGTGCTGTGTTGTAATCACCTGTTACAGCTGCTTCAGCGGCTACACGTTCAAATGATTTAATTTGAGCAATCAGTCCTTTGACAGCCACTGGCATTTCGCCAACAGCGATCGGTTTTGGACCGTCTTTTGTGATCACGCAATTCAGTTCAACAGCGGAATCGCTTGGAATGTCACTGATGGCGCCATTGTTAATCGTGTTCACAGGTTGAATGTCATGCTTGTCGTTGTAAATCGATGAGATCAAGTTACAAGCCGCATCACTATAGTAGGCACCGCCTCGTTTTTCTAGCTGTGGTGGTTTGATATCGAGATCAGGGTCTTTGTAAAGCTCGAACAAGTCATTTTCTAATGCACGAACGACTTCTGCACGAGTTCCCTCGATTTCCGCAGCTTTCTTTTCTTCAGCCAGCATCTCACTTGTTTTATAGTAGTAGCGGTGATACGGACAAGGAATGACGCCAAGACCTTTTAAGAAATCTGCATCCCACGGGATGGCTTGAATGTTGTTCATTGACATGGTGGAGTTTGGGTCTGCCATGTCTTCAATGACTCGATCCATGACGCTTTTGCCATCTAAGAACACATCGAGTCCAAATACCATATGGTTTAATCCAGCAAAGCTGACTTCGACCCTGCTTGCATCTACATCTAACCCTTTGGCGATCCCCATGCGAATGCCGATCGGCACATTACATAAGCCGACGGCTTTGCGGTGGTTTGAGTAACGCAGCACCGCTTCTGTGACCATACCGGCTGGATTGGTGAAATTCACAAGCCATGCGTCAGGGCATAGCTCTTCAATATCTTTGACAATATCAAGAATGACAGGAATGGTGCGTAATCCTTTGAATAGACCACCTGGACCATTTGTTTCCTGACCAATTACATCATATTTTAAAGGAATGCGTTCATCCTTCATTCGGGCTTCAAGCAGTCCGACACGGAATTGTGTTGTGACGAAATCAGCATCCGCAAGCGCTTTCTTGCGATCTAATGTTAAATGAACGTCGATTGGCAGACCTGCTTTTTTCACCATTCGTTTTGCCAGATTTCCGACGATTTCAAGCTTTTCTTGACCCTCTTCAATATCCACGAGCCAAAGTTCGCTGATCGGAAATTCATCGTATCGTTTAATGAATCCTTCCACAAGCTCTGGTGTATAGCTCGATCCTCCGCCGATTGTGACAACTTTTAATCCTTTTGCCATGTTCTGCACCTCCGAATAATATCACGCACAATGTTATAATAGAGAAAAGCTTTTTTGTTTTTACATATTTAGCTTAACGTGAGATCACCTAATGCGTAAATGACTACAGTGTCTTTAGGCAAGAGTGTCTCATTTAGAGATTTGTTACATAAAAGAAACACCTTGTAACAGATAAGTGAGAAAGGAGAAGTCAGATGTTTTCAAGTGAAGTCATCGCCAGCTTTAATGAACTAGAAAGCGCTTTATATCGATACATTATGGAAAATAGTGAGAAGGTCGTCTATATGAGGATTCGGGATTTGGCGGATGCCGCTCATATTTCTACCTCATCTGTCTTGCGCTTTTGTCGAAAGGTTCATTGTGAGGGGTTTTCGGAATTTAAGGTGAAGCTCAAAATGTATTTAGAATCAGAACAAACGCCTTCCTTGAAAAGCACCCAGCACTTTCTCTATGAATTTATAGAACGGACGCTAAAGGGAGACTTTGAGGAGAAAATCAAAGAGGCAGCGAGGCTCATCGCCGAGGCAAAAAATGTGTTGTTTATCGGAACAGGGAGTTCAGGCATTTTGGCGCAATATGGCGCAAGGTATTTTTCAAGTTTAGAAAAATTTTCATTTTATATCAATGATCCATTTTTTCCGATGAATATGCAGTATTTAGACAATAGTGTCACGATTGTACTTTCTGTATCAGGGGAGAATCGGATTACAATTGATCATATTTCGAAATTAAAAAAAGAAGGTAGTACAATCATTAGCATTACGAACAACCAGCACTGCACGATTTCGCGTATTTCCGACTTGAACATAGCCTATTACGTGACAGACGAACGGATGCACAGAGCCAACATCACCACACAAACACCCGTCGTGTATATTTTAGAAACGATGGCACGTGACATGTTTGCGATGTTAAAAGAAAAGTAAAAGAGCCGCTGCGTCAAACAGCCGCTCTTCTTTTTTGTACCAAAAATGTCAGGATGGCGATGCTGGAACAGACGAGTACAAACAGACCACCTAATACATACACAAATCTTGCCCCAAAAGCATCTGCAATGAACCCAACAAAGAAAATGGATAAACCGACAGATACAGAAGAAAGGACGTAGTGAGCGGAATAGACCTTTGATAAATCACGGACTGATGTTTCTGTTTGAAGAATGGTTTGCTGCGAGACATCTCGAATTTGATAGGCAGGACCCATCAGGATACAAAGCAAAAGAGCGAGCCACGGAAGGCTGTTCAGTGCAAAGAGGATGGTAAGCACCGCATAGATGAACGAACCTGCTGCCATCGACAGAAGCAGGTGCTTTTGAATGAAACGACTCATCCATGCAGCCAAAAACCCACCTAAAATGGCACCAGTATAATAAGCAGCATTGATCAATCCCCACCAATCCTCATTTTCCTTTAAATCCTGCGTGACAAAGGCAAGCGTAATGGCACCAATCCAAACAGCACCCGCTATATTTTCACAAACATCCATAAAGGTCAGGGTGCGAACGGTTTTATTTGTCCAAATGACAGTCCAGCCAACTTTGAAACTGCTCATTGTATTGGCTTTTCGAATCACGTCGTCTTCCTTGAGCAATGGTAAAACGGGTAGGAAAAAGAGATAAGATAAAACAATCATGAGACAAGTAATTCCTAATAGATAGAAAGGACCAATCGATACGACGAGCATTCCAGTAAACGAATAGCCCAGGATTTGAACCATTTGATGAAAGATTGAGGCAGTACCATTTGCTTTCACAAGCTGATTCGCCAGTACAATCATTGGCATGATCGCCTGTAATAAAGGGCTGATCAATCCACCTGTGATGGAAATCAATATGAGTGCTATAAACAGCCAGACTATATGCTCCTGAAAGAAATGGAATTGAGCTGTAAACACAATGATCATTAAAAGACGTAACAGAGGAACCCATTTTAATAGACGGTGTGCTTGAAAGAAATCGGTCAACATAGGAGAGATGAGCCCAGCCATCAGCTGGCATAACGTTCTAATCAGTGGAAATACAGCGGCATAGGCAACAGATTGTGTCTCTTGATAAACGAAAAAAGTGATGGTCATCACGAAAACGATATCACTTAGCATGAGAAGGCTCTTACTACTAGTATAAAACCAAAACCTGTTTCCCATATCAACACCGGCTCCTTTCCAAAAACAAGTTCAGTATAGCATGGGGATGAAGTGTCGAGCGGTTTTCCATTGGAGAATACATCTTAAGGATGAGATGATGGGTTCAATCTATTGAGGAAATTACCGGCACATGGCTTTTTGGACAAGATCGGCATTCCATATGAAGTGAAACCATTTTCTGCTGATACTGAAAAAGGAGCAACAAATGTAGCAGCGGCATTAGGCTTTCGAGAGAGACAAATGATCAAAACATTGATCTTTGAAACAGGGAAGGGGAGCACGTGCTTGTGATGGTTGGCGCTGACCAGCATATCAAATCAGGGAAACGAAAGAAAGCGGCGGGCTCACGTAATATTAAAATGGCTTCACCGGAGACGGTACTTGAAGTCACGGGCTATCGAATTGGCTCGATTCCGCCATTTTGCTGGCAGCCTGAAGGTTTCCGCACGATCATTGATGCATCGCTGTTAGAACAAACTGTATTAGGTGTCGGGGCGGGCGAATGGGGAAATGAAATCCTCATTACGCCAAAGCGTTTAGTCAAAGCAGCAAAAGCCGTACCTTTTGACCTTGTACAGACGTCAGCATAAAGAAAAGTGCCTGTGATGGGGACTGACCCCATAAGATGAGACAAATAAAAAACACCTTCAAGTTTGAAAACGGATAGTTGTTATCCGAAATAAGACGTGGAGGTGTTTTTTCTATGGGGACAAGAGTGAGTTATTCGGTTGAAGT
>MKZN01000022.1 GCA_001938995.1 Bacillus pumilus | reverse complement strand
AAAAAAGCCCTTAAAGGAAAAAGAGGAGGTGAAAACAGAGAAAGACATTCGCCAAAGTACGACTGATCCTGAAAGTGGCTATCTTTATCGTGAAAACAAGCCTGAAGGTTTTTTCTACCTAGACCACCGTACAACAGATATAAAGTACAATATCATCACTGATGCCCATGTCACGCCCGGCAATGTCCACGATTCAGTTCCGTATCTTGATCGATTGGATCACCAAATCGCACGATTTGGTTTTCAGGTAGAAGCTGTTGCCCTTGATTCTGGTTATTTGACAACTCCAATCTGTAAAGGTTTATCTGATCGACAAATTTTTGGTGTCATTGCCCATAGACGTTTTCATCCAACAAGAGGGTTATTTGCGAAATGGAAATTTAAATACGATCAAGAAAATGATCAGTACATTTGTCCGAATGGAAAGCCGCTTTCATATGCAACAACCGATAGAAAAGGTTATAGGTTCTACAAATCAGATCCTAAAAAATGGGCATCGTGTCCTTTCCTTGAAAGATGCACAAGGTCGAAAAATCATCAAAAAGTCATCTCAAGACACGTGTGGGAAGAACATAAAGAAAAGATCAGACAAAATCGTTTGTCTTCCTCTGGAAAAGAGCTATATAAAAAAAGAAAAGAAAAAATAGAGCGAAGCTTTGCAGATTCAAAACAACTGCATGGGCTTCGCTACTGCCGGTTGAGGGGAAAACAGAATGTGAGTGAGCAAGTTCTTCTCACAGCTGCCTGCCAGAATATGAAGAAGATTGCCACACACCTAGCGAAGCTAGGCTAGGTGTGTGGGAGGCCTTTTTCGATACATTTCATTCAACATACATACGTTTAAAATAAAAAAGATTGTAGAAAAACATGAGTTTCTCTACAATCTGACCCTTTTTATAAGGGTTTTTCTTTTTTAGAATCGTACTCTTTAATAATATCAATTGGATCGATCGCATCATCATCTTGTGTATGTTCCTCTACATAAGGAGTAATCAATTTCTTAAACTGGTTTTCATCATCCACTAAAGCAATACAAGTTTCATAGCCCTCAAAATCAGATGGATATAAATGTGCAACAGAACTACCAGTTTCTAAAGCCTTATCAATTGCATTTCTTAATTCCAACAAGCCTTTCCTGTTCCCCAAAATCAATGCTTCCATGTGGTGAGTTTCTTGAGCATATATATTACACATCTCTAAAATATCATCATCATCCACTTGAACAGACATGAAAAAAGCACCTCCAAAGTAAAATTTAGTTAATTATATAATTCTTGGTGCCAACATGCCAACATCCCATGACCTCAAACCTTTCATTGGCTCCCTCATCTTCGTCTTCTTCAATCCTGATCAGATCTCCATTATGGAGTATATATACACACTCTAAATTGAGTGGTAAATCACTAGAAAAAGTAGCCAAACTTGTAGCGACCTTGTATCCGTCAAACTTGTCCATATCGGATACCGCTACAAGATATCAATGTCGCCGATCTCATTCAAAGACAAGAGGAATTCAATCGGGCCATCCTAAAACGACTCGAACAATTTGAAGAACAGCAAAAAAAGCGAGATGAAAATCTCATGCTCGCTTTGAAAGAATCCATTGAAACAAAAAAATGATTGCTGCAGCTCAACAAAAAAAGTGGTGGCAATTTTGGAGATAGAACACCCATGACAATGGCGCACTTATACACACCCCTATGCGCGTGCTAAAATCTCTAGATTTCCGTCAAGCGTGTGAAGAAAAAGCCGACTTAATTGTCGGCTTCTTCTGCTTCTGAAATCGCACACGCAATGATCATCAAAACAAACATAATGATTGCCCCTAAATCCATCACATGAATTTCGATAGTCATCACATTCACCTCCACAGTGAACGGATTCTATCACAAAAATATTCCTCAAAACGAAGCACTGAAAAATAAAAAAATGATTGCGGACACCGCAACCAAAAAAGAAATTTCTCAACCAAATTCATGATATTAAGAAACAAAAAACAGGCTCTTCAGCCTGTTCTTTACTATCCAGTGATGACCATATTGACGAATGGCACACTCAATAAAAAGAAAACGACGAGAAAAACAATTAAACTAAACCATGACTTTTAATAAATATAAGTCATGGTTTAGTTTTTAACACGTCATCATTTGTTATCTTATTCTCCAAGTTTTTGAAGTTGTTTGACCTAAATATTTTGTATAATCATGGTATTTATACCATTTAAAAACATCTCTTCTGTAATAAGCATTACCTTCTACTTTCGCTTGTTGTTGTACCCGAAAATATGTATTCGGAGCTTTGATTGAAGCATACGCTCCAGCTATAGTAACTACCACTCCTGTAACTGGTCCTCCATAAATTGAAGCAATTATACCAGCAATTGTTGTTACAACTGTTGTATTAAGGGAACCTGAAGATTTATAACTATTAACAGTTGACCAACTACTACGAGTTTGCATTATACTACTTTTATCTTCTACAATCTCATCAAGTTTAGATACAGTAATCTCTTCTTTTCCCGTATCTCTATTAGTAACTGTAACCCCTTTTTCGTCTGATTCAATATCATAAACAGCATCTTTAGTTGTCGCTATATATGAATATTCATTATTCTTTTTGAAACTTTCTAAGTATTCAACTTCGCCTGTTACTTTATTCACTACTTTTATTTTTTGATATGTAGGTTTATCAGTCAAAACTTCATATTCATATGTACTATTACTAGGTATTACACTATTGTTATCCTCTGCATTTACTGAATTTATAAAAGGGGAAAACACAGTGGAAACTAATGTTAACATTAAAATAAGAATAAATAATTTCTTCATAAAATAAAACCTACTATTTTTGTTTCTTAACAAGTTTTCTGGAAAAAAAAGAAATAAATGTAATTGCCGCTCCAATCCCTATTACAATATAAGAGTAATAATAAGTCTGTCTTTCTAAAAAAATAGTAGAAACTAATCCTAAAATAGCAATAATAAAACCTATCCATTCAAACATTTTTAACATCCTTGGACTCCCTTCTAAACATTGAAACAATAATAATATAAGATACAACTTTTTACAATTAATTTAAAGTATTTCTTAAAAATTTTCATCTCCATTTTGTCTAAGATATTTGCTTTAATAAATCCGATTTTGCTATGGAAATCTTTGACCTGCTCTTTAAAGCTTACCTTAATATTTTCAAGGGTCCAGTAAGAGCATCCTTTTCTATGTGATTATGTAATTCTTGATGCCAACGTGCCATGACCTCAAAAGTTTCATTGGCTACGTCATCGTCATCTTCTTCAATTCTAACAAGATCCCCGTCCTCGGCATCCGTCAAATTCAGTTCCTTATGAATCTCTTTCAAGATCCCACCGTAGCCGATCAACCGCCTGGCATTTAACGCATCATCCAAATAATAAACCGTATCAAGATTTTCCTCAGTCACTTCATTCCCACGTATCACATCAGTATCTTTCACTGGATACTTAGAAATCTCTAAAATGGCTTTCTGCTCTTCCATTGCTTCGCGTACTTCTTTTTCAATTGCTTCCGCATCAATTCCCTTTTTCCCTTTGACCCGCTGCACATGCACAATCGGTGTGTAATCCATTTTAATTGCCCTTTTCCAAAGGCTTGTCCATTCTGCTTGTTTGATATAGCTTTTACCTGTGAAATAACTTCTTTTCACTGGAATTAATACATGGAAATGCGGGTGATATGTATTTTCTTCATGATTTTTTGTAATCTCTAAAGCTCTGAAAAAACCAAGTGTTCCAGTTTTCACTTTTTTATATTGAAACAGCTTTCTAAAGCCTTGCATCATATCAGTAATCGTTTGTTTTAAATCATCGCCGTCAAAGTGAAGACACATCGCAAAGGATGTGTCTTACTAATTATTCAGGTCTTAATATGATCAATAAATCTCCAGTTTGAATCGATTCTCCATTGATTACATGGATGTCATCTACAACTGCAGTGAATGGTGCTTGAACGGTTGTTTCCATTTTCATTGCTTCATTGATCATCAGCTGCTCACCCTGCGATACTTTCTGCCCTTTTTCAACAAGCACTTTGATCACAGTTCCCGGCATCGACGCAGCAATATGATTTGGATTCGAGCGATCTGCCTTCATTTTTTCTTGTACAGACGATTTGATGCTTTCATCCTTGATCACCACTTCACGCGGCTGACCATTCAGCTCGAAATACAGAACTCTTGTCGCATCTGGATTCGGTTCTCCAATTGAGACAAGTTTGACAATGAGGGTTTTTCCCTTTTCAATTTCCACCTCAATCTCCTCGCCAAGCCTCATTCCATAGAAGAATGTAGGTGTGTCAAGAACAGAGATGTCATCATAACTTTCTGCCGTTTGTACAAATTCAGAATAGACTTTTGGGTATAATGCATACGCAATGGCATCTTTTTCTGACAAAGTCAGGTCATGTGATTCTTTGAACTGCTTCTTTATTTCTTCAAAATCTACTGGTTCAAGCTTCTCACCTGGTCTGACAGTGAGTGGTGCTTCTCCTTTCAAGATCAGCTTTTGTAATTTTTCTGGGAATCCACCATGTGGCTGTCCTAAATGGCCTTTAAATAATTCCACTACTGAATCTGGGAAGTCAAGCGTTGCTCCCTTTTCATAGACGTCCTCTTCTGTTAGATCATTTTGCACCATATAAAGGGCCATATCTCCAACTACTTTAGAGGACGGAGTGACTTTGACAATGTCGCCAAACATGTCATTCACACGTCTGTACATTTCCTTCACTTCATTCCAGCGGTCATCAAGCCCAACACCTTTCGCCTGTTGCTGTAAGTTACTATACTGACCGCCAGGCATTTCATGCTCATAAATTTCTGTATGAGGTGAGTTCATGCCACTTTCAAATTCATGATAATATTTTCTGACTGAATCCCAGTATTGAGACAGACTCTCTACAGCTTTTACGTTCATTTCTGGCTTTCTTTCGTGTCCATCTAACGCATAATATAATGAGCTAGCACTTGGCTGCGACGTGAGCCCTGCCATAGAACTGACTGCGACATCGACAATATCAACACCCGCATCGATTGCTCTTGCATAAGTGTACAGACCATTACCACTTGTGTCATGCGTATGAAGATGGATTGGAATGTGAAGCTGATCTTTTAACGCCGATACGAGTTCATACGCTGCCTGCGGCTTGAGTAATCCCGCCATATCTTTAATTCCTAAAATATGAGCTCCTGCCGCTTCAAGCTCTTTCGCAAGAGACACATAGTAGTCAAGGCTATATTTTGGACGAGATGCATCCAAAATATCACCTGTATAACAAATCGCTGCCTCAGCTACTTTCCCTGAATTACGAACAGAATCAATCGCAAGCGTCATCCCTTTCACCCAGTTCAAGCTATCGAAAATACGAAACACATCAATGCCCGCCTCTGCCGATTCCTTCACAAAAGCTTGAATGACATTATCCGCATAGTTTGTATAACCTACAGCATTCGATGATCTTAAAAGCATTTGAAACAGGGTATTTGGCACTTCTTGACGGAGTTCTTTAAGCCTTTCCCATGGATCTTCTTTTAAGAAACGATACGCCACATCAAATGTAGCCCCGCCCCACATTTCCATACTAAATAGCTCTGGCCATAAGCCTGCCGTTGGCTGTGCAACTTTCTTTAAATCATGCGTTCTGAATCGGGTTGCAAGAAGAGACTGATGCGCATCTCTAAAAGTTGTATCTGTTAAAAGAACATTTCTTTGTTCTTTCACCCACTTAGCGAGCCCCTCTGGTCCATGTGTGTCTAACAATTGTTTGGTTCCAGTCGGAATCTGTTCATGTATCGGGAGTTTCGGTACATTCGGATTGTCAAAATGAGGTTTCTTTTTCTCAGAAATCCCAGGGAACCCATTAATGGTCACGTTACCAATATAAGTTAACATTTTTGTTCCACGGTCTTTTTGTTTAGGGAAGTCAAATAGCTCTGGTGTTGAATCAATAAACGAAGTATCGTATTCCCCTTTGAGAAAATTCTCATGCTTTGCGACGTTTTCCAAGAATGGAATGTTCGTTTTAATGCCGCGAATTCTGAATTCTTGTAAATTACGGACCATTTTAGCTGCAGCTTGATCAAATGTCAGTGCCCATGTGGACAGCTTGACCAATAATGAATCGTAATAAGGCGTTATGACCGCACCTTGGAAGCTATTGCCTGTATCAAGCCGGACGCCAAACCCTCCCCCTGAACGGTACGCCATAATTTTCCCAGTGTCTGGCATAAAGTCATTTAAAGGATCTTCTGTTGTCACCCTTGATTGAATCGCATATCCATGTGTGAAGATATCCTCTTGCTTTGGTATACCGACTTCCTTGCGATGAAGGTCATAACCTTTAGCGACAAGAATTTGTGTCTGCACAATATCTACACCTGTAATCATTTCTGTAATTGTATGTTCTACTTGTACCCTTGGATTTACTTCAATGAAGTAAAACTCATCATCTGCTACTAAGAATTCCACAGTACCAGCATTGATATAGGATACATTGCGAGCGAGCTGTACTGCTGCTTCGCAAATGGCTTCACGCAATTGATCAGGTAGAGACACACTTGGCGCCACTTCGATCACCTTTTGGTGGCGTCGTTGTACAGAACAATCCCGCTCATATAAATGAACAATATTACCATGATTGTCACCAATCACCTGTACTTCAATATGTTTTGGATTTTCGATCAGCTTTTCAACGTATACTTCGTCATTCCCAAAAGCAGCTTTCGCTTCTGACTTTGCACGGTCATACGCTTCGTTAAGCTCATCTTTCGTTCTAACAATCCGCATACCTCGACCGCCGCCGCCAAGTGAAGCTTTTATAATAAACGGATAACCGTATTCTTCACCGAATGTTGCGACATCTTCGACCGAATCAACTGGTCCATCACTTCCAGGTATGACCGGAATTCCAGCTTTTTTCGCTTCGTCTCTCGCCTTTACTTTATCTCCAAACATATCTAAGTGCTCAGAAGTTGGACCAATGAATTGAATGCCTTCCTCTTCGCATCGTCTTGCAAAATGAATATTTTCAGATAAGAATCCGTATCCCGGATGAATGGCATCCACATCATTTCGTTTTGCAATCTCAATGATCCCCTCGATATCGAGGTAGGCATCTATCGGTTTTTTTCCTTCTCCAACTAGATATGCTTCATCTGCTTTATAGCGATGATAAGAGCCCGAGTCTTCTTTGGAGTAAATGGCTACTGTACGTAAATTTAACTCCGTACAGGCTCTGAAGACTCTGATTGCAATTTCCCCTCTGTTAGCTACTAGAACTTTTTGAATGATTCTCTGTGACATTCTCACTCCTCCATATCCCTTAAAATTTTATATGTACTCTATAATAAAGGAAGAAATGAAAACTGTACACTTTTGTTTTCTAAAGATTCAATTTTTTCTGTAATTCTTTCCCTTGAACCGATGGGTTGGTGAGTGATTTTTTCTTTTTATAGCGCTCTTTATATTCAGTAAACATGCTGATATTGAGCAATATCCCCATACATCCACTCAGTAAAATGATCGATGATCCGCCGTAGCTGATAAACGGAAGTGTTACCCCTGTGATGGGAATGAGGCCCGAAACTCCTCCTAAATTGATACAAGTTTGGATCGCAATCATCGATGAAATTCCTATTGCAAGCAAACTTCCAAACGGATCTCCACATTTTCTTGCAATGTAAAAACCTTTTACGACAATGAAGCCAAGTAGAGCAAGAACAAAAAACACACCGAAAAAGCCTAGTTCTTCTGATATGATCGCCATGATAAAATCCGTATGTGGTTCCGGAAGATACCCATACTTTTGCACGCTTTCCCCAAGACCTAGACCAAAAAAACCGCCAGATCCAATCGCATAATATGAATTGATCAATTGATGTCCTGTGGCGCCAGCATCTTTAAATGGATCTTGAAAACCTTCAAAACGTCCGAGACGATTTTGCGTGAAAATTTTATCCCAAAAAAGAATAATGAAGGGTGTCACAACGACCATCACTGCACTAAACAGGGCTAATAGCTTCGCCAGTGTTTTCCCGCTAAAACCTGAGCATAAAATCATCGCAAGAGCAATCATTCCTATGATAAAGGCTGTCCCAAAGTCAGGCTGCAGAATGATGAATCCACATAAAATGGAAACGATGACAATTGGAGGCGTCACCCCTCTTAAAATATGATCAATATAATGCTGTTTTTTAGCATAAACCGCAGCGAGATAAATGATAACGACAATTTTTACAAACTCCGCCGGTTGCAGACTAAACAATCCGACCTTAATCCAGCTCCTTGCGTTCCCTGCAATGTGACCTAAAAAGTACACATAGATCAGTGAAAAAACAGCTACCACCAGCATACCAATTTGGAACTTTTTACTCAAAAGTAGCTGATATGGAAACAGAGCTGTCAAGACCAAGATAACAGCCCCAACCATCATAAATAATAGCTGTTTCTTAAAAAAGTTATCTGGTGCAGCCTCATATCTGATGACAGATGTGATCATACTTGAGCTGTACACCATCACCAAACCGAATGCGCTAATTAATATAATGGCGAACAATAATGAGTAGTCATACGATTTTAGCATTCTCTTTAACATATAATCCTCTTCCTAACGTCTGTTTCTACTGTTGTTTATCCTCTTAGCTGTTTATATTCTACTACATTTTCTCCGTTTGATCTCGTTTTACCTCTTTATATTGTTCGTCTTTGCTGAAAGGATCAAGTCCGTTTGGCATCAATTGATGGTTATAAAAATGATGACAAAAAAACCCAAACCTACGTTGTAGAAGTTTGAGTTTTCAACCATTATTTTTTTGTGAACGCATCATGAAGTGCGGAAAGCTCTCTCTCAAGTTTATCGAGTAGTTTCTTACCTTCATGTTGATCAACTAATCCAAGTCGGACAGCAAAATCAATTTCTCTCGATAATCCGAACATTTGAGTATCTAAAACCTCTTCATAAAGAGGACATTGCGGCATCGTTAAGTTGTCCATTTGCACTTGGATCAATTTTAAAATCTTCTCTGCATCCAATTTTAATAAGGCCAGTGCTTTTTGCCGATGATCGACTAAAATTTCTGACGCCAAAAGTATCCCTCCGTTCCCCAGGCGAGTACCTAATTCTTCTATTTATCATATAGTGAAACGCTCGAAATTGCAAGCAGATTTGTACAGTTCGGCTTGTAAAAATAAAAACAAACCCACATTGATTAGAAGATACTCATTTCATATTTTTCACTCATGAGTTCTAATAACTTAATACCTGCGATGCTATTCCCTTTTTCATCTAAGGCAGGCCCGAAGATGCCAATTCCAAAATCATATGGCGCCGCACCCATGATGCCTCCTGACACGCCGCTTTTGGCTGGAATCCCAATATTAATCGCAAATTCTCCGCTTGCGTTATACATGCCGCATGTCACCATAAATGTTTTACAAATTCTTGCGACATCTTTAGAAAGGATTTGTTTGCCCGTCTCTGGATGCCTGCCATCTAATGAAAAGACACAGGCAATTTTTGCTAGATCCAAACTGTTCATCATCACCGCACATTGCTTCGTATATAGATCCATGACCTCTTCCACGTGTCCTTCAATGATATGATATTGTTTCATGAAATAGCACATCGCTCGGTTAATCATAGATGTCTCAAATTCTGAAGCAGCCGTTTCTTTGGAGTATGTAATAGACGGATCATTTGCCAGCTCCCTGATAAAGGTTAACAGACGATTTAGCTGATCCTGTGGTGTAGCACCTCTTATTAAACTCGTTACCGCCAGTGCTCCTGCATTAATCATTGGATTGAGCGGTTTGTTCGGACTTGCGGTTTCAAGCTTAATCATTGAATTGAATGGGTCTCCTGTTGGTTCTTGTCCAACATATTGAAAGACCTTTTTTGGTCCCTCTTCTGTTAGTACAAGTGCAAGCGATAGGACCTTTGAAATACTTTGCAGTGTGAAACGTTTATCCACATCACCTGCCGAGTGACAGCTGTTACTCACATGATAGACAGCAACAGATAAATCTGTTTGATCCGCTTTACCGAGTGCGGGAATATATGATGCTACTTTGCCATTTTTGGCTACTTTCCTTGCCTCTTCTACAAAACGCTGTAGCTCTTCATTGTCACGACATGCCATACCCAATATCCTCCCTATATTTCATGTAAGATTAGTGTGTACAAGGAGAAGCATGTTTATGAAAGTGACAAAGTGGGAGAAAACTTCTATAATTTATGATGGAAAGGGGTTGTCTTGAACATGAGCATTATTCAAATTAAGGGGAACGTACGCTACAAGATCACCGTTGATCCAAGTGTGTGGATTTTCGATGACCGGAAATTTTTAATGGATTCATTTTTTGAGAAACAGACATTAACCGAAGCAGAGCAGCATGATCACGAGCTTGACCAGGAACGGGTCATTAGAGAAGGACACACACTTCCGCCCACGTTAAAAACAGAGAAGACATTTGAAAAAGAACGACTCGTCACAGGGAGCTTCGGCATGAAACTTGGCGACATGTTCAAAAATGCCGAACCACTTGAACAGGCAAATACGTGTGAATTTGTGACTGAAGATGAAACAATTGCGATTCCGCTTTCATCAGCGATGAATAGCATCGCTCATTTTAGCCAAAATGGAAAACCTCTAACAGAAAAAGGACCCATCCACGTCTATTTCGAGGATCAGTCCAATGTGAGTCAACCTATTAAAGGTGTGAAAGAAATCATCATTACATAACATGAGGAGTCTGGACTATAATAAGTCAGCTGCAAGCTGCGCAAGTCCAGACCTTTCTCCTTTGACAAGCTTGACATGTCCAGATATTTGCTGCCCCTTAAAGCGCTCAATCACATAAGTGAGCCCATTATTTAAGCTGTCTAAATAAGGATGATCGATCTGTTCAGGATCTCCCATCAATACAATCTTACTCCCCTCTCCAACTCGGGTTAACAACGTTTTCACTTCGTGTTTGGTTAAGTTTTGCGCCTCATCAATGATGATAAATTGATCAGGTATACTTCTACCTCGTATATAGGTGAGCGCCTCCACTTGAATCGAACCAATTCCAGCCAAAATAGCATCAAGTTCTTCTGGTTTTTTTGTATTAAATAAAAATTCGAGGTTGTCAAAAATCGGCTGCATCCACGGTCTGAGCTTTTCTTCCTTTTCTCCTGGCAAATAGCCTAAGTCCTTACCAACAGGAACAATTGAGCGAGCCACAATGAGCTTTTTATACATGCCCATATCCTCTGTTTGCATGAGTCCTGCCGCAAGCGCCAGCAATGTTTTACCTGTTCCTGCCTTTCCAATCAGTGTGACAAGCGGAATATCACGGCGAAGAAGTAATTCTAACGCCATCGTCTGCTGCACATTTTTCGGGCGAATTCCCCATATATGTTCCTGATCATATATGAGCCGTTTAATGTGCTCTCCCCTCTGGTCAAGCATCCCTAAAGCAGATCCGCCTTCATTTCCTTTCATAATGACAAATTGGTGGGGGTTTAATGCCGCATTAATGACTTCTTGCACGTGTAATTGATTTTGTTTATAGAATGTATTTAACTGCTCAGTCGGAATATAGAATTCATGAAAGCCGTTATCGATGTCTTCATTTTGCAACACTCGATCACTTAAGAAATCCTCTGCTTGCAGCCCAATGGCATCAGCCTTTACCCGGACCAAGACATCCTTACTTACCAAAATAACCGGCCTACCATGAGCCTTTGTGCCTTCCTCTAAGCTTAAATTTTTGGCTACAGCCAAAATGCGATTATCATTTGTTTTTTCGACAAAAATTTCTTGAAGCTCATGGAAAGAGCGATGATTCAACTCAATTCGTAGCGTGCCCTTCGACTCTAGCTTAATCTCCTCATGCAGTTTTCCTTTAGACCGCAAGCCATCAATTAAGCGTGAGACGTGCCGAGCATTTTGACCTACCTCGTCCATATATCTTTTTTTTGAGTCTACCTCTTCTAATACAACGGCCGGAATCACGACCTCATTGTCTTCAAATGAAAAGATTGAATTCGGATCCTGTAATAATACATTTGTATCTAATACATAAATTTTACTCAGGTCCTTCGCCTCCTGATTGGGGTTTCATTCATCCTTGTCTTTCCCAAAACGATTGTTAAAATATATGTTTTCATGAATAAAGTTAGAAGGTTAATTCAACAATAAAATAAATCATGTAGTTTGTGAAGGAGGGAATATTCATGCGTCTATTTTTAACGCTGTTCATGATTCAAACCATTCTTTTACTCGGCGCTTGCCAGCAGCAGGAAAAACCTGAAGCTCAAGACAAACAGGGTGGACATTTGGTGCGGGTATCAGACTCAACCAAGAAAACAAACGATCAAGCCCAAGCATCATCAGATGTCGCGCAGCATCTCGTGAACATTACAGAACATGTACCGGATGTAAATGATGCTACTGCCATTGTTATAGGGCGCTATGCTGTCGTTGGCATCGATGTAAAAGATGACTTAGATAGAAGCAAAGTAGAAACCATTAAATATTCGGTCGCAAAAGCTTTAAAAAACGACCCTAAAGGTGCAAATGCTGTTGTGGTCGCTGATCCAGATACAGTCAGCCGATTAAAACAGATGGGCAAAGAGATTCAAGAAGGTCGTCCTGTCAGTGGAATTATGGACGAACTGGCTGCCATTGTCGGCCGTGTGATGCCAGAGATGCCTCGTAATGAGATCGAACGTAACGAAAAGGACCCGACAAATGATCCAAATCGTCAACTTCAAGAAAAAGACGAAAAACAGTTAGATCAAAACCAAAACGATCAATCAAACCATCATATGAATCAGAAGAAATAATGAGAACGGCTTATATCTCCCGCGATATAAGCCTTTTTCTTCATTGGTTTTAAGTGACGACGAAAACATGCTATAATTCAATAAAGTGAGGTGAATATGGTGAGAGTGAAATGCTCTTTATGTGAAAAGCTTGAAACAATTGATGATGATACACTAGTTGCTAAACGGTTAAGAAATCGACCGATTCATACATATATGTGTGATGATTGCCAAGATAGAATTAAAGAGAAGACAGAGGCACGCATCCAAACTGGCAGGTTTTCTTTTTACCAAGACCCTGCAACAAAAGAGAAAAAGAAGAAAAAAGAACTCAATACATAAAAAAGACCTGATACATGATCAGGTCTTTTTTATGTATTGACTGTTCCTTCTTTTTTCGCGCGGTGCAAACGTATTTTGTAAATAATCAAAATCGCGGCTGCCACAACAAGACCTTCAGCCACTGGCAAGAAGATCCCTAGAAAAGTAAGAAACGTACAGCCAAAAATCAAAAACAAATAAATAATGACCGCTTTTAAAATCGGTAATCGCTTAGCGAAGCCAAGCTTAAAAACAATAATGGCTAAAACAAGGATGGTGCCATATAGGAGCCACATCCCTGTTTGCGGGTTTTCATCGACACGAAACAGCATCGCGAAAAAAGATAGATTTTCACTGACTTCCTGATCATTCAAAAAGATTCCCTCCCCTTGTCTTCCAGGGTTCTATCTTTTTAATTCTTCATCGAATTATGATAATCCTGCTTTTTTCTTCTTCGCTGCTTTCTCACGTTCGTTTTTATCTAAAATTTTCTTTCTAAGTCGAATCGATTCAGGTGTTACTTCACAATATTCGTCTTCATTCAGATACTCAAGAGATTCCTCAAGTGACATGATACGTGGTTTTTTCATACTAACAGTTTGATCTTTCGTTGCGGAACGTACGTTTGTTTGTTGCTTCATACGGCTCACGTTGACAACAAGATCATTCTCACGATTATGCTCACCAACAATCATTCCTTGATACACTTCAATACCTGGCTCAACAAAGATCACACCACGTTCTTCGACACCTTGGATTCCGTAAGAAGTTGCTTTCCCTGTTTCCATAGAAACAAGTACACCTTGACGGCGTCCGCCAACTTGACCAGACTGCATCGGCTGATAACTATCAAACGTATGGTTTAGAATACCAAAACCACGAGTTAATGAAAGAAATTCAGTTGTATATCCGATTAAACCACGTGATGGAACAGTAAAGATCAGGCGAACTTGGCCATTTCCATTGTTGATCATGTCGATCATTTCACCTTTTCTCGCACCCATTGATTCCATGATAGAGCCAGTATGCTCTTCTGGTACATCAATTTGAACACGCTCTACAGGTTCACATCGAACACCATCCACTTCTTTTACAATAACTTCTGGCTTCGATACTTGTAATTCAAAGCCTTCACGTCTCATATTCTCAATAAGAATCGATAAATGAAGCTCTCCGCGTCCAGACACAACCCAAGCATCAGGTGAATCCGTTGGATCAACACGAAGACTTACGTCTGTTTGAAGCTGTTGCTCTAAGCGTTCTTCAATTTTACGCGATGTCACATACTTTCCTTCACGACCTGCAAACGGACTGTTATTGACAACAAATGTCATTTGAAGTGTTGGCTCGTCAATACGAAGGATAGGCAGTGCCTCTTGTTGTTCTACTGGACAAACGGTTTCACCTACGTTGATGTCTTCCATACCAGATACTGCAACAAGATCGCCAGCTTTTGCTTCTTCGATTTCAACTCGTTTAAGACCTTGGAAGCCAAAAATCTTGGACACACGGAATTGTTTCACACTGCCATCGACTTTCATCAAGGCGACTTGCTGTCCTACTTGCATAGTTCCTCTGAATACACGCCCGATTCCAATTCTTCCAACATAATCATTGTAATCAAGTAAAGCCACTTGGAATTGAAGCGGCTCTTCACGGTTGTCAATTGGACTTGGAATATGGTTCAAGATCGCTTCAAATAAAGATTCCATATTTTCATCTTGCGTGCTCGGATCATTACTTGCTGTACCATTGATTCCTGATGCGTACACAACCGGGAATTCAAGCTGTTCTTCTGATGCATCTAATTCAATGAACAAGTCAATGACTTCATCAACTACTTCAGCTGGACGAGCAAAGTCTCTATCGATTTTATTCACGACTACGATTGGTGTGATGTTTTGCTCAAGTGCTTTTTTCAACACGAATCGCGTTTGAGGCATACAGCCTTCATACGCATCCACAACGAGAAGAACGCCATCTACCATTTTCATAATACGTTCAACTTCACCACCGAAATCGGCGTGTCCTGGTGTATCTAAAATATTAATGCGCGTATCTTTATAATTGATCGCAGTATTTTTAGCTAAGATTGTAATACCGCGTTCTCGCTCTATATCATTTGAATCCATAGCTCTCTCAGCGATATTTTCATTCGAACGGAACGTACCAGCCTGATGGAGCAATTGGTCTACAAGCGTCGTTTTACCATGGTCAACGTGTGCAATGATTGCAATGTTGCGAAGGTCTTTTCGAAGTTTCACATTTTCATCTCCTAAAATAATTAGATAACTTTCATATTATATCATAATCCCCTTTAAATGCCGATCGTTTTTCTGTAAACTTATATTAACTTAAAAAAAGGGATGAGATAAATGAAACAGATCAAATGGCTTCTATTATTATGTGCATTACTTGCAGTTGTCAGTATTGCGTTTATTGGGGTGTTTGTAGCTGAAAAAAGCATACTGGGAACATGCATCAGCATCGTATTCGCCATGACTTTCATGGGTACAGGATTTACATTAAAAAGAAAAATAAACGTGCAATCATAAAGTGTCTCATGAGCCTTTTACATTTTACATGTAGAAGGCTTTTTATTTTGTACTAAACCAAGACCTTACACCCATGAATTGCTGTATTTATATGTAATTAATGAAAATTAGTCTTAGCTAATATAAGTCATCTGTCTCTCTACATTTTTCGACAAGAACTTTTATAGTTCTCCAAAATCAAACACAAAGGTACATTCTTCCTATTCTTCCACTAACTTTCTCATGGTATGCTGTTCTTGCAACAAAATTTAACAGAAAAGGGAGAGAAAAGAAGCATGAAGAAGTTTTTGAGCAAATCGCTCAGCTCTGTTGTATTTTTCGCTTTAGCAATCATTCTTACTTTCACAACAGTAGCTCCTGGGCAAGCAAGCGCTGCAACTTTCAAAGGGATTCCTTTTGAGCAGCAACAGATCATTAAAGATTTATTGGAGAAGAACGAGCGTGTTATCAGCATTCTCATCAATTCATTTGTTGAGGAAGACAACAGCTACACATTCGATGTTAAGAAAGCTGTTGAGCTTGGTCTTACTGAAGAAGAGGCTGCTACTGCTGAAAAATTCTTAGATCGCGCAGCTGTTCTTACTATCGTTTTCAGTGAAAGCATCACTAAAAACGAAAAAGGAAAATTAGTATTTGATGCTAAGAAAGCTGTTGAACTTGGTCTTACTCAAGAAGAAGCGGCTAAATTTGAAAAACTTTTCAAATCAGTGATCAGAATTGTTGATCTTGCTGGCGATGCACTTGTTCTAGACAAAAAAGGAAACGTTGTAATTGATTCAAAAATTGCTAAAGGTCTTGGCTTTAGCACAACTGAATTACTTGTTGTCAACCAATTACTAAAGAAAATTCCTCAAGAGCAATTAAAAACTTTCTACGATGCAGTTCAAATTGCTAAAGAAAAATTAAACTAATTGCTAAACCCCCATCTGGTTTGTCCAGATGGGGGCTTTTTATTTGACCCAATAAAGAATGATCATGATGACATACACGATACCAAACATAAAACATGCCCTAGCTAATAGTTTTCCATAATAACGCTTTTCAAACTTTCGCTTTTCTTCATGTTCATCCATAGATGGCATCAGATCTTCGGGGGGCTTTATAAAAGGAAGCGGCTCTTTCATTTCTTCATACAGTTGATTGCAATTTTCACAGGTATGTAGGTGACCTGCCATGTATTGATTTGTGTCTGCGTTGCAGTCCCCTTCTATATAAAGTGGTAACAATTCTTTGATCAAATAACAGCTCATTGATTGAACTCCTCACAATGTAACATTCGTTTCAGCTCTAATCTGGACCGATGAAGGGTTGTTTTCACTTTGGATAATGTCCAATTTAACACTTCCGCTACTTCTTCATAAGACAATTCCTGGATGTCTCTTAAAATAAGCACATCTCTATAGGAATCTTTCAGTCGATTGATATTGTCCCACAGCCTTTGAAGTTCCGCCTGTTTTTCCATATAATGCTCAGGTGTAAGGAACGCTTGCTGCTCTAACTGATCAAAATCTTCAACATCTGCAACAGGTCGTTTTACTTTACGGCGATAATCATTGACAAATGTATGATATGCAATGGTATAAAGCCATGTTTTCACACTAGAATGTCCTTTAAAAGAAGATAATCCGTGCAAAGCCTTTATAAATACATCCTGTGACAGGTCCTTAGCCGTTTCCATATTTCCTGTCCGGCGATATAAATATTTTGTGATTTCCTGATAGTGCTCTACATATATCTTTTCAATTTGATCGGCTGGTCTCGACATTAAAAATAAAACCACACAGTCATCCAAATTGATAATAATATAAAAGAAACATATAAAGAGAAAATGAACACTTTCATACGTTTCATTTGTTTGTAATCAGTTTGATCATTTGTTGTCTCTAAGGATCGCTCTTTTCTTACGAAGGAATGCTCAAACTGCTTCTCATGCTTTTTCATCCAACCGCTCGCCTCTGCACCTAATTCCCCTTCTTGATATAACTCATATAAGTCTTGAAAAATGGCCTACTTTTCTTTATCTGTCAAAACGGTGCACCTCTTTTGTTCGTCCATCTACTTCATAGATTTCACGCTCATTTGATCCGAATGTTTGAATGATGACAAGCCACGAAACCCTAATTCCTCCTTCTTTATTGATCATTCTTACTGGTTTTATTTGTTTTTTATAGATTGTATATGGTTTATACTTTTTCAGTACCTGTTGGTAGATCACATCACGGTCTCGATTTGGGACTGTGTATGGAATTGTGTCGTCTGATTGCCAGCTCAAATTGATTCCATCCATCTCTCTCGTTATATTCAATAAGTAAGATGATCGGTCAATCTGTTTGTCGTTGTCTGAACCTGATTCCCCCAACACTTCCGCTCGTTTATCTTCCATGATCTTCAGTAAAATACGATCACTGATTTTCTCCTTTTTATCATGAAGTATAGCTTTAGATAACTGTACATTCAGTAATTTTTTTGTTGATCCATTAAACTGAAATACAGATTGGTCTTCAGTTGTCACACTCACTTCATGATGCCAGTCAAATTCAAAATCATCAATGCTTGTGATCTGATAGGCAGGTGTTTGAAGGTCAAGTTCTTCATACGCGTTCTGTATGGTGGTTGCAATCTCTTTTTCTGTTAACTTAATTTGGTCTAAATCCTTCAACTGAAAGATGGCATTCTCATATTTTGCCTCTAGAAGAGTCCCCTTTTTCCAAGTAGCGTACGCTAACGTTCGAGGTTCGTCGTCATGTGACATTTTCGGCAAAAGCACGACACTCGTATCCCCGTCTTCTTTTTCAATCGCTAAACGAATACGATCTAGATCAACAGATCGTCCACTTTTCTCAAAAAATTCAATGGTTCTTTTCTTATATTCCTTATCGGTGAGTTCGCTCCCCTTTACATGACCTCGATAAACATAACGATTTAACTCACCTATAAATGCAGAAATCATGACTTCATGTTGTTCATTCGCAAACTCATAGGAATAAATCAGTGGCTGATCATCTGCTAACAAATGTACATGCTGATCAGCGGGTACAAATTTAGTCGCCAACTCTTTTGCACTTTTGGCAGTTAGAGGAGGATAAGTATCAGAGAAAGTATCTGTTAGTTCCGATTTAGTAAATTGAAACAATGTATGCGGAACATTCATGATTGGATTAAGTAATAGCAGAAAAAAGACTGCTATACATCCCGTGCCCAACTGTCTCCATCTCAGCTTGTTCTTCAATAATGTACATAACAAATCAATCGTCATAAAGCTTCCTGCTGCTGTCGCAATGATCACAATCGATTTCAATGAAGATTGAAGGTCAGATTTCCAAATAGGATAAAAAATATAGAGCAATACAGCTGAA
This sequence comes from Bacillus pumilus, assembly GCA_001938995.1. Classification (GTDB taxonomy): domain Bacteria; phylum Bacillota; class Bacilli; order Bacillales; family Bacillaceae; genus Bacillus; species Bacillus pumilus_G. Next base: position 24,345 of record MKZN01000022.1, on the reverse strand, counting down.
ATCAAACTATAGAATAAAATTAACTCCTGCCATTTCCGATACCAAAACAAGCGGAAGAACAGAAACAGAAGTAATGCAGTAAAGCCGCACATGAGAGTAGTAATGGTCAGATTTCTCCATACTAATCCGATATCACCGCTATGATAGAACGTTTTGGTTTCAGCGAAAACGATAAAAACCGTTTGACACAAAGGCAGAAGTAAGACAGATAAGTCAAACGCAAAAAACATGCCTTTATTTTTTAAATAAGATAGAGAAATCACATAGTATAGGGAAACAAGCAGCACATATCCATAAATGAGAAATTGCATAATATCCGTCAGTACTTGAAATGTTTCAACAGTGTACTGTCTAGCCATGGTTTGGTGAACCATTTCAAGTGTGATTCCGCCTAATAATACAATCCTCAATACGCCCCCTACATAAAATAAATAACGACTTTTCTCCTTTTTCCATAAAGGGAGTGTGACGAAGACGATAAAAAGTCCAAGAACACACCATTGAATGATCTTTATACTGTATTCATTTAAAATAAAAAACCTTTCAAAATGGAGGGATAAATCACTAAATAAATCTAACATCTATACACAATCCTTTACATCAAATTAAGGCCTCGTTCGTTTAGACACTCGCCTTACCAAAAAGTTTCATAAAAAACAAAAAATCACTTCATTTTCATGAAGTGATCGTTTTTACCTCTTATTGTCGCTGCCTTTTATGTAATCGTTCAAAATTCTCTTGCAAATGGACTGATTCCCTGCCACTATACTATTTTTTTCTAAGAAGGTGAGTGGCTCCCCGTGAATCGTCGAGTAAACAGCCCCTACCTCATCAAGTAATACACAGCCTGCTGCATAATCCCATGGTGCAAGCCTTAAAGTCACGTATGCGTCACTTCTGCCACTCGCAATATAAGCGAGCTCAAGTGCAGCTGAACCAATGGTTCGAGTCCCCCGAACATCACGCACAAGTTGAGCGAACGGTTTGGCATCGAAATGCGGGCTTTCGATGGCCCATGTCGGGTTAATACCGACAATCGCTTTTTCGATCGGTACTTCTTCAAGGGGAGGAAGCAAGATTTCATTCATATATGCCCCTTCTCCTTTAATTGCGTGGTATAGCTCGTCATGAATTACATCGTAAATAAGACCAATTTTTCCAATTCCATTTTCAAATATCCCAATTGAAATGGCGAAGTTGCGCTTTTGATGGACAAAATTCATTGTGCCGTCAATCGGGTCAATGATCCACACAATCCCATCGAGCGAGGTCACTTCTTCCCCTTGACCTTCTTCTCCTAAAATGTGATGTTCTGAAAAGACCGACTGAATCTTTTCAATGAAGAAACGTTCTGTTTCTTTATCGATGTTTGTGACAAGGTCATTTGGATTTGATTTTGTTTCAATTGATAGACCTTCCTGCATGGATGCTTTTATGCGGCTTCCCGCTTCTTTTACCCAAAGCTTCGCAAGACGGTCAATTTCCACCCAGTTTGTCATCAGACTGTAAAACCTCTTTTCTATGTATTACCTATTTATATTAGCATACTGATATTATGGACGTAAAAGCAAGAAAAAAGCAGCTTCATACAAAAACGAACCGATGAATTGGTTCGTTTTTACTTCACCTTGTTTTACCCTTGAAGCTGCTCCCATTCTTTTCTTAGGCGCTCAAGCTTTCGTTTGCTGCGTTCAATTTGGATATCATCCATTTGCTCGATGGCTTCATGAAGCGTAGAGAGCTCATAATCCACCTCTAATCTCCACACAGCGATGCGATTTATCTTCTCTTGTCTATACCCATGCTTCACGATTTGCTTCATTGGTCAACGCCCCCTCCAGAGAATGATTCATTCCGTGTCAGATTCCACTTGAAAAAGAGTCAATTGATAAGAAAAATGGTTCTTGCTTATATCGTATGAAGCGATCTCATAACCGCAACGACATTCTGAAAATTGTGCCTTTACCTACTTGTTATGTACCACAAAATAGAGTTTTTAAAACGCTATGACGATTGCAACAATCTTTCTTATCATGGGGCATCTTTTTTTGAGCTTGACCGAAGCTATGATAAAATATGATCAGCGATAAGATACAGGAGGCATAACATGAGTGAGATGCGTTTTAGAGATCAAGATTTTGAAACATTCACAGTGGATGGTTTAGATGAACGTATGACCGTATTAAAAGAAAGAGTCCGGCCAAAACTTGAGGCACTTGGCGACCATTTCGCCCCGCTCCTTTCTTCTATTACAGGGGATGAGATGTTTGTTCATGTAGCCAAACATGCGAGAAGATCCGTCAACCCGCCAAACGATACATGGGTTGCTTTTGCAAACAGTAAGCGGGGTTATAAAAAGCTCCCCCATTTTCAAATTGGTCTATGGAAAACCCATGTATTTGTCTGGTTTGCACTCATATATGAATCTCCAGTGAAGGGTGAATATGGCCGATTATTTGAAAAAGAGCTATCCACCATTGAACAGAAAATTCCTCAACATTTTGTTTGGTCTAAAGATCATATGAAACCAGATGTACTGCGTCATAGTGAGCTTGATGCTGAACAACTGAAAACACTATTTGAACGTGTTCAAACGGTGAAGAAAGCTGAACTTCTTTGCGGCATTCAGTTACCTAGGGAAGAAGTAGTTCAAATGAATAATGAAGACTTTTTATCGAAAATTGAAGAAGCCTTTCATACGTTGACATATCTTTACCGCTTCACTCAAAAAGAATCCATCTAAAAAACGAGCCTTAATTGGCTCGTTTTTTTACATACGGATGATGGCTGTTTCTTCTGCTTCTCTAGCCTGTTTTATTGTGCGATAAGGGGAATATCCACTGCCCTTTTCAAACGCCGCACAGTGCGTCTTTTCCTCTGCTTTAGATGGCACAACGTCTTTGAATCGTTTATAAGCTACTAATAATTCCTGTTTCGCTATACCTTTTTCATTTGCCTTTTCAACTGCTTGAAAAAACGAAATGACGGCGATCTTTTCCTCTGTTGTCCATTCGACATCCATTGGATATTGATATTCCATTTACTTGTCCCTCACTTTTACATTTCTCATTTCATTTTGAACTTCTATTATAGCATTCCGCCTACGAGAAACCGACCCAAATTTATGCTTTACATTCCGATCAGTTCATAATATAATTCTTTTGTTTTATGCAATGAATCTGCAGTTTTTTGGCACAATAAAAGCAGGTATTTCGATGAAGGTGGGAAAGCAATTGTCACAACACGATACACCCTTATATACCGGACTAAAAAAGCACGCTTCAACCAATCCAGTCCAATTTCACATTCCGGGCCATAAAAAGGGAGCTGGAATGGACCCTGAATTTAGAGCATTTATTGGAGACAATGCATTAAGCATTGACTTGATTAATATAGAACCTCTCGATGATTTACATTCACCGAAAGGAATGATTAAAGAAGCACAAGAATTAGCGGCGGAGGCATTCGGTGCAGATCATACGTTTTTCTCCATTCAAGGAACTAGCGGTGCCATTATGACGATGGTCATGTCTGTCTGTGGACCTGGAGATAAAATCATTGTCCCGCGTAACGTTCATAAATCCATTATGTCAGCTATTGTATTTTCTGGTGCCGTTCCAATTTTTATACATCCAGAAATCGACAAAGAGCTAGGCATATCTCACGGCATTACACCAGACTCAGCTAAAAAAGCACTCACTAAACACCCTGATGCAAAAGGGCTGCTTGTGATTAACCCCACGTATTTTGGCATTTCAGCTGATTTAAAAACAATTGTGGATATTGCCCATTCATTTCATGTCCCCGTCCTTGTCGATGAAGCACACGGCGTGCATATTCATTTTCATGATGAACTTCCACTTTCTGCGATGCAAGCAGGGGCCGACATGGCTGCAACAAGTGTCCATAAACTCGGTGGATCGCTTACACAAAGTTCTATTTTAAATATGAAGGAAGGGCTTGTTTCTAAGGATCGAGTTCAGTCCATTTTGAGTATGCTCACCACAACGTCCACCTCTTATTTGCTCTTAGCATCACTTGATGTCGCGAGAAAACGATTGGCGACTGAAGGAAAAGCATTGGCAGATGAATCCATTCGTTTAGCCGAATCAGCGAGAAGGCGATTGAATGAAATTGATGGCATCACTTGTATTGGTGAAGAAATAGTCGGATCAGCATCAACTTTTGATTATGATCCAACGAAATTAATTATCTCGATTAAAGACCTTGGTCTGAATGGTCACGATGTAGAGAAGTGGCTAAGAGAAAGCTTCCGAATTGAAGTTGAACTCTCGGATCTATACAACATTTTATGTATCGTGACGCCGGGTGATTCTGAGGAGACGATTGATACGCTTGTATCTGCAATGAAGGAGATCGCAGCGACATCTGCACGTGATGGCGAAATACAAACTGTCACGGAAGTGTTACTTCCTGAGATCCCATCGCTCGCCATGACACCCCGTGATGCTTTTTACGCCACAACGGAAATCATTCCATTCAAAGAAGCTGCTGGTCGTATCATCGCAGAGTTTGTCATGGTTTATCCGCCAGGCATTCCGATTTTCATTCCAGGTGAAATCATTACAGAAGAGAATGTGTCATATATCTTTAAAAATATTGAAATTGGTCTCCCAGTTCAAGGGCCTGAAGATTCGACACTAACGATGATTCGGGTCATCAAAGAACAAAAACCTATTTTATAAAACAAACATGCAGCCCCGACCGGAGCTGCATGCTTTTTTATTTTAATCAGAGGTTTCATCACAGCAATGACAGTGACCACAAGTTCCGTAAAGCGTTGTCACTTTTTCATTCTCAAATTGATCAATGGTTTCATTGCAATCCTGACAAACAATTGTACCCACGTACATTCCCCTTTTCTTCATTCATAATTTGAAAGCGTTTGATATATTTCTCATTCTTATAATATGATGTCACATTGAAGTTGTCAACGGTTAATTGTATGACACATTTACTCATTTTCTTAAATATATGCTTTTTCCCGCTCAGATTGAAGGAACGTTTCAATTGTATTTTGCTTCATATCAATTCTGTAACAATTGAGTAACAATCGAAAATTGGCAAAAAAGACGTGATACACTAAAGGAACTAATAGGGAATCAACTCCTAAAAATGTTGGTACAACCCCAAAGGATTTTGAGGTGAATAGATTGAATTTTTTGAGGACACTTCTCCTAATTTTCCCCATGCTCTTTGTACTTAGTTCATGCTCATTGGCGTATATCATACCGAATCAACCGGATGCAGTCAGTCATATTCAAAAACCAAGAATTCTCTTTTTTACGGATGCAGAAAATCTCGATAAAGAAAGTCCTTATTATGATGCTGTACTCGATTTAAAAAATGAGTATCCAAAAGAAATGTCAAAGATGATTGTGAAAGAGGATCGAAAAGGCTGGAAAAGTGAAGTAGACGAGTTACCGGCTATTTTGCTTGTTAATGATGAAAAGGTGATTGTGAAGGTCGAAGGAGATGTCCATAGTAAGGAGGATATCTTATCGCCCTTATGTCATGCATTAGACCGTGTGAACACGAATTAATGATGACTACCTTGCACTTATATATCCATATGAAAACGCCCTTCTCTTCATGAGGGGTTTTTCTCATGCACTCTATTTGATTTTAAACATCTATTGAACTACTGATAAATCAAAAACCCCCTCAAGTGATGAGGGGGTTTACGTGTTTATTATTTTACGATATGGATTGGGCTTCCAATTGCTACTTCAGCCGTTTCCATCGTGATTTCGCCTAGAGTTGGGTGAGCGTGAATCGTCATAGCGATATCTTCAGCAGTCACTCCAGCTTCAATTGCAAGGCTAAGCTCTGAAATCATATCAGAAGCGCCAACACCTGCAATTTGTGCACCAATAACTAGACCATCTTCTTTACGAGTGATCATTTTCATGAAGCCATCAGTTGCGTCAAGAGAAAGTGCACGTCCGTTTGCTGCGAATGGGAACTTCGCTGCAACGATGTCGATTCCTTCTTCTTTTGCTTCCGCTTCAGTATATCCAACAGTTGCAAGTTCTGGCTCAGAGAATACAACAGCCGGAATACCAAGGTAATCAATTTCAGCTGGCTCTCCAGCGATTGCTTCAGCTGCAATTTTACCTTCATATGAAGCTTTGTGTGCAAGTGGTGGGCCTTCAACGATATCACCGATTGCAAAGATGTTAGATACGTTTGTACGGCATTGTTTGTCAGTTTTGACAACTCCGCGGTCAGTTAGTTCAACACCTGCTTGCTCAAGACCAAGCTCATCTGTGTTTGGACGACGACCTACTGTTACAAGAACATAGTCAGCGTCAACTGTTTTTTCTTCGCCTTTTACTTCGAATGTAACAGTTACACCATCAGCTGTTTCATTCACGCCTTTTGCAAGAGCGCCTGTATGAATTTCAACGCCTTTTTTCTTCAGGTTACGTTTTACTAAAGAGCTCATTTGCTTTTCAAAACCTGGAAGGATTTCAGCTCCGCCTTCAAGGATAACAACTTCTGTTCCAAAGTTCGCATAAGCTGTTCCAAGCTCAGTACCGATGTATCCTCCACCGATGACAACTAACTTTTTAGGTACTTCTTTAAGAGCTAAAGCACCAGTTGAGTTGATGACGCGATCAGTGTATTTAAATGCAGGCAATTCAATTGGACGAGATCCAGTTGCAAGGATTGCATTTTTGAAAGTGTAAGTTTGTGCTGAATTTTCATCCATTACACGTACAGAGTTGCTGTCTACGAAATAAGCTTCACCTTTTACGATGTCTACTTTATTTCCTTTAAGAAGACCTTGAACTCCACCTGTTAATTTGTTGACAACAGAAGCTTTCCACTCTTGAACTTTTGTAAAGTCAACTGTTACGTTTTCAGCTTTGATTCCCATGTCTTCAGAATGCTTTGCATTTTCAAAACGATGACCAGCATTAATTAATGCTTTTGAAGGGATACAGCCGACATTTAGACATACGCCGCCAAGCGTCCCTTTTTCAACGATTGTTACTTTTTGCCCAAGTTGTGCAGCACGAATCGCAGCTACATATCCACCAGGACCTGCACCGATGACAAGAGTATCTGTTTCGATTGGGAAATCTCCTACTACCATGACATTACGCCTCCATTAAAATTAATTGTGGATCATTCAGTAAACGCTTGATGTGGTTAAGGGCATTTTGCGCAGTAGCTCCATCAATCATACGGTGGTCAAAGCTTAGGGAAAGAGCTAAGACTGGAGCTGCAACGATTTCGCCATCACGTACAATCGCTTTTTCAGCGATTCGGCCAATACCTAGGATCGCTACTTCTGGATGATTAATGACTGGTGTAAACCATTGTCCGCCAGCAGAACCGATATTCGTGATAGTGCAAGATGCACCTTTCATTTCAGCTGGAGCCAATTTACCATCACGTGCTTTAGTTGCAAGCTCATTGATTTCGTTAGATACTTCAAAAATCGCTTTGCGATCTGCATTTTTCACAACTGGAACAAGTAAGCCTTTTTCAGTGTCAGCTGCAATTCCGATGTTGTAGTAATGCTTTTGAACCACTTCGTCTGTTTTATCATCAATAGAAGTGTTCAGTACTGGGTACTTTTTCAAAGCAGAAGTTAGAGCTTTTACAACGTAAGGCAAGTAAGTTAACTTGATTCCTTGATCAGCTGCAACTTGTTTGAATTGTTTACGATGTGCAACAAGGTTTGTTACATCAACTTCATCCATTAATGTTACGTGAGGAGCTGTATGCTTAGAGTTCACCATTGCTTTCGCGATTGCTTTGCGCATTCCGCTCATTTTCTCGCGTGTTTCTGGGAAGTCTCCTTCTAGAACTTGCGCTGCTGCCGCTTTTGGCGCTGCTTCTTTCGCACTTTCAGCTGCTTGAGGTGCTGCCTCTTGAGCGACAGAACCACCATTAACGAAGCTGTCGATATCTTCTTTTAAGACACGGCCATTTTTACCAGTACCTGCAACTTTGTAAATTTCAACGCCTTTTTCACGTGCATATTTACGTACAGATGGCATCGCGATTACGCGTTTGTTTGGATCAGCATCTACTTGCTCTTGTGCGCCTGCACCAGTTGCTGCTGCTGCATCTTGTGCAACTTCTTTCTTCTCTGGCTCTTGACCAGATTCAGCAGTAGCTTGTACTTGAGCTTCCGTTTTTGCTTCGCCTTCTTCTTCGCTGCCTTTAAATTGAAGATTTTCATAACCAGGTGCGTCAAACGTAATAATTGTTTGTCCTACAGTTGCAACTGTTCCCTCTTCAACTTTTAATTCTAATACTTTTCCTTTAACAGGTGAAGGAATTTCTACAACTGCTTTATCGTTTTGTACCTCTGCTAAAACATCATCTTCATTTATTTCATCGTTTGGTTTTACAAACCACTTAACGATCTCACCTTCGTGGATACCTTCTCCGATGTCCGGAAGTTTAAATTCAAATGCCACTGTTTTCGCCTCCTAGATTTTGTTGAATCCTTGTTGTGTATTGATTACACGATCATGTTGTAATTGATAAAGGGGAAGAGAAATAAATTCTTTTCCCCTTCTGTCATTTAATTAAAATTCAAGAACTTTCTTAGCTGTTTCAAGCACGTCTTTATGGTTTGGAAGCCATACACTTTCAGCTTGAGAGAAAGCAAAGACAGTATCAGGTGCAGTTACACGAAGTACTGGTGCTTCCAGGCTAAGGATTGCTCTGTCATTGATTTCAGCTACTACGTTTGCAGCAATACCAGCTTGTTTTTGTGCTTCTTGAACAACGATCGCACGTCCTGTTTTTTCAACAGAAGCGATGATTGTTTCAATATCAATCGGGCTTACTGTACGAAGGTCGATAACTTCAGCAGAAATGCCTTCTTTTTCAAGTTCTTCAGCTGCTTTAAGTGATTCGTGAACCATTGCACCATAAGTGATGATTGAAAGGTCCGTACCTTCACGTTTCACATCAGCTTTACCAAGTTCAATTGTGTACTCTTCTTCAGGAACTTCCTGACGGAAAGAGCGGTAAAGTTTCATATGCTCAAGGAAGACAACTGGATCGTTGTCGCGAATTGCAGAGATTAGCAATCCTTTTGCATCGTAAGGTGTTGAAGGAATGACAACCTTGATACCCGGTTGCTGTGCTACAAGACCTTCTAAGCTATCAGCGTGAAGCTCAGGTGTATGAACTCCTCCACCGAATGGTGAACGGATTGTCACTGGAGAATGCCAGCGTCCGCCAGAACGGTAACGCATACGAGCCATTTGTCCAGAAACAGAATCTAATACTTCGTAAACGAATCCGAAGAATTGAATTTCCATTACTGGGCGGAATTCTTGTAGTCCAAGGCCAATTGCAAGACCGCCAATACCAGATTCAGCAAGTGGAGTATCGAATACACGATCCTCACCAAACTCTTTTTGCAATCCTTCAGTCGCACGGAATACGCCGCCGTTTAAACCAACGTCTTCTCCGAAAACGAGAACGTTTTCGTCATTTTTCAGTTCTGTGCGTAACGCATCAGTGATCGCTTGAATCATTGTCATTTGCGCCATGGCTTACTTCGACTCCTTCTGTTTGTAAATTTCAAGCTGTTCAACTAGGTTAAATGGTTGAACTTCGTACATGTTTTCAATCAAGTCAGTGACTTTTTGCTTAGGTTGTTCGTCAGCTTCTTTGATTGCTTGTTTGATTTGTTCTTTTGCATCTTCGATGACTTTATTCTCTTCTTCTTCAGACCATAGGCCTTTGTTTTCCAAGAATCTGCGGTAGCGAACTAATGGATCTTTTTGCTCCCACTCGTTTTCATCTTCTTTTGTACGATATCTTGTTGGATCGTCACCAGCCATTGTATGTGGGCCGTAACGGAATGTAAGAGTTTCGATTAGTGTTGGACCTTCGCCATTTACAGCACGCTCACGAGCTTCAGCAGTTGCTGCATATACAGCTAATGCATCCATACCGTCAACTTGTACGCCGACGATTCCAGCTGCAGCTGCTTTTTGTGCAATTGTTTGCGCAGCAGATTGCTTTTCAACAGGCGTTGAGATTGCAAATCTGTTGTTTTGGACAACAAAAATCGCTGGTGCTTTGTAAGCCCCTGCAAAGTTGATTCCTTCGTAGAAATCACCTTGGGAAGCTCCGCCATCACCAGTATAAGTGATTGCAACAGCTTTTTTACCGCGCTTTTTCAAACCAAGAGCTACACCAGCAGCTTGAATGATTTGTGCACCGATAATGATTTGTGGAGAAATTGCATTCACATCTTCAGGCATTTGGTTCCCAACAAAATGTCCACGAGAGAACAAGAAAGCTTTTGTTAGTGGAAGGCCGTGCCAGATTAATTGTGGTACATCACGATATCCTGGAAGAATGAAATCTTCTTTCTCAAGTGCAAAGTGAGTCGCAAGCTGAGAAGCTTCTTGTCCAGCTGTAGGTGCATAGAAGCCAAGGCGTCCTTGACGGTTCAATGAAATTGAACGCTGATCTAATACACGTGTAAACACCATACGGCGCATTAATTCTTTTAATTGGTCATCTGAAAGATCTGGCATTGCCGCTTCGTTTACGACTTCGCCTTTTTCGTTTAAAATTTGAAACGTTTCAAACTGCTTTTTGATGGCATCAAATTGCTTTTTGCTATCAACAATTGCTTTTTTTGTTTTTGCAGCCATTCTAAAGTCACCTCTTCCTTTCTTTTAACAGTCAATTTGTCGTGAATCCATTTATACATACAGATATAGGATAACCCAAAATACTCATATGACTCCTGTATATCATAGCCACTATCAACGTTGTCGAAACATTCGATGCCCGCTGTCTTTTGAGTCTTCTAACTGTATTAACGATAGTTCACAAAAAACTAATACAACTTCTGTTAACAAGTTTTAGTTTACAACAAGAAAAATAGTCCGTCAATTGATTTGACGGCTTTATTTAAATAAATGAATTCGCTTTACTTTTTATAGGGAGCTGTATCAATCTGTTTATCAAAGAATCTAAACTGTACTAGTATAGATTACAAAACTGTACTACAATAGCAAATGTTTGTTTTTGTCGAAAAATAAAAAAAGAGCTGTTTTCAGCCCTTTTTCGATTCATTGTCTGTCGCTTTGAATAAAGCTGCTTTATGCTCATTTAATTGCTCTGTATAGCGATTGAACTTTTTGCTTTCTTTTCTCACTTTACTATAAGTACGGTTCACTGACTTCAGCTTTGATTTTAGCTCCCTGTACCCTAAGTCTTTCTTTTTTAAAGATTGGTACAACTGCTTGTCATGTTTCAGAGCCTTTTCATATTCAATGTATAACTGATCATAAGTTGCGTATCTTTTTTCAATGGATGCCACCGTTTGATCTGCTTTTTCTTTTAATGCCTGATCTTGAATACGTTCGGCAGATTTCTTTAACGCTTGTAATTCTAGTTTCGATTGATCCATGCTGGCTTTTTCTGTTTTCAAATGTTCTTTGCGCTTATGTGCTGATGCTAACGCTTGATCAGATAGTCTGGAAACCGTTTTTGTGTGATCCTTTGTTGTTTGCATCATCTTTGTATACAACTGCTGCTCTTTTTTTTCGTACTTTTGCAGTGTATCTTGTTCTTTTTCAAATGTAGCTTCTTTTTCACTCATTTTTGTCATGGCATCTTGCATGTCATTGAGCGGACTCTGCCCTCCGCAGCCGGTAAGAACAAGGATACATATCCCCGCCAAAGCAGCACATGCCCTTCTGCTTTTTTTCACCTGTTTCACTCCATAGTCCCCCTTTACATCTCACATACCACTATAATTTCTATCGTCTTTTGTGACAAGGAAAGAGAGTAGGCGGATGATGCTGAAGAAGATTTTTTTCATGCAATAGGCTCATGACTATACAAATAGTGTATTCATACATAGTTTATATTACACGCTTCGCCTTTACTTCTGAGAGGCCGAGTGTATTTCCAAAGGAGGTCAAAAGAATGTCTAATTATAGTCATGGAAGTATGTATGGTGGATATGGTGGTGGTTACGGATACGGTGGCGGCTGTTGCTATCCAAGTTATGGTGGTGGTTACGGATACGGTGGCGGACGTACATTCGCTTTAATCGTCGTCCTTTTCATCCTATTGATCATTGTAGGCGCAGCATTTTTAGGCGGCGGCGGTTGCTGCTAATGGCTGTATAAGCCTCTGACCGGTCTCTTACGACCGGTCTTCTTTATTTCATTGCATATGTTGTACTTCATTTTATATACTTTACATACAAAGGATTTAGGAGTGAAGATTTGTGATTACTATGGATGATATCGTACGAGACGGGCATCCCGTCTTAAGACAAACAGCTGAAGCGGTACAACTCCCGCCGACAGAAGAAGAAAAGAAGCAATTGGCTGACATGATCGAATTCGTCAAAAACAGCCAAGACGAAGACATTGCTGAAACATATAAGCTCAGACCTGGCGTTGGTTTGGCAGCTCCGCAAATCAATATCAGTAAACGTATGATTGCCGTTCACTGTGAAGATGAAGACGGACATGTACACAGTTATGCCTTATTTAATCCTCGTATTGTGAGCCATTCCGTCAAAAGGGCTTATTTAGCAGTTGGAGAAGGGTGCTTATCTGTCGACGACGCCAAACCGGGATTTGTTCCACGTTATGAAAAAATTAGAGTGAAAGCAACAACCCTTGAAGGTGAAGATATTGATATCCGCTTAAAAGGATTTCCTGCCATCGTTTTTCAGCATGAAATTGATCACTTAAATGGCATCATGTTTTACGATCATATTCAGAAGGATCAACCTTTTGCTGAGCCAGACAATGCGGTTGCTATCGGTCGATCATAAACGAAAAAGACCCTGCTAGGCGCGGGTCTTCTTTTTTCATGCTTCAATCAGTCCTAATTCGGTCACTGCATGTAAAATTCCATCTTCATCAACTGGCTTTGTCACAAAATCAGCTAATGCTTTCAGTTCATCTACCGCATTCCCCATGGCAACCCCAGTTCCAACAAACGTTATCATTTCTCTATCGTTTAGTCCGTCCCCAAAGGCAACTGTGTCCTTTTTGTCGTAAGGAAGTCTTTCAATGACGCGTTTGATTCCCTCGGCTTTTGAGCCGCCTTTTGGTAATACATCGGTTGAGAGCTCGTGCCATCTCACAAGGTCAATTTCTTCGTGGAACGCCTGATATTTCGTCTCCTCTTCAGCCTTGCAGAATAAAAGCATCTGATAGATATTGTTTTCTTTAAAGAAAGCCAAATCATGCTCGGGATGCTCTGTTTTCAAGGTTCCGATGCCTTCATGGATAAACGGATGGTTCGGCACTGACGCCTTCATCGTTTCCTCCCCCATAAACACAAGCGGGTGATCATGGTGATCCGCTGTCTCGTATATTTGCTCTATGAGCTCTTGTTTGAGGCAATTTTCATAGATCACTTTTCCTTCATACATCACATATTGGCCGTTATAGGCAATAAATGAATCAAGTGCTAATTCTTCTAAAATGGGTTGAATGAGAAAAGGTGAACGGCCAGATGCAATGAATAGATGATGCCCCTTCTCTTTTAATAAACGAACTGCTTGCTTCGTTGATTCAGGTATTTTTTTATCATGATCATATAAAGTACCGTCGATATCAAAGAAGATGACTTTTTTATTCATATCTCGTCTCCTGTCTCTTATGATGTATACCCTCTCCCTTTCATCATACAGAAAGTTACCCGCTAGCGAAACCACTTCCCTTTAAATTGCCTACTTCCCACATATATCCATGTAACATTCGGTGGAATCATCATATAATACAAGTATACAGAGAGATCGGCACATTTTATCTAATATCACTTAATAACGAAAGGAGATGATCCGCGATGCTACGTCGTCTACGCAAGAAAATTCGGAGACAATGGAAGGACATGCTTCGTAAAAAATCAATTGCTTAAAAGGATCTTCCGCACATTTGCTGAGGGTCCTTTTTTCTCAGAGCCTTTTCTTATGCGCGTTTTTTTAATATAATAGAACAAGCGAGTGTAACATACGGTATTTAAGGAGAGATTTGGATGATATATAAGGTATTTTTTCAGGCAACAACTACTGAGGTACCTATTAGAGAGCACACAGATTCACTATACGTTGAAGCAGTTTCTGAAAGAGACGTACGCGATAAGTTAAAAAAACATAACTACAATATTGAATTCATTCAGCCTGTAGACGGTGCTTTTTTAGACTATGAACGAGAAAGTGAAAATTTTAAAGTATTGGAGCTATGAGAGGAATGAAATTTGTAAAAAACGATCAGGCGGCAGTTTTTGCGCTCGGCGGTTTAGGCGAGATCGGTAAAAACACGTATGGCGTTCAATTTCAAGATGAAATCATATTAATTGATGCGGGAATTAAATTCCCTGAAGATGAGCTTCTTGGCATTGATTACGTCATCCCTGACTACACGTATTTAGTTAAAAACGAAGATAAAATCAAAGGTCTTTTCATTACACATGGACACGAAGACCACATCGGCGGTATTCCTTACCTTCTCAAGCAAGTGAATATTCCAGTTTACGGAGGCAAACTCGCAATCGGCCTACTTCGTAACAAATTGGAAGAGCATGGTCTATTAAGACAGACAAAACTTCACACTTTTGAAGAGGAAGATACCATTAAATTCAGAAAAACAGCTGTGTCCTTCTTTAGAACAACACACAGTATTCCAGATTCCTATGGCGTCGTAGTGAAGACACCTCCTGGTAACATCGTACATACAGGTGATTTCAAGTTTGACTTTACCCCTGTTGGCGAACCTGCCAATTTAACGAAAATGGCTGAGATCGGGAAAGAAGGCGTCCTTTGTCTTCTATCTGACAGTACCAACAGTGAAATCCCAGAATTTACGATGTCTGAAAGACGCGTAGGTGAAAGTATTGATGATATTTTCAGAAAAGTAGACGGACGTATCATCTTTGCTACATTTGCTTCAAACATCCACAGACTTCAACAAGTGATTGAGTCTGCTGTCGCTAATGGCCGAAAAGTGGCTGTATTTGGTCGCAGCATGGAATCTGCAATTGATATTGGACAAGATCTTGGGTATATTAAATGTCCAAAAAACACGTTCATTGAACATAATGAAATCAATCGTCTTCCAGCAAACAAAGTCACTATTCTTTGTACTGGAAGTCAAGGTGAACCGATGGCTGCTCTTTCCCGCATCGCAAACGGTACACACCGCCAAATTTCGATTAATCCTGGAGACACTGTTGTCTTCTCATCTTCACCAATCCCAGGTAACAACATTAGCGTGAGTCGTACTATTAACCAGCTGTACCGTGCTGGCGCTGAGGTCATTCACGGCTCATTGAATAATATTCATACATCTGGTCATGGTGGACAAGAAGAACAAAAACTCATGCTCCGTCTAATGAAGCCGAAATTCTTCATGCCAATTCATGGTGAATACCGCATGCAAAAAACGCATATCAAACTTGCGAATGATTGTGGTATCCCTGAGGAAAACTGCTTCATCATGGACAACGGTGAAGTGCTTGCCCTTAAAGGCGAAGAAGCAAGTGTCGCTGGCAAAATTCCATCTGGCAACGTGTATATTGATGGAAGCGGTATTGGTGATATCGGAAACATCGTATTAAGAGACCGCCGCATTTTATCAGAGGAAGGTCTTGTCATTGTCGTCGTTAGCATGGACATGAAAGAATTCAAAATTTCTGCAGGTCCAGACTTAATCTCAAGAGGGTTTGTCTACATGAGAGAATCAGGTGATTTAATCAATGATGCACAGGATTTGATTTCAAAGCACCTTGAAAAAGTAATGGAACGTAAAACAACACAATGGTCCGAAATTAAGAACGAAATTACGGACACGCTTGCACCATTCCTTTATGAAAAAACAAGACGCCGCCCAATGATCCTACCGATCATTATGGAAGTGTAATGAAGACAAAGAGACACGCGCCAGTAGGCCGTGTCTCTTCTTTTCGTCTAACAATAAAAAACCGCATATCTGGAAATATGCGGTTTCTAATCAATTAAGTTGACTGAATCGGGAGATGCCTGAAGCTTCTCACATCAAACAATCCCATTGTGGTCATTTTCACATCAGGAATGACGGGGAGCGCCAAGAAAGATAACGTCAAAAATGGATTAAAGTCTAATGTAAAGCCCGTCTCTTTTAATGCGTTATGCAGTGCGTGAAGGCTCTCATTCACTGTTTGGGCTGATTGATCGGATAGTAACCCAGAGATCGGTAATGGAAGTGTATGAAGAGACTGTCCATCCTTCACCACGGTTAAACCACCACCTGCCTCCTTTAATGTTTCTATTGCTTTCGTCATATCTTTGTCATTTGTCCCAACTGCAATTAAGTTATGTGAGTCATGTGCAACAGTTGTTGCAATCGCCCCAGATTTTATGCCGAAGCCACTGACAATCCCTATCCCCATTTCATCTAGACCTTGATGACGTTCTACTAGAACCATTTTTAATAGATCTCTCTCTGGATCAGTGACGAATTGTCCATTCATTGCTGAAGGAGAAACTTGTTCTAGTTTTGTTTCGAGCTGATTTGGGATAATACGGATGACATTCATTTTTTGAAGGTCTGTGATAGGTAACGCAAGATCTTGCTCATGAATATCTACTGGATGTACAGAATTCAATAATGCAGGACTTGGGGTGACCTTTTCAACATTTGGCTGATAGTCCCCATGCTCTGCGACCAACTCTCCCGCAATAAATACGCTTGTGATGTGCACTTGATGCAAGTCAGAAATCAGCATAAAATCAGCGTCAAAACCTGGTGCAATCGCTCCTTTTGTTTTGAGACCGAAGCACTCCGCCGCATTTAAACTCCCCATTTGATAAGCGATAAAGGGATCTAGGCCTTCTTTTATTGACATACGAACCTGTTCGTCAATACTTCCTTGGGCCATGAGATCATCTAAATGTTTATCATCAGTACAGAAGAAAAAACGTCTCGCATTTTTTCCATTTACAGCCGGTAAGACATTTTTGACGTTTTTGGCAACTGATCCTTCTCTCAGCATGACATACATGCCTCGTTTTACGCGTTCAAGGGCCTCTTCAGCCGTTGTCACCTCATGATCTGTTTGGACATTCGCCGTCCTGTAAACGTTAATCAATCGGTCTGTTAAGCCTGCCAAATGGCCATCAATTAATTTACGCTCATGTTGCGCATCCAATAGTTTTTGAAGCATGTCATCTTCTGCTTGCTCAACTGAAACATAGTCCATGACCTCAGCAAGCCCAAGCACCTCTTCCTCTTGGTAGAGGGGTTTTAAGTCCTTTGCTTTGAGTGTTGCACCTGACCGTTCAAAACTGACAGCCGGCACACAAGATGGCAGCATGAAATATATATTTAAGGCAGCTTTTCTCGCTTCTTCCAGCATAAAACGGATGCCTGCAATACCTGAAACATTGGCAATTTCATGCGGGTCTGTTACGACACTTGTCACACCATGAGGAACGACAGCTTTGGAAAATTCAGCAGGAGTGACCATAGACGACTCGATATGAACATGACCATCAATGAAGCCGGGTACAAGCATTTGGCCAGCAGCATCGATTTCCCTTTCTCCCTCGTACTCTCCAATACCTACTATTTTTCCATTTTCAACAGCGACATCAGCGTGTATCCACTCTTGGTTAAACACGTCCATCACCTTTGAATGTTTCACCACTAGTTTCGCCTTTTTTCTTCTAGCTGCTACCTCAATTTGATGTCTGAAAAGCTCCTTATCCAACGACACTGCCTCCTCCAAGTAAACAATATAATGTTTCTTATCGTAAACGAATCTGTTTGTCCAGTCAATGAAAATTAGCGAAAATCAACCATATAAAGGGAGTTGATTTTTATTTCTGAATAGTGATAATTGAGCGAAAAAAGCCAGATGATATCAGTTGTTTTTTTCTATCTTTTTAGTAGCATTCCCTTTTTTTCATTTCCTCTTCCTCTTTTATTTGTCCATCTGTCACGTACACATCTGGATAAAAAAAACACTCCTCTATGGAGTGTCCTATTCGTTCTGCATTTCTCGTTTTTCAAAGCGACCAATATCAGCTACCGCTCCAATAACAATGAGGATATCTTCTTTTTGAATCATTTCATCAGCGAGCGGGGAGACGATGACTTCTTTCCCGCGCTTAATCGCCACAATATTGATGCCATATTTTGCTCTAATATCTAAATCTAAAAGAGAGTGACCAGCTAATCTGCCGTTAGCGACGATTTCAATGAGACTATACTCATCTGACAGCTCCAAATAATCTAACACATTGTTGGAAATAATTTTATGTGCAATCCGTCTACCCATATCTCTTTCTGGATGAACAATACGATCTGCCCCAATTTTGTTCAGCACTTTTTCATGGTAGTCATTATGGGCTTTCACTGTGACCATTTTCACGCCAAGCTCTTTCAGCATAATCGTTGTTAAAATACTCGCTTGGATATTCTCTCCAATGGCGACGATGACATGATCAAAATTACGAATGCCTATGTTTTTTAACACTGATTCATCGGTCGAATCACCGATGACAGCATGTGACGCAATTTTCGCGTATTCGTTCACTCGATCTTCATTCATATCCATCGCCATCACTTCAAGTCCTTCTTCGCTTAGCGCCCTGCAAATACTACCGCCAAAGCGTCCAAGACCAATGACTGCATATTCCTTTTTCATGTTCAGACCCCTTTTATATCACTTACCCTGCATTTTACTATGGATTGATCAATGAATCCATATGCGACCGAATTTTTTTACGGAAAGCCTCACTTAAATAGAGATCTACTCCTTTTTCGATTTCACTGCGATAATGATCAGGGGGAGCTATTTCTTCGCACTTTTGCAAGACGAGAAACGTTAAGCAGTCTTCATATACTTGATCACCTATTTTGACATCGACAAAAGCAGGGCGGTATGTACGTTCAAATACGCCTTCTCGTTTATACAAATACTTGATCGCATCAAACGGCACCTCATATAGGACGCCTTCTGTTTCCCCGCCGTCTTCTACCATATCGGCTCTTGATCCATCAGGACGCACCAAAGTAAACCTAGTTGTAAAGCGATCTAATGTGCTGCCGCCGATGACCCGCTTGAAGTAATGATCAACATTCGCCACTTTAAATCTTGCATCATCCATACATGAACCATATGCAAAATAATAGAAAAATGACGGTTCCTTTTTCCACAGTTTGTCTTCTTTCCAGTTGCCACTTTCAATCCATCTAAGACCTACTGCTTCTTGCTTAGGTAAGGTATAACAGAGCGCTCTTACATTGCCTTGATCTGTCAAAACATCCATTTCCTGCTTGTCATACCCTTCCTCTAACTCATTTATCTTATTCAATGTGTTAGTGGTCACTTCATACAATTCTCCATATACTGTCCCGTTCCCCGGAACACATGCAGGTCGTCCTGCACCGGTTTCGTATAACTTCCCCTCTATCCAGGCTGATTTCGCCAATTGATTTCCTTCATTCATGAATTCGTCGTGATGCTGCTCATGTTTTAAAAGTGTCCCATATACAAAGATTGTTGGCATCCCAAACCACATCCTCTCAAGCCTCAAGCTGCTATCTATTTTTTTGATGCACAGGAAAATAAATATGGAAGGCTGTTCCTTTCCCTAGCTCACTGGATACATCCATTCTGCCATGGTGATCTTTTAAAATTGTCGCACATATGGTCAGCCCTAGTCCTGTCCCTTCTTTTTTAGTAGAGAAGAAAGGATCATATATCTTTTGAATCTCCTCTTGGGACATCCCTTTTCCTTCATCCTGAATGGTGATCCTCCATTCATTTAGCACTTTCTCAGTCGATATGTAAATGCTGCCGCCTTCTGGCATGGCTTCAATGGCATTTTTAATTAGATTAATGAACAACTGTTTCATTTGATTGGCGTCTGCTAAGATTGCCCCTGCATCTTGCTTTTTAAATGGTTGCTTTAAGTCAATATTAGAAAGTACGGCATTCGTTTTTAATAAGGTAATCACTTGCTCTAATAACTCATGTAGTTGCACTTCTTGGAAATTCACGGATTGAGGCTTAGCTAAGACAAGCAACTCACTTAGAACAAAATCAATTCGTTTAATTTCGGAAAAAATGATATCAAAATAATCGGTTCTCTCGGGATATTGTGTTTTCATCAGCTGCAAAAATCCGCTTACTGATGTCAGCGGATTTCTGACTTCATGGGCAATTCCAGCAGCGATTTGTCCTGCTACTGCCAGCTTTTGCGCCTGCATTTGTATTTGCTGATTGGATCTTTCAAGCTCTAGTTTCGCCTGTTTTTGTGTCGTAATATCAGCAATTGTTCCAATACCTCCAGTAAACTGGTGCTGCTGATCAAAATAGAGTTTGTAATGAACGTCTCCCCATACCACCTTTCCTTCTTTATGGAGGAGCCGCACCTCAACTCGCCCTTCGTCTTTATATTCTTTTAAAACAGATAACAAATGCTGGATTACACGCTCTTCTTGATCAAAGTACAGGTTGTACATAGTCCCAAGACATTCATCTATTTCGTGGCCTGTCATTTGTTTCCATGCTTGATTCAGAAAAATGATTTCACCTTTCTCATTTGTTTCAAAAACGATTTCTTGCAAGTTATCTGTAATTCGATTCAGCCGCTCTGTCAGTTCGTGTGCTTCTTTTTCTCTTTGATTCAAATCTGACACGAGTAAGTTTAACCGGTCCACATAGCTTGACATGAACCAAATACCAGTTAATACAACGACCGTAAAGGCTAGATCGAGCGGCCAGTTAATTTGATAGCCGCCTAGATAATAAAAGAAATCCCAGCTCACTATTAATATAAAGGCAAGCACAGATAACACGATCCGCACTTGATATGTATTGTTCAAATAATTCCACCTGCCGCCCTGAGATTCTTTGTCAATTGTACCATTTTCCACTTATTTTTTGAGGGAGTTACGGCATTTTTAAGGAATTTTTTTCTTCCATTTCCACATGACGTGTATCTATCGAGTTAAAAAAGCCTGTTCTCTGCACAAAGGAAGAGAACAGGCGATATTTCTTTTACTGTTGAAGAGCTTCCTGTAGCTCTTTTAGTAGTAGTTCTGCGCCTTCAGCGCTTAATGTAATTTGACCATTTCCATATTCATGGTTCTCTGATGTAATTTCACCAGTCATTAAGCAAACGCCATGAGGCTGATATTTTTTCAAGACAATTTTATCTCCATCTATAAAAAATTCCATGCTGTCTTTAATGGCAATATCAAGTGCTCTTCTCAATTCGATCGGCATCACAATACGCCCTAGTTCATCCACTTTTCTTACAACTCCGATAGATTTCATGTTGTTCCCTCTTTCTCCGTTAGCTCAAGATCAATTGTTTTCACCAATTGATATATCGTAGACGTAAGAGATTCTCAAAAGGTTTCTCCCTAAACGAAAAAACTTCTCATGAGGGTATAAAACATAGGGAATATTTACGATGATTGTCAAAATGAGTCTTGAATTTTACAGATTCATTGCAAGGTCGTCTCAAACCCCCAGAAATGACGACAACCTTCTGAACTTTTAAATGTAAAAATGTTTATAATAGCAAAAATAGAGATTGGGTGAAAACATGTTTCAAAATACCGAAATTGGAATTGACTTAGGAACAGCTAACATATTGGTTTATAGTAAAAACAAAGGGATTATACTAAATGAACCGTCCGTCGTGGCAATAGATACAGAAACAAAAACTGTCCTTGCCGTCGGAGCAGAAGCAAAAGAGATGATAGGGAAAACACCTGGAAAAATTGTAGCGATCCGTCCGATGAGAGATGGGGTCATCGCTGATTATGATATGACAACTGATTTACTCAAACAGATCATGAAAAAAGCAGGGAAAAATATTGGATTTACCTTCAGAAAGCCGACCGTGGTAGTATGCACACCTTCTGGTTCAACGGCTGTCGAGCGCCGCGCAATCAGCGATGCTGTGAAGAATTGTGGTGCAAAACATGTGCATTTAATTGAAGAACCGGTCGCAGCTGCCATTGGGGCAGACCTTCCAGTAGACGAGCCGGTCGCCAATGTGGTGGTTGATATCGGTGGAGGTACAACAGAAGTGGCGATCATATCATTTGGCGGTGTGGTCTCTTGCCATTCGATACGAATTGGGGGCGATCAGCTGGATGATGACATCATTACGTTTGTGAGAAAGAAATACAACCTATTGATTGGTGAGCGTACAGCAGAGCAGGTGAAAATGGAAATTGGTTACGGACTCATTGATCATGAGCCTGAGTCTCTAGAGGTGCGTGGTCGCGACCTCGTCACAGGTCTTCCAAAGACAATTATGCTTGAATCTCATGAAATTCAGGGCGCAATGCGTGAATCACTCCTTCATATTTTAGAAGCGATTCGCGCCACGTTAGAGGACAGTCCTCCAGAGCTAAGTGGTGACATAGTAGACCGTGGTGTGATTTTAACCGGTGGTGGTGCTCTCTTAAATGGTATTCAAGAATGGCTCTCTCAAGAAATTGTCGTTCCTGTTCATATTGCAGCAAATCCACTTGAATCGGTAGCCATTGGAACAGGGCGTTCATTAGAAGTCATCGACAAATTGCAAAAAACATTAAAATAAACCTCTTTTTCTACTTCTTTTTTCATCATTTCGATCATATTCTGAGGAATGGATAAACGTGAAGGAGGAAGAACATGTTACTTGATTTAGGTAAACGGGTGGTTGTCACAGTGATTTTATCTGGCATTATTTTAGGCGGTATGAGCCTGTCATTTTCACATATGCCCCCTTCTAATGCTCAGCCTACGAAACAATTGAACCGCTAAAAAAGCCGCATGAAAGCGGCTTTTTTATTTTGCTGATAGAGCGGCTCCTCTTTTTCTTTTCTGTCACAAATCTGATATGATAAACATGACCAAAGGAGGGTTTTTTATGAATTCATTCGATAAACAACTAGATCAATACGCAAAGCTCATCGTTGAAGTCGGTGTTAATGTTCAAAAAGAACAAGAAGTGCTCGTTTCCGCCTCTATTGAGTCTGTCGACCTTGTTCGTCTTGTGGCAAAACACGCGTATGAACGTGGGGCAAAAAATGTACATACTCGCTGGAGTGACGGTGTTCTGTCTCGTTTAAAATATGAGCATGCACCAGACGATGTTTTTGAGCAATTCCCAGAATGGGAAGCGCAAATGATGGAGACCTTAGCAAAACGTGGTGGTGCCTTTATTACCATCTTGTCTGAAAGCCCAGACCTGTTGCGAGGAATTGACTCAAAAAAAATCGCCTCACACCAAAAAGCAGCTGGTTCGGCACTTCATACATATCGTCAATATGTTCAATCTGACAAAGTCGCTTGGACTGTTGTAGGCGCTGCGTCAAAATATTGGGCGAAAAAAATATTCCCTGAACACTCGGACGAAGAGGCTCTCAGATTCCTATGGGATCAAATTTTCAAAGTTGCACGTGCAGACCATGAAAATCCTGTGGAAGCATGGAAAAACCACGATGAATCGCTAAATGAAAAAGTAAACGTGCTAAATGACCGACATTACGATAAGCTACACTACGAGGCACCAGGTACAGACTTAACGATCGAGCTACCTGATCAGCATATTTGGGTAGGGGCTGGCAGTGTGAGTGAGAGAGGGATCTCCTTCATGGCAAATATGCCAACAGAAGAAGTCTTTACGGTGCCTAAAAAAGACGGTGTGAACGGGACTGTATCTAGTACAAAGCCGCTTAGCTATGCTGGGAATATCATCGATGAATTTACATTAACCTTTGAAAATGGACGGATTGTGGATGTCAAAGCGAAAGAAGGCGAAGACATTTTAAGATCGCTTGTTGAAACAGACGAAGGCTCACATTATTTAGGCGAGGTTGCACTTGTACCTGATGATTCACCCATCTCAAACTCGAACATCCTCTATTACAATACCCTTTATGATGAAAATGCATCGAATCACCTTGCCATTGGTAGTGGTTATGCTTTTAATATCGAAGGCGGTAAACAGATGACACAAAAAGAATTAAATGCAGCCGGTGTAAACAGCAGCATTACACACGTTGATTTCATGATTGGTTCAAAAGAAATGAATATTGACGGCATCACAAAGGACGGCAAGCGAGAACCGATCTTCCGCCAAGGAAACTGGGCATTTTAAACAGAAAAGACATCCACCTATAGGTGGATGTCCAGGCTGTCGAGAAAATCTCGACAGCTTTATTTTTTTCCTTAAAATTTACATCTCCTCATTTTATAATAGAGAAAAGCCCACTAAAGGAAGGTGTTTTTCTCATGTTCCACACTAGACATTCTTCTCAGCACGAAGCCGAATTTGTATTGCTAGATCAATTAGTC
>MKZN01000021.1 GCA_001938995.1 Bacillus pumilus | reverse complement strand
AAGATTGCCACACACCTAGCGAAGCTAGGCTAGGTGTGTGGGAGGCCTTTTTCATTAAATTTCATTCTTCATACAGACGCTGAAAATAAAAAAGATTGTAGAAAAACATGAGTTTCTCTACAATCTGGACATCCACCTATAGGTGGATGTCTTTTCTTCATGAGTATTAAGCGTATAACTCATCGAGTCTCTTCTGAATTTCTTGATCTGATAAAAAGTCATCATATGTTGTTTGTTTATCAACAATGCCTTTTGGCGTGATTTCAATCATACGATTCGCTACAGTCTCTACGAACTGATGGTCATGAGATGAGAAGATCATCGCACCTTTAAAGCTCATTAAACCATTATTCAGCGCTGTAATGGATTCTAAGTCTAAGTGGTTCGTCGGCTCATCTAACAGCAAAGTATTCGCTCCAGATAGCATCATTTTCGATAACATGCAACGAACTTTTTCTCCTCCTGATAACACGCTTGCTTTTTTCTTCACTTCTTCTCCAGAGAAAAGCATACGTCCTAAGAAGCCACGCAAAAAGCTTTCACTTTGATCATTAGGAGAGTATTGACGAAGCCAATCAACAAGATCAAGATCTACTCCTTCAAAGAATTCACTGTTATCTTTCGGGAAAAACGCTTGGGATGTCGTGATGCCCCATTTAAACGACCCGCTGTCTGGTTCCATTTCACCAGCAAGGATTTTAAACAAAGTAGACACAGCAAGTTCATTACGGCTAAGAAGTGCAATTTTGTCTTCACGGTTCATAATAAAACTGACGTTATCAAGTACTTTAACCCCATCAATTGTCTTTGATAGTCCTTCTACTTGCAGGACATCATTCCCGATTTCACGTTCTGGGGAAAAATGAACATAAGGGTATTTACGTGAAGACGGCTTAATGTCATCTAATGAGATTTTATCAAGTAATTTCTTTCTTGAAGTCGCTTGCTTCGATTTAGAAGCATTCGCACTAAACCTAGCAACGAATTCTTGTAATTGCTTAATTTGTTCTTCTTTTTTCTTATTCGCATCTTGGCTAAGTTTCAGCGCTAACTGGCTAGACTCATACCAGAAATCGTAGTTTCCGACATACACTTGTATTTTCCCGAAATCGAGGTCCGCAATATGTGTACATACTTTGTTTAAGAAATGACGATCATGCGAAACAACGATCACAGTGTTTTCAAAGTTAATTAGGAATTCTTCAAGCCACTGAATAGCTTGTAGGTCCAAGTGGTTCGTTGGCTCATCCAGAAGAAGAACATCAGGTTTACCGAATAAAGCTTGGGCTAATAGGACTTTTACCTTCTCAGACCCGCCAAGTTCGGACATTTTCTTCGATTGAAGGCTCTCTGGAATACCAAGACCTTTTAATAGGATCGCAGCTTCACTTTCTGCTTCCCAACCGTTTAATTCAGCGAATTCACCTTCAAGTTCTGCTGCACGGATGCCGTCTTCATCAGAGAAATCAGCTTTCATATAGATCGCATCTTTTTCTTGCATGACATCATATAGACGTTTATGCCCCATGATGACGACCTTTAACACTTCAAACTCTTCGTATTCAAAGTGGTTCTGTTTTAAAATCGCTAAGCGTTCTCCCGGGCTCATATGAACATCACCAGTTTGAGCCTCAATTTCGCCAGAAAGAATCTTTAGAAACGTTGATTTACCAGCTCCGTTGGCACCAATTAGTCCATAGCAATTGCCAGGGGTGAACTTAATATTTACTTCTTCAAATAGTTTACGGTCAGCAAAACGCAAACTAACATTATTCACTGCAATCATTTATTAATCCTCCATCACTCATTCATCAATATGAAGTATAACATGAATAACGTTTGATAGAAACGTCTCTCTCTTAGAACAAAGGCTTTTTGTCCAATTATGGTATAATTAAAGGGAATGTTTTGTGAAGGAGTTCGTGCAATTTGAGATTACTGACACTAATGGAATATTGTTTATTGATTTTCTTTATGGGCATCTATTTATCTGCGACAGGTTTTACTGCGAAAGACTTTGGTCTTTACATCGGTCTTGTCCTGATCTATACATTGGTCCATGTCTTTTCTAAACGTTTTTTACAAAAACATGGAAAAGAAAACGTAAAGATCGGTTTGTTTCGATCTGTCATTGCCATTACAGGATCCGTGTTTGCTTCCGTTTTGGCTATTTTGATCATTGTGACGATGCTCACGGCAAATTAAATACGACCCTTTCGAAAGGGTCGTACTTTAAAGCACCTTTCTCATGTATGGAGAGGGTGCATTTATTGTGTTTGTCGAATATCGCCAAATGGGAAGAAAACAAATTCTGATGTACCAACAATCCGATCTTTTTCAATGAGTCCCAATCCATTTCGACTATCCATTGAATTCAGTCTGTTATCACCCATGACGAAATAATTGTTTTCTGGTACTTTCACTGGGCCAAAATCACCTGTCAAATGCACCTCATACTCTTTTGCATGTGCCTTGTTTTCTTTTAAATAAGGCTCATCTACCTTTTTACCATTAATGTAAAGGGAGTCATCTTTCATTTCAATCGTGTCTCCTGGAAAGCCAATCAAGCGTTTGACATAATGAATTTTTTGACCATCTTTCCCATTAATAATCACGATGTCACCACGTTTGACGCCACCTAAATAGTTCATGGTTTTGTTGACAAACAGCTTTTCCCCATCATGAAGGGTTGGTTCCATCGACTCACCTTCCACCACATACGGCTCAAAAATAAACGTACGGATGAGCAAAACGAGCGCAAGCGCAATTAAAATGGCTTTGATCCATTCAAACAGTGAACTTTTCTTCTCTTTTTTGTCTTGATTCGCATCAGATTGAATGTCATTTTCGTTTTGTTTGTTTTCTTCGTTCAAAATACGGCTTCCTCCTAAGGCTTTCTGCTAAAAGACTTGAATAACTTTACTTTATCACATGTCAATTAAAAATTCATAAAACAACCATCTAATTAGATATTTTTTCCTAATCGCCATCAATTTAAACAAAAAGAAGCACCGTTTCTAAACGATGCTTCTTTTCTGTATTATGCTTGTTTAACTGGTTTTTTCAAAATACCGAGCAGTAGTGCTGTTACAAGAGCACCGATTAAGATACTGATGATATAAAGAACTGGATGGTTTGTTACCCAGAAAACGAATAGTCCGCCATGCGGTGCAGGAAGCGTGACTCTAAAGAATTCTGTTAATCCACCTGCAACTGCTGCGCCAATAACCGCTGATGGGATCACGCGAAGTGGATCTGCCGCTGCAAACGGGATCGCTCCTTCGGTAATAAAGGCGGCTCCCATGAAGTAACATGTGACACCTGCTTCACGGTCACGTTTTGAAAACTTGTTTCTGAAAATCGTTGTCGCAAGGGCAATACCAAGCGGTGGAACCATTCCGCCTGCCATAATGGCAGCATGCGGTGCATAGTTACCAGCAGCAATCATTGCAAGACCAAATGTGTAAGCAGCCTTGTTAATTGGACCACCCATATCAATCGCCATCATACCAGCTAAGATAATGCCCATTAATACAAGATTTCCAGTACCAAGTGATTCGAGCCATTGTGTTAATCCGTCCATCACCATTCTTACTGGTGTATTGACAACATAATGCATGATAATACCTGTGAAGAAAATACCGAACAATGGATACAAGAGAACCGGTTTAATCCCATCAAGTGATTGCGGTACAAATGTAAATACTTTTTTCAATAGCACTACGATGTAACCAGCAAGGAAACCAGCAATCAGTCCGCCTAAGAATCCTGCCTCTGCTGTAGAGGCCATAAATCCACCGACCATCCCCGGTGCGAAACCTGGACGGTCTGCAATACTCATTGCGATGAATCCAGCTAACACGGCAACAATTAAGGCAAGCGCATTGCCCCCACCAATATCATTTAATACAGCTGCAAATGAATTGAATGATGGATCGTTAGGGTCAGCTGACTTAATTCCCCAGAAGAAAGAAATCGCAACGAGGATCCCGCCCCCTACAACAAATGGAAGCATGTTGCTCACACCGCTCATTAAGTGTTTATAAAAACCACCTAATCCACGGCTTGATGATTCATCTTGGTTTTTTGATGCACTGCCGCCAGTTCCTTTATAAATCGGCGCATCTTGATTGACCGCTTTTTCGATCAACTCTTGCGGGCGGCGAATTCCAGCTGTGACAGGAACTTCAATGACATGTTTGCCTTTAAAGCGTTCCATTTCGACCTGTTTGTCAGCAGCCACAATGATAGCTGGTGCCTCTTCAATTTCCTTCGCTGTGAGCGCATGTTTAATTCCACTAGAGCCGTTTGTTTCAACTTTAATGTCTACGCCCATTTCTTTTGCTTTTTCTTTCAGTGCATCCGCTGCCATAAATGTATGAGCAATTCCAGTTGGGCAAGCTGTGACCGCTAGGATTTTAGCAGGCTTTCCTTCGACAGCTGGCTCTTCTGTGACTTCCTCTTCTTCATCGTCTTTATCATGTGTATTAATAATCTCAATAATTTCGTCTTCAGTCGCTGCTTCAAGGAGCTGCTTTCTAATTTCTTCACGCATCAAAAGTGTAGATAAACGAGAAAGTGCTTCTAAATGCGTATTGTTTGCGCCTTCAGTCGCTGCAATCATAAAGACAAGATGACTTGGCTGCCCGTCTAACGATTCATAGTCTACTCCAGCAGTAGATCGTCCAAATGCGATAGCAGGATCTTTCACACTTGTTGTTTTAGCGTGAGGGATCGCAATTCCTTCGCCAATACCAGTAGAGCTTTGTTTTTCGCGATTGATGACAGCTTCTTTATAGCCTTCTTTGTCATTTAATTTGCCAGCTGTATCTAAAACAGTAACAAGCTCTTCAATAACCGCTTCTTTTTGCTGACTATCTAATTGAAGCTTGATTGTATGCTTCGTTAATAGTTCTGTGATTTTCATGATGACTCCTCCTTTAAATGCGTGTGACTTTTACTTGTGGTAATAGTGTGTCAACTAGATCTTTCGTCCCGAGTTCTTCAGAGAAGGCTGTAGCGCTTCCTGATGTTACGCCAAGCTTAAATGATTCTTCAATGGAAAGACCTTTAGAAACACCTGCTAAAAATCCAGCAACCACTGAATCCCCTGCACCAACTGAATTGATCAGTGTCCCTTTTGGAACATTTGACTGAAAGATACCTTCTTTACTAAACAAAAGGGCACCATCTCCCGCCATAGAGACAATGACATGCTCGGCACCTTGTTCTAACAGCTTTTTCCCATAAGGTATAGCTTCTTCAGCTGATGAAATACTCGTCTCAAACATGTCCCCTAGCTCGTGATGATTTGGCTTCATCAAGAATGGTTTCATATGCGCTGCCTTTTTTAAGGCTTCACCAGATATATCAAGCACAACACTTACACCTTGTTGCTGGCAAACCTCTGCAATCCGCTCATACGTGTTATGTGGCAATGAGGCGGGGATGCTACCTGCTAATACAACGACATCTCCTTCAGTCAATGAAGTAAATTGGGATAGAAACGACTCAAATTGTGCTTCTGTAATATTTGGTCCGAGCCCGTTGATTTCTGTTTCTTCACCTGTTTTCAACTTCACATTAATGCGTGTATCTTCGGACACCTCATGAAAGGATGTTTGTAATTGTTCGTTTTCTAAAAAGTCTTGAATATATTTGCCTGTAAAGCCGCCAATAAATCCAAGTGCTTTTGATTCGATACCGTGACGTTTTAAAAGTCTTGATACATTGATTCCTTTACCACCTGGGTATTTTTTGTCATAGGATGAACGATTTAACCCTCCGACAGCAAAATCCTCCACGTGCACGATGTAATCAACAGATGGGTTTAGAGTAACTGTATAAATCATGTTTTCACTACCTTTATAACCGTTTTTTCATGGTAATTATCGAATGAATCCTCTTTTGCATCGTTTGTGATAATGGTGGCTTCGTGTAAACTAGCAAAGGCTGAAAACGATATTTCGCCAAATTTTGAGGCATCGGATAAGATATAGGTTGTTTTTGCCTGCTTCATGGCTCTATTTTTCATGAGTGCTTCCTCTGGATCAGGAGTTGTAAAACCCGCCTCGGGATGAATGCCATTTGTCCCAACAAAACTCTTGTCAAAACGGTAATTTTCCATAGCTGTCAAAGCTGCAGCTCCCACCATGGCTCCTGTTCGATGTTTCACTGATCCGCCTATCAGGTAAAAAGAAATGCCTTTTCTCATGAGTGCTTCAATGTGCATAACACCATTTGTAACCACGACAATATCTTGATCTGGCTGTATAAATTCAATCATTTGCTGTGTGGTCGTACCAGCATCTAAATATATACAATCGCCTTGTTTTAAAAGAGAGGCTGCTGCTTGAGCGATCAATGCCTTTTCATGAAGGTTTTTGGCAGATTTCTCAAAAACGTCAGGTTCAAGTCGAATACTTGACATTTTGGCCGCTCCTCCATGAACTCTTTTGAGAAAGCCCTTCTCTTCAAGAGTTGATAAATCTCTTCTAATTGTAGACTCTGATGCATCGGTCATCATCGTTAAGTCCTGTATTTTAATCACATCATGTTCTTCTAAAGAATCTATAATCAGCTGATGTCTTTCTGGTGTTAACACTGAAAACACCCCCTTTTGAAAACGTATTCATTTTGCGCGCACCTTTATTGTAATCGCTTTTTTCAACATTATCAATACAAAACGTTCAAATACATTCAATAACTATCAAAATCTTTCACATTGGTCATCTTACCTTGATATGTTCCATTTGTAAACTGAAAAATATGTGACATTAAGATAAAAGTCCTGATATTAGCATTTCTATCATTTTTCATTTCATTCAATTGAACGAAAAAAAGCTTTTATGCCAATGGCATAAAAGCTTCAGAGTATTCACATTGGACGGAATTTAGCAAGCGTACCTTGAAAACCTTTGTGTTAGTAATCATTCAATGTGATTTTGATAGTTTGTGAGCAACCGCGGAGAATTGTCCATACTAGCTGTCCAGCACTATTCATACCGAAGGGATTCAATAGGATCAAGTCTTGCCGCTTTATTTGCAGGGATTAATCCAAAAATGATACCAATTAGCATACTAAACAGTACACCGCCCAACACCACTTGCCATGAGACAAGGGATGGCCAACCTGCGATGAGCGAGATAAGAGATGCTCCACCTAATCCAAGTGCCGTTCCGATCAATCCACCGATGAGTGTTAATACGACAGACTCGATTAAAAACTGAATCAGTATTTGAGACCTTGTTGCGCCAAGTGCTTTTCTAATACCGATTTCTCTTGTTCTCTCGGTTACAGAAACGAGCATAATATTCATGACTCCAATTCCACCTACAAGTAATGAGATGCCTGCGATTGATCCAATGATTGTTGTCATGACAGACGTAATTTGACCGATGCCTGCAGCAATTTCCTCCATATTGATCATTTCATAGGCATCTTCTGTATGGTGATTTTCATTTAATATCGCAGCTGCGGAATTGCCTACTTCCTTCATTTCATCAGCGTGCGCTACTTGTATAGACATCTTATCGTATTTGTTAAAGCCAAATGTGGAAGTGAGAAGAGCAAATGGGACATATATTTCATTCATATCGAATGAAAAAAGTCCTTCCTGTTTCGCTAAAACTCCGATGACTTCAACCGGCTGACCGTTCATCCAAATCATTTCGCCTAATGCTTCCTGTCCGTTAAGTAGCTCCTTTTTTAAACCTTCTGAAATAATCGCTACTCTTCTTCCGCTCCTAAAATCAATATCGGTTAAATCTTGACCTTCTGCTATTTGTAGCGAATGTACATTTGTATACCCTTCATTAATACCATTTACAGTAGCATCCACTGTCGTATCTTTGACTCTCAATTGCATTCCTTGTGCAGTTGACGAAGCCACCTGTTTTACGCCGTTCAACATCTTGATGTTCTGTGTGTCCTCTTCTGTAAATGCAGCTTCAAATAAAGAATTTGGATTCTCATTCATTTCTTCATCAGATGGTGTATACGTCATTTCAATGGCATTGTTTGGTCCAGAGATCGATTCTTTTAGCATTTGTTCTCCGCCCTGACCAATGGCGACAACTGCAATCACTGATCCAACACCGATAATAATGCCTAGCATGGTTAAAATGGAGCGTAATTTATGGGCTAATACAGAATTCAGCGCTATTTTAATATTTTCAACGAGTTTCATTCAAAGCGCCCCCTTGTGTTAGTCTATCTTCAACAAGGCGACCATCTCGGACAATGACCATTCGGTTCGTACATGCAGCTATTTCTTCCTCATGGGTGACAAGAACGACCGTTGTCCCTTCCTCATTTAGTTGTGTAAACTGTTCCATTATCGAGGAGCTCGTTTTGGAGTCGAGAGCGCCTGTCGGTTCATCTGCTAAAATAAGCTGCGGATGATTCACTATCGCCCGTGCAATAGCCACTCTCTGCTTTTGACCGCCTGACAGCTCATTTGGCATATGATTCATTCGATCAGCCAAGCCTACCTTTTCCAATGCAATTTCTGCGCGCTCTTTTCTCTCTGTTTGATTCATGCCTGAATAAATCATTGGAAGTTCAACATTTCGCTTTGCATTTAATCTAGGCAGTAAATGAAATTGTTGAAATACAAATCCGATGGATTGATTTCGAATGGCTGCAAGCTCCTGATCCTTTGCCGTTGACAGCTCTTTCCCTAGAAATTGATATTGACCTGAGGTTGGGCGATCTAAACAACCAATAATATTCATCAACGTCGACTTCCCAGAGCCAGACGGACCCATAATTGACACATATTCACCCTTTGCAATAACAAGATCAATCTCGCTTAATACATCAAATGTTTCTTGAGCTACCTCGTAGCTTTTTGTGACGTTTGAAAGCTGAATCATTCAGCATTCACTTCCATTCCGTCATACATATCATCTGATGGATTGGCGATGATGTAATCCTCATTTGTTAATCCTTTCGTCACCTCAAGTTCATGACCTGACGTTTCTCCTATCTCCACTTTCACTTTTTTCAACACATTCTTTTTAACAATATAGACGTATTGGCCGCCATCTTCTTTTTTGACCGCTGTGTCTGGGATGGTTTGCGCTTGGCGCTTGTCTGTTTCAATTTCCATAATCATTTTAAAGCCTGGTTTTGCACCTGGTTTCTTTCCCTTTATTTCAATTTCAACTGGATATTGAACTGTTTGATCAGCTGCATTTGGTTCAGCCGCTTCACGTACAGGGACAGCGCCCACTTTCTTAACAACTCCTTGCCAGCTCTTGCCACGAATCACATCAGATGTGACCTTTACTTTTTGTTTCTTCTTCACTTTTAAGGCATCATACTCAGAGATCAAACCCCGCACAATCATTTTTTTCTCATTGCCTATGTGGATGATCGGTTGTCTCTCTTCCAATTTTCCTGCGACAGCTTCTCGCTCAATCGAAATCACTGTTCCTTCGATTTCACTATGTATTGTTAAATCCTCTAGTTGTCCCTTTACTTTTTCTTCATTGAGAGTGATTTGTTGTTGCTCTAATTCAGCAGCTCTCCATTCTAATTCAAGCTGGTCTCGCTCATTTTTGATGGCTGAGCTGGAATCACCTTTTTTTGTCTGATCTATTTCATTAAGTCTCTTTCGCAATTGTTCCACTTTTAATGCGCTTGATTCAGAGGCTAGCGCTTGTTGCTTTTGCTCAAGCTCCAGTTCTTTATTTTCATATGTAAGCAATGGTTTCCCCGGCTGTACCTTTTCACCTTCTTTTACAGCAATCTGATTCAATTCTCCTTTTTCCTCTTCTACATAAATGAATTGTTCTTCTGAGAATGAAAGAGTGCCAGGTGTCATCACAGTGGACGTGATTTCTTTTGGTGATAGTTTAATGGTTTCAATTGCTGTTGTAGAAACTGGTTTTGATTGATTCTTCGCAATGTTAAATCCAACAAATAGACCAATGACGATAATAATAATTGACCCTATGATTATTTTTCTTTTCATCAAACATCTTACCCCCAGCTTAATGACATGTTCATTGTCGTTCTTGCGTACTGAAAAATGAATGAAAACAGATAAAACACCCCTACCACAACCCAAGTAGTGTCTTGTTGATAGACGACCCACGACCGACCTTGATCAATAAAAAGCCAGTTAAAATAAGGCTCCAAATCACAAAAATATCAATATTGGCAAAGATAAAATGCCATTGTTCTAGAAGTTGAATGAGTGCATGTAATGAAGTCACCGTTTTCTTTTTTGGAACATGCAAAAAGATGACTGCTAGATGAGAAATGATCGTAAACGGTGAAAATCGGACTGCTGAAAACAGCTGATGAAACGATGCATCACCTTTTGCTATGACGACAATGAGCTTATATACCGCGGCATTGACCACGAGCCCTAGGATAAGACCAACCAATACAGCCGCATAAACAAAAGGAGTCAGCAACCCTAAGTCCTTCATTCACCATCTCAGACAAATAAGTGGCGATGACTGTTAAGACGGTGACACAGCATAAAGGCCACCATATTAACGGGTATCTTTTCAATTGCTCTGCGGGTCTAGTCGTAACCCCTAGTATCGTAGATCAAGTATCATCCTCTCTATGTCAAGCTATCAATTGACCAAATACACTCTTGTTCTTTCTATTTTAGCAAAAGTTTGCCAATAAGTGATTAAACATTTGAATTTCTTCTTTTAATTGAATGAAGATGATATCTATTATTCTATTTTCGTGATCTATATTCTTTCAATGACACCATATTTAGACCATATTCATATCTGAAAATAGTGGTTTTACTTCACAAAATCATTTTACAAAGTATAACATTTATGCCTTTCGGAATAAATATCCTTTTCCTTTAAAACGAGATGATC
Organism: Bacillus pumilus; assembly: GCA_001938995.1. Classification (GTDB taxonomy): domain Bacteria; phylum Bacillota; class Bacilli; order Bacillales; family Bacillaceae; genus Bacillus; species Bacillus pumilus_G. The sequence continues at coordinate 36,329 of MKZN01000021.1, read as the reverse complement.
TTAGTGAGATACAACAATTTTTTGTTAAAATAATCCTAGTAATTTGACGGTTTCACCGCTTCCTAGGACTATTATTAGTCTCTCTTGCAGAACAAATAAGCCTTTAGCATCAATACTTTCATATTAAAAAAATAAAAACAAAAGGATTTTACTTGAACAAATGTTATTTTTTCATATAATGTAAAATAGAGGTAGGTTAAATGATAGTGGAAATGGAGTCAAGTGAATGTTAAGAGAAAAATTGAAAATGCAATTGATTTTACTTTATGAAAAGGAACAAGAAGCATGGCAATACTTTCGAAAGGAAAGAGAATTGATTTATCATGAGCTAAAATTACTTGATATGAAAGAAAGCAGACCATCTAATGACAAAATATACTACGCAGCTAGATGTGTAGATATTATTAAAGAAAAAAAAGGAAGTATTGTGAGCACAAAAGAATTAAAGGATCAACTTCAAGCTCGAACAGACTTCAATGTGAGACGAATCAGCGAATTGTATGATCTCATTCAACAACTCGACCCTCACATTTCAAAAGCTAGAAGAGGATGTTTCATTTACGAAGATCACACCCAAGTACCTCTCCAAGCTTTTCACACATAAAAAATTGGTTACAGCTAACAGCCATAACCAATTCCTCTAATATCTATTATCCACCACTTACAGGAGGAATGAGTGCAACAGTGTCCCCGCTACGTACTTCATCATTATCTCTCGTATATATTTCGTTGACTGCAACCATCACATTCTGTGTCGCATCAACCCCATATACCTCCTGTAATTCTATTTTAATCTCATCAACCGTTGTTTTATCTTTTTGAATGATAATATGTTGTTTACCGGCCTTCTCAGCAAGGCCGGCGAACAATAACACCTTAATCAAGTTGATCACTCCCTTTTTTATCATGTAGCTGGAGAGCACTGGGCTTTCCTTCTGGATAAGATACCGTTTCAAGCTGATCACCAATCCATGCCTCCCCATCTTCCCAATACTCCTTTTTCCAAATCGGCACGATTTCCTTGATGCGTTCAATGGCAAATTCATTCGCTTCATACGCTGCCTTTCTATGAGGAGACGAGACAGTTATCGCGACTGCAATGTCCGATATCTCTAATGTTCCAATCCGATGTACAATGGCAGCTTCAGCATCAGGCCATTGTTCCTTTATTTCTTGTCCGATTTGACATAACATCTTTTCGGCCATTGGTATGTATGCTTCATACGTTAAACGCAATGTTTTTTTTCCCTTTGTCCACTCTCTGACTGTTCCGATAAATGTCGTTATGGCCCCCACATGACGTCTTGTCACATGTTCAATCAATTGATTCACATCAATCGGCTCTTTTGTTATTTTAAAAAGTTCATTCAAACCACTCTACCTCCTTTCAATAGATTAAACGCCCATTCAGTGCCATGTTTTTCAAACGCTGAAAAGATAGGAAAAGGATAATTCTTATTCATTTGAATCTCTTCAGAAAAATATATCGCTGCTTGTATATGAGATAGTTTCGACAGATCGAGAAGCTCCTGCTCATTTTTTACACAAATGATTTTTCGGTAAGGTGCGTGCTTATAGCCTTCTATGAGAACAGCATCTAAAGGAAGGTGTTCACAGAATGCTAGCAATTGATCTAAAGTCATCTGCTGCATCGAGAAATGAAACTCACCTTCTCCCTCCACACCAGCAGCAAATGCGCCAGCTTGAACATAGCGATCCGTATCTTTTTCTTTCAGAAGGCGATCGGGTTTTCCCCCATGTCCATGATGTTTAAAACAGCCTAGTTTAAGCTTTTCATAGGCAGCCAGTTGACATAACTTTTCAATGAATGTGGTTTTCCCGCTATTTTGATAACCTACCACTTGTAATAGGTTTAGTTTGTCATCCAACATGGAGAACCTCCGCCTTCATATTGGAAGAGCAGAACACGGACTTTGTCTCCTGCTTGAAAGCCTCTTGACCCTCCAGGCAAAACGATAAAGCAGTTCGCATCAGCAAGGGAAGTCACAGCACTTGATTTATCAAGACCTGTGGGGGTTGCACTAAGCTGACCACCTGTGAACTGCAATGTGGCTCTGACAAATCGGGTGAAAGGATTGGCCTTCGGAAAATCATGCGTCAGTTTCGCCTCTGCGAAAGCTGGATATGGATTCTTTTTCAATCCCCACATATTTATTATCGGTTGAACAAATAATTCAAATCCGACAAAACAAGCAGCAGGGTTTCCTGATAACCCAAACAGTAATTGACCGCTTGGAAGCGCAGCAACAGTCGTCACACTTCCAGGCCTCATCGCCACTTTATTAAACAAAACTTGTGCACCAAGCTTTTCATAAATCGCAGGTAGATAATCAAAATCACCCACCGACACTCCACCTGTTGTGATGAGCATATCAACCTTGCTTACTGCCGCTTTTACAGCTTCATAGCTTTGGTCGAAATCATCAGATACACCACCTAAATCAAGTGGTTCCCCCCCTGCTTCAAGAACTTGAGCGAAGACCATACTCAGGTTACTATTCCTAATTTTTCCGTCCACGATCGCATCACTCACTTGAAGAAGCTCAGTGCCTGTAGAAATGATGCCAATGATCGGCTTTTTCACCACTGGCACAACCGCATATCCGAAAGTTGCCAATAATGCAATAACCCCTGGGGTCACTTTTGTGCCTTTTTTGACCATCACTTTCCCTTTCACTGTCTCTTCTCCTTGGCGGGCAATATTGTCTCCCTGCTTAAGTCGCCTTTTCACTGACATAAAAGGCCGCCCATCTTGTTCAAACGTCTTTGTCAATTCAAGCATAATGACAACATCCGCTCCATCTGGAATCTTTGCTCCTGTCATGATGCGAATGGCTTGAAAGGACCCAATGGTTTTCTTTGAAACAACCCCTGCACCAATATGATCAATCACTTCAAAATCGACTGGGTGTTCACTAGAGGCTTCTTTTGTATCTGCTGCTCGAAGCGCAAAGCCATCATACGGAGAACGATCAAAGGCAGGAACATCATGATCAGCTAAAATATCCTCTGCAATAAACCGGTTCAAACTCTCTTTTAACGGAATCCATTCGATTTTTCCATGCTGTTGATATTGTTGAACTGTTCTGATTGCCTCATCTACTGGGATTGGCTGTCGTCGTTTCATTCCATCTCACTCCTATAGGCCTAGCAGTCTTGCTAGTAATGAATTTGCTACTTTCCCATCATTCGTTCCATGAATTAATGCACGGCCTCCTTTAAAAATTACAATCCGGTAATTTTCAAAGCGTACGTGTATTAAAAAGTCGTTAATGTCTACCTCACATATGGATGACAGACGCTCTTTAATCAACTGGAATGATAAGTTTGCCAAATCCTTTGACATGATTTGAACGGTGTCTCTTCCGCAAAGGACTGTCGTTTTTTTACGTTGATCATTGAGATAAGGGTAAGTTCTTTTCGTACCGCAAGTTGGACAGTCTTGTCGCTTGATATGAGATATGTCCATTTTAAAAAAGGTGGATTGCCATATATCAAAGTTGACAAACTTCCGCTCTATTTGCTCTCGATTCTCTGTTAAATATTTTAGCGCCTCTGTTTGCTGATAGGCAGAGACCATTTGCACGGCAGGTGAAATAATACCTGCTGTATCACAGGTCAAACCACCCACCGGCATGGTCGTCAGCACACAGGATAAACACGGTGTTTCATTCGGCAAAATGGTCATATACATTCCCTGGCTGCTCACACAAGCTCCATATACCCATGGCGTATTTGTGTGTAGTGACAAATCATTCATCACCATTCTTGTCTCAAAATTATCTGTCGCATCAAGGACGAGGTCAGCTTGTTCAAATAACGGTCTTAACAGATCAGCATCGGCATCTTCGATCAAAGCATGTATGTGCACGTCACGATTGATTTCCTCGAGTCGCCTTTTTGCGGCAATTGCTTTTGGCACGTGCGATTTCGCATCATTTTCCGTATATAGCTGCTGACGCTGTAGGTTTGAATACTCCACATAATCTCGATCCACGATGGTCAAAGTACCGACCCCCGATCGCACAAGTCCTTCAGCAGAGGCGGTTCCCAGTGCGCCAGCCCCAACGATTAGGACATGACTATCAGCTAAAGCATGCTGTCCTTTTTCCCCTACCGGCGGGAACAAGATTTGTCTTGAATATCGCTCTTGCAATGTTGTTCTCTCCTCATCGTTTTTTATGTATCATATCATACCGTTTTCAAGTAAATCGCTTCTATTATTGATATTATGAAATTCATTTGATATCACGTTCAAATCCTCTTCTGCGACGATTTGCACCTTTAACTTTTGTAGCAGGTCTTTGATCGCAAGCTCGTTTTCTTTTAAACACTCTTGTATGAGCGGTAATGTGCGGCGGTGATAGAACGCAAAAAGCGGTTGTAATCTTCCTTGAATTTGTGGGACTACGACATCTACCTGATCCTGACAATATGAGGATAAGGCTTGAGCGGTCACCCTTCGAATAAAAGGCATATCACAAGCTGTCACCAAGTACCAGTCAGCCTTTTGGTTTTGCATAGCGGTATAAATGCCGGCAAGAGGTCCAAGCCCGCGAACTTCTTTAGCATCTACCCAGACATGTTGTTCACCTCTTGCTTTGAAAAAAGGGACAAGTTTCGGATGACTTATAATCATCACTTGTCCGTCTAACACCTGCTCTTTGACATGCTCATATAGCGGCTTCCCTTTGTAGCAGTAACTAGCTTTCGGCTCTCCAAAACGTCTTGACGCTCCTCCTGCTAAAATGACATTCACTATATCCACCATTTCACTCTCCTTTTATATGGTTGTTCTAATCACACTCGTTTTGCATATTTTATTGGTAACATGAATAAGGAGGGTCTACCTATGAACCGGCGCCATGCTTCTCCCCTATTCCATGATCTATCTCAAGAAAATTTATACTTAAAAGCCGAAACTGCCAAGTATCAACAAATCCTTTCTGATTTACAGTCATCGTATACGTATCAAAAAAACAAAAAGTTAACTCAAGAGTATCATGAGATGAAAAGAGATTTCATTCAATTAAAACAACAATTGAATGAAATGACGAGTCACCAAGACGATGCGACATCGACAATTCAGGATCTCTCTTATCGCAAATCAGAATTATTACATAAAATTGTCCTTCTCCATGAAATGCTTCAAAAAGAGACCTTTCATCGAAAAAAAGAAACCGAAGAAAAGCACCGATTGCATTTAAAGGTGATAAAATACAAGGAATTCTCTCAACAATTAAAGGAGCAATTGCTTGATCAAGATAAAAGACTTGCAAAAGAGGAGAAAAAAGGACAGACATTATCCGCAGTTGTTGAAAAACTTCAACAACTACTGGGCGAAAAAAAGACAGAGCTCCATTTATTACAGAAAGGCGTTGAGCATCTCCAGCAGCGTTTTGATGAAACACAAGTGAAATTACTGCAAATTGAGAAAACAAAAGAAGCGATCTTTTACGAAACCCTCACAAGCTATCAAAAACAACTGGCAGAAAGTGAAGAATGGATTGCTTCTCATTTTGCAGATATAGACCAATCTGCAAAAACCAACCTCCAGCCGTTCACCCAAGATCGTATCTTACAAACAACGGAGGAAATTGAACCTATTTTGAACAAATTACACGAACAAGTACAAATACTTCAATCACAAGTCGATGCGGTTCAACGAAATGGGGAAGTCATGACAGTCAAAATCGACGGATTTAAAAAACAACGTGATGATGTGTCTAAAGAACGCCGAATTGTCTATACAGTCGACCAAAAAAAGTGATCACTTCTATACTATGAAACAAAAAAACTGCTGGCTATTTTGCCCAGCAGTTTCTCTTTTATTCGTCGTCTGTTTGAATGTCGCCTTCTAAAATATACTGTCCGCGATAAGGTTTTTTTACTTCTGGATACATTTTAATTAGGCTTTGCATAAACGTTGTCATATTTGGGATTTCAAGGCCGCTTTCTTTTTCTATCTCTTTTTGAAGCTCTGAGCTTTTAATCGCTGCATTATGACGCTTTAATGTTTTAATTGCTGCTTCACGAAGCTTAGCTGCCTTTGAACCAGGTCGAGCTGTTCCTCTTCTACGTCTTGTAGACCCTTCTGGAATGCCAACAGGAGCACCGTTTAGCTGACCTGACCCTAAAGTTGACGTAACGCTTGATTGCGTTTGCGGCTGATGATAGCTTCTCATTTCTTGTGCTGCCAATTCAGCTAAAACAGGCAATGAATCCGTCTTTCTATCTGTACGCATCTCTTTTTTTGTATCTTCGACAAGACCAGTTCCTAGACGATCTAATTCTCTTAATTTTGCATAAATGGCATCTCGTTCAATTTGATATTCACGAATGACCTTTACTTCCGCTTCATTTAGTTGTTCCAATCGTAAACGTAACGCTTCCCTCTCATTAAACATTGGATTTCCCCCTCATTATATAAAAAATATTCTATAGTAAATATTAGATTAGAAAACTAATTTTATCAACTATTTTTTTATCATTTTACAGTTTGCAAACAGATAGGTATTTTCAACTAAAATTTTGCCAAATGTGACAAATAAGTATCCATTTCATTGCCACTATAGGCTTTTGACAACCTTTAAAATATTGTAAAAAATTTGAATAAACACTTAAACTACTTGATATATATAGTTATTTACCAAACTGGAATTTCTTTTGTGCAAAAACGTTCTGAATAGTAAAAAGTTAAAATCTTTACATTTGTATTTCAAAACAAAATTGTAAATAGGTCATAATGCCTTTTTTATTCAAGATTATTTTTTATTGAAATTCTCTATTTTTTTATCTGAAAAACAACATCTAGAATTACATGCCAACCAGTAATTTATGCCAACTATTTTTATCCATAAAAAAACCCCCATTTCTGGGGGGGAAAGCCTATTCTGTCGCCTTTTCAGACTCAGATAGCACTCGGTTGACACGTTTTTCAAGCATTTTCATTCCACTTCCACCAGCTTGGAAGTGACGCAAAGCACCTGTTTTATCAAATACATAATACGCTGGTACATATTCATTTTCAAAAGCTTCCGTTAATTGATGATCACTGTCCACAAAGATCGGCTGAGTGATTTCATGCTCTTTTGCCACTTCTTTGATTTTATCTAAGTCAAGGTCATCCTCTGAACGTGGCATATGAACCGCAACAACGTTTAATTGATCCTTGTATTCATCACGGAATTGATTCACTTGTGGCATTGCCTCTTTACAAAGATGACAGCTCACTGACCAGAAGTGAATCAACGTTGGTTTATCGCCAATCAAATCTTCTTTAGATACTTCTCCATTTAACCATTCTTTTGCACCAGTCATCTCTGGCATCGGTTGACGTAATTTCATATGAATCGCCTCCATCTATTGTATGTGTCGAAACAAAAAGGTCTAACATCAGTTAGACCCTCCTGTTTCTTCAGCTAGCAATTAAAGTGTTTTTTGACCAGGTTTCCAGTTCGCTGGGCAAAGTCCACCAGTTTGTAATGCTTGAAGAACACGTAATGTCTCATCTACATCACGACCGATATTGTTGTGGAATACTGTTTGATATTGAAGTTCACCTTCTGGGTTAATGATGAATAGCCCGCGAAGTGCAATTCCTTCTTCTTCAATTAAAACACCATATTCTCTAGATACTGTGTGGTTCGTGTCAGCAGCTAGCGGATACTTTAATTCACCTAGACCATTGTCTTTACGATCTGTGTTGATCCAAGCAAGATGCGTATGGATTGTATCAGTAGATACCCCAATGATTTCTGCATCTAAATCTTCGAACTCATCATAACGATCGCTCATTGCAGTAATTTCAGTTGGACAAACAAATGTGAAGTCCATTGGATAGAAGAAAAGAACTGTCCATTTGTCATTCTTGATGTTTTCCTCTAAACTTACTTTCCCAAATTCCTTGTTAGCAAGTACTGCTTCCATTTCAAAACGTGGAGCTTGTTTTCCTACAAAACGCTCTGCCATATGTAAATCCCTCCATAAAATATGATCTTTATACAGTCTTCTTAGCTGTATATTAAATGAGAATAAAATGATGAAATTCTCATTTAGTTAATGACTTTACAAATACAATTATAATACCTAAGCGATTTTTAGTCAATATTAATTAATAATAAATTTAATTAAAGACTTAAAACAATCTTTCGCTCATCTATTAAAAGTTTAACATGACTTGCATAAGGGAACAAATGATTAGCTTTTCATATAGCGTATCTATAGATAGATTTTGAAAGGCATGAAAGCATTCGAACTAGCGAACTGAGTGTCAGACAACCATACGTTAAATATCTTCGCCTACTTCGTCATTTTTATTCTCGTTGTCATGACCACTCGCTTATTTCATTATCATCCGATCGCTTTTCTTGCTGGGACATGGGTTGTGGGACTCGCTAATGAATTTGGCTTGTTCAGATAATCACAGTAATCGGTCAAGCCAGTGGCAAGTAGAACGAATGCTTAGAGAAAAAATGTAGGATGGCTCAACAAAAAGAACCGGGTTTATTATATGCCGGTTCTTTAGATAGGCTTAATGTACACGCTGCTCTACTTCTTGACAAATTTCATCAGCGGTCATCCCTGACGCTTGAATGACAGATGCCTTTGTTTCTGTGTCTGAAATTCCAAGCATATTGGAATTTAGACCTGATACTACATAGCAGTCACACTGTTCCATTTACTGTTCATTATCAAGACGTACGACGTCATAGCCTTTTTGCTTTAATTGTTCTTCTACATCAGATAAAGTTGGTTCTACACCAATTCTTGTCATAATCAAGAACACCTCCTGTTCATAAGGTGTACAGGTCTCTCCTTGATTATTCATTCACTAGCTTGCTTTTTAAAATATGCTGCCATCACACTCACAGCTGTTTCAATCGCCTTTTCATCAGGTGTTAATTTTGCATGATGTAAGCCATACTCTGAATCCACACCTAACCAGAACATGAAACCAGGATATGTTTTTAGCATGTAGCCAAAATCTTCACCCGTCATGGCCTCTTTGCATTCAATCACATTCGCTAATCCTTCTTCTGCTACGTATGACATAAATGCTTCTGTGAGATCCTTTGAATTGTCCACTCCATAGTAGGATGAAGGATAACGAACAGTCGTTTTGCACTCATATCCCACTTCAATTCCTTTTGCAAGTGCTTCAATACGCTTTCTCACAAGTTCCATCGATTCAGGGGACAACGTACGAATCGTTCCGTCTAACTTCGCATGCTGGGCAATGATATTTTGCGCAGTCCCACCAGTAATTGTGCCGACCGTGATTACTGCACTATCAAGTGGATCGACATTCCGAGAAATAACAGATTGCAACTGCCCGACTAATGCACTCGCAGCAACTACCATGTCATTCGCTGCATGCGGGTAAGCTGCATGCCCACCTTTTCCTTCTAGATTTATGACAAGTTCACTCGTATTGGCAAATAAAAGACCTGGTTTCGTTGCAATTGTGCCAACTGGGTATTCAGGTGCAATGTGCAAGGCAGTAATAAAGTCTGGCGTCCATTTTTTCAGGACATCACTTTCAAGCATCGGTTCCGCACCACCTGGACCTTCTTCTGCTGGCTGAAAGATAAACAGCAGATCCTCTTTGATAGGTTGATGAACGAAATGATCAATGATTCCTAACGCAATGGTCATATGTAGATCGTGCCCGCATGCATGCATTTTCCCTTCATGAACAGATGCAAAAGAATACCCAGTTTCCTCAGGTATAGACAATCCGTCCATATCTGCACGGTAAGCGAATACGCGTGATGGATTTGTTCCATTCACTTTGACAAAAAGCCCAGTGCGCCATGTTTCGATCTCTATTCGATCATTAGGGTATGCTTCAAGGTGCTTCAGCAGATAGGCTTGTGTTTTGAATTCTTGAAAACCAAGCTCAGGAATTTGGTGCAAATCTCTTCGAATAGATACTAATTGCTCATGATTTAACATGTGAATTCGCTTCCTTTCCTCTATACGAATAAGACGTGGATATCTCATCCACGTCTATGTTCTTAGCTGCGAATTGTATGAATTAAAGCTGACGCAGTTCTTGTTTAATTTCTGTTTTACCTTTTGTTTTTTCATCAATGTCTTTGATTTTCTTTGCAGGTGTACCTGCTACAACAGTATAAGGTTCAACATCGTTCACAACGATAGCACCAGCTGCTACAACAGCCCCTTTACCAATTCTAACCCCTTCTAATACAACAGCGTTTGCACCGATGACAACATCATCTTCTACAACAACTGGTTGAGCGGAAGGTGGCTCAATGACACCTGCAATGACAGATCCAGCACCGATATGGCAGTTCTTACCTACTGTCGCACGACCACCTAGAACCACGTTCATATCAATCATCGTACCTTCGCCAATGACTGAACCGATATTAATAGATGCACCCATCATGATTACTGCATTATCTCCGATTTCTACTTGATCACGAATAATTGCACCTGGTTCAATGCGCGCTTTGATGTTTTTCAAATCTAACGTAGGAATGGCAGAGTTGCGGCGGTCATTCTCAACGACAACATCTTCTACTTTGTCTTTGTTTGAAGCTAGCACCTCTTGAATTTCGCTCCACTCACCAAATACAACTCCGGTGTTGCCAGTGATAAATGTTTTTGCGTTTTCGCCAAATTCAATTCCTTCTAGATCACCTTTCAAATAAACTTTGACAGGTGTAGATTTCGTGCTATTTTGAATAAATGATATAATCTCATTTGCGTCCATTTGTTTCATGTATGTATGTCCTCCTCTTAATTTATACTCCATTACTGTATCAAAGGAGAGTTTTAATGACAAGCGAAAGAATTTTGTCATTGCATTCTTAATGAAAACAAGTGGGAGCTCTTATCCCACTTGTTGCTGATGAATCTGAACAAATTGTTTGCCAAAAGAAATCAATTGTTCTTCTTCGTCTCCTTCTGGATTGAACTCGATCTTTACTGATGGAAGAATCATTTCCCCACCGAGTTCCTTTACTTTTTCCTCAATTACGTCTACAGCACCACAGAAATGGTCGTAAGATGTATCTCCAGAGCCAAATACAGCAAAGGACTTCCCAGTCAAATCAAGCTCTTCCATGTCTTCATATAAATCCATAAAGTCATCTGGAAGATCACCATCTCCCCATGTATACGCACCTAATATGATGTGTGAGTAATCATTCAGCACATCTGCGTCAATATCCATCGCTTCATGACGATCAACGTTCGCTCCTGCTTCTGTTAATCCCTTTTCAATTAAATCAGCCATTGCCTCTGTATTTCCTGACATAGTGGCATATACCAATAAAACGTTCTCCATCCTTCTTCCTCCTTGTTAATGAATCAGCACAGACTCTTCATAAGGTCTGACAAATTTACTTTCATATAAACCTGCACAGAAAAAATTTTCTTTTTGATTCGCCACACGAAATCCGTGACCTTTGATCGTATCAAACCATTTGAGCTCTTTTTGCTCTATGTCGAGCTGATACACTTTAGAAAACCCATGCTCATCCTGTGAGGTGGTCACATAGACAATGCCATTATCTTCTGACACATCTAAAAACGATTCTTCTCTTGCACACGCCTGTGATTGAATATCATGGAGAAGATTTGTATGTAAATCTAAAATTTGAACAGATCCCTTTTTACCCTTTTTTGAGCCCAAAGCACAAACAAGCAAGTGTTCTTGACAAAACAACATTGAAGCCGTCATGCGGTGCTCTTCTCTGTTTAACAGAAAAACCACTTCGCTTTGCAGGTCATAAACCCATATGCCCCCATGCATTTCATGGATTTGTGTCCCAATGTAGAGTTGTTCACCTGCAACACATAAGGAGCGAATCACAGGCGGGTGATTCACATGAACAAACGGCTTCATAATTTCCCAGGAAATTCCGAAATCATGGGACACGTAAATACTATGTTTTCCATGAGCACAAACAAAACCATCTTCGCGACCCGTGACGGACCAAACGACTGCATTTGTAGGAAAAGATGAAAGTGCCCACGTATTACCTTCATCACCTGATCGAATGACTGTTCCATTTTCGCCAACACCAAAGACATAAGGCCCAATATAGTTAATAGAGTGAATTTTATGCTTTAGCTTGAACAGCATCTGCCAGCCGTGCTCAATACTGTAGTGAAAAATACCTTCGCGTTTTACAGCGACAAAGTATCCACCACTTTTGGATGCAGCAACGGCTGTCGCTCCTTTATGAAACATGGTTTCCAACTCTTTTCTCAGGCAAAGAAGCCCAGGTTAAAAAGCTTGTTGCAAATTCCTGACAGCATTCCACATCTTCATCCGTATCTGGTGCAAGTTCCATTTTCAATGTTTCAGGAAATACAGACGCACCGGTTGTTTTTAGCATGTCATGAAATGTATGGACTGCTTCGCAAAACTTAGGATAGCTATAATCACCTGATCCAAAGACAGCTGTTTTGATGTCATTTAATGCAAGAGATGAGACTTCTTCATAAAAATCCTCGGCCTCATACGGTAAATCTCCATCCCCCCACGTATAAGTACCGATCAATATATAATCATATGTAGAAAGGGTCTCTACTGGTGTGTCGTCAAATTCCATCATCTCCGTGTCTATCCCTTTACCTTCAAGAGTTTGCTTTAAAATCGTGGCCATGTCTTCCGTATTGCCAGACATGCTTGCAAATGCAATTAGTGCTTTCATCTATTTGGTCACCTCATCTAAATGATAATCATTTTCAATTATTATAAGTACACTTTAAATGATAATGATTTTCATTGTCAAATGATTTCATAAAAAAAAGTACCTTCCATTCGCAGAAGGTACTTACACAACATCATTTTCAAGCATTTCTTTTACCACACCAACAAATGCTTGAACCTGTTTTAACTGAAAGGATGCTTCATAGCCTAAAAGCCATGTATCACGTCCGATTTGCTTCCCATTCACGTCAACTAAAGGGGTTTTATGAACACTTTTTTCATGATCATACAACGTAACAGAAGGCAAAATGGCGTAGCCGATTCCGTGATAAGCCATTTGTTTACATGTCTCAATTTGATCAACAAGAATCGTTTGCTTTGGAGACACTTTAAACTTTTGATGCCACCAATGCTGAATCTCTTGATAATAGGTGCTGTCACTTTTAAATTGAATAAATGGCCGTTCGGTCTCGATTAACTCTTCCACGTCCTTGATCACGGAATCTACTAAATACAAATGATCCGTCATCAAGTATTCCTTCGTTCCCTTCCAATCAGGATTCCCGCGGATAATCCCAACGTGTACATGGTCTTCGTATAAACTTTTGAGCATCTCACTACTCCAGCCTGTAACAAGCGACACTTTAGCATTTGGATATTTTTCGACATAACGCTTTAGCACCTTTGGGAGCCAGTGCTGTCCAATAATGGAGGCAACCGCAAGCTTGAGTGTACCGTGAATGTCCCCTTCAAGCTCATCGATTCTCTCTCGCACGCGATCCTGCTCTGTCGTGACCTCTTTTGCAAATTGGATGATCTGTTCACCCGCTGAAGTCACGGTCAGCCCTTTTTGCGACCGAAAAAAGATTTTCGTTCCCCATTCTTTTTCGATTGTTTGCAATCTTTGAGATAGTGCAGGCTGAGATACAAATAGCCGCTCAGATGCCTTTCTCATATTCAATTCTTCACTTAGCACAACGAGCATATGTAACTCCTGAAGCTGCATGGGTGTCCCCTTTCCTTCTCTTCTATAAGTTTTTCTTATTCAATAAGGTCATTATATAAACTTTCACTTATGAAGGCAAAAAAAATAAGCTGGCATGCAGCTCATTTTTTCGCGGAATGAATGACCTCATTCAAGCGTTTTAAAACGACACGTCGTGTAAAAATCCCCTCAAATACTTGCTCCTCATTTTCTACACAAACAAATCCGTTATTCGTGACAGCGTGAACACCTTTTAGAACAGGATCAGTCGTTTTGAGTCTTGGTATATCTGTTAACATGACCTCTTCAACCTTCAATTGATCCAATTTCTCGAACTCAATTCGTTCCAAACCAAAGATTCTATCCATGATCATATTGGTTCCAATCAACCCATGAAGATGATAAGCGGCATCTAATACAGGGATTGCTGTATATCCTGTTTTCGTCAGGACCAAAAGGGCATGCTCAAGATTGTTTCCAATTTGAACATGTGCCACTTTATCTGCATCAATCATATGCTCGGCTACCGTTGACTCAAGCAATTGAGTCGGTTTTATCTCTATCATGTTTCTTCGACCCCTTTTCTCTCGATCATCAATCATACATTCCCCTTTAATGAAAAGCATAAACTAAAACGAAATTTGTCGAAAGATTTTTTCTGCATAAAAAAGATACTCAGCTCCCGAGTATCTAATAGAATGCTAACCAATATTAATTCTCAAACCTTACTCTGTCGTACAATGTGATCAATTGCTTATACGTATTGTCGTCGACATTTTTTGTTCCACATTCTATATCATTGATCTCACTGCTTAGTAATTCGACAGCATAATCCTGATTCAGCAATACGTTTAATAATAGCTTTTTCTCTTCTTCATTAAAACGATTTTCGATGACGCTCATTCAACATCAGGCCCCCTGTTTCATATATGCTTTTATATTGATTAGCAGGCTTTTGAATGTCTGCTTCCTCTCTATACAGCTAGAATAAGGAACTAGAATCGAATCGTCAACCGCACGTTTCGACAAGATTTGGAGAAAAATGACGGAAATTATTTTGTATATCGATTGGCATAGCAAAATGCTGCATATGAGTCTGGTTTTATTTTTGCTTCAATTCCCATTGCTGTGATCATGCCGGTCATTTCTTGAATCAGCTCTTTCGTACTTCCTTTTTGGCCAATATCTAGATGAACCTCAAACCGGAGGTCTGCCCCTTCCTTAGCAAACGGAAGAAGCAAATCCATCAGTTCAGTTAAAGGTCCGTCAAGGATGTCTGCACATACCTTTTGGCTAAATGCTGTCTCCAATGAAATTTTTTCTCTAAGACTTTGCACAGGCCTGCTCACCACTTTTTGTGTGAGACAGCCCCAAGCTCCTTTGCCTATCCGGTGAAGATGAATAGCTGTCATAAACTTTGTGACATTTACATTGACCTGTGAGTCTGTGCCTATCGATAACACATAGACTGATCTTGGATCTTTTAGAATAAAGTCTTTCATTCTTATGACGACATCAGAAAACGCTAAATGATCTTCAGAAAGATTGTAGAAAAAAGAATCATTCAAAGAAAGGAACTCCTTTTTAATGGTCTCTTATCCGAACAAGTGCGCTGATGGATCATCTTCCATTTTTACATCGCCTGTGATGATGTCTATGTTGCCGCAATTCACGAAGGATTTCTTAGAAAAAACATTTCATACGATTCAGCTTAGGATTGTAAAAGCTCAAAAATCTCAATCGAAATCATATCAATGTTGTCAAATGGGAAAGTGTTTGGCTTATCCCCTTGTTGAAAAACAGTCAATTCAAACGTTTGATTCTTTTCGAAATACTTCACACTACAGATTTTCTCACCGTTCACTTCAAAATAACGCTGTGCCGGTTCGTTTGCAGCTTCTGCTGTCTCTTGAAGACTTTGCAGCCTTGTAATGATACCCATTAATTGTGACATTCTAAAAAAAGACTCCTTTCAAAAAAACAACTCAAGATGAACCCGTATTGATTAAACACAAGTCCTACAAAAAGCATCATACCATAAAGTGTTGTCAGATGATATTTTTCCTCTTGAATTCAAAAAAAGAAAAAAGAATCTGTTTTTTTATTTTGAGTCTTTTTTCTGATCTCATGCAAGGTGTTTTTATAGACCGGCAGATCTCATGAGCCGCTTGGCAATCTCGTCGAAATCTTCTTTTGAAATGCCTGGCGCAAACTCTTCTGGCAATTCTCTATAATCTGGAACAGGTGCACCTTTCGGGGTGCCTTCTATGACAGTAAGCGGCTTCCCGTCAATCGGGTGGGACCCTTTCCAAATTTTGTTGATATCCTTGTAATCCGTATCACTAAATGTATACAGCTTTGTATGAATGTTTTGCTCCTCAAATTTTCTTGCTGAGTCAAAGTATTTGTTATCGAGGTTTGGAATCGGGAGCATCTTTCCTACATCTACTCCTGTCGCCACCTCAAGTGCTTTCGCATATGCCACAACATGTACTCCGCCCCTAACAAGCAAGTATCCAATCATTTCTCTTGCTGTTGGATGATCCGTCATTTCATATACACGCATTTTATGTGTACGGGCTCCGCATTCAAGGAAGAAATTATGAAGAAGATCTAGTATTAGGTTACCACTTGAGAAGACGTTCTCTCCTGTCCAGGGCTTTGCCATTGAATCAAACGGATAGCCTGTTTGTGCCGTTTGAATAAAATGCTGTGTATTTCGTTTATCGACAGCCGCTTTCATCGGTGTCGTATCTGGATCTCCACCATGAGTGGTCCCGGTAATCATGAGATTCACTGCTGTTGTCACGAGCTCTACATGCCCAAACTCTTCAGCTGTAATACTTGATACAAGGTCATAAAACGGTTTGAGTTTCCGTTTTCCTCTAAAGTTAAAAGATTGAAACATGTAGTTGTTGAGTGTGGACATTTCACCAAATTTCCCGCCGAGTAATTCTTGCACAGCAGCGGCACCATTTGCATCTGGGTGATCTGGTCTTGGCAAATCAATCAGCAGCCGCTTGTCACGTTTGATCATGATGTTCCCTCCTACCGTCTAACTTTCATCAATTAAGGTGTATGGATGAATCGGGATGTCCTATGCATGAAGAAGATGATTGAAGCACAAAAAAACTTGGCGGGGGTAGCGCCAAGTTTTTTGGATCTTGATCTGATAGAGGGGTTGGGGAACAGAGAGTAGCTTCTCTCTATAACTAAATGATAATGATTATCAGTTTCATTGTCAACCATTTTTTATTTCTTTTTTTCAAATTGAAAAAGCAGCCTCTTTTGGCTGCTTTTAGATTAATCCATCTTGTTCATACAGATAAGCATACGGAAGATCGACAAATAAATACATGTCTCCTTCTAACGGATAGGAAAAAGTCCGTATCCGCTCTCCAGTTTCTAAATCGCTATAAATATCGCTAAAAAATCCTTTGCCGCTCATTCTCATTTGTAGAATATTGGATAGGAAATAAGGACGCCAGCTCCAGTTTTTCTCTAAATATTCAGGCTGAAACACCCACTCTTTTTCTTGTTTAAACACGTTCCCTGTGATTTGAAATCCTTCTTCATTACACATATAAATTCGAAAGCTACAATCTGTTAGGTCCTGTGCCAGTTTTTGAATGAGTTCATCATTTGTATCGCAAGATTTTTTTAAAGTCGTGACAGCTTGGTGAATTCGTTTATAAAATGTTTCAGAATGTTCGTAGACAGCTTGAAGTTTCTTTTTTTCATGTGCAATAAATTGCCGGAATTCTACTCTCAACTGATCTTTTCGTTCATTCCGGTCTATTAATTCTGCCGTGGGTTTGTGAAGATAGTATCCTTGAAAATACCTTCCCCCGTTTCTCCATGCGTATTGTAGCTGAAAATTTGCTTCGATGTCCTCATAAATTAAAGCAGCTCCTATTTTTCTCGCAAGAAGGGAGATGCTATATAAGACATATTCATAGGAAGGAGATGGAGATGAAGCCGTCAGTGCATGTAGGTCTATTTTTAATAGATCAGGTGAAAGAAGGGCAATTCGATCAAGGTTGCTGCTTTCTTTTCCAATATTCGATATGGCGATTTTGATCCCATATGTACGATAATACATAAATGTATGGTAAAGCTGTTCAATGTCGCCGCTAAATGTATGTTCTGTAAATTCAATGACAAAGCGGTTGAGCTGAATGCCTTTTGATTCATATTCCTTAAGGAGCTCCAAAAAACTCTCTCCATGATCAAGCATTAAAACATTGGCATCATGATTAATGAAAATGAGCAAGTCTTTATCAGCTGTTGTGAAATGATCCAGTGCTAGTCTTAGCACTTTTTGGTCAACTTCCAATTTATACTCGTCAGGAATAGATGAATCGGTAAAGAATGAGCCTAAACTAATGGTTTCGGACCCTAGCTTCATTCTGCCTAAAATCTCATAGCCTATCACTTTTTGCTCTTCTGCACTGAAGATCGCTTGATACTGCGGAAAAACACCTTCAATATTCGTTAAAATATCCAATGGATCGACCATTTTCATCACCTGCTTCTCTCTTTGTGTGATTATACCACATCAAAAGAAGCTCTTACACGTTCAATCAAAATGGTGATTGGTTGAGCCACTGTCCCCCATCCATCGTGATACAATCCCCATTAATATAGGACGCATGTTCAGATAATAAGAAACTCGCAAGCTCTGCAATTTCTTCTGGGGTGCCAAGTCTCCCAAGTGGTACACTATCTAATGTTCTTTGCGCTGCTTCTTCAGATTCCCACAGTTTGTCAGCTCCCCCTGTTCGTTCGATTGGTCCTGGCGCGATGGCATTGACACGAATTCGGTATTGTTTCCCCCATTCCACTGCAAGTGTTCGAGTAAGAGAAAGAACCCCTGCTTTCGCTGCTGCTGAATGGGCAACACCTACACCAGCCCCCCATGCATAAGTGGCGACCATGTTGATCATACTTCCCTTCTGCTTTTGGCGAATCCAGTAATTGCCGACCGCATGACTACAAAAGAAGGTCCCATTTAACACAATATCAATGACTGCTTTCCATCCGTTAGGAGATAGTTTTTCTGCCGGAACTAAGAAATTACCAGCGGCGTTGTTAATTAAGGCATCAATATTGCCAAAAGTATCGACAGTAAACTTCACCATTTGATCCGCATCATCCGGCTGACGAACATCCATCTGAAAATAGGCGACAGAACCGCCTTTTTGCTTGATCTCACTTGCGGTTTTCTCCAATGTTTCTTCTGTTCTTCCAGTAATCACGACATTCCAGCCGCTCATGGCTAAATGAGTAGCCATTGCCTTTCCCATTCCATTCGATCCCCCTGTGACAATCACTGTTTGATTCGTCATCTTTTCTCCCCCTTCGTGATTTTGAATGACTATTCATTCATTATTTCCCTATCATATCATGTTTCACCCTCCATGCACCATATGGGAGATTGACCAAATAACATGCTATAATTAATTTTATTTTTTAAAAGGAGTCTTTTATGAAGCAACTTTCCCGCAGGCAGTTTTTAAAAGGTGCTGCTGGAGCGAGTATTCTTGGTTTCTTAGCAACGACGTGTGGATATGGATATGCTCGGTACATCGAGCCACATATGATTGATATGGTCTCACTTACCATCCGAGATTCTCAACTTCCAGCTTCCTTTGACCGTTTTAAAATTGCACAATTTAGCGATGTTCATTTAAGTGATACATTCTCAACTAACTCTTTAGAATCCATTATGCAGAAAATCAATGCTGAAACGCCTGACCTCATTGTATTCACAGGTGACCTTGTTGATTTCCAATCATCAATCGAAGAACACGAAAAAGCCAAAGCTTTCTTAACCGAACTTCATGCACCATTTGGCAAACTTGCGATTTGCGGAAACCATGACTACGGACCATTTGGCATTGAGCTATATGAAAAGACCATGAAAGCTTGTGGATTTACATTGTGTAAAAATGATGTATTCCTGTTAGAAAAAGAAAATGAACACATTCAAATCGCTACACTTGATGATCTCATGATGAGCATCCCAGATTATGATCTCATCAAACAAGAAGTATCACCTGATCTTTTTACTTTACTGCTCGTACATGAGCCAGATGCTGCACTGGAGCTACAACAAACTCCGATTAACTTACAGCTCTCTGGACATACACATGGTGGCCAGATTCAGCTTCCCTTTTACGGGCCTATCCTTACGGCTCCTTATGGAAATACATATGTAGAAGGATTATATGAAAGCAATCAACAGCGCATTTATGTCAACCGCGGACTTGGCACAACAAGACTCCCGCTGAGGTTTTTAGCCAAACCTGAATTAACGTTTTTCACTTTAACATCTACTGAATGAATAGAAGCCAAATCGCCTCCTCTTGCATATGTATAAATAAAGAATTTCCTGATGACAAATGTTAGGAGAAACCTTACTGGGTCTGATTCCGTCCATAATAGGATAACTGGTGACGGTCATCAGCCCCTTTGATTTGAGTAAAAGGAGTGTCCAGTGGTGCTGAGATACACGGTGAAAAGGGGAGAAACACTTGCTTCGATCGCGCTTGACTTTAGAACGACAACGGATGCCTTAATATCTGCAAACCCGTCACTTACACAACGTGAGCCTGTGCAGAATGAAATCATCATCATTCCTGGTTTGCCTGATCCTAACACAATTCCTTATCGTATCTTTGTGTCAATTTCAAAGAAACGACTTGTTCTATTTTCAGGATCACAACTCATTCGCTCTTACCCGATTGCGACAGGAAGAATATTAAACATGACACCTACAGGCTCTTATTATATTGTCAACAGACAGCCAAACCCCGGAGGTCCATTTGGTGTCTATTGGCTGAGCCTTTCGAAAATTCATTACGGCATCCACGGTACGAATAACCCTTCTTCAATTGGTAAAGCTGTTTCTAAAGGTTGTATCCGCATGTACAACGAGGATGTCACCGAACTTGCTTCGCTCGTTCCAAACGGAACACCTGTGACCATTAGCCAGTAGGAAGAAATAAATTGTGTCAATGGTTAAAATTTTATATGATATAAGATGGGATCTTCAGGTTAAGGAGCGTATTTATGGATATTTTTAAAAACAAAAATTTTGTTCGTCTCTTTTTTGCAGCACTTGCCTCGCAAATGGGGACAACAGTAGGCAATATGGCGTTTGCCTTTTATTTACTCGATCATTTTAGTCATCAGCCCGCCTACGCCACATTGGCAGAGTTGATGTATTCGCTGCCTACCATCTTTGTCTTTTTTATGGTCGGTGTCGTCGCGGATCGTTTTGACCGTAAGAAAGTCGCAGAACAGTGTGATTGGATTCGAGCTGGGTTGACAATTGTTTTATTTATCGTCATATACCTGAATTCGCTTCCGCTCATTTTCTTGATCTTGTTTATACGAAGCGCCGTTACGAAGTTCTTCTACCCTGCTGAAGCATCTCTCGTACAGGCTATTTTAAATAAAGATCAATATGCGAAGGCCGCTGGCTTAAATCAAATGCTTTTTAGTCTCTTTATGGTATTTGGTGTTGGTATTGGTGCCATTATGTATAAAACCATTGGGCTACATGGCGCAATTACAATTGATTTGATTAGTTTTATTGTTTCTGGCATTCTGATTCGTTCATGTAACATTCCACTAGAGGCACGTCAGCCAAATGGACAAGCAGGCTGGAGAAGTATGACCATTAAAACATCTATTAAAGATTTTAAAGAAGGCATTATGTATATTCTAAATAATAAATTATTGGCTTCCTTAATTTTTGGTTTTTTTGTCTTTGGTCTTGTGAGCGGCGCATTCGCGGTTCTTCCGATGTTTACAATGAAATACGGCCTTTCACCGGAACACTTTGAATTACATACTTCCTTTTTCACGATCGCCATCGGTGCAGGACTTCTTGTCGGTAGTGGAATTGGTGCATTTCTTGCCAAAAAGGTCAAGATGGAATATCTCATGTCGATTCCGATTCTCATTGCTGGCATTCTAATTTTTGTGCTTGGTTCCACGCACACATTGTGGTTGTTTTATGTGACATCCTTTGTCATCGGAACGTGTATCGGGCCCATTAATATTGTCATTGGCGGGTGGATGCCAAGAATTGTTCATCCTCGATTGATGGGGCGTGTGTCAGGTTGGGTGGATCCGTTAACCATGTTCGCCCAATCAATGACTTTAGGACTGATTGCAATACTATTTCCAAAGTTCGTAACGAATATTTCTTACATTTATTACGGTATGGGCATTATCATCTTATTGGTCTTCCTTTTTTACTTTATGACACTACCAAAATTACGCAGAGAAGCTGCTGATTTAGATGTACAGCGTGAATTAAAAGGTCAAGGTATTCAATAATCTATTAAAAAAGGGCTTTCTCATGAGGAAAGTCCTTTTTTATTTTTAAATAATAAAACAAATGTATAAAATTGCAATAATTTCAATAAAAATTCTTTGATTTATTGGCACTTATATAGTAGGATGGTCTAGTTGGAGGTGAAGGATGATGCTAAAAAGCTATTATTTTATTCGAACAAAAGATGATCATGGAAAATTTGTTGTACATACAGAAGATTGTGTGTTTCTAGGCGAAGCAGCAAATCGTACATTGATTGGCCTTCATATAAATTGTGAAAGCGCCGTTGAAGAAGCCAAAAAAATCTCAAATGAAACTGATTTTAATGGTTGTTTTTATTGCGCTTATGCTTGTCATACAAAATAGTCTATTTCAAAGCCATATGTTCAGCCTAGTTGTCTGGCATATGGTCGTTTTATAAACGTACCGCATGCTGTTCTTGTGAATGGCACACAAATGAAAAATACCTTTTTGATGCATTTATATTCTAATTCAACGGACAGCTTTTATACCTAAGACCCGATGATCTATAAACAAATGATTTCCTTCACCAAATGGATTGAATCTTCCTTTTACCCCTTCTATTTCAACCACCCTTTCTATGTTATTACCTTGCTGATTGGACAATTTCCTATTCAATGACCCCATTTCATCATCACCAGTATAGTCATTGATCAATCAAAACGACGCTATTTCACCGTTTTTTACAATATCACTATTTGCAATTTACTAATAAAAACGTATAATTTATACTAAGCACAGGAAGACGAAAGACAAAGGAGAGAAAAGATGGACGATTATGCTCATACTAAAGACATAGAACCTACAGCAGAAAATATCGCAAAAGCTATTTATACTGTTAACCGTCATGCTAAAACCGCACCAAATCCCAAGTTTCTTTATCTTTTGAAAAAACGTGCGCTGCAAAAACTATTGCAAGAAGGTAAAGGTAGAAAAGTGGGCCTACATTTCTCTAACAATCCCAAATATAGTCAACAACAGTCCGACGTGCTGATTGAAATTGGAGATTATTATTTTCACCTCCCGCCAACCAAAGAAGACTTCGAATTTTTGCCACATTTAGGAAATTTAAATCAATCATATCGCAACCCGAAAGCGAATATGTCATTAAATCGAGCGAAACACATTCTTCAAACGTATGTCGGTTTAAAAGAAAAAACTGTCGCCACAAAACAAAAATCACATTATACAAAACCCGTCTTCAAACGACTCGGGGAAAGTTATTTTTAAACACAAAAAAACCACTCATGCCGAGTGGTTTTTTCTTTAGATGATAAAATGATCTACTTTTTCAATGAGCTGATGAATTTCTGGTTTACTAATTTGATCATCTGCTCCAATGGTTTCCCCTTTATGGCGTAAATCATCTGTGATTAACGAAGAGAAAATTAGTATTGGAATGGACTGCGTTAAAGGATTGTCCTTCAACAGTTTTGTTAATCGATGTCCATCCATTTTTGGCATTTCGATATCGGTAATAATCATATCAATTTCATCTATCATATTAATTCCTTTACTGACAAGATCCATGATGTGATCATATGCCTGTTTGCCATCTTCAAAGGTCACAATGTTTTTATAGCCTGCTTCAGTTAATTCATTTGTTAATAAACGCATAAGAAGTGGAGAGTCTTCAACGACATACAGCTTCTTCCCTGTTCTTCTCTCGTCTTTCTCCCCGTCAAACATGTGATACGTATCGACTCCAGAAGCGGATTCAATATCATAGATGATTTTTTCATAGTCTGGAAGGAAAATCATTTTTCCGTCAAGCTTAATGATCCCTGTTAAATGGCGATCCATCCCTTGGTTAAGTGCAGTTGGCTTTTCAATTTCTTCCCAGCTCACACGGTGAATTTGTGAAACCGTACCTGTATGGAACACAAATTTACGTTTGTTGAATTCAGTCACGATGTATTTTTCCTGATCTGATTGATCTGACTCAACATTAAAAAAGGAAAATAGATTGATCACTGGTAAAATCTCGCCTCGTAAACTAATCATGCCTTCTACATCTTGATGAGAATGCGGCACAACAGTCAGCTCAACAGGCTGAATGATTTCTCTCACTTTCATCACGTTAATACCGAATTGATTTGAACCAATTTCAAATTTCACAATTTCCAATTCATTTGTACCAGAGTCAAGTAAAATTTCTTGTTTGTTTAAAGCCACGGAAATCCCTCTATTCTTCAATATAAGATTGTACTTTTTATATCGGCTGTATGGGTAAAAAGTTGACGTTTCTTTACGCTTTCTCTCGTACGAATTGATGAATCACAAGTCCTATCGCAGCGAGGATGAGTAATGACCCAAGCGCAAGGCGGCTTGCAAGGTTTCCGTGCTCTGCGAAAATCAGTGTAACTGAGCCATAAATGATCGGTCCGACAATTGAGGACACCTTCCCCGAAAACGCAAACAGACCGAAAAATTGTCCTCGTTTTTCCTTAGGTGTTAACTCAATAATCAATATCCGTGATGCTCCCCAGCTTGCGCCAAGTGATATCCCAAATAAACTGCCTGCTACCCAGAAGACCCATTCGGTTGAAGCGGTCACAGCCAATATAAGCGCTATGATTAAAATGATATATACGACAGTTATCGACCGTTTCGCACCAATGGCTTTTGTGATATATCCGAATAGAAAAGACCCAATGATGCTTGATATGGTGGATACAAGATACAGTAAAATAAACTGTCCAGCGGTAAAGCCAACAATGATTTTGGCGTAAACCGCCATCATCGCAATGGCTGTCTGTAAGGCATCGTTCATGAAAAAGAAGGCGATCATAAAAATAAAAGCAGACTTGTATTTCTTCATTTCTTTAAATGTGCGTATGATCTCTTTATACCCACTAAAAAATGACGCTTTTTTTACTGGATGTGGCAGCGGGTGAGGATCTTTCACAAAAAAGAAAAAGGGAAGAAAAAAGAGAAAGAATAAGAGAGCTGTCGGAATAAAGGCTTCATGAAAATGGTCATTTCCGACAAGTAAATATACAGAGAGACCGACCAGTGTACCTAAATAACCAACGGCAATACCGAATCCTGATATGAGTGGTATTTCATCCTTTGTCCCAAGATCAGGTAGCATCGTGTCGTAGAAGACTAGACTGGAGTGATAAAAAAATTTCGCAATCACAAACAAGGTCACAACCACTAATAATGAGACAGGCAACCCAAACCATTCACTTGAGAAATTAATGCCAGCAAAGATTCCCATCAAAAACGTACAAACAAT
Organism: Bacillus pumilus; assembly: GCA_001938995.1. Lineage (GTDB taxonomy): Bacteria > Bacillota > Bacilli > Bacillales > Bacillaceae > Bacillus > Bacillus pumilus_G. Next base: position 11,020 of record MKZN01000021.1, on the reverse strand, counting down.
ACAAATCAGGGTAAACACCGTAATGTATCGTTTCTTTTTACCTGTACGATCAATCAGCACACCGTATAAAGGTGTGAAAATTACGAGGAACATACTTGCAAGAGCATTCGCATAAGAAATAAATGTACTGGCGATCTGGTCCATTTTCGCGCTGTCCCCTATCGTTTCCTGCAAGTAAAACGGGAAGAAAATGGTGATCATATTCGATGAAAAAATCGTATTTGCAAAATCATATAATGCCCAGGCAAGCACTGGTGCTGTCAAAAACAAGCTGATACCTGTCCCTTTTTTCTGAACGGTCCTTTTTCCTCTTCTCAATATATCGACTCCCTCTCCTGCTTTTCTTCACCTATCATTCTACTTTATGAAACATTCTCCTCTCCCATACAAGCAATCTATGCAAAAAGCACCTCTGACTGTATAGCAGAGGTGCGTCGGTTTATTTTTTCACAACAATGGTCTTTGCTATTAAATCGTGAAGTGCTTGTTTTTTCTCAGTGAAAAATGCAATGATGTAGCCAATGTACAAAAAGGGAGACAAGAAGCCTTTAGCAAAAAAGCGACCTGTTGCTCGGCCGAATGTGATTTTCTCGCCCGTTACTTTTGTTACTTGAATCCCAACCGCCTTTTTACCAAGAGTGCCTTGAAGTTTTGATGATTCCATGATGGCATAATAGAGCCAAGTGACCAAAATACTGAACAAGATGGCTACGATATAGAAAAAAATGAGCCCCATCACCACAGACAAATCCTCATCTGTGACAACGGTAGATTGATAGTAATAGCTGTCATCTTCTAGCAGTAGTGCGGACTCAGGACTTGAGATAAAAAAGAGCATTCCCAAGATAAACATGATGAACGTAAGCGGTACAGTAATAATCACTCCGTCCAAAAGATGAGCAAGGAAGCGGTAGCCTACTCCTGCTAGTTCAGGATGTTTCTTTTCTTGAATGTGTGATTCTGATATGTTCGTTTCCATCCTATATCTCCTTTATTATGTATGTTTAGTATATATTTCTTATAATCATTCGTTATTATATCTTATGAATATAGTAAGATCAATGGCACTTCTCACTTTTACATATATTTTAGATCAGTTTCCAATGTCTATTTATGTGAATAAATACTGTAACTTTGTAAAAACCATCCCTATTCTAGTTCTTTCAACACCATGTTTTTAGGGTTTTTTTGATAATTGATGTCTTGTTTCTATTAAACTGTTGACAATTGCCTTTCACATGGTACAATAGTCAAGGATTTTTCAAAGAAAGGTGTTCATAATGGGAACTGTCGTACTATTAAAAAAGAACGAAATGACTGTGATTGAGGATATTTGTGAAGCTGATTTTTTAGATATGAAGCATGAAGCGTCAAAAGAGGAAGCCGCTTATATCTCTTGGTATGAAGATTACGATACAGCTTATGGATATTGATGACGAAAAAAAGGCGATGCCACCTTGTTTATAGGTCGCATCGCCTTTTCTTACGTTTGTGAGCTTCTTTCACTTTCTGGTTCAACATGAATAAAGATTTGTGCATGTGGAAATTCGTGCTGTATCTTCTCTTCTATTCGATCACATAATTGATGCACATCTTCAATGGTTGTTTTCCCGTGAACAATCAAATGGAAATCAATATATTCCTCTGCGCCTGAGCGTCTTGAGCGAAAGTCGTGGTATTCAATAAATTCTTGGCTAAACCCTTGAATGATCGCTTCAATTGATTGTTCTTCATCCGGTGTGAGACGCGCATCTACAAGCGGCGGGAAGGCTTCCTTCATGAGCTTAAACGCTTCACGCATGATAAATAGCGCCAAGATGATTCCAATAATTGGATCAAGTAAGTACCAGTCCGTTAATGCGACTAGAAATAAACTGAAAGCCACCCCTAAAGACGTATAGACATCTGTTAGCAAATGGAGTGCATTTGATTTCATCGCAACTGAATGTACTCGTTCCGCCTCTTTGTTGACTACTTTTGACACAATAAAGTTGATGGTGGCTCCTATCAGCATCACTACAATCCCAAGCACAGGAAGCTTGACAGGCTCTGGATGCATTAATTTGTGCACACATTCATATATAATCCAAATACCAGCAACAAAAATAAGCAGGGTTTCAATGGTCCCCGATATATTTTCGACTTTTCCATGTCCATATGGATGCTTGGAATCTGCTGGCTTTCTTGAAATACGCACAGAGATAAATGCAATAAATGAAGCCATTAAATCGAGAAAGGAATGAATCGCTTCTGATAATACAGCAACTGATCCTGTTAACAATCCTACGATGATTTTAAGTGTGACAACAAATGTGTTACTAATCACAGAGAGCAACGCTATTTTTGATGTCTTAGCTGAATTTCCCATGTATCGTCCTCCTTCAGGAGATCGTATGTCTGCACATGCCACTTGCATGACTGGTTTCTTTTGTTCTTTCAGTGTGTGCAGTTTTTCAGTTTTCTAATCATCTTCAGGACAGCCTGTATTTTCCGAGCATGTTACGCTATAATAAATGTTGCTCTTTCTTCAATATATGACTCATGATGGAATGTATAGGAGAATAGACTACATACAACGATATCCAACGCCATTTACAGGTGACATTGATGTAGTGAATGGTAAAATAGGATAAAAACATAAATGTTTAAGGTGATGAGAAATGGAGCATTTGCTGAATCCAAGAGTAAAGGATATTGAAATTTCAGGCATTCGAACATTTTCAAATCTCGTATCGTCATATGAGGATGTTGTGTCATTGACGATCGGTCAGCCGGATTTTTATACGCCGCATCATGTCAAAACAGCTGCCAAAACAGCCATCGACGAGAATTTCACCTCGTATACACATAACGCTGGATTTCTAGAGCTTAGACAAGCGATTCAACAATACATCAAGAGGAAGGTTCATCTTGATTATGATGCTGAGTCGGAAATCATTGTCACAACTGGCGCAAGTCAAGCGATTGATGCTGCGTTTCGAACCATTTTGACTGAGGGGGATGAGGTCATTTTACCAGGACCTGTTTATCCCGGCTATGAACCCATCATTCGAATGTGCGGGGCAACGCCCATTCATATTGACACAACGAATGCAGGTTTTAAATTAAATGCTAAGCTCATTGAGGAAGCATTAACGGACAAGACAAAATGTGTTGTTCTCCCCTACCCTTCAAATCCAACAGGTGTCACTCTTTCAGAAGAGGAATTAAAGGAAATTGCCCAGTTACTTGAAGGCAAAGATATCTTTATTCTATCCGACGAGATTTATAGTGAACTGACATTTGATCGGCCGCATCATTCAATTGCCTCTTTCTTAAAGGAGCAAACGATTGTGATCAACGGACTGTCAAAATCTCATAGCATGACCGGTTGGAGAATTGGCTTTTTATTTGCTTCAGCTCCGATTGCTAAACATGTATTGAAAGTACATCAATATAACGTCTCCTGTGCCTCCGCCATCTCACAAAAGGCGGCACTTGAAGCGGTAACAAATGGTGTGGATGATGCACTGATCATGAGGGAGCAATATAAGAAAAGACTCGATTATGTATATGACCGGCTCATTTCTATGGGGCTTCCGGTCATTAAGCCCTCTGGTGCTTTTTATATTTTTCCTTCCATTGAATCGTTTGGGCTAAGTTCATTTGATTTCTGCATGGAGCTGTTAGAAAGTACTAGGCTAGCTGTTGTACCTGGCTCTGCTTTCTCTCCATTAGGCGAAGGATATGTACGCCTTTCCTATGCTTACTCACTTGAAACGTTGAAAGAAGGACTGGACCGCCTAGAACAATTTGTGCTCGAAAAGCGTTCAACACTTTCATTAGACAGATGAAACAACGGCTCTCTTGCCGTTGTTTTTATTTTGCAGGAAACATGATGTGAAACGCTGTGCCTTTCTCAGGCTGACTATCGACACTAATCGTGCCGTTGTGATTTTCTAAAATATTAAATGTCACCATGAGACCAAGCCCTGTCCCTTTTTCTTTTGTGGTTAAAAAGGGTTCTCCGATTCGCTTCATGACAGATTCAGGAATCCCGACACCTTCGTCTTTAATGGTCACTCGGATCCCGCCTTTTTCTGCTTTGGCGGTAATGTCGACCTTTCCGCCATCTGGCATAGATTCTACAGCATTTTTGATTAAGTTAATAAACACTTGTTTTAGCTGATTTTGATCCCCATTTATTAGGAGATCCTCCTCGATGTCATTTGTGTTCATTAAAATCCCGTTCAAGTTAGCCTGCGTTTCTAATAAAGCAGTCACTTCACCGATGATCTTTTTTAAATCAAGCATCTGCATGGATGCTGTTTGCTGCGGCTTTGCTAGCATTAACAGTTCACTCAAAATAATCTCAATCCGGCTGAGCTCTGAGAAGACGATGTCAAAATACTGATCACGGTCTTTTGTCTTTGGTTTTATAAGCTGTAGAAAGCCCTTGATGGCTGTTAATGGATTCCTGATTTCATGAGCAATGCCTGCTGCCAATTGACCTGCGATCGACAATTTTTCAGATCGTAGCATGAGTTCTTCTGTCTGCTTTCGTTCAGAAATATCTCGTAAAATAATTTGAACAGCTGTTTCTCCAAAAAAGGTGGTTGGAATACAAACCATCTCTGTATAGATGAGCCGGTGTTTAAAGGTATGACAGCTCATGGTGACGATCTCAGAATCTGATGTTCTATCAATGATACGAGATAAGCTTTTTTTGACTTTTTGCTGATCACAAGAATGGATTTGGTGAAAAATACCCTTTCCTATTAATTTATCGTAATGTTCCGCTTCAAATAATTTAATGCCCGATTCATTCATAAACACCCATTTCTGATCATGAATGACGGCAATCGTATCAATTGAATTTTGAATGAGGAGCTGATACCGCTCTCTGCTTTTTTGAAGTACGGTTTGGAATTTTTTGCGTGATGAGATATCAACCAGTAGCAAAAGCTCTGCTTGCTGATTTTGATAGATGGTGGGAGACGATTTGACTTCAATGTGAACGGTACTTCCATCTTCCCGCTTCCATATTTGCTCAATCATCCCGACTGGAAGGCCTTGCTGCAACCTTGAAATTCGGCTTCTGACAATGTCATGATAATCCTCTACTATAAAATCATAGACAGACTTACCGATCATTTCGCCTCTTGTGCATACGCCCATTAAATTCAGCATCGCATCATTTGCATACACAATTTTCCCTAACGTCGTAATACATAATGGATTTGGCAACATCGCAATTAATTTTTCAGCTTCACTGACATGTTGGAAAGCCGGTAGCCGGCCTACTGACTGTTCAGATGCTTTCGATTTTGTGTGTACTGCTGTTGTTTGAGGATCAGCATCCAGCACCCTCATTTTTAGGATCATTTCTCTACCTAATTCATGATCTGATACATCACAAGCAACAAAATCAATGCTTGCTTCTACCCAAACAGCTGTTAGATCACTTCTAAGCAGTCTAAAGTGACAAATCTCTAGCATGTGCTGATTATAAAAATAGCTTTCGACGAGAAATTGATCTTCTGAGTGAACAAAGTCTTTTAAGTAACACCCTAGTAAATCCTTTTGTTCATAGAGCAAAAGCTGCTTACAGTTGGAAGAAATGTAGAGAAAGCGGCCATTAGAAGAAAGAACGGCATGTAAATCAATATTCGAGTACAATTGATTCGAATCTTTCATTTTTTGTTCCATCGTCGTCCGACCCTCCTTTTATTTTTTTAGGGTTGTCCTTAGATTGATGTATAAAAAGGATTCGCTAGAAAAACCGTATTTTCCTTCCAATTTCTTGTGAAACGTCCATATTTTCAGCAAAAAGGAGCACTTTTTCTTGCAGTGCTCCTTTCTCTTTATTGCTTTTCATATTTCTTCTGTAATTCAACATATTTATCCACAATTTTACTTGGGATGGTTTTAATGATTGGGTCCCTATCTGATACGTAAGGTGTTACGACACTAAAAGCCACTTTTGGGTTCGTAGAAGGATAGTATCCTCCAAACGTTAAATTATACGTGGCATTTCCCCACCAGTTGCGATTGGCGCCATAGTAGAATGTTTGGGCAGTACCCGTTTTCCCTGCCACATCATGCTGTCCGAATCGACCAGCGGCCGTTCCGCCAGCAGATGTCACCATTTTCAGCCCCATTTTCACCCGGTCAATATCTGCTTTTGTGTTGTTCACCGTATTAAGCACCTTTGGCTCATATTTTTTCACTACAGGACCGATCTCTTCTTTATTCGTTGGAAGATGAATGCTTTTCACCACTCTTGGCTGAACACGATTGCCTCCATTGGCTATGGTCGACATATATTGTGCGACTTGAAGCGGTGTATACGTGTCGTACTGACCGATAGCTTCATCAAGCAAAAGTCCTCCGACGGTTTTAGGATGCGGTAGCATTCCGCCTGATTCTTGCGGAAGATCTATCCCTGTTTTCACACCAAGACCGAATTGTGCAAAGTAATTCCTCATTCTTTGTAAATCATCAGATCTTGCTGGTAGCGGGCCATTCTTTTGATAAGTAATGCCTGCTATTCTCATTGCCACTTGGTACATATAAACGTTAGAACTTTTTTTGAGCGCTTGAAGGTCATTGACCCATCCAAGATTAGTGTAAGACCCTTTCGGCTTTCCATTCCCTGCAAAGTAGAGCGCTGTATCCGTATAGCCTTGGTTGTGTGACATACCGTGCTGATAGCCAGCGAGCACGGTCGCTCCTTTCACAACAGACCCCATCTCGTATTGCGTTGTAAAGTTCCCGATGGCGTAATCTGTGACATCTCTCCCATCCATTTTCTTTCCTGACATGGAGAGTATATCGCCTGTGTTAGGGTCCATCATGACAACAAATGCCCGGTCCATCATATAGTTTCTCGCACTGGCAGATCTAAGCTCTGATTCGACGATCTTGTCGATTTCTTTTTGTAGCTCCATATCGAATGTCAGTGCAAGATCGAGCCCTCGTCGTCCTTCTGTTCGCTTAATTTCATCTAATAGCTTCCCGCCAACTTGTGTATATTGAACGGTCGCTTTTTCAGGATTCAAGAAATCTTCGTATTGATATTCTAAATAGCTCTTCCCTACCCGGTCATTACGCGAATACCCTCTTGCCATATAGTAATCTTCACGCTCTTTGATGATCCCTTGCTCCGGTGTAGTGACACCGCCAAGTACATTGTACAGTGTTTTTTCATATGGATATTTTCTCGTCCAGTCATTGATGACATTTACACCAGGTAGTTCATCAAGATGCTCTGATACTAATGAAATCTCTTCATATGTCAAACTTACTTTTGAAGTTTGCTTTGATTCCTTTGTTTCATCAAGTAACGCTAATTTTTCGTCCTTTTTTTTCTGGTCGTTTGGGTCCATTGCTTTTACGATTTGAGGCTCAAAGGCATATCCACCTGTAAATCTGCGGTAAATGGCTGCAACGGCTTTTTCGTTCTTGTCTTTTTCAATCGCTTTGATTTCTTCCTCTGGCACCCGTTCTACTTGCAGCGGGTACACATCTTCTGACTTAATTTTCTTTTTCTCAGCTTTTGTTAGCAGTTTATCTGCTTGTTTTGGATGACTGGCAAGCCAGAAGTCTCGAATGTCTCGCTCTCTTAAAAAATCAGTATCCATTTTTATATAAGTCGCAAGTTTTCTTGCAACCTTAATCTTATCCTCCGCTTTCACACCGCTTTCTGATGTATAAACGATTGCAGGCACACTCTCGTTGTCAACGACAACTCTTCCTCTCGCGTCATACATTTTCCCTCTAGGTGACGGGTATGATGCTGTTTTGACTTCTGTTCGGTTGGCTTGCTTTTTATAGTCTTCTCCATTGACGATTTGTAGCACACCAAGTTTGATCACAAGTACAGCAAATAAACTAAATACAGCGAAGAAAAAGAGATTGATTCTCCAGGCGTTCCGGCGTTTAATTTTTTTCTGCTCGGCAGCACCTTGATGCTGTTTCTCTCCCACTTATGTTGCTCCTCTCATCCTTTCAATCTTTTACAATTACCATTCATTATTGTAACACTTTTGTAATAGTTGTTACAGCGAAACGAGTGAAAAAAAGCTGTCAATGCCTATTCTACAAAAAAATATACTAACACTTTAAAATATTGGTATATTTATTTCGTTTTCTTTAAATGGAAGAATTCCCTATCCTTTGCTATGAAGAGGATCTTTCTACAACTATAACAAAAATGACAAAGAGGCTTTGTCAATGGAGGATGATGGTACGTTTATAACAAAAAATCTATGTTATGATTTTTGTGAGGAAACAAAACAAAGTTTTTAGGAGGATTTACAAAATGAAAAAGAAATCATTCTTTCTTTCAGCGTTAACAGCTGCTGCATTAATCACTTTCACTGGAGGTCACTCAGCTGAAGCAAAGGAGCTTAACCTGAAACATGTCATACAAGTAAAGCATCAAGTGATTGATCTTCAAACCTTAGCTGCAAAATTACAAATCTCTTCAGATGTGAATAAGCTAAGTAAATCAAATCAAAAAGAGATCGAAGCTCTTTTGAACAAGCTCATCAAAAGCGGTCAGCCTGTCACAGGTACAAAAGTAGTGAAAGAAGTAAACAAAGCAAAAAATGAACAAAAACAAGAATCAGTGAAAAAACCAACTGCTTCTAAACCAAGTACACCAGCAAAACAAAACACAAACAACCAAAGCACGCCAAAAGCTGAACAAAACACAAACAATCAAAGCACGCCAAAAGCTGAACAAAAGGAAACAACTGCACCAAAAGCAGACAGCAGCTTAAATGCGTTTGAACAAGAAGTGGTTGAGCTAACAAACAAAGAACGTGCAAAACAAGGGTTAAAAGCGCTATCTATTGATACGGAATTAAGCAAATCAGCTCGCGCAAAATCTCAAGATATGAAAGATAAAAACTATTTCTCTCATACAAGCCCGACTTATGGTTCACCATTTGATCAAATGAAAGCATTTGGCATCACTTACAAAACAGCCGGTGAAAACATTGCCCAAGGACAACGTACACCTCAAGAAGTGGTCACTGCTTGGATGAACAGTGAAGGCCATAGAGCAAACATTCTTAACAAAAACTACACACACATTGGTGTTGGTTATGTGAAAGATGGTCATTACTGGACGCAGCAATTCATCGGAAAATAATATCAAAGCTTGTCCCCATTCGGGACAAGCTTTTTTTAATCCCATAATTTATAAATGCTCTGTGTGCCGCTGTTTTCTTCGCCATTTTCAGCAAGCTTCTCATAAAGGGACTTCGCCAGTGATAGCCCGGGCATCTCTTCACCCATTAGCTCCGCTTCTTCAAGTGCTATACCCATATCTTTCATAAAATGCTTCACATAAAAACCTGGCTCAAAATCGCCTTTCAGCATTCTCGGCGCAAGGTTTGACAAGGACCAGCTCCCTGCAGCACCTGTTGTAATGCTTTTTAGCACAGTTTCAGGATCAAGCCCTGATTTTTTCGCATAAACCATTGCCTCTGCCACACCGATCATGCCTGCAGCGATGGCAATTTGATTACACATTTTTGTATGCTGACCGCTCCCTGCAGCTCCTTGGTATTGAATATTCTCGCCCATTTGCTGAAATAGTGGAAGGCAAGCTTCAAAGACTTTCTTTTCTCCGCCAATCATGATAGCAAGCGTACCATTCCTCGCACCAATATCACCACCCGATACAGGTGCATCTAGTGCAAATATTCCCCTTTCTTTCGCCTTCGTTTCAATTTTTTTGGCAAGCTGTGGCTTGGACGTCGTCATATCAATCAAATAGGTACCTGTTGTTGCGTGGTTCACCAGCCCTTTTTCCCCTAAATAAATCTCTTCAACATCTGATGGATAACCAACCATTGTGATTACAGCATCCGCCACTTCTGCGATGTCTTTCACTGTAGGTTTCCACATCGCGCCTTTTTGAATAAGTGAGGCCGCCTTTTCTTTCGTTCTCGTATAAATAAACACCTCATATCCAGCATCCAAGAGATGTCCTGCCATACTACGTCCCATTACGCCAATACCAATAAAACCAACTGTTTTGATTTGTGCCATCCCATGTTCCTCCTCAAAGAGACTTGGTCAATCCCCCATCAATCACAAGCGTTTGACCTGTCATATATGTATTGGCCTCAGATAAAAGAAAAGCCGCGTATGTCGCAAATTCTTCTGGTTGTCCGTATCGTCCAAGCGGGATTTCACGTTCCGCTTGAGCCTTGATGTCCTCCACCGATTGATTCTCTGCTTTTGCACGCTGACTGTCCAAATGCTTCACACGATCTGTTTCAATTTTTCCAGGAGCAAGTGTGTTTATGAAGATGCCGTCCTTTGCAAGCTCTTGGGCAACAGTTTTCGTCCATCCAACAATCGCTGGTCGAAATGTATTCGACAGCATCAATCCTGGTATCGGTTCTTTGACCGAGACAGAAGCAATATTCAACACTCTTCCGCCACGTTTTTTTAAATAAGGTAACGCTTCCTTTAATAAACGAATGTAGCTGAGTAAATGAAGTTCAAATGATTCTATCCAATCTGAATCGGTTAAGGTCGTGAGTGTTCCGGTTTTCGGTCCACCTGTATTGTTCACAAGAATGTCAAGGTGCTCGTCTTCACCGGCAACTGTTTGCACGAGTTGCTTGATCTGGCTCGCATCAGAAACATCACATACTTGATAGGTTAGCCGGCCAGTTACGTGCGGCGCCCATTCTTTTACCGTTTCTTCTAACGTTTGGACATGTCTTCCTGAAATCGTGACATCTGCCCCCTCTTTTGCTAGGGCGATGGCAATCGCTTTTCCGATTCCTTGACTGCTTGCGGCAACCAATGCTTTTTTTCCAGTTAGATTGACATTCATGACCATCCCTCCTTGATGTTTATTTTATCATATCAAAAAACCTTGCACGGGGGGACTGACCCCATAATGTGAGACAAATAAAAACACCTTTAAGTTGAAATTCGGGTATAGCATACTTGAAAACAATTTGGAGGTGTTTTTGTATGAAAAAAAGAGTGAGTTATCCAATCAGTATAA
>MKZN01000020.1 GCA_001938995.1 Bacillus pumilus | reverse complement strand
TGCATGTATTAGGCACGCCGCCAGCGTTCGTCCTGAGCCAGGATCAAACTCTCCGAAAAAGAACAAAACCGAAGTTTCGTTTTTCGTCAGTTTGACTGACTACCTATGATGTTTCATAGGATTTTTTATAAAATCTCGAATTAACAGGTACGTTTTGTCTTGTTTAGTTTTCAAAGATCATGTTCGCATCTCTCTTAAGCGACTTTACTATCTTAACATTTTGTTTCGGTTAAAGTCAAGAACTTTTTTCAATTTCTTTTTTAACCTTGTTGCTATTTTGCGGCAACGAATAATAATATACCATCTTGATTCTATTCTTGCAATAGTTTTTTTGAAAAAAGTTTCATTTCATGAAAAATAAAAAGCGCCATCTATAAAATGGCGCTTTTATTGATGCATTATCGATTTCTCATTTGTGGGAAAAGCAGTACGTCTCTAATTGAAGGTGAATTTGTCAGCAGCATGATTAATCGATCGATACCGATTCCTAAACCGCCTGTTGGTGGCATACCATATTCTAACGCCTCAACAAAATCATCATCCATTAGATGCGCTTCGTCATTTCCTTCTTCACGTTCTTTTAACTGAGCTTCAAAGCGTTCTCTCTGATCAATTGGATCGTTTAGCTCTGTAAATGCATTCGCATGCTCGCGGCGCACAATAAATAGCTCAAAGCGATCTGTGAAGCGAGGATCTTCAGGTTTTTTCTTTGCTAATGGAGAAATTTCCACAGGATGTCCGTAAATAAATGTAGGCTGAACCAATGTTTCTTCTACTTTTTGTTCGAAGAACTCATTAATGATATGACCCACTGACATATTCTTCGTGATTTCAATTCCGTGATCAGCAGCATGTTGTTTCGCTTCTTCTACAGACATCTCTATCCAGAAGTCTACACCTGTTGCTTCTTTGACCGCTTCCACCATATGCAGTCTTTTCCATTCAGGTTTTAGATCGATTTCATCTTCGCCATACTGAATAGTGGTTGTTCCTAAAACCTCTTGGGCAATGTGAGCGATCAGGTTTTCAGTAAGGTTCATGATATCTTTGTAGTCTGCGTATGCTTCATACAGCTCAATCATTGTGAATTCCGGGTTATGGCGAGTAGATACACCTTCGTTACGGAACACACGTCCAATCTCATATACTTTCTCTAAGCCGCCCACGATGAGTCGTTTCAAGTGCAGTTCAATCGCAATACGCATGTATAGCTGCATATCAAGTGCATTGTGATGAGTAATGAAAGGTCTTGCTGATGCCCCACCAGGAATGCTATGCATTGTTGGCGTTTCTACTTCTAAATATCCTTTTGAATCTAAGTATCTTCTCATTGATTGAATGATTTTACTTCGCATGATGAACGTTTGTTTGCTTTCTGGGTTTACAATCAGGTCAAGATAACGCTGACGATAACGTTGCTCAACATCTTTTAAGCCGTGATATTTATCCGGAAGCGGGCGTAGTGCCTTTGTTAGCACCTCAAAGCTAGTCGCTTTAATTGAGAGTTCGCCTACATTTGTTTTAAATACTGTTCCTGACACGCCAATAATATCGCCTAGGTCTGAGCTTTTGAATAATTCGTAGGCTTCCTCTCCTACACTATCTTTACGAACATAGATTTGAATTTGTCCAGCTAGATCTTGAATGTGCGCAAAGCCCGCTTTACCTTTTCCGCGCTTTGTCATCATACGACCAGCAATGGTTACATGTGCTTCTTTTCCTTCTAAGTCTTCTTTTGAAAGCTCGTCATATTCTGCGATAATTTGAGCAGATTGATGAGAACGGTCATATCGCTCACCAAAAGGATCGATGCCTTCTTCTCTCATTTTATTCATTTTGTCTCGTCTGACCTGGAATTGGTCATTTAATTCTTCGTTATTAAGCCCTTCATTACTCATTTATATCACTCCAATAATGTATTTTGCAGAGAAAAGCAGAAAAACTGCCAGTACATACACTAGCAGTGAGCCACAAAAAAGAAAGATCCTCTTATCCTACTTTTATACTTTGAAGCTCTTTTGCTTCGGCTTCGAGTGTAAAGTCATCAAGAATCTGTACAAGCTCAGCTCTCGTTTCACTTTGATTAATTTGATTTCTTACGTCTGCGTTGCCTCGAACACCCTTCAGATACCATGCTGCATGCTTCCTCATTTCTCTTACAGCGACATGTTCACCTTTCAGATCAATGAGCCTGTCTAAATGAAGTTTGCACACAGACATTTTTTCACGCACAATTGGTTCATCTTTTAATTCGCCCGTTTCTAAATAATGAACTGTCCGATAAATCATCCACGGGTTTCCTAGTGCAGCCCTTCCGATCATCACAGCATCCACACCCGTTTCATCAAGCATACGTTTTGCATCTTGAGGGGTTTTGACATCACCATTTCCAATGATGGGAATTGATACGGATTGCTTCACTTCTTTCATAATATCCCAATTCGCTGTTCCTTCGTACATCTGAACTCGGGTTCTGCCATGAAGCGCAACCGCTTGTCCACCTGCTCTTTCAACAGCACGAGCATTGTCGATGGCGAAGATATGATCTTCGTCCCAGCCCATTCTCATTTTCACAGTAACTGGCTTATGTACAGCTTCAACGACAGCGGACACCATTTCATAAATTTTGTTAGGATCAAGAAGCCATTTCGCTCCTGCATCACATTTCGTAATCTTCGGGACAGGACAACCCATGTTAATATCAATAATATCTGCCGTTGTATGTTGATCTACAAACTTTGCCGCTTCCACGAGTGTGTCTTTTTCTCCTCCGAATATCTGAAGGCTAAGCGGTTTTTCACGTTCATCAATGTAGAGCATCCCCATCGTTCTGGCATTGTTGATGAGAATGGCTTTGTCACTAACCATTTCAGCACACACTAAGCCTGCCCCAAACTCTTTGACGGTTAGTCTAAAGGCAGAGTTACACACACCAGCCATAGGTGCAAGCACTACTTTGTTTTTTATGTCTATATCTCCGATTTTAAACACCTTTCCCCCTCCTTTCTTCATCAATTGTTGGCGAAAGTTCTTCCACCGTTATATTTAAAGCATCTGCTATCTGACCGACCATTTGCTTTGTTGGTAATCGATTACCTCGCTCTATTTCTCCTAAGACAGAGACAGAAATGCCCAGCCTTTTGGCGAACCCTTCCTGAGTATACCCTTTTAGCTTTCGGTATGCACGAATTCTTCTACCCCACATGTCTTTTTCCATATGCTCACACCTTCTTGGTCTGTTACGGCGTTTATTTGCACTTCGTTGATTTCTGGACAGATCTCACTCATTGGAATAAGGACGAATAAACGTTCGTACATTCTCGGATGTGGTATCACAAGTTGTTCTGATTCAATATTTTCACGATTATAAAGTAAAATGTCAAGGTCAGCCGTTCGAGGACCCCACCTCACTTCTCTGGTTCTGCCTAACTCATGTTCGATTTTTTGGGTGAGCGTGAGTAGTTCCTCTGGACGGAGGGCTGTTGAAATCTTGACGGCCATATTCAAGAAATCATCTTGGTTCTCGTAACCGACGGGTGTTGTCTCATATATAGATGATATCGATTCGACCTGGACATCTGAATGTTCGTGCAGTTTTTTAACCGCTTCTTTTAAATAGGTTTCTTTTTTTCCTATATTTGAGCCTAAAGCGATATATGCTGTGTTGTTCATATGCGCGATCTCGTCATTTCAATTGCAACGGATTGATAGTGTCCTGGAATTGGCGGATCAGGCTTGATCACCTTCACTGTACATTCCTGAACTGACGGAAAATCACTTAACACTTGATTTGCTATTCTTTCTGTCAGTGTTTCAACTAGATTGACCGGCTCTCCTTCTACAATATCTTTACAAATGTTGTAGAGCTCTGCGTAGTTGATGGTATGGTTGAGATCATCTGTTTGACCCGCTTTACTTAAATCCAGCAAAGCTGTTAGGTCCACGCGAAATCGCTGACCTAATTTATTCTCTTCTGCAAACACGCCGTGATAGCCGTAAAACTCCATTCCGTTTACATATACTTTATCGATGATAAGCGCCTCCTTTATTCAGCATGGCATCCATCATTTTTGCCATTCTTGCGATTTCTTTTACATCGTGCACTCGAACCATTGCACTTCCTTTTTGAATGCCGAGACAGACCGTTGCACCCGTTCCTTCAGTACGTTCTTCAGGTGGTAGGTCTAAGATAGCGCCAATGAATCGTTTTTTAGATGTCGCAAGAAGTAGCGGATAGCCGAGATGGCAAAAATGTTCGAGTTCATTCATGACCTTCAAGTTGTCCGCTTTATTTTTCGCAAATCCTACACCTGGGTCTAATATAATCATGTCATCTTGCACACCCGCTTGCTTCACTATTTGAACGCTTTCTTTCAAATCTGCAATCATATCTGAAATGAGATGTGTATAGTTTCGCTCTTGTCGATTGTGCATAAGGATGATCGGAACATTGTGCTTCGCAGCGACATGCGCCATTTGATCATCTGCTTTCGCCCCCCATACATCATTTAAAATGGAGGCTCCGGCTTTAACAGCCTCATCAGCCACACGGGCTTTATAGGTGTCTATAGAAATAGGCACATCCAACTCTTGTGTGATTTTCTCAATGACAGGAATCACTCTTGATAGTTCCTCATCCTCCGATACAAGTGCTGACCCCGGACGAGTCGATTCTCCGCCGATATCGATAATGTGCGCCCCATCTTCCATGAGCTGTTTCGCATGAGCCAACGCTTTATCGATTTGATTATATTTGCCTCCATCTGAAAAGGAGTCAGGTGTGACATTTAAAATCCCCATGATCAATGTCTTCTCTTCATAACTAAGGGTATGGTGCTTGGCTTGTATCACTTTAGGTTGTTTTATCACTTGTTGTGTCATTATGTCCACCTACTCTTTATGTTCTAGACGTTCTTTTGTATATTGTGTTCTCAGCTTGCCAGAGATCGTCCGATTGTTTTCTGGCAAGATGACTTCTTCTATTTTTCGGAAAGGAATAATCCCCTGTACCGAATTGGTCATCCACACTTCTTCGGCTGACAGCAATTGCGAGACAGGGTATCTCCCAACTATCACTGAAATCCCTTGATTGCGAAGCGTTTCTATACAATATCGACGAGTGACTCCGTTTAGGATACCCGTGTCGAGTGAAGGTGTATAGACCACATCTCCTGTTCGCCAAAATAGATTCGATGTGATCCCCTCTGCCACATCGTCCTCTTTTGTTAAAAAAACACCTTCTATATTCGGATCATTTCCAACTTCCCTTTTAGCGAGAAGGTTGTTCATGTAATGATGGGACTTCAGCCGCCTCTCACCCTCCGGTGTATTTCTTCTCGTTTGAAGAAGGACTCCTTGTTTTTCATCTAAAATCGATTTCGGGTGAAATGGGGAGATCATGACAAAAATGACGGGTTCCTTATAAGAATCTGCAGAAAATCCATTACCTCTTCCTGCTGAGACGTTGAATCGAATTCTCGCATGACCATCGATCAGGTGATTTTGGTGCAGCAAGGTTTGAATGATGTCGAGTACAAATGGTTTCTCTATTGTGGATTCGATGCAAAGGTCACGTAATGATTGATTGAGCCTTTCAAGATGCCAATCTAACAAGAAGACTTGTCCTGCCAGGCTGGTAAATGTTTCGAATACACCGATGCCATATAGAAAACCATGATCAAAAGGAGAAAGAAGCGCTTCTTTCTCCTCTATATACTGACCGTTCAGATAAATGATCATGCGTTTACTTCATGCCCCTTTTTACGATGGGTTTCAATGAAATTCTCCAGCATTTCTTTTCCGAAGGACGTCATAATGGATTCTGGGTGGAACTGGACGCTTTCAATTGGCCATTCTTTGTGGCGAATAGCCATGAGCTCGCCTTCCTTTGTGCTGGCTGTTGCGATAAAACATTCTGGGAGTGTTTCGTTTTTAACAATCAATGAATGGTATCTCGTTGCAACGAGGGGATTTTGAAGTCCAGTGAAGACCCCTTTTCCGTCATGATGAATCTCAGACGTTTTCCCATGCATCAATCGCTCTGCTCGAACGACGTCTCCTCCAAATACTTGTGCAATGGATTGATGACCTAAACACACACCGAAGATCGGTAACTTACCAGCGAAATGCTTGATTGCTTCCATACTAATTCCAGCTTCATCTGGACTACATGGTCCTGGGGAAATCATGAGAAAGTCTGGCTTAAGCTGTTCGATTTCTTGAATCGTCACTTGATCATTCCGTTTGACGATTAGTTCCTCCCCAAGCTCACCTAAATACTGGACCAGGTTGTACGTAAATGAATCATAATTATCAATCATTAATATCATACTCTGCTCACCTCTAACTCAAAATAGTCTCTTCTTTGCTCAACTGTAATGCTTTTTTCACAGCATAGGCCTTTTTAATGGACTCTTTGTATTCGTGCTTTGCTACAGAATCAATGACAATCCCGGCACCTGACTGCATAAACGCTTTGCCTTCTGTACAATACGCCGTACGAATCACGATATTAAAGTGCATATCTTGATTGAATCCAAACCAACCTATAGATCCAGTATAAAGCCCACGTCTTGTTGGCTCAAGTTCTTCTATAATTTCCATTGTTCTCACTTTAGGTGCACCCGTAATTGTTCCACCAGGGAACACTGCTCGCACGACATCTACCGCATCACATTCGTCACGAAGCTCTCCCTGTACGTTCGATACAATGTGCATGACGTGCGAATATTTTTCAATCGCCATAAACTCGTTTACTTTTACAGATCCATAAGTGGACACTCGTCCAAGATCATTCCGCTCAAGATCAACGAGCATCACATGCTCTGCCCGTTCTTTTTCATTTTCAATGAGGTCTTTTGCCAGCGCCTGATCCTCTGCGTCATCCTTGCCTCTTGACCTTGTACCAGCAATCGGCCTAGTTTCTAGTTGTTTTCCTTTTTTCTTAATGAGCAGTTCCGGTGATCCACAAACAATTTGGAAATCGGGCGTATGCATATAAGACATGTAGGGGGACGGGTTCACTTGGCGTAATGTTTTGTATAATTCATATGGGTGCGTATGAATTGGTTCATCTTGTCTGATGGACAGGTTCACTTGGAACACATCACCGTTTGCGATGTATTGTTTAATTTGCTCAACAGCTTCCCCGAAGGTTTCTTCAGTAAAAGGAGATGCCGGCATAAAACCTGACGTAGCCCCCTTGATTGGTGAGTGTCCGGTTACGTCTGAAGTGCTTGTCCAATCTTGCTTTAGCTTCTCCAACCTTTGATGAGCTTCACTCACATCTTCCTTATCATGAGTATGAGTGATTAGCCAAAGAGCACTTTCTTGATGATCAAATACAGCGACATCATCAAACACGAGGAAGTACATATCAGGCGTCTTGAGGTCATCGAGTGACAGCATTTTAAAATGTTCTATATATCTTGCATAATCATAGCTTAAAAACCCAATCGCCCCACCTTGAAAGTCCGGATACTCGTCGTTCGTTTCGGTTTGAAGGCTTTGAAACCACTCAGCAAATGCCCTAAATGGATCGCCTTCTTTGAACAGCACTTCATCTTGATAATGAATCGTGGTCATTCCGTCCTTTCCTTTCGCTTTAGCGATCGGGTTCGTTCCAGCAATGCTGTAAGCCCCACCGCGTGCACTTTCGAGAAGAACGTGGTGTGTTTCATGTGCTGATAATTGTTCATATCTATTCAAAAATTCATCTTTGGTAAAAGGAATTTTGATGCCAAGCGGCCTACGTTGTGTCATGTTATCATCCTTTTTCATTATTCATTAACCTTATTGTAATGCAATCCATTTTATTTAGAAAATAGTATTTGCTTTCCAACTTGAGAATTCATCAAAAAAACCCCAGCAAAATGCTGGGGCAGATCGTTCGATTAATCGAATTGATAAAGAGGTGTACTGAGGTAACGTTCACCGTTACTTGGGATGATGGCTAATACTTTCTTTCCTTTACCAAGCTTCTTCGCTGTTTGAAGAGCTGCGTAAATAGCTGCTCCTGAAGAAATACCACCAAGGATACCTTCTTCCTTCGCTGCTCTTCTCGCCAGTTCAAATGCATCTTCGTTTCGTACTTGGATGATGCCATCATATACTTCTGTATTCAAAATAGAAGGAACAAACCCTGCCCCAATCCCTTGAATTTTATGAGGTCCTGGTTTTCCCCCTGATAATACAGGGGAATCTGTTGGTTCTACCGCATAGAGTTGAATGGATGGGATCGCTTCTTTTAATACTTCACCAGCACCCGTAATCGTTCCACCCGTACCTACACCTGCGATGAAGGCATCAAGCTCACCATCAAATTGCTCGAGAATTTCTTTCCCTGTTGTACGACGGTGAATCTCAGCATTGGCTTCGTTGCTAAATTGCTGCGGCATGAAATAGCCATGTTCTTCTGCCAGTTCTTCCGCTTTTTTGATAGCACCTTTCATTCCTTCTGTACCAGGCGTCAATACAAGCTCAGCTCCGTAAGCGCGTAAAAGGTTACGGCGTTCCTGACTCATTGTATCTGGCATCACCAAAATGGCATTGATTCCTTTTGCTGCCGCTACCATCGCTAGACCGATCCCTGTGTTACCACTTGTTGGTTCAATCAGTGTGTCACCTGCTTTTAATTTCCCTTTAGCCTCAGCATCCTCGATCATCGCTAATGCGATTCGATCTTTTACACTACTCCCCGGGTTCATATATTCGAGTTTTAAGTAGACATCGGCACTGTCGTTATCTACTAAACGGTTTAATTTAACGACTGGTGTGTTTCCTATTAGTTCAAAAACTGAATTTGCAATACGAGCCATCACTAACACCTCTATCTCCGAGTAATTTTATTGTATTAATATTAAATTATCAATTTCAAAAAATTTTGTCAATGCTTTAGTCCTGTTCTCCATCGTAAAACCAAGTAACGTTTGCTTCTTTCCACAGGGTTTTGACATTCGCCTTTTCACCTAGGTCTTCCATGGCAATCTGCCTTTTGATTTGACCTTTGACATCCTCATAAGTGAAGGAGCGGCCATCTAATGTTTCTTTTAATTGGATAATCGCATATCCGTTTTTGGTCTGGATTGGCTCTTTTGTCCATTCGTTCGGTTGGAGCTGTTGGGCTTCTTGTATGTATAGGGCTGGAATACTCTCTTGTTCTTCTGATACAAACCCAAGATCACCGCCATAGGGTGAAGTGTAGCGATCGTTCGAGCGCTCAGCCGCTACCGCTTCAAAGCTAGACCCGCCCTTTAGTTCCTTCAGCACGTTGTCTGCCTCGTCTTTTGTCTTTACGACGATATGACGAATACGGTATGAATCATCATACTGAAATAAGTCCTTGTTTTTTTCATAAAAGGCTTTCGCTTCTTGATCAGAAACAACCGCATCTCTCGTTAAGAGTTGTTCTAATAAAATTTGATAACGAATCTGCTCTTTCCATTCCTTCTCACTTGTATGGTCATCTTCGTAGAATTGATTAGATACCGCTTTAAACATGAGCAATTCTCGATTGACCTCATTTGAAGATAATGTAAGGTTGTTTTCTTTCGCGAGCTGATTCACTACCTGTTGATTGATCATTTGTTCAAGCGTTGCCTTTCCGTAGCGGTCCTCCATTTTTTTAAGCCATTCTTGACGGGTAATGTGTTCTTTCCCGATAGTCGCAATTTCTTCACCGCCCTTCCCGTTTGAAGAAGCCTGTGACATTTGCGACTTTGTCAGTACATAGGCAATGACAACCGCATTGATCATGAGCAAAACGAGGATAAATGTCCATACGACTCTTGCTTTCAGTCTCATCTTTTGTCTCCCTTCTTTTATAGAAGAAAACCCGCTGCTTAGAGCTTAGCGGGTTGTTTCTTCACGTAGCTCTTCTAGCTCTTCTTTTGTAAATACGTACTTTTCGTTACAAAAATGGCATTGAGCTTCAGCTTGTCCGTCTTGTTCAATCATGTCTTCAATTTCGGCTGTCCCTAGGCTAATGACGCCATTTGCAAAGCGCTCTTTAGAGCAATTACAAGAGAATTCGACAGGTACAGTTTCTAATATTTTTGGTTTTTCGCCGAGAACCTCTTCTAACACTTCTTCTGGTGACATTCCTTTTTCAATGAGTTTAGAAATGGGTTCAATGGTTGATAGTCGTTTTTCTAGTCTTTCAATCACAGCTTCTTCGGTTCCGGGCAGCAATTGAATGATAAAGCCGCCTGCTGCTAGGATAGTGTTATCTGGATTGACGAGGACACCTACTCCAACAGAGGAAGGCACCTGCTCTGAAGAGACGAGGTAATAGGTGAAGTCGTCTCCAATTTCACCTGAGACAATCTCTGTTTGTCCTGTAAAATGATCTCTCAGTCCGATATCTTTCACCACACTTAAGGTTCCTGTTGTTCCAACTGCACGTCTGACATCGAGCTTGCCATGTTCATTTAAATCAAAGTGAACCTGTGGGTTTGAGACATATCCGCGCACCTGTCCTTTTGCATTCCCATCGGCTATGATCGCACCAATCGGTCCGCCGCCTTCTATTTTAACAGAAAGTTTATGCTCTCCTTTCAGCATAGCTCCCATCATCACAGTAGCTGTCATGGTTCTTCCAATCGCTGCTGAAGCAGTTGGCCATGTATAATGTCTTCTTTGTGCTTCATTGATTGTCTCTGTTGTGTTTGCAGCATACGCACGAACTTTCCCGTCATATGCTAATGCTTTAACTAAATAATCCATTTGATTTAAACCTCCTATAGTACACCGACACGATTCCGTTCGTAAATTAATTGAAGTCCTTTTAAGGTTAGAAACGGATCGACAACATCAATACAGTCTGATTCATTTCCAATTAAGGTAGATAATCCACCTGTTGCAATGACTTTCGGTGTTTGTTTGGATTGCTGTTTCATCCGTTTCACTATTCCCTCGACTTGACCAACATATCCATAGAGGATACCTGATTGCATCGCACTGATGGTGTTTTTTCCTACGATGTGATCTGGGCGCACAATTTCAATTCTCGGCAACTTCGCCGCTCTTGTATAGAGAGCCTCAGTCGAGATGGTAATTCCCGGTGCAATGGCTCCGCCCATATATTGTTTTTGTTCATTGATATAGCAGTAGGTTGTCGCTGTTCCAAAGTCCACCACAATGAGAGGTGCCCCATATAGATGAATAGCCGCCACTGCATTTACAATCCGGTCTGCGCCCACTTCCTTCGGATTGTCGCACATAATGTTCAGTCCAGTCTTCATTCCTGGGCCGACAATTTGCGGGGTGATGTGAAAGTATTTCTCACACATTCTTTCTAAGGCAAACATCATCGGTGGAACAACTGACGAAATGATAATGCCTTCTATTTGATCGAACATCAATCCCACATAATCAAAGAGAGAACGAAGTGACATACCAAATTCATCTTCTGTTTTGTGACGGCTTGTTTCAATTCGCCAATGATAGTTCAGATCGCCATTATGATAAACACCTAAAACGGTATTTGTGTTTCCTACATCTATCACGAGTAACAACTTTATCACCACTTTGAATAGTTTCTCAAAAGATCATTTTTTCGACTTTCTATCATACCATACACGAATTGAGTTCCATTTGTAAACAATTCGAAACCGATCCATTCATGAAACGAAAATAAAAAAAGCTGCCGGTTATCCCAGCAGCTTTTCAGCAAAGGAGATTAGATCTCCTCGTCTTCTTTTTTCTTGATGTTGACTTTCACATCATCGTTTTTCTCTTCATCATCTGCGTAAATACGCTCTGGCAGTTCTCCAGTTTCGTAAAGAGATTTAATCTGTTCTGCATCTAATGTTTCAACTTTGAGAAGGGCTTGCGCGATAATTTCTAGCTTATCTTTTTTCTCAGTGAGAATTTGTTTCGCTCGTTCATAGCTCTCCTTGATGAAACGCTGAACTTCTTGGTCAATCTCGTATGCGATTGCATCACTATAATTCGGTTCGTTGTTGAAGTCACGACCAAGGAATACTTGACCGCCTTGTGATTGACCGAATTGAAGTGGACCAAGTTTATCAGACATACCGAACTCAGTGACCATTCTTCTTGCAATGCCTGTTGCACGTTGGAAGTCGTTGTGAGCACCTGTACTTACTTCACCAAACGTAATTTCCTCTGCCACACGGCCGCCGAGCAAGCCGACAATTTTATCAAGAAGCTCTGGTTTTGTTTGGAAATAACGATCTTCTCTCGGAAGCATGACCGCATATCCGCCAGCCTGACCACGAGGAACGATGGTTACTTTATGCACCATGTCCGCTTCGTCTAGGACAAGTCCAATGACAGTATGACCTGCTTCATGGTATGCCACGATATTACGTTCTTTCTTCGAAATGACACGGCTTTTCTTAGCCGGACCAGCGATGACACGATCAGTCGCTTCGTCGATATCACGCATATCGATTTTCTTTTTGTTTCGACGGGCAGCTACCAACGCTGCTTCGTTTAGTAAGTTCTCAAGGTCTGCTCCAGAGAACCCTGGTGTTCTACTTGCAATGGCTTTCAGATTGACTGTATCGTCAAGCGGTTTGTTTCTCGCATGAACTTTCAGTACTTCTTCACGACCAATGACATCTGGGCGGTCAACCGTAATTTGACGGTCAAAACGTCCCGGACGCAGCAATGCAGGATCTAGGATATCTGCACGGTTGGTCGCAGCAATGATAATAATACCTTCGTTGGCACTAAAACCATCCATTTCAACAAGAAGCTGGTTAAGCGTCTGTTCACGCTCATCATGGCCACCACCAAGACCCGCTCCACGCTGACGACCGACTGCATCAATCTCATCAATAAAGATTAAGCATGGTGCATTCTTTTTCGCATTTTCGAATAAATCACGCACACGTGATGCACCGACACCGACAAACATCTCGACGAAGTCAGAACCACTAATGCTGAAGAAAGGAACGCCTGCTTCTCCTGCAGATGCTCTTGCAAGCAATGTTTTACCTGTACCTGGAGGTCCTACTAATAAAACCCCTTTAGGTATTCTTGCACCAAGCTCCGCAAATTTACGTGGATCTTTCAGGAATTCAACAACTTCTACAAGTTCTTGCTTTTCTTCATCTGCACCGGCTACATCTTTAAATTTCACACGTTTCTTCTCTTCTGTGTAAAGCTTAGCCTTACTTTTACCAAAGTTCATCACTCGGCTTCCGCCGCCCTGAGCTTGGTTCAGTAAGAAGAAGAACAAGATAAAGATGATGATAAACGGAATGATGGTTGTCAGAACTTGTAGCCATCCATTCGTTTCAGGTGCTGGTTCTACTTTAACATCTGTATTTTTCAGTGCACTGTAAATTTGGTCAACACCTTGACCATCTGGAACATGGGTAATGAAGTATTGATCTTTCTTCGCGCCATCTAATTGACCACGAATTTCATAAACCCCTCTTACAGGCTGAATGGAGATACTCTCCACTTTTCCCGCACTTAGATTTTGCGAAAATTTGCTGTAAGACATGTTCTCAGGCTTTTGATTAGGGGATCCTAACCAACTAACGACCCCTATCACAAGTAATAAAATAAGTATATAAAAAATCGTATTACGAAAAACCCGATTCATTCCTTACCTCCTCCCACAGTAAGCACAACTATGTTCAATAGTATCATAGAAAATCATTCCAACACAACCAATAACCTCATGTATACGTATGCTGATTAGCCTTCGTAAACAGATGGTTTTAACACTCCAATATACGGGAGGTTTCGGTAACGTTCAGCGAAATCCAATCCATAGCCGACAACAAATGCATCTGGCACTTCAAATCCAACATAATCTGCTTTGATGTCTGCTTTACGACCGCTTGGTTTATCAAGCAATGTCACAATTTTAATGGAATTTGCTTTACGGTATCGGAAAAGCTCTACCAGATAGCTCAAAGTTAACCCACTGTCGATGATATCTTCCATAATGAGAATGTCTCTTCCTTCAACAGAAGTGTCTAAATCCTTTATAATTTTCACTTCTCCAGAAGAAACGGTAGATTTTCCATAACTTGATACATCCATAAAGTCGAGCTCTAAATATGTATCAATGTGTTTGATGAGGTCTGCCATAAATGGGAGAGCTCCTTTCAAAACACCAATAGCCAAGGGAAATTTACCATCATAATCGCTTGTTAATGTTGCACCCAGTTCCTTCACTTTTTGCTGGATCTCTTCTTCTGAGATCAAAATCTTTTCAATATCTTGTTTCATGCTTTTGCTTGCCCCCTACAAATTTTCGCGCTGTCTATATTGTAATACAATGAGATCGCTGTTTGTCATATCAATTTCCTCAAAAACGGATT
The DNA here is from genome assembly GCA_001938995.1 of Bacillus pumilus. Classification (GTDB taxonomy): domain Bacteria; phylum Bacillota; class Bacilli; order Bacillales; family Bacillaceae; genus Bacillus; species Bacillus pumilus_G. Next base: position 41,089 of record MKZN01000020.1, on the reverse strand, counting down.
TTTTCAGACCTGGTATCCAGATGATTTGATGATCCGAATCAGTGACGATCGGCCAGCTGTCTCTTTCTGCAAGAGGCACTTTTTTATCAATAAATATATCCTTCACCTTTTTTGATCCATTCATCCCTTTAAGTTTGATCCTGTCACCATTTTTTCGTGATCGAATGATCAAAGGAAGTCGAACATGATCTTTTTGAAGTAAGAAAAAACAGTTCCCGTTCCGTGCACCCTGCGGAACATGCTTTGATACCACAATAGACCGTCCATTTGGAAGAGTAAGTTGCTCTCCTGGCTCACCCTTTAATTGCAGAGCATAAGGACGCTCCAATAAACGCGATCGTTCAAAGGTAAACATACAATGATCATAAGATTTGACAGCTTGTAAACCTTTTGGCAAATCTAATGATCCAGACGGTTGTTCCGTATGAGATAACCAGTCCAAAGTCCCTAGAATATGCTGGTTTGAAAACACAAATTGAGTGTTTTCGTAAAGATAGTTTAATATTAGTTGAATGCCTCTTCTTTGTAAAGGCAAAGGCAGGTCAAGCAAAAGCTTCGTTTTGATCTCAATTTGTTGAGACGAATGACTTGTGATGATTTTATCCATTCGTTCCTTTGTTAAAGTCTGCAAGTAGCGTTCATCTTCCGTTAGCATCTCACTCACAAACTGAAAGCTTTGATGCACATGAGGTGCTTCTTCCTTTAACACAGGAAGTATGTGTCTTCTGATCCTGTTTCTTAAGTAGTCATCCGTGTGATTGCTTTGATCGATGACATATGGAACTTGTTCTTTTTCACATGCTTTTAGCACTTCGTCCTTAGAGTAACCGATTAACGGACGAATCAGCCATCCCTCTTGAAAGGAACGCTTCGCCTGTATACCAGCAAGTCCTAATCCAACAGTCCCTCTTGCTAGCTTCATCATCATCGTTTCTACCTGATCATCTCCATGATGTGCAAGCGCTATAAATTGAGCCTTGTACTGCGCCATCAATTGATTGAAAAAGGCATATCTGCACTCTCTTGCAGCTGCCTGTTTGTTTAAGCGTTTTTCTTTTGCATATTGAGTTACCTGTATGCGGGTCGATTCAAATGGGATTTCGTGCTCGTTGCAGTAAGCTTCAACAAATGTTAAATCAGCAAAGGATTCTTCTCCTCTGAACATGTGATCTACATGGGCTGCAATCAGCTGAAAGGATCCTTTTCGACGCTTGTTTAGCTCATGCAATAAGAGCATGGAATCCGGTCCGCCGGAAACCCCGACAATGACTGTCGTATTTTCAAGGAAAACATCATGTTTTTTCAAAAAAGTTTCAATTCTATTCACAACTGCCTCCTCACAAAGAGCAGGTAATTTAAAGATATACATATCCTATCACTTTCAGTAGCTCCAAGCAAAGAAGAAGCCTGCTTTTCACAGCTTACAATAGGAATAAAACGACATATGCACAGTATAGCGCAAGAATGCTGCAAACGATGAGAATGGTTTCGAAAAGTCCGCCTGATTTTTTGCGTACCGATGTTCTTTTAGCCGCAGCGACTCGTTGTGATCGTGATGTCATCTGTGGCTTTTGGCTGACGGTTGGCTTTTGGCTCGTCTTTTGCGTTTGTTTCGGCTGACGGTTTTTCCTTGAAGCGAGCAATTGACCATCTCTCAACATGGCGCTTTTCATGTCTGTCGCTGATTGATACTTCCCTTGAAGTGCACCCTTTAACACCCGCTCATATCGCTTTAATAAAGGATGCCCTTCAATAGCCCGGTACAGTTGATTTTTAGGTTCTGCTCCTTTTTTGAATTCTTTCTTATAGGCACAGTTGACCATCACCATACTTAGAGCAAATAGATCATAGGACGGTTCTGCTTTTCTTGTACCAAATCCCCAGTAACCTCGATCAAAAAACTCCGTATACTCCTTGATGGCTCTTCCTGCCTTTGTCGTCCCACCAACGTCAATACATCGAATAGCCGCAGGCGGTCCCGACACGATGAGATTATCTGGCTTCAAGTCACCAAATATCCAGCCTTCCTTGTGTAAATGATCCAAGTTAGACAATAGCTGAATCATTAAGACAACAATCCATTCATCACCCTTCTGTTTAACAAACTCAAGCAATAACGGTCCCCTGACATACTCCATCACATAAAAAGAGCGTTTTTGAGGCATTCCAGGGTAGAGGGCATCATCCATATCATAAAAAGAAGGCCCCATGGTTTTCACAGGAGCCTTTGAAAAGGATTTCAACACATTGACTTCAGATGCAATGAGCATACTGTCATCACTCACTTTAAGGGCAACCTGCCCGTTTGGCGATTCGGCAAGATAGACAATACCATTCGCCCCTTTTCCCAGCTCTTTTGCAATACGGTAATGATGATGATGCCATTTCCCTTTGATCACCGTGCCTATTGGGATATTAGAAACCGAATTCATCATGCTCTTCCTTTGCTTCAAGCAATCCTTTACGTGAACGAACGGATTTGAAATGCTGGAGCGCTTCTCGGAGTGCTGGACCAGTCGGAGTAATGCCACCGGTGGTTAGCTTCGGAAAAATAGATGATAGTGAGTCGAATCGAGGCGTCCAATTTAATACGATTTCGGCATCTGAGTTTTTCCCGGGAAATACACACATGCCAAACTGATTTTCTCCAATCCTTGAATTTAAGCTAATGGAGAGGTCGATGAGTGCTTCTTTGACTGTTGGCAGCTTCGGTTTCATACTAGCGCTAGTATCGACAAGTACAAGAACTTGAAGGTGAACCGTCTCTCCCAACTCATCCACAACCTCCATTACTTCTCCGCGTTGATCAGGCGGCAGTTCCTCAATTTCAGCATTTTTGCCGAGAATTTGCTGTAATTCTTTATTCACGACACCTTGCAATGTTTGTGTCATCGCCTTTTTTGTGACCATTTGGACTGTTTGTGATAATTGCTGCACGTAGACGACCTGATGAATACCTCCACCTGCTAAGGCAATACCCTCTACTTCTTTCATCGCTTCTTGATCGTGTCTGTTTTCTTCCATAATGCCAATGACATTGACTGTGATCCCTTGCTCCTTTGCCAATGAGGCAATCGCAAGTGGATCTTCCCCATGATTTGAACAGCCATCTGTAATCAATAAGATTTGGTTTACGTGACCTTTTCGCATCTTCATTCCTCCTGGGATTGTAACTGAATGCTATATCCCCATCATCGCCAGAAGAAATTCATCTTATACGATCTATTATGAAATCTCTTGTTTCTCAAGATAGAACGTCCCTGTTGGAATAGAGGCCCATTTTGGCGTGTTATGATCTAGCCTTATCACAACAACCGTCATATCGTCATCGATTTGCCCCGCCCTTGTCCGAATGACCTCTTCCATTAATAAATCAGCAATCTCTTGGGGGTCCTCTGTTTGAAAGCTCTTCATTTTTCGCTTGACCCATAGATCATGATTCTCAATATGTTTTGGCCCTTCAAAGATCCCATCACTCATCATGATCAGAAGGTCTCCTGCCTTCATCTGTTCACTCACAACTTCCACTTCAAATTCGTCAATAATCCCGATTGGTAAGTTACTTGCTTGTACTTTCATCACCTGATCCCCCCGCTTAATAAAGCTCGGGGTTGATCCGATTTTCAGAAACTTACAGCTGGCATCCTGTAAATCAATAATTGATAAATCTAATGTTGAATAGATTTCATCCGTTGTCCTTAAAGATAAAATACTATTAATGGTCTTAATCGCCACTTTCTCGTCGATACCTGAAGCTAGGATTTTTTCTAGCAGCTTAATCGTTTCATTGCTTTCAAAATGAGCCCTTGCCCCGTTTCCCATTCCATCACTAATCGCCGCAGCATATTTACCTGCTCCTAGCTCCATCATACTGTAACTGTCTCCGGACACTAAACCTCCGCCTTTTGCTGCATGTGCAACGCCAGTCATCACCCGATACGACTTTGCTGAACCGAACACAACATGGCAATAGCCTGCGGGATGCTCTGCGCACTGCTCTGCTTTCACTAAAATCTGTTCTTCTAAAATATCTGAGAGCATCGGAGCAATGATTTTTTCGCATTCTCCATGACCTTGGCAAAAGGGAATTCTCATTTCTATATCGACATTCCCCTGCTCCAGGCTATAAATTTCTACTTGCTGAATTTCAATTCCAAAATGCTGAAGCGCTTCGATCATTTGTTCTTCTTGAATAAAATGTTGTTCTCTTTCTCGTTTTATTTCCCGGGAAAAATCCTCCATGACTTGTGATACACCCATCAGCTGTTCCGCAACGAGCCGTCTGCTGTCTTGGACTTTTTTCTTAAGGGTTTGATTTGCCTTGTAGTATGCGATCTCTTCTTCAATCAATTCCTCTACATGTTTTGACTTTGAACAGTGCTGACTAAATTTCTTTTTCAATTTTCGGTTATGTTCATACGTTTTTTCGTCCGTTTCATGCATAACTTGTTTCATGAGTTCATAGGTTGTATCAAAGTTCTGCACCCAGCATTTATTTTTCTTATAGCACGTTTGACAGGATCGTTCTGTGATCGTACTTAAAAAAAGATCTACATCTTCTTCCTGCTTTTTATCTTCAGGAATGGATTCGTAAAATGTCGCAAAACTCTCAGACAGCGCATGAAATACGTTGGAGAATTGGTCTACTTTTTTTGCTGTCACATCTCTGACTTTTCTAGCATATTGCTGCTGCTCTTGTACGTGCTCTACCGTTCCAGGGATATATTTAGCGACCTTAGAGGTAACTGATTGTGGTGTGAGTAAAAACAAGACAACCGCAATAGCGGATTCATATATCGTGGTCATTAGACCTGCGGACCCTTCCCCATATAGCGAAATCAGTAAAGAGCCTACAATTAAACCTATGGCTGCTCCTGCCTTCTTCCCCTCTTTTAGTAACCCGCCTAATAAGCCTGAAAAGGCAAGAAGACTCATCTGATAGAGATTCCCTATGTTGGCGAGGCCGAGAATTAATCCCGTCACGACACCTACCGTGCAACCAATACTGGCTCCTCCAATAAAGGCAAATGTGAGTACAACATATCGTGACAGAATATGTTCCGCTTGCATTCCTTGAAAACTGATACCAGCTAAACCCGTTAAAACAGACGCAATTAAAATCATAAAACAAATGATTTCTTCAACCTTTAAGGAATGCTTGATTTTCCTTACTGTAAAAATTGGCAAGCTTTGAAGGAAAATCAATGTCAAAATGAAAGCAAGTCCCGCCTCGACACCTGCCATCACGTAATCGTAGCTCTGAACGGCGCCTTGCTCTGCATACACAAATGCCGCTCGAGTGGTCAGCATAGAGAGAACAATCACGACGGGCAGTGTTTTCACTGGATCTTTAATGATCAAGGACACAATCTTTGACATGATGAGAAACACGATCAATGAAGCAAAGACAAATAGTGCATTTTGAGGTGATATGGTCATAGCCCCAGCGAGTAAAGAAAGACAAGCTAGCATTGCCTTGTCCCTTTTAATGAGCCGCATCGATCCAAAAAACGGTAAGGCAAACGGCATAATCTCAGATAAAATAAAGGCTCGTCCTAATAAAAAACCAAGAACAACATAAATCAATCCTTTATAGAAAAAAAGAGAATGCGTATGATGAAGAAACAGGTTTTTCATCTTTTTCAAACCTGCGCTGATTCTTTCAAAGCCGGCTCCTGTTATATCAGTTCTTCTTTCTAGTTTTTCCATCTTTTCATCCCCCACCTGATATTCGTTGCTTGTCATTATAGCGAAGGTGAAAAAGAAATTTTGTCAAAAGAAGTTGTCGTTTCCATAAAACGTTCGACGCTTTATTCTTCAATGAGGCACACTTTCATATATGTCGATATGTTTCATCAGAATTTTACGATGAGCACAAAAAAAGCAACTTTCCAATGGAAAGCTGCTTTTTAGATGACCCGTACGGGATTCGAACCCGTGTTACCGCCGTGAAAGGGCGGTGTCTTAACCGCTTGACCAACGGGCCTTGCTTGATTGACTGTTCTCATAAAAAAAAGATAGCGGCGGAGGGGATCGAACCCCCGACCTCACGGGTATGAACCGTACGCTCTAGCCAGCTGAGCTACACCGCCATAATGGAATTGCGCTTTGAAGCACAAGAACTATAATACAAAGGATTCGCTTGTCCGTCAATAGAAAGTTTTAAATTAAATGATGAAATATCAAAAACGTCATGTTTATCTAGAAAAAAGCACCTGCTATTCAGCAGATGCTTTGATGTGAAAATTATATAGAAAGCAGCAACAAGTTAACTTCTTCTTGCTCCGCGCCCCCCACGTTTTGATTCCGTGTTACGTTTTAAAGATGTTAAGCGATCTTCGCTATCCTTTAAAAATTTGTTCATTTTTTGCTCAAACGATTCCTTCGGACGGAAATCATTTCTGCTTGGTCTTGATTGTTGTTGAGGACGATCTTTTGCTTTTTTAATGGACAAGCCGATTTTACCGTCTTTTTCAACGTTAATCACTTTCACTTCAACTTGTTCACCGACTTTTAAATGCTCATTGATATCTTTTACATAGTTATCGGCTACCTCACTGATATGAACGAGACCAGTTGAACCGCCTGGCAACTCCACAAAAGCTCCAAAATTAGTAATGCCCGTAACTTTCCCTTGTAACTTGCTGCCAACTTCAATCGACATAAAAAAAGTGCTCCTCCTTAGACTTATAAAAAAATCTCATTTCTTCAATTATACATAAACTGAATTTTAAGTGTCAACAAGGCTAATCGCTCTTATTGCCCACATCAAAGATTTTTTCGCCTTTTTTGGACATATAATAGTCTCGTCGTGCTAGTTCGAGCACGTATTCCTTGCTTTTTAATTTATTTATTTGGTCAGAAATTTCTTCCTGCTCTGTTTGTAATTGCTTTAATTCTTTTTCAAGCGCAACCTTTTTTTCTTCTTTTTCTTTTAATGCGGACGACTGTGACCAGAGAGCACTCGTCACCAACACAGCAAACATGAGCACCACGCCACCAAACACCATAAGCCTTCGGAGGAGCCCACGTCGTTTGCGTTTTAAGCGCTGTGCTTGCTGTTCCATTTGTTTTTGGTACTCATTTTGAATTTGTGCGATATTTTTCTTTTTTCTCTCGTTCAAGTATGAAGGCCTCCTCTCTTACTTTGTCCAAAATTGCTTCCATTTCGTTTTGATGGTACGAGATAATTTCTTGGTCCCTTGTAAAACTCCTGCCCCTTTAGAAAAAAACAATTTAACTGTCGTTCGCCATTTTTCGGGAATCCGATGAACAATTGTGACATTGAGTAACCAGATGAGTGGGTAACAAGCGATCGACAGCACCTTCCACACGAACCGAAACATAAAGCGAACAAGACGTAAGAGCGAGTGGAGCAAAAATAGAATAACACTTATGATCAACGCGACACCCCAGCGGATCGGTTGAAAGACAATCGACATGACCATTCTCTTGAGCATAAGAACAGTCTTATACATAATGGTCATGATGATTCTAAGAACTTTGATATAGAGCTGCTTCATCAATGCCTGATACATAGAGAATCCTAATGCAACAGCTAGGAAAATGTACAGCCTGAACTCTCCTTCATTTGTTAACAATAGCACATAAAAGAATAAAAGACCTTGCACCACCCAAAAAAGGAGATCATGAATAATGAGCAGCCATTTTGCTGTTTTCTTCCGGTCCACAAACAGCTTGTACGTATCTAGCGATGCGCCCAGCCAGATGCCCATCGCCGCCATCGAAAGCATCGTATAAAACTGGACTGTCAGCGTCATTTAAACAGCTTGCTAAAAAATCCTTTAGCTTTCTCCCCATGCTGCTCATCCACATAGATTAAATCAAAGACACGCCCTTTGATGGACACTACACCTTTTTCTACGTCCAAATTTTTCATTTGCAGATTTTCGCCACGGATGGCTAAAATCCCCATGACGGTTTCTAGCAGGAATTCTTCATTATCAAAGCTCTCTACCTGTTTGACACCCGTAATATCTAAATGCTTTCTATTTCGCATTGTGACATGGTGCTCCGCTTCTGACGACAGTTTCGTGCCTTGAGGTTGATTATAATATTGATTCATTTAGACATCCCCCATATCTCATACTTGCATTGTTACTGCATTGTATGTGGTAAGGGGGTTATTTAGAACAAGCCCTATTCGTCTGTTTTCTCTTCTTTGAGCACAGTATACATGCCAGCCGCTTCTTCTTTTTTTGTGGTGTCCTTTAACTCGTTGACTTGAACAGTCACTAGTTTTTGCCCAAAGCGGATGAGAAGCTCATCCCCTTCTTTTACATCAGAGCTAGCCTTCGCCTGTGTTCCATTGATAGAGATTCTGCCTTGGTCAGCTACTTCTTTCGCCAATGTTCTCCTTTTAATTAAACGAGACACTTTTAAAAATTTATCTAGTCTCATGTTTGATCCCCTCTTTCTATTCGTTTGGCATCATTCCATAGATCGTCCATTTCCTGTAGCGTCAATTCCTCTATAGAACGCCCCATATCTATTGCCTTTCGTTCTATATGCTGAAAGCGCCGCATAAATTTGGTATTCGCAGATGAGAGAGCAGTTTCAGGCTCTAACTGATAGAATCGACCAATATTGACGAGAACAAACAAAAGATCGCCATATTCATCTTTCATTTGCTTGGTCGCACTTGCATCTCCCTTTTCTCGAACCTCAACGAGGAATTCCTGTTTTTCTTCTTCGTATTTGTTCCAAATATCCTCAACGTTTGTCCAATCAAAGCCCACTTTGGCTGCTTTCTTTTGCAGTTTATATGCCTTTGTTAGAGCTGGTAGTGTTGTTGGAATCGATTGCAAAATAGAGGCTGACCGCTCCGGTTTCTCCTGTTGCTTGATTTTTTCCCAATTTGCTACCACGTCTGAGGCTTGAGTGACGTTCGTATCACCAAACACATGTGGATGTCGTCGAATCATTTTTTCTGTGACATGCTGGATGACATCATCGATTGAGAAATAGCCATCATCTTCACCGATTTGAGCATGAAGTAAAACTTGCAACAGCACATCTCCGAGCTCCTCTACCATGTGATCAGGGTCCTCTTCATCAATAGCTTCAAGCAGTTCATAACACTCTTCAATTAAATATGGCTTTAGCGATTCATTGGTTTGCTGCTGATCCCACGGACAGCCGCCCGGCCCTCTTAATGTACGGATGACTTCACGAAATGTGTCAAATTGTGGATAAAGCAGCTGTTCATCTTGAACCGGCGGTACATAGACACTCGTTAAGTTATTTATCGACACATCTCGATCAAGTTCAAATAAAGGGACCGCAGTTATTTGCTCCTGACTGCTACCGGCCGCAGTGACAATATACACTTCATAGTCATCAGGTAATTTTTCCATCAGGGTGAGTTTCACATTCGAAGCCGTCATCTGATCATACACCTGACAGATCAGTACATGCTGCCTTAAATTGAGTCCATCCGCTCGCATATCTCCTGCATCCACAAATTGTAGTCCCTCAATCGGATCAATTTGCAAAGAGGTAAAGGTCGCATCAAGGAAGCTTTGTCCACCAGCGACATGCACCTCAATTCCTCGTTCCTTTTGCTGAGCAACAAGCAATTGCACAGTTTTCTCTGCAACAAAAGGATGCCCTGGTACTGCATAGACAATGTCTTTGTCTGAAGCCTCCGCGAATAAATTCTCCGTGATTTCTTGATACACCGAATCAAATTGATCGTGCTTTTCATAAATTTCATCAAAAAAAGTTAGAGATGGGATCTCTTGCATTAATTCTGCAGTAAGCGGATGATCCTGCGTTCTCATAAATACTTCTTTCGCCTGCTTCAGTTGCTTGTAAACACCAAGCGTCAGCTGATCCATATCGCCCGCCCCAAGACCGACCACTGTAATCTTACCTGCCATTTCTTTTCCCTCTCATCTGTTTAAAATATAAAATCTTTTTACCTAGTGAAATGAGTCTCCATTCCTCTTCCGTAAATACTTCTAGCTTAAGAATACTATATAAAAAGGCGAAACCACCAACAAAAACTGACGTCAAACTCTCAAAAACGGAAAATAGACGTTTATCAAAAGGGATCACCAATGATAACAGCGCTTGATACGCAATTAACACAATTGCCATAAACACTGCTGACAAAAGGACTTTCATGGGGAACAGCTCTCTTATCGAAATCCACCCTTTTCGCTTTAGGTAGACAGCATTGAACAACGCTGCGGTCAGAACACCACATACTGTAGACCACGCAGCTCCATGAATCCCAATGGACGGAACGAGCACAAACGTCAGCCCCCATTTAACCATCACACTGAGGATCACCACAATAGCTGGATACACGGTATGTCCAAGCCCTTGGAGCAAAGCGGTTTGCGTAATAGCAATCGAAGTAAAAGCAATGGATATACAAAATATTTGCAATGCATCCGTCCCCAAGTCGTTCCGAAAAAGCATCGTATTCACAGTGGGTAAAATACAAATAAGACCGGCCGTCGCTCCAATTCCTAAAACAGATGTGGTCTTAATCGATGTACGGACTTTTTGCCGAATGGTTTCGTGGTCTCCTTTCCTCATTGCTGACGATAAAAATGGGACAAGAGACGTTCCTATACTAATTGCAAAGACTGTCCCTAGCTGCAAGAAAGGCTGACCACGGTCATAGACACCCTTTGCCGCCTTTGCCGCCGCCTCACTCAACCCCTCGCCACGTAGTAATGCATACAAGTGAAAGGCATCGATCATTTGCATCCAAAGGATCAGAAGTCCACTGACACAGATCGTCAATGTATACAGCAGTAAACTCTTTAATACATCGTTTTTCTTTAACGTGGGTTGATTTAATGTCCTACTAAATGCAGGCGGTTTTCTATATTTTAGCCAAATGAAAATAAGCAGCATGAATGAAGCTGCACTTCCTGTTATTGAGGAGAAGACTGCACCTGCTCCTGTTTCATAGAGAGAATGACCATGTCTCACGAGATAAAAGGATAGAACAAGCAAGACTCCTACCCGGATGAGCTGCTCAACCAATTGAGAGATGGCGGTTGGAAGCATCAAACCATCACTTTGAAAGACACCTCTTAGCAAGACCGTGAGCGGCAAAAACAAAAACACAAATGCACTCATCTGAATCAGCAAGATCAATTGCCTGTCTGCCATCAAATCTGCAATACTGCCTGCACCAAAATATAGACCGAGAAACAAGACAAAACTCAGAATGGTGATGTATACAAAGGATACACTTGTAATCAATCTTCGGTTCTCTTTACCATGCTCACTCAACAGTTTGGACACCATAACGGGAAATCCCGTGGTTCCGAGCATGACCGCAATACCGAGAAAAGGATAGACCTGCTGATAAATATAAAACCCAGTGTCCCCTACAATGTTTTGAAAAGGAACGCGATATACGGCACTTAGCACCTTTGATAACAAGCCTGCGATGGTCAAAATCACCGCACCTTGAAAAAGCCAGTACGGCTGATTCATAGCATTTTTCATGGATGACTCCTTTATGTATCAACAAAATCTACTTCATAAACGCACTCATTATAACATACGTCCCCAGAAAGCCATTTCTTTCTAGGAAGTAGACGACACAACCCCTGTTTTGTTTCAGGTGAATATAAAAAACGCCGACAAAATCGCATGATTTTATCGGCATCTCTCGTTTTTATCGAAATGATATAGAATTATTAGACCTAATGTTCCATCTGACGGGCTAAGAAGCCAGCTGCCGTCTCTGCTGCTTTATGCTCCACTTCTCCCATTGAACGCTCTTTAGAGAATAAGACGACGGCGCCAATTGGATCTCCGTTTGCAACAATAGGTGCAATGGTATAAGCAGATACGTCATCATCAATACCATCGACAATTTGAATTTCCTTCTTGCTTTCCTCTAATACAGAATTACGCTGATCCATTGTTCGTTCAAGTAAATCACTAATGGATTTGTTTAAATACTCTTTTTTTGAACTGCCGGATACAGCAATATACGTATCACGATCACAAATCAGGACGGAATGACCCAAACTGTCGAATAATGCATCAGCATATTCCTTCGCAAAGTCCCCCAGTTCACTAATCGGTGAGTATTTCTTCAAAATGACTTCTCCATCGCGGTCGACAAAAATTTCAAGTGGATCTCCTTCCCGGATGCGCAATGTTCTGCGGATCTCCTTTGGAATAACCACTCTTCCTAGATCATCGATGCGGCGTACAATTCCAGTTGCTTTCATTCACTGCTGCCTCTCTTTCGTTTGATGATGTATTGGGTGAATGGTGGAGCAAAAGCGTCCACTTTATGCAACATTCACCACTTGAACCTGGGCTTAGTATCCTTCACATCAAACGTAATATACACGAGAGACAAACAAAATTTTATGAAGATGGGATGGTCTCTTTTTTCACTTCTTGCAGGCCTCGAAGCATGCTAAGAACGACCCTCAGCCATTCTTCGGTCTTCTTGCCCTTCGTTTGGACAGAGATCATTAGCTTACTGCCTTCCATCCCTAATCCGATGTCACGTCCATACCGGCTGCCAAGTTCAAATAATTTTTGGCCATCGATCTCACTGCTCGCTTTCTCATCTAGGGTGAGTCTGACAATGCCCTTCTCCATCTTGATCAACTCAACCCGCTCCTGCACAGCGTAGACCTTCATCGTAGCAATCGTGAACAAATCAGCCACTTCTTGCGGATATTCTCCGAATCGGTCGATCATTTCATCTTGAAGCTCTTTACGTTCTTCAATTGAACCAATGGCTCTAAATTGCTTATACATTTCGATTTTTTGTTTGCCATCAGAAATATAGGTTTCTGGGATATAGGCATCAATTTGCAGGTCAATTTCCGGCTCGAATTTCTCTTGGGCTGTCGTATCGCCTCTTCTTTCCTCAATCGCTTCTTTCAGCATTTGGGAATAAAGATCGAACCCAACAGAGTCAATGAAACCATGCTGTTGTGCACCAAGTAAGTTTCCGGCGCCCCGGATGGTTAAATCGCGCATGGCAATTTTAAAGCCTGATCCAAGCTCTGTGAATTCTTTAATGGCCTGTAGTCTTTTTTCTGCTACTTCAGAAAGAACCTTGTCTTTTCTATACGTGAAATAAGCATATGCTACCCGATTCGAGCGCCCGACTCGTCCTCTTAATTGGTACAGCTGAGAGAGCCCCATTTTATCAGCATCATGTACAATGAGTGTGTTCACATTTGGAATATCTACACCCGTTTCAATGATGGTTGTACTGACCAATACATCTGATTCACCCTCAAGAAAATTGATCATCACTGATTCTAGTTCGTTCTCACTCATTTTCCCATGTGCGTAGCTGACTTTTGCATCTGGGACAAGCATTGAAAGTTCATCTGCTTTCCGCTCAATATCTTCGACACGATTGTAAAGGAAGTACACTTGACCACCTCGTGCCAGCTCTCGCTCGATCGCCTCTCTCACCAAAGCACCATTGTACTCCACGACGTATGTTTGGACAGGGAAACGGTTTTCTGGTGGCGTTTCAATGACTGATAGATCTCGGACGCCAAGCATCGACATATGAAGCGTACGTGGAATTGGCGTTGCCGTTAATGTCAGGACATCAATATTGGCTTTCATTTGCTTGATCTTTTCTTTATGTGTGACGCCAAAACGCTGTTCCTCATCAATGATCAACAGACCTAAATCCTTGTACACGATGTCTTTTGAAAGAAGACGGTGCGTTCCGATGACCATATCAACCGTTCCATTCTTTAACTCTTTTAATGTTTCGGTTGCTTCTTTTCGGGTACGGAAACGGCTAAGCTGTGCGATTTTCACAGGGTAATCTTGGAACCGTTCCATAATCGTATCAAAATGTTGCTGTGCCAAAATGGTGGTTGGTACAAGTAATGCGACCTGCTTCCCGTCAGCTATCGCCTTGAAGGCAGCTCGAATGGCTACCTCTGTTTTCCCATATCCCACATCTCCACAAAGCAGGCGGTCCATTGGACGTTCCCGCTCCATGTCTTTTTTGATTTCGTGAATTGAGCGGATTTGATCATCCGTTTCTTGGTACGGGAAAGCAGATTCAAACTGTCGCTGCATTTCATGGTCAGGAGAAAAGGCGTAGCCCTTACTTGCTTCACGTTCTGCATACAGCTTGATAAGATCATCTGCAATGTCCTGAACGGATGATTCCACCTTTTTCTTCACGCGTTTCCAGTCACTGCCGCCTAGTTTGTACAGCTTCGGTTCTTTTCCTTCCGAACCTACATATTTTTGCACCTGGTCAATTTGTTCAACCGGCACGTAAAGCTTGTCGCTTCCTTGATAATGAATATTTAAATAATCTTTATGAATGCCGCCGATTTCAAGTGTTTCAATACCTAGATATTTTCCGATCCCGTGGTTAATGTGCACCACGTAATCGCCGACCTGAAGCTCTGAATAGCTCTTGATTCGCTCTGCATTCGTCAGCTTTTGCTTACGCGCTTGCTTCTTCACACGCTTCTTGAATAGTTCGCCTTCTGTGATGATGGCAATTTTCGATAATGGCAATTCAAAGCCGGTTTGAAGCTCACCTTGTAAAATATACACTTGCCCGCTCACAAGCTCTGCATCATGATTGGCAAGGGCTGCCTCTATATCATAATCATGTAAGACAGACGACAGTTTCTGCGTCCGCTCTTCATCTGCACCTAAAAAGACAACGGTATAATTTTGTTTCTTGTAACGTTCTATTTCACTGGCAAGCACGTTCATCTGCCCATGGAAATTCTGCATCTGTTTACTAGATACATTGACAATATTTTGAGGACTCGTCTGCTGAACATGTCTTAAGAACAAGGAGTAGTACAGAATGGGCCTTGATTGCTGATTCATTAGCTCTTGGAACGGGAAGGATAGTGGTAAATCGTGAAGTATATTGCCATCCTCCAACAAACTAATCGTCCAATCTGCTTCTTCCTTTTCAAGCTGTTCTTCCATCTCCTGAATTCTGCTAATTTCGTCTAGAATGATCATCGTATCTTGCGATGTATAATCTAGCAAACTAGCAGGCTTTTCATAGAAGTATGATAGGTACTTGGTCATCTCTTGTGTGACGATACCTTCTAGAAGCTTCTCACGGTCAGCAGAAATATTCTGGTGTAGCAGCTCTTTCTGTTGATCAGAATTGAACTTCTTCAAGCTCTTTGCAAGTCCTTGGTCAAGAAGTTCAATCGCCCTCACTCGCTCAGGTCCTCTGACAATCAGCTCTTTCGCTGGGCCAACCTTGATCTCCTTGAGCGTTTCTATGGAACGTTGTGTATCAGAATGGAAGGTCCGAATCGAGTCTACTTCTGTATCAAATAGTTCAATCCGAATTGGGTGATCCTCCGTTAACGAATAGATATCGATGATTCCTCCGCGCACACTAAAATCTCCGGGCGCCGCAACCATTGACGTCCGGTCGTAACCGATTTGTACAAGTTGTTTTGAAAACGCCTCCAAGTCAATTTCTTCACCGATCTTCAAATGGATCTGGCTCTCCTTCCAGAGCTCAACCGGTGGAAGCATTCGGCGCACTGCGGCTGCCGGGGTCACGACAATGGGGTTTTCTCCATTGGCTAGTCGATTCAGCACATCTAGACGCTGCGCTCTTAGCTCAGGGCTAGCGACCGCAATCTCGGATGCAATAAGTTCATTTACAGGATAAAGTAGGACGGATCGATCTGTAATAATACTCGATAGATCATCCATTACCTTCTGCGCTTGATATAAGTTGTGTGTCACAATAAACATCGGCCGCTGTAATTCATCTGATATGGCCGCTGTAAATAAAGATCTGACGGAGCCTGATAGTCCGGCGAGCAGCTGTTCTTTTAACCCTTCCTTTAGCCCATTAAAAATGGACCGAAAATCATCGCTTTGTTTGATAAATGTTTGTATGTTTTTCATTTGGCTCCTCCTCCCTGTTTGTTTAAAACAGAAAAACGCTTTGGTCTAGTAGCTACACCAAAGCTTTTTATTGAATAAAAGTATGATACTGATGGTAATCAGGATTTCTTTCGAGCGCCTCTTGGCAATCCTCACAAATGGTTTGTACATGTAAATCACCATTTTCCCTATAAGAAATCATATCGTTTCTTTCCTCATTTGTTAAGTGATGAAATCCAAGTGCTTCACTTTGGACAGCGGAATCATCTAAACTGCCAACTTTCACACCACAGTGCCGACAGTAATAATGCAAAGCCATACGTGATCCTCCAATGCTGAGATGTTATGAACAGTATGTGCTTTGCTTATCATTCTTATACCTTCTTGTTAAAATCATTCATCACTTCTAAAAAAGACTTCGTTAAAGCGGCTTCACAAGCTTCAACAGAGGCTTGAATGGCGGACGCTATATCAGGTTGCTCGTCTTCCGTGAAACGCCCCAGTACGTAATCAACCACCTTCATGCCATTTTGCGGACGTCCAATCCCTATGCGGAATCTGTCAAACTCAGGTGAGCCCAGGTGCTGAATCAAAGATTTAATCCCATTATGCCCTCCTGCACTTCCCTTTGTACGCAAGCGGATTCGCCCAGCAGGTAAGTCGAGATCATCATAGATCACTTTCACATCTTCAAGAGGAATGTCGTAGTAATCCAAAAGCGGACGCACGCATTCCCCTGATAAGTTCATATATGTAAGAGGCTTCACAAGTAGAACCTTTTGCCCCGAAACAAACCCCGTTCCATATTGTCCATTAAATTTTGACTGATTTAATGGGATGTCCCATTTTTTTGATAATTCATCTATTGTCATAAAACCGACATTATGTCTTGTTTTTTCATATTCTCTTCCTGGATTCCCCAATCCAACGAATGCAATCATGAAACGAACAACCTCCTTTGTCACACATCCACACGCCTAAAAAATGAGCCAATTGGATTGCCTCATGCAAAACGTATGAATTCTTTTCATTCTAGCACAAAAGACGCAACCGCGGGAGGGTTACGTCTCTAATTGACCAGTTATTCTCAATCGTCAGCCTTTTGTTTAATCGCCTCTGGCTCCTTTGGCTTTTCTTCACTATCAGGCTCTGGAACCTTAGATTGCTGAGGCGGTAAAATAGATGCTACGACTTCTTCTGGATCGTTATTAATTTGATAAGATGACTGAGCAGACAGATCACCGACTGTTAGTACATCATTCACTTCTAAATTTGTAATATCAACTTCAATATTCTGAGGGATATCCTTTGGTTTCGCTGTGATGGATACTTCGAATAGTGGCTGCTGAAGCACACCGCCATCTTTTGCCCCTTTGGATTCGCCAATTAGCTGTACTGGTACATCTGCTTCAATTTCACGCTGTAAGTCGACCACTTGGAAATCAGCGTGGACAAGCTCATTTTTCAGCGGATCTGTTTGTAACTCCGTGACCATGACAGATTTTGTTTCACCGTTGACATCTAGTGTGATAATGGTGTTCTTTCCTTCATCACGCAATGTCTTCAATAAATCGATACTGTCTAATGACACAGCAAGGCTGTCTGTATTCTTTCCGTATATGACACCAGGAACATGTCCTGAAAGACGGATTTTTTGCAGTGTGGAACGTTTGAAATCAGTTCTTTTATTTACTTTTAAAGTTGCCATTTTCAGCACCATCCTATTTCTTTTTTGTCACTACTTCATACATACCCATTACCGAATCATTTTAAACATCTTTGGCATTATTTATACGTGAGTAAACTCACAAAAGACCCTAAGCAACTGCCTAGGGCCTTTTTTCATAGAAGATTTAGCTAAAAAGGTAGCTAACAGATTCTTCTTCATGTACACGGATGATGGCTTCTGCAAGCAAAGGCCCAACGGAAAGTGGAATGAACTTTTCTACTTTCTTATCATCTGTTAAATGAATACTGTTAGTGACAACCAATTCCTTGATTTTGGAGTTTGTGATACGTTCTACCGCTGGCCCAGATAAGACTGGGTGAGTACAGCAAGCATATACTTCAGCCGCTCCATTTTCGACTAAGGCATTGGCTGCTAGTGTAATGGTACCAGCTGTATCAATGATATCGTCAATCAAGATCGCCGTTTTGCCTTCGATGTTACCGATGATGTTCATGACTTCAGCAACGTTTGGTTTCGGACGACGTTTATCGATGATTGCGATCGGTGCTTTCAAGCGATCTGCCATTTTACGCGCACGTGTCACACCACCATGATCAGGAGAAACCACCACGATATCATTCAAGTTTTTCTGCTCGAAATATTTCGTTAAAATTGGCACAGCCATTAAGTTATCGATTGGAATATCAAAGAATCCTTGGATTTGTGGTGCATGTAGGTCAAGTGCAATGACACGAGTAGCACCTGCTGTTTCAAGCAAGTTTGCAAAAAGCTTCGCCGTAATTGGCTCACGAGGTTTTGCTTTACGATCTTGACGCGCATATCCATAATAAGGAATCACAATGTTAACTGTTTTCGCAGAAGCACGTTTCAGCGCATCTACCATAATCAATAATTCCATAATGTGCTCATTGACGGGAGCACTTGTTGATTGAATGACGTAGCAATCACAGCCGCGAATACTCTCTTCAATGTTGATTTGGACTTCACCGTCACTAAAACGTTTAACAGAGCTCTTTCCTACATCCACTCCGATACGCTCGGCAATTTCTTTAGCAAGTTCAGGGTTCGAATTCAGAGAGAATATCTTTAAATTCGCATCAGCATAACGATTAGACATGGTAAACCTCCGGATATTTGGATTATTTTTTATGAATATTTTTCACATAATCTTCTTTATTGACTTGTCTTGCTCTTGCAATAGACAATGCATCCTGCGGCACATCTTCTGTGACCGTTGAACCGGCTGCAACATAAGCCCCTTTTCCGACTGTGACTGGTGCTACGAGATTTGAATTGCATCCAATAAAGGCGCCATCTTCAATCTTCGTTAAGAATTTGTTCTTCCCATCATAGTTAACCGTAATCGATCCACAACCAAGGTTCACATCGGTTCCAACCTCTGCATCCCCAATATAGCTTAGGTGAGATGCTTTACTGCGGTCACCGAATACGGTCTTCTTGATTTCGACAAAATTCCCAATCTTCACTTCATTGCCAATTTTCGACAATGGGCGAATATGAGCAAATGGACCAATTGTCACATCAACCCCAACTTCACTATCGCAGACAACAGATTGCTTCATTACTGTTCGGTCTCCGATGGTGCTATTAACAATTTCAGTGTTCGGCCCAATTGTAGCGTCTGCACCAATTTCCACATTCCCTTTGATAACCGTTCCAGGATAAATGATTGTATCTTCACCGATGACAGCATCTGGCGAGATATATGTGTTCTCAGGATCAATCAAGGTTACACCATTTTTCATATGCTGATGATTAATACGTCTCTTCATGAACTGCTCTGCTTGTGATAGAGCGATTCGATCGTTTACTCCAAGTGTTTCTTCAAAATGCGGCGTTTGATAAGCTGCAACCGTTTGCCCTTCATTTTTTAAAATTTCAATGACATCTGGTAAATAGTATTCACCCTGCGCATTTTCATTTGACACTTGCTCAATCACACGGAAAAGATCTTCATTTGAAAAGCAATAGGTTCCTGTATTAATTTCATTCACTTGACGTTCAGCATCAGTCGCATCTTTATGCTCCACAATCTTCACGACAGCACCTGTTTCGTCACGAATGATACGGCCATAGCCTGTTGGATTATCCGCCTGTGCTGTTAAAATGGTTACTTTCGCTTGATGTCTTTGATGCTCACTTAACATGGCTTCCATTGTTTCCGCTGTCAATAATGGCGTATCTCCACAAATGACAATGGTTGTTCCCTTTTCGTGCGAAAGGAACGACTTTGCTTGTTTAACGGCATGTGCTGTTCCCAGCTGTTCTTCTTGAAGTGCATATTCACTTCTGTCCCCAAGCTGTTCCTTGACGTCCTCTGCACCATGACCGACAATCGTCACAAGTTTAGCTAACGATAGCTTTAATACTTCGTCCGCCACATGCTCGACCATTGGTTTTCCGCAAACTGGATGAAGTACCTTATATAGCTTTGACTTCATTCTCGTTCCTTTTCCCGCTGCTAAAATCACTGCGAACCGCTTATCCATTGATTGGCCTCCAATATCCCTATTATCCATAGAAAAATATATCCTAAATAAGGACTGATTTCAAGGATACATGAGGAAGTACAATATTTTTCTAACGAATGAAACATATAAGAAACATGAGAAAAGACGCAAAAAAGACAGCATTTAAAAGAAAACGTTCCATTTTCTCTTAAAGCTGTCTTTTTGGATTCACATATGATTAAGAAGCTCCAGCTTCTTCATATTCAACTGTTTCTTCTTCTTCGCCTAAGCGATGATATTCATTTAATACAGCATCTTGAATTTTCCCTCGAGTGCCTGAATTAATTGGATGTGCGATATCGCGAAACTCTCCATCAGGCGTACGTTTGCTAGGCATTGCAACAAATAATCCATTGTTTCCATCAATCACACGAATATCATGAACAACAAATTCGTGGTCCAGCGTGATGGATGCAATCGCCCTCATGCGACCATCGGTATTCACGCGGCGTAATCTTACGTCAGTAACTTCCACAGTAGTTCACCACCTTTTCCCAATATAAAAGCATTAATTAGGTATTCAACGATTGTGGTGATTCTCCTGCACATTTTTTAAACTTTTTTTGAAATATCGGGATATTTATACATTTTTTGTCATCCTAATGACGACGCTTACATTAATGATGTGGAAAAGGACATCATGATGATGCCCTTTCATGCATATGATGAAACCAAACGGCTTTCATCCGAGAAGACCTGTTTATTTTACTAATGCGACAACTTCAATTTCCACAAGCGCATCTTTTGGCAGTCTAGCAACTTCTACACATGAACGAGCCGGTTTATGTGTATGAAAATACTCACCATATACTTCATTCACATCAGCAAATTGTTCCATATCTTTAATGAAAACAGTGGCCTTGACGACTGTTTCAAAAGAAGCACCTGCCGCTTCCAGTACAGCTTGGAGATTGCGGAAGACTTGGTGTGTTTGCTCTTTAATATCTCCGTTCAAGAAGTCTCCAGCTGGCGTAAGTGGAATTTGACCAGAGCTGTAAAACATATTATTGACAATGATTCCTTGAGAGTATGGTCCAATGGCTGCTGGTGCATTTTTGGTTTGAACAACTTTTGTCATATCAATCTCTCCCATTCAAATATATGGTTGATCAAAGTTTAAGACGGTGAATGAAAAAACTCGTGGAAATTACCTTCGTTGATTTCAATAATTTTCTGCTTCATATCAATGGTTGAAAGTTTTAATAATGACACGTATTCATCGACAAGACGTTCATCTACACCTTCATCTTCTAAAAGAACACCAATTCCTGCAACGTTTGCATTAAATTCCTCAAGCAAATTCATCATACCATTAATGGTACCGCCCGCTTTCATAAAGTCATCAATGATAAGGACGTTTGATCCTTTATCTAAGCTGCGCTTTGCAAGTGACATCGTTTGAATACGATTAGAAGACCCTGACGCATAGTTAATACTAACAGTTGATCCTTCTGTTACCTTATTGTCTTTTCTGACGATCACAACAGGCACGTTTAAATGAGCTGCAACAGAATAGGCAATCGGAATGCCTTTCGTCGCAACAGTCATAACCACATCAATCGCACGATCTGCAAATATGGTCGCAAAAAGCTTACCGATTTTCGCAAGAATCGATGGATTTCCTATGACATCAGTTAAGTATAAATAACCGCCAGGAAGCACACGTTCAGGTGTCGATAAAGCCTGTCCGATATCGTTTACTACTTCATCTGCTTCTTGCAGGTGAATTTTCGGAATATATTTCACTCCGCCAGCAGCTCCAGGTACAGTAAGTAATGTGCCTATTCCCTGCTGTTCGAAGGTCTGTTTGATAATCGTTAAGTCTTCACTAATGGAGGACTTCGCAGATTGGTATCGCTCTGCAAAAAATGTTAACGGTACTAGCACGTGCGGGTGGGTTAACAAATAATTTGTTAAGTCCACCAATCTGCCGCTTCGACGAAACTTCATGAACTTACCCCCAGAACCCGAATAATTTATGAATAATATAACTTAATATACGGATTTAATCAAGGGCATTTTGTTCGCCGATCATGCGGACAGCGTAAACTTGATCACAAAATCCTCTCAGTCCGTTATATATTCTTTGTACTTTAGATTCATATTGAATCAAACCAAACACAGTTGGTCCACTTCCACTCATTAATACAGCATCTGCACCAAAACGCTTCATCTGTCTTTTGATCATGTCGACTTCTGGATACATCTTTAATGTCACGGATTCCAGAACATTGCCGAGTGAACCGCACATCTCTTTATAATCTTTCGCTTCAATGGCTTTAATCATACGCTGGACATTCGGGTGTTCTACTTTGCTTGCGTCATATTGTCTATAAACTTCTGCAGTAGAGACCCCAATCACCGGCTTTGCTAAAATGACCCAGCAATGTGGTGGCGTCGCAATATGTTTCAGTTTCTCTCCACGTCCTGTCGCTAGTGCTGTCCCTCCGTGCACACAAAAGGAAACATCTGAGCCAATCTCCGCTCCAAGCTCAGCCAGCTCATCTAACGTCAGATTTAATTTCCACAGTCGATTTAAGCCACGCAGTGCCGCTGCCGCATCACTACTTCCTCCAGCTAAGCCTGCTGCGACCGGAATGGTTTTTGTAATCACAATCGATACGCCCTTTTGAATACCGTACCTTGTTTTTAGTAATTTAGCCGCCTGATAGGCTAGGTTACGCTGATCATCTGGAACAAATCGATTATGAGATGATACACGAATTTCATCCTTGTCCAGCTCAGTCAGCTCTAGTCGATCGGCAAGGTCTATCGTTGTCATCACCATCTCTACCTCATGATATCCATCTGGTCTTTTCCCGTGAACATCAAGTGAGAGATTAATTTTTGCCGGTGCCTTTTCTAAAATACGCAAACATTTCACCTACTTCTCCATCTAAACATAAGTATCAATATTGTATCACATTTGACGGATCGGATGAATATGTGCTTTTCCCCTGGGCACACTTGTTTTTTCATCAAAAAAGCCAGAGATACCCGAGGTACCCCTGACCATTCATTTATCGTTGATTCTCATCCTGAGCCATATGCTGCTGAGCTATTTCAATTGCACGTTTGACCATATTCCCTGCGTCTCGCGCACGAATTTCTCCCCAGCCTTCATTTTTGACGGTATCATAAAATCCAAGATCCTTCGCCAGCTCGTATTTGAACTCATCTGACATAATGCCTCGGCGTCTACCCAAACGAAACAGCTCCTTTAATCAAGAATTCGAATCGTTGCCACTACTTTCTTGGTGGCTTTCTTATTTTGTATCGAAATCCCCCTTTTACCCCTTTCAAATAATGGACAGACTCCCATTCAGAAAAAAAGGCAAAACAAAAAGCAGTAAACATAAAGTTCACTGCCCATTAATAGGCGACTGAGCTAGCGGTGTCATCGAATGTTAATTCGACCGTCTCAGTCAGTATATCTGCATAACTGTAAGAAACTCTTTCAAACGAATTTTCATCTTGATCTAATTGAATCACAAAAACAGAAGGGTACGTTTCAGCTAAAATGCCCGAACGCTCAATTGTTTTACGGCGGCCTCCGTTAGCCTTTAACGTCAAACGTTTACCTAAGTTACCATCAAGCGATCTTTTGATGTCGGACAAAGTCTTCGCCATTGCATCCACCTCACTGATTTTATTATATAACAACGGCCCATTTTTGTCAAATAAAATTTAAATTATATCAACGAACACGAGCTATTGTCAATAAAATATTTTTGACAAACTTCTACCTTTTCTTCTCCCTATTTTTCACAAATTCCAGTGAATTATGTATTGGTTTGCATTTTCTTTTGACATACAAAAAAAACCAGACTGAAATCAGTCGGGTTATGTCGATTCATGGTCCCTTTTATATGGCATGCCCACCCTTAGAACACCCTTCGTTTCAATTCCCCCGAGACCTTTTTCTCTCGTTAGTGTGTTCCGGAGTACATCCCACACATTGATGCGATCTACAAATGGAGTGAAGCTGATTTTCGCCACAATATACACTGGGTCGAGCGCATGGATGTTCACACGTGAAGGTGAGCTTGCAAAATTGGCGCCTGCTTGAATTAATGATTCAAAATGAGACTGACAAGCACCTGCAAAGATCACGAGCTGATCTAAATGAGGGATTTTTTTTCTAGCTTTTTGGACCGTTTCCACGAAATGACGAGAATGGCGATAAGCGCCGATATCGTGCACGCCGCCTTTTTGCTTAGAATACGCATCATGTCCTGTGATGACCAAGATATCAGGGCGATATTGATCAATTAAAGAGTCGATCATGCTTGGCATTTTTTTCTCATGACAATGCACACCGTATACAGGCACACCAATTTTTTCGTAGACATCCAAGCATTTTTTTAAGTATGAAGCATCGCCATCTAAATGAAGAACTTTGCCTGGCATGTGAAAATACTGTTCCTGATGCTGATATTGCCCAGATGTATGATACTCTTGTTTTTCACGTAGAAGCTGGTAGTCTTGCCTCAGTAAGTCAAGAGATTCGTTAATCTTACGTTCGTCATCTTTCTCTCTTGTCAGCTGCTCCTCTTTTTGAATAAGCACCAAGTCCGACATTTTTGCATCTGCAATCAGCCGCACCTCATTCCCATGCAAAATGGCGGTGGCTTCATGCTGATCTGTCTCATCAATTCGAATAATACGAAACATAATATCCATTTGATAGGATGCCCTTGTCACCATATCTCCTATTTGAAATTGCATGCTTTTCACTCCACAATCAGGCTCATATCCTGTTGGTATCGTCTTGCACTATACATGTTTGTTTTACATATGTGCTGTTCTTTCTAGCCTATGCCTGAATGCATGAAGTGGTGAAAAACAAAAGGAAAAAGCCCTTAATCCAGGGCTTTTTGTAAGACATTCGATAAACGAGCAAATTCCTCAATCGACAGAGATTCACCGCGGCGCTTCCCATCGATTTCAGCTGATGCTAGCGCTTCTTCAATGATCACTTTATGTTTCTTCCCATCCGGAAGATTGTTCATCAGATTGTTCATCAAGGTTTTACGGCGTTGTCCGAAGCTCGCACGTATGAGCTGAAAGAAAAACGCTTCATTCTCTACTGATACGGCAGGCGTTTCACGTACCGTTAATTTAATTACAGCTGAATCAACATTTGGCTGTGGAACAAAAACCGTTTTAGGTACAATCATGACCGTTTTCGCTTCTGTATAAAATTGAACAGCAATGGACAACGAGTTGTATTCCTTTGATGAAGGGATAGCCGCCATCCGATCGGCTACTTCTTTTTGCAACATGACAACGATCCCTTTTAATGGGAGGTTCTCTTCAAGCAATTTCATTATAATAGGTGTTGTCACATAATAGGGAAGATTTGCGACGACCATCACTTCTTTACAGTCAGCGAACTGCTCTTCAATCACCTTTCTTACATCAGCCTTCAATACATCCTGATGGATGATGGTGACATTATCATATGGAGACAGTGTATCTTTTAAAATAGGCAATAATCGCTGATCGATTTCAAAAGCGGTAACTTTTTTTGCCCGCTTGGCGAGCTGTTCAGTCAGTGCGCCGATTCCAGGCCCAATTTCAATGACACCCGTTTCTTCGGTAATCTCAGCGTGATCCACAATTCGATCTAAAATATTCGTATCAATTAAAAAGTTCTGTCCTAAGCTCTTTTTAAATGAGAAACCGTACTTCTTCAATATTTCCTTCGTTCTGACGGGTGTCGCTATATCTTTATTCATCGGCTTCCTCCTGCATGACGGTCTTTAAGGCCGCTATAAAATCATGTTTGGTTATTTGAAACATATGAAGACGCTTTTGCAGCTGCTTCGCATTTGTATATCCTATATTTAAAAGAACACCTAGTCGTTCTCTGCGGCGTTTCGATGCTTCGCCTCCGATCAGTCCTGCGTCGAATAAATCATCTAAAGAAATGTCACTTTCCGATTCTTCCATTTCTTCATGGACATGGGCAAGGCATTCCCGGATGCTGTCTAAGGACGCATGCTCAACACCGATTCCTTTATCTCGCTTTGCTTTAGCTAGATGTTTTGGTAAAAATGCATGCTTGCACCCTGGAACGGCTTCTGCAACGGTTTTACGTATTTTCTCACCCGGGAAATCCGGGTCCGTTAAAATAATCACACCTCGCGTCTCCTGAGCAAGACGCACTTGTTGAATGACGGCATCGCCAATGGCAGATCCGTTTGTTTCTATGGTATCCGCATCTACGGCCATCTTCACCTTGGCTGTGTCATCACGACCCTCAACCACAATGATTTCTTTGATTTTCATCGATTCCTCCGCTTGCAAAAACAAAAAAACATTTTTGGTAAAAAAACGAAACCTTTCATGTTGTTTTTGCGTCTAATTAATTAGAAAACAGTGGTTCTATTATAACCAAAAAAACAGAGGGTTCGCAAAGCCCTCTGTTCATATAAATGATTTGATGTGTTATTTAAGCACTCTAATTTTCACTCGTTTATTCCCCCATTGATAAGCTGTCGACTTATTTGGGACGAACACATCAATTTTATTCCCTTTTATAGCAGATCCAGTGTCTGATGCAACGGCATATCCATAGCCTTCCACATACACTTTAGAGCCCAGCGGAATGACACTCGGATCAACTGCTATGACCTTTGCACCTGGATTGGCTTTTAAATTATAGCCTGTAGACGTTCTACCCGTACATCCCGCACAGCTCGCAGTATAAGCTGTCGATGTCACATAGAATTCTCTTCCTGACGATGTATTGCTCCTTGAGACTGCTGGGGACGCTTTAGTTTCCTTTTTGGACACTTGTGTACCAACGGCCACTAAACGATCCTTACTATCTTTTTCAGTCACTTCTTTCACCAGTTCTTTGGAGACCACTCTGCCGTTTTCTTTCACGATGGCATAGTGCTTCTTCAATTTACCTTCTTCACCTTTTTTAAGTACCTTCTCTGTCCCTTTTTCTAGAGATCGATCCTTTTTATGTTTGGTATTGAAAGCAATCTTCTCTTCCACTACATCGGTGACTTTTTCCACTCGAGTGATCTGAATATCTGCGCTTTTTTTAGAAATGCTTTTATGTAACGCAGGTTTGATCTTATCGTGCTTCTTGAGCTTAAGCTCTTGTTGCTTTAAAAAGTCAGCGACCGTAGTCGAAGTGGTCCACACCTTTTTGTCCTTTCCTCCATCATTTAAGCTGACCTGAAAGGCCTGCTGAACAACAAGCTTCATGTTCTTTTCAATCTTGTCATTCTTTCCTGGAGTGACTTGGTCGTGCCTCCCAATATCTATCTTCTCATTCTTCAATAATGCTCCAACTGTCTGATCTGTTGTCCATATCGTTGTCTCTTTCCCATCAAGGGTCAGATGAACCGGTAGTGCCGCATCATACACAATGCTCATATTGTCTTGAATTTTTGTATTTAGACTTGGAGAGATATGATCCTCCGCCCTGGTCCTTATCCCAAGGTCTGAAAGCAGCTGTGCTACTGTCTCTTCATGTGTACGAATTGTCTTCTCTTTGCCATTTATTGAAATGGTAATAGACTGCTTCGTGAACTCATGCGCTCCGTAAGCCGTCCCAGTTCCAGCTAAAAGTAAGCAAATAACTAGTAATAAAACCTTGCCTTTTCTTAGCTTGACAGAAAACAGATTTTTCATTTTTTGTACGATGAAAAACGCCTCCTTCTCCTCGGAGAGATTATATAGAGTATCTCAAAACCTGTCAACCCTTCCACCCGCTGTACAAAAATGCACGATTGTAAACCTATTATGGGAGATTTAAGGAAGGAAGGGAAGAAAGACTTATCGACAACTTATCCTATGAGGAGCAGCAAACGTGTAGAACTTTTTCGTGATGTTTCATAAAAGGACAAGCTTAAACAAGGCTTGACATCATATCCTGTCAGTTTATACGGAAAACTTTTTTCGCATTTTCTGTTGTCAATTTAGCAAGCTCTTCAAAACTCACTTCTCGCAATTCAGCTATTTGTTCTGCAATAAATTTTACATAACTTGGCTCATTGCGCTTTCCTCTAAAAGGGGTCGGTGTTAAATATGGGCAATCTGTTTCAATCAATAGCCGATCATCTGGTATTTCCTTTACGACTTCCTTCGGTTTTTTGGCATTTTTAAATGTCACGGGTCCACCAAATGAAATATAAAAATTCATATCCATGCAAGTCTTTGCGACTTCTAGGCTTCCTGTAAAGCAGTGCATAATTCCCCCAACATCAGCTGCTCCCTCTTCCTTTAAGATCGTGACGACATCTTCAGTTGCGTCACGATTATGAATAACGATTGGAAGGTTCACTTCCTTCGCAAGAGCAATTTGTCGTCTGAAGACTTCTTTTTGCACATCTTTTGGCGACTTGTCCCAATAGTAATCAAGACCCATTTCCCCAATTGCAACAACCTTTTCATGCTGAGATAATTCTTTGATCCAAACCAAATCTTCATCAGTCATATCAATCGCGTCCACAGGATGCCACCCAATGGCAGCATAGATAAACTCATACTCTTCAATTAATTCCATCGCTCTAGTAATTGTTGGACGATCAAATCCCACCACGACGATTTTCTCTACCTTTTCACTTTTCGCTCTTTCAATTACCTGTTCTAAGTCTTCATTGTATTGTTCCGCATTTAAGTGAGCATGTGTATCAAATAACATCGTTTATTGCTCCTTTCGACAAGTCTCCTAAAAAACAAAAGGTGTTCGACGAAATGTTACACGTGGAACACCTTTGTTGATTATAAAATTTTTGTTCCATTCGCTAGAGATTGATCAACTTCAAGAACCTGTAATTTCCCATTTGTTTCTCCGGTCAAAATCATTCCCTGGGAAATTTCCCCTCGCAGTTTCACTGGTGTAAGATTCGCTACACAAACTAGCTTTTTTCCTACCAGTTCATCTGGTTGGTAATGTTTCGCAATACCAGAAACAATTTGTCTTTTCTCAAATCCAAAATCAAGTTGGAGTTTTAATAGACGATCTGCCTTTTTAACTGGGGCAGCTTCCAATACTTGTGCTACGCGTAGATCAACCTTCGAGAAATCATCGAATGCGATTTCCGCTCCCAATTCAGGTAATTCCGTCTCGTCTACTACTTCATCTTTCTCTTCTTCCACCTTAGGCGCACTGCCCTGCATTTTTTCTTTGATATACGCTACTTCTTCTTCCACCTCTAAACGAGGGAACAACGGCTCCCCTTTTTGTACCGTTGTTTGTTGAATGGCTCCAAAAGAAAGTATGCTGTCCCAGCTTTTCAGGTTGTCCTCTTCAATTCCAAGCTGAAGGAAGACTTTCTCAGGTGTTTTTGTTAAAAATGGTGTTAGCAGCACTGATGTGATTCGTAGTGATTCTGCTAAATGATACATAACAGAATGCAATTCTTTGCGTTTCGTTTCATCTTTAGCCAGTACCCACGGCGCTGTTTGGTCAATATATTTATTGGTTCTGCTGATTAATGTCCAAACATTAGAAAGAGCCACCGAGAATTCGAGATTTTCCATCGCTTCTTCATAGGCTTTCACTGTTTGCTCAGCCACAGCTTTAAGCTCCTCATCGAATTCATTGACAGGACCTTTATAGCTGCTTAACGTACCGTCGAAGTATTTTTGCACCATGGCAACCGTACGATTTAGTAGGTTTCCTAAATCATTGGCAAGGTCATAGTTCACACGTTCTACGAATCCCTCTGGTGTAAACACGCCATCCGCACCAAATGGAACTTCGCGAAGTAGGTAATAACGAAGAGCATCAAGACCATAACGATCAATTAACGTAACAGGGTCTACCACATTCCCTTTGGACTTAGACATCTTCCCGTCCTTCATTAATAACCAGCCGTGAGCGAAAATTTGTTTTGGCAGAGGCAGGTCAAGCGCCATCAGCATAATCGGCCAATAAATTGTATGGAAACGTACAATCTCTTTCCCTACAAGGTGCACATTGGCTGGCCAATATTTTTTGTACTTCTCATCTTGATCTGTTCCATAGCCAATCGCTGTCAAATAGTTGAATAATGCATCGATCCATACATAAATGACGTGTTTCGGATTATTAGGTACTTTAATTCCCCAATCGAAGGTTGTTCTTGATACAGCTAAATCCTCTAAACCTGGTTTAATGAAGTTATTGATCATTTCGTTCTTTCTCGATTCAGGCTGAATGAAAGATGGATTCTTTTCGTAATAATCTAGCAGACGGTCTGCGTACTTACTCATTCTGAAGAAATAAGATTCTTCTTTAATTAATTCAACAGGGTGTCCACTGTCTGGGCTTTTCCCGCCAATGACTTCCCCTTTCTCATTTCGTTCAACATCAACTAGCTGAGTTTCCGTATAAAAGGTTTCATCAGGAATACTGTACCAGCCTTCATATTGATCTAAATAAATATCTCCTTGATCAAGCAGCTTTTGAAAGACTTGCTCAATGATTTTCATATGACGCTTTTCCGTTGTACGAATGAAATCATCGTTTGAAATGTCGAGTTTCTTCCATAGTGTCTTAATATCAGCAACCACCGGATCTAAATACTCAATCGGTGTAATGTTTTGCTCTTCGGCTTTTTGTTGAATTTTTTGTCCGTGCTCATCTGTACCTGTTAAATACATCACATCATAGCCTTGAAGACGTTTATAACGAGCCATGGCATCACCTGCCACTGTCGTATAAGCATGTCCAATATGTAATTTTCCGCTCGGATAGTAAATAGGTGTTGTTAGATAAAACGTTTTTTTCTTTTCCGGCATGTCGGAACCTCCTGCATGAGAGTAAATGTCAAAAACTCCCGCCCAATGGACGAGAGCGGTTATGAAAACTTCATTAACATGTGTAAATCACTTCATCATTTTTGCACTTGTGCTTTCTCTATGATACCATCTTAGCCTTTAAGATCAAGCATATATACATAGAACGGCATGAAATTGATGGAAAAAGATGAGTTTTTCGAAAAAAACGACATACCGGTCGACATTTTGTCGAATATTGTCGTATGAAATCTTTTTCCAGATTCATATTTGTCTAATTTAGGGCAAAAGTCTCGTCAATTTTCTCTCGGTAATTATCTTATTTCCATGTGAGATATTCAGAAAGTCCTTATAAATCAACAGTTTCAAGGTCCTTTGACTTTAAGAGTCATATTTTACAAACAATAGTAAACAAAATGATTGACGATTTATGGAAACCTTGTTATGCTAGGAATGTAAGGAATTTGTCGAATAATGACGAAGATAATATTATATTAAGAATAAGAACTCTTTGGGAGGAGAATGAAGATGAAATCTACAGGTATTGTACGTAAAGTTGATGAATTAGGACGTGTGGTGATTCCAATCGAACTTCGCCGCACATTAGGAATCGCTGAAAAAGACGCTTTGGAAATTTACGTTGATGACGAAAAAATTATCCTAAAAAAATATAAGCCAAACATGACTTGCCAAGTTACAGGAGAAGTATCAGACGATAACCTTAAACTTGCTAGTGGTAAATTAGTTCTTAGCCGTGAAGGTGCAGAGCAAATCATTAACGAAATCCAAAACCAACTTCAATCACAGAAGTAAGTTTTATATAAAAAGGTTCTTGCACCGTTTGCAAGAACCTTTCTTTATTGTTCGATATGATACGCATCGTAAATCAAGCGCTTTGGTACACCTCGTTCGACTGCTACACGCTTAATCGCTCCCTTCGACATGAGCCCTTCCTCTATGTAATGGGTCACGTGCTCTTTTTCAGATAAGGGCTTCCACCATGCTTCTTCATTCACTTCTTCTTCCAATTGGTCATTTCCTTCAACCACTAGACAGAACTCGCCGCGAATTTGGTTTTCATTTGCCCAGGTCAGAACCTGATCTAGATCTCCACGAATAAATTCTTCAAACTTCTTTGTCAGTTCTCGTGTAATGGCAATGTTCCGATTCCCCCACACATCCTTCATGACGGTCAACGTTTCTTTTAAACGATGGGGTGCTTCATAAAAAACGATCGTTTCTTGACGTTTTTTCAACGTCTCCAACTGTTTTTTCTTTTCTTTTTTTTGTCGATCAAGAAAACCGTAAAAGAAAAACGGCTGAGGTGTGATCCCTGACGCAATTAAAGCTGTTAATGCCGCATTAGCACCAGGCAACGGAATCACATACCCACCGATGCGTGTAAAATCTCGAACCACTTCAGCTCCTGGATCAGAGATCGTTGGCAAACCAGCATCACTTACAAGAGCAATGTTCTTTCCTTCTTTTAACCATTCTATTAACTTATGACCACTGCTGTCTTTATTATGCTCATGATAACTGGTTAACGGTGTATCAATTTCATATACGTGGCAAAGCTTCTTTGTTTGTCTCGTATCTTCTGCCGCAATGACGTCAACTTCTTTTAATGTTTGTATGGCGCGAAACGTCATATCTTCTAAGTTTCCAATCGGAGTGGGTACGAGATAAAGCATTCCCATCTCAGATTGACCATCAAAGCTTTTTTGTGTCTTTAACATGTGCCGCCTCCTTTTCCATTCGCATTTTTTCTATATAAATGTCTTTCTTTTGACGTGTCCATGTTTTGAAACGGTATTCCTGCTGCATGGCAGCCCTTTTGGTCGGAAAGCATTCATGATAAAACAGCTCAACCGGGCGTCTCGCTCTTGTATACTTAGCTCCCTTTCCGCTATTATGGGCTGTTAGCCTTTTTTGTAAATCATTTGTATACCCAGCATACAAACTGCCATCCGCACATTTCAATACATAAAAATAATGATTATGCTTCTCCATACAGTATCGTCCTGATTTCCTCAGTATACTCTTGATCATCGCCATACACAAAAAGCGGAGGCAGAATTTTCAAATCTGGCTTGCCGTCTTTGATGCCTTCTACTAAGAGGGTGTTGGCTTCTTTGCCTTGCTTTGGATACACAAATTGAATTCGCTTTGGTTCTATCCGATATTTTTTCATCAACTCGATTATTTCGAGTAATCGTCCTGGACGATGAACCATTGCCAATTTCCCACCTTGCTTCAACAAAGTAGCGGAAACCCGAATGACATCCTCTAACGTACAATGAATTTCATGCCGCGCGATGGCTAAATATTCATTTTCATTGATTTCATCCCGTGACGGTGTTTTGAAATATGGCGGGTTACACGTAATCACATCTACTTTATGATTACCATAGCGAGCTGGCATATCGTTCAGATCACCATGAATTAGTTCAATTTGATGTTCTAATTGGTTATGCTCTACACTTCTTTTTGCCATATCGAACAATCGTTCTTGAATTTCAACACCTGTTATAGAAGCTTTAGATCGAGTCGAGAGCAACAATGGCACTATGCCATTTCCCGTACAAAGATCAATGATCTCCCCTTTTTGGATCGGGACATATGCAAACTTTGCTAATAACACCGCATCCAATGAAAAGGCGAACACTGTTTTACTTTGTATAATCTTCATATCTTCAGCGAGCAAGTAATCTAAACGTTCATCTTCTCTTAACGAAACCATGATGTATCCTTTCTTTTCCTGTGAAAAAGGCTCCCGATTCAGCGGAAGCCTTTTCTCATTTTTTATTTAAGAATGACAGACAGAACAAACAGTCTCCCTCTTTACGAAGGCTTCCATAATGCACATTACAAATATGGAAACCCTCCTGATATAAACGGGCAAGGTTATCATGACCTTCTCCTATATCAGAATGACTTGGCTTTTGGACAGATCCGGTATTCTCTGCCTCAGCTTTATCTCGATCAGACTGATCCAGACGTTCACGCAAGTGCTGATTCTCCATCTGGAGTTGATGATTCTCTTCAATCACTTCTCCGATATGATTTTTTAAATCACCTAGTTGGCGATAGAGAGAACCAATTTGTTCTTCTAAATTGATCACCGTATCAAATAGTTCCTTTTTATCCAAGGTGGCACACCTCGTTACTCAGTTGTTTGTGCAGTTACAACGCCTTCTTGTAATAATTCTTCCCAAGTATATTCTATCACTTTTTCTTGTCCCTTTAGTTCAACTTGCAAAATTCGTTCTAAAATGTTGAGCCCCACTACCTTTGCAGAGCCATTAGACGTCTGAATCGTTTCACCGATATCCGGTAATTGCTCTTTTGCTGCTTCATACTCATCATTCTCATATTTTAAGCAGCACATTAAACGGCCGCATAATCCTGAAATTTTCGTCGGGTTCAATGAGAGGTTCTGATCTTTTGCCATCTTAATGGACACCGGTTCAAAATCTCCTAAGAATGTCGAACAGCACAGCATTCGTCCACACGGACCAATACCGCCTAACATTTTCGCCTCGTCTCTTACTCCAATCTGACGAAGTTCTATCCTTGTTTTGAAGATAGAGGCAAGATCCTTCACGAGCTCGCGGAAATCCACTCTGCCATCAGCAGTGAAGTAGAAGATGACCTTGTTTCGATCAAAAGTGAATTCAACATCGACTAATTTCATTTCTAAGCCGTGTTCACTTACCTTTTGAAGACATGTATCAAAAGCCGCCGTCGCTGCTTCTCTATTTTCTTCAACGATGAGCTGGTCTCGTTCGTCAGCTACTCGAATGACCTTACGTAGAGGGAGAACAACATCGTGTTCATCTACTTTCTTATTAGCGATGACCACTTGTCCGTACTCAACCCCTCTAACTGTTTCTACAATGACACAACTATCATTTTCTATATGAAATCCATTAGGATCGAAATAATAGATTTTGCCCGCCTTTTTAAAGCGAACACCAATTACGTTGTACAAGCTTATCCCTCCTGCAACATCAACACCAATTGCTCCATCAGCCCTTGGGCATTCACGTTGGATTGAAGTCTCTTTTTCGCTTCTAATACAGCAAGGATCTGGTTTGTCACCATCTGCTGTGTGGAATGCAGCGCGTGCTGCTTCATTGTCTGGAATAAGTCTTGATAAATGACTTTATCTTCGTTTCCGATTTGAATCGACAATACATCACGATATATAAATAAAAGCATATCCAGACCTGTTTCTTGAAGGTCTTTCTCTTTGAAAAAAGGCATCCATTGATCTTGTATATAAAAAAATGCATGTTCTTTTCGCTGGTGCAAGACTTCATACAATTTTATCACTTTCGCTCTAGACTCTGCAAACTGATCATTTCGACTTAATTCGAGTGCTTCTGCTAAATTATTGGTTAAATTCGACAAAAGCCTTGCCAGGTGCTGGGGTACACTCTCTTGTATAAGCTGTTGCTCCAAAGATTGAGGCTGCAACGGCTGAAAACTCAGCATCTGGCATCTTGAAATAATCGTATCCAGCATCTTATGAGATTGTTCAGTGATTAAAATGGCCATCGTTTCCCGATTAGGCTCCTCTAGGAACTTCAATAAACTGTTCGCGGCATTCACCGTCATTTTGTCCGCATGAAGAATGATATACAATTTCCGATGTGATTCTACACCTGTTTTTGTAAACTCCTCCTGCAATGCCTGCACTTGCGCTTTCTTAATCGATTGGCCGTCAGGTTGCACCAAATGTAAATCCGGGTGGTTTCCAGACTGAATCCTTTTACAGTTTTGACAGGATTCACAAGGGATGACCCCTGCTTCCAAACAAAAGAAACTCTTAGCTAAAAGCATAGCAGCATCTAGCTTCCCTGTCCCTTTTCTTCCCTCGAATAGGTAAGCATGCGCAAGTCGGTCTTTATCGATACTATTAAAAATCAGCCGCATGACGCGCGGCTGCAACTCATTCATGTCATCCCAACTAATTGCCATGTTATCACTCTCTATGTGTAAAGGTTAATCAACAAACCTTTTATTTCTCCAATACGTTCAAGCAAATCAATAGAGGGTTTCTCTTGGTTCATCATATCCTCTGTTAATTCAACAAGCTTTTCATCTAATGCTTTTACTAGAGCGAGCGTCCGCGTATTGCCATAAAGGTCAAAACTTCGTGAAGTCTCTATATTAAGACCATTATCTACTGTCTCTTTGACAAATCGTTTCACAAGTCCTTTAAACCTTGCCAAATCCTTTAGGTTTCGAGACTTTGTCAGCTTTTTGCCGAACACTTCAATATCACTCAGCATCACTGTCAGTTGTTCTAAGCGCATTTTGCCACTATGGGTTTCCATAGAAGCTCTAAAAGAAGCCGTCGTCTGGTTTCCTTTGATCCCTTGAAGTTCGCGCTTTTCTAAAAGCAACCGCATATCTTGATTAATTTTCACAGCAACCCATCCTTAAAATTGATGAAATTGTTCAACCGGTAGAATAAAGACAGTAGCTCCACCAACTTCAACTTCAACAGGGTATGGTACGTATGAATCTGCATTCCCACCCATTGGTGATACAGGTGCGATCATTTGATCACGTTTACGGCAATTTTCTTTTATAAGCTGTAATGCTTTATCCACTCGGACATCATCACAACCAATAATAAAAGTCGTATTCCCAGACTTTAAAAACCCACCAGTTGAAGCTAATTTTGTCACGCCGAACTGATGTTCAGTCAATATTTTCAACAATTTGCTGCTATCCTGATCCTGTACAACGGCAACAATTAATTTCATTTGATTGGCCTCCTTCGTTTTAGGCACAGATGACATGCCGATGTCTTCCTCTATATTATAACAACGATTGGGAATTAGGTCATATTTGATTTTTCTTTAATGTGTCCTGAATCAGTTGAAGGACTTCTTCATAGACGACTTGCATTGGTTTCGACGCATCCACGACACGGAATCGCTCGGGTGATTGTGCTATGAGCAATTCATAGCCTTCTCTAACTGATTGGTGAAAGTTCAGCGTCTCCATGTCTAATCGGTTTTTTTCTCTTCCCTGATTGGCGTGAATTCGCTTTAGCCCTTCCTCTGGTGTGATGGAAAAGTAAATAGTCATTTGCGGCATTGTACCATTAATGGCAAATTCGTTAATAGATTTTACTTCTTCCATCCCAAGCCCTCTGGCATAACCTTGATAGGCAAGTGAACTATCTACAAAGCGATCACATAAAACGGTGTCTCCCCGCTGCAAAGCCGGTTCCACTTTCTCAGCTAAATGTTGTCTTCTAGCTGCAGCGTACAGCAATGCCTCTGTTTTCGCATCCATTTTGGTATTCTTTTCATTTAATATCACTTCGCGAATCTGTTCTGCAATGTCGATGCCGCCTGGCTCACGTGTCGCCGTCACAGCATATCCTTGTCGTTCCATTTCTTCATACACTTTTTGAATCACTGTCGTTTTCCCGGCACCCTCTGGCCCTTCAAACGTAATAAACATACCGCTCATAGTGTCTCCTCTTCTATATAAACATATAATTTTCTCTGTTGAATGACCTGACTTGCTTGAACATGAACATGATGTCCTAACAAGCGGCTTAAGGTGTTGATTTGATCTACTTTTATGCGCTCTCCTTTAATCATCAAGGGAATGCCAGGTGGATAGGGAATGACCGATTCTGCACTTCTCCGACCCTCCGCTCTTTCAAATGGGACGGCTTCCACACCCTGCCATTGACGATCGTCCTTCAAAACTGCCATTTTCTCGTGACGATGTTTCACTTTCGAGAGTACAGCATCGCTTTGTTGAAGAGCATGCTCTATGGCTGGAAAAGGAACTTCTCTCATCTGTCCTAGACCAAAAACAAGCAAGACTTGATGTTCATCCGCGAGCTCTGGGTGAACTTCAACTGATTCCAGTATCCTTTTTAATTCATAGCCCGTAAGCCCTCTTGTTGAACGAATGACGCATTTTAATGGATCGGTAGATAACGAGTCTGACTCCACCACTTCAATATGCGGTATACGCCTGAACTGTTCTTTGAGCTCTTCCAAGCCGCTCATTAATCCATCAAGACTTCCCTTTTTCATCTTCTCAACAAAGGCCCTCGCCACATCTAACGAAGCCATAATCGGATAAGATGGAGAACTACTTTGAAGCATCGTCAGTAAAGTTTTCACACGCTTCGCATCGATTCGGTCTCCTTGAACATGAAGGTAGGAACCCATTGTCATCGCCGGAAGGGTTTTATGTGCTGATTGTACCACCACGTCCGCTCCATAAGAAAGGGCAGATGGAGGGAAATCGCCACCTAATACAAAATGTGCACCATGTGCCTCGTCAACCAAAACAAGAATACCTGCCTCATGACACATTTGGACGAGCTCTGATAAATCAGCTGCATGCCCGTAGTAATTCGGATAAGTCAAAACAATGGCTCGGCAGTGAGGATGTTGTGCGATGGCTTGTTTGACTGTTTCATTCGTAACATGTGTTGGAACCTGCAGTTGCTGGTCTACCTCAGTTTCTAACAAAATAGGTGTTGCCCCTGCAAGCTCCACCGCATGGAAAACAGATTTATGACAATGCCGTTGAATAAATACTTCATCTCCTGCACCGCATGACGCCATCACCATCGCTAAATTGCCAACCGTCGTGCCATTCACAAGGAAAAAGCTTTGATCTGCGCCATATAGCTTCGCCAATAAATCCTCTGCCTCTTGAATAACACCAGTCGGGTGATGAAGGTCATCCAGACCATCAAGCTCCGTCACATCCAGCTGAAGAAGCGGTGCATAGTAAGACCGTGCCTCATCAAAAAAGACATCTCCATTGTGATGTCCTGGAACATGAAAAGAGTAAGGCTTCTTTTCTGCATGTTGTGATAATGCTGTATATAAAGGTGTTTTCACACAAATCGACCCTTTTCATTAAACGTATCTTATTCCTATTATAACGTTCAAACAAGTGAACCGAAAGATGGATTCTCATTCCTTTATTGGTTTATGATTTGCCAATTGCTGCTCTGCCTCATACATATTGCCTTTCAACTGCGCACGATGTAGGCTTCCATGCTCTTTGACCTGTAATGTCTCCTCTAATGTTTCAGCTAATTGGCGTTGAACTTTTTTCAACGAGTCAATAGGTGCTGAAGCATCATGTTCAAAGAGCTGTTCTTGGTGCTTTGATATATTTTTAAATGATGTCTGCATTCGCTGCTCAAGTGCTAAATTAGCTCGTTGTTGTATATGTGTTAAAGCTATCGACATTTGATTGACCCATAAAGGAATAGAGGCAGATATGGTCGATTGAATATGCTGAGCCAACGTATGATTCGTTTGCTGGATCATGCGAATCTGAGCATTGCATTGCAGTGCAATTTGCCGACTTAGCAGTAAATCATACTTACGCTCTCTCAATCTCTCCATATATTCTCCAACATCAACTTCCCGAATCATCCATTGTTCCTCTAATGTCCGTTCAGATGAAGGGTGATCCTGCTGCTTGAATTGCGCTAATTTGACTTCAAGTGCTGCCACTTGTAAAGTCATCTCTTGAAAATATGTTTGATTTTCTTCGAATAAGCGCTCTAATAACCTATGATCCGAAATCAGTACACCTTTTGCGTAGCGCAGCCTGGCTGATAGCCTCTTGATCTGCGCCTCCGCTTGTTTAAAACGAGAAATGATCTCTTGTATAGAGCGCTTTTCTTTTTTGAACAACTTAGAAAAAAAACCCTGTTTCCTTGGCAACAAATCCTCAGGCTCCACTAAATGCAATTGCTGCAAAAAGGCCTCAAGCACATCCCCTATTTGATCAATATCTTTTTTCTCAACATATCGCATCATTTGCTGTGATTGTACCAACAACCGTTCTTGTGCTCGTGTACCATATAAAAGAAGCTTTTGTTGATTGTTAGGTATCCTTTCCGCGCGCTGCCTTGCCTCTTGCTTATCTTCATCAGATAAAGTATCAAACACCTGAACCGGAAGATCTGTAGAGGATGTATATGATGGTGTGACGAGATCTTCTGGTTTCATGAGGATGACTCCCTTCATCTATTTATTGAACATTTTATCTGCCACTTCAAGCTCAATATGAAGAGCTTCAATGTCTCTTCCTAAAATGTGCTGCAAATCATTCGTTAACTGCTTTTGTAGTTCTGTCAATGTAACTCGGGTTTGACTCAGTGTCATTTCAAGCTCATGACTGCGATTGGGCTGATTATAAAGCAATGCATATTTTTCGGTTAATTCAACGACAGAATCCAAACTTTCAAAATAAAACCGCTGTGCATCATAAAATCGGTTAGGCTCTTTCTTCGTGATTGTATAAACTCTTCGTGCAAGCCGGAGGATTTCATAGTTATGTTTGATCGTCTGTACGTTCTTCACAGCAAATAACGCCTTCTTCAATCGAACCAACTTATGTCCTGCTTCTTTTAAATGCTGTTTGATATATACATAATCACGACGAGAAAGTCCGTGCTTCTTTAAAAACAACTGTAATGCGACCCATTTGCTCCCTGCAAACATCGCGCCCCAACCAATGAAAGCATACAGTATCGACAATCCAATAGGTTGATGGAAAAAACCAATACTAACGATTAAGATCACAAAAGAAAACAGACTAGAGATTAAGGCCCATATACATGTGAAAAAGATTGATTTCATTTTCATCGACTCCTATTATTAATCAGGCTCTCTGTTTATCTTATTATTTATTACGGTTGTTGTCCAAACTAAGTTCCTAAAAACAGGCCCAATCCGAAGCGACCCATAAAAAAAGACCATCTAATGGTCTATGAATACAAAGGTGGTGTATGAAGAGCCTTAAGCTTTTTTACATAATCGGCATAACTAGGATCCGAGGTCGATGTGGAAATTAACTTTCGCTCACAGTCCTGGCACAAAAACTGATGATACAAATAGATCCCCTTTGTTTTTTTCTCTTCACAAATCAAACAAATTGCTTCTCGCTCTTTTTTGCTCATTGTGACACCTCCACTTATAGCTTCAGTATGCCCTAACTTTTTCAATTGTATACAAAATTAAGAATGTTTTAGATGGTAGTTTAGTATATGTGTCCACATGGAATCGAGTGTTTGTTCCTTTTTCAAAAACACAAAAAAGACCAGTTCCAAATGGAACTGATCCTTAGACAAGCTTGGCAGCGTCCTACTCTCACAGGGGGAAGCCCCCAACTACCATCGGCGCTGAAGAGCTTAACTTCCGTGTTCGGT
>MKZN01000019.1 GCA_001938995.1 Bacillus pumilus | reverse complement strand
AGCTATGTGCGGACGGGATAAGTGCTGAAAGCATCTAAGCATGAAGCCCCCCTCAAGATGAGATTTCCCATTCCGCAAGGAAGTAAGATCCCTGAAAGATGATCAGGTTGATAGGTCTGAGGTGGAAACGTGGTGACACGTGGAGCTGACAGATACTAATAGATCGAGGACTTAACCTAATTTAATGTGAAGCATGAACATTGTTATCTAGTTTTGAGAGAACATTTTTGAATTATCTCTTGATTTATTTTTAATACATAGTATAATATCTTTTGTCACTAATTGTCTGGTGATGATGGCGAAGAGGTCACACCCGTTCCCATACCGAACACGGAAGTTAAGCTCTTCAGCGCCGATGGTAGTTGGGGGCTTCCCCCTGTGAGAGTAGGACATCGCCAGGCTAGCTTTATTCCGCAGTAGCTCAGTGGTAGAGCTATCGGCTGTTAACCGATCGGTCGTAGGTTCGAATCCTACCTGCGGAGCCAATTTGGAGAGCTGTCCGAGTGGCCGAAGGAGCACGATTGGAAATCGTGTAGGCGGTAACCCCGTCTCAAGGGTTCGAATCCCTTGCTCTCCGCCACAAGATACATAGTATAAAGGGCCCGTTGGTCAAGCGGTTAAGACACCGCCCTTTCACGGCGGTAACACGGGTTCGAATCCCGTACGGGTCACCATTTTAATATATACACCAGCATTTCATTTGGAGGATTAGCTCAGCTGGGAGAGCATCTGCCTTACAAGCAGAGGGTCGGCGGTTCGAGCCCGTCATCCTCCACCATATTTTCATATCGTCGCGGGGTGGAGCAGTTCGGTAGCTCGTCGGGCTCATAACCCGAAGGTCGCAGGTTCAAATCCTGCCCCCGCAACCAATTTTTAAAATCAATATGGTCCGGTAGTTCAGTTGGTTAGAATGCCTGCCTGTCACGCAGGAGGTCGCGGGTTCGAGTCCCGTCCGGACCGCCATTTTTAAATAAATATCTGGCTCGGTAGCTCAGTTGGTAGAGCAACGGACTGAAAATCCGTGTGTCGGCGGTTCGATTCCGTCCCGAGCCACCACTATTTGCCGGTGTAGCTCAATTGGTAGAGCAACTGACTTGTAATCAGTAGGTTGGGGGTTCAAGTCCTCTTGCCGGCACTGTTTTTCAAATGTGGAGGGGTAGCGAAGTGGCTAAACGCGGCGGACTGTAAATCCGCTCCCTCCGGGTTCGGCGGTTCGAATCCGCCCCCCTCCACCATTTTTTTATTTCTATAGGGGCATAGTTTAACGGTAGAACAGAGGTCTCCAAAACCTCCAGTGTGGGTTCGATTCCTACTGCCCCTGCCAATCTTATTATTCATAACATCTATGGCGGTTGTGGCGAAGTGGTTAACGCACCAGATTGTGGCTCTGGCACTCGTGGGTTCGATTCCCATCAATCGCCCCATTTTATTATTGGGCTATAGCCAAGCGGTAAGGCAACGGACTTTGACTCCGTCATGCGTTGGTTCGAATCCAGCTAGCCCAGTTGATATGCGGAAGTAGTTCAGTGGTAGAACACCACCTTGCCAAGGTGGGGGTCGCGGGTTCGAATCCCGTCTTCCGCTCCAATAATGGCGGCATAGCCAAGTGGTAAGGCAGAGGTCTGCAAAACCTTTATCCCCGGTTCAAATCCGGGTGTCGCCTTTTTGAATAGACTGCCGGGGTGGTGGAATTGGCAGACACACAGGACTTAAAATCCTGCGGTAGGTGACTACCGTGCCGGTTCAATTCCGGCCCTCGGCACCAATTGTGTTTTTATAAGTTGCGCTCTTTAATAATCATGCCGGTGTGGCGGAATTGGCAGACGCGCACGACTCAAAATCGTGTTCCTCACGGAGTGCCGGTTCGATCCCGGCCACCGGTATCCACTTTAATTATACAAATGATCAAAATAGGCATCTCAACTATAGTTGAGATGCCTATTTTTTGAATTATACTATTGATTTAACCGCCTATTACAAAAATGAAATAACAAAGCAACGGGAATAGTTTCTTACGGTTAAGTAGAAGGCACGTGCTACTGAACATTTACGAGGTATTCTGGGTGAATTATTAGTTGCTGATGTTCGTGTTCATCCTGCATTATCATTATTTACAGA
This sequence comes from Bacillus pumilus, assembly GCA_001938995.1. GTDB lineage: Bacteria > Bacillota > Bacilli > Bacillales > Bacillaceae > Bacillus > Bacillus pumilus_G. The sequence goes on along the minus strand of MKZN01000019.1, from coordinate 55,865 downwards.
ATTTGAAAAAGGTAAAGTATTTAAACCAAGCACACACCAAGAAACATCTGTAAATGATATGTTAAATCAAGTGATTCCTTGGACAACTGCATTAAAGGTAATCCGTTAATTCTTTTTTATTCTAATTATCCTGTTAAATGAAGTTCTTATTATAAATGGGTTATCTTGATGTAAGTTAAATACTACATTTTAGATAACTGTGAATAGGTATATATTATTACGAAACAAGCATAAATATTGTACAATCATAAAATCTGTGTTATATTTTGAATATACTTATCTTGAATTCAAGATAATTGCATTTAAATTCGAACTGATTGAATCGAGGTGTTTTTAATAAGTTTGAAATAGTAGATTGCTAGTTAATAGTCGAGCAAGGATGTAGGGCATGAGTTCATCCCCCTTTAATCTGCTTATGAAATCGTTAAGTTACTCAAAACTTTATGGGGAAAGAAAAAATCAAATGCTTCATAAAGAATAAATCGATCAATTAATTGGTGAGTTATTGTGTATCATTAGTTTGTTTTAAATTAATAAAATGTAATATTTTGAAATGTAGGAAGGCGGTTTAAAAGTGGGGATTCTAGATAAACTCTTTGGTGTAAAAAGAGAAGTACAGGAGGAACAAGAAATGGCAAAATTAAAAATCGGTATTATTTTAGGTTCAACACGTGAAGGACGAGTAAGTCCACAAGTAGGAGCTTGGGTAAAAGAATTAGCAGATAAACGCGGTGATGCAGATTATGAAATTATTGATATTGCTGATTTTAAATTACCACTATTAGGGGAACCTGGCGGGGATGCCTCTGGAGCAGCAGCTTGGTCAGAAGCAGTAGCCGCTCAAGATGGTTTTGTATTTATCGTACAAGAATATAACCACTCAATTACAGGTTCGCTTAAAAACGCATTAGATTTCCTACGTGACGAGTGGAACAACAAAGCAGCTGGTATCGTCTCTTATGGTTCAGTAGGTGGCGCTCGTGCAGCAGAACATTTACGTGGAATTTTAGGTGAATTATTAGTAGCTGACGTACGTGTACACCCAGCATTATCTCTATTCACTGACTTTGAGAATGGTTCTGATTTTAAACCAAAATCAGTTCAGGCCGAATCAGTTAACCAGATGTTAGATCAAGTCATCCCTTGGGCAACAGCCTTAAAAACAATTCGCAAATAAATGTTTTAAAATCGATATAAATGTCAACATGGGCAATGTTAGTTGCTCTTGTTGACATTTTTTGTTATTTTGAGTGTTTCACAACATACTCTTGTTTGGTGTGGAAATTAAGTTTCATATGTAGGTGCTATAGTGTTGAGAATTCAACCTGTCGTTTTTAAATGTCGTCCCATATTCGCTCTATTTCCATATGGTCCGGGCTAAAATATTTCAACATATAGACATCTGGGTTACTAAGGTTCTTCCATTCATTGAATCCAATGTTCGGATCGACATGTTTAAGTAACAAGCTCATGATATTGCCATGTGTGACGAAGAGGGTTTGATCTGCTTCTAAGTGTATTTGTTCATAAAGGACTTTTACAATGCGGTCCATTGCGTCTTGGCTAGATTCTCCGCCTTCACATGTGATATGTAAATCCGTGAAACTGAGCTTTAGTTTCACATACCAATCGTCCAGTGATTTGTTGCTTAACACACGTTCAGAGAGACGGTCATCGGTTTTCACCTTCAGTTGTTTTGTATGAGCAAGTGGTTTGGATCGCTCGTTTGTAAGGACTTGAGATGATCTGGTGGATGTGAATGCCAGAAAAAAACTGAGCAAGTGTATGTGATTGAACGATTCCTTGCTGTGTTAAAGTCGCATCTTTGGATTGTCCATTTGCTTGGCAATGTCTGACGAAATAATATGTTTTCATGTGATATACCTTTCCTTAGGTAGTAACATATAAAAAATTCATCCAGGTGTTGGATGAATATTCAAGCGGATCAGCGTCAGTTTATTCCATTTTTTTATAGAGATCGGTGAGCTTGGATATCAGGTCTAAGTTGTATAAAAAGTCATCGACTGTGTCTGTTCCAAAGGGAAGTGTGGAAAAGTTGATAGGGATGCTCGATTCTTGCTTTTCTGAAGTGATGGGTTGTTTGTTCTGCCTTTTTCTCCAGTTCTTCAACAAGCGCATGTTGGACCTTCCTTTCTAAGAACAAGCTGGATTTATACATAATATACGGGGAAAGTTGTCCAGGCGTCAATTCTTTTTTTCTGAAAATGTCTATTATTTTCATGTGTTGTCTACCTTGTTATATTCACAAAATGAAATGTAAAAGAGCCACACAAGAGCGCGGCTCTATTTTACATGGCAGAGAACAATGCTTGATGTAGCTTTCGCTCACACCTTATGTTATATCGCCTTTTATGAAGTTTGCCAGTTTTAAATTGTCCTATTACATGACGAACATCACTGTCGTAAATGATAATCTCTTTACACTTTTGATCATTTAATAAATCTCGAAACCAGGTATATTTTTTTAGATGTGTCACATTTCTTGAAATATCATCTTCATCTACTTGTAAAAAAGTTTTGTAAATAGCTAAGTAAAAAATATCTAAAATGATCCCCATTTTATGACTTCCTTTCACATGCTTAGTAACGTTTGATGAGAGAAAAGGTTTCATTTATTTGGAAATAAGGAGGGTTTTCTGTTTAGCCCTGGGCATAATAACATCGTTTCACTGAGTTATTAAAGGAGGGGTAAAATGGAAGAAATGCATTATGGAAGTGATTACAAATTCATTCCTGCAACCTCCATCGGTAGTGGGATTGGTATTTTGGTGTTGCCAGATGTATATTGTTACACCGTTCAAATCGTGAACATCTGTTTTGTGGGAAGTCCGGAAACCGGTGATTTTGTCTTAATTGATGCCGGAATGCCTGATTCGGCAGAAGACATTATATCTGTCACAGAGGAGCGTTTTGGGGCAAACAGCCGGCCGAAAGCCATCATTTTGACACATGGCCATTTTGATCACGTTGGGTCTGTCATCGATTTGGTCAAGCATTGGGATGTTCCTGTTTATGCCCACCAGATGGAACTGCCTTTCCTGACAGGTCAGAAAAGCTACCCGGACCCGGACCCGACTGTTGAAGGAGGAATGGTTGCAAAAATGTCTCCTATATTCCCTAACGAACCTATTGATTTAGGGAATCATGTAAAAGTTCTTCCTTCTGATGGAACGGTTCCTCATCTTGCAGGGTTTAAATGGTATCATACACCTGGACATGCCCCAGGTCAGATTGCATTATTTCGCGAAAAGGACCGGACATTAATTGCTGGAGATGCTTTTGTTACAGTGAAGCAGGAGTACTTGTATAAAGTGTTCACTCAAGAACAGGAAATTAGTGGGCCTCCCCGGTATTTAACAACAGACTGGAAAGCTGCCAAGGAATCGGTTCATCAATTATATGCGTTGAAACCTGAAGTGGCTGTTACCGGCCATGGATTGCCGATGTCTGGTGAATTGTTATCAACGAGCCTGTATAAGTTGGTTCGTGAATTTGACAGCATTGCCACGCCTGATTATGGTAAATATGTCAATTGAGATGAAAAGCCCGTTGTCGAATAACGGGCTTTTTAGTAAAAATAAGGACTGAAATCCAGAGTTCTATAGAGTTCTATACAGATATATACTAACAAACGGTATGTTATCGGGAAGAAAAAACAAGTTTTTAATAGAAATGGGAGCAGGCTGGTGAAGATTTAGTGTCAAATAGCTCATCTATAACAAGCACAATTACATCAAGAATCCATTGGTACACTACAGTTACGAAAATGGATTAGCGATAACGGTATGATGTATTTCTATTATGACAAAGACTCAAGATTGGTTTAGTTCTTAAAATCCAACATGTACGTGAATTGTAAATGAAAAACAATATAATATCTCCCCCTCTACTTTATTAGATAGATAGCCAATCTGTATGTATTGGTCTAACTTGATTTGTTTTGTGCCTTTTTCCTTACATGCAATCAGTGGGATAGAGGCTGCCCAAAGAAGGGCTTCTTCTGCTTTGCCAGCGCCGACGCCAGACAGAAGCACCTGTGACGGCGACAATTACTAATATGTCTTCCTAAAATCTCTCAACAGCCTTGATTTGTTGTATTTCCATCATGGATGTTCCCCTGACCAAAAACGATATATCTTTATCGTAACGCACATCGTTGACTCAGATAAGGCGATGTAAGTTGTGTCACAATAAACGACCCGAATGGAAAGTCGGGGTCGAAATTTGTATTAATTTGGAAAGGTAGGTCGAAAAGTCTAGGTGATTCTTCCTTTTCTTTATAATTACTTTGACACGATTAGATGAAAAAAGTAAAGTAATACTGAGTGATTTACAAAACCTTCTTCATGCATTGAAAACATGAAGTGAACGTAAATCGATATGTTTCTTTTCATGACTCTTGTTTTTTTGAAACTTATCTTGCTTGTTATTCGTTATATTAAAGGAGCACATTTTATTCGGTGCTGACAATGCACCGGAATGTTTTGACGTAGAAGGTTTACATTTGCTAAGTGAATGTAAATTTTTTATGATTTCATTTATATCAGATTGATCATAAGAAAGAAGAGGTTTTATGAAAAAAATAATTGCGAACAAATATAGCTTTTTTATATTGGCTGTCCTTTTATTCTGGGCAAAATCTTATACAGCATACAAAATGGACTTTAATTTAGGAGTAAAGGGTTCTTTGCAAGAGGGTCTTCTCTTATTAAATCCATTTAGTTCAGCGATTGTGTTTTTGGGACTGGCTCTCTTTTTAAAGGGGCGTAAATCTGCCATTGTTTTAATTGTAATTGATTTTGTGATGACTGCACTTTTATATGCAAATGTAGCGTACTACCGTTTTTTTGATGACTTTTTGACTTTCTCTACAATGAAACAGGCAGGAAATCTTGGGGGAGGAATGACTGGCGGTGTATTAGCAAGCATGAAGCCGCATGACTTCTTATACTTCCTTGATATCTTGATCTTAGTGGCTATTGTCATTTGGAGACCAGAAGTGAAGAAATTCCAAATGAAAAAGACATTTGCTCTGCTGATCGTGGCAGCAGGTGTTGGACTGTTCTTTGTCAATCTTCATTTAGCTGAAAAGGATCGTCCAGAATTATTAACAAGAACATTTGATCATAAGTATGTCGTCAAGTATTTAGGTGTTTATAATTATACGATTTATCAAGGTATTCAAACGGCACAAAACGCCACGCAGGTGGCAAATGCGAGCAGCGATGATTTAACGGATGTCGTGAACTATACGACGTCTCATTATGCGAAGCCCAATGCAGAGTATTTTGGAAAAGCAAAAGGTAAAAACATCATTAAAATTCATTTAGAAAGCTTCCAGTCATTTTTAATTGATTACAAGCTAAATGGAGAAGAGGTCACGCCATTTTTAAACAAACTGGCGCATGGAGAAGATGATTTTACGTATTTCGATAATTTCTTCCATCAGACTGGGCAAGGGAAGACATCAGATGCTGAGCTGATGATGGATAATAGTATGTTTGGCTTGCCAGAGGGCGCGGCATTTGTGACAAAAGGTGAAAATACCTTCCAGTCACTCCCTGCGATCTTAGATCAAAAAGCAGGCTATACAAGTGCAGTGCTTCATGGGGATTATAAATCTTTCTGGAACCGTGATACGGTTTATAAGCACATGGGAATTGATCAATTCTTCGATGCATCTTCTTACAACATGGATGAAGAAAACCTTGTGAACATGGGACTGAAGGATAAGCCGTTCTTTAAGGAATCGATTCCAATGTTACAATCAATGAAAAAGCCGTTTTATGCGCATTTAATGACACTAACCAATCACTATCCATTTAATTTGGATGAAAAAGACGCCACAATTGCGAAGGCAACAACTGGCGATAAAACAGTGGATAATTACTTCCAAACGGCAAGGTATTTAGATGAGTCATTAGAGCAATTCTTCAAGGACTTGAAGAAATCAGGACTTTATGAGGATTCTGTCATCTTCTTATATGGGGATCATAATGGAATTTCCGAGAACCATAACCGTGCCATGAGTGAGATCCAAGGAAAAGAAATAACACCTTATCAAAATGCGCAAAACCAGCGTGTACCGCTCATGATTCGGATACCTGGAAAACAGGGGGGCGTGAATCATACGTATGGCGGTGAAGTAGACGTGATGCCAACACTTCTTCACTTACAAGGTATTGATTCAAATGAGTTCGTGAATTTTGGGACAGATCTATTTTCTAAAAAACATGATCAAACCGTTGCATTCCGTAACGGAAACTATGTGACACCGAAATATACCCTTGTAGATAATACAGTCTACGACACAAAAACGGGTAAAGTTGTGAAACAAAACAAGAAGATAGAGGCAATTAAAGCCCGTGTTGATAATCAGTTAAGCTTATCAGATAAGGTTCTTTACAGGGATCTCCTTCGATTCCATGAGCTACCTGGTTTTAAACCTGTGAATCCATCTGATTATTTCTATGGTCAAACAAACAAAGAGAAAGAAGCCGGGGCATCTACTGATTAACTAAGTTCGGGGCAAGCACAGAAAGGTGCTTGCCTTTTTATCTCTAACAGCTTGATTTGTTGACAGAATATGTTTATATTTAGGGTGAAACAAGCTTTACGACAGCGGGCAGCTGCCACACTCATTTCGTCCTAGGGGATTTCAGGAGGAGCTTATGACAACCAATACGAACACACAAAAAAAGAAATCAGAATTATGGGGCTGGATCAAAGCCATCTTAATTGCATTCATTGCTGTATTTATCATTCGTAACTTTTTATTTGCACCGTACATTGTAAAAGGATCTTCCATGGATCCGACATTGCACGATGCAGAGCGAGTGTTTGTGAATAAAACGGTCGATTACTTTGGTGATTTTGAACGAGGACAGATCATTGTACTTGATGGGGAAGACCGAAGCACTCACTACGTGAAACGATTGATTGGATTACCGGGTGATCAAATCGAAATGAAAAATGACCAGCTTTATGTGAATGGTCAAAAGGTCGCTGAGCCTTATTTAGCTTCTAACAAAAAGGAAGCAGCTGCAGATGGCACTTTGCTGACACCCGATTTTGGACCTCTCACAGTCCCAAAAGAAAAGTACTTTGTCATGGGTGACAATCGTCAGAAATCCATGGACAGCCGCAATGGCTTAGGTCTTTTTACAAAGAGTGATATCCAAGGAACAACATCCTTTGTATTTTATCCAATCAAAAAGATTCGATTATTAAATCAGTAACTAAACATAAAAAAGCACACAATTGTGTGCTTTTTCTATTTAATAGGATTGGCTTTTTGTTATAGCTTGCTCAAGATCAGCTAAGATATCTTCAATCGCTTCTGTTCCAATAGACAAACGTATGAGATCTGGTGTGACACCTGTTGCCTTTTGTTCTGCTTCACTTAATTGTTGATGAGTTGTACTAGCTGGATGGATGATCAGTGATTTGGAATCACCAACGTTTGCAAGATGCGAAAAGAGCTGCACTGAATCAATGAGTTTTTTACCTGCTTGATGGCCCCCTTTGATACCGAATGTGAGGATAGCCCCTTGTCCTTTCGGTAAATATTTTTGAGCAAGTACATAAGATTCGTGTTTTTCTAAACCTGGATAGCTCACCCATTCTATGAGAGGATGCTCTTGTAAGAATTGCGCTGTTTTTAACGCGTTCTCACTATGACGCTCGAGGCGCAGATGCAATGTTTCTAATCCTTGCAGCAGTAAAAAGGAGTTGAAGGGTGACAGTGCCGCCCCTAAATCTCGTAGAAGCTGTACACGTGCTTTTGTGATATAGGCTGCTTCTCCAATTGCTTCTGTATACGTCAACCCATGATAACTCGGATCAGGTTCCGTTAGTCCTTTAAATTTATCGCTGGCAGCCCAATCAAAACGACCGCTATCGACAATGACGCCGCCGATTGATGTCCCATGCCCACCGATGAATTTGGTTGCTGAGTGGACAACAATATCTGCTCCAAACTCAATAGGCCTTAGTAAATAGGGGCTGGCGAGCGTGTTATCCACAATGAGCGGAATATGGTGTTTGTGTGCAATAGCAGAGACGGCTTCAATATGTAAAATGTCACCTTTCGGATTTCCGATGCTCTCCGCATACACTGCTTTTGTTTTGTCTGTAATGGCAGCTTCAAGTTCTTCAAGATTTGATGAATCAACAAATTTCACTGTAATCCCGAGCTTCTTGAATGTATGGGCAAATAAATTGTAGGTACCTCCATATAAACTACTGGATGAAACGATTTCGTCTCCTGCTCCTGCAATGTTTAAAATAGAGTAGGTAGTGGCTGCTTGACCAGACGAGACAGATAAAGCACCAATGCCACCTTCTAGCTCAGCAATCCGTTTTTCAAATACATCATTCGTAGGGTTCATAATACGCGAATAAATGTTTCCGGATTCTTGCAGTCCAAATAAATTTGCCGCATGCTCACTATCTCTAAAACCGAAAGAGCTTGTTTGATAGATAGGCACTGCTCTTGAATAGGTCGCTGAATCGAGTTCCTGACCAGCGTGAATGGCTTTTGTTTCTAAACGAAATTGAAGTTCTTCTGACATGGTGTATCCTCCTTTTGTTAGATAAAACCAACTACTTTGATAAGAAATGTTTAATATGACTATAAATCTTGTTACCTGCTTGGTCAATCATTTTTTAGATAAATCTGAAAAAACAATATATAGTGAGATATCGATATCGTAAGCGTAATGATTATACAGAGGTGAAAAATGAATGATCAATTAGTTGAGAGTCTTAAAGTGAAGTCATCATAATATACGCTTCATCTTATAAGCACATGTAAAAGTATCTGTTAGAAAAAAGATGATAACAGCAGGAGGAGCAAAGTACGCTAGTCTCTTGTTTTCATAGAAAAATGGAAGACGGGTGAAGATTGTCGTGTTCTCTATGAGAAGGAAAGGGCTTTTTTCCCAATTGATTTCTTGTATATACATATTTTGAGTGGCGTGAGAAGAAGGAAAATGGTCTCACTCTTTTGTCGGAATTATCAGTAAATATTTCATAATTGACGTAATACCGACACAGAAATAGGTCTTTTCTATCTGATGTTTCGGGGGAATTCTTTCTATTTCATAAAAAAGAAAGAATAAAAAGAAAGGATAATGAAAAAGGACTATTTGATAAAAAAGAGAAAAAAGATGGTTTTTTTAGCATTATTTGGGTTTTGTGGTTCTTATGGGGGATTGAATTCTAGTTAAAAAGGGATGTCTCATCGAGAAAATAGGTAATAATTGAATAAAAAGTCACATTTTATCCAAAGGTACGTTCGGTCAAAAATGGGATCTTCTGTTGATGTTTGGAATGAGGTCGCTATGATACGATCATCATAAGCTGGGAGGTGAAAAGTATGACTTATGCAGCGCCGCAAGTTGACTATTCCACTATGGAGCCTGCTATTATGGACCAAGCTTGGTTCTTAGTATTTATTGCAGTCCTTTTAGGATTGGGAGCAACAGTAGTACTAGGAGCAGCAGTTTGGTGTTTAGCAAACGGCAAAGGTAGCTTTACAGGAGCCGTTCAGTGGGAAAGTGGCTTAAAAGTCAAAATTGAATGTAAGTAGCTATACTTAGGATTCATCTTTTTACTTCTAAGATATGACACCAGGGCTAAACCGTCTGTGGCGGGCGGTTTAGCCCGATCTGTTTTTAAAGAATATGCAGACACTTGGAGGTTATATGTTTACGATCGAGAGTTTAACCAAGACGTATAAAAATAATGTGACTGCTGTCAATGATTTTCATTTAAATATTACCCCTCATCAAATCGTTGCTGTTGCGGGTCCGAATGGATCTGGTAAAACAACGATGATTAACTGTATACTCGGCATTATTAAGCATACAGAAGGGATGATTCACTTGCAGGGTGTCACAAATGATGATCCATCTTTTAAAAAACAAGTAGCCTATGTTCCAGATGACCTGCTGCTCCCTGAAGCACTGACTGGTGATGAATATTTAGATTTTGTTTCTTCTATGTATGAATGTAAAACAAATCATAGAAGAAATCAACTAATTGAATTGTTTGATATGGACTCGGCTTTGTCAAGACCTATTGAAACCTATTCACATGGAATGAAAAAAAAGACACAGCTGATTGCCGCCTTTATGCTAGAAAGTCAATTGGTGATCATGGATGAGCCCTTTAGGGGACTTGATATTGAAGCGGTTATAAACACAAAGAAACTCATGAAGCGTTATGCCGAGCACCATGGTGCGATCTTGCTTTCAACGCATGATATGCTGTCAGCGGAAGAGCTGTGCCACAAAATCGCCATTATTTCTAAAGGAAACAAAATGGATGAAGGAACGGTTTCAGCCTTAAAGGATAAGTATCAATCAAGCACACTGGAACAGGTGTTTCTGAAAGCTTCAATGTTAAGTGATAGGGGTGCGCATTTTGATGAAATCATTAATCATTACTAAAATGATGCTTAAAATGTGGCAGCAGGAGATGTATAAGCTCTTTGATACTCAAACGAAGCGAATCATTGTGGTCTTATTCTTTTTGTTTGCAGTCACAATGGGAGCCATCATCGGATACAGTTTCACAGGCGTGTTTATGAAGGCTTTCTTAAATGGGGATGAACGTTCACTTGGATTATTGGTTGTGTCTATGGCCATCAATGCAACCATTTTCACAAGCTTGTTATTTGTGTTGATCAAGGTCAGAACACCTGAACAGGATCGGTTTTCAATGCAACTCAGTTGGTTTCCGCTTTCTACCTTTCAGAAAAGTCTAGGATACTTCATTCCAATGGTGATAGTGGTGACAGGGCTTGTCCTCTTCTTTATCGGCATTTTGCTTTTGCCTAATTTTATTGCCCAAGGGATCGGGATTTCCTTTATTCTTGCTTTCTTTTTTATGGTGCTTTTGCAATCTCTGTTTGTTTTAACACTATTGCAGCTCATCTACAATATCACTTATTTACTCGTTCTAAAATTAAAGTTACCGTTGCAGAAATTTGCAGCGATATTTGTTTTATTGGCATTAGTTGTGTCATACGGGATGACTCATTTTGACATCAGCCAGATTCAGCAATCATATGTACAGTTCGATTATCATCTGATGTATTTCACAGTACCATTTTTTCTAGCGGTACAAGGGATGTCTCCTCAAGGGGTCAATTACGTTATCTTGATTCTGTTCATCCTATTATCTGCGTGTGGCGCTTTTCTTTCTCTTGCTCTGATGCCGATTATGGCAGAGAAGAAAGCACTAACCTTTTTAAACAGACTGCCGTTTACTTCTTCAAAAAAGTGGTCACTTATCGTAAAGGAAATCAAATCACAGGTCCGAAATGAAGAAAATATTTTAAACTTTCTCATTCTCCTCATTGTGATTTTATTTGTTCGCTATCAGTTTGCCTTCAGCTTTGAAGGAGAAGCATTCTTTGTCTTATGTGCTTTGGCTGGATTAACAGCTTTTAATTCGTTTGGCAATGATAAACGAATGTTAGGGATGTATAAAACATTTGGGATCAGGTCATGGGAAGTGGCGCTTTATAAGTTCTTAGGGCTTTTGCTCGTTGGGGTTATGCAAATTGCATTGTTTATGCTCATGACTCTGACAGTCCCTGATCAGATTTGGAACGTATTGATTGGTGCTGCTGTTTTATGTAATGCAACCGCACTATTTTACGTGGTGGGTATTTTACTTCCACTTGATCGAAATAATCCGTATACGGGTATTTTTTCGTTTGGTGCACTTATTTTGATGATGATTCCCATTGTTTTTATCGGGAACTATGTCATAGGAGAGTCAAGTCAAACGCTTCAGTGGCTTCTTGTAGCAGTATTTGAGGGTCTTCTCATCTTTGCCATATACAAAGGTTTTTCATGGAGGTATTCACATGATTCAACTTCTTAACAGTAAGCTAAAGATCGAGCGAGTACCGGCTCTTGCACCTTATGTGACCTTACAAAAGAGGCATTTGACTGATACACAGTATGGAAGCACACTCCCGATTAATGAGAGTGCATATCATATGTTAACAAAAGTGGATGGAAAAAGGACAGAAGCGAATATTACAGCAGAGCTCGCTGACTTGTTTCAGGTGGATGAATCTGTGATTGCTCGTGATTTTTATCAGTTGATGGTGGGACTGAATCAACATCATTTGCTTTCTATTCATTATCAATCGCCTTATCGAATTGTCACAGCGTGTTGTCAATTTTTCAAGCAGTATCAAGTGAAGATGAAGGAGCGGTTTGATTGTACGGGGCATTCTTTCTTTTCCATATTGAGGACGGCCTTGTACATGGTGACACGCAAAATTATCTTTTTCTGGCTGCTGTTTATGGTAATGGCGGGGATTGCCTTTTTAATCGTTCCTGATTCATCGATTGCAGCCATTGCGATTTATTTTTCCGTTATCTATGTTGGATTAATTACCGGGACTGCCTTGCATGAGGCTGCACATGGGTACGCACACCGGAAGTTTGCCGGACGGGATGGTCCTCAAGGATTCTTTGCGAGCGATATGATGTCCGTGAAGTTTGTCAGGCCTGTATTAGATCCATTTCAGAAAAAGCAAGTGTGGATTACGCTTCTTGGTCCGCTCCTGCCAGGGATGATTGGTGCGGTGGGAATCATTGTGACTGTATTAACTCTGAAAGAAAACCCAATTACGACAGGTTTTTTCATTTTTTCAGTGACGTATTTTATTCAATTGCTCTATCTTCTTCCGTTTATGGGAGATGGTAAGTCTATTATGAAGCAACTGTTGCTTGGTGGAATGGGAGGACAACGATCATGAATGTTCAAGCAATGAAACAAGGCGCGATTGTTGGTGGTTTTCTTGGATTTTTAGGCTTTCCGATGTTGACCATAGGTGTATTGTTTTATCACCTGTTTCAATCGAAAACGAATCATGAATTACTGTTTAACAGTCTTTCCTTTGAGATGGAAGGCTCATCAGCGTTTACCTTTCAGATCAAACCAAATTTTTTCATCTACATGGTGGCCATTTTTGTCGCCGCATTTGTGATTGTGGCACTATTGTCGACAATGAAACAGAAGAAAAGAAAGGATTAGGAGAATTCTCCTAATCTTTTTTTGTAGAATAAACCAAATTTTAGTATGATAAAGAAAAATATAAAAGGGGATTCATATGATTAAGAAATGTAGCATACTTTTATTCGCATCATTTCTACTAGCGGGATGCGGTGGACAAACAGAAAATACAGAGAAAACAGCGAATACAGTAACAGAAAAACCTGCAACAGAGAAAGATAAGAAAACAGTATCTCAAGACAAAATAACTGTTGAACCCATGAAACTAACAGCAAATGAAAAAAGTCTATTGGAAGCATTAACAGATGAGTCATTTAAAGCGATGACCGTGAAGGGACTTAAAGCTAGTTATAAAAGCGTTTCCTTAATCGGAATGCATTACAAGGATGGACAACTACTGAAAGATGATACAAAAGATGCAACTATTCAACTTCATCAAAATGGTGTTGATAAGAGAGTGAATTTTATCTACCAAATAGATGATGAAATAGATCATTTGTTAAAAGCAACGTATACCTTGTGGGTGGATAAAGAAAAAAGCGAACTAACAAAGCTTTCGACTAGCGTGGATTTCAAACAGGATGTGGGCGGAAGCATCTCGATTATGCGAGAAGAACCTTTACACATCACTCCTGGAGAGAAAAAGTTAATTTATATTACCATCACATCTGGTCCGAAAACAACAACTCCTGGTTTAACAGGTTTTGAAAAGAATCCTGAAAAGACGTTAAAGAATGTGAAGCATGCCTATTTGTTGTATGTTCAATTAAATAAATAACTATCGTAATATACAGGGAGAATATGAAGTTTTTTGACGAAAAATCATCATATTCTCTTGACGAATTGTTAAGAAAGTTGTAACATTATAAAAGTCAACGCGATGACGTTGTCTTTAAAATATTGATGCGGGTGTAGTTTAGTGGTAAAACCTCAGCCTTCCAAGCTGATGTCGTGAGTTCGATTCTCATCACCCGCTCCAATACATAATTTTGTTTATAACGCAGTATTTCGTTTCTTAGATAAACGAAGTGTTGCGTTTTTTATTATGTCAGTATAATGTAAAAAAAGCACTGTCATATTACAGTGCTTTTTCAATAAGTTCAAATTTGCTCTCGCCACCATGTATTTGTACAAACATCTTCGTCAAGGATTGTAAAAGAGCTTCACTCTTTTCCCGGGAAATAGATGGTGGGAATAGAACTAATTGAAGGATGTTTTTGGTGTCTTGAGAAATGTGTGCTTTTCCAGCTTGAGAAAATAAACCATTCAGTCCTGATTCGTCACGCCATTCCGCATGTCCAGAATCCGTTCGTTTTAGGAAAAGTGGCGACTTTAGACAATCTGCATCCAATGTGAGGATGGGCAAGAAATATTTTAAAGAGAAAAATGTCGATAAGTCCTGTACGGAATTGGTCGAATCAATGAATTGTTCCTTTTGAATTCCAGTAAGAAGTGGAAGAAAGGGAACGTTTTCTAATAGATCAGTCCATTCTTTGATCGCTGGTTCCTTTTCTAATGCTTGATCTTCGTAATCAAAAAACAAAGATTCTTGAAACAGGCGTAATCGGCCTTTTAACATTTGCGGCGATTCGCCGACTTCAATATGTGAATATTCAATCTGTCCAATGTGGATAGATGGGTGTTGACGATGAGATATTTCCATTTGTATCTTCACAGTGACTCACTCCAATCGGTCATGATACACTCGTATTATACTGAAAACAACAGAAGAAACAAAGAAAGGAGGTTTGCAAGGTGATTCATGTTGGAGAATTAAAAGAAGAATTGATTCAATATGCGAAAGAAATTGGTGTCGATAAAATTCGGTTTGCAAGTGCTGATACATTTGATTCATTAAAAGATCGCCTCATCTTACATGAATCGTTAGGGTATTTGTCGGGCTTTGAAGAGCCAGATATCGAAAAAAGAACAAACCCTGCTTTGCTGCTTCCAAAGGCTAAATCAATTGTTGCGATAGCGCTCGCTTATCCTTCCAAAATGAAAGGTGCGCCTCGAAGTACAAAAGATGCGAGAAGAGGTATCTTTTGTAGAGCTTCATGGGGAACGGATTATCATGTTGTACTGAAGAAAAAGCTCGACATGCTTGAGGAATTTTTGCGAAGCAAGCATGAAGATATACGAACAAAATCGATGGTCGATACAGGAGAGCTATCCGATCGTGCTGTTGCAGAGCGTGCTGGTATTGGTTTTAGTGCCAAGAACTGTATGATTATCACCCCTGAGTTTGGTTCGTATGTGTACTTGGCTGAAATGATCACGAATGTCCCATTTGAACCTGATGAGAAAATTGAAGATCAGTGCGGGACATGTAATAAATGTGTGGATTCATGTCCAACAGGTGCTCTTGTGAATCCAGGACAGCTGAATTCTCAAAGGTGCATCTCATTTTTAACGCAAACAAAGGGTTTTTTACCTGACGAATTTCGTTCGAAAATTGGGAATCGATTGTATGGCTGTGACACTTGCCAAACGGTATGTCCAATCAACAAAGGAAAGGACTTTCATCTTCACCCTGAAATGGAGCCCGATCCTGAGATTGCAAAGCCGCTACTAAAGCCGCTACTCACGATCAGCAATCGTGAATTTAAAGAGAAATATGGTCATATTTCTGGATCGTGGCGGGGGAAAAAGCCTATTCAGCGGAATGCGATTCTAGCACTCGCTCATTTTAAAGATACATCTGCTTTACCAGACTTGATCGAATTGATGCACAAAGACCCAAGGCCGGTTATTCGTGGTACTGCCGCTTGGGCGATTGGAAAGATTGGCGATCGAGAACAGCTTTCTGAACTCGAGAAAGCCCTTGAGCGTGAAAGTGATGAAGAAGTGAAACAAGAGGTGGAAAAAGGAATTCAGTTTTTGCAAACACCTTTAAATACTAAATAACATCCTCATGAACATAGAATAAACCAAACAGAGAATTTTAAAAAAGTTTGGTGGTGTCTGTGTGTGAAACAATTATTAGAACAAACGTTAGAAGACAGGCTGGTGTATTTGTTAAATGGTCGTGTGATCAAAAAGCCGCAGCTTTTGTCTGATGTGGAAGCAGTAGAACGAAAAAAAGAGCTTTTTGTGAGAAGACAAGTTGAGATTGTCAAAGCAAAAGCAAAAGCAAAACTCTTGCATTCAACCATTCAGGATGATGGTGCTCAGCATGTGCAATATCTAGCCCATCTCACGTATGTATGTAAGGATCTAGATGATTCGTTTTATTTAGAGGAACAGGTTGAAAAAAGAGAAGCATTTCTTTATAACAATATGCTTGTCAAAGATCGAATGATGCAAGATGAACTGCAACAGGCAGAACATGAGCATGAGCATGAGCGCTTCCAGGATGAAGAGCAGTTTGGAAGAGCCTTTCACTATGATCGGCGAGCAGCCGTGCAATATGCGGAGACGTACTGGAATAAACGAAATCCAGCCTATAAAAACTTTGAAGATAACTGTACCAATTTCATTTCGCAATGCCTAAAAGCAGGCAATGCGCCAACAAGGGGATATCCAAACCGCGGGTCTGGCTGGTGGGTGCGTCCACATACATGGAGCTACAGCTGGACGGTGGCTCATTCGATGAAAAACTATTTAGCGAATTCAAAGGCGGGTTTAAGAGCAAAGAAGCTGAAAGAGGTCCAGGAGCTGCAAATTGGTGATGTCATTTGCTACGATTTTGAAGGTGATGGAAGGTATAATCATACAACCATTGTCGTTGATCACGATAAAGGTGGCATGCCGCTCGTGAATGCCCAGACATATGATAGTCGCATGCGCTATTGGTCATATGAGGATTCGACTGCTTACACGCCCGCTATTCGTTATATGTTTTTTCACATTTTAGACGATGCTGCGAAGGATCGTTAATGGTATAATGTTGAGCGGAAAAGAAAATTAGAGGTGAACTTTTTTGGGACTTCATGTCGTTTTATATCAACCAGAGATTCCAGCTAACACTGGGAATATTGCGCGAACATGTGCAGCAACAAATACAACACTTCATCTGATTCGTCCGCTTGGTTTTTCGACAGATGACAAAATGCTCAAGCGTGCAGGGCTTGATTATTGGAAGTATGCCAACGTGGTGTATCATGATTCACTCGATGAATTGTTTGAGGCTCATCCGAAGGGACAATTTTTCTATATCACGAAATTTGGCCAAAAGCCGCACACAACGTTTGATTATTCTCAGCTAGATGAAGATTATTTCTTTGTCTTTGGCAGAGAGACAAGTGGGTTACCGAAAGATTTGATTGAACGTAATATGGACCGCTGTCTTCGTTTGCCGATGACAGAACATGTACGTTCGCTAAATTTGTCAAATACGGCAGCTATCCTTGTATATGAGGCACTTCGCCAGCAGCAATACCGTGATCTGATATAAGGTCATGATGAAAGCCGGGATATCGATCTCGGCTTTTTTATTTGAGATAATCAGATACCGCAAACAACGAAAAAAGGATGTTCCGCTGATGGAACATCCTTTTTTTCATTTACCAGGCTTGCCTTCATAACCAGCTGTGAAAATGGATACTAAAAACGTAATGATGACGCCCATCATAATGACCGTTCTCATATAAGCTCCCCCTTATCCCTTTGATCCTTTGCTGCCCGTTTCATATGTTGTGACGTTACCCTTGAAAAGCAGGAGTAGAAGATCATTTTTCTCCTGTTTTTCCTTTATTATGAAGGGTCTTGATGATGGTTGTCAATTCAGTTTCGCAATTCGCCATATTGAAGAACAAAAGCATGTTATAGGACGCCTGGGCATAGATTGTAAAACAGTATCTGATTTCTAGCTTCAATCTTGAAAGAGGAGGTCCATATGGATATTTTAAAGAAAATTGAACAGCACAGAGAAGAAGAGCAGCGTCTTAAATGGGAAGGCACATTCAGTGAGTATTTAGACATTATAAAAGAAAATCCACTTGTCGCTCAATCTGCTCATTCTCGCGTTTATCATATGATTAAAGACAGCGGGATTGAAGAAGAGAATGGGGTCAGAACCTACAATTTTTTTGATCAGGAACTTTTTGGCTTAGAGGAATCATTGGAAAGGTTAGTGGAGGAATATTTCCACCCTGCCGCCAAACGCTTAGATGTGCGGAAGCGGATTTTATTGTTGATGGGTCCGGTAAGTGGCGGGAAATCGACACTTGTGACAAGGTTGAAAAGAGGGCTTGAAGAATATTCTCTTACAGATAGTGGTGCAGTCTATGCGATCAAAGGCTGTCCAATGCATGAAGACCCGCTACATCTAATTCCGCAAAATCTGCGGGAGGACTTCTATAGAGAGTATGGCATCCGTGTTCAGGGGAATTTGTCGCCTCTTAATCTGATGAGACTGGAAGAGGAATATGATGGCCGGATTGAGGACGTACGAGTTGAGCGGATCTTTTTCTCAGAGGATAAACGGACAGGAATTGGCACTTTTAGTCCATCTGATCCAAAATCACAGGACATTGCCGATTTAACAGGGAGTATTGATTTTTCGACGATTGCTGAATTTGGGTCTGAGTCCGATCCCCGTGCATATCGATTTGATGGGGAGCTCAATAAGGCAAATCGCGGGATGATGGAATTTCAAGAGATGTTAAAGTGTGATGAGAAGTTTTTATGGCATCTTCTGTCATTAACGCAGGAAGGCAATTTTAAGGCAGGTCGTTTTGCTTTAATCAGTGCAGATGAACTGATCGTTGCACATACAAATGAAACCGAATACCGGTCGTTTATTTCAAATAAGAAAAATGAGGCCTTGCATTCAAGAATTATTGTCATGCCGATTCCTTATAATTTAAAGGTGTCAGAGGAAGAGCGGATTTATCATAAAATGATTTCAGAAAGTGATGTAGCCGATGTTCATATTGCGCCGCATACACTAAAGGTGGCGGCGATGTTCTCCATATTGACAAGGTTAAAGGAGCCAAAACGGTCTGATATTGACTTGGTGAAAAAAATGCGCCTGTATGATGGAGAAAGTGTCGAAGGCTTCCAATCTGTTGATATTGAAGAGATGAAAAAGGAATTTCATGATGAAGGGATGAGTGGAATTGATCCTCGTTATGTCATCAACCGAATCTCCTCGACTATCATTCGGAAGAATATGGAATCTATCAATGCACTGGACGTGCTTCGTTCGTTAAAGGAAGGACTTGATCAGCATCCGTCTATTTCCAGCGAGGATCGGGAGCGATATTTGAATTTTATCTCAGTTGCGCGGAAAGAGTATGACGATATGGCGAAAAAGGAAGTTCAAAAAGCATTTGTGTATTCCTATGAAGAGTCTGCGAAAACGCTCATGGATAATTACTTAGATAATGTCGAAGCATACTGCAATAAAAATAAGCTGCGTGACCCGTTAACTGGTGAAGAAATGAATCCAGATGAAAAGCTCATGCGTTCCATTGAAGAACAGATCGGTATTTCTGAAAATGCGAAAAAGGCGTTCCGTGAAGAGATTCTCATTCGCATTTCTGCTTATGCGAGAAAGGGCAAACGTTTTGATTATAATTCTCATGAGAGATTGAGAGAGGCGATTCAAAAGAAGTTGTTTGCTGATTTAAAAGACGTAGTGAAAATTACGACATCGACGAAAACACCGGATGAACAGCAGTTGAAAAAGGTAAATGAAGTGGTAGCTAGATTGATTGATGAGCATGGCTATAATTCAACAAGTGCAAATGAACTCCTAAAATATGTAGGTAGTCTTCTGAATCGTTAATATGTGAAGGAGGCATTATTGGCGCAACTCGCACCGGTAATGTCTTTTTTAAAAATGACCGTCATCTCCATGACGAGTAGCATATGATAAAGGAATCAAATGAAAGATGAATGTGAGGAGGGGGATGGATGTCCCGGCAAGATAAAAGTCAGTTTATTGTTTCTCAGGAAGACTGGTCCCTCCATCGTAAAGGCTATGACGACCAGCAGCGTCACCAGAAAAAGGTCAAAGAAGCGATTAAAAACAATTTGCCGGATCTTGTCACAGAGGAAAGCATCATCATGTCTAACGGCAAAGATGTGGTCAAAATTCCAATTAGGTCACTAGATGAATATAAAATTCGATACAACTATGATAAGAACAAGCATGTGGGGCAAGGGGACGGAGATAGTCAGGTTGGAGATGTTGTGGCGCGAGATGGTTCAGACAAGAAGAAGCAAGGGCAGGGGCAAGGTGCTGGAGATCAAGCAGGGGACGATTATTACGAAGCAGAAGTCTCATTAATGGATCTGGAAGAAGCGTTGTTTCGTGAACTAGAACTACCTAACCTTAAACAAAAGGAGCTTGATGATATCATTGTCGAACAAATTGAGTTCAATGATATTCGCAAAACAGGGTTAACAGGGAATATTCATAAAAAACGAACGATGCTCTCGGCATTTAAGCGAAATGCGATGACTGGGAACCCCTCCTTTTATCCAATCTATCCAGAGGATATTAAATATAAAACGTGGAATGAAGTCACCAAACCAGAGTCGAAAGCCGTCGTTTTGGCGATGATGGATACAAGTGGGAGTATGGGGCTTTGGGAAAAATATATGGCGAGGAGTTTTTTCTTTTGGATGACACGTTTCTTACGGACAAAGTATGAAACCGTCGAAATTGAATTTATTGCCCATCATACCGAGGCAAAGGTAGTAGATGAAGAACATTTCTTCTCACGAGGTGAGAGCGGAGGAACGATATGCTCTTCTGTCTATCGAAAGGCATTAGAACTCATAGATGAACGATATCCTCCATCAGGATATAACATTTATCCTTTTCATTTTTCTGATGGCGATAATTTGACTTCTGATAACGCCCGGTGTGTCAAACTTGTATCTGAATTGATGAAAAAGACGAATTTATTCTGTTATGGTGAAGTGAATCAATATAATCGTCATTCAACGTTAATGTCAGCTTATAAACATATTGAAGATGACAAATTTAAGCATTATATTTTGAAGCAAAAATCCGACGTTTTTCTTGCCTTAAAAAAATTTTTTCAGCAAGAAAAAGTTCTTTCTTAAATAGAGACATTGAAAAACCTTTCAGCTAAGGGCTGAGAGGTTTTTTTCTGTTGAGAAGGAAGCAATCACCAGCAAAAAGGGGATACTTTCTCTTTGACATTATAATTTACTTTTATTAATATTTAATCTTGTTAAATATAAGTTTTTCAAAAAGATGCTATTCGTCTTTTCTTCTTTTTCTGCTCTTTGCTCATGAGTGAGCAATAAATATATAAATGGGCTGCACACCATTTTTAGCAGGGGAGATCAAGAGGAAACTGGCAGCCTATATGAGTTTTCATATGCTGCCAGTTGATGGGCACTCTAAAGGAGATTTCACTAGTTTTTCATACATGAAAGGAGAAATAAAACATGAACAGAGGGCGTTTATTGCTTACTAATATTATTGGTCTTATTGTGATTCTTGCCATTATTGCAGGAGGTGCTTATTACTACTATGAAAGCACAAATTTTGTGAAAACGGACGAAGCCAAAGTAACAGGTGATCTGTATCAAATCACAGCTCCGGCAGCTGGACAAATCAAAGGCTGGAATACCAATGAAGGGGACGATGTGCAAAAGGACAGCACGGTTGCAAAAGTTGAAGGAGAAACGAAAACAAGCATTAAAGCAGTTGCTGATGGCACATTGGTGAAAAAAGAAGTGCAAAATAATCAACAAGTGCAGCCAGGTACAGTTCTAGGCCAAACCATTGACCTAAGCAAACTTTACATTACAGCTAATATTAAAGAAACAGACATTCAAAATATTGAAAAAGGTGACAAAGTCGACATTGTGGTAGACGGTGATCCTGATACAACATTTGAAGGAACAGTTGAACAAATTGGTTATGCAACCAACTCCACATTCAATATGCTCCCAGCAACTAATTCTAGTGGCAATTATACAAAGGTCACACAAAAAGTAGCAGTGAAGATTTCAATCAAAAATCCACCTGACAAAGTACTTCCAGGTATGAATGCTTCTGTCAAAATTTCATCATAATGATGACTTATCTCACACATGAAAGGAGGTTGTCTAAAGATGGAAAATCAACGTGCAGCGACCAAACAAGGAACAGGCCCCATGTTATTACTGATCATCTTAATGGCTGGTTTGTTCGTAGCCATTTTAAACCAGACACTTTTGAACGTCGCCATGCCCCATTTAATGACAGAATTTAATGTGAGTGCGACGACCATTCAGTGGCTTACCACAGGTTATATGCTTGTCAACGGTGTGCTCATTCCGTTATCTGCTTTTTTGATCACACGTTTTGGACAGCGCAGTTTATTCCTTGTGGCGATGGTTTCTTTTACACTGGGGACATTTATTTGCGGCATCGCGCCTAACTTTTCTACGATGCTCGTTGGCCGGTTAATACAGGCAGTCGGTGGCGGTATTTTGCAGCCGCTCGTTATGACAACAATCCTTTTTATATTCCCTCCAGAAAACAGGGGGAAGGGAATGGGGATATTTGGTCTGGCGATGATGTTTGCTCCAGCTGTAGGACCAACATTATCTGGTTACATTATTGAACATTATTCTTGGCGTATTATGTTCTATGGACTTGTACCGATCGGTGCAATTGTCATTATCGCGGCTTTCTTTATGTTTAAAAATATTGTGGAGCCTAAAAAAATCAAGCTGGACAGTCTTGGTGCCATTCTTTCTGTCGTAGGTTTTGCTTCGCTTCTATATGGCGTGAGTGAAGCGGGAAGTGGTGGTTGGACAGATCCGATCGTCCTCACGACCATCGTGGTTGGTGCGATTGCGATCATTCTCTTTATTATCCAACAGCTGAAAGCGGATCATCCAATGCTTGACTTCCGAGTATTCAAATACAGCATTTTCTCGTTATCAAGTGTCATTAACATCATCATCACGGTCGCATTATATACAGGTATGTTCTTACTTCCGATTTATCTGCAGAACCTTGTTGGGTTTACTGCACTGGAATCAGGTCTGTTAATGCTTCCTGGGGCTCTTGCGATGCTCATTATGTCTCCTATTTCAGGGATCTTATTTGATAAATTTGGACCTCGTCCGCTTGCGATTGTGGGAATGGCCATCACAGTGGTCACAACATATGAGTTTACAAGGCTAACCATAGATACTTCTTATGGTCACATCGTCCTGATATACGCGGTACGTTCATTTGGTATGTCATTACTCATGATGCCTGTGATGACGGCTGGGATGAACCAATTACCACAGCATTTAAACAGTCATGGTACAGCCATGTCCAATACATTACGACAAATTAGCGGCTCAATCGGTACGAGTTTGATCACGACGATTTATACGAATCGGACGACATTCCATTATGCCAATATGGCAGATCAAACAAATACGACCGACCCGTTCTTTATGAATTCATTCCAGGCGGCTGTGTCTCATGTGATGCATCATATGAACATGACAGCAGAAGCCGCCAAGCAATATGTGTCCACACAGCTCTTTACGAAAGCACAAGTTGATTCAAATGTGATGGGGATCAATGATGCTTACTTATGGGTGACGTTATTCTGTGTGGCTGGTGTCATTCTTAGTTTGTTCCTAAGAGATGTACGCAAGGATCCAAAACGGAAAGATCAACAGCAAAAGAAACAAGAACTGACCTTGCTTCCAGCACCTAAGGAAGCAAATCAAGATGTAAGATAGTGTGGAGGGACCGTACATGAAAATTTATGTCGTATACGATAGTGAAGGTGAACATACAAAAGCACTTGCTGAAGCGATTGCAGCAGGCGCTAGTGAAATAGAACATGCTGAAGTGTTGATTGACCATGTAGAAGATGCGGATATTCACAAGCTCGAGCAAATGGATGCGATTATTTGGGGTTGCCCTGGTCATTTTGGGACGATCAGTTCTGGATTAAAGTCATGGATTGACCGCCTTGGTCACTTATGGGCAGAAGGGAAACTTATCGACAAAGTCGGGGCAGTGTTTTGTACTACTGCTACAACACATGGCGGTTTAGAAATGACGATGCATAACTTGATCACGCCGATGTTCCACCAAGGGATGCTTGTAGTAGGTCTTCCAGGTAATGTGCCAGAGAATGCTTTATATGGCTCTTACTACGGAGCAGGTGTGACATGTCCGATTGATTCTGATGAGCTGATTTCTGCTGAAGGGATAGAGATCGGAAAGGCATTAGGAAGACGTGTGGCATCTGTCACTGCGTCATTTAAGCGATAAGGAGAGGGTTCTATTGGCGACCATGATTGTAGCGTTAGTAGCTGCTATTCTAGTGATGATCGGATTAGTAGCCTTCAATGTCAGACATGCTTCGGCCGAGAAGGAAGCGATAATAGAAGATGGATCCAATCAGTCTGACGTGCCTTACAGCGAGTCTGAAGTGATAGAGAGTCCTGTAGAGCCTGAAGAAGATGAAGACGCGTCAAAGCCTTCTCAAACGACTCATCACACGTCTGGCGATGATTTCTATCGACAGGCGCTTCAAAAGTTTAAACAGCCGGAATCACCTGTTAAACAAGAAGAACCAGAGCAACAAATGAATGATGATATGTATCGCTCAGCTTTGCAAAAGGTAAAAGAAAAGGATAAATAAAAAACCGCTGGCAGAAGCCAAGCGGTTTTCTTCATTCTATAAAGTGCTAAAAGAGCAGATGCTCTTAAATTACGCTTTGTTAACGTTAGCAGCTTGTGGTCCACGGTTACCTTCAACGATTTCGAAAGAAACTGCTTGACCTTCTTCTAAAGTTTTGAAACCTTCGTCTTGGATAGCAGAGAAGTGAACGAATACATCGTCTTGACCTTCTACTTCGATGAATCCGAAACCTTTTTCAGAGTTGAACCATTTTACTTTACCTTCTAACATGAAATTTCCTCCTAAAGCGATCTTAACGCTTAAATTCACTATTCTTGCTCTTACACAAACTTCAAAGACGAAAACTCTTTCAAAACTTTCTTCTTAAAGATGATACGAACAAAAATAATTACCTTTACTTTACCAGTGTTTACGCGAAAAAACAACTGTTATGCGAAAACTTTTTTAAAAATAATGACCGCTAACAAATTGAGGAAAAAGCCTATGTATAGTGCTCTCTTTTCCTCTCAGAAAAGCTGACTTGATTTCGACCTGATTGCTTGGCTTTATAGAGCTCCTGGTCAGCAATAATCGGTAATTGCTTAATGTCAGTAAGGGTTCCGGGATAATAAGCACACCCAATTGAAACGGTAATTTGAATGGACGTCCCATTTTCTAAATAAATCGGCTGATCTGCTAATTTTTTTCGTAATCTTTCTGCAATTTGCCATGTTTTTTCGACTGAACAATTAGGTAGAAGGACAGCGAATTCCTCCCCGCCGATACGTCCAATGTAATCAGAGCTTCTTGTATTTTTCATCAGTCTTGTTCCTATTTCTTTTAAAACGATATCTCCCTCGTGATGTCCATATTGATCATTGATGGACTTGAAGTAATCGATGTCTAAATAAATAAGAGATATTTGCTGGAGTGGCTGCTTCCATCTCATCGAAAAAGCAAGGTCTAACACTTCATCAAATTTCCGTTTATTTAACACACCTGTTAAAAAGTCATAATGAGCTTGAAATCTATACAAATTTAATAGCTGGTATGCTTTTGTTTGGTGTTCTATGACATAAAAGTTGAACAGCCCGGCAATATAAGAAAAGACCCAATAGGCCAAATGAAGTTCAATCGATGCCTCATGTACGACGGTGATGAACAAAATAGATGCGATCGTGCTACTGATTGTAATAGATAACAGCATTTTCACGATATGATTGATATGACGCTCAGCAATCATATAAGAGGCTGTCACGATGAGCAGCATAGAAAAAATATTGACGAAAGAAGCAATATTCACTTCGAATAATAATCGTCCAATGATGACTACACCTGCTGCAACGAATGTTTGTGCGATGCCTCCATAAAACGCCGTTAAAATGAGGGGAATGTGTCTTAAATCAATAATAGCTGGGCCTGTTTTAATAGAGAAGAACATGAGGACGACACCAAGTAACCCAGAGGCCAATCCTTTACATAATTGTCTGAGTAAGGTATCTTCCTTTTTTAAAAAATTCTCTTTAAACACAAGCATAAATAAATAATGGAATGTAACAAGAACAGTTAAATTAATAAAAAGGTCCCTTAACAAAATAATATCACCATTTTAAAATTACTAAAATTTGTTGAAAAAGGAAAGGGGAAAAAAGATAATTAATGAATTCTGCTCATGGAACAGTCGGGGATTTTGAAAGTACGAGAAATGGTTTGAACGGTCTTAAGATGAGTCATGAAGATAGTTTTGAAAAGAGTTTTTTAGGTAAATATACCTTTAAATCATGAAAAAACATATTTTAGAGATAACAGGAGCCTCTTGTCAAAGGGGCTCCTATTTGACTTACTTGGGTTCGATGTCATTGATCGCCTGTTGGATGGATTCATCATCCAGTACATTCATGACATTTTCATCAATGTGAAGAGACTGTGCATACGAATCTCTTGGCTGATGTGCATTTGCTGATGAATGATGTTGATTTGTGTGATTTGACGGTTGTGGCTGACTAGATGTAAACGCCTGTTTGATCATTTGTCCCATTTCAGTGACCCCTTTTGACTCTTGATGGGTGTGTGATTGATGGCGAGATGGCTCATGTTGCTGATGATCACGGCCTTTCATCATGAAAGGCATGTTCATATGAGTCATGCCTCTCATTCGTTTCCGTAACATAGGGGAGAATAGTGCAATGATGGCAGTTGAAACAGCGATCATTGTGCCAGTACTCATGCCTTTTCTTCTTTTAAACAAATGAATCCCTCCAGTTGATTGTGATGGTACTTCTTCATCATGTTTAGGATGACCAAGTGAAACTGATTTATGAATTCATTTTGCTCTAATAGATGATGTGTGTATAAAAAGTCTATTGGATGAAAAACCTATGAGCAAAAGGAGGGAATAATTGATGAAAAAGAAATGGATGCTTTCTTTAGCACTCGTTCCGGTATTGATCACTGCTGGTTGTGGAATGAATAACCAAGGCAATGAGCGAAGAGGAACGATGAATCGACAGTATGAAAATGTCACATATAAGAATGACAATATGAATGACAACATGAGGCAGGATCAGCCAAATGTTCAAACGCCACAGAAGGTGAAAGTGGCAGATAAGGCATCAGATCTTGTAGCCAACATGTCTGAAGTGAAAACAGCCAACGTGCTTGTCACAGGTAAAAATGCATTTGTTGCAGTGATGCTTGAAGGCAATAAAGGCGGCGATGTGACAGAGGACTTAAAGAAGAAAATTTCAGACAAAGTAAAGTCAACGGATCAACAAATTGATAACGTTTATGTATCCGCTAATCCAGACTTCATCGATCGTATGGAAGGATACGGAAAGCGTATTAGAAGCGGAGAACCGATTTCAGGATTCTTCGATGAGTTTACGGAAACTGTAAGACGCGTATTTCCTGAATCAAAATAGCTACGACAAAAGCCGTATGTCATATGCGGCTTTTTTGTTTGAAACAGCACCTCACACATCTGACTGCATAAAGTAAAAAATATATCACCTCTCGTTGTTCTATGTTTTTTCATAGAAAGAGGTTGCAGGATGATTTCAGGTGGGGAGTAAATGAAAGCTAAACCGTCATTGATTCATAAAAAACTTGTAGGCGGAATGATCGCAGCAGGTCTTATTTTTTATGCATTTACCGCATACTTGATGTATGTTGCGTTTCAGCTGACAGGTCAATATTTAGAGCAGCAGTCCTCTCCGAAAACGGTGTTAACAGAGAGACTCAACAAGCAAATCTATGAACATATTCGAATTTACTATGCAGAGAAAGAGGAAGGTTTTGTCGATCTGACAAAAGAAGCATTGGACCAGGCAAAGAAGAGGACAGCTTCTGTGTTTCAGTTTGATACTGACAAACCTTTAGACATTATTTATTTCGATGATAAAGATAAGATTGAACAATTTGCGGGCATCCAGCATATTACGGGTTTTTACTCTGATCATGATCAAATGATCGGGTTATATCCTGATAACCGGGATGAATTACTGAAAAAGGAGACGCTGCCATTATACTTTTTCAAAACGCTGTTCATTCATGAATATGCTCATTTTGTTTTCTATGAAAAGGTGCATGCTTATAAGGTGTCTCCTGTGATTTTCCCTCTATGGTTCCATGAAGGAACAGCAGAATGGACGGCCTATGATATGCTAAACGCGACATCAGAACAATTCGACGTCATTCCTTTTACTGCCTTATATTCTGACAAAGACTGGCAGGAGTCACGTACCACTTATGAGACAGATGTCTATGTACAAAGTTACTATATGATCTATGAGCTCATACAACTTTACGGGCGAGACATCATTCATGAGATCATTGAGGAAACAGCGAAAAGTGGCCGTTTCGATAGAGGGTTTGAACAAGCAACAGGCAAGCTGCTCACAGAGTTTGAGGAACAGTTTAAGTTGATTTACGAACGAAAAAACGGCTGACCTGAAGAAAGAGGTCAGTCGTTTTTATTAATGAAGTGGCTTTTGCTGATTTGTTTTGCTTGGCGGCATCTGAACTTGCTCTTGCATGGGTACAAAAGCGCTCGTCATGGCTTTCATGTCTTGTACAGAAAGCTGAGGGACTTGATAGTAACCATGTTTGTTTTGATATAAGAAAATTTCATATGCCATCTCAATAAAGTTTGGAACTTGTGCAGATAGCACGCGTCTGACGACTGGATTTGTAACTTCTAATGCAGACATGGCTAGTAGACTTGAGTGTGATTTTACTAAGCTAAGCATATGACCAGTGATGCCTAAATCTTTTACATCCTGTAAGGATTGATTCGGTTTTTTCGGCTGGGAAGGTTTGATACCGTATATGACCTGTGTTTGTTCTTTCATCATATAGGTTGACGTGTCTTCACTAGGCTTCTGCCCTGTAGAAAAACAATCTACGGTGACGTTGTATTGAGACAATACAAATTGATATTGCCGATCCAAGATGTCGCTTAAGACCGGATCTTGGATAAATTGACACAGAATCATATACTGATCCAAAATATTAATTGTGCCTGCTAAAATTTCATGTAAATCAAATAATTCATGCCCACCATGGTTGAGCTCAGGTTGCGGAGCACTCCCTTGAAATAATGGTTGCTGATCGTTTTGCATAGAGGTTCCTCCTTTTGTTTATACAATCTATTTTAATGTGAGGAAGTTTCCCCTTTTTCATGCAAAAAACATTATTTACAATTAGAGGGTTTTCCTTCTTTTTGTCGAAAAAAAGTATCAGACGAATGAACATGGGGGTACCAGATGCAGGACAAAATCATTAATCGTTTGATAGAAGACGAACATGTGCAGGCACCAGTGATAGGCATCGGTGTTTCGCCGTTTGAACAGCATAGTCTTGAGGCGTTTTTTCAGTCGTTTCCACATGAATTGAATGCCTCGTTTATTGTCGTGCAAAATCGTGTGACGAGCGATTGTATAACGGATTTGGAAGCACTTGTTTTACCGATTGGTTACCGGGCAAAAACGATGAGGCATGGCGAGAAGGTCATGAAAAAGATGATATATGTTTGTCCGCCAAATGCAATGGTGACGCTGTCAGAGAACAACCGGCTGTATGTTTCAGAGAAACTTCCAACCGACAAGGCATGCACGATTGACTCGTTTTTTCAGTCGCTTGCTAAAGTACATCAGGAGGAGGCGTTTGCCATCCTTTTTCAACAAGGCCATTGTATGGGGAGTGGTTTGCTTCAATTGGTTGAGCAGGGTGGTACTGCTTTGTCGTGCAGTGAAACAGAGTCGATGTTTGACGGCTTGTATCATCAACATTTTAAAAATCCTTCTGCTCTTGCGACATATACCTGGAACATCATGAATGTCCCACATGTCGAATTAACGAACCCGGTGTTGGTTCGCATCATTGAACGACTTGAAATGTATAAAGGAATCGCTTTTTCTACGTATGATAGGCAGAAAATATTGTCTGTTATTCAAAAACGAATGCGTAGTGCCAAAAAAACGATTTCCTTATTGTCTGAATATGACCGTTTATTAGAGATGGAGCCAGATGAGCTTGATCGTTTACATGGTAGTCTACTAAGCGGAACGACTTCCTTTTTTAGAGAGAGGGAAGCCTTTCGTGTCTGTGAACGTAAGATCATTCCATCGATCATTGAAAATATAGTGAAAAACGGAAAATCACGATGCCGTATTTGGATTGCAGGATGCTCTACAGGGGAAGAAGCCTATTCTTTTACCATGTTATTTTTAGAAGAATTAAAGCGAAGACAAGTGTCCATTGAACTTCAAGTGTTTGCAACAGACATCAATCGGAAAGCCATTCAGACCGCAAGTAAAGGTGTATATTCGAGAGAATCAATGGCAAGGGTGCCGGAAAAATGGCGGGTGCGATATTTTGAAAAGAAAGGTGACGCTTTTATTGTGAAGCAGTCGCTTAGAAAACATATTGTCTTTGCCCCTCACAATTTATTGATCGATTCACCTTTTATCCACCTCGATTTTATCAGTTGCCAACATGTTCTGATGTACTTCCAGCCAGAAGTGCAAAAACGAGTATTATCCCGCTTCCAATATGCTTTAAAAGAACAAGGGAAGTTGATATTAGGGCCAAACGAGACAGTTCCCAATATTCCTCGTTTGTTTCAGCTGTTAAATGAAAAGTGGAACATTTACACCCATACAAATGTTCCTACTTGCCATGAAAGCACGAAATATGACACGTTTCAGCAGGAGCTGGAAGAACGAGCTGCCCAATATATGAACGAAATGAGCGAGGATTATGACGCATGTTTGGTGATCGATGATTCTGACAACATATTGGCGATATCAAATGGTGCCTATTCCTTCCTAGAGCACGTAGAATCGTCAGAGACATCGTGTGAATATGTGGCACCTGCATATTTGAAAGAGATGATGAGCCAAACGTTTCAGAAGGTATGGACAGATGAGACGGAGGTTGTATTTCAACAAGTGCTCATTTCTGAAAACGGTAAGAAGCAGTATGCAGATTTTACAGTGAAAAGCTTTGATCGCCGTTTTAAAGGAGTATACGTCATTCTCATTCGAATGAATGAAGAAGGGGAAAATCGAATGAACGACAGGGGCGGGTGCATGTCTGACCAGAATTCAGTCTATCAACAGCGTATTGTCGATTTAGAGCATGAACTCAATGAAATGAAACAAAAAGAACAAGAAGCACGGGCGCAATTATTAGCGAAAAATGCGCACATAATGGAGCTTGAGAACAAGCACGAGCATTTTATTCAAATCATTAATAACTTAAAAGTGACAAGAGAAGAATTGTACCGACCTTCTGTGAAACCAGAGCTTGCGACATTGTTAGTGGACCGGGACATGAATATACGTTACTTCACTCCTACAGCCGCCTCGTTATTTACTTCAGCTCAAACCCGGCATCAACAATCCTTTCAGTCGTTGGCTAAGAAGTTAACGCAGGAGACGCTTTATCATGATATCCAATCCGTCATATCGGACAAACGTGTCATCGAACGTGAAATTGAAACAAATGAAGGGGAACGCTACACTGTTCAAATGACGCCTGTTTTCCATCAGGATTATGAAGGCGCCTCTATGATGTGGATAAAAATGACTGAAATCACGAAATTGAAACAGGCGCTTCAACTCGCAGTGACAGCACTTGATAACAGTCATATTCATATTGTTGTCGCAACAGAAGAGGGCGTCATTCAATGCGTGAATCAGCGATTTTGTCAGTTTGTGCAACAACATGAAATAGACCTGATCGGCAAAGACATTTTTTCTGTCTATCACACGTTGTGTCAATGTGATGATTTAACAAAGCAATGGGATGTTTGTTTGAGGGAGGGATGCTGGTCAGGTGAGTTGTACTTCCAAGATTTATCTGGACGTGAACGGTGGGAAAGGGTCTCCTTGCATCGAATAGATGACCCGGACAAAATGCAGTCAACCGTCATGCGCATTTCTGAGGATATTACCAACCAAAAACAGTCAGAGAAAATGCTTATGAAATCCGAGATGCTCTCAGCCGTGGGACAACTCGCAGCAGGGATTGCTCATGAGATACGCAACCCGCTTACGTCGTTAAAAGGTTTTTTACAGCTGATGATTCAGAGTAAAAAATATCAGAAAAATTATGCCGATGTGATGATGTCAGAATTTAATCGCCTTGAGGCGATTATCAATGAGTTCCTTGTGCTTTCTAGAAGCAAGTCAGTAAAATTTGAACCAGTCCATGTCAATCTTCTATTAGAAGAAGTGATCATGGTCGTTGAATCGCAAGCCGTCCTAAAAGGAGTAGCAATTCAAAAAAATCTATCTCCATCCCTACCTAACATTCAAGGTATCCCGAATGAATTAAAACAAGTGTTCCTTAACATTCTTAAAAATGGCATTGAAGCCATGGATGGCGTATCAGGAGTTATCCAGGTAACGTCTGTACTGAAAAACAATCAAGTGAGGCTCATATTTGAAGACCAAGGAAAAGGCATCCCAGAAGACCAAATTGGAAAATTGGGTGAACCCTTTTATACAACAAAAGAAAAAGGAACAGGGCTTGGGCTCATGATGACAATTAAAATCATTGAAAGCCATGGTGGGGCGATTCGTTTTGAAAGCAAGAATTTTGAGGGGACAAGGGTCATTATTACGTTTCCTTTGAGTTAACAAAGTAGAAAGCTTTACAGGAAACTCAATCAGAATCAACTTTTATTTTGTACAATATGAGACATGAAGGTCAAAGGGGGAGAAATCAATGAAACGAATTCAATTAATTCGAATGATCTGTTGTTTGATTTTGGCCATATTTAGTCTGCAATCTTTGCTACCTGGTATGATGCCGATAGAGCAAGTGAGCGCTTCTCAACAGAAGGAAACCGTAAGGAAACATGTAAAGCCGATGAAAATCAAACAAGCACGGAAGCTCATAGGAGAAACAGTGACAGTAAGCGGGATTGTGACAGCGGATCAATCTGCTATTGGAAATGGCGCCTTATCTACATATATTCAGGACAAAACCGCTGGAATCAACCTTTATTCAGCACAACCAACAAATTTTCCAGAACTCAAAGCGGGGATGAAAGTGACAGTCACTGGCAAAGTCACCTCCTATAAAGGATTGATTGAAATCATCCCAAATCAAGGCAGCCTCACGATACATGCTGTGTACCAGCCTTTACCAGCACCGAAGCAAGTGTCTATCAAACAATTGGCTACTGGTCAGGCAGGTAAGTATGAAGGAAGTCTCGTAAAGGTCAAGGGCTATGTAGAATCAAAGCCGGCGCAACCTGCTGGCGGTGGGTATCATGTGGTGGTAATTGATTCTAAGTATCGGAGTACGATCCTTAGAGTCATGACGGGCACTGGTGCAATTGATCAAGTAAAGCCGGGTCAGTGGTATGAATTTATAGGGATTGTAAGCAAGTACGACACGCTTCAAGTACTACCAAGACATCAGTACGATATCAAACAATTGAAACGTCAGCCTAAGCCACCAAAGGTCAAAAAAGAATATCAAGCAACGGTTGACCGTGTGGTAGATGGAGATACAATTCATTTGAAAAACCCTGTGCTTGGGACAACAAAGGTCCGTTTTGTTCATGTGGACACCCCAGAAACGTATCATCTGCCACAAAATGAACTGGACCAAAACCAATTACGTTTTGGACAAAAGGCGACAGACTTTGTCAAAACGCTTCTTTCAAGCGGCGACCAAGTGACATTAAGTATCGGTCCTGAACCGAAGGATAACTATGGGCGTCTTCTCGCTCAAGTGAAAACAAAAAAAGGGATCAATACCAATTTAGAATTAGTGAAAAAAGGATTTGCCCCTACTTATTTCATCTGGCCAGTTGGAGATGACTATCACACATTCCAAAAAGCAGTGAAAGAAGCGAAGGAAAATGGGGTAGGCATCTGGAATCAAGCCGATCCACTACTAGAACAGCCATTTGAATTTAGAGCTCGCGAGCAGAAAAAGGGACTCACGCGCTATGTTGGAGATTCATCTAGGCATACCTACGCATCACCTGAAGATTGGAAAGAGGTAGACGTTGATAAACGGGTATTCTTTGCGTCTAAAGAAGAAGCAGAGCAGGCAGGATACAAGCCAGCGGAGGTGTCTCGTGATGTTCCTCTCACCATTTTAAGCATGAACGATTTACATGGAAAGATTGATCAGCAATTCGAACTGGATATCAAAGGTGATGGCAATAAAGGAACGTATGGAAGGATGGATTATGTCGCCGCCTACATGAAGAAAAAACAAGCTGCACAAAAAAATATGATCACTGTACATGCGGGCGACATGATTGGCGGAAGCTCTCCTATATCTTCTCTACTTCAAGATGAACCGACTGTCGAGTTAATGGAGAACATTGGCTTTGATGTTGGTACGGTGGGGAACCATGAATTTGATGAGGGTGTCGACGAGTTATTACGTATCTTAAAAGGGGGAGAGCATCCAAAAGGAACAAAGGGGTATGATGGCCAAAACTTTCCGCTTGTTTGTGCGAATTGTGAATATAAAGATACAGGTAAACCACTCTTACCTGCCTATGAGATCATTGATGTCGAAGGAATCCCGGTGGCATTCATTGGAGTTGTGACCCGATCAGCCGCCGGTATGGTCATGCCAGAAGGAATTAAAGATATTCAATTCACAGATGAAGTCAAAGCAGTCAATGAAGCTACAAAGGAATTAAAACAAAAAGGAATCAAAGCCATTGCGGTACTAGCCCATATGACAGCCTCTCAAAATGGTGACACCATTACTGGAGAGAGTGCAAAGCTAGCCAAAGAAAGTGATGATGAGATCGATATTATTTTTGCTGGGCATAACCATGAAGTGGTGAATGGTGAGGTCGATGGGACATTAATTGTTCAAGCATTTGAATATGGAAAAGCGATTGGTGAAGTAAATGTTATACTTGACCGAAAAACGAAGGATATCGTCAAAAAGAAAGCACACATTCAGTATGTGGATCAATCTGCCATCGAAAAAGACAAAGAAGCTGCCGATATTCTAGCTCATTACGGAAAAGTAGTGGAGCCAATTATAAGTGAGGTTGTTGGAGAAGCAGGGGGAATGATGGAAGGTGGTTATTCCAATGATGGAGACACTGCCCTTGGTAACCTCATTGCTGATGGCATGAGATATTCAATGAAAAGTGACTTTGCTATGATGAACGGAGGCGGAATTAGGAAAAATCTTGAAAAGGGTCCGATTACGTGGGGAGACCTCTTTAATATACAGCCATTTGGCAACGTGTTAGTGAAGTTAGAGATTAAAGGTAAGGATCTGATTGATATCATTGAAGCCCAAATCTCTCCACAATTTGGGCCGGATTATAGTATTTCGGGCTTTTCATATACCTATGATCCATTAACATATAAAGTAGTCAATTTGACGCTACCAGACGGTTCACCAGTTGCCCCTGATCAATCGTATACCCTCACGGTGAATAACTTCATGGCAACCGCAACTGGAAGTAAATATGCGCCGATCGGACGATTTGGGAAAAAACCAGAAACGGGTCCTGAAGATTTAGAAGCAACCGTTGCATTTGTTAAGAGTTTTGAGGGAGCGTCCATTCTATATCAAAACGAAGGGCGAATTCAAAAAGCAACACAAGCCAAAAAAGTAGCAAGCTGAAGGAGTATCCTTTCCAGAGTTAAAAAAGAAGGAGTTTAATCATGAAAAAGTGGTTTGCACTTACTGTGATGACAGCAGGTATTGCCCTGCTCGGCTGGGGAATTTGGCAGATCGCCACTACTCATCTTCAAACAGCACAATCATTAGAAGAAGCGAAGAAGGTGGTAGCGGTCGACCGAGGAATGTCACAGAACGAGTTTGCTCCTGAAATGGGTAAAGCCTCTGGTATCCTCACGATTCCAAAATTAAAAGCGGACCTTCCCATTGTAGAAGGAACAGATGCGGACGACCTTGCAAAAGGAGTCGGACATTATAAGGGCAGTTATTATCCTGATCAACAAGGACAAATCGTTCTGTCAGGACACAGGGATACGGTCTTTCGCAGGACAGGTGAGCTGGACATTGGGGATCAACTGAAAATCACTATGCCGTATGGTGAGTTTGTGTATGAAATCACTCATACAAAAATAGTGGATCAGCATGATACATCTATTATTACCCTGCAGAATGAAAAAGAAGAGCTATTGTTAACCACATGCTATCCATTCCATTTTGTCGGCAATGCACCAGAGCGGTACATTATGTATGCAAAAAGAGTATCGTCATAACAGAAAAAGAGCCTGCAAAGCATCAGGCTCTTTTCACTTAGTGTATGATGATGTCCATTAATTCTTCCATATCAGGTGGAAGTGGGGCTTCTATAGTAAGGTGCTCTCCTGTGAATGGATGCTTCATGTCTACTTGTTTGGCATGAAGGGCGCATCTATTCATGCGATTTTGAAGTCCGCCGTATAATGTATCCCCAGCTAATGGATGCTCAATACTGCTGAGATGGACACGGATTTGGTGTGTTCTTCCTGTTTCTAATTGAAGCTGAACGGCTGTCATATTCAATGGTCTATTCACACCTAAGACCTGGAAATGCGTAACGGCATTCTGTCCAGTAGGGGACACTCTACGTCTTGTCGCATGGTGCTTGTCGCGGCCAATCGCAGCATTGATGGTTCCTTTCTTTTGCTTGAACAATCCTTCAGCTATGGCGATATATGTTCTACGAATCGTTTTTTTAGCAAGCATTTGATCAAGTACAGCATGGGCTAATCGATGTTTGGCGAAAATGACCGTGCCACTTGTGTCTTGGTCAAGTCGGTGGATATGTCTGATCCGCTTTTCTTCTCCATTTGCTTGAAAATAGAAGGAGACAAGGTTGGCAAGGGTCCCGGTCTGGCCCTTTTCATTCGGATGAGTCGGTCGTCCAGAGGGCTTTTGCACAATCAGCAAATGCTCGTCCTCAAACAAGACATCTAGTTCACCGTATTCTGGTGTGACATCACTTTCTTCCGTTTCAAATAGATCAATGATGATTTGGTCTCCTGCACTGACCTTTGCACCATGTTGTGCGGGCTTTTGATTTATACGTACTTTTTGATGTTCTACCCAAAAATGGATAATGGGTTTAGAGGCAGACGCCTCGGTTTTTAAAAATTGACTTAATGATGTGTCATGATGCTGCTCACTGACTTTTAGTGAAAGCATGTGTCCTTTTATGGTCATGTTATCTATTCCTCTCTTCTCATTACTTGGGTATACATAGGAAACACTTACCTTAACGAATGCCTTTTTTTCTGTGCTATTCTGAAGAGAGAATAACAACAGAGAGGTAGATGCTACGTGAGGCTAATGAAAGCTGCTACAGACCTTCAAGAGCAGACAATTGAAGAATTATCAAGGGAGTTTGATCATCTCTTATCCCAATATGTGAACAGAAAAAAGCAGGCGGTGTATGAGCAGAAGCGCCCTTTCACATTTATCGATGGTGTATATAACGGTACGATGGATGATGCATTTCGTATTTTAACGGGACTTCAACTTGTACATACCATTATTTTAAAGCCTAGACGACATTTGACAAAACAAGATCGTGAGTTATTTGAGCGGAACCGGGAGCAGGTCAATGCGTGTGGCTATTCTTTCCCGTTTGAGTTAGACGATTTTGAAAACCGTCACCTTCAAAATGCGTAAAAGTTGGTGTGAACTTCCTTGTTAACATAGAGGACGGTCGCACATACTATTTTTAAGGGAACGGAGAAACCTTCATGACTCTGTAATACCAACCCCGCTCCTTTTCACATCACATGTTCTCCACGAATCGGAGCGCTTGGATCTCTTGCAGAATGAACCAAACAGATAGGAGCCTGACAAAATCGTTGCAGGCTCCTTTTATACATAATCATTTTAGCAGACATTCATCTTTGAAAGTGAAATTTATTCACGTTATGATAACAAAGAGTATCATGTTTTAGACTTTCGTAAAAAAAGGAGTGGCCTCATTGGTAAAGGCAATTATATTTGATTTTGACGGATTGATTTTAGATACAGAAACACATGAATATGAGGTTTTGCAAGAAATGTTTGCAGAGCATGAATCGGAGCTACCTCTATCTATTTGGGGCAACGTCATTGGAACCCAAGCAGGCTTTAAGCCATTTGAATATTTGGAAGAGCAGCTCGGGAAAACATTGGATCATGAGGCACTGACAGTGGACCGGCGTTCCCGTTTTCAAAAGAGAATAAAAAATGAAGCAGCTAGACCTGGTGTTGAAGCCTATTTAGAAGCAGCGAAGGAGCTTGGAATCAAGATTGGTCTTGCCTCTAGCTCTGACTATAAATGGGTGTCTGATCATTTGAAGCAAATTGGTCTATTTGATTATTTTGAATGCATCCGCACGCAAGACGATGTAGAGGAAGTCAAACCAAATCCAGAACTTTATTTACAAGCCGCAAGCTGCTTAGGCGTAGCCCCGGAAGATTGCGTGGCATTTGAGGATTCGGTGAATGGGTTAATCGCAGCAAAACGAGCAGGAATGAAATGTGTCATCGTCCCAAATAAGGTGACGAGCACCCTTCAATTTGAAGAATATGATTACAGATTGGAATCAATGGCTGAAATCGAATTGCTCCAACTATTCCATCAGCTTGAAAAAGAGGAGCAGTAAGGGGGCAAAGAGGTCATCATGGCAGAAAAACTAGATTTAACGCGGTTTGAAAAAAGAATGATCATCCGCAATATTACAGAAGAAGACATTGACCGAATCCTTGCCCTGCAAGAAATTTGCTTTCCAGGAATGGATCCTTGGAAACGAGAACACCTCGAAAGTCATCTCGAACATTTTCCAGAAGGGCAGTTCTGTGCGGAATATGAGGGGGAAATCATTGGCTCTTGTTCAAGCTTATTGATCAACTTTGATGAATACGATGATCGGCATACATGGCAGGACATTACAGATGACGGGTACATAACGAACCATAATCCGGATGGGATGAATATGTACGGTATTGAAGTGATGGTAAGCCCTGATTATAGGCGAATGAAAATAGGTCATCGTTTGTATGAAGCAAGAAAAGACTTAGCGAGAAGATTAAATTTAAAAAGTATTATCATTGGTGGACGGATTCCTAATTATCATAAATATCAAGAGGATATGACGCCTCGTCAATATGTTGAGCAGGTGATGTTACACCAAGTGTATGATCCTGTTTTATCCTTCCAGCTATTAAATGAATTTAGTCTCATGCGGATTAATCCGAATTATTTACCAGACGATAAAGCATCAAGCACGTATGCTACGTTAATGGAATGGAACAACGTGGACTATCGTCCGCAGTCAAAAAGATATTATAAATCCGCCTTTCCTGTTCGAATTTGTGTGATTCAATATGCGATGAAACAAATTCATTCCTTTGAGGAATTTATGAATCAAGTGGAGTATTATGTGGATGTCGCTTCAGATGCATCCGCTGACTTTGCCGTTTTTCCAGAAATATTCACGACACAGCTCATGTCTTATCTAGAAGAACGATCGCCAAGTCTTGCGGTTCAGCGGATTACCGAATATACCGAGGACTATATCAATTTGTTTACAGACCTATCCGTAAAATACAACATTAATATTATTGGTGGATCCCACTTTGTTGAAGAAGAAGGAAAAATCTATAATATCGCTTATTTATTTAGACGTGATGGAACGATTGAAAAACAATATAAACTTCATATTACCCCAAATGAGAGAAAATGGTGGGGAATTTCAAGCGGAGATCAAGTCCGGGTGTTCGATACAGATTGCGGGAAAATTGCGATTCAAATCTGTTACGATATTGAATTTCCTGAGCTTGCTCGAATTGCAGCTGACAAAGGGGCTAAAATTATTTTCACCCCGTTCTGTACAGAAGACCGTCAAGGATATTTGAGAGTGCGTTATTGTGCACAGGCAAGAGCGGTTGAAAATCAAATCTATACGGTGATTTCTGGAACAGTCGGCAACCTTCCCCAAACAGAAAATATGGATGTTCAATATGCACAATCAGCCATTTTTGCCCCATCTGACTTTGAATTTGCAAGAGATGGCATTGTCGGTGAGTGTAATCCGAATATTGAAATGGTTGTAATTGGTGATGTCGACTTAGAAATTTTAAGAAGGCAACGTCAAGACGGAACGGTACGCCAACTGAAAGACCGCAGAAGAGACGTGTACCATATTGAATATAAGAAATAATGAAAAGAAGCGCCTCACATGACGAGACGCTTCTTTTTTTACATTTTTTTGAGTGACAATGTAGCCACATGTGCTAAGGCTTTAGCCGCTAAAAATGGAACATCTGATTTCACGAGAGATTGATAAATCGTTGTATCTACTTGGTTCCAAGTCAGGGAAGGCTCTTCTAAAAGTTCGTTTAATTCAGGACCGATAGATTGATTGAAAAACTGTTCCAGTTGCGTGCGTTTTTCTTGTCCTGCAAGCCATTCTACTTGCTGGAACCACTTTTCTTGTTTTTTAAATGAAAGTTCAATGTTTCGTTTAATCGTATCGGTCACAGATGGCAGCTGAAAGTCACCTTGTGTTGTTGCTTGTTCATACTGAATTGTCGCAGCATTTGTTGCCTGGGTGAAGGGAGTTGTGGATAAAAGAACAGCAGTGGAGAGGACCAATGATTTTGCAATTGTTTTCAATGTGAAAACCTCCTAGTTATAGTATTGGTAGCATGTATCTAGATCATCATACGACGATGTAAAAATAAGGTAAATGAGGCGTAACGCTTATTTTTTCATGTGACAAAGGGATGCCGACGGAAAAGGCGAATATACTTCAAGTAGATCATGTATTCAAAAAGGAGAGGAATATGGGCCGACAAACTAAACATATGTATATCAATTTGCCGGTAAAACATGTGAATGAGTCGAGGGTGTTTTTTGAACAGCTAGGCTTTGAATTCCATCAGCAGTATACAAATGATCAGGCGGCTTGTCTCGTCATCAACGACACATTCACAGTCATGCTATTAGCTCAAAAGCATTTCCAATCTATTTCAGAGAAACAAATAGTAGATGCAAGACAGGCATCAGAGATGATTCTCTCGCTGCAGGTTGACACGAGAGAAGAGGTAGATGAGCTGGTCGAAAAGGCGACCGCAGCAGGAGGATCACCGTTTAAGGAGAAGCAGGATCATGAATTGATGTATGGATGGAGCTTTCAAGATCTTGACGGTCATTTGTGGGAAGTATTCTATATGGATGAAAGCAGAAGCGTCCTGCCATAGGGGTGCTTCTTTTTTCTAGTTTAACAGTGGTATGATAATGAGGAAGCGAAACAAATTAGAAATTCATCTAAGAAAAGTAGGTGCAACATGGAGTTTTTGCTTGTCTTAGTGCCAGTGTTCGGGATTTTCCTGATAGGGTATATCGGGCAGAAGGCAATTGGTTTTGACATCCATACGCTTTCATCCATGTCTTTATATTTGATGTCACCATTTCTTGCGTTTGAAACTTTTTATCAAAATAAAGTCACGATGGATTATGTCTATTTATCGATTTTTGTCGTCGGGCTCTGTCTTTCCCTTGTTTTCTGTGTGTTTGTTTTCTCTCGTATTTATGGGTATTCCAATGAAACATATTGCGCTATGGTTTTGTCGTCAGCGTTTATGAACAATGGAAACTATGGCACGCCAGTTGTACTACTTGTTTTTGGAGCAGCTGGTTTAGATATTGCGATCGTTCTTATGGTTCTTCAACAACTTGTCATGAGTACAATTGGCATGTACTATGCAGCGAAGGGCGGAGAGGATGCGGGAGGTTTAAAGGTCGTATTAAAAAAAGTGCTGCGTATGCCAATTGCTTATGGGGCGCTCATCGGTTTATTATTTCAGTTCATGGACCTTTCATTACCGAAAGAGTTGATGACAGGGGTTCAGCTTGTAGGGGATGCAGCCATACCAACCATTATGTTGATTTTAGGCATGCAGCTTGCGGTGATTTCGTTTAAACAAGTGGAATATCGCCATATTTCCTATGCTGTGCTGTTGAAGTTATTGATCTCACCTCTCATCGCATTCGGCTTTACGCTCATTTTACCGGTAGATGATCTGGTGAAACAAATTATGATATTAGTTGCAGCCATGCCAACAGCAGCGAATACAACGCTGATGGCTGTGCAATTCCGAACAAAGCCTGAGTTTGTCTCAAGTGCGACGTTTCTCAGTACAATCTTAAGTATCGTCACTTTACCTGTTTTATTATGGATTTTGTCGATGCACCCTCTAGGATAGGGGATGGCAAACAAAGGGGGACATTTGAATGAATGTAGATGTTCATTTTCAAGTGAGTGATGTGTTAAAAACAAAGCTTTTCACGCATGCGAAAGTAATCGCAGGGGAGAAGGGACTGTTACGACAGGTCAAATGGGTACACGTGTTAGAAGTGCCAGCTGTAGAGGACTTGTTAAATGGGGGCGAACT
Source organism: Bacillus pumilus (assembly GCA_001938995.1). Classification (GTDB taxonomy): domain Bacteria; phylum Bacillota; class Bacilli; order Bacillales; family Bacillaceae; genus Bacillus; species Bacillus pumilus_G. Next base: position 13,323 of record MKZN01000019.1, on the reverse strand, counting down.
TATTTTAACAACAGCTGCCGCCTTTCATGATCAATTAGGTGTGTTTAAAGTGTTTTTGAAGCAGCTCATTGACTCCGGAGCAGCGGGCTTATGCATTGAGTTTGTTCCACTTCGCTTCGATGTACCAAAAGAGCTGATTGCATATGCAGAAGAAAGAGATTTCCCTCTCATTCTTTTTACCAAAGAAGTAAAGTTCGTCAACATCACACAGCATCTCCATACGATGTTGATCGAGCGTCAGTATCAAATGATGGCGGATTTAGAAGCGTTATCTTCAAAGCTCAACGAACTTTTACTTACTCCTCATCCGCAAATGGACATTTTGGATCAAGTGTACAAGCACATAAAAGGGATTCTCTTGTTGATTCCCGTTCAAGGAGAGGCGATTATCCTGTCTGATGCATCGAAGCGAATAGAAGAGGTGGTGATGAATTATGTACAGCATGCATCTGTTCCAAAAGGGTATGAAGTGTATCAGAAGCCTGTCCTTGCCCTTAAGCAAACATTTGCTGATCTTGTGCTCATTCATCAATCAAACACCCTGTCAGAGTTCGAGATGCTTGTCATGGATAAAGGGGCGAATGCTCTCGCCCAGCAAACGTTGAGAGAGCTTTATACAGAAGAGCTAAAGAAGACAAAAGAAAATGATTGGCTACAAAAGTGGTTCAATGAAGAGCATACAGAAAGGGATATCATCGAGCATCTTGAAGAAACAGAAGGATTAAAAAAACCGTTCGGCTGTGTGGTGATGCTCTTTCAAAAGAATCATCAAATTGAAGAGATTACAGGAAATTTATATTTTCTCGTCTCTTGCCGATCTATCTTTCAACGTGCCGGTTTCCACCTCGTTTCTTATGAACATCGAGGACAAGCCATGTTTATTTTGTTGAACACGCGAAAGCCAGCGGATTGGAAAGAACGTGCGGAGAAGGCAGCAAATGAAATCAAACAATCATTTACCAGGGAGCAGCACCATGGGACCGTCATGAATTTTGGCATAGGCCGATATTGCAATCAGTTTCAGCACATGAGCAAAAGTTATCAAACAGCAAAAGAGGTGTTGCATCTTAAGAAGGTGATGCCGCACCGCGTGAAAAGCCCATTTTACCAAGACTTGCACATGCTTTGCCTCATGCCTATCATGAAGGAAAGCGATGTACTTGAATGTATGGTGAAGGAGTATTTAGAGCCAGTCATTTTATACGATAAGCAAAATAGCAGCAGACTGTATCAAACGTTGAACATCTTTTTACAAACAAATGGTTCTAAGAAGGAAACAGCAAGTCAGCTCTATATCGTCAGGCAGACGCTTTATCATAGACTGGATAAACTCTATGCTTTGCTTGGGGAAGATATGATGCAAGCACCAAAACGTCAGGCCATTGAATTTGCAATTCTGTCTAATGAATTCCTGCAAGGAAATCGGCATGAATGATGTGTATGAAGTTTGATGAAACATCAGTAGAGTGTCTTGTGGTCCTTTTCAATCAGTTGACAATCTGTCTAATGTCATCTGCCCACCCTCTTTTTTATAATGGACATAGCGATTAGTCATCTCGTTTGGGAAGCCGTGTTTTAGTTTCATATGCCTCCCTAATCATCCATATACTCAAAGGGAGAGGTGATGTGCTGTACCGTTCTAAGCTTCTTCGTTAATGAAAACGGATACATGAGGGGCGTGGAAAGAAGATGAAAATACAGGAACAGGCTCAACATCTTCAGGAAAAAGACGATCAGTTGATTTGGCATCAGATGAAAGGTACTAACAAGGAAAAGGAAAGTATGGTGATTCATGAAGCCAATGGTGCATGGGTGACTGATATTCATGGCAATCGGTATGTAGACGGTATGTCGGGTCTTTGGTGTGTAAATGTCGGATATGGCCGCAAAGAGCTTGCGGAGGCGGCGTACAAGCAATTAAAGGCGATGCCATATTATCCACTCACACAAAGTCATGTCCCCGCCATTCAGCTTGCTGAGAAGCTAACTGAATGGCTAGGCGGTGACTATGTTATCTTTTTTTCAAATAGCGGTTCTGAAGCCAATGAAACTGCGTTTAAAATCGCCAAACAATATCATGCCCAAAAAGGAGAGAGCACACGAACAAAGTTCATTTCCCGCTATCGTTCTTATCATGGCAACACCGCCGCTGCTCTTGCGGCAACAGGTCAAGCGCAGCGTAAATTTAAATATGAACCATTAGGGCACGGTTTCATTCATGTCGCACCCCCTGATATGTATCGACATCCAGAGGATCAAGAGCATTTGGCAAGTGCAACAGCCATTGATCAAGCCATGACATGGGAACTAAGTGAAACCATTGCCGGAGTGATTATGGAGCCGATTATCACAGGAGGCGGTATTTTAATGCCGCCAAAAGGATATTTGAAGAAGGTAAAAGACATCTGCGAAGCACATGGGGCTCTACTCATCGTTGATGAAGTGATTTGCGGATTTGGCAGGACAGGAAAGCGATTCGGTTTTATGCATGAGGAAGTGAAGCCGGATATCATCACAATGGCAAAAGGGATCACAAGTGGCTATTTACCGCTTTCTGCTACCTGCGTCAAACGTGAAATATATGAAGCCTATGCAGGTGTAGATACGTATGACCGGCTACGCCATGTGAATACATTTGGAGGCCACCCCGCTTCATGTGCAGTGGCGCTTGCGAACATGGAGATCATGGAAAACGAACAGCTAGTTGAACGATCAGAAACACTTGGGCGAGACATGTTGGATCGTTTACAGTCATTAAAAACGCATCCAATTGTCGGTGATGTTAGAGGAAAGGGATTGCTATTTGGCATCGAGCTTGTGCAGGATCAGCAGTCAAAAAAACCAGCAGATCCAAGTGTTGTCAGTCAATTGATTGCAGAATGCAAAAAACGTGGTTTGATCATTGGAAAAAATGGCGATACGGTAGCTGGTTATAATAACGTTGCACAGCTGGCACCACCGCTTAGCATCACAGAAGAAGATGCGACATTTATCATCAATACCTTAAAAGAAAGCATGGCACAGCTATAGCAGAGAGGAATCTCTGCTTTTTTCTATGGACGAGAAGCGGTATCATGGTCATACACGACACAAGATGTAAAGGAGATCAACTATGTACAATACATATTCGGTGAAAGTGCTAATCGAATCAATCACTTCACCCGCCATAAGTCCAGAGAAAATTTTTGAAGAAAGAATCATTCTTGTAAAAACAAACCAACCCGAAAAAATCGAAAACATGATCCGTGAAAATTTTTCTGACGACACGTATCAAAATGCCGAAGGAGGATGGACCACTCATCAAGTTGCAAAGATTCTAGATGTGTTTGAATTGGTAGAAGATATAGAAGAACAACCTATTCACTTAAAAGAAGTGTACAGTCGTTTTCTCATTTTTGACAAGGAGACGTCTGTTGAAGAAGTGGTGAATGTCTATTCATTAGATAAATAGGATGTCTTTGTTCAAGTTACTAGATGAAATTGGCTAAGGGCACACAAGGTGTATTGAAAAAAAGGAGAGTTTCTATTACTGTAATGAAGGTTGGACCAATACACTGAGAAGGAGACGGCATATGAGTTTTCATGATCAACCAATTCTACCTGCTGTTCGCAATATGAAGCAATTTGAAGAGTTCTTAAGAAGTCCATTTACATACGGAGTCCTTCTAGATGTTCACCTTGGACAGGTAAAGGGCATCATGAAAGAAGCAAATGCTCATCATAAGAAAATGTTTATCCATGTCGATTTAATCCATGGGATTAAGCATGATGAATATGGAACAGAATATATTTGTCAAGAAATGAAGCCAACAGGAATTATTTCTACTAGGTCTTCTGTCATAGTAAAAGCCAAGCAAAAAAAGGTATATGCGATACAGCGCATGTTTTTACTTGATACGAGTGCGATGGAAAAAAGCATGGAGTTCGTCGGGAAACATCGCCCAGATTTTATTGAGGTATTGCCAGGTGTTGTGCCAGATTTAATAACAGAAGTGCGCGAAAGAACGGGAATCCCCATCTTTGCAGGAGGATTTATCCGAACAAAAGAAGATGTGGAACGAGCGCTTAAGGCAGGGGCGACAGCTGTGACGACATCCAACACAGAGCTTTGGAAAGCGTTCCAAAAATGAAAAAGATAAAATATGAAAATAGATTGACAACGTTTTCATGCTCTGATACTATTGCACTAAGTTAATATCATGTGATGGAGAAATGGAGATCCACAACAGCACTTTACTAGGTGACAATTGACCCTTATGTAAAGTATGTTTGTTGTGGATCTTTTTTTCTATATCTTTTTTATATTCATAGGGGATGGCAACTGAACCAGAGGAGGAATTTTTCATGACACCATTTTGGGGTGAAGTCGTAGGTACAATGCTACTCATTATTTTTGGAGGCGGTGTGTGTGCGGCTGTGAATCTAAAAAAATCGCTCGCCTATCAGTCCGGTTGGATTGTAATCGCTTTCGGGTGGGGATTTGCAGTAGCCATTGCAGCTTATGCAACAGGAGGAATTAGCGGCGCACATTTAAACCCGGCGCTTACCATTGGTCTTGCTCTTGAAGGAAGTTTTCCATGGGCTGATGTCTCAATGTACATTGTCGGTCAAATGATGGGTGCATTAATGGGAGCTATTATTGTCTTTTTACATTACTTACCGCACTGGAAAGCAACAGACGACCCAGGTGCAAAACTAGGCGTATTTTCAACAGGTCCAGCAATTCCACATACTTTTGCGAACGTACTAAGTGAAGTCATTGGCACATTCGTATTGGTTCTAGGAATCTTGGCTATTGGTGCAAATAAATTTGCAGACGGGGTGAACCCGTTAATTGTTGGCTTCTTAATTGTAGCCATTGGTCTTTCATTAGGGGGCACAACAGGTTATGCCATTAACCCTGCACGTGATTTAGGTCCGAGAATTGCACATGCGATCCTACCGATTCCAGGCAAAGGGCCATCAAATTGGAAATATGCATGGGTTCCAGTTGTGGGTCCAATTTTAGGCGGTGCATTTGGCGGTGTTTTCTACAATGCAGCCTTTAAAGCAAACGTCACGCCAGCCTTTTGGATTGTAAGCGTTATTTTACTTGTGGTATTGTTAGGACTCTATTTCTCTACGAAAAACCAAACAACTACTGTGAATGAAAGCATGTAAGGGGAGGAAACCATCATGGCAAAAGAAAGATATATTCTCGCATTAGATCAAGGAACAACAAGTTCAAGAGCCATTTTATTTGATCAAGAAGGGAAAATTGCTCATACAGCACAAAAAGAATTCAATCAATATTTTCCAAATCCGGGCTGGGTAGAACACAATGCAAATGAAATATGGAGCTCTGTTCTATCTGTCATTTCAACCGCTTTAATTGAGTCTGGGATTGAAGCAGATCAAATCGCTGGTATCGGCATCACAAACCAGCGTGAGACCGCTGTCGTTTGGGATAAACAGACAGGCGCACCGATTTACAATGCCATTGTTTGGCAGTCTAGACAAACGTCAGGCATTTGTGAAGAATTAAAAGCACAAGGTCACAACGAAACATTTAGAAATAAAACAGGTCTTCTCATCGATGCTTACTTCTCAGGTACAAAAGTCAAATGGATTTTAGACAATGTGGAAGGTGCCCGTGAGAAAGCAGAGAACGGTGATCTGCTGTTTGGCACAATAGATACTTGGCTGATTTGGAAAATGACGGGCGGTCAATCGCATGTCACAGATTACTCCAATGCATCAAGAACCTTAATGTTTAACATTTACGATCTAAAATGGGATGAAGAATTGCTAGATATCCTAGGTGTACCTGCCTCTATGCTACCGGAGGTAAAACCGTCTTCACATATTTACGGTGAGACGACGGATTATCACTTCTTCGGAAAAAATATTCCGATTGCAGGAGCGGCGGGAGATCAGCAGTCTGCTTTATTCGGTCAGGCTTGCTTTGAAGAAGGAATGGCAAAGAACACATATGGTACAGGATGTTTCATGTTGATGAATACAGGGGAAAAAGCCATTAAGTCGGATCATGGGTTATTAACGACAATTGCATGGGGCATTGACGGTAAAGTTGAATATGCTTTAGAAGGAAGTATTTTCGTTGCTGGTTCAGCGATTCAGTGGTTACGCGATGGGCTTAGAATGTTTAAAGACTCTAAAGACAGTGAAACTTATGCAAAACGAGTTGAGTCAACAGACGGCGTATATGTCGTCCCAGCATTCGTTGGTCTAGGCACACCTTACTGGGATAGTGATGTCAGAGGCGCTGTATTCGGTTTAACACGTGGTACTTCTAAAGAACATTTTGTCCGTGCAACGTTAGAGTCACTTGCTTACCAAACGAAAGATGTGTTAGATGCGATGGAAAAAGATTCAAACATCTCACTAAAAACATTACGTGTGGATGGCGGAGCTGTAAAGAATGACTTCTTAATGGGCTTCCAAAGTGATTTGCTGGATGTGCCAGTAGAACGCCCAGAAATTAATGAAACGACGGCACTCGGTGCGGCCTACCTTGCGGGTATAGCAGTTGGCTTCTGGAACGACCGTTCAGACATTGCAACACAATGGAACCTTGATAAGCGCTTTGAACCTGAGATGGAAGAAGAAAGCCGCGACTCGTTATATGGCGGGTGGAAAAAGGCTGTAAAAGCGGCTCAAGCTTTCAAATAAGCAAAAACTATGGTATACTACAACTAAGTTAATAGAACGGTTGGAGAACTGGAGAGACCGCAAGCACCGAAGTGTAGAAATACACTTTGGATGTTTGCGGTCTCTTTTTCTTTACCGTACAACATGGGAGGAACGAGAGATGACTTTTTCTAGCTTAGAAAGAGAACAGATGCTACAGGAAATGACAAAAAAACCATATGATGTGTTTATCATTGGTGGGGGTATAACAGGCGCTGGAACAGCACTTGATGCGGCTTCACGCAGGATGCGTGTAGGCTTGGCAGAAATGCAAGACTTTGCGGCAGGTACATCGAGCCGCTCAACGAAATTGGTACATGGCGGACTTCGTTATTTGAAACAATTTGAAGTGAAGATGGTGGCGGAGGTCGGTAAAGAACGTGCCATTGTTTATGAAAACGGTCCGCATGTGACCACACCAGAATGGATGCTACTTCCGATGCATAAAGGCGGTACATTCGGGAAATTTTCAACATCAATAGGTCTTAGAGTGTATGACTTCCTAGCGGGAGTGAAGCATAGCGAACGTAGAAGCATGCTGAGTGCAAAAGAGACACTTGAAAAAGAACCGCTTGTGAAAAAAGATGGTTTAAAAGGCGGCGGTTACTATGTTGAGTATCGTACAGATGACGCGCGTTTAACGATTGAAGTCATGAAAGAGGCAGTGAAATTTGGTGCGGAGGCTGTCAACTATGCAAAGGTAAAAGAATTTATTTATGATAAAGGCAAAGTCGTGGGTGTCGTGATTGAAGACGTCATGACAGGTAAAACGTATGATGTGTATGCGAAAAAGATTGTCAATGCGACAGGTCCATGGGTAGATCAGCTAAGAGAAAAGGATCATTCCAAAGAAGGGAAACACTTGCAGCATACAAAAGGCATTCACTTAGTATTCGACCAATCCGTTTTCCCACTAAAACAAGCGATTTATTTTGATACGCCAGATAAACGCATGGTCTTTGCCATTCCGAGAGAGGGCAAAACGTATGTTGGAACGACGGATACTGTATATAAAAAACAACTGGAACATCCGCGTATGACCAAAGCAGATCGTGATTATGTCATTCAAGCCATTCAATACATGTTCCCAGACCTTAACATTACAGAAAAAGATGTGGAATCCAACTGGGCAGGTCTTCGCCCTCTGATTCATGAAGAAAGCAAAGATCCTTCAGAAATTTCTCGTAAGGATGAGGTATGGACATCGTCTTCAGGTTTGATCACAATTGCTGGCGGTAAATTAACAGGGTACCGTAAAATGGCGGAACACATTGTAGACCTTGTACGAGATGGACTCAAAGATGAGGCTGGAAAAGATTACGGCTCATGTAAAACAAAACATATGCCAATCTCAGGGGGGCATGTAGGCGGTTCTAAAAATATGGCAGCTTTTGTTCAGGCGAAAACGACGGAAGGTGCATCCATAGGTTTAACAGAGCCTATTGCTCAAAAACTTGCTGAAAAATACGGCTCAAATGTCAGTAGTGTCTTCGAGCGCGTAGAGCCACTTCAAGATGAGGCAGAGAAACGAAACATTCCGGCGTATGTATTGGCAGAGCTTGTTTACGCTATGGAAGAAGAACTTGCTGTCACACCTGTTGATTTCTTCCTTAGAAGAACAGGTAGCCTATTATTTAATATCAACTGGGCAAAAACTTATGCCCAGCCTGTCGTTGACTACATGGCCGATCGTTTTGGCTGGAACGATGACACGAAGCTACAACATCAAACAGCATTAGATCAGCTGTTCCACGAAGCAGTCGTACCGCTTGATGCAGAATAAGAGTCAAAAAGCCGATCTTGCATCGGCTTTTTGATTTGGTCAGTGACAGCGTGAACGTCATTCATGTAGACGAAAGGGTGTTTTTTTAGAGTACCAATGAGATTCGCATGACATTAGGTGCGATTCCATATAAAATAACAGTAGATGTTAATTTTGATGAAAAGAACTGGAGGACGATCATGAGTTGGAAGACGAATTATGAGCGATGGATCAATGAGAAGCAGCTAGATACTGAACTAAGAGAATGGCTAGAAGCCCATCAGGACGATACACGATCTCTTGAAGACTGCTTCTACAAAAACCTGGAGTTCGGAACTGGAGGTATGCGCGGAGAGATTGGAGCAGGCACGAATCGAATGAATGTCTACACCGTTCGCAAGGCATCAGCTGGTCTTGCTGCGTATATTGAGAAACATGGAGAGGATGCAAAAAGAAGAGGTGTTGCCATTGCATACGACTCCCGTCATAAGTCTCCTGAATTTGCAATGGAAGCAGCTAAAACGCTTGCTTCAAATGGGATTCAAACATACGTATTTAAAGAACTGCGTCCAACACCAGAGCTGTCCTTTGCTGTTCGAAAGCTAAATGCATTTGCTGGAATCGTCGTGACAGCAAGTCATAATCCTCCAGAATATAATGGTTACAAAGTGTATGGCGAAGATGGAGGCCAGCTGCCACCAATTGAAGCAGATCAAGTCATCGAACAAGTAGATGCGATTGAGAATGAACTGGCGATATCAGTAGAATCAGAAGACACATTGAAACAAAAAGGGCTGATCCACATGATCGGTGAAGAAGTGGATCAAGCTTATATTGAAAAATTAAAAACGATTAGTGTACATCCTGAGCTTGTCAATGAAGTCGATGTGAAAGTAGTGTTTACGCCGCTTCACGGGACAGCCAATCAGCCTGTCCGAGACGGGCTGAAAGCACTTGGTTATGAGCATGTGACCGTTGTCCCTGAACAGGAAAAACCAGATCCACAATTTTCAACTGTGACATCGCCAAATCCGGAAGAGCATGCGGCGTTTGAATATGCCATCAAACTAGGTGAAAAGCAGAATGCCGATATCCTGATTGCGACAGATCCAGATGCAGATAGACTAGGAATTGCCGTCAGAAATCATGAGGGAGAATTTACGGTCCTCACAGGTAATCAAACAGGCGCCCTTCTTCTTCATTACTTATTGTCTGAAAAACAAAAGCTTGGGCAGCTACCGCCTCGTCCAGTTGTGATGAAGACCATTGTCACGAGTGAACTGGGGCGTGCAGTTGCAACAGCATTTGGCGCTCATACCATTGATACTCTCACTGGTTTTAAATTTATTGGAGAGAAAATCAAGCAGTTTGAAGCAAGTGGAGAATATACATTTCAATTTGGTTATGAAGAAAGCTATGGCTATTTAATCGGTGATTTTGCCCGGGACAAAGATGCAGTGCAAGCGGCGCTATTAGCAGTTGAAGTCACTGCCTTTTATAAAAAACAAGGAAAGTCACTCTATGATGCACTCCTCGATATTTTTCATGAATTTGGATTTTATCGCGAGGGGCTAAAGTCATTAACCTTGAAAGGGAAAGAAGGAGCAGAGCAGATTTCAGCGATTCTGCATACATTTAGAACCAACCCGCCAGCTACCATTGCAGGCCAACGGATTACCGTTATCGAGGATTACCAATCTAGTAAAAGACACCTTGTGACAGAATCAAAAGATGAAGACATTCAGCTACCGGCTTCGAATGTGCTGAAATATTTTCTTGAAGATGGTTCATGGTTTTGCTTAAGACCTTCTGGTACTGAGCCCAAAGTGAAGTTTTATATTGCTGTGAAGGGCACATCTTTAACAGATAGTGAAGAAAAGCTGAAACATCTGTCAGAAGAAGTGATGAAAGTCGTTGACGAGATTGTGGAAGAGACAACCAAATCATCATGATATTGGAAAGCCATCATCTGTATGATGGCTTTTTCTCATCCAAAAGAATGAGGGGAAATCATCCTTTTCGAGAAAGAAACCAATGTGCACCGCATGATATAATCAACGTAATCACTAAGAGGAGACGGCATAAGCGGGGGATGTATCATGGGAGAATATCAAGAGAAAGTCCATACGTTAAAAACGTTAAAGGAAATTGCCGAGAAGCTAAATGAAGGCACGGAAATAAAAGACACGCTTCATGAAGTGCTCCAGATGCTGATAGATGTCACAGGTTTTCAAACAGCATGGATATATTTTATAGAAGATGATGGCTCGTATGAATTGATGGCAGAAGTGTCATTACCTGAAGCACTAGCGAAGCATCAAAAACAATTGATGTGTCAGAACGATTGCTATTGTATTAATCGGTATAACAAAGGATCTCTTCAATCGGCCACCAATATTATCAACTGTAAACGGATTGAAACCGCTATAAAACAAAAACGAGGGGATACAGAAGGCATTTCACATCATGCGACCGTTCCGCTAAAAGCAAGTAAGCGTACGTTCGGCTTATTAAATGTGGCTGCATTAGGAAAAATCACATTTACCCAAGAAGAGCTGAACTTGCTTGAAAGTATAGCGCTACAAATTGGCACGGCCATTCAGCGCATGAAGCTTGTTCAAAATGAACAACAGCATGCATTGCTGGAAGAAAGAAACAGGCTGGCACAGGACCTACACGACTCTGTGAACCAAATGTTGTTTTCGGTGAGTCTCACTGCAAAAGCGGCGCGTCAAATGACAAGAGATCAACAACTTGGAGAAATGATTGATTTTATACAACATTTGTCACAAGATGCACTAATTGAAATGAGATCACTCATTTGGCAGATGAGACCAAGAGGGCTTGAGAAAGGATTCACCACGGCGATTGAGGAGTATGCACAGCTTTTAGGGCTGACTTGTACATTGTCTGTATCAGGCTGTATGGAAAAGGATCATCGTCATCATGAAATCTTGTTTCGTGTATGCCAAGAGGCCTTGAATAATTGTAAAAAACATGCAGATATTCAAGAGGTCGAAGTCAAAATTGAACCATTTGTAAACACGATTGATATGAAAATCATAGACCACGGTAAAGGATTTCAGTATGACGAGCAAATGAACCTACCTTCTCTTGGTTTAAAAGGAATGGCTGACCGTATACAAAGAGCAGGTGGCACATTTTGTATCGAATCTAAGCTGAATCAAGGTACCACGATTCATGTGCAAGTACCATATGAAAGGAAGGGTTCTTCATGAGAGTAGTCATTGCGGATGACCATCATATAGTGAGAAAAGGACTCGTTTTTTTCTTGCAAACGCAGCCTCATGTGGAGATTGTTGGTGAGGCATCGAATGGAGAAGAGGCACTCGAAGTTGTCAGACAAACGCAACCTGATATTGTGTTAATGGACTTATCCATGCCCGTTATGAATGGCATTGAAGCAACAAAACAAATAATGAAGGAAATGCCTCACATCCGCATTGTGATCCTGACAAGCTATGCGGACAAAGATTATGTCATTCCAGCCATTCAAGCTGGAGCAAAGGCATATGAGCTAAAAGATGTGGCTCCAGACAAACTGCTCACCACCATGATTGATGTGCAAAAAGGTACCTATCAGTTAGATGGTCATATCACGTCTTTTCTTGTGCAACATCTGACAGAACCACATGAGCCGAAGTGGGAACGTATGAATGAGCTGACGAATCGAGAGCGAGATGTGCTATTTGAAATTGCAAAGGGCAAAAGCAACAAAGAAATTGCGTCATCGCTTTTCATTTCTGAAAAAACAGTCAAAACGCACGTCTCCCACTTATTATCGAAATTAGAGGTAGCAGATCGAACACAAGCAGCTCTTTATGCCGTGGATTATCAAAAAAATCAACCAAAAGAATTGCTGTGAAGTTTATGTAAAAAGGCTGAAAATCAGCCTTTTTTATGTGTAAACCGGTTCGGATTGAACTTCAGATAAAGCAGCCTCTGAAGCATGATCAATATACTGTAGGAGCCCATATAAACATTTTTCAACATCTGCATCGTTTCGATTAAATTGATACGCATGTAGGAAATGCTCAATACGTTTGGAGAGCAAATCATCTCGCGTACGTACCATTAGAATCAGTAAGTTATCCCATTGCGAACGATGCGTATAATAAAGTGCTTTATCATAATCCGCGACATTCATGAAACCTTCTCCTTTCCCTTGAGAAGTCCTCTTTAGTTTGCTCGGATCATATCGACTTTCTCAGGGGAAATGTTGGTGACCGCATGAATAGCGTACCGGGAATTATAGGCTGAATAAATTGAAGATGTATGAAAGAAGACCGTTTTGCAAAACCTAATCAAAATCATATGAAAGTGAGTTCAATCAAATCATGCAGCCGAAGTGGTGGATGTTTTTAGTCATAAGTGTGTTTGTGCTAAGCAGTCTCATCGTTCATCCTGGTTCTAAAGCAGCCATACAGCCTGTTGAAAATTGGGAAAGACTTGCTTATACCGCATTACAAGAGGAATATGATGGTGCAGCCTTAAACGATTATCATTATATTGGACGTACACAAGTCAATAAGGAACAGACAAAAGATGTGTTTCGTGTAACAGTTAAGGATGGTTCCGCTCCTTTTGCAGCTCATGCAGAAATTTATTTTCACCCTGTGACTGGTCATTTGATTAGTATTCATGTATTCCGGTTATAAAAAAAGCACCTCTATCATAGAGGTGCTCAGGCTGTCGAGAAAATCTCGACAGCTTTATTTTTTTCCTTAAAATTTACATCTCCTCATTTTATAATAGAGAAAAGCCCACTAAAGGAAGGTGTTTTTCTCATGTTCCACACTAGACATTCTTCTCAGCACGAAGCCGAATTTGTATTGCTAGATCAATTAGTC
>MKZN01000018.1 GCA_001938995.1 Bacillus pumilus | reverse complement strand
TGCATGTATTAGGCACGCCGCCAGCGTTCGTCCTGAGCCAGGATCAAACTCTCCGAAAAAGAACAAAACCGAAGTTTCGTTTTTCGTCAGTTTGACTGACTACCTATGATGTTTCATAGGATTTTTTTATAAAATCTCGAATTAACAGGTACGTTTTGTCTTGTTTAGTTTTCAAAGATCATGTCCGCCGTTCTTAGCGGCTTTAATAATATAACATTTCGCTTCATCTTATGTCAATAACTTTTTTAAAGTTTATTTCCCGAAGCGTTTTGTGTTTGTCACTGTGTGTCAGCGACGATTAATAATATACCACGAAAACTTTCTATTGGTCAACGCCTTTTCAAAACTTTTTTTAAAATAGTTTTATTGTGCATGTGTAATCCTTGTCCTGCATACAATCAACTAACAATCTAGGACAAGGCAGGAGTGTTTGAATTGAGTCGATTTTATGTGTTGCCTGTTAAACGCTTGAAGCAAATTGTCATGATCCTTGTAGCAGCCCTAGCAGCTGCCACCTTCTTTTATGTACAAAAGGCACCCCCACTGTCTGTATTTAAAACAGAAAATGGACCTCGAGCGATTTATAAAGGAGAAACTTCAGCGAAACACGTTTCTCTTACATTTAACATTGGCTGGGGAGATGAGAAGGCCATTCCTATTCTAAATGTCCTTCAAGACTACGATATAAAGAACGCCACTTTCTTTCTTTCTGCTTCTTGGGCTGAGCGTCATCCGGATATCGTGAAACGAATTAAAAAGGATGGACATCAAATCGGCAGCCTTGGCTATGCGTATAAAAATTACAGCCAGCTTGAAGTAAGCGAATTGAAGCGCGATCTTGTTAGAGCGCAAAATACATTTCAAAAGCTCGGGCTAGACGATGTTCAACTATTAAGAGCGCCAACTGGGCAATTTAATGAAACTGTATTGAAAGTTGCAACACAATACGGCTATACGGTTGTACACTATAGCATCAACTCACAGGATTGGCTGAATCCAGGCATCGATCAGATTGTCCATAATGTCAATGATCGAATGAAAGGCGGCGACATTGTTCTGCTGCATGCCTCAGATTCAGCGACCCAAACTGCTCAGGCTTTACCTGCAATTTTGAAACACCTAAAAGATGATAATTTGAAAAATGTTACGGTTGGTGAGCTTATCTCACACACAAATACACGATCAACTGAAGTTAAGTAGCTTTAGCTTTCGATTTAGAAAAACGCGGCATAGCTAGTAGCTGAAAAGCATTACACCCTAATAACGGGAAAAGCATTAAGTACAACCAGTCCTCTTCATTGACTCTCAACGCAGGGAACCACTCTAAGGACGTAATGACGACCATGAGAAACAATGCTGAGATAAATGTATTCTTAGAGGACTGTTGCTGTTTCAAGTAAGCCACGACCCATGCAAACAAACCGATAAAGACAGGCAGCCATAAGTATGGAAAGAACGATTCATTTTCCCCAAAAAACAAAAAGCGTAAATAAGCTAAATCAAATAGAACAAAAACGACAAGAAACAGCTGAATGCTATTCCATAGAGAATGCGATCGAAAGATTTCCAGTGCAAACCGGTGCACGGTCAAAAAGACCACGAAACCCATTTGACTGATGACACTAAAGATCATCCCCACACCAATAAACCAAAATAACACAGATGCAATCTCTAGAATGTCAAATGATACAAAAAGCTTCTGATACTTCCCCCACTCCAGCGCAAAGCCAACTACACTTGTAATCACCGCTCCAACAGCTAGCACAGAGAAGAAAAAGCGAACTACATCCCGACTTTTCATTGAATTGATCCAACCCCTATTTTTGTTATGTATAAATTCACGCGAAACATTCATATTAAAAGTAAGACATGTATCGAAAGGAGCCACAGTATGTCAAAAGGCATCTTGCGTATAATGAGCTGTTTTCTCCTTTTATCTCTAACAGCTTGTGCTCCCAAAACCCAATCCTCATCTAATATGGACTATGACGAAACAAAGAAAATGGTCGTCGATATTTTAAAGACAGATGACGGTAAAAAGGCCATTCAACAGTTATTAAATGACGAGGCGATGAATGAAGCTTTGGTAATGGATGAACAAACTGTGAAAAAAACCATTGAGAAAACACTGACTTCTGATAAAGGCAAAGAGTTCTGGAAGAAGGTCTTTGAGGATTCTAAATTTGCCGAGACGTTTGCAAAATCCATGCAACAGCAACATGAAAAGATGTTAAAGCAGTTAATGAAGGATCCTGATTATCAACAGATGATGATGGATGTCCTGAAAGATCCTGAGATGGAAAAGAAATATGGTGAACTCGCCAAAAGCAAAGAGTTCAGAAAGCATTTAGAAAAAGTCATTACGGAAACGTTAAGCAGCCCTCTTTATAAAAAGAAATTTGAAGATGAGCTGAAAAAGGCAGCAACTGAAAGCAGCAGTGATTCCGGCTCCGGTTCACAGGATCAAGGAAGCGGCAGTTAAAATCACCCGAGTGGCACGTCATCCACTCGGGCTTTCATTATGCTTTTACGGCTAATTGTTCAATGACCCTATTAGCAATTCGTTGATAGACCTCACCTGTTGGATGACTTGCATCATAAACAGATGGAGCGAAGTCTTCTTCATTCCAATCAGGTTGCCTTAAAGGGATTTGGCCAAGGACAGAGACGCGTAGCTCTTCTGCCAGCTTCTCACCGCCACCTTTACCAAAGACATATTCCCTTTCACCCGTTTTTTTACTTTCGTAATAGCTCATATTCTCGACCACCCCAAGCACTTCATGATCTGTTTGAAGTGCCATCGCCCCAGCTCGTGCAGCAACAAAGGCAGCCGTTGGATGCGGCGTTGTGACAATAATCTCCTTACAGCTTGGGAGCATTGTATGGATATCAAGTGCTACATCACCCGTTCCAGGCGGAAGATCTAATAATAAGTAATCTAATTCCCCCCACTCGACTTCATGGAAGAAATTATTTAACATTTTACCAAGCATCGGTCCTCTCCAAATAACCGGTGCATTTTCTTCAACAAAAAAGCCCATTGAAATCACTTTGACCCCAAAGCGCTCTACAGGTATAATCTTTTCCCCTTTAACTGTCGGTCTGACGGTGATTCCCATCATATCTGGTACACTAAAGCCATAAATATCTGCATCAACTAGCCCGACCTTTTTCCCTAGACGAGCAAGTGCCACAGCAAGGTTGACGGAAACAGTCGATTTTCCAACGCCACCCTTTCCACTCGCAATCGCTAAGAAAACGGGCGGATTTTTGGAGTTGAGTAGGTTTTCTTCCTCATTTTGAGATGGCATCATTTTTTCAAGCGTCTCTTGAGGCAGTTCCTCAAAGCGAAGTCCTACTGTTTGAGCACCTGCTGATTTCAAGGCTTGTACAATTTCTTGCTGAAGCTTCATCTGCTCAGCAGTGCCTGTTTTGGCGATGGCTACCTTTAAGCTGACATGTTCTTTTTCAGGCTTTAGACTGATTTCTTTGATGGCATCTAGCTCACCAAGCGGTATATGAAGGAAAGGTTCGTCCATCTTCCCAACTAGTTTTCTCACATCATCTTGTCCGATCATAGCAGAACCTCACCCTTTATTGAATTCGTTTACAATTCAAGTATATCATACATATCCTTACAATGTTTGTCCTGTTTACCCTCGATCAAATGGAAAGAGCCCCTTATTCAGGCGGCTCTTTTTGTTCAGTTAAATACCTCAAGATTCCTTTATAAATGGAGGCGGCAATTTGATCCTGATATTTGGGTGTTGCAAGTTGTCCTGCCTCTTTCGGATTGGAGAGGAAACCAACTTCCACAAGAACTCCTGGCTTTGTGACATTTTGCATTAAGTAAATGCCATTGATCCGCTTTGCCTTTCGATCTGTGTTTTCTAGATTATTACGCAATTCATCTTGAATGAACTTCGCTGCCTTTTCATTTTCTTCATATTTTCCATAAAAAAATGTTTGCGCGCCGCTCCACTTATTCGATGGGATGGCATTTAAATGAATACTTAAATAAAGATCCGCTTGTGACTCATTGATTACTTTCACCCGATTTCTCAGATCTTCCGCTTTCTTCCGAGCATAGCCCTTTGTATTCTTTGATGATAGATCAGAATCGTCTTCTCGGGTCATGAGAACAAGCGCTCCCTGTTCCTGCAAATAGTCACGTATCTTCATGGACACATGCAAAGCAATCTCTTTTTCCAGAAGCTCGCCCCCTACCGCTCCGCCATCTGGGCCACCGTGACCCGGATCTAAATAGATGATCTTCCCACTTAGAGGCAAATTCCATGATTTCCAAGAATCATCATTTAAAAACTGAAACCTAAATAAAAATAAGAGGACAATAAACCCTATCAAAAATCCTGTCCACTTCAGTTTTCTTTTCATCCCTGTCCCTCCCATACACCATTATTTTAAAGATATGGGACAAGGGATTGAAATATGCTCAGTGCAACCGAAGCTTATGTCTTTTTTCTGACTCGCGATAGCCTTCCTGCCACCACATACTTAGAAAATCTTTGGCAAACGGATATAGAAATGAAGTCTTTTGCTCCATACGAAACATATTCCCCCAAGACTGTAAGCATCCTGTCATCTCTTCAATCAGCTTGTCTTCCTCATAGAATGATCTCTTCTTCAAATCATGAAACGATTCACCATACTTCCTCGACTCACCGTATCTCCCCCCAGCTAAAAAAGCCTCAATTGCAAAATCGATACAGCCATCACTCATAATACCAGCTGGATCATCCGCAAACGGAAAGAGCTTCTTCGTGAATTTATC
The DNA here is from genome assembly GCA_001938995.1 of Bacillus pumilus. GTDB lineage: Bacteria > Bacillota > Bacilli > Bacillales > Bacillaceae > Bacillus > Bacillus pumilus_G. Next base: position 56,505 of record MKZN01000018.1, on the reverse strand, counting down.
CGAAGCGACCGTCACTTTTTGAAGAGACAATGTACGCAAAAGCTTCTTTTCAAGCGTGACATCTCGTTTTGTTTTCAATTGATAAAATGAAAGCACTTCTGCCATAAACTGAACCCCTTTTTTCTTTGTATTGTTCGTTTCTTTAAAGAAATGATGCAGTTCAGTAAATGGAAATAATGAAATAAGTGGGGAAGATGGGATCTTGTGGGAAGATGGGATCTTGTGATAATATGGATTTTTATATAGAAAAAAAGATAAAGGGGCAAAGTAAATGAAAAAGTGGATGTACATCCTACTACTAATGACAGTCATTCTATCCGCTTGTAGTAGTCAAGCTAGTGAGAAAGAGAGCGACATTAAAGGAATAGAAGACATATCCTTAAAACAACTTTCTAAGCACAAAAATTCTTATATTGGTGACAACTCAGCAATCGGCGCTATTTTATCAGATCTCCCAGGTAACGTGATTCGTGAGTATGAAATCGCAGATGAAAAAGCGCTAAAAGTGACATATGGCGTGAAGGAAAATACCACTTATACAAAAGAACAATTTGATTCATTTTGGTTCGATGAAAAGGACACCATTGAGAAAAACTACTTATATAATGCATTGGCACTTTTTATTCTTATCGATAACGTAGAGCAAGTGACACTCAAGATGAACTCTAACGACAAGCCTTCCGTTACATTTGAGAGAAAGAAACTAGAACAGAAACTGCCTCATTCATTTAAGGATTATAGAGACAATCCAGCACTTTGGGATAAGGAACTTGTCAATGGTGTAGTCAAATCTAAGGAGAAACGCCAAATAATACTCAAAGCATTTCCGATAAAGAACTAAAAAAACAGAGGGTAGTGATCCCTCTGTTTTTTCATGATTATGTTAAAGCCTGTTCCAATCGTTTACGAAAACTTTGGTCTATTGATAAGGTCACGACAAACTCATTGAAAATGTTCTCGATCCAATAAGTATACTTTGCTTTTGGATCATTGATAAAAAATGAAATGGACATAGACCCATTATCCGTTTTCCGATATAAAGCGGACGTCAAGACAAACTGGGTCGCCCCTCCTTTATACCAAACGTATTGATCAGATTCAGTCATCATTGTTTGCCCCAACACAATTTGACTAAAAAGACTTTTTTCTTCAGGTGTTAACAACTCATCATGTAACCGTTTCATAAAATGGGCATATTGATCAGTCGTTGACTGCGTCAATTTTTGTGTTAAACATGATTGAATTGCATAACTTAATAAGTTCTTTTTCTTCATCTTATTTTCTAAAGTCATTTTTCGCTCGGGATCATTTTTCATGATATCGAAGATCTCATTCATCAGCGTTCGGAATTGCACATCAGAAACATCCTTCATTTTCTTCAATGCATCTCGGCGATGATCAGATATGTAGGCTGACCATAAGAGAGTTGGCGTAATTGGCATGAGTTCACCATGCTTTGTCATACCTGCTTGTTGTATACGAGCATTGATTTTTTCCAAACCCAGACGTTCGATCAAATAATCCGTACAAGCATTCGAGCTGAATTGCATCATCCCTTTTGCTATATCCAACATCGTCGCATTTCCTGAAAGTTTATTGACCTCCAACCAGGACTTATGGGCACCCCCGTCAGTTCGATCAATATAAAATCGCTCTAATTCAGTTAACGCCACCTTCTCATCTAACTTGATCTCACCTACGGAAGCAGCTTTGACAAAATGAAATAATATAGGTAATTTCACTGTACTCGCAAGCGGTGTCTCCTGATGTGCATTCCACTCTAACACAACATCTTCATTTTCAATGATTGTGACAGACACGTACTCTTTGTTTTTTTGAACAAAAGTCAAAAGGTCTTCCTTGGTTTTCTTCATATTTCTTTTATACAAGATGACATCAACCACTACGTAAAGAATAACGGCACCTATGACAGCTAGACCAATTTTGAGCAACATATTTTCCTCTCCTAGTAAACAGATGATTCACACACTAAATATATCAAATATTTCAAATTAAAGGGTGGGGAATCTTTTTGACCATGCTAGAAATACACTTCCACTCCGATGCGGGTCTCAAATCCTCCTTTTCACCTAGACTAGAATTAAGGCAAAATAAAAAAGCACCAGTGCAATACTGATGCTTTCTCCTATTGAAAGCATCCTTACCACTTAAAATCGGTTAAGTCTCAGGTGCTACAAGTTCTACTTTTATTCTATCTGGATCTTCAAAATATACCGCATAATGAGTCTCTCCCCCAGCAAAGGGATGACGTTCTGGATAAAGAATTCTTATTCCTCTTTGAATCAATTTATTTGTCATTTCATCTACGTGTTTACGTGAACTTGCATGAAATGCCAAATGATTAAGACCGACACGAGATCTATGATAGGGGATATCTAAAAATCTGTCTTCCGCTTGAACAAATACAATATATGTATCATCTATTTTCCAACTTTGCCCTTTATCCCATTCTTGAAAAGATGTGTATTCTGATTCTTCAAGGAACCAACCCCAAAACTTTTTTGTCCTTTTTAAATCCGATACATATATTTCGATATGGTGAATAAACCCTTTTGTCATTGCATACTCCCCCTGCTTATTTAACTCTTCTGCCTTTATAAGACATGACCTCTACACCTACATAATATTCCAATGATAAAGTCAAAACTTTCATCTTGTAAAGGGCTTTCCTTCTGATGAAACATCTTGGTATCCACAAAATGCAAAATGGTTCATTAACAAATTGATGTGTATTGTTTTGCGTTGGAGGGTTTATTACAGAACTCGATAGTAAAAAGACATTTATCGGTTTAAAAAAATAAAAAAGCACCAGCAAAAATGCTGATGCTTTTGTTATAAGGTTTGTCAGTAACAAACCTTTGTATAACGTCCATACAAAATAAAATCGATTAACGCTTCGAGAACTGAGGAGCTCTACGTGCGCCTTTAAGACCGTATTTCTTACGCTCTTTCATACGAGGGTCACGAGTAAGAAGTCCAGCACGTTTAAGTGATGTACGGTACTCAGGATCTACTTCTAGAAGAGCACGAGAGATACCGTGACGAATTGCTCCAGCTTGACCAGAGAATCCACCACCGTGAACAGTTACAAGAACATCGTAGCTGTTAGCTGTTTCTGTGATGTTCAAAGGCTGTTTCACGTCTTCGATTAAAGCAGCGAATGGAATGTATTCAGTAATTTCACGATTATTAACGACGATACGGCCTTCACCTGGAACTAAGCGAACGCGCGCTACAGAACTTTTACGACGACCTGTACCGTAATATTGAACCTGTGCCAAATTGTTAACCTCCCTTGTAATTAACCGCGAAGTTCGTAAACTTCAGGTTGTTGTGCTTGATGTGGATGCTCAGAACCACGGTACACATTTAATTTTTTGAACATTTGACGGCCTAAAGGACCCTTTGGAAGCATACCTTTGATAGCAAGCTCCAACATTTTTTCAGGGTAGTTTGTACGCATCTCAAGAGCCGTTCTTTGTTTCAAACCACCTGGGTGATTTGTGTGACGGTAGTAAATTTTGTCTGCTAATTTATTACCAGTTAATTCGATTTTCTCAGCATTGAGGATGATGACGTGATCACCTGTATCAACGTGAGGTGTATAAGTTGGTTTGTGCTTACCGCGCAAAAGTGATGCTACTTCAGTGGAAAGACGACCTAGAGTCTTACCTGCCGCATCAACAACTAGCCATTTGCGCTCAATCGTGCTTGCGTTTGCCATTGGTGTTGTACGCATGAGTTTCCCTCCTAAATAAATCAATGATTTTCTTGAATCAAATGCTACGTTCTATTTCAAAACACAATAAGTTTCCGGGGCTTATTTGTGGGGTTGAAATACATACCATATGATATCTTATAACTTTCTGCTTCATGTGTCAAGAACATGTTACACCTGGTTTAGTTGTCATAGAAAACTTCCCACAAGTGCAGTCCGTGACTAGGCGCAGTCTTGCCTGCCGCTTCGCGATTTCGGGCGGCAAGCATGATTTTGACATCCTCAGGGGTAAATTTACCAGACCCTACTTCGAGTAACGTTCCAGCGATGATTCTCACCATGTTGTATAAAAAGCCATTACCTCTCACACGCATTTCAAGACCGTCTGACACGTTTTCCCACTCAAGGGTATAAATATCCCTCACCTTGTCCTGAACCTCTGTATTGGCCGCACAAAAGCTCGTGAAGTCATGTGTGCCGATCAGCTGATCAGCTGCTTCTTTCATTTTTTCTATATCCAGTGGGTAAGGGTAGTGGCAAGCGTATTGTCTCTTGAACACGTTTTGGTGTGTTTCGGTTGAGACCCTATAGCGGTACTCCTTCGATGTGACACTAAATCTTGCATGAAACGACTCGTCCACTTCCTCAGCCTTTAGAATCCGGATATCACCAGGTAGCAAGCTGTTCAGGGCAAAGGGCCACCTTTCCATCGGAATCGTTATCGGGGTATCGAAATGGATGACCTGTCCCTTTGCATGAACACCACTGTCAGTCCGACCAGAAGCCACAACCGGAATCAGCTCATCCTGTTTATGCATTTTGGCAAGGGCTGACTCTAGCTCTGTCTGAACCGTTCGCTGTCCTGGCTGAACTTGATAGCCTTTGAAATGAGTTCCATCGTACGATACAGTACATTTTACCTTCATCTAGGAATCACCTAATTTCTAAGAAGCACAAGGAGGACCGTTAACAGGATGAATAGAAGCAACGTACACGTGTCTTTCATCCCCCAGACAAGCTGACGGTATTTCGTGCGTCCTTCTCCTCCTCGGTAGCCTCTCGCTTCCATCGCAGTTGCTAGTTCCTCTGCACGCTTAAACGCACTGACAAAAAGCGGGACAAGCAAAGGGACGATTGCTTTCATACGATCCTTCAGAGGTCCGCTTGTGAAATCTACACCTCTCGCCATTTGTGCTTTCATGATTTTGTCTGTCTCTTCTAGTAAAGTCGGAATAAAACGAAGAGAGATTGACATCATAAGAGCAAGCTCATGAACAGGCAGTTTGATCTTACGGAATGGATGTAGCAGTTTTTCCATGCCATCCGTCACTTCAATTGGCGTTGTGGTTAACGTGAGAAGTGTCGTCATCATGATGAGATACACAAAACGCAGTGAAATGAAGACCCCCTGCTTTAAACCACCTTCATAAATATTGATAAAGCCAAAGTGGAATAGCAAGGCGCCATCCTTTGTCATAAAGATATGCAGAATAAAGGTGAACAGGACAATCCATAGGATCGGCTTCATTCCCTTGAGTATAAAGTAAAGCGGCACCTGTGAGACCATGACGACAAGGAGTGTAAACACCCCTAAAAGTCCGTAAGTGATATAGTTATTGGCAAAAAAGACAATAAAGACGAAAAAGAAAATTGATAACAGCTTTGTCCTTGGATCGAGACGATGGACAAAGGATGAACCTGGCACATATTTGCCGATAATCATACTATCCATCATGATGTCGTTTCCTCCTGAAAAAGAGCTGTTACGGCTTCCGCCATTTCCTCCATGGTCAAAAGTGGCTTCGGAAACGTGACACCTAGCTTTTCTTCTACAGCCTGCTGGAACTTAATCGTTTCTGGAAGGTCGAGGCCAAAAGAGGACATGTCTGTACGATTGGCAAACAATTCTCTCGGCGTGCCTGTCGCCTTCACTGTTCCTTTATGCATCACAATCATTTGATCCGCATAATGGGCTGCATCCTCCATACTATGTGTCACAAGAATCGTCGTGAGGTTCGCTTTTTGATGAAGGTCATAAAACATGTCCATGATTTCTTTACGCCCGCGTGGATCTAATCCCGCAGTCGGTTCATCGAGGACAAGCACTTCCGGCTCCATCGCTAGTACACCTGCAATTGCCACGCGCCTCATTTGGCCACCGCTGAGTTCAAAAGGTGAGCGAGATAATAAGGATTCAGATAAACCAACTAGCTTCAGCATCTCTTTCGCCTTGGCTATTGCCTTCTCCTCAGGAACGCCGAAATTCATAGGACCAAAGCATATATCCTTGAGAATGGTTTCTTCAAATAGCTGATGCTCAGGAAATTGAAAAACAATGCCTACTTTTTTGCGAAGGGGTTTCAAATCTTTCTGCTTTTTGTTCGCTTGTAAGACCACATCTCCAAGCGCAATACTCCCTTTCGTCGGTTTGAGCAGCCCATTTAAGTGTTGCAGCAATGTGGACTTGCCAGAGCCTGTATGACCAATGACAGCGACATAACTGCCCTCTTTGATGGAGGCATTGACATCATACAAAGCGAGACGCTCAAACGGCGTTTTCATTTGATAACGATGCTCTAATTCTTTGATCGTAATGTCCATAGCTCTTTCACCAATCCTTCTTGTGTCAAATGGGCATTTGTTACTGGCACGCCTTGCTGTTTCAATTGCTTGCTCAATCGATAGGAAAATGGCAGATCAAGTCCAATTTGAACCAATTGTTCATCTAGTTCAAATACTTCCTCTGGTGTTCCTTCGGCAAATTTCTGTCCACCATTCATGACAATGACTCTATCTGCCTTCGCAGCTTCGTCTAAATCATGTGTAATGGATATGACCGTGACAGTCCCTTGCTCCTTTAGCAGTCGGACGGTTTCCAATACTTCTTCACGGCCAATTGGATCAAGCATGGATGTTGCTTCATCCAAGATCATGATGTCAGGGCTTGCGGCAAGTACACCTGCAATGGCGACTCTCTGCTTTTGCCCGCCTGATAGATGGTGCGGCTCTTGATCAAGAAACTCTTGCATATTGACCTGTTTGACAGCCCAATCTACACGTTCTATCATCAATTCCCGCTCAACCCCGTTGTTTTCTAAACCAAAAGCCACATCATCACGAACCGTAGAGCCAACGAATTGGTTATCTGGGTTTTGAAAGACCATGCCGACCTTTTTACGAATAGCCCAGACACTCTCTTCTTTGAGCTCAATCTCACCCACCTTGACCGTTCCAGCATCCGGTAAAATGAGCCCATTCAGTACACGGGCAAGTGTGGACTTACCTGAACCATTATGTCCAACAATGGCGAGCCATTCATTTTGATTCACATGCAGTGACACTTGATCTAAAGCGGGCTTGTCCGCCTCTTGGTGATAACGAAATACAATGTCCTTTACATCAATTAATCTCTTTCCCATCTCTACCGGACCTCCTCTCAGCTCAATCTCTTCTTTGCTTATTCTAAAAAGCCGTAGTATCTAAAAAAGGGCATAGATCCAGTCATGAACTGTCCCGCCCTTTCTTAGATACACGATATGTGATTAAACTAATTCAATGACAGCCATTGGTGCGCCATCGCCGCGACGAGGTCCAAGCTTCATGATACGAGTGTATCCACCTTGGCGATCTTCGTAGCGAGTTGCAACGTCAGCGAACAATTTTTGAAGTGCATCTTGGTTCGTTTCAACATTAGCTACTTCATTACGAATGTATGATGCAGCTTGACGGCGAGCGTGAAGATCTCCGCGTTTGCCAAGTGTGATCATTTTTTCAACAACAGAGCGAAGTTCTTTCGCACGTGTTTCAGTTGTTTCGATGCGTTCGTTGATGATCAAATCAGTCGTTAGGTCACGAAGCATTGCTTTACGTTGTGCACTAGTGCGTCCTAGCTTTCTGTATGCCATGTGATGTCCCCTCCTTAATTAGAGATGCTGTATGAATAAAAAACACACGAAAATCCTAGTTCACAATGAAACTAGTCAATCGTCTTTACGAAGACCCAGTCCAAGTTCTTCTAGTTTCGCTTTCACTTCTTCAAGAGATTTACGTCCAAGGTTACGAACTTTCATCATATCCTCTTCCGTCTTGTTAGCAAGCTCTTGAACCGTGTTAATACCCGCACGCTTCAAACAGTTGTAAGAACGAACAGAAAGATCAAGCTCTTCAATTGTCATTTCAAGCACTTTTTCTTTTTGATCTTCTTCTTTTTCAACCATGATTTCCGCATGCTGAGCTTCGTCAGTTAAACCAACGAAAATATTAAGATGTTCAGTTAAAATCTTAGAACCTAGAGCGATCGCTTCTTTCGGTCCTGTGCTTCCATCAGTCCACACATCTAGTGTTAGTTTATCATAGTTTGTGATTTGCCCAACACGGGTATTCTCCACTTGATAAGTTACACGAGATACAGGTGTATAGATTGAGTCAATCGGAATCACACCGATTGGTTGATCGTCTCTTTTGTTTGCATCAGCAGGATCATACCCGCGACCTCTTTGTGCAGTTAGGCGAACTCGGAAGCTCCCATTCTTGCCAAGAGTTGCGATGTGAAGATCTGGATTTAAGATTTCAATATCGCTGTCGTGTGTAATATCAGCAGCTGTTACAGTACCTTCATCTTGTACATCAATTTCAAGCGTCTTCTCTTCTTCAGAGTAGATTTTGAGTGCAAGCTTTTTAATGTTTAAGATAATCGTTGTAACATCTTCAACCACGCCTTCGATCGTTGAGAATTCGTGTAAGACACCATCTATCTGGATCGATGTTACAGCTGCACCAGGAAGTGAGGATAAAAGGATACGACGAAGGGAGTTCCCTAAAGTGGTACCATATCCACGCTCAAGTGGCTCTACGACAAACTTGCCATACTTGGCATCGTCGCTGATTTCAACCGTTTCGATTTTTGGTTTTTCAATTTCGATCATCTAATAAAACCCTCCTTCAAAACGTCGAAACCTCGAATAGAATCATATGAGATTCCATCCGAAATTCCTCATTGTTTAGTCCCGTATGTGCTCAGGCAACGAGTCGTGTATTCGTCTCATAAATAACTGTATCATAACCCATTATTGACAGGGACACAAAATCTATACAAACAAATTACACGCGGCGACGTTTTGGTGGACGGCATCCGTTATGAGGAACTGGAGTTACGTCTCTGATTGCAGTAACTTCTAGACCTGCAGCTTGAAGCGCACGAATTGCAGCTTCACGACCAGAACCAGGACCCTTAACAGTTACTTCTAGTGTTTTAAGACCATGTTCGATAGAACCTTTAGCAGCAGTTTCAGCAGCCATTTGTGCAGCAAAAGGAGTCGATTTACGAGAACCTCTGAAACCTAATGCACCAGCACTTGACCAAGAAAGTGCGTTTCCATGAACATCAGTAATTGTTACAATCGTGTTGTTGAAAGTGGAACGGATATGAGCGATTCCAGCTTCAATATTCTTTTTTACGCGACGTTTACGCGTATTTGATTTACGAGCAGCAGCCATTCTTTAACTACCTCCTTTACTTATTTTTTCTTGTTAGCTACAGTACGACGCGGACCTTTACGAGTACGCGCATTGTTTTTTGTGTTTTGTCCACGAACAGGAAGTCCTCTACGATGACGGATTCCGCGGTAGCTTCCGATTTCAATTAGACGCTTAATGTTAAGTGAAACTTCACGACGAAGGTCACCTTCTACTTTAAGTTTGTCAATGATATCACGGATTTTACCAAGTTCGTCTTCAGTTAGATCGCGAACGCGAGTGTCTTCAGAAACACCAGCTTCTTTAAGGACTTGTTGAGCAGTCGTACGACCAATTCCAAAAACATATGTTAAAGAAATGACAACACGCTTATCACGTGGAATATCTACACCAGCAATACGAGCCATGATTTGGGCACCTCCTTGTTATTAGCCTTGTTTTTGTTTATGTTTTGGGTTTTCACAGATCACCATTACTTTTCCTTTTCTGCGAATCACTTTACATTTTTCACAGATAGGTTTAACAGATGGTCTCACTTTCATGTGTTTCCAACCTCCTTCTTCCGGAGTTGCTTTATTTGTAACGGTACGTAATTCTACCACGAGTTAAGTCATATGGAGATAATTCTACCGTAACTTTGTCTCCAGGTAAAATGCGAATGAAGTGCATACGGATTTTTCCTGAAACATGCGCCAAAACTGTATGACCATTCTCTAGTTCAACTTTGAACATTGCGTTTGGCAAAGTTTCAGCTACAGTGCCTTCCACTTCAATTACATCGTCTTTCGCCATTCAAGTGTTCTCCCTTCTTCAAATCAGTAACTTGCTCTCTGATAAATGTCCAAAAGAGACCATCTCCAATGTCCACCTACCACACGACCTGTTTTGAATATACTGTTCTGAACTTCCGGAGATACGCAATCATAAAAGGTTAAATGATTGATATTTTTTCTTAGGAGAATGAAATTTACGCTTTTCTCCGTCTGCGATAAGTATAAGGTAGTCAACGAGAATGTCGATGACAACAACTGTATACTGATCTTGTTCTTTCCTTGGACTATACGGACAACCTACCCGATTGGGCATGAAAGGCTTTCGTTTTAGACTTCAATGAAGACCTAAATCTTAGTCAGTATATCAAAACCTGTATCTGTAATCGCAATCGTATGCTCGAAGTGAGCACACTTTTTCCCATCAACCGTTACAACCGTCCAGTTATCAGCCAGTGTTTTCACATATCGGCTGCCTGCGTTCACCATCGGTTCGATGGCCAACACCATTCCAGGTTTTAGCCGTGGGCCTTTGTTAGGCGGACCATAATGAGGAATTTGAGGGTCCTCGTGAAGATCCTGCCCGACCCCATGTCCAACATATTCTCTAACAACTGAGAAATTCTCACCTTCAACATACGTTTGTATGGCATGGGAAATGTTTGACAGACGTTCGCCTGGCTTTGCTTCCTGTAAGCCTTTATATAGAGATTCCTCTGTGACTTCCAGTAGTCTGCGGTCCTCATCACTGATTACCCCAACTGGATAAGTCCAAGCAGAGTCACCATGATAGCCATTTAACTTTGCGCCGATATCAATACTAATGATGTCTCCATCACGTAAAACCCGTTTACCAGGAATACCGTGAACGAGTTCTTCATTCACCGAAACGCAAATGCTCCCGCGGAAACCATTATACCCTTTAAAAGATGGGATTGCACCCTGCTTTGTTATAAAACGTTCGGCAATTTGATCCAATTCTTTTGTCGAAATACCTGGTTTTATGTGTTTCTTCAGCTCTTCATGAGTCAGTGCGACAATGCGTCCTGCTTCCCTCATAATCTCAAGCTCGCGAGGAGTTTTACAGATAATCATTTATTTAATCCTCCAAGCAGTTCCTTGATATCTGTGTATACATCGTTAATGTGTTTACCACCATCAATGTTTACAAGATATCCTTTTTCTGAATAGAAGTTCAGTAAAGGTTCAGTCTGCTTCAGGTTGACTTCAAGTCTAGTCGAAACGGTTTCTGCATTATCATCTGCACGTTGATAAAGCTCGCCTCCACACTTGTCACAAACATGTTCTTTCGCAGGTGGATTAAATACTAAATGATAGGTTGCTCCGCAATTTTTGCAAATTCTTCGGCCAGTCAGACGCTCCATCAAAGCATCTTTATCGACTTTAATATTAATGACATAATCAATCGTTCTGCCAAGATCTTTTAGAATATCTTCTAAAGCTTCAGCTTGAGCGACTGTTCGCGGAAATCCGTCCAGAAGAAAACCTTGTTCACAATCATTCTTGCCAAGTCTGTCTCTCACAATACCGATTGTGACCTCATCAGGAACAAGCTCTCCTTTATCGATAAAGGATTTTGCTTCGAGTCCAAGTTGTGTCTCCTCTTTCATAGCAGCACGGAACATATCTCCTGTTGAGATATGAGGGATCCCATATTCATCAACAATTCGTTCTGCCTGAGTGCCTTTGCCTGCACCCGGTAGCCCCATTAAGACTAAGTTCATCTCGGATTTCCCCTTACTTAGAGAGGTTGGGCAGGAGCCCAGCCCTCTGTTTTATTTCATAAATCCACGGTAATTTCGTTTCACTAATTGGCTTTCAAGCTGTTTCATTGTTTCAAGTGCAACACCTACAACAATGAGAAGACTTGTGCCGCCAATTTGTGCAGCGGAAGGTAATCCAGCGAATTGAATGAAAAAGATAGGAAGTATTGAAATCACGGCTAAGAAAATGGCACCCACAAACGTGAGTCGGTACAAAATACTCGTAATTCTATCTTGAGTCATTTTCCCTGGACGAACTCCCGGGATATAGCCACCCTGCTTTTGCAGATTTTCAGCCATTTGTTCAGGATTTACTTGGACAAAGGCATAAAAATATGTGAAAGCAACAATCAGTGCTACATAAATCGTCATACCGATTGGCTTAGTATAGTCAAAGTTGTTTGTTATCCAAGTTGTGACATTATTGGTACCGAAGAACGATGCGATCGTCTGCGGAGTAATAATGAAAGAAACGGCAAAGATGACTGGAATCACCCCTGCTGGATTCACTTTCAATGGAAGGTGCGTTGCTTGACTACCAGACATTTGTGCACGGCCAGTTCCCTTTGAGTATTGAATCGCAATTTTCCTTACCGCCATTTGGATATAAATGACGCCAACGACAATGACAAGAATTGCAACAACAATCAAAGCAATTTTTAGGATTTGCATGAACAGCTGTCCATCTCCTCCTACAAACTGTTGAGCGTACACTTGATTTAATGTTTGAGGGATACCTGCGATGATACCGGAAAAGATGATAATCGATATACCGTTACCAACACCGTGAGCTGTAATCTGCTCACCTAACCACATTAAAAATGCTGTTCCCGCAGTGAGTACGACCGCAATTAAGAGGTACGTTGACACACCAGGGTTTTCAATCAGCATGCCTCCTGCCATATTGTTGAATCCATATGACATTCCTAACGCCTGGATAAAACCTAGAACAATTGTAAAATACCTAGTGAATTGTGCTAATTTTCGTCGACCCACTTCTCCTTGCTTTGACCACTCAGTAAACTTCGGAACAACATCCATCTGCAAGAGTTGGATGATGATCGAAGCGGTGATATACGGCATAATCCCCATTGCAAGAATGGAGAATTGGAAAAGTGCCCCGCCCCCAAACGTGTTGAGGATTCCGAAAACGCTCATTTGATCCTGTGCCTGGAGAACTTCGGCGTTCACATTAGGCACAGGGATGAAAGCACCTATACGAAAGACGACTAACATTAACAGTGTAAATATAATCTTATTCCGTATATCTTTCACGCGCATAAAATTGGAGATTGTCTTAAACAAGTTAGATCACCTCGGCTGTACCGCCAGCAGCTTCAATAGCTTCTTTCGCAGAAGCAGAGAATTTATTGGCTTTTACAGTTAATTTTTTCTCTAATTTACCGTTGCCAAGAATTTTAACTCCTGCTTTTAACTTGCTTAATGTACCAGTCTCTAGAAGAAGTTCAGGAGTGACTTCCGTTCCTTCGTCAAAACTGTTTAATCTGTCTAAGTTGATTACCGCATAATCTTTACGGTTGATGTTTGTAAAACCACGTTTTGGAAGGCGTTGGAATAAAGGCATTTGTCCACCTTCGAATCCAGGGCGTACACCGCCACCAGAACGAGCGTTTTGACCTTTATGACCTTTACCAGAAGTTTTACCGTTTCCTGATCCAATACCACGACCAAGACGGTTGCGTACTTTTCGTGAACCTTCTGAAGGCTTCAATTCATGAAGTTTCATTTGGGCACCTCCTTATCGATTAAAAATGTTTTATTGTTCTTTAACAGAAACTAAATGAGACACTTTGTTAATCATACCGCGGATCGCTGCATTGTCTTCGTGAACGACTGTTTGGTTTGTTTTCTTAAGACCAAGAGTTCGAACAGTGACAACCTGATCTTCCGGGCGGCCGATAACACTGCGTTTGAGGGTAATTTCTACTTTATTTGCCATTATTGTTCCCTCCTTATCCTAACAGGTCTTCTACAGATTTTCCACGAAGCTTCGCCACATCTTCAGCACGTTTAAGTTCACTTAAACCTTGAAGTGTTGCCTGAATCATGTTGATCGGTGTATTAGAACCTAGAGATTTAGAAAGGATATCAGCTAGACCAGCAAGCTCAAGTACCGCACGCACTGGGCCTCCAGCGATAACTCCTGTACCTTCTGAAGCAGGTTTCATTAAGACGTTTCCTGCACCGAATCGACCGATGATTTCATGTGGAATTGTAGTTCCAACCATTGGTACTTCAATTAAATTCTTTTTCGCATCTTCAACAGCTTTGCGGATCGCTTCTGGTACTTCTTGTGCTTTACCAGTACCGAATCCTACATGACCGTTTTTGTCACCGACAACAACTAAAGCTGCAAAACGGAAACGACGTCCACCTTTAACAACTTTCGCTACGCGGTTAACCGTAACTAAGCGTTCTTCTAACTCTAATTTGCTTGGGTCAATACGACTCATTCGGATGTGTCCCTCCTTCTTTTATTAAAATTTAAGTCCAGCCTCACGAGCAGCTTCAGCTAGAGCTTTTACACGTCCATGATATAGGTATCCTCCGCGGTCAAATACCACGTTAGAAACTCCTTTTTCAACAGCACGTTTTGCAACAAGTTCGCCAACTTTAGTAGCAGCTGCAGCGTCAGAACTTTTCTCGATATTTAACTCTTTATCAAGAGTAGAAGCACTTACAAGTGTTACACCGTTAACATCATCAATTACTTGAGCGTAAATGTTCTTGTTAGAACGGAAAACGTTAAGGCGAGGTCTTTCAGCAGTTCCTGAAAGTTTCGCACGAACACGAGCATGTCTTTTAAGACGAGTAGCGTTTTTGCTAGTTTTCGTAATCATCCGAGTCACTCCTTTCTTCACTTTAAGCGATCTTACTTACCAGTTTTTCCTTCTTTACGGCGAACAAATTCACCTTCGTAACGAATTCCTTTACCTTTGTAAGGCTCTGGAGAACGGACAGCGCGGATGTTAGAAGCAATAGCTCCTACACGCTCTTTGTCGATACCTTTAACGACTACTTTCGTTTGAGATGGAACTTCGATTTCAACTCCAGCCTCAGGATCGATTTCAACTGGGTGAGAGTATCCAACGTTAAGAACAAGTTTGTTTCCAGATTTAGCAGCACGGTAACCGACACCGATTAGTTCTAAACCTCTTTCGAAACCTTTAGAAACACCTTCTACCATGTTTGCAAGCAAGCTACGAGTTGTACCATGTAATGCACGGTGTTCTTTATGATCAGACGGACGACTTACAGTTAAGACGTTGTCCTCAATTTTAATTTCCATTTCAGGATGAAACGTACGAGTTAGTTCACCTTTCGGTCCCTTTACTGTCACTGTGTTATTGTTGTTTGTCACAGTTACACTTGAAGGGATCTCAAGTAATTTTTTACCTATGCGAGACATACCAAGCACCTCCAATCATCTTAAACTTTTTTTACCATACGTAAGCAAGTACTTCTCCACCAGCTTGTTTAGCACGGGCTTCTTTGTCCGATAAAACACCTTGTGATGTAGAAATAATTGCGATTCCAAGTCCGTTAAGTACACGTGGTACTTCATTTGATTTCGCATATACGCGTAAACCAGGTTTACTGATTCTTTTAAGACCAGTGATAACACGTTCGTTGTTTTGGCCATATTTCAGGAACAAACGGATAATTCCTTGTTTGCTGTCTTCAACATATTCAACGTCACGGATAAAACCTTCACGCTTTAAGATTTCAGCAATTTCTCTTTTGATTTTTGAAGCAGGTACTTCAAGCTTCTCATGACGTACCATGTTCGCATTGCGAATACGAGTCAGCAAATCTGCAATCGGATCTGTCATAACCATTATTTAATAACCTCCTTCCCATTTATGGGGATTACCAGCTGGCTTTTTTAACGCCAGGAATTTGTCCTTTATATGCAAGTTCGCGGAAACAAATACGGCAAAGTTTAAACTTACGAATAACTGAATGTGGACGACCACAACGTTCGCAGCGCGTATACTCTTGAACTTTAAACTTCTGTTTGCGTTGTTGTTTCGCAATCATAGACTTTTTAGCCACGATTTCGCCTCCCTTTCATTGATTATTTCTGGAACGGCATACCTACTTGAGTTAATAACTCACGTGCTTCTTCGTCCGTATTGGCAGTTGTAACAATAACGATATCCATACCACGAACTTTAGTTACTTTATCGTAATCAATTTCTGGGAAGATTAACTGTTCTTTAATACCAAGCGTGTAGTTTCCACGTCCGTCGAAAGATTTCTTAGAAATCCCACGGAAGTCACGTACACGTGGTAAAGATACAGAAATAAGTTTATCAAGGAAATCATACATGCGCTCTCCGCGAAGTGTTACTTTCGCACCGATTGGCATTCCTTCACGTAGACGGAATCCAGCAATAGAATTCTTCGCACGAGTAACGACAGGTTTTTGACCAGCGATAAACGTTAGTTCTTCAACAGCAGTATCGATTGCTTTAGCGTTTTGAACTGCGTCACCAACACCCATGTTGATCACGATTTTTTCGATTTTTGGCACTTGCATTACTGAAGAGTATTCAAACTTAGAAACCAATGCAGGTGTAATTTCTTTTACAAATTTTTCTTTAAGGCGGTTCATGAGAAAGACCTCCCTTCCTTATTTACTATTTATCTAGAACTTGCCCAGATTTTTTCGCTACACGGACTTTCTTTCCGTCCTCAACCTTATACCCAACACGTGTCACTTCACCCGTTTTAGGATCAAGCGGCATTACGTTTGATACGTGGATTGGCGCTTCTTGTTCAGAAATTCCGCCTTGAGGGTTAGCTTGTGTTGGTTTAGAGTGTTTTTTCACAAGGTTAATACCTTCTACTAAAACACGGTCCTGTTTAGGAAAAGCAGCAAGGATGACACCTTGTTTACCTTTATCCTTACCAGAGATAACCACTACTTTATCGCCCTTTTTAACATGCATTTAATCGCACCTCCTTGAGTCGCGGGTTGTATTCATTAGATTACTTCTGGTGCTAGAGAAACAATTTTCATATAGTTATTTTCACGAAGTTCACGTGCTACTGGTCCGAAGATACGAGTTCCACGTGGGCTCTTGTCATCACGGATGATGACACATGCATTTTCGTCAAAACTGATGTAAGATCCGTCATTTCTGCGAGCTCCGCTCTTTGTACGAACGATAACTGCTTTCACAATTTCACCTTTTTTGACAACGCCTCCTGGTGTTGCTTGTTTAACCGTACAAACAATGACATCACCGATGTTAGCCGTTTTACGTCCAGTGCCACCAAGAACTTTAATCGTTAGTACTTCGCGTGCACCAGAGTTGTCAGCTACTTTTAAACGAGTCTCCTGTTGAATCATTAATGTTACCTCCTTTCGGAAAAAGAAATCCGAACTTTATTAGATAATAACAGCTTCTTCGACAACTTCAACTAGACGAAAACGTTTAGTTGCAGATAATGGACGAGTTTCCATGACCTTTACGATGTCTCCGATTTTTGCTTGATTATTCTCATCATGTGCTTTGAACTTTTTAGAGTATCTTACACGTTTGCCATAAAGTGAATGCTTTTTGTATGTTTCAACAACAACAGTGATGGTTTTATCCATTTTGTCAGAAACTACACGACCTTGATACACTTTACGTTGGTTACGTTCGCTCATGTTTGCGGGGCCTCCCCTCTAATTATTATTTATTAGCAGCGATTTCTCTTTGACGAATCACAGTTTTCATGCGTGCGATTGATTTACGCACTTCACGAATACGAGCAGTATTTTCAAGTTGCCCAGTCGCTAATTGGAAACGAAGATTGAAAAGTTCTTCTTTAAGAGACTTTACTTTTTGTTCAATTTCAGCAGTGGTAAGGTCACGAATTTCATTAGCTTTCATTTGATTCACCACCAATTTCTTCACGTTTTACGAACTTCGTTTTAATTGGTAATTTGTGAGATGCAAGACGAAGAGCTTCACGAGCCACTTCTTCAGATACACCAGAAATTTCAAATAAAACTTTACCCGGTTTTACAACAGCTACCCAACCTTCTGGAGCACCTTTACCGGAACCCATGCGGACCTCAAGAGGTTTCGCTGTATATGGCTTAGAAGGGAAAATTTTGATCCAAACTTTACCGCCACGTTTCATGTAACGAGTCATAGCAATACGAGCAGCTTCGATTTGGCGGTTAGTGATCCATGAAGCTTCAACAGCTTGGAGACCGAACTCACCGAAATGTACTTCAGTGCCACCTTTTGCACGACCACGCATTTTTCCACGATGTTCTCTGCGATACTTCACGCGTTTTGGCAATAACATATTATTTTCCTCCTTCCGCAGTATTCTTCTTAGTTGGAAGGACTTCTCCACGATAGATCCATACTTTTACGCCAAGCTTACCATAAGTAGTGTCAGCTTCAGCATGAGCATAGTCGATGTCAGCACGAAGTGTGTGCAACGGAACAGTACCTTCACTGTAATGTTCAGAACGAGCAATATCTGCACCGCCAAGACGACCAGAAACCATTGTTTTAATTCCTTGTGCTCCAGCACGCATTGTGCGTTGGATTGTTTGTTTTTGTGCACGACGGAATGAAATACGGTTTTCAAGTTGACGAGCGATGTTTTCAGCAACTAGTTGTGCATCAAGATCTGCTCTCTTGATTTCAAGAATGTTGATGTGTACACGTTTGCCAGTTAGGCTGTTAAGAGCTTTACGAAGTGCTTCAACTTCAGATCCGCCTTTACCAATTACCATACCTGGTTTAGCCGTGTGGATTGTGATATTTACGCGGTTTGCAGCACGCTCGATTTCTACTTTAGAAACAGACGCGTCAGACAAACGCTTGCTGATGAATTCACGGATTTTCAAGTCTTCATGTAGGAAGTCAGCGTAATCTTTCCCAGCGAACCATTTAGATTCCCAATCACGAATAACGCCAATTCGAAGACCTATTGGATTTACCTTTTGACCCACGGATTATCCCTCCTTCTTTTCTGATACAACGATTGTAATGTGGCTAGTACGTTTGTTAATTGCACTTGCACGACCCATAGCACGTGGACGGAATCTCTTAAGTGTTGGACCTTCGTCAACAAATGCTTGAGTGATCACTAGGCTGTTAGCGTCCAACTCGTAGTTGTGCTCAGCGTTTGCGATAGCAGATTTCAATACTTTTTCAATAATTGGTGAAGCAGCCTTTGGTGTAAGGTTTAAGATGGATACTGCTTCTCCTACTTGCTTACCTCGGATCAGGTCCATTACTAGACGTGCTTTACGAGGAGCAATACGGACTGTTCTTGCGACAGCTTTAGCTTGCATTTAAAAGCCTCCTCTCATTAGCGTCTTGTTTTTTTATCGTCACTAGCATGACCTTTGTAAGTACGACTTGGTGCGAATTCGCCCAATTTGTGACCTACCATATCTTCAGAGATAAATACAGGTACATGTTTGCGGCCATCATAGACTGCGATTGTGTGACCGATGAATTGTGGGAAAATTGTAGAACGACGAGACCAAGTTTTAACTACTTGCTTTTTGTCAGTTTCATTCAATTTCTCGACTTTAGCCATCAAATGATCATCAACAAATGGTCCTTTTTTTAAGCTGCGAGCCATTGTGGAACCTCCCTTCGTGATTGAACTACGGTCCTAGTTGAACCGTAGACAATCCCGTTACTTGTTTTTACGACGACGTACAATGAACTTATCAGACTTGTTCGTTTTCTTACGAGTCTTGTATCCAAGAGTCGGTTTGCCCCATGGAGACATTGGTGATTTACGTCCGATTGGAGAGCGTCCTTCACCACCACCGTGTGGGTGATCGTTAGGGTTCATAACAGAACCACGAACTGTTGGGCGTACGCCTTTCCAGCGAGAACGTCCAGCTTTACCGATGTTAATTAATTCGTGTTGCTCGTTTCCTACTTGACCGATCGTCGCACGGCAAGCAGAAAGGATCATGCGAACTTCTCCTGAGTTCAAGCGTACAAGAACGTATTTACCTTCTTTACCTAGAACCTGAGCAGAAGTACCAGCAGAACGAACTAATTGTCCACCTTTACCTGGTTTCATTTCAATGTTATGCACAACTGTACCAACTGGGATGTTGATAAGTGGAAGAGCATTACCTGGTTTGATGTCAGCTTCTGGACCAGAAGTAACTTCAGTACCAACTTGGATTCCTTTAGGAGCAAGAATGTAACGTTTCTCACCATCTGCATAGTTTACAAGAGCGATGTTCGCTGAACGGTTTGGATCATACTCGATTGTAGCAACGCGTCCAGGTATACCGTCTTTATCACGTTTGAAGTCGATAATACGGTATTGACGTTTGTGACCGCCACCTTGATGACGAACAGTTAATCTACCTTGGTTGTTACGTCCGCCTTTTTTATGAAGCGGTGCAAGTAATGATTTTTCTGGTTTGTCAGTCGTGATTTCAGCAAAATCTAATGTAGTCATACCACGACGACCATTAGTGGTTGGTTTATACTTTTTAATCGCCATTTTGAATTTCCCTCCTTCTTTTTAGAATTTACGCTTCAAAAATTTCGATTTCTTTGCTGTCAGCAGTTAATTTCACGATCGCTTTTCTGCGACGGCTAGTCATACCAGTGTAGCGTCCAACGCGTTTAGATTTCCCTTTGTAGTTTTGAACGTTGACTTTCTCAACTTTCACTCCAAAGATTTCTTCAACAGCATCTTTCACTTCTGTTTTGTTAGCTCTGACATCAACTTCGAACGTGTACTTCTTCTCTGTCATTAGATCAGCAGAACGTTCAGTAATGATAGGGCGCTTTAGAACATCACGAGGATCTTTCATTATGCAAGTCCCTCCTCTACTTTTTCAACCGCTGCTTTGGTGATCAGAAGTTTGTCGTGGTTGACAACGTCAAGAACGTTGATACCTTTAGCTTCAACAACTGTTACTCCAGGGATGTTACGAGCAGATAATGCTACTGTTTCGTTTGCATCCGCAGTGACGATCAACGCTTTTTTCTCAACAGATAACCCTTTAAGGATGCCTGCGAATTCTTTCGTTTTCACTGCATCAAGAGTCAGATCTTCAAGAACGATGATGCTGTTGTCGATGACTTTAGAAGACAATACTGACTTGATAGCCAAGCGGCGAACTTTTTTAGGTAATTTATAAGAATAGCTACGTGGCGTTGGACCGAATACGATACCGCCTCCGCGCCATTGTGGTGAACGGATAGAACCTTGACGAGCACGACCTGTACCCTTCTGTCTCCAAGGCTTACGACCTCCGCCACGTACTTCAGAACGAGTTTTTACTTTGTGAGTTCCTTGACGTAAGGAAGCTCTTTGCATAAGAATAGCATCGAATACAACACTTTCGTTTGGCTCAATTCCAAACACAGAAGCGTTTAATTCGATTTCACCGTTAGTAGAACCGTTTTGGTTAAATAATGCTACTTTTGGCATGACTTGTTTCCTCCTTTCCTAAGAGAGTTATTTAGTTTTAACTGCACTTTTAACAGTTACTAGAGATTTTTTAGCTCCTGGTACGTTACCTTTGATTAAAAGAAGGTTGCGTTCTGCATCAACTTTTACGATCTCGAGGTTTTGGACAGTGATTTGCTCTCCGCCCATACGACCTGGAAGAAGTTTACCTTTGAATACACGGTTTGGATCAACAGGTCCCATTGAACCAGGACGACGGTGGTAACGTGAACCGTGAGTCATTGGTCCGCGTGATTGTCCGTGGCGTTTGATAGCCCCTTGGAATCCTTTACCTTTTGATGTTCCTGTTACATCTACGATATCTCCACTTGCGAAAATATCAACTTTGACTTCCTGACCAACTTCATACGCATCTAACTCCGCACCGCGTAATTCTTTTACGAAGCGCTTAGGAGCAGTTTCCGCTTTAGCAACGTGGCCCTTCTCTGGTTTGTTAGAAAGCTTTTCACGTTTGTCGTCAAAGCCGATTTGGATTGCTTCATAGCCATCCGTTTCAGCAGTCTTCTTTTGAAGAACAACGTTAGCAGCAGCCTCAACAACAGTTACAGGGATAAGATCACCGTTTTCTGCGAATACTTGCGTCATACCAATTTTTCTACCTAAGATTCCTTTGGTCATTCGTCACACCTCCTATAATATGTGTTTTCTATTTAAATTAAAGTTTGATTTCGATATCTACACCAGACGGTAAGTCTAAACGCATAAGTGCATCAACTGTTTGTGGAGTTGGATTCACGATGTCGATTAGACGTTTGTGAGTACGCATCTCAAATTGCTCACGAGAATCTTTGTACTTATGCACCGCACGAAGGACTGTGTAAACTGATTTCTCAGTTGGAAGCGGAATTGGACCAGATACACTAGCACCAGAACGCTTAGCCGTTTCAACAATCTTCTCAGCAGATTGATCAAGAATTCTATGATCATATGCTTTTAAACGAATACGAATTTTTTGTTTTGCCATTATTTTCCCTCCTTTTCGCCTACTTACGTAAGACAGTTCTCCGCGAGAAAAACCTGATCACCTTGCCATGGCAAAGCGGCCGGGTGTGTCAGCAACCTCTCACTTCATCGCAGTCAAAGACCAACATGCACTATTGTACCAAATTGGCCTGTGTGTTGCAATAATAAATCCAATAAATTTATGATTTGCACACTTTTCATATTATACAGGGGTTCACCCCATAAATCAAGCTTTCCCTAAAGATGATGTATCGCTGTCTGTCTCATAATATGAATAAACCGATCTCGTTCTTCAATGTGAGGAGAATGAGCGGAATTTTCAAATGTATACCATTCTTTAATTGGTGCTATCAATTGATCAACATAAGGTTTTGATACAGCAGCTGGTGTAATGAAGTCATATTTGCCGATGATAAAGTAGCATGGTATTAATATAGAAGAAACTCGGTTTTGAATGCTCTCTTTCATCAATTCATCCCATAACATGTTTTGACTGTACGACTGTCCTTTGAGAAACTTCCACTTATCCCGAACTCGATAATGCTTGCTACTCAAAAACGCAAACACCATTTGAAGTAATGGCTTCAAGCTATGTGTGAGTCCTACTTTAGCGAATTCCTTATACATGGAAAACAGAGCATGGGCGAATGAATGTTTCCACGGCGGAGGTGTCAGTAATCGCAGAGCCGCCCTGAGTAGACGATCATCGTTTTGGAGAAGGAGCTCGTATGATATCATATCCTCTTTTGCTACATCTACAACTTGACTAATTCCATAATACGCATGAAATAGATCTGGCCGTTTATGTACAGCTTGTATGGCAATCAACGATCCCCATGAATATCCTGCAATGTACAATTTCAAATGACCTACATAGGAAAGTAGTTTTTCTGTCAGTTCAATTGTATCATCCACAAATTGCTGAATCGTCATCGATTCAGCAGGAATATCTTTTTGATAGGATAGCCCTGCGCCTCGTTGATCCCAGTGGATGACGTTAAAGTGTTCATCCAGCTCACCATGAAAGGAATCCATATAACTCAAATGAGCTGAGCCTGGACCACCGTGTAAAAACAAAAGAACGGGCTTCGTTTCTTTTATCTGGCTCTCTTTCAGCATTAACCACTGATGGATTCCACCAATCGACCATTTCTTCAAATATGTCTTCGCCATTCCAGTGATCCTCTCGGTTCCATTTAGATTCTATTGCTTATAGTAGCCGTTCTGATTTGGAAAAGCAAAAAAGAGACCCCTTTGCAGGGAGTCTCTTTCCTATCGTTATTACTTAATGATTGTAGAAACAACGCCAGAACCTACAGTACGTCCACCCTCACGGATAGAGAAACGAGTTCCTTCTTCGATAGCGATAGTAGAGATAAGTTCAACTTCCATCTCAGTGTTATCGCCAGGCATAATCATTTCAGTACCTTCTGGAAGGTGCACGATACCAGTTACGTCAGTTGTACGGAAGTAGAACTGCGGACGGTAGTTAGCGAAGAATGGAGTATGACGTCCACCCTCTTCTTTAGAAAGTACATAAACTTCAGCTTTGAAACGTGCATGTGGAGTGATTGTACCTGGTTTAGCAAGTACTTGACCACGTTGGATGTCTTCACGAGATACACCACGAAGTAGTGCACCGATGTTGTCACCAGCTTCAGCATAGTCAAGAAGTTTACGGAACATTTCAACACCAGTGATTGTTGATTTCTTGTTCTCTTCTTGAAGACCGATGATTTCAACTTCGTCACCGACTTTAATTTGTCCACGCTCAACACGTCCAGTAGCAACTGTTCCACGTCCAGTGATTGAGAATACGTCCTCAACTGGCATCATGAAAGGCTTGTCAGTGTCACGCTCTGGAGTTGGGATGTACTCATCAACCGCATCCATAAGTTCAAAGATTTTTGCTTCGTAATCAGCATCTCCTTCAAGAGCTTTAAGAGCAGAACCTTTGATAACTGGTACATCGTCACCAGGGAAATCATAGTCAGAAAGAAGGTCACGAACTTCCATTTCAACAAGTTCAAGTAACTCTTCATCGTCAACCATGTCACATTTGTTAAGGAATACAACGATGTAAGGTACACCTACGTTACGAGAAAGTAGGATGTGCTCACGTGTTTGTGGCATTGGGCCATCAGCAGCAGATACTACTAAGATCGCGCCGTCCATTTGAGCAGCACCAGTGATCATGTTTTTAACATAGTCTGCGTGTCCTGGGCAGTCTACGTGTGCATAGTGACGAGTATCTGTTTCATACTCTACGTGTGAAGTTGAGATTGTGATTCCACGTTCGCGCTCTTCTGGAGCACCATCGATTTGGTCATATCCCATAGCTGATCCTTTACCAGACTTCTTATGAAGAACTGTTGAGATAGCAGCAGTTAAAGTTGTTTTACCATGGTCAACGTGTCCAATTGTACCAATGTTAGCATGCGATTTGGAACGGTCGAATTTTTCTTTAGCCATTCTAAAAATCCTCCTTAAAGGTTCATTGTATTTGGTATAGAGTGATAGAAAGTGAAGAGTTACCTCCCACTTTCTGATCTTCAATAGTAGTTATACTTTAGTTTAAAGGCAAAATCAATTATTCACCTTTATTTTTTTTGATGATTTCTTCACTGATGCTCTTAGGCACTTCTTCATAGTGATCCATGAACATAGTGAATGTCCCGCGTCCTTGTGTGTTAGAACGGAGTGATGTTGCATATCCGAACATTTCAGATAGTGGAACCATCGCGCGAACAACTTGTGCGTTACCGCGAGCTTCCATACCTTCTACACGTCCACGACGAGATGTGATGTCACCCATGATGTCTCCCATGTATTCTTCTGGGATCACGACTTCTACTTTCATCATTGGCTCAAGTAGAACTGGGTTACATTTGCTCACAGCATTTTTCAATGCCATAGATGCAGCAATTTTAAACGCCATTTCGTTAGAGTCAACATCGTGGTATGAACCATCAAATAGTTTTGCTTTGATGTCGATTAATGGGAATCCAGCTAATACACCATTTTCAAGTGAATCTTCAAGACCTGCTTGAATTGCTGGAATGTATTCACGAGGAACAACCCCACCGACGATTGCATTTTGGAATTCGAAGCCTGCTCCTTCTTCGTTTGGTTCGAATTCGATCCAAACGTGTCCGAACTGACCGCGTCCACCAGACTGACGTACGAATTTACCCTCAACTTTTGCACTAGAACGGAATGTTTCACGGTACGCAACTTGAGGTGCACCTACGTTAGCTTCAACCTTGAACTCACGCTTCATACGGTCAACAATGATATCAAGGTGAAGCTCACCCATACCAGAGATGATCGTTTGACCAGTTTCAGGGTTTGTTTGTGCACGGAATGTTGGATCCTCTTCAGCTAGTTTAGCTAAAGCGGTACCCATTTTATCTTGGTCAGCCTTAGATTTAGGCTCAATCGCTACATCGATAACTGGCTCTGGGAATTCCATAGACTCAAGGATAACAAGGTTTTTCTCGTCACAAAGAGTGTCACCAGTTGATGTATCTTTAAGACCAACAGCTGCTGCGATATCTCCTGAGTGTACAGTAGCGATTTCTTCACGGCTGTTCGCGTGCATTTGAAGGATACGTCCAACACGCTCACGCTTATTTTTAGAAGAGTTCTTCACGTAAGAACCAGAATCAAGTGTTCCAGAGTATACGCGGAAGAAAGTTAGTTTCCCAACATAAGGGTCAGTCATTACTTTAAATGCAAGTGCAGAGAACGGTGCGTCGTCAGTAGACTCACGTACTACCTCTTCATTTGTATCTGGCACAGTACCTTTGATTGCAGCAACATCAGTTGGTGCAGGAAGGTAATCAAGCACAGCATCAAGTACAAGCTGAACACCTTTGTTTTTGAAAGCAGAACCTACAAGAACTGGGAAGAATTCAACATTCAACGTTCCTTTACGGATTGCAGCTTTCAATTCAGGAATTGTGATTTCTTCACCCTCAAGGTATTTTTCCATAAGCGCTTCATCGAACTCAGCTACAGCTTCAATTAAGCTGTTGCGTAGCTCTTCAGCTTTGTCTTTATACTCAGCAGGGATTTCTTGCGCATCAGAGCGAGTTCCAAGGTCATCTTCGTAGAAATAAGCTACGTTATCTACAAGGTCGATGATTCCTTCGAATTGATCTTCAGCACCGATCGGCAATTGAATTGCATGAGCGTTTGCTTGAAGACGATCTTTAATTGTGCTAATAGAGTAAAGGAAGTCCGCACCGGTCTTATCCATTTTGTTAACGAATACGATACGAGGTACTCCGTAAGTTGTTGCTTGGCGCCATACTGTTTCAGTTTGTGGCTCTACACCTGATTGTGCATCAAGAACTGTAACCGCACCATCAAGTACACGTAAAGAACGTTCAACTTCAACAGTGAAGTCTACGTGTCCTGGTGTATCAATGATGTTTACACGATAACCTTTCCATGATGCTGTAGTAGCAGCAGATGTGATTGTGATACCACGTTCTTGCTCCTGCTCCATCCAGTCCATTTGTGAAGCTCCTTCGTGAGTTTCACCAATTTTATGGATACGGCCAGTATAGTACAAGATACGCTCAGTCGTTGTCGTTTTACCGGCATCGATGTGAGCCATGATACCAATATTACGAGTGTTTTCTAAGGAGAACTCTCTTGCCATTGGGTAATTTCTCCTTCCTTATTAGGGAATAGTTTTTTTAGTTCGTTATAGATCCTACCAACGGTAGTGAGCGAATGCTTTGTTCGCTTCTGCCATTTTGTGTGTATCTTCACGTTTCTTAACTGCTGAACCAGTGTTGTTAGCTGCGTCAAGGATTTCGTTAGCAAGACGCTCTTCCATCGTTTTTTCTCCACGAAGACGAGCGTAGTTTACTAACCAGCGAAGACCTAAAGTTGAACGACGGTCAGGGCGAACTTCTACAGGTACTTGGTAGTTAGCTCCACCTACACGACGTGCTTTCACTTCAAGAACTGGCATGATGTTTTTCAAGGCTTGTTCGAAAACCTCCATCGCTTCATTACCAGTACGTTCTTTAATGATATCAAAAGACTTGTAGAGGATAGTTTGAGCTTTTCCTCTTTTACCGTCGATCATCATTTTGTTGATCAAACGTGATACAAGTTTAGAATTGTAAATTGGATCTGGCAAAACGTCTCTTTTTGCTACAGGACCTTTACGTGGCATCTGAATAGCCTCCCTTCTCTTTTAAAAGGATTTCTATCTGTCTCTCTTCTCAGTTTCATTGTCAGTTTTCTGACTCGACCGATCTGATTTTAACTTCTAAAAATCCTTATGTTTGTTTTATTATTTGCTTTGTTTAGGGCGTTTTGTTCCATACTTAGAACGACCTTGCATACGGCCTTCAACTCCGGCAGTATCAAGTGCACCACGAACGATGTGGTAACGTACACCCGGTAAGTCTTTTACACGTCCGCCACGGATAAGTACTACACTGTGCTCTTGTAGGTTATGTCCGATTCCAGGAATGTAAGCTGTTACTTCAATCAGGTTAGACAAACGTACACGAGCATATTTACGTAGTGCCGAGTTTGGCTTTTTCGGTGTCATTGTGCCGACACGCGTACAAACCCCGCGTTTCTGTGGAGATGTTACGTTAGTGTGCTCTTTTTTGAAACTGTTATATCCTTTGTTAAGTGCAGGAGACTTTGAGTTTTCAACTTTACTCACGCGTCCTTTGCGTATTAGCTGATTAATTGTAGGCATGTTGTTATTCCTCCCTTCATAGCTTTTTTTATAACCCACATACCCAGGTGGTTCATCAAAAGGCAAAAAACAATGCTTCTGCATTAAAAACACGCAAAAACAAACAAGTACGTTATAACATAATGGCAACAGCTGCTGCCCCAACCTCAATTCCGCAAGCCTTGCCGAGCTTTTTCATGGAATCCACCACTAAAATATCTACACCCTTCTCTTGTGCTAGTTTCATTACACCAGCAGTTAAGGCAGGGTCAGCATTTTTCGCTACGACAATTTCCTTCACTGAATCTCGTTTTAGAGCCTTTACTGTTTGCTTCGTACCAATAATAATGGATTGGGCCTGTGATACTTTATCATAAGACATTGGATATCCTCCAAAGTAACAGGTTTTATTTGAGCACCTTGGTTATATTATCATCATGGCAGAAGGATGTCAATATCGTATGCCAGATTATCTTGACATCCTTCACCATTTTTTGATGATTTTTTTTGGAAATCTTGAGAGTGAAATTACTCTACAGGAACCATGTCGTCAGACGATTGCACTTGCGTAACCGGCTTAACTTTACGGTAGTTCGGCATTCCCGTTCCAGCTGGAACAAGTTTACCAATGATGACATTCTCTTTCAAGCCAAGCAGTTCATCACGTTTTCCTTTGATCGCCGCATCTGTTAGAACGCGAGTCGTTTCTTGGAATGACGCAGCTGACAAGAAGGAGTCTGTTTCAAGCGATGCTTTTGTAATACCTAGAAGAACTGGACGTCCTGTTGCAGGGCGTTTGCCTTCGAATAGTACCTTTTGGTTCGCTTCAGTGAACTGATGTACATCAAGAAGTGTGCCTGGTAATACATCTGTATCCCCTGCATCAGAAACGCGCACTTTACGAAGCATTTGGCGAACCATTACTTCTACGTGCTTATCTCCGATTTCTACCCCTTGCATACGGTATACTTTTTGCACTTCATGAAGTAGGTATTCTTGAACAGCTGTCATGTCCGTTACTTTGAGAAGCTCTTTCGGGTCGATAGAACCTTCTGTCAGAACTTGACCGCGTGCTACTTTATCACCTTCAACAACTTTCAAACGTGCATTGTAAGGAGCTGTGTAAGAACGTGTTTCCACTTCACCTTGAACGACAATTTCTTGCTGCTTGTCACGAACATCGTTGATTTCAGCAACTACACCATCAATTTCAGTAATGGTTGCTTGCCCTTTCGGATTACGCGCTTCAAATAGCTCTTGGATACGAGGTAAACCTTGTGTGATATCGTCTCCTGCAACCCCACCTGTGTGGAACGTACGCATTGTAAGCTGTGTTCCAGGCTCACCGATCGATTGTGCAGCGATGATTCCAACTGCTTCACCGACTTCAACGTCAGTACCAGTTGCAAGGTTACGGCCGTAGCATCGTTTACATACACCATGAGGCGTGTTACATGTAAATGCTGAACGGATCCATACTTCCTCAATACCAGCTTCGACTACTTCAAGTGCCTTATCTTCATCAATTAGTTCATTTTCGTCAACCATGACTTCGCCAGATTCCGGATGAATAATTGGTTTTCTCGCAAAACGTCCAATGAGACGTTCTTCAAGTTTTTCAATAATTTCATTTCCTTCTCTAATGGACTTCGCCAAGATTCCACGGTCCGTGCCGCAATCGGTGTCACGGATGATCACATCCTGTGCAACGTCTACGAGACGACGCGTGAGGTAACCTGAGTCAGCTGTTTTAAGGGCTGTATCGGCAAGACCTTTACGCGCTCCGTGAGTGGAAATGAAGTATTCCAATACCGTTAAACCTTCACGGAAACTAGATTTAATCGGAAGTTCAATGATACGTCCAGCCGGGTTGGCCATCAGACCACGCATACCAGCTAGCTGAGTAAAGTTAGATGCGTTACCACGCGCTCCAGAGTCACTCATCATATAGATCGGGTTGACTTCATCAAGGGACTTCATCAGTTTGCCTTGGATGACATCTTTAGAAGAACTCCAGATAGAGATTACTCTCTCATATCGCTCTTCTTCTGTGATCAGACCACGTCTAAATTGTTTCATGACGTTATCTACTTTCACTTGTGCTTCTTCGAGGATCTGTTGTTTATCATCTAAAACGACGATATCAGACACACCAACGGTAATACCAGCTTTAGTAGAGTATCTGAAACCAAGATTTTTCATGCGGTCAAGCATTTTAGAAGTCTCAGTGATGTGGAATCTTTTAAAGATCTCCGCAATGATTTTTCCTAAAATACCTTTTTTGAACGGCGAAATGATTTCTTGTTTCTCGATCGCAGCTCTGACATCCTCACCTTTTTCAACGAAGAAACGGTCAGGTGTTTTTTCTTCAATATTGCTCTTTGTCGGCTCATTCATGTATGGGAATGATTCCGGTAAGATTTCATTAAAGATCAGCTTACCAACTGTTGTAATCAACAGTTTAGAACGCTGTTCATCTGTGAATGTGACATTCTTCAACGAGTTAGCAGCAACAGCTACACGTGTATGAAGATGCACATAACCATTTTGATACGCTATAAGTGCTTCATCTGTATCTTTGAAGATCATGCCTTCTCCGATAGCACCTTTACGCTCAAGTGTTAGGTAGTAGTTACCAAGCACCATATCCTGAGATGGCGTAACAACTGGTTTTCCATCTTTTGGGTTCAAAATGTTTTGAGCAGCAAGCATTAAGATACGAGCCTCTGCTTGAGCTTCAGCAGATAATGGTACGTGAACCGCCATTTGGTCACCATCAAAGTCAGCATTGTAGGCTGTACATACAAGTGGGTGAAGACGAATTGCGCGTCCTTCCACAAGTGTAGGTTCAAACGCTTGAATACCAAGTCTGTGCAGAGTTGGTGCACGGTTAAGTAGGACTGGGTGCTCACGAATCACTGATTCTAAAACATCCCATACTTCCGGCTGCACGCGCTCAATTTTACGCTTTGCACTCTTAATATTATGAGCTAATCCTTTTTCAACAAGCTCCTTCATCACAAATGGTTTGAATAATTCAAGTGCCATTTCTTTCGGTAGTCCACATTGATACATTTTCAAATGTGGTCCAACGACGATAACGGAACGTCCAGAATAGTCAACACGTTTACCAAGCAAGTTTTGACGGAAACGCCCTTGTTTCCCTTTCAACATGTGAGAAAGAGATTTTAGTGGTCTGTTTCCAGGTCCTGTTACTGGTCGACCTCTACGTCCATTATCAATCAAGGCATCTACAGCTTCTTGAAGCATACGCTTCTCGTTCTGAACGATGATGCTTGGTGCGCCAAGATCTAATAGACGTTTCAGGCGATTGTTACGGTTGATAACGCGACGATAAAGGTCGTTTAAGTCAGATGTAGCAAAACGTCCACCATCAAGCTGAACCATTGGTCGTAATTCTGGTGGGATCACCGGAAGTACATCAAGGATCATCCAAGACGGTTTGTTACCTGAGTTACGGAAGGCTTCTAGCACTTCAAGGCGCTTGATCGCACGTGTACGACGCTGTCCTTGAGCTGTTTTCAGCTCTTCTTTGAGTGCATCAACTTCTTTGACAAGATCAATATCTTGAAGAAGTTTGTTAATTGCTTCTGCACCCATAGCCGCTTGGAATGTATTACCGTATTTATCTAAATAAGCACGGAATTCTTTCTCAGAAAGAAGTTGTTTCTTCTCAAGGGGTGTGTTGCCTGGATCTGTCACAACGTAAGAAGCGAAATAGATTATTTCTTCTAACGCACGTGGAGACATATCAAGAACTAGACCCATACGACTCGGAATACCTTTGAAATACCAAATGTGGGAAACTGGGGCAGCCAGTTCGATATGCCCCATTCTCTCACGTCGGACTTTCGCCCGTGTTACCTCTACACCACAACGGTCACATACAACACCCTTATAACGAACGCGCTTATATTTTCCACAATGACATTCCCAGTCTTTTTGCGGTCCGAAGATACGTTCACAAAAGAGACCATCTTTTTCAGGTTTCAGTGTACGATAGTTAATCGTTTCAGGCTTTTTCACTTCACCAAAAGACCAAGAACGGATTTTATCAGGTGATGCGAGACCGATGTTCATATACTCAAAATTGTTCACATCTAGCAAGGGGCCTACCTCCCTTTTAATCTTCGGGTTATACCCTAGTCACTTGCTCTAATCGTTTCTGCTATTCTTTTGTGACTGTGTCACGTTCAAGATCGACAGGTGCGAAGTCTGCGGCATCTTCGTCATTAGATAACGCTAATCCGTCTGCTTTCTTCGTTTCCTCATCGTCTTCTAAATCTCTCATTTCTATCTCTTCTTCATCGCCTGATAGGATTTTTACGTCCATACCTAAACTTTGAAGTTCTTTGATTAACACTTTGAATGATTCAGGGACACCTGGTTCAGGTACGTTATCCCCTTTAACGATGGCTTCGTATGTTTTCACACGACCCACAACGTCATCCGATTTAACAGTTAAGATCTCTTGAAGTGTGTATGCTGCACCGTAAGCTTCAAGTGCCCATACTTCCATCTCTCCGAAACGCTGACCACCAAACTGTGCTTTACCGCCCAGTGGCTGTTGCGTAACAAGTGAGTATGGTCCAGTTGAACGAGCGTGAAGTTTATCGTCAACCATGTGAGCCAGTTTAATCATATACATGATTCCGACAGATACACGGTTGTCGAATGGTTCACCAGTTCGACCGTCATAAAGGACTGTTTTCGCATCACGAGACATACCTGCTTCTTCAAGCGTTTCCCAAACATCTTCCTCACTAGCACCATCAAATACTGGTGATGCGATGTGAATGCCAAGGTAACGTGCAGCCATACCCATATGAAGCTCAAGTACCTGACCGATGTTCATACGAGATGGTACCCCTAGAGGGTTTAACATGATATCAATCGGTGTTCCGTCTGGAAGATACGGCATATCTTCTTCTGGAAGGATTTTTGAGATAACCCCTTTGTTACCATGTCGTCCAGCCATTTTATCACCTTCAGAAATTTTACGTTTCTGAACGATGTATACACGGACTAATTGGTTCACACCTGGTGGCAACTCATCTCCATCTTCACGGTTAAAGACTTTTACATCGTGGATAATTCCGCCGCCACCGTGTGGAACACGTAGAGACGTATCACGGACTTCACGAGCCTTTTCACCGAAGATTGCATGTAATAGACGTTCTTCAGCTGTAAGCTCTGTTACACCTTTAGGCGTTACTTTCCCTACAAGAAGGTCTCCGTCTTTTACTTCTGCACCAATACGGATGATTCCACGCTCGTCGAGGTTGCGTAAAGCATCTTCTCCAACGTTTGGAATATCACGTGTGATTTCTTCTGGTCCAAGCTTTGTATCACGAGCTTCTGATTCATATTCTTCAATATGAATAGATGTGTAGACGTCATCTTTTACAAGGCGCTCACTCATAATGATCGCATCCTCGTAGTTGTACCCGTCCCACGTCATGAAGCCGACCATCACGTTACGTCCTAGAGCTAACTCACCTTTTTCCATAGAAGGACCGTCTGCAAGGATTTCTCCTTTGACGACTTCATCTCCAACACTTACGATCGGGCGCTGGTTGTAGCAAGTCCCTTGGTTAGAGCGGACAAATTTCAGCAAACTGTATTGGTCTAGGTTCCCTTTAACTTGTTGTCCGTCAACGTCTTCATAGCGACGAATCCAGATGCTTTTCGCTTCAACACGTTCTACAACACCTGGGTAGCGGCAAATCACAGCAGCACCAGAGTCTTTCCCTGATACATACTCCATACCTGTACCAACAATCGGTGATTCTGGCTGCATCAACGGCACAGCCTGACGTTGCATGTTCGCTCCCATTAGAGCACGGTTGGAGTCATCGTTTTCTAAGAATGGGATACATGCTGTCGCTGCAGAAACAACCTGCTTTGGCGATACGTCCATGTAGTCAACGCGGCTTTTAGGAACAACGGTGTTTTCCCCTCTAAAACGAGCGATGATATTATCTTCAATAAACGAACCTTCTTCGTTTAACAAAGCGTTCGCTTGTGCTACTACGTAATTATCCTCTTCATCAGCAGTCAAGTAATCGATTCTCGGTGTTACTTTACCTGTTTCAGGATCAACCCGGCGGTAAGGCGTTTCGATAAATCCAAAACGATTGACTTTCGCAAATGAAGATAGGGAGTTGATAAGTCCGATGTTTGGACCCTCAGGTGTTTCAATCGGACACATACGGCCATAGTGAGAGTAGTGAACGTCACGAACTTCCATTCCTGCACGTTCACGCGTCAAACCACCTGGTCCAAGTGCTGATAGACGACGTTTATGCGTTAATTCAGCAAGCGGGTTTGTTTGATCCATGAACTGAGAAAGCTGAGAGCTACCAAAGAACTCTTTGATAGAAGCAATCACAGGACGGATGTTGATCAGCTGTTGTGGTGTGATCGTGTTTGTGTCTTGGATCGACATTCTCTCACGGACAACACGTTCCATTCTGCTGAGTCCAATGCGGAATTGGTTTTGTAGAAGTTCACCAACAGAACGCAGACGACGGTTACCTAGGTGATCGATATCATCTGTATCTCCTACACCATGCAGGAGGTTAAAGAAGTAACTGATTGAAGCAATGATGTCAGAAGGCGTGATATTTTTCACAGCTTCCTCTACATATGCATTCCCAATCACGTTAATCTCTTGTTCGCCTTCTTGATCAGTCGGTGCATAAATCTTAATCGATTGAAGTTCTACTTCATCCTCTACCACGCCACCGTTCGGATATAGCTTTCTAAATCCGATGCCGTTTTCTAAGTATGGAAGAACTTTATCAAGAACTCTTCTATCTAAAATTTGACCTTTTTCTGCTAGAATTTCACCTGTTTCAGGATCAACTAACGTTTCAGCCAGTTTTTGATTGAATAGTCTATTTTTAATATGAAGCTTTTTATTAATCTTGTAGCGTCCAACATTTGCTAGGTCGTACCTTTTTGGATCAAAGAAACGAGAGTCTAGCAAGCTTTTCGCATTTTCAACAGTTGGTGGCTCTCCAGGACGGAGGCGCTCGTAGATTTCGAGAAGTGCTTTATCTGCATTCTCTGTGTTGTCTTTTTCCAACGTATTGCGTAAGTATTCATTCTCACCAATGAGGTCAAGAATCTCTTGATCAGAGCTGAAGCCGAGAGCACGCAAAAGAACCGTAACCGGCAACTTACGTGTGCGATCGATGCGTACATAAACTACATCCTTCGCATCAGTTTCGTATTCTAACCATGCGCCACGGTTTGGAATGACAGTCGCAGTAAAACCTTTTTTACCGTTTTTGTCTAATTTACCACTGAAATATACACTTGGAGATCGCACTAATTGAGAAACGATAACACGTTCTGCTCCGTTAATGATGAAAGTACCTGTGTCCGTCATGATAGGGAAATCCCCCATGAACACATCTTGGTCTTTTACTTCTCCAGTTTCTTTGTTAATTAAACGAACTTTTACTCTTAGTGGAGCAGAGTAAGTAACGTCACGTTCTTTTGATTCTGCTACAGGATACTTAGGATCCCCTAGGCTGTAATCAATGAATTCAAGAGAAAGGTTACCAGTAAAATCCTCAATTGGGGATATATCTTGAAACATCTCTCTAAGACCCTCATCAAGAAACCACTGATAAGAAGAGGTTTGAATTTCAATGAGATTTGGTAATTCTAACACTTCGCTTATGCGTGCGTAACTTCTGCGCTGGCGGTGTCGTCCATACTGAACTAGTTGACCTGTCAACTGATTCACCCCTCAAATCATGCGTATTATATGTGTAAAAAGTATTTCGGTCTTTCAATTGACTGAAAAGAAATACTTTTACAAGACAAAAGAAAAAAGGGTTTCTAAAATAAGAAAACCACATCCAAAAACAAATACCGATTTTATTAGTTTTCCCAAGTGTGCATAATTTATACAAAATAGTTATTTTTTAAACCTATCAGCAAAATATACACATTGGCATTTTATAATGTTAACACAGCTAGGATACTGCGTCAAACTTTTTTAGCCTTGATCACATAGTAGCCCTTTTTTTTCATAACGACCGTTACTTCTCCAAAGAGCTGTTCTAATTTTCCAATCGTAGATGGTCCACCTTGTTTTTTCTGAATAACCACCCACAACTCACCCTCCGGCAATAAATGATCAGCACTTTTTTCAAAGATCGCATGTACAACTTTCTTCCCTGCCCGGATCGGGGGATTGGTCAGTATAGAGGCAAAAGCAGCTGATGAATGAACATTCGAGAACAAATCACTTTGATAGATGCGGACATTATCAACGCGATTATGTTTAGCGTTTTCCTTTGAAAGTTCGACTGCTCTTTCGTTCACATCAATCATATGAATGGTACGGCTTGTCATTTCGTTTGCTAATGATAAACCGATCGGTCCATAACCGCAACCGACATCTAAGACATCGCCATCCAATTCAGGTTCTTCAAAGGCTTCAATTAAAAGCCTTGAACCATAGTCGACTTCTTTCTTAGAAAACACTCCACTGTCACTTGTAAAAGTAAAGGTACGGTTTCTCAAGGTGAAGTCCCATGTCTGTTTATTGCTTTTCACTGATGGCTTTTCCGTATAATAGTGGTCACTCATGATGAATAGACCTCCTCTGGATTCAATCGTTTCAGGAGATAAGAAAAGAAAAAGCCCGCCAATAAAAGCGAGCTTTCCCAAAAGATTAGGCGAAGATTACTTAACTTCTACAGAAGCGCCAACTTCTTCAAGCTTAGCTTTAAGTTCTTCAGCTTCTTCTTTAGCAATACCTTCTTTAAGTGGTTTTGGAGTGTTGTCAACAAGCTCTTTAGCTTCTTTCAAGCCAAGACCAGTGATTTCACGAACCACTTTGATAACTTTGATTTTTTGATCTCCAGCACCAGCTAGAACTACATCAAAATCAGTTTTCTCTTCAACAGCGCCACCAGCAGCAGCACCAGCTACAGCTACAGGAGCAGCAGCAGTTACGCCAAATTCTTCTTCGATTGCTTTTACTAAGTCGTTTAACTCAAGTACAGTTGCTTCTTTAACTGAAGCAATGATTTCTTCGATATTTAAAGCCATTTGTAATTCCTCCATTTTAAGTTATTTTACGTTAAACACGCATTAAGCGCCTTGTTCTTCTTTTTGTTCTGCAACTGCTTTAGTAGCAAGAGCAAGGTTACGAACTGGAGCTTGAAGAACGCTAAGCAACATAGATAGCAAGCCATCGCGAGACGGAAGTTCCGCAAGAGCCTTCACTTCTTCTACAGTCGCTACGTTTCCTTCGATAACACCAGCTTTGATTTCTAAAGCATCATGGCTTTTCGCAAAGTCGTTGATGATTTTCGCAGGTGCGATGACATCATCGTTACTGAATGCGATAGCATTAGGACCTGTTAAGAAATCGTTCAAACCTGTAAGTTCAACTTGTTCAACTGCACGACGAGTCATTGTGTTTTTGTACACTTTGAATTCTACGCCAGCTTCACGAAGTTGCTTACGAAGTTCAGTCAATTCAGAAACTGAAAGACCACGGTAATCTACGATTACAGTTGACATACTGTCTTTGAATTTTGAAGTAATTTCATCAACGAGTACTTTTTTAGTATCGATTGCGTTGCTCATGGTTACACCTCCTGTACATTCTTTGTGTAACACTTATACCGATCAGGCTATCACGTTCCTAACGAACGGTTCTCCATATAAAAAGCCCCCATAAAGACATGGAGGCTGTATATACAAGCATACGTTAACGTAAGACTGTGACATATACACCTCGGCGGGTTATTTAAGCCATAAGGCCCCTGCTGTCTACGGTATAAATGAACATTATTCTATTTTACAACATTTTGATATTATCAAAATGAGTGTGATAAGTCAAGACTTTATTTTGCAGAGAAAGAAGATGGATCCACTTTCACGCCAGGGCCCATTGTAGATGTAATAGAAACGTTCTTCACGTATACACCTTTAGCCGCTGCAGGTTTTGCTTTAAGGATTGTCTCATAGATTGTTGCGAAGTTCTCAACAAGCTTTTCATCCTCGAAAGAAACCTTTCCGATTGGCGCGTGGATGTTACCAGCTTTATCAACGCGGTATTCAACTTTACCAGCTTTGATTTCATTGATTGCTTTTTCTACTTCAAATGTAACAGTTCCTGTTTTAGGGTTTGGCATAAGACCTTTTGGTCCAAGTACACGACCGATCTTACCAACTTCACCCATCATGTCAGGTGTAGCAACGATTACATCGAATTCGAACCAGCCTTGTTGGATCTTAGCGATGTAATCAGCATCTCCAACGTAGTCTGCTCCAGCAGCTTCTGCTTCTTTTGCTTTTTCGCCTTTAGCGAACACAAGAACGCGTTGAGTTTTACCAGTTCCGTTAGGAAGTACAACTGCACCGCGGATTTGTTGATCGTTTTTACGTGGGTCTACGCCCAAACGAAAAGCAACTTCTACAGTCGCATCAAATTTCGCTGTATTTGTTTTCTTTGTAAGAGAAACAGCTTCAGCTACATCGTACGCTTTTGTACGTTCAACCAGCTTAGCAGCTTCTGCATACTTTTTACCTTTTTTAGCCATTATATAAATCCTCCTTATGTGGTTTTAGCGGAATAACCTCCCACGAATAAGGGTTGCGAACTTGTCAAAACTCGCAACCCAACAAGACAAAAAATTAATCTTCGATAGCAATACCCATACTGCGTGCAGTACCTTCAACCATACGCATAGCTGATTCAACGCTAGCAGCGTTCAAGTCAGGCATTTTTGTTTCTGCGATTTCGCGTACTTTATCACGCTTAACAGTTGCCACTTTATTACGGTTAGGTTCACCAGAACCAGACTCAATACCAGCTGCTTTTTTAAGTAATACTGCAGCAGGTGGAGTTTTAGTAATAAATGTAAATGAACGGTCTTCAAAAACCGAAATTTCAACAGGAATGATAAGACCAGCTTGGTCAGCTGTACGAGCGTTAAACTCCTTACAGAATCCCATGATATTAACACCGGCTTGACCTAGTGCAGGTCCAACTGGTGGAGCTGGGTTAGCTTTTCCAGCAGGAATTTGCAATTTAACAACTTTAACTACTTTTTTAGCCACGAGACACACCTCCTTAAAGTCCGTGATGTGGTAATAGGGGAATCCCCCTCCCACTCAACAACTTCATTCTTTATATGAATGACGAAATAACTAGCTAGCGATCTTGAGTTACCTCAAGACGTACCTTTGCTATATTACCACTTCTATACACTCATTTCAAGCTCTTTTCAATTACAATTTATCGATCTGTGTGAACTCAAGTTCAACAGGTGTTTCTCTACCAAACATATTAACGAATACTTTGACTTTGCTTTTATCGTAATCAATTTCTTCAATAGAACCTGTGAAATTCGCAAACGGTCCATCGATTACTTTGACTGTTTCTTTTAGTTCAAAGTCAATTTCTGTCTTACGTTCTTCAAGACCCATTCTCTTCAGAATGGTTTCAGCTTCACCCGGTAGTAGCGCCGTCGGCTTCGAGCCAGATCCAGCAGATCCGACAAACCCTGTGACACCTGGTGTATTACGTACCACATACCATGAATCATCTGTCATCACGATTTCAACTAAGACATAACCAGGGAATACTTTCTTTTTGACGATTTTTTTCTTACCATTTTTAAAATCAGTTTCTTCTTCTTCTGGCACAACAACGCGGAAGATTTTATCCTGCATGCCCATCGATTCAACACGCTTTTCCAAGTTCGCTTTGACTTTGTTTTCGTAGCCAGAGTACGTATGCACAACATACCAATTCTTTTCCATTTCGTTCAGGACTATTTAGTCCTTCCCTCCCCACATTTCTTAATGTCTATTTGACGTATATCCAGTAACGGTCAATATTTTCAAGCAATTGAAAAAACCCGTAAAACGGGTTTTTTGGCAAGTCATATTATGATCTATTATAGCACGTTCAGCAGACCATTATTCAAGTATTAATGAATTAATTCAATTAATTGTGAGATTCCTATATCAAGAAGAGAGAAAAAGATTGCAAAGAATACAACTGTCAAAATAACAGTGATTGTGTAGCGGACCATTTCGTTTTTCTTTGGCCAACTGACCTTTTTCATTTCTTTCCCGACACTTTTTAAGAAACTGATAATACGCATGTAAAAGACCTCCACAGATTAAAGAACGCAAATCTTACTTCGTTTCTAAATGTGTTTTATGTGAATTACAAGTCTTGCAATATTTCTTCACTTCTAATCTTTCAGCTGCTGAAGCAATGCTTTTCATTGTCGTATAATTACGGCTTCCGCAGTCCTTACAGGCTAGAGTAATTTTTTTCCTCATATTTACACCTTTTTTCTAGACATCATTTCTTTAGTACCTTATCACAGTGTCGAAAAAGCTGTCAATATAGGTTTTACTAGAGACTGATCTCGCGAAGCTCTAAATATTTCTCCAATTTCCTCTTTACTCTTTGGAGAGCGTTATCAATTGATTTCACATGACGGTTCAAATCTTCAGAAATCTCCTGATACGATCTACCATCAAGATAAAGCACAAGTACTTTTCTTTCCAGTTCGCTTAATAGTTCACCCATCTTCATTTCAATATCATCAAATTCTTCTTTGCTAATAATCAAATCTTCTGGGTTAAGCGCTTTAGCACCGGAAATGACATCCAATAACGTTCTGTCAGATTCTTCATCATAAATCGGCTTGTCTAATGATACATAGGAATTTAACGGGATATGTTTTTGGCGAGTAGCTGTTTTAATTGCGGTGATAATTTGGCGGGTAATGCATAATTCTGCAAAAGCCTTAAATGAAGTAAGCTTGTCCTCTCTGAAATCACGGATAGACTTATAAAGTCCAATCATTCCCTCTTGCACAATGTCCTCTCGGTCCGCTCCAATCAAGAAATACGACCTTGCTTTCGCACGTACGAAGTTGCGGTATTTCGTTATTAAATAATCTAGCGCATCACTATCTCCGACATGAACCCTTTCAATGACTT
Source organism: Bacillus pumilus (assembly GCA_001938995.1). GTDB lineage: Bacteria > Bacillota > Bacilli > Bacillales > Bacillaceae > Bacillus > Bacillus pumilus_G. Next base: position 15,537 of record MKZN01000018.1, on the reverse strand, counting down.
GTTCATCTTCCAACTGGCAAAATTGCTCTCTGATGGACTTACCCTTGCTGTTGTTTAGATTCACTTCGATCCCCCCGACCGCACCTAGATAGAAATATTATACATTAATGGTTGAAATACCGTCAAGTTATTCCAAATTTCCCCGCCGCCATTTTTCAAACGTTTTCAATACATCTTCTGACAATTCTATCTTAGATGCTGGCTGATCAGATGTGATTTTTTTGACACGCGTTTCAATCTTTCGTTCAATCACTTCAATTTCTCTTAATAGCTCTCGTGCCGACTTACGAAGTGCGCCTTGTCCGAAAATCGCCCATTGTTCCGTATAGTCGGAAGTTGCCACATGAATTTGCGTCCGAATATTATTCAAATCTTGTGCCAACTTTTCAATCCGCTCATCAGCCGTTTCATTTTCTCTCGTAAAGATGACCTCTACCCGGTGGTTTGTCCGCTTTTTCTCGATTCCTTTGACCATATGGGCATCGAATACGACAATGACTCGATACCCTGTATATGCTTGATATTCTGCTAAATTTTGAATCAGTACGTCTCTGGCTTCTTCAAAGCTGTTTTCCTTTAAGTGCTGCAAACGAGGCCATGCACCTATCATGTTGTATCCATCGACTAAGAGGATGTCCATCTCTATTCTCCTAACGGATAACGTTTTCGATAAACTTCATACATCAATAGACTAGCTGCCACTGATGCATTTAATGAAGTCACCTTTCCGGCCATTGGCAGTTTAATCAAGAAATCGCATTTTCCCCTGATTAATCGACCGATCCCTTTTCCTTCACTGCCGATGACAAGAGCGAGAGGCATTGTCCCGTCAAATTGTCTGTAATCTTGTTTAGCAGATGCATCTGTTCCCGCTACCCAGATTCCTCTTTCTTTCATCTCATCAAGTGCTCTTGAGAGATTGGTCACTTTTGCGACAGGAATATGTTCAATTGCGCCAGTCGATGCCTTTGCAACGGTTGTCGTCAAGCCCACCGCTCGTCGTTTTGGAATGACGATTCCGTGTGCACCGACAGCATCAGCTGTACGCATAATGGACCCCAAGTTATGAGGATCCTCAATCTCATCTAAAATTAAGAAAAATGGCTGTTCATTCCGTTTTTCTGCGATTTGATATAGATCTTCCAATTCGGCATATTCATAAGCAGCCACTTGTGCAACAATTCCCTGGTGCTGACCAGATACCATTTGGTCAAGTTTTTTCCTCGGAACATACTGAATGGTGATATTTTGCTGTTTAGCGAGTTCAATGACCTGCTGGGCTTGTCCTTTTACAGTGTTTTCTGCCATCCAGAGTTTGTAAAGCTCCCGATCTGACTTCAGTGTCTCAATCACTGCGTTTTTCCCAATCACATAATCATGTTGCTGACTCATTTGTCTTCCTCCCTGACGTTCCGATTTCAATCGCCTGACTGATCAGCTCTTCTAAGCGCTCGTCCTGCTTTTCAATGAATAAATAACCCAAGACTGCTTCAAACGCTGTACTATAACGATACGTTTGAACGTCTGTGTTTTTAGGCACTGTACCCGATTTTGCATTTCTTCCTCTTTTCAGCACCGCCTCTTCTGATTCAGTGAAGAAGCCTCGATTCTGTAGCTCAAATAATATGGCGGCTTGAGACTTCGCTGAAACAATCTGACTTGCTCGTTTATGCAGCTCATTTGGTTTTGTTGCCCCCGTTTGGAGGAGGTGATGCCTCACATACACTTCAAAAATGGCATCACCCATATAAGCGAGCGCAAGTCCGTTCAACTGTTTTCCGTCTTTCAACTTTTCAAAATTCAACATAACCTATTCTCCTCTTTTCCAGCGAGTACCTTGAGGAGTATCCTCCAATACAATATCCATGCTCTTTAACTGGTCACGAATTTGATCAGACAACGCAAAGTCACGATTCCTTCTAGCTTCATTTCGTTTCTCGATTAACGCTTCTACCTCTTCATCAAGAGTGTGCTTTTCTTCTAATGAAAAGCCAAGAACCGATGTAATTTCTTCGAACAACCCAATAAATGCCTTGATCACTTCTTCAGATGTATGATCATTTTCCATATAGTAATTGGCTTGCTTCGCTAATTCAAATAAAACAGAGATGGCATTCGCTGTATTGAAGTCATCATTCATTTCAGCAATAAATGTCGCACGTTGTTCTTCAATCTTCGCTAGCCACTCCGCACGATCGTCTATTAGGTTTGTACTGCTCTCAAGACGATGATGTAAATTGGCGAAAGACGTCTTTAGTCGGTTAAATGCACTTTTTGTACTCTCTACTAAATCCATTGAGTAGTTAATTGGGTGACGATAGTGAACAGATAACATAAAGAAACGAAGGACATCTGGATCTTGTTCTTTAATAATGTCATGCACTAGCACAAAGTTACCCAGTGATTTTGACATTTTTTCATTTTCAATATTAATATAGCCGTTATGCATCCAATACTTCGCAAAAGGTTTCCCAGTCAAAGCCTCAGATTGGGCAATTTCATTCTCATGATGAGGGAATGTTAAGTCCTGTCCGCCAGCATGGATATCGATCGTGTCACCTAAATACTTTTTGACCATGGCCGAGCACTCAATGTGCCAGCCTGGGCGTCCTTCGCCCCACGGGCTATCCCATGAGATTTCCTGATCCTTTGCTGCCTTCCATAAAGCGAAATCTAGCGCATCTCTTTTCTTTTCTCCTACTCGAATACGGGCACCCGTTTTCAGTTCATCAATCGATTGGTGAGAAAGCTTTCCATAGCCATCAAATGAGCGTGTGCTGTAATACACGTCACCATCCGCTTCATAGGCATAGCCCTTTTCAATCAATGTCGCGATAAATGTAATGATCTCATCCATATTTTCTGTTACCCGTGGATGTAGGTCTGCTCTTTTGCAACCTAGCGCACTCACATCCTCGAAATATGCCTGAATAAACCGGTCAGCAATGGTCGGGACATCTTCCCCTAATTCATTGGCTGCTTTAATGAGTTTATCGTCGACATCTGTAAAGTTTGATACAAAGTTCACATCATAGCCGCTGTATTCTAAATATTTTCGTACGGTATCATACACAATCGCCGGCCTTGCATTCCCGATGTGGATGTAATTATAAACAGTTGGTCCGCACACATACATTTTGACCTTTCCTGGTTCAAGCGGGACAAATTCTTCCTTCTTACGCGTCAATGTATTATAAATATTGATTGTCATGATTGTTCTTCCTTTCTGCTCAATGAAGCCAGCTCATGTTTTAGCTTTTCCATTTCTCGTTCCAATTCTTTGAAACGATCGGAAACTGGATCTGGCAAATCTTGATGATTGAGATCACGATTGATTTTCTTCCCATTTTGAACGACCACTCGTCCAGGTATACCTACAACCGTTGAATGGTCTGGTACATCTTTTAATACAACTGATCCTGCACCGACCTTGGACCCTTTACCAACTGTAATGGAACCGAGCACCTTTGCACCAGTGGCAATGAGGGCATCGTCTAAAATGGTCGGATGCCGCTTTCCCTTTTCTTTCCCTGTTCCCCCTAATGTCACGCCTTGGAAAACGGTGACGTTGTCTCCAATTTCACATGTTTCTCCGATCACAACTCCCATGCCGTGATCAATGAAGAAGCGCCTGCCGATTGTCGCCGCTGGGTGAATTTCAACCCCTGTGAAAAACCGGCTGACCTGAGAAATGATCCGCGCAAGAAAATACAGCTTACGCTTATAAAATGCGTGCGCGATACGATGGGCCCAGATTGCATGAAGCCCTGAATAGGTTAGCACTACTTCAATATAGCTTCTAGCAGCAGGATCTTGATCAAACACAGTATCAATATCTTCTTTCAGCATTTTGAAAAACACATGCTCCCCCCCGTTCTCCCAAATCAACTCTCTTGTGACTTTCCCTATTTTGGACAAATAAAAAAACGTCTCTGCCATATGACAGAGACGTTTTGAAAACGCGGTTCCACTCTGTTTAGAAAGCCTTCATCTTGCAAGCCTTCTCAACTTAATCCCGTAACGGAGGTGACCGCCCTTGCATACTAACTTACGTGTTCCCCAAGGGTCTTGAGGGTGCATTTCCAACGCTTGCCCATAAGTCTCTCTCAGCCGGTGAAGACTCTTTCTGTGATGGGCGGAAACATTGTACTTCTCCCTCGCAACGATTTTCCTTATATTTGTTTAATGCGGTTTAATACCGTTTCTTTTCCTAACAGTTCAATGCTTTGCGGAAGTTCTGGGCCATGCGTTTGTCCTGTGACAGCGACACGGATTGGCATGAATAGTTTCTTGCCTTTATGCCCTGTTTCTTTTTGAACCGCTTTAATCGCAGCCTTGATTTCATCAGGTGTGAAAGACTCAAGGCGTTCAAGCTGTCCTGCAAGAGATACCATCACTTCTGGTACTTGCTCTTCTGCTAAAACTTCCTTCGCCTCTTGATTATACTCAATTTGCTCCTTAAAGAACAACTCTGTTAACTCAACAATTTCTGCACCGTAGCTCAGTTGATCATGATATAGAGAAATCAGTTTGCGTACCCACGTGTTTTCCTCATCTGTCAGTTGCTCGCTTACCTTACCTGCTTTTTGTAGATGCGGAAGGGTTAATGCAACGACCTGATCAAGATCAAGTGCTTTGACGTATTGGTTGTTAACCCATTTTAGTTTATGCATATCAAATAGAGCTGGTGACTTTGAAAGTCGGTTCACATCGAAAATATCAATGAATTGCTCTTTTGTAAACAGTTCCTCTTCGCCAACTGGAGACCATCCAAGCAATGCGATGAAGTTAAACAGTGCTTCTGGTAAATAGCCCATGTTTTGATATTGCTCGATGAATTGAATAATGGATTCATCACGTTTGCTTAATTTCTTACGGTTTTCGTTGACGATCAACGTCATATGTCCGAACAGCGGTACGTCCCAACCAAACGCATTGAAGACCATGATTTGTTTAGGTGTATTTGAAATATGATCTTCACCGCGGAGAATATGTGTCATTTTCATCAAATAATCGTCGATTGCGACCGCGAAGTTATAAGTCGGCGTACCATCTTTCTTCACGATGACAAAGTCACCAATGCCGTCTGTTTCAAAAGAAATATCACCTTTAACCATGTCACCAAATTTGATCAGTTCACCTTTTGGAACACGGAAGCGAATGCTCGGCTCTCTTCCTTCAGCAATAAGCTTGTCCTCTTCTTCTTTTGATAAATGACTGCACTTCCCAGAATATCTAGGCATTTCACTGCGAGCGATTTGTGCTTCACGCTCTTGTTCTAATTCTTCAGCCGTACAATAACACTTGTATGCCAAATCCTTCTCTAGCAGTTCTTCATAATATTTTTTATAAATTTCATTACGCTCTGATTGTCTGTAAGGACCATAGCCCCCATCTTTATCAATGCTCTCATCCCAATCAATGCCGAGCCATTTTAAATGACGGAGCTGGCTTTCTTCTCCGCCTTCTACATTACGTTTTTGATCCGTATCCTCAATTCGAATAATAAATTTGCCGCCTTCACTGCGTGCGAACAAATAGTTGAAAAGAGCCGTTCTAGCATTCCCGATATGTAAATGACCAGTTGGACTCGGTGCATAACGAACACGCACTTCATTTCCCATGAGTTTAACTTCCTTTCATCTGCATCATGTTGTCTGACAGCATTTTTTTATAAACGTATTTTATCATCAAATACCTTTCTCATCAAAACGGATTTCACTTTTTCTGAAGAAGCACTGTGGCTTGAGAAGCAATTCCTTCGCCTCTTCCTGTAAATCCGAGTTTCTCCGTCGTGGTTGCCTTGACATTCACCTGCGTGACATCCGCCTCAAGCGCTTCTGCGATTCTTGCGCACATCGGTTGAATGTATGGTGCCATTTTTGGCTTTTGAGCCATGATGGTGCAATCAATATTCACGAGCGTATAGCCTTTTTCCTTTACAAGTGCCCACACATGCTGAAGTAATTTGAAAGAATCTGCATCCTTAAACTCAGGATCAGTATCTGGGAAGTGTCTACCTATGTCCCCTTCACCAATCGCACCTAGACATGCGTCTGCCACCGTGTGAAGCAATACATCAGCATCTGAATGACCAGACAGTCCCTTTTCATAAGGGATAGTCACCCCGCCGATAATAAGAGGTCTTCCCTCTGTTAATTGATGTACATCAAAACCTTGTCCTATTCTAAACATGATCTAGTTCCCTCTTTCCGCATCCATAATTGCTTTTGCAACCAATAAATCATCCGGTGTTGTCAGCTTTATATTCGTATAGTCTCCTTGGACAATGTACACACTCTCACCGTGTAATTGTTCAACAAGGCTAGCGTCATCTGTTCCAAGAAAGCCAGTCCGCTCCGCGTATTCATGCGCCTCTTTCAAAATAGAATGACGAAAAGCTTGTGGGGTCTGGACTGCCCACAAGCTCTGACGTTCAATGGTTTGCTCCACTTTGCCTTCTTGAACGCGTTTGATTGTGTCTTTCACCGGTACCGCTACGACGGCGGAACCCTTTTCAATCGCTGCTTTAACGAGCAAGTCAATCTGTGTATGCTTAATAAAAGGCCTTGCTCCATCATGAACAAGCACGATGTCCGCATCTGTTACAGCCTTCAAGCCTTCGTATACACTTTGCTGCCGCTCTTCACCGCCAGTGACAAGTGAAACAGGCGTTTGAAAACCATGTACCTTTAGTAGCCTTTCAAAGTCACGACGTTCCTCTTCATTAATAGCTAGGATCATGCGTTTGCATAGTGAATGGGCGTCAAACACCTTCAGTGTATGAATGATGACCGGCATTCTTTTCAGTTCAATAAAAAGCTTGTTGCGGCCGGCCTTCATTCGTTTCCCCTGCCCCGCAGCCGGAATAACTACTTCATAATACATGTTCGTTCTCCCTTTAGAGCGCCTTCTCCAGAAGTTTTGGCTTCGCAAAAATCATTCTTCCAGCAGCAGTCTGCAGCACACTTGTGACCAATACATCAATGTCTTTACCGATGTAATTGCGCCCTTCTTCGACGACAATCATCGTGCCGTCATCTAAGTAGGCAACACCTTGGTTATGCTCTTTCCCATCTTTAATGACCTGTACCTTCATTTCTTCCCCAGGCAATACAACCGGCTTCACCGCGTTGGCTAGATCATTGATGTTTAATACTGCTACTTTTTGAAGTTCGCATACTTTATTTAAATTAAAATCATTTGTCACAACGACACCTGAAGTTAATTTAGCGAGCTTCACAAGCTTGCTATCAACCTCTTGAATGTCTTCGAAGTCACCTTCGTAAATCTCAACTTTAATATCCAATTCTTTTTGAATACGATTTAAAATATCAAGACCTCTTCGGCCTCTATTTCTTTTTAATACATCAGAAGAGTCTGCAATATGTTGCAATTCTTCTAACACAAATTGAGGAATCACCATAATTCCTTCTAAGAACCCAGTTTGACAAATATCTGCGATTCTTCCATCAATGATAACACTTGTGTCTAAAATTTTCAGCTTTTTATCTTCTATTTCAGGTTCATCATCAACTGCACCCTTTTTCTTTGTGACCTTTGCAGATCGTGAGAACAGCCCCATCATTTCATCCTTCTTCTTAAAGCCTACCTGGAATCCAAGGTATCCTAAAAAGAAAGCCAGGAAAATCGGAATAATTGTACCAAATATATGATATGGAATATTGTTTAGTGGGATCACGTTTACAATAAGAAATGCTAGAATAAGTCCAAATACTAAACCGAAACTTCCAGATATGAGATCAGGAAGAGGCGCTTTCAATAGAGAATCCTCGATCCATTTCACCCAATTCACAACATAGCCTGTGCACCATTTACCGACAACGAAGAACACCGCAGCTCCTATTAGTGCTGATGAGTAAGCATTTGTTACGAAAGGTATGTCCTTCACATTTAACAGTAGAAATAACTCTGGAATGATAAAAATCCCTACAGCTGCACCTAAAATGATAAAAAACGCCTGAACGATTCTTTTTAACATACCTTCACCTCCTTTATTTTTCATCTGCAATCCACCTTCACCTGACATTGATATATGTTTAAGTTTTCCATCATCATAAACGGAAAACAAAAAGCATCATTAATATACCCATATTCATCCATTTTTAACCGCCATCTCTAGAAAAAATTTTCAATTTACAGCTGACGATCAATATAATGTTTTTCTTGCAATCTTTTTAATCCTTTTTTTATCTTTTTCGCCCTAACTTCTCCAATTCCTTCTACTTCATCCAAATCTTGTACATCCGCTTCCATAATTCGATCTAGCACACCGAATGCTTCCACGACATTTTCCACGATTGGCATAGGCAGTCTAGGGATTTTGTGAAGTAATCTGTAGCCTCTTGTGTACACATATTCGTCAACATTTGTAGAAACTGAATATCCAAGCAACTTGTACAGAATCGAATCATCTAACAGTTCAAAACTAGACATATCCTGGAGTTGTTTGAGCAAGACATACGGATCTTTGACCTTTTCTTTTGCATAATCTTTAATAAATAAAGCCGCTTCCTGCTCCATATCTGTAATAAGTTCATTTACTTGAAGACGAATCAAATGGCCTTCTGTGCCAAGCTCTTTGATATACATATTAATTTCATTTTTGATTCTGAGCACCATTTCGTACCGATGCAGAACAGAGAGCACTTCACCGAATGTCACAAGCTCTTCAAATTCTAGGGCGCTTAACGTAGAAATGGCATGATCTAAAATGGTTTTATATTTCTCAAGTGTTTGAATGGCTTGGTTGGCTTTCGTTAAAATAAACCCGATATCCTTCAACGTATAACGACGATTCCCTTGGTATAACGTAATAACGTTTCTCCGTTCAGAAATGGCAATGATCAAACACCCTGTCTGCTTGGCTACACGTTCAGCGGTTCTGTGTCTCATGCCTGTTTCTGAAGAATGAATCGTAGCGTCTGGCATCAGCTGTGTATTCGCATACAAGATTTTTTGACCAGAGTCGCTTAAGATAATAGCTCCATCCATTTTAGCCAATTCATATAAGTGCGCTGGGGAGAAGGCAGAATTAATGTGAAAGCCTCCATCTACTACTCCTTTGACCTTGTCGTTATACCCAACCACAATGAGCCCTCCAGTATTGGCTCTCAGGACATTTTCGATTCCTGCCCGTAGAGGTGTTCCTGGTGCCACAAACTGAACAATATCCAAAAGATCGACTTCTCTCGCTCCTTTTTTCTCTTTTTCCATTTCTATGAGCCCCCTAGTGAAATACGAAGTGCCTCCGCTACATTTTCTACACCGACTAACTCTATCCCTCTAGGCTTCTTCCAACCATCTATATTCGCCTGGGGAATAAACATACGCTTAAATCCTAGTTTAGCTGCTTCCTGCACACGCTGTTCAATTCTTGATACTCTTCTGACTTCTCCGGTCAAACCAACCTCACCTATAAAGCAATCCGCTTGATGAGGTGCTGCGTCTTTAAAGCTGGATGCGATACTAACGGCAATCGCCAAATCTATGGCTGGTTCGTCAAGCTTTACACCGCCCGCAACCTTTAAATACGCATCTTGATTTTGAAGTAGCAATCCTACACGTTTCTCTAAGACAGCCATAAGCAATGACACACGATTATGATCAAGACCGGTTGCCATTCTTCTTGGGTTCCCAAAGCTTGTTGGCGAAATTAATGCTTGGATCTCTACCAGCACGGGTCTTGTTCCTTCCATTGAGGCAACAACGCACGATCCAGACACACCTGCCGACCGTTCTTCTAGGAAAATTTCTGATGGGTTTAATACTTCTGTGAGCCCTTCTTCTCTCATTTCAAAAATCCCTAATTCATTCGTTGAACCAAAGCGGTTTTTTACTGCTCTGAGGATCCGAAACGTATGGTGACGCTCTCCTTCAAAATAAAGAACCGTATCGACCATATGTTCTAACAAACGCGGACCTGCAATTGAGCCTTCCTTGGTCACGTGACCAACGATAAAAATGGGGATACCATTTGTCTTGGCAATCTTCATCAGCTGTGCTGTGCACTCTCTTACCTGTGATACAGACCCAGGGGCAGAGGTAATATCGCTTTGATAAACGGTTTGAATCGAATCCACCACAACAAAAGCAGGTTTCATCTCTTGTATAGCAGACGATATATATTCCATATCGGTTTCAGCTAAAACATGTAAAGTGGTACTTTTAATGCCAAGACGATCTGCTCTTAGCTTTGTTTGTTTGATAGACTCCTCACCAGATATGTATAGCACATTCTGATTCTGATCTGAAAGCTGGGCTGATACTTGTAACAATAATGTGGACTTTCCAATTCCAGGGTCTCCACCAATCAGAACAAGAGAGCCTTTGACAATTCCACTTCCTAATACTCGGTTAAATTCTTCTAAATTCGTTTTAATTCGGGGTTCATCTGATGTTTCAATTGCAGAGATCGGTGAAGGTTTTTGAATGGTTTGAACAGAATGATTAAAAGCACTTCGACGGTTGGCTGGTTCTTTGCGAACGACCTCTTCTGTCATGCTGTTCCACGTGCCGCAGCCGGGACATTTCCCCATCCATTTGGCTGACTCATAGCCGCACGATTGGCATATAAATTTTGATTTTGTCTTTGCCATAGATTGAAGAATACAACTCCTTATACTGGTCAAAAAATAAGTAAAGGGAGGCATACAACTTGCTGGTATGCCTCACATTTTTTTCTTACTATATTAATTCGTAGCCGCCGTTGCGTTTACGACAATTTCTCCATTTTCAACATCTAATACGATTTGTTGACCCTTTTGAATATTGCCTTTCAGCAATTCCTCAGAAAGGCGATCCTCTACGTGCTTTTGAATCGCTCTTCTTAACGGGCGAGCACCGTATTCAAGATCTACCCCTTCGTCAACAATTTTCGCTTTTGCTGCTTCCGTCAGCTCAATTGAAAGGTCTTGTTCTTTTAATCGTTTCGTCAATTGATCAGACATGAGGGTCACGATCTCTTGTAGGTGTTTCTTTTCTAGCGAGTGGAAGACAATGATTTCATCAATACGGTTGATGAATTCTGGTCTAAACGCACGTTTCAACTCGCCCATGACCTTGCCTTTCATATCTTTGTAATTTTGACTTTCATCTTGGACGTTAAAACCGACATATTTATTTCGCTTCAGTTCACTAGCCCCAACGTTTGATGTCATAATCAAAATTGTGTTTCTAAAGTCTACTGTACGTCCTTTAGAATCGGTGAGACGGCCATCTTCTAACACTTGCAACAAGATATTAAACACATCAGGATGCGCCTTTTCAATCTCATCTAGCAGCACAACAGAATATGGCTTTCTTCTCACTTTTTCAGTCAGTTGGCCACCTTCTTCATAGCCTACATAACCTGGAGGTGAACCTACGAGTCGTGACGTAGAGTGTTTCTCCATGTATTCAGACATATCAATTCGGATCATCGCTTCTTCATCACCGAAAATAGACTCAGCAAGTGCTCTTGCAAGCTCAGTTTTACCAACCCCAGTTGGACCTAAGAAGATAAAGGATCCAATCGGACGTTTCGGGTCTTTTAATCCTGCACGAGCACGTCTTACTGCCTTCGCTACAGCGACAACCGCTTCATCCTGTCCAATGACACGCGTATGAAGCAATTGTTCCATATTCAAAAGCTTATCTGTTTCGGTTTGAGCAATTTTTGAAACTGGTACTCCCGTCCAGCTAGAGACAACCATTGCAATATCATCTACTGATACCTCTGAATTCTCTTGTCCTTGCTTTTCTTTCCACGTTTTCTTTGTCACTTCTACTTTTTCACGCAAACGTTGCTCTGTATCACGAAGCGATGCCGCCTTTTCAAATTCTTGACTTTGTACGGCTGCATCTTTTTCTTTCCGAACTTCATCCAGCTGTTGCTCTAGTTCCTTTAGGTTTGGAGGTGTAGTGAAAGAACGTAAGCGTACCTTCGAACCTGCCTCATCAATCAGATCAATCGCCTTATCTGGAAGGAAACGATCAGAAATATAGCGGTCAGATAACTTCACCGCAGCCTCAATCGCCTCATCCGTAATGGAAACACGGTGATGTGCTTCATAACGATCTCTAAGTCCTCTTAAAATTTGAATACTTTCATCAACGGTTGGCTGATCCACCTGAATTGGTTGGAAGCGGCGTTCCAGTGCAGCATCCTTTTCAATATATTTGCGGTACTCATCTAGCGTTGTAGCCCCAATACATTGAAGCTCACCACGTGCTAGAGATGGTTTTAAAATATTGGAAGCATCAATCGCACCCTCTGCTCCACCAGCACCAATCAGTGTATGGAGCTCGTCAATGAAGAGAATGATATTCCCCGCCTGACGAATTTCATCCATGACTTTTTTCAAACGATCCTCAAATTCACCGCGATATTTTGTGCCTGCTACAACGGTTCCCATATCAAGTGTCATCACACGTTTATCACGTAAGATCTCAGGGACTTCATTGTGAATGATTTGCTGTGCAAGCCCTTCAGCGATCGCTGTTTTACCAACACCTGGTTCACCAATCAGCACCGGGTTATTCTTTGTTCTTCTACTTAGGACTTCAATCACACGTTGAATTTCTTTGCTTCGGCCGATCACAGGATCTAAGCTATCCTCTTTCGCAATCGCTGTTAAGTCTCTTGCCAAACCATCCAATGTTGGCGTATTGGCATTGCTATTAGATCCTGCCGCAGATGTGCCTGTCTCATTGCTACCAAGTAGCTGTAAAACTTGCTGTCGTGCTTTATTTAAGCTCACCCCGAGGTTATTTAATACACGGGCAGCTACACCCTCTCCCTCACGAATAAGACCTAATAGAATGTGTTCTGTTCCTACATAGGAATGTCCCAGCTTTCTCGCTTCATCCATAGAAAGCTCTGTGACCTTTTTCGCTCTAGGCGTATAATGAGGAATAGCTTGGGACACCTCTTGCCCTCTTCCAATCAAGCTTTCGACTTCTTTTTGGATTTTATCTGAAACAAGACCCAGTGCTTCTAATGCTTTTGCGGCGATACCCTCACCTTCACGCACAAGACCAAGTAAAATATGCTCTGTTCCAATATTCTTATGGCCTAGGCGAATGGCTTCTTCTTGTGCAAGTGCTAATACCTTTTGAGCTCTTTCAGTGAATCTTCCAAACATCATATCGTTTCATCCTCCTGTCCATTCCTATGCATTTCTAAGCGCAGCCTTTCTCTAATAATCGCTGCTCGTTTTACATCTCTTTCATTTGGCTTCAAAGCTCCTCCTGAATATTGCTGAAGGAAGCCAGGCTGTGTCAAAATCATGAGCTCATTCAGTATATTACTTGAAAGCCCCTTAATGATACCTAAATCAATTCCAAGACGAACATCCGACAAACACTTTGCCGTTTCCTTCGATTCAATCATACGACAATTGGCCAAAACCCCTAAAGATCGGTACACTCGGTCCTCAAGTTCGACTTGAGACGTTTGATATATCGCTTCCCGTGCAGATCGCTCTTGTTCAATCAGCTGAGCTGTCACACTATTCAAGTCATCGACAATATCCTCTTCCGTTTGCCCAAGTGTCATTTGATTTGAAATTTGAAAGATGTTTCCTATTGCTTCGCTACCCTCACCATAAATTCCTCTGACCACAAGACCTAATTGATTGATGGCAGGAATAATACGATTCATTTGTCTTGTCAGGGCCAATGCTGGTAAATGCATCATGACCGAAGCCCTAATACCTGTACCTACATTGGTCGGACAGCTTGTTAAGTAGCCTCGCTTTTCAGAAAACGCATAATCCACCTGCTCTTCAATCCAATCATCTATCTGATTTGCAGCTTTTAATGCATTGGCAAGCTGAAACCCAGGGAACAAGCATTGGATACGAATGTGGTCTTCTTCATTGAGCATTACACTAATTTCTTCATTTTCAGAAAGCAAACAGCCACCAAATCTTGATTCTGCTAAATTGGGGCTGATCAAATGTTTTTCTACAAGCACCCTCTTCGCTAAAGGTTGCGTTTGATTCATCCGGATCAGTACAAAGTTTCCAATATCCTTCACTTCTTGGCTAGCAAACTTCTGCTCGAATTGCTGGAGAACAGCTTCAGCCTCTTCCTGAGAAAACTGAGTTGGGAAACGAACGTGCTCTAGATTGCGTGCTAGCCGAATGCGACTGCTTAGAACAATGTCACTTTCTGGTCCCTTTTGTTTCATCCATTGACTTAATGCGTCTTGAATAAAGTGCTGGAGCGACATGTCGTTAATCTCCCTCCCTTTGCTGAGATTGTTCATGCTCTAATGCACGAATTTGATCTCGAACTTCCGCTGCTTTTTCAAACTCTTCCTGTTCAATCAACTGCTTCAGTTCTTGCTGCATTAACTCAAGCTTCCGGCGTACATGCAGGCTACCGGCAATCCGTTTAGGAACTTTCCCATTATGAACTGTATTTCCACTATGGACTTTCCGTAACACAGGATTAAGATACTGATCAAATGTACGATAGCATTCTGCACAGCCAAATCGACCCGTTTTTCTAAATTGCTGAAAGGTTAAGCCACACTTTGGACATTGATCCACTTCCCTCGCTTCTTGAAATATAGATGACCCTTTGTTCGCGCTGGTTGTAAAGCTAGGATCAATATTCAGTAAGCCTGATAATAAGTTGTGAATCGAGAAACCTTGGTTTCCACTCATAGCATATGAATCACTGTTTTCTTTTGCACATTGTTCACATATGTGCATTTCTTGTTTTTCTCCATTTATAACTTTTGTAAAGTGAAAAGTGGCTGGTCTCTCATTGCATTCTTGACAAATCAATCTTTTCACCCGCTTTACTTTAATTTCAAAGCATTTAACATTGCCTTCATCATCCGAGCCCGCAGTTCATCCCGTTCAGGTAAATCAATGTGCAATACAGAACGATCCATGACACTGATCATCATTTTTGCTTCTCTTTTAGATAAAATGTTATTTTCAACAAGTCGCATGATGATATGATCAGATGCAGCCTGAGATAAGTGATGATATATTTGGGAAATAATATGATTCAATAGATCAACTTCATCATTCATTTTGACCTTAATGATGCGGATATAGCCACCGCCACCACGCTTACTTTCAACGATATAGCCTCGTTCACTCGTAAAGCGTGTATTAATCACATAGTTAATTTGTGAAGGAACGCATTGAAACTTATCTGCAATCTCGTTGCGCTTAATTTCTAATATTTCTCGACCATTCTGATCCAAGACTTCCTTCAAATACTGCTCGATGATATCAGAAATATTCTGTGCCACTCAGCCCCCTCCTCCATTGACTTTGACTATATTTGACCTTAACCTTACTATAAATATTTTTGAACGATTTTTCAAGATAATCGCTTCAACTAAGAATATTATTTCCACATTTACGTTGTGTCAAACCTCCCAGAAACACAAAAAAGACCAGTTCCAAATGGAACTGATCCTTAGACAAGCTTGGCAGCGTCCTACTCTCACAGGGGGAAGCCCCCAACTACCATCGGCGCTGAAGAGCTTAACTTCCGTGTTCGGTATGG
>MKZN01000017.1 GCA_001938995.1 Bacillus pumilus | reverse complement strand
GACTAATTGATCTAGCAATACAAATTCGGCTTCGTGCTGAGAAGAATGTCTAGTGTGGAACATGAGAAAAACACCTTCCTTTAGTGGGCTTTTCTCTATTATAAAATGAGGAGATGTAAATTTTAAGGAAAAAAATAAAGCTGTCGAGATTTTCTCGACAGCCTGAGAGTAGCTATAGCTACTCTTTTTATTTTAGTCACATAATATCTATTAGGCTATGGGATAGCAGGAGCGAAAAAACTTGGCTCTGATGAAAAATAGGTGAGTTGGTTCGATTAATAAAAAGGGAAAGGTTAGAAAAATCTCATTCGAAATCGTATATTTTGTATTTTCAGCTAGATGAAAGTTAGATTGTGTATTATTATTTTCCTTAATTGATTATTTTTTACATAAATAGAATATCGATGACAATAACATGAAAAAACAGAAAAATGATGATAAAAGGAGATGGAGAGAATGAAGACATGTATTTTTGCGGTTATCCTTTTTGTAGTAACCGTCTTTAGTTCAGCGGTGCCATCAGCGGTTCATGCCGCAGAGATTGATCATGACAAAGTAGTTGGTTTTAAAGAAGTCACTCCAACAACAGTTACGCAGAAGGCTGCTAAAAAATTTCAGCCTTATTTAAAAGTATGGCATGGCTGTGTACCATTTCCAGCTGTTGACGCTTTTGGAAACACTAGCCGGGGATTAAAAACAAGCGGCTCACATAATGGCGGCTGCAGCAGCAATCTTGGTCAAGTGTATACACGTTCTGATTGGTACAATGGCAAATGGGCGATGATGTATGCTTGGTATTTCCCTAAAGATAATCCATCACCAGGTCTTGGTCACCGTCATGATTGGGAATCAATTGTAGTATGGATCGATAACCCAGCTGTTGACAACCCGCGTGTCCAATCCATTGCATATTCCGGACATGGTAAATATAAGAGGGTAGCTCCAAGTGCGGCAAGTATTTTGGGAACCAATCCATTGGTAGGTTACAATAGCAAATGGCCATTAAATCATGAGTTAAACGCGAGTGGCAATGTGAGTGGAAAAGGCATGCAGCCTTTAATTGGTTGGGAGGATCTGACGCCTGCTGCAAGACACGCTTTGAATACAACAGACTTTGGCAGCGCAAACGTACCGTTCAAAGATAGTAACTTTAAGAACAACTTATCAAAAGCTTGGTATCAATAACTTTTAAGTCTTCGTGACGAAAACCGATCAACCTGTGACGAGGGATTGATCGGTTTTTCTATTTTTAAATGTCATCTCTCCTACTTGGACGAGATATTATTCTGAATCAAAGGATGACTTTGCCACCAGTCGTCTCCATGCAGAATGACGGGTAAATATGGTATGTTGTAGACAGAAGAATTTCTTTCAGAATAATGGTACCCCTAGGATAGAAACGAATGTATATATACCTATTGATGGCAAGAGGTGACAAACATGATTTATATCGGATTAACTGGCTGGGGAGATCATGACAGTCTGTACCCACCGAAAATAGGCAGTACTCAAAAGCTGTTTCACTATGCGTCCACCTTTCCGATTGTGGAACTAGATGCAAGTTTTTATGCTATTCAGCCTGAGCGTAATCATGAAAAATGGATAAAAGATACACCAAATGCCTTTCAATTTGTCGTGAAGGCGTATCAAGGAATGACAGGACATCAAAGAGGCGAGATTCCATTCGCGTCAAAGGAGGACATGTTTGACGCATTTATACTCTCACTGACACCGCTCATTCGAGAAGGGAAACTGGCGATGGTACTGTTTCAATTTCCCCCATGGTTTGATTGCAAAAAGGAGCATGTCCAATATTTAAGATGGTGTAAAGAGAAAATGGGCGATCTCCCTTGTGCACTCGAATTCAGAAATCGGACATGGTTTTCAACCGATTTTTATCATCAAACCTTGTCCTTTATGGAGAAAGAAGGGTGGATTCATTCCGTCTGTGATGAGCCTGAGGTCGGAGAAGGATCCATTCCACCAGTGATACAAGCCACACATCGTGACAAAACTTTGGTCCGTTTCCACGGCAGGAATAAAGAGGGCTGGCTTCACCCGGCAGGCCATGAAAATTGGCGTGAAGTCCGTTATTTATATTTATATAATGAAGCTGAATTAAAGGAATGGAAAAAGAATCTCGACATCTTACATCAGCAATCGAAAGATGTTTATGTCGTGTTTAACAATAACTCCGGCGGAGATGCAGCGACAAATGGTCAGCAAATGATTGATTTGTTGGGTATTACCTATTCAAGCTTATCTCCAAAGCAATTAGACTTATTTAGTTAAAAGGGAGCTGAGGCTTTCAACCTAAATTGAATGATCCGGTTCAGTGACAACTTGAGGGAGAGATCAACATGCTGCAGAAAATATGGTTATATCATACAAACGACTTGCACAGCCATTTTGAAAACTGGCCTAAAATCGCTGCTTTCATTGAAGAAAAACGTCAGGTTCATGATCGAATGCTCTTATTCGATATTGGTGACCATATGGACAGAGTGAATCTCATATCAGAAGCGGATTATGGAAAGGTGAATGTCCAGCTTCTGAATCAACTTGGCTATGATGGGGTGACCATTGGAAATAATGAAGGCATTACATTGCCACATGACAAACTAGATCAATTGTACGAAGAGGCACAATTTCCAGTGATACTGTCTAATTTATATGAGAATGGGCAAAGGCCTTCGTGGGCAAAACCATATCATATACTAACGCTTGAAAACGGGCTGAAGATCTGTGTCTTAGGGGTCACCATTGCTTATACACCTGTATATCAGAAGCTGGGGTGGAACATGACAGACCCGTTTGACAGTATACGGGAGATGCTAGATGAAGTAAGAGGACAGGCTGATGTCATAGTGCTCCTTTCACATCTAGGCATCATCCATGATCGAGAGGTAGCCCGGGATTTTCCAGAGATCGATTTAATCTTAGGCTCACATACGCACCATCTTTTAGAAAATGGTGAAATGAACAACGGGGTGCTCCTGGCATGTGCTGAAAAGTATGGTCATTATATCGGCTGTGTCGAGCTGACCGTTGATACAAAGCAAAAGCAACTGATAGAGAAGAAAGCGACTGTTCAATCAGTGGATCAGCTGATAAGTGAATCTGAAGAAGCCATGACGACCTTAAAGCAAGCAGAAAGAAGAGCAACATCAATGATGCAGGAGGAAGTGACATCGATCAAGACGAAACTTGAAACGAAATGGTTCGATGAATCTCCGCTCCCTCAGCTCTTAACAGATGCGATGAAAGATTGGTGCGCAGCAGATATTGGCATGATGAATGCAGGCATGGTGCTCGACTCATTAGAGGCTGGTGTGGTGACTAGAGAAGAAATCCATCGCATTTGTCCACATCCGATTAACCCAATTCTCGTGACGCTGACGGGCAAACAGCTTCGAGAAACTGTTCAACGAGCATGTGAAGACAAAATGGAACAGCTGCGTATCAAGGGCTTCGGCTTTAGAGGTGAAATAATGGGGAAAATGCTCTACAGCGGATTAACCTATACCATTGAAGAGGGCGGAGCAAAACAGGTGAAGGATGTCTTTGTAAATGGACATGTGATCAACCAGGATGATTCCTATACCGTTGCGACAGTGGATATGTTTACTTTAGGCTCCCTTTATCCTCATATACGTGATCAAGAACACATTGAATATTTCATGCCGGAATTTTTGCGTGATTTGCTTAGCTGGCGTTTGAAGGAATCAAGGTGAATTCCGCTATAGCCTAACAACACATCCCTTCACATCACATAGATTGTGTTGAAGGGAGTGAAGGGATTTGGTGAATTTAACACCTATTACAATTGATGGCCATTCCTTTACAGCCGTCACCGTCAAGCTGCCGAAGACCAATTTCATGGCAGTGACCAATGAACATGGGTATATCATGTGCGGTGCACTTGATGTCGGGCTCTTAAATGAAAAACTTGCAGATAGAGGAATCATCGCTGGGAGAGCCGTCGGTGTGAGAACGATCGACCAGCTCTTAGATGCGCCTTTAGAATCTGTCACCTATGCTGCAGAAGCGTTAGGAATCCAAGTGGGAACGATTGGAAGAGACGCATTGTTAAAAATGGTGAAATAAAATGCTATCCCCCCGCCTGTCTGCATACACTTGTTATGGAGAAGGGGGGATTTTTAATTGAAAATGAACCGCCGCTATCGCCCCTACAAAAAGGGACCTTTGCCATTTCGTTATGTCATGCTACTGGCCATTTTATTTTTTGTGCTATCCACAATGATGAGTCTCTTTTTCATTAATCGATCCATTAAACCGACCCTCATTCATATTGCCGAATTAGAAACAGAGCGTATTGCCAATCATCTCATTCAATATTCAGTTCAGGATTTTGCAGAGGATCAGGAGAATATGAAAGATATGGTGGTCATGAATACAAGTGAGAATGGAAAAGTCACGACCATCGATTTTAATGCGCAAGCGACATCGAAAGCAATGGCAGATTTGTCACGTCATTTGCAAAAGAACTTAGAGGAGATTGAAAAGGGGAATTTTCAAAAGGAAGCGAAAGAGGCATTAAAGGATCAAACAGACGGCCATGATGGCATTATATACAATATTCCACTTGGGCAAGTTTCTGGAAATGCCCTCATTGCCAACTTAGGGCCAAAAGTGCCTGTCAGGTTCAGTGTCATTGGCGATCCGCATACAGATGTCGAAAAGAATATAAAACCTTATGGCATTAACAATGCCCTGATTGATATCAGTGTTCTCATAGAGGTCAAGGTAAGAGTCATCATTCCATTTGCTTCTGATACCATCGTGGTGAAAAATTCAGTTCCTGTCTCCATCCAAGCGGTTCAAGGAGATGTACCTGATTATTATAATGGCAGCGGAACGAATTCGGGTGCCCCATCTATTGTTCTGCCAGAGAAAAAGGATGAAGAAGAATAACAGCAGCCCAATCATCACACTGGGCTGTTTGTTGATCATTTTCGTTTCCGTTCCGCTCTTTCCCATGCCCTTAAGTGAGGGTATGGGTCAAAGGACCATTCGGTTCGACCGTTGTCCTTATACATTCCGTAATGTAGGTGTGGCGGAAACTTCCCTGATGTACCTGGAGGACCATAACCAGAGCTTCCGACAGACCCAATGACTTGTCCAGGTTCAACAATTTGTCCAGTCTTCAGCCCTTTGGCAAAACCGTTTAAATGGGCAAAATAATGATAATGATTATGAATATCCCGAATACCGATTCGCCATCCGCCAAATCGGTTCCAGCCTTTCATTTCGACGATTCCGTATGAGGTGGCACGTACAGGCAGACCGTAATGTGCAAATAAATCGGTCCCTTCATGAATTCTTCTACCTCCAAATCCTCTCGCATCTCCCCATGTGTTCCGGTAGCTGTAATCTGTCCTTACTGGTAGCGGAAATGCATGCTGACCGAGGTCGAGATGGCCGTAATGCTTAAATAGCTTCATAAAAGAGGAAATGATCCCAACCGTTTGATCTCGCCCGTAATAATCCCACAGGGCAATTTTTAATTGGTCGATTCCACTGCCATATTGAAGCAAATATTGTGCGAATGTAAATAACACATCTTCATCGTTATCAACTTCAGCCTTTCCATCCCCATTTCCATCTAGCCCAATGCCGTCAAATACTTTAATGCTCAGTGGTGAGGTATCTTGCTTGTTCGGGTTTTCAGGACCAATCCACATTTCCCGGGGAATGTAGATGCCAATGATTCCTTTTTGTTTTGGTAAATCTCTTCTGCTTTTTCGAATATTTTGTTCATATTGATCAACAGCAGCAAGCACATACCATGGAACCTGTGTGGTCATGGCAACTTTTTCGTATAATGCCATTCGCTCCTTCAAATCATCTGCTTGATGGTTTGATCCTTGTGCATGAACAGGAATAGGTACAATGGAAAGAGCAATCATGATGGCTAATACCACTTTCATAAACGTCCATCTCCTTTCTTCGAGCATCATCTTCTATTGTTTAGTGTGGATGCATCACCCTATTTCATAAGAAGAAAATCTTAGTAATTTTCCTCTGGTCTTTTTAGGAGGGTTTTGGGTATTTTTGTAGTTCATTCCCTTGTTGTTCAATCTGTACTATGTTAAAGTGTCTAAAGAAAAGGCTTAGGCCGAAAATTCAATTTTTTGCAGCTGCTGGCTGCATCCATCGGATATAGTAGGAAGATTTTTGAATAGGCACCTTAATGAATTCATATGGAGATGATGGAATTGGCAAAGAAGGAAGAGCACGTAAGGAAACCGGACTGGCTTAAAATTAAGCTGAATACGAATGAAAACTATACCGGTCTGAAAAAAATGATGCGGGAAAACAACCTGCATACCGTTTGTGAGGAAGCGAAATGCCCGAATATTCACGAATGCTGGGCAGTGAGAAGAACCGCGACATTTATGATCCTTGGATCTGTTTGTACACGCGCATGCCGTTTCTGTGCGGTAAAAACTGGACTTCCAACCGAGCTCGACCTGCAAGAGCCAGAACGTGTCGCTGATTCAGTCGCTTTGATGAACTTAAAGCACGCAGTGATAACAGCGGTTGCAAGGGATGATCAAAAGGACGGCGGAGCAGGCGTTTTTGCTGAAACGGTTCGTGCGATTAGAAGAAAAAGTCCATTCACCACAATTGAAGTTCTCCCTTCAGACATGGGGGGCAATTACGATAACCTGAAGACATTAATGGATACACGCCCTGACATTTTAAATCACAATATTGAAACAGTTCGCAGATTAACACCAAGAGTTCGTGCACGTGCTACATATGATCGCTCGTTAGAATTCTTGCGTCGTGCAAAAGAAATGCAGCCTGACATTCCAACGAAATCTAGTATCATGATTGGACTAGGTGAAACGAAAGAAGAAATCATTGAAGTCATGGATGATCTTCTTGCTAACAATGTAGACATTATGGCAATCGGACAGTATTTACAGCCTTCGAAAAAACATTTGAAAGTTCAAAAATACTACCATCCAGATGAATTCGCAGAGTTAAAGGACATTGCCATGTCAAAAGGCTTTAGCCACTGTGAAGCGGGTCCACTTGTTCGTTCTTCATACCATGCAGATGAACAAGTAAACGAAGCGTCTAAAAAGCGCCAGGCACAGGCATAACAGGAAAACGCCAGAGTGTTCTGGCGTTTTTTCTCATGATTCAATTTGACGTTAAGGGGTGTTTCGTCTCATCGTTCGGTCAGAGTTCGTCATGCCATTTGCATCTTCTTGCCGAGAAATATCTCCACCTTGAGGTGCATGTTTCATTTGTTGAATCGTTTTTGCCAAGATTTGATCAAAATCACGTGAATTGGTTTGAAGACGTGAGAAATTGGCAATGGATTGGAAGTGCTCTGGATGATCGGAGACATAGACATGATAATAACGAGGGAGAACAGAGACCGCGGTTTTCTTCACTTGATCGGCTGATTCATCTCGGTTTTTGTTTCCTGTTCGATATACAATGAGTGCATCCTCATCTGTGACAAGTGTTGCTGCCTCTTGAATGTTTGGCAGCTGTACGGACAGACTTGTAATCACATGGGCAAGATGCTCACGGTTTAAAGCAGGTGTTTTTTCCTTTTGATCTGTGATTTGCTTCTTTTGATAACGAACATAACCTGCTCTATTCGTGTCTGTTTCCGGCATGTTTGAATTGTTACCTTCATGACCGTCAGACAACCTGATGGCTTTACTTGAAGAATTCTCATCAATTTGTCGGTTCATGCCTGATTGAAAACCGCAACCGCCCAAAAGCATACATAGGAGGATGCTGGCTGTGAGTCGTTTGATCATAAATGTGACCTCCTTTTTTTCTTTAGCTTCGGCAAAAATAGAAAAAACATGCTTTAGCAATTGATGGAGTTCTTCCAATGAATTATCATTAAAGGTGGATCGTTTAAAAAGAGGTGAGAAGATGATCGTCATTCAGAATGCAACCTTTGATCTTGTGAGAGATATCAAAGATGGCTTTAACGAGGAAGCGTTTAAAGCAAGGTACTCAGATATTTTAAATAAGTATGATTATATTGTGGGCGATTGGGGCTACAATCAGCTAAGGTTAAAGGGGTTCTTTGATGACCAAAATCAAAAGGCCACATTCGATACAAAAATCAGCACACTCGATGAATATATTTATGAATACTGCAATTTTGGCTGTGCCTATTTTGTCTTAAAACGAATCAGAAAATAACGCAAAGGGGAGCGTCATGATGTATTTCGTAGACAGAAATAAAATAGAAGAGACACTACGTTTTTTCGAGGAGCAATTGGAATTGATGCGCAATCATCAAACATGGACAAGTCCTTTGGAGAAAAAAGCGCTGGAACGAATCGTTCACTTGCTCGTCGAATGTATTCTTGATACGGGTAACGATATGATTGACGGCTTTATTATGCGTGACCCTGGAAGCTATGATGACATCATGGATATTCTTGTTGATGAAAAGGTTGTTTCAAAAGAGGAAGGCAGTCAGCTGAAGAAGCTTGTCTCATGCCGCAAAATCCTTGTGCAGCAATATCAGGAAGTGGATCATCTTGACGTATTGCAAGTGATCAGCGAAGTAGAAAAAGCGCTTCAAGTGTTTCCGAAGCGAATCCGTATCTATTTGGAGCAGGAGCTTGGACCAGTATCAGCATTTAAATAAACCAATGGAGTTGTGAGACATCATGAAATACAAAGGCTATTTAATTGATTTAGACGGTACAATGTATAAAGGGACAGAAAAGATCGAAGAGGCGGGACAATTTGTTCACAAGTTAAATGAATTGAACATTCCCTATTTGTTTGTTACAAACAACTCATCGCGCACGCCAAAGCAGGTGGCGGAAAAACTTGTCTCATTTGATATTCCAGCAACGGAAGAACAGGTTTTTACAACAAGTATGGCGACGGCTAATTACATCGCGGAACAAAAGAAAGATGCATCTGTTTACGTCATCGGAGAAGAAGGAATCAAGCAAGCCATTGAAGATAAAGGACTCACGTTTGGACAGGAAGATGCTGATTTTGTTGTTGTCGGGATCGATCGAGGCATTACATATGAAAAATTAGCAGTAGGAGCGATTGCCATCCGTCAAGGAGCACAATTTGTCTCAACAAATGGAGATATTGCCATACCGACGGAAAGAGGGCTTCTGCCAGGAAACGGCTCACTCACATCAGTGCTAACAGTGACCACAACAGTTCAGCCAACGTTTATCGGAAAGCCGGAGTCGATCATCATGGAGCAAGCGATGCGGGTGCTTGGAACAGATGTATCTGAAACACTCATGGTGGGAGATAACTATGATACCGACATCATGGCTGGGATGAATGCGGGAATGGATACATTGCTCGTTCATACAGGCGTAACAACAAAAGAGTTGCTTCAAGAGTACGATCAGCAGCCAACTTATGTCATTGATTCGTTATCTGATTGGACCAAGCGATTATCATAAAAGAAAGAGGACAGCGTCACGCGCGTCCTCTTTTTGTTTATTCAGCATTTCTGGCACTGTGAGCTAGCCTACTTGAAGCTGCCGCAGCAATCGCCCCGACGATATCATCTAAAAAAGTGTGGCACGCGCCTGTGGACTTATCATTTAGTCTTCCGAGAATCCCTGGTTTTTCTTTATCGATATATCCGTAATTCGTAAATCCGATAGAACCATAAATATTCACAATGGCAAAAGATAAAATTTCATCTACTCCATAAAGGCTTTCGTCTGTCTCAAGGATCGTTTGGAGCGGCTCAGTGAGTTTCTTTTGTTCAGCGAGGACATCGAGTTCAATCCCCGTCAAAATGGCATTTTGCACTTCACGTTTTGCGATGACACGCTCCACATTGTGGATGCACTCTGTCATGTCTAACCCAGGATGATATTTTTCCTGTAAATAGTAGACAAGGTCTGCTATATCTTGAATGGTTACGCCTCGTTCTTGTAGACGGCGTCTTGCTATTTGTTCTACTTCGTTCATCTCATGTTGATGTGGCATGTAATCCTCACCCAATCTTCGTAATTTGTCCACAACGTGTAAAAAGCTTCGGATGTTAAATAGTATTCATATTTCCCTCAACCTGCGACTACGATATGATAAGAGACTGATCAAATGAACGCGGGTGAAAAGATGAAAGAAACCATTTATCACACATTTGGAATCGATGTGCGTCAGTTTTTGCCATATGGCAGTTATCAGAGCTTTCAAATGGCGAAGGCTCTCTTCCTCATTGTTCCCGTGTCCCACTTGCGAGAAGAAGAAATCACGGAACTTTATCATATCAGTCAGTATTTACTGAATGACGGGGACCCATACGTCGCAGTGTTTGAATTAACGAATGAAGGGAAGCCAACCTTTACTCATGGGAAGGAGCAGTACGCTTTATTCAAGGCAGCACCGCCCATCAATAGCCGTTCATTTCATCATGCATCAGAACTGGCGGCTTTTCATGTCAGGGGAAGAGGGTTTCCTTATGAAGTGTCTGAAACAAAACGGGTGGGTGCCTGGAAGGAATTATGGGCAAAACGGTTAGATCAGCTTGAAGGCTTTTGGATGCAACAAATGCACCAAAAACCACTAGAACGATTCGAAAAAAAATTTATTGAATCCTTTCCGTATTATCTTGGGCTAACGGAAAATGCCATTCAATATTTAGTTGATACAGAGCTTGATGATGAACCGAAGGAATGTGATTCAGGTACGGTCTGCCATCAGCGGTTTTCACGCCTGACCTGGCCGCACGAGCGACCGCTTCGTATGCCTGTGGATTGGGTATTTGACCATCCAACAAGAGACATTGCAGAATACTTAAGGGAAACCTTTGTGAAACATAAAGAAGATCTAGTTGAAGAGGGATTCTCTTTTTTACAAGAATATGAGCAAGTGACCCCTCTTTCATCATTTTCAAAGCGCCTATTATACAGCCGCCTTCTATTCCCCCTTCACTATTTCGAAATTGTCGAGGGTTACTATATGTCAGGAGAAAATGACAAATCCTATTATGAGGAACGGTTAGACTACGTCTTAAATGATGCCAATCGCTATGAATATTTTCTCAAGGTCTTTCAAGAAATGAGTGCGATGCGGAGTGGTGGGAATCTTATTCCTGCGATCGGCTGGATTCATCAGTCTACTGATTTGAACATTCAGTGAATCAAACGAAACGTCTCTTTTCTCTTGAGGCGTTTTTCGTTATGCTTAAAGAAAACAAAAGGAGTGTTCTTCTTGACGAAACCTTATGTATTCATCACGAGAAAACTAGACGACATATCACTGGCACCATTAAAAGAAGTCGCTCATATCGAGATGTGGCCATACGAGGATGAGCCATGTCCAAGAGAAGAGTTAGAGAAACAATCCGCAAAGGCTGATGGGCTTCTCACGATGCTGTCAGATCAAGTGGATGAGGCACTTTTATCAAATGCCCCAAATGTAAAGGTCGTTGCGAACCTTGCCGTTGGTTATGACAATATTGATCTTGAGGCGGCCAAAAAGCACGGTGTTACCGTGTGTAACACACCGGACGTATTAACAGAATCGACAGCTGATTTAGCCTTTGCTCTTCTGATGGCATCGGCTAGACGCATTGTCGAGGCGAGTGATTGGATCAAGGAAGGAAAATGGACAGGCTGGGGACCGCTTCTCCTTGCAGGTGCCGATATTCATCACAAAACCCTTGGTATTGTTGGCATGGGGAGTATTGGAACCGCTCTTGCCAAGCGAGCAACAGGCTTTGATATGAAGGTGCTGTATCACAACCGTTCTAGAAAGCCGAAAGTCGAAGCACAATTAGGTGTCACATATGCGGGATTTGATGAATTGCTAGCAGAGTCTGATTTCATTGTGTGTCTAACCCCGTTAACGGAAGAGACAAAACGGATGTTTAATGAGAAGGCATTTGATCAAATGAAACAGACAGCTTATTTTATTAACGTATCAAGAGGACAGACGGTGGACGAGGATGCTTTATATGACGCTGTCACGACAGGGAAAATTGCAGGGGCAGGTCTTGATGTATTTAGTCAGGAACCAGTCAGCCCAACTCATCCACTAACGACATTACACAATGTCACGGTCTTACCTCATATCGGAAGCGCAAGTGTTGAGACGAGAAAAAAAATGATGCATCTATGTGCTGAGAATATCTCACTTATTTTAAAGGGAAAGCAAGCCAAAACACCGGTCCAATCATAATGTATAGGCTTCCGCCAGTCGGGGGCCTGTCTACGTAAAAATATTTTGAAAATATAGAATCTTGATATAAATAGATGTTAAGCGGTTTCATGTTCAAATTCTGATATTTTATTACCTTGTCAAAATGAGGATCCCCCTTTATAATGTGTGTACATTGAATGTCTGTGTTAGGTTAACAAATGTCTTTTTAGAGAGGACATTTACGGAGAAAGGTGGAATTTCAGGTGAAGGCAATTCGAGTTGGACTACTAGGATTAGGAACAGTGGGGAGCGGTGTTGTTAAGATTATCCAAGGTCACCAGGATAAATTAATGCACCAGATCGGCTGTCCAGTGTTAATACAAAAAGTGCTTGTGAGCAATCCCGATAAAAAGAGAGATGTGGATGTTTCAAAAGACGTCTTCACAACTGAAGTATACGATGTGATTAGAGATCCGGAGGTCGACGTCATTATTGAAGTGATGGGCGGCATTGAAGAGACAAGACAATATTTAATAGATGCCTTAATCGAAAAGAAACATGTCATTACAGCGAATAAAGATTTAATGGCGCTTTATGGAACGGAGCTATTAGACGTAGCAAAAGAAAATGGTTGTGACCTTTATTATGAAGCAAGTGTCGCTGGTGGTATTCCGATTCTGCGAACGTTAGAAGAAGGATTAGCTTCTGATCATATCACAAAGATGATGGGTATCGTGAACGGTACAACGAATTTTATTTTAACAAAAATGAGTGTCGATAAAAGTGCATATGAAGATGTCTTAAAAGAAGCGCAAGATCTTGGCTTTGCAGAAGCAGATCCAACAGCTGATGTAGAAGGTCTAGATGCCGCAAGAAAGATGGCCATTCTTGCAAGACTCGGCTTTTCAATGAATGTAGATTTAGAGGACGTGAAAGTGAAAGGTATCTCTGAAATCTCTGATGAGGACATGACGTTCAGTAAACGATTTGGTTATACAATGAAGCTGATCGGTATCGCCCAAAGAGACGGAGAGAAAGTCGAGGTCAGTGTACAGCCAACCTTATTACCTGATCATCACCCACTTTCATCAGTCAACAACGAATTCAACGCTGTATACGTCTATGGAAGTGCTGTAGGAGAAACGATGTTCTATGGACCTGGGGCAGGAAGTCTGCCGACGGCAACAGCCGTGGTATCTGATTTAGTCGCTGTCATGAAAAACATGCGTCTTGGCGTGAACGGAAGTGGCTTTATTTCGCCTCAATTTGAGAAGAAAATCAAATCACCATCGGAAATTTTCGCACAGCAATTCCTCAGAATCCATGTGAGAGATCAGGTTGGCGCATTCTCCCGTATTACATCCATTTTTTCTGAACGGGGCATCAGCTTTGAAAAGATCCTTCAGCTTCCAATAAAGGGGCATGATGAACTTGCTGAGATTGTGATTATTACACATCGGACGTCAGAAGAAGATTTCTCTAATATTTTGCAAAAATTAAACGATCTCGACGTAGTGGTTCAAGTGAAGAGTACGTATCGAGTAGAAGGGAACGGTATAAGCTGATGAAGTGGAATGGACTCATTGAAGAATTTCAAGACTTCTTACCGGTAAATGAAAACACACCAAGACTCACTCTGAATGAAGGAAACACACCTCTTATCTACCTCGCCAAGCTTTCTAAAAAGCTGGGGATTGAGCTACATGTGAAAACAGAAGGCGTCAATCCAACGGGCTCCTTTAAAGATCGAGGGATGGTAATGGCGGTCGCCAAGGCGAAGGAAGAAGGCAATGATACCGTCATGTGTGCTTCGACAGGGAATACCTCTGCAGCGGCGGCTGCTTATGCCGCGCGTGCTGATATGAAATGTATCGTCATCATTCCAGATGGGAAGATTGCCTTTGGCAAACTGGCACAGGCGGTCATGTACGGAGCAGAAATCATTGCCATTGACGGCAATTTTGATGACGCCTTGAAAATTGTGCGCAGCATCTGTGAAAAATCACCGATTGCCCTTGTGAACTCAGTCAATCCATATCGAATTGAAGGACAAAAGACGGCGTCATTTGAAATTTGTGAACAGCTTGGTTCCGCGCCTGACGTACTTGCCATTCCAGTTGGAAATGCAGGCAATATTACAGCATACTGGAAAGGATTCAAAGAATATCATGAGCGAAAAGGCACTGCATTGCCTGTCATCCGAGGGTTCGAAGCATCAGGTGCAGCAGCCATCGTTCGAAATGAAGTCATTGAGCAACCAGAAACAGTGGCAACGGCGATTCGTATCGGGAATCCAGCAAGTTGGAAGCAAGCTGTTGCAGCTGCAGATGAATCAAACGGGAAAATTGATGAAGTCACAGACGAAGAAATTCTTCATGCATATCAATTGATTGCTCGTGAAGAAGGTGTGTTTGCAGAGCCAGGCTCATGTGCGTCCATTGCGGGTGTGCTAAAACAAGTGAAATCTGGAGAAATCAAGCCAGGTAGCAAAGTGGTCGCTGTTTTAACAGGAAACGGATTGAAAGATCCGAATACAGCCATTGACATTTCACATATCAAACCAGTCACACTCGATGCAAATGAGGACCAAATTCTTGCCCATTTAGAAAAGGCCGCACGCGTATGAGTAAAGCCTCCATGCTTTTTTCCATCACAGTACCGGGAAGCACTGCCAACTTAGGACCAGGTTTTGATTCTGTCGGAATGGCGCTTAGCCGTTATTTAAAATTATCGGTTTATCAGCATGATAGCTGGCTATTCGAAGCGGAAACAGATGTCGTGTCTGGTATTCCAACGGGCACCGATAACCTGATTTATCAAACAGCCAAAAGGGTCGCAGATGACTTTGGAAAAACACTCCCGCCTGTACATGTCAAAGTGTGGAGTGATATTCCATTGGCACGGGGGTTAGGCAGTAGTGCTGCCGCTATTGTGGCAGCCATTGAGCTTGCCAATCAACTGCTCGATCTGAAGCTGTCAGATGATCAGAAGCTATTCATTGCAAGTGAGGTAGAAGGTCATCCTGACAACGCAGGCGCCTCTTTATTTGGAGGCTTACTCATCGGTCTTCATGAAGAAGACAGGACACATGCTGTCAAAGTACAGCAAGTGGATATAGATGTCGTGGTGGTGATTCCTTTTTATGAAGTATTAACAAAGGATGCCCGTGATGTATTGCCAAAAGAATTTGCCTATCATCAAGCTGTCACAGCCAGTGCAGTGAGCAATGTTCTTGTCGCTGCTTTAATGACGCAGAACTGGCCACTTGTAGGTGAGATGATGAATAAGGATGTATTTCATCAGCCTTACCGGACGATGCTCGTACCAGAGCTGTCAAAGGTGGAGCATGTTGCATCGTTAAAAGGAGCGTATGGAACAGCGTTAAGTGGTGCTGGGCCGACGATTCTCTCATTCGTTGAAAAAGGAAAGGGAGAAGCACTGAAGACGCAGCTCGCTCAGAATTTCCCGCATTGTGAAGTAGACCTGCTGTCGGTGCCAGTAGAAGGTGTCGTCGTAGACCATCATATCGTCAATCAAGTGTAGAACGTGTGGATTTCAAACGCACGTTCTTTTTCTATTATCCACTTGTTTTTTGAGAAAAGAAGCAGGGATTATTATTTAGAGAATCGAATTATTTTTTTATGATAAAAGGAGGAGATACATATGAAAAAGTCTGTTGTTGCAGAAGACTTAACGAAGATCGTTTCTGTTTCTCATCCGATCTATTCACCAGATGGAAAAAAGGCTGTGTTTACAAAAGTAACGGTGAACGAACAAAAGGATGATTACAATATCCAGTTATGGGTGCGAGATGAAGAAACAGAGGAGATCTCTCAGTGGACATTTGAGGATGGAAAGCATCAGCAGCCAGTTTGGTCAAAAGACAGCAAGCAGCTTGCATTTGTGATACAAAAACCAAAGGAAGTGTCTCAACTTGCCGTGATCCAGTGTCAAGGCGGTGGCGTGAGGACTTTAACGAACATTCCATATGGGATATCCAGTCCTCTATTTTCACCAGATGGTGCTTTCATTTATGCGGCCGTTTCTTTGAAAGAAACAGAATCGATTCTTGATAAGGAAAAGCAGGAACGAGATGATTTTGCGCCAGCGATCTATGATGACCTGACATATAAAGCTGATGGAAAAGGCTTTTTAGAAAGACGTATGACGCAGATTGTAAAAGTAAATGTTTTTTCAGGAGAAGTGGAGCTAGTCACAAGTCAACAGGAGCAGGTGCATCATATGAATCACACGATCTCTCCTTGCGGAAAATGGTTGGCCTATAATCAAACAGATATTCAAACACCTTATATTAGTGATGTGTACCTCCTCTCATTAGAGGATCGTACAACCAAAAAAGTCACACAATCGGCGGGAGCCTACTCCGGCGTATCCTTTGCGCCAAACGGAGAGAAGCTTGTGTATATTGGGCATGAGCGAGAGTTTCAAAACGCAACCTTCCCGTCGTTATGGCTATATGATCTAAAGGAAGAGAGTATCCTTCATTTAACTGAAATGCTTGATATGTATGTGGGCAACTGTATGGCAGGGGATAGTGTCATCGGTGACGTCCATCAGCTTCCTCAGTGGACGAAAGATAGTCAAGGTTTTTATGCGCTTGTCTCTGACGAGGGAAGTACAGGGATTTATTATGTTTCAATTGAAGGGCTGGCATATCCAGTTCGACTTGAGGCAGAACATATTACCAACTTTAGCCTCCATCCAGGGGAAACGAAGATGTTGATCAGCCGGTTGTCTCCCGTCTCTCCTAGTGAGTTGTATGAACTGACATTAGGGGAACCAACGCTAAAGCAAATCACTTTTGAGCATGAACAGTTCTTAAAGGAGCATGCTTTGTCAGTACCAGCGCCTATTTCTTTTCGGTCCAAAGAGGGAGACGAATTGCATGGCTGGTTCATGCGGCCCTCGCAGATGGAGCAGGGAAAAAAATATCCACTCATTTTAGAAATTCATGGCGGTCCACATGCAATGTACGGTCATACATATTTTCATGAATTTCAAATGCTTGCCTCTGAAGGCTATGCCATTGTGTACATCAACCCTCACGGCAGTCATGGCTACGGACAGGTGTTTGCCAATCGTGTGAGAGGTAGCTATGGTGACGTTGATTATGAAGATGTCATGTTGGCAGTTGATCACGTACTGGCAGAATATGATTTCCTTGATGAGACGAGGCTTGGTGTGACAGGCGGAAGCTATGGCGGATTTATGACCAACTGGATTGTTGGACAGACAGATCGTTTTCAGGCAGCAGTCACGCAGCGATCGATCTCGAATTGGATTAGTTTTTACGGCATCAGTGATATTGGTTATTATTTTACAAGATGGCAGATCGATGGAGATATATATGACTCGGTTGATCAGCTATGGGATCGTTCACCGCTAAAATATGTAAAACAGGTGAAGACACCTCTCCTTATCTTACACAGTGATGAGGACTATCGCTGCCCGGTAGATCAAGCAGAGCAACTATTTGTAGCATTGAAGGAACTTGGGAAGGACACAAGATTGGTCAAATTCCCTAAGGCATCTCATGATTTATCTAGAAGCGGTCATCCCTCACAGCGTATTCAAAGGCTGACGTTGATTCATGAATGGTTTCAAGAAAAGCTGTCCATATAAAAAAAACGACCCGTTGATGGGTCGTTTTTCATTTCATATATGAATTAGAAAACCTGTTCAACTTCTACAACGCCAGGCACTTCTTCTAATAATGCGCGCTCAATACCGGCTTTAAGTGTAATGGTTGAACTTGGGCAGCTGCCGCATGCACCAAGAAGACGTAATTTCACAATACCATCTTCAATGTCTACAAGCTCACAGTCTCCACCATCACGTAATAGAAATGGACGAAGTTTGTCCAGTACTTCCTGTACTTGGTTTTTCATTTCGACTTCAGTCATTAGATATAATCGCTCCTTTCACAACATATCACCATTATATTCATCTGGACGATAAAAATCTATTGATTGGTTTCAAAGTTTCCTTCTCATTATAGCACATTCTCATATTGAAACAAAAAGTGATTTTGACTTTTTTAAAACAGAAAATTCAGCTAAAATAAAGAAAGAACAGGAGGCTAGTCAAATGAATCAAATCGTTGATCTTTATGTATATGGAAGAGATGTACTGTGCGCTAGCTGTGTGAATCTGCCTTCTTCAAAAGATACATATGAGTGGCTAGATGCCGCGTTAAAACGAAAATATCCGAATCAACCGTTTCGCATCACGTATATTGATATTGAGCAACCGCCGGAAAATGAACGCCAAAAAGAATGGTCCGAACGAATTCTAGAAGATGAGTTCTTTTATCCACTTGTCCTAGTGGGAGATGAAATTGTCGGGGAAGGCAATCCGAAACTAAAAGACATTTATCAGAAAATGGAGAAATACGGATACAAAGGGAGCAGCGAGTGAGCTGTTCTTTTTTTGAGAAAAACAAGAACAAATGTTCCTGTTTTGTGTTGAAAAGGAACGTTTGTTCGTTTATAATGGACTCAAAGGAGCGTGAGCATCATGAATTATTTACTCAACCAATCTCTTCATCAGCAAATACCGATTGAAATGATTTATATGAAGAAAAACGGGGAGTGTACGAAGCGAAAAATCATTGTACACCGTGACACTGAACATTTCATACAAGCATACTGTTTGTCGAAGAAGACGATCAGAACATTTCGTCGAGATTGCATCCTTGCCCTTGCCCCTATCAAACTCATAAAACCCTCGGCGCATGCCGTTTCATAAAAATAAGCTCCTTCATAATGAAGGAGCTTTGAGAAAAAATTCACATACATTTATCCATTGTGATGCTTGTACATCCAAAGGAGGCCAGATTTTAGTAGTCTTGGAACGCGACCAACAAGTGGACGATCAGCAACTAGGCCAAAGCCAGATTTTTTACCTAAAGAGCCGAGCACGCCTTTTAGTTTAAACTGAGGATATGCTTCAGGAAGCGGCTCGTTTTTCCAACGTTTTTGTAAGGTTTGAACGATTTGTTCTGCCTGTGCTTCAGCCAGCTGTGCACTTGGGGCATGTGGAAGACTTGCGCAATCACCAACGACGTATACATGCTCATCTTCAGGGATATTGTGATGAGGAGTTAATATGACGCGGCCTTGTGCGTCTTTTTCAACATCCATGTCTCGTACCACTTTGCTTGGCTGTACGCCAGCTGTCCATACAATGACATCTGCTTCAATCGCCTCATCGTGGTTATATACCATGTCTTCTTCAACCTTCGTAATATTTGCACAGTTAATGATCTGTACGTCGTTTTCTTCAAACCATTTCTGCACATATAAACTTAATCTATTTGGGAAGCTTGATAGAATTAGTTCCCCCCGATCGAAAAGAATAATGTTCAAATCCGATCTGCTTTCTCGCAGTTCACTGGCTAGCTCTACCCCGCTAAGTCCAGCACCGACGATTCCAACCGTTGCGCCTGCACTTAAATTGTTTAATTTGTTAGACGTATGCCTCGATTGATCAATGGTTTGAATGCTGTATGTATGTTCCTTTGCGCCAGGGACATGATGATACTTGTCCTCACAGCCTAATCCGATGACCGTGTCGTCATATGGGATGGGTTCTCGATCGCTGAATAAGATTTGTTTGTTTTCAATATCGATTTTTTCTACTTCCCCATACTGAATATCCAGCTTTGGATGCTCTGGAAAAGTAACACGAATGTGCTGATCAGAGATCGTTCCAGCAGCAAGTGCATAATATTCTGTTTTTAAGCAGTGGTATGGATTTCGGTCAATTAACGTGATGGTTACATCTTGAGGTAATTGATTTGGCAATAAGCGGTGGAGAACCCGCATATTCCCGTACCCTCCGCCGATCAAGACTAAATTTTTCATGACGATTCTCCTTTTCCCCCTAGACATTGAAAAACACTTATACTAAAAAACTTTAAGTTAAAATACCAAATAAAATTATATCGAATTTACTGTGAAACCACAATAATTGTTTCAAAATAACCTACAGATTCATTAGTTAGTCCTAAATAGTAAAACATTTTACAGTGAATAGGCGTAACGATTTAAAAGGAGCTCATTTTTTGACTAATAGAGGGAAATTCGGTAGGATGTAAAAGCAATGTGAGGTGAAGCACAGTGTTTCCACTGATCGAATTTTGTGTAAGTAATCTTGCACAAGGGTCTCAAGAAGCAAAAGAGAAACTTGAAAAAGACCCAAACCTAGATATAATGGAATACGGCTGTTTAAGCTACTGCGGGAAATGTATGGACTCCCCATTTGCGCTTGTGAATGGAGAATTTGTTTCAGGAGAAAATGCAGAGCAGTTAGTCGAGCGTATTTATGCTTTTATAGAGGAGAATGACATGTTTTAGATGCATCACATGGGTCATGAGGTGCATTTTTTTACAGTTAGAGATGCCATTTTCAAGGAGAATCAATAGAAAGCGCATCCAATATGTTATGCTAATAAAATATCATCAAATGGAAGCATCACCAAGTTGAAAAAGAGGCGTATGCACAATAAAAGCCCTTTGCCATGGCAGCAAAGAGCTTTTATGTATGAAAAACGGGGGATGATAAGATTGTCTCCTGAATCGACTCCTTTTATACTATAAAGAAACAATATTTTTGGAGGACTTTCATGACATCATTTCAATTCACGAAAATGCACGGACTAGGGAATAATTATATTTACGTCAATCAGATGAAGGAACAGCTTCCAGAAGAGCGGCTTTCAGAGATTGCCATTAGAGTATCGTCTATATATACAGGAATCGGCTCTGACGGGATGATCCTCATTTGCCCATCGAATGTGGCACCTGTGAAAATGCGCATTTTCAACAATGATGGATCAGAAGGGAAAAACTGCGGTAACGGACTTCGCTGTGTCGCAAAATATGTGTATGAGCATAAGATTGTAACAGACACAACGTTTCAGATTGAGACCTTATCAGGGCTTGTTGAAGCGACGGTTCATGTGCAAGAGGATCTCGTTCGGTCTGTGACGGTTGATATGGGCAAACCCCGTTTTGAAAAAGAAGCGATGCCGATGCTGGGTGATCCAGGCAGCACCACGATCAATGAGAAGCTTGAATTTGGCATAACGGCTCTGCATGGTACAGCCGTTTCAATGGGAAATCCGCACATCGTTTTCTATTTAGAGGACATTGAGAAAGCGCCACTTGATTCACTTGGACCGGTCATTGAAAAGCACGAAACATTTCCAGAAGGTGTGAATGTGGAGTTTGTTCAAATCGTCAGCGAAACGGAACTACATTTCCGTGTGTGGGAAAGAGGATCTGGGATCACACAAGCCTGTGGAACAGGTGCTTGCGCTGCGGCTGTATCGACCATTGTGAATGGACACGCAAAAAAAGAAACAGATATGACAGTTCACCTAGCAGGTGGAGACCTCATCATTCGCTGGAAAGACAATGACCATGTGCTGATGACAGGACCTGCTGAAACCATCTGTGACGGCAGATTTTATCTCTAAACCATTTGTTTGAGAAAAGACACCATCACGTTTATAATGAAAAAGAAACATCCAGTCAAAAGGAGGGATGATCATGAATACACCAGTAACGATTACAGAAGCTGCTGCATTGCAGATTAAAGATATGATGAAAGAACATGAAGAAGAAAATGCACTTCTTCGCGTAGGCGTAAAAGGCGGCGGTTGCAGCGGTCTTTCATACGGCATGGGCTTTGACCACGAAAAGGCGGAAAAGGACATTCAGTTTGAACAGCACGGCATCCAAGTCCTGGTTGACTCCGAAAGCCTTGATATCATGAACGGAACAATTATTGATTTCAAACAATCACTAATGGGCGGCGGTTTCACGATTGACAATCCAAATGCCATTGCATCATGCGGATGCGGTTCTTCTTTTAGAACGGCTACGAATACCGGTACGCCGGAAGATTGTTAAGAGATTTCGTCTAATATGATTCACCTCCACGAATAGTTCATAGATTCGTGGAGGTTTTTTATTGGTTTAAAAAGATGCCGGTTTTTATGGGCGTCAGTTAAGAGGTTCCTTTGACAAGTACTTCAATTTTCTTAGAATACGAATGTATCCCCAAAAAGATTTTCACTCCTGTGACCTCACTGATGGTGATCAGCAAAGACTTTCATCGCTTCACTCATGAATGACGCCAGGCCTTCACCATATTGATCAATATTCTTTGTGAAACGTTCATCTTGAATATAGAGTTGACCTAATCCGTAAAATGCCTCAAGAGAGTAATGAGTAAAGTTTTCGTTCAAAAAGTCATACCATTCTTTGATTGCGTCTTGTACCTCTTTGGATTGGGGTGATTGATGGCGAAGGGAAGCTAGGTGATGAAAAATTCGATCCCATCTATCAGATAAATCAATTTGTTCCTCTTTGGACAATCCAATTAGCTTTGAGTTTGCGTCATCAATCGTTTGCTTTCCCCAACGGCGACGAGCTTCTTCTTCAAATTGGTTGAATTTGATGTTCATTCCCTCGAACCTCTCTTTATTTGTCATGTGGATCTCTCCCGTGATATGTTTTAATGTCTTATCAATATTTTCAATCATTCGATCGACTTTATTTCGTTTCTCCATTAACATCTTTCGTTGTAAAATAAAGGCTTCTTTTTTATCAAATAAAGGGTTGTTCATTATTTCTTTAATTTCCTTTAAGGTAAATCCAAGTTCTCTGAAAAATAATATTTGTTGTAGTGTTTCAAGGTTTTCTTCGGAATAGAGTCGATAACCAGCGTCAGTGACTTCTTTTGGGGTCAACAAACCAATCTGGTCGTAATGATGAAGTGTACGAATACTAATACTAAACAATTGTGCAACTTCTTTTACTTTCATCGTGATCACGTGCACCTCCTTCAATTCACACTATAAAGGATGACGTAACGTGAGGGTCAATAGTAAATGAGGTCCATGAAAAGAAATTTATATGGTGAGTTGTCTGTGAGCGATGTTTGGGGAAGTAAAAAAGAGACGCTTTGTCAGCATCTCTTATTCTACATCTTCTTCTGTTTTTAACAGTTCTTCATCTAGGACATCCACCAACTCTTGGGTGCTAAACATATAGATCACCACTTCTTTATTGCCATCTTTCACATGGACTTCAACCTCAATTTTAATATTCGCTGGTTTTTCGAGATACATCACTTCAAATGTACCGATTTTTTTCGTTTCATTGTTTTTATTCATTTTTCTAACTTTGGCAACTATCTGGTTGATTTCTTGATCACTTAGACCAGAATCTAAAATTGAATGAGAAACATGTTTTAAAAAAGGGTCTAATTGATCAAAATCAATATTCAATCCTGCAGCGAAACGAGCATAACGTTTGTTATAGTCTTTTGCAAACAGTTCAACAGAGCCACCAATCATCAGTAACAAGCTCAAACTGATCATGAAACGCTTAAACATCTTGCCACCTATCCTTCATTATGATCTTCTTCACTTCCTATATATCGGTTCAACAGATGAAACCTTCATTGATTCATCGCACTAAATCAATTCGTAAATCGCTCAATTTTGTTACAGCTTGCTCTCACATATGGCTATTTCCATCTGAAAAGAGTATCATGAAACCAAACATAAACTGTAGTCAGAAAAGAGGTCGCTGAAATTTGAGTGAACAAATCAATTGCAGGAGCTGTCAAGAACTGATTCCTTATCGTGCCAAAACGTGTCCATCTTGCGGGATAGACAAGCCGCTTCCGAAAAAGGAACGTGTGAAGGATCGGATTATTTTGGTTGTGGCAGGGATTGTTGTGGTACTGCTTGCTGCCATGGTGCTCGGAATGGCGAATGCCTATATTGGGGTTTTTAAATAAACGAAAAAGGAGTTCCGGTATGGAACTCCTTTCTTCTGTTCTTTATTTGTTTTCAAATAGGCTTGTAGAATGAAGTGGTTGTACACGGGCTTTCGGGTCCATGTATGCTTTTGCATTGTTCACAGCAGTTGGTGCTTCACCAAATCCGCTTGCAATCAATTTGACTTTACCTTCATACGTACAGATGTCTCCTGCCGCATAGAAGCCTTCAATATTTGTTTCCATTGTGGATTT
Organism: Bacillus pumilus; assembly: GCA_001938995.1. GTDB lineage: Bacteria > Bacillota > Bacilli > Bacillales > Bacillaceae > Bacillus > Bacillus pumilus_G. The sequence goes on along the minus strand of MKZN01000017.1, from coordinate 37,808 downwards.
AACGACGATGGAGTTCTTTTCAATTTCAAGACCCCATTGTTTGATTGGTCCAAGGGAGGAAACGAAACCGAAGTTGACGATCACGTCGTCCACATCAAGCACTTGCTTCTTGTCACCTTTGACTTCTTCAAGCACAATTTGTTCAATGCGGTCTTCACCAATGAGCTCAGTTGGCACAAATGGTGTTAGTACATTGACTTTCGAGTTGTGCAAGTTCTCTACACTGTGCTCATGTGCGCGGAATTTATCGCGTCTGTGAATAATGGATACTTCTTTAGCGATTGGCTCAAGCATGAGTGCCCAGTCTACAGCAGAATCTCCACCACCAAGAACAGCAACACGTCTGCCAGCAAATTGGTTCAGATCATTGATGAAGTAATGCAGGTTGCTTCCTTCAAATGATTCTGCTGCATCGAGTTCAAGTTTTCTCGGTTGGAATGCACCGTTACCAGCTGTAATGATGATCGTTTTCGAATAATGAACCTCTTGATTCGTCACAAGTTTAAAAATACCATCCGCTTGTTTTTCTACCGTTTCAACGGCTTGCTCTAAGCAAATGGTTTGATCGAATTTATCCATTTGTTCCTTTAAGTTATCAACTAATTCTTGTGCACGGATCTTTGGAAAACCTGCCACATCATAAATGTATTTTTCAGGGTAAAGAGCGGATAGTTGACCGCCAAGCTGAGGAAGGCTTTCGATGATTTTCACACTTGCCTGTCTCATGCCTCCGTAAAAAGCAGTAAACAATCCAACTGGGCCGCCCCCGATAACGGTAATGTCATATACCTTAGAATCTTCTTGCATTCCTTTAATCCTCCCAAATGAAAATTGTTATCACTATATCATATCATACCACATTATATGGATTGACTTGTTTTGAAAAACTTCGTTTTTTGATGCAGGCGCTGAGAAAATAAAGAAAAAGGGAGAAAGACCTTTTATCGTAAGGATTTTCTCTTTAAAGCCTTGAAAAAAAGAGAAGAACTCGCTATTATTGTTAAGGGAACTAATTATTAATTTTTTATGAATTTTTGTCGGAAACGGTCAAATGCTTTCGTTTTATGTAGGTGAAAGTTCAGATTTTCACATACTTATTAATTTGTTTACATTTCATAAAATGCCGGAAAGCGGTTGAGAATAGCGTTATGTGACTCTTTTCCGTTTTGCAGCAAATTTAAAAAAGGTGGATGTGATTCCAGTGAATAAACCGAAAATCGTTGTATTAGGTGCAGGTTATGGCGGATTAATGACAGTAACAAGATTAACAAAACAGCTAGGCACAAATGATGCGGACATTACTCTTGTGAACAAACATAATTATCATTATGAAACGACTTGGCTACATGAAGCAAGTGCAGGTACACTTCATCATGATCGCTGTCGTTATCAAATCAAAGATGTAATTAACAGTTCCCGTGTCAATTTTGTACAAGCTACAGTTGAGAGTATTAATAAGGAAGAGAAGAAAGTTGTGACATCAAATGGCGAACTTTCTTATGACTATCTAGTTGTAGCGCTTGGTGCTATTCCTGAAACATTCGGTATTGCAGGACTAAAAGAATATGCATTCTCAATTTCTAATATTAACTCTGCTCGTCAGCTTCGTGAGCACATTGAGCTTCAATTTGCGACGTATAACACGGAAGCTGAAAAGCGTCCAGAGCGTTTGACAATCGTTGTCGGCGGTGCTGGCTTCACAGGTATTGAATTCCTTGGTGAGCTTGGAAACCGTGTGCCTGAGCTTTGTAAAGAGTATGACATTGATCAAAAAGACGTACGGATTATCTGCGTAGAAGCTGCACCAACAGCTCTTCCAGGATTCGATCCTGAATTGATTGACTATGCGATGAACTACCTTGAAGGCAAGGGAATTGAGTTCAAAATTGGTACAGCAATCAAAGAATGTACGCCTGAAGGCATTATTGTTGGTAAAGACGATGATACAGAAGAAATCAAAGCAGAGACTGTTGTTTGGGCTGCAGGTGTACGCGGTAACCCAATCGTTGAAGAAGCTGGATTTGAAAACATGCGCGGTCGCGTAAAAGTGTCACCAGATCTTCGTGTACCTGAGCATGATGATGTATTCATCATTGGTGACTGCTCATTAATCATCAATGAAGAAATCAACCGTCCATACCCACCAACAGCACAAATCGCAATGCAACAAGGTGAAACAGTGGCGAAAAACCTTGCAGCGCTATTGAAAAACGGTTCACTTGAAAGCTTTAAGCCAGACATCAAAGGAACAGTTGCTTCTCTTGGTGAAAACGACGCTGTAGGTGTTGCGTTTGGTAAAAAACTTCAAGGAACAAAAGCTTCTGCCATGAAGAAAATCATCGACAACCGTTCTTTATTTATGGTTGGCGGACCAGGACTTGTTCTCAAAAAAGGGAAATTCAAGTTCTTCTAAAATGAACAGACGAAACGTGTATCCTCGTGATACACGTTTTTTTGTGAGGTCGATAGGTTTTCTCACTTGGTGATGAACAAAAAGTGTGTTATAGTAAATTGTCTGAAAATTTAGATTAAGGAGTGGGCAATATGAACATCCAAGCAAAGGAAAAGAAATCAATCTGTCATTATTGTTCCGGAAAAGGATATTTTCAGCTATTGCTCGGTGGATCAGAAACATGTGAGGAATGTCAGGGGACAGGAAAACAGCGTTGATCGGTCAGTTTTTCCATTGATTGACTTCATCTCTATTTCCAAGTTAAACTAATGTTGGGATATTTGGGGGTGGAGATGAAGTGATCAGTTTACCAGTTGTTATCATTTCAGTTATTTTATTTTTCGTGTTATTCTTCGGCATTGGCTTTTTACTGAATATGCTGCTGAGAATGTCATGGATTATGGCGATTTTATATCCAATTGTATGCCTTTTCATCATCAATAATCAAAAAATGGTGACATATGTAAGAGAGCCAGATATCGCTTTTTCAGGCATTGGAGACCGCATCATATCTCTTGCTGCGGCTGATATCATCATTTTGTTGAGTGGTCTCGTAGGTGCGATTGCATCAGGCTTTGTCATCAATGCACTTCGGAAAAAAGGTTATCAAATGTTTTAACTCACTTGTTTGCTGACAAGTGAGTTTTTTTGTTTCTCCTTCGCATAGTTTCCATCTGATTTGGAAACAAATAGATGGGTAGAGGAGTGACGAATGAAGAGATGAAAACATGGATCAAACGATTGTTCATGACAGCCTTGTTTTTGCTTGCACTCATGACAAGCTATACGGGTATTTCTGGAGTAGAACCAGGTGATCTGGCTGCTTGGATGAAGGAAACCGGTGCAGGCAAGCACATATCTTCTTTTTTTCATGAGCAAAAGAAACAAACGATGGCTCTTAAAAGCGATGACTTACAACCTGTTTCTCTTGAAGAAGCTTTTAATTGGAATCATTATCCGAAGCAAAAGGTCGTTGCCACTGGTTATACAGCAGGTGTTGAATCAACAGGCAAAACAAAGGAACATCATGCATACGGCATTACATATTCAGGGGTAAAAGTAAAACGTGATTTGTATTCAACAGTAGCAGCAGATCCATCTGTTTTTCCAATTGGAACCGTACTGTTTATCCCAAACTATGGCTACGGTGTTGTCGCAGATACTGGCAAAGCCATTAAAGGTCACAAACTGGATTTATATTATGAAACAGTTGATGATGTGTACAGTGAATGGGGTAAAAAAGTGCTGGATGTATATATTGTCAAAAAAGGTGAAGGAACGTTAACGGAAAAAGAATTAAATCAGCTAAATGAAGCGGAATCTATGCAAGTCTTTCGTCAGCAATTTCAACCAAATAAAAAGTGAAAAAGCTTTGGTCCTTGAAGGTCCAAAGCTTTTTCTGCTTACATGAAGTAATAATCTAAGATGAGGGTCAGTAAGATGCCTGTTAAGCCGCCGAAGAATACCTCGATCGGCTTATGCCCAAGAAGCTCTTTCAGCTTCTTTTGCTTTTCTTTTTCTTCCGCACTTGGGAAGTTTTTTGCTTCTGCAACAAAATGGTTAAAGTCTGTCACCAGTTTATTGAGAACAGTAGCCTGCTCTCCTGCCTGCCTACGAACTCCTGTCGCATCAAACATGGTAATAATGGCAAAGATAGCGGAAATGGCAAAAATAGATGTTTCTAGCCCGTGCTCTAAAGCAACTGCTGTTGAGAGTGCTGTGACTGCTGCGGAGTGTGAACTTGGCATTCCGCCTGTGCTTGTAATGAGCGACCAATCTAGTCGTCTAGAAATGATAAATTGAATAGGTACTTTTACAAATTGTGCAAAAAAGATGGCTGCAAGGCTGGCTAGCAGCGGAAAATTCGTCAGTACGCTCATGAACAAGAAACATCCTCTCTGTAAAAAAAGTATCGTGTGCGAAATGTTTGACGTTTCACCCTAGTAAGATGAAAAAAATGATTGCAGTAAGAACTGTTGCCAAGTCCATGTTCATTATAACATTAAAGAAAGTAGATGTGGAACGAGGAGAAGATGGACATTAGCCGAATGTCATCGCTTTTTCATGATGCCCTTTCATGCGACAAAATATAAATATTCACCAAGTGAAGACAGACTGACAATGATCGTATAGGCACGCGAATTTTGATATAATAGACATTCCAATGCGGAAAATGGAGTTCATTCAAGGAGCGTGTGATAAATATGTTTTTCTCGACAAATGAATTGCAACATAAAGATACACTGGCCATCGGACTTTTTCAAAAAAGTCAATTATCAGGAAAAGCCAAAGAAATGGATGAATTACTGGAAGGAAGAATCACCGAATTATTAAAAGAAGGTGATATTTCATCAAAGCGTTGTCATCTTTCGAAATTTTTCCCATCCCCTGAAACAGGCATCAAACGCATTTATTTTGTCGGGCTTGGGAAGGAATCCGATTACACGTTTGAAGAAGCAAAAGAAGTCTTTGCCCATTTGTTTAAAAAGCTTCACCAGGATAAAAAACAAGCAGTTTCGGTCTTGCTAGATACGTTTAATGGGAAAAATATGCCCGTCAACGATGCAGCCCATGCCCTTGCTGAAAGTTGTTTACTGGCTACATATGAGTTACAAGATTTTAAACATAAAACAAATGAGCCGGATCGTTTTATTGAGTTTGTCTATGCCACAACAGAACATGACCCAGTTGAAATTCAGGCTAGTTTGAAAGTAGGCGAGGTTTACGGACAATCCGTCAATTCAGCTCGCACACTTGTGAATATGCCGCCGAACATGTTGACATCCTCTGATCTCGCTTCCTATGCGGCAGAGCTTGCCTATAAATATGAATTCGAGATTGAAATTTTAGATCAAGAACAAATGGAAGAGCTTGGGATGGGTGGAATCTTAGCCGTCAATAGAGGCTCAACAGAACCACCAAAACTCATCGTGCTGAAATATCAAGGAAAAGAAGAATGGACAGATGTGATTGGTCTCGTTGGAAAAGGCATCACGTATGATACAGGTGGCTATTCATTAAAACCGAGAGCGAGTATGGTCGGTATGAAAACAGATATGGGCGGTTCTGCCTCTGTTTTAGGAGCCATGGAAATCATTGGTGAGCTTCGTCCAGAGCAAAACGTGCTCGCTGTCATTGCTTCAACTGATAATATGATTTCAGCCGATGCGATGAAACCCGATGATGTCATTGTGTCACTCAGCGGCAAAACAATCGAGGTGCTTAACACAGATGCAGAAGGTAGGCTGGTGTTAGCGGACGGGATTACGTATGCGAAGCAGCACGGCGCTTCTGTGCTTGTCGACGTCGCAACATTAACAGGCGGTGTGATTGTGGCGCTTGGAAATGAGACAACGGGTGTCATGACCAATAACGATGAGCTGTATGCCCAGTTTAAACAAGCGTCAGAAGAATGTGGCGAAATGATTTGGCAGCTGCCAATTACAGATAAAGATAAAAAGCGAGTCCGAAATAGCAAAATGGCAGACCTCAATAACTCACCAGGTCGTGATGGTCATGCGATCATGGCAGGTGCCTTTATTGGCGAATTCGCTGAGGACACGCCTTGGGTGCATTTAGATATTGCAGGTACAGCCACCACAGAAAAACCTTCATGCTTTGGTCCAACAGGTGCAACAGGTGTCATGGTGAGATCATTAGCGACATTTGTTGAACGATTTGAAACAAAGAAATAAAGATCAATGCTCTGCCAGATGGCGGGGCATTTTTTGTGGTTGACAGACACCATTTGACGAAGTTTTTTTTCTGTGGTAACATACGTTGGTACTTTAATTATCTACTACATTAGTAAACTAAAGGATTTTGGAGGTTTCACCATGAATGCAGTTGTTATAGCGGTTGTTTTGATGTTGATATTAAGCTTACTGCGGGTCAATGTTGTGATTGCGTTAGCGCTTGGCGCATTAGCAGGTGGACTTGTAGGTGGATTGGGCCTTGGAGGAACAATTGAAGCCTTTACTGACGGCCTTGGAGGAAATGCGACTGTCGCCATTAGTTATGCGCTGTTAGGTGCATTCGCAGCGGCGCTGACGAAAACAGGTCTCCCAGATGCAATGGTCGAAGGCGCAGTAAAGCTGCTAGGAAAAGAAGGTGATTCAAGAAGGAAGTCACTATCAAAAGTGCTCATCATTCTTGTCATTTTAATCGTATCGTGTTTTTCGCAAAACGTCGTTCCTGTTCATATTGCCTTTATTCCTGTTTTAATTCCGCCTTTATTAAAGGTGTTTAATGAGCTTCAAATCGATCGCAGACTGCTCGCATGTGTCATGACTTTCGGACTCACTGCACCATATATATTGCTTCCAGTCGGTTTTGGACAAATATTCCACGGTATTCTTCGTGACAACATGAAAGAGGCAGGGCTGGCAGTTGATTTAGCAGATATTCCGTTTGCAATGCTGATCCCTGTTGGCGGCATGGTTGTCGGACTGATCGTTTCACTTTTTGTCTATCGTAAGCCAAAAGTATATGAAGATCGTGATATTACACAGATAGAGAAATCATCTTATACGAAAAAAAGTTTGTTCTTTGCTGTTCTGGCGATCCTTACATCTCTGATCGTCCAGCTATATTTGTCACAAAGTCTCGGAGTAGAAGGGATGATCTTCGGTGCTCTATCAGGACTTCTTGTCTTGTTTATCACAGGTATGATGAAACGGGATGAAGCGGATGCCCTGATTACTTCTGGGATGAATATGATGGCTTTTATCGGTTTTGTGATGCTGGTAGCGGCTGGATTTGCAAACGTCTTAACAAAAACGGGAGACATTGAGTCTCTTGTGAAAGCATCCTCACAGGTGATGGGCAATAACCAAAGCCTAGCGGCGATTTTAATGCTACTCGTTGGTTTACTTGTGACCATGGGAATCGGGTCGTCATTTGCCACCATTCCAATTATCACAACGATTTTTGTTCCACTCTGTTTGCACTTAGGATTTAGTCCGATGGCAACCATCGCAATTATTGGGGCTGCAGCGGCTGTAGGAGATGCAGGTTCACCTGCGAGTGATAGTACTCTTGGACCAACAGCTGGGCTGAATATGGACGGACAGCATCACCATATTTGGGGTACATGTGTCCCGACATTTATTTCTTACAATGTTCCGCTTGTCCTGTTTGGTTGGCTTGCGGCAGTCATTCTGTAATATCAAAAGGTTCCTCATTCTGAGGAACCTTTCAGCGTGTAGACAAACCCTCGCATTCGTTGTCAGCCCTGCGCGCTGGTGCTCACGAATGTTCAATTCGCTCCGCTCCAGTGCTCGGTTTTCCTAGACTTCAAGGGTTTTCAATCACGCTGAAAAGAAAGACAAAGGACTAAAATAAAATCATTTTAGTCCTTTGTCAACAATCTGAAAGGTTCCTCATTTGGAGGAACCTTTTTTTGTTCATTTATGAAGCGGTTTGCTCTTGGCGAAAGGATGTGGCTTTTGATACAGAGCGGTAAATTTTAGGTGCTACCATCGCAAGGAATATAGTAAAGGCGTAATCTTTCACCATAAACCAAATCATGAAAAACCATGCTGTCTGATAGGAGATCGGAGCATTCAGCCACACATTTAAGGCTAAATATGTATAGGATGTTCCGATGACATACATAACGGTTGTTCCAGCAATCGCTGCGAGCAAAAAGCTGCCAAATCCGGGATGCCTTCTCTTCTCTAGGATCAATCCGGCGAGCCATGCGGCAGGAATATACGACAAGACAAAGCCTCCGCTTTTCCCTAAGATAACGCCAAAGCCTGCTGAAAATTGAGCAAACACAGGTGCACCAGCGATGCCAACCAAGGCATACACAATCATTGCTAATGCGCCAAGCCGTCTGCCGAGTAAGAGACCGGCAAGTATACAAAAAAACGGCTGCATCGTGAGCGGAATCCCGCCAACCTGTAAAAACGGGACAATCGCTGTAATATTCGCACCAATGGCCATCAGTGCAGCAAACATCCCGACCAGCACAATATCAGTAGTTCTTGTCTTCTTTTGCATGATGTTTCCCCCTGTCTGAATCTGTACAAATAGATTAAGGGGAAAAGTATCTTTTGTCAACTTGTTTTTATTTATGGTTAACAATACAAAACCCGCCTGTAAGAGGCGGGTTTTGTATTTAAGCTTCTGTCATAGAAGACGTATCAATGGCTTCAAGGACAGGTACATAATCATAACCAAGGTCACGAGCTACGACTTCATGCGTGATATGTCCATTCATCACATTGACGCCTTCAGCAATGGCTTTGTTTTCTTTGAATGCCTTTGTAGCGCCTTTGTTCGCAATTTGCAGTGCATAAGGAACTGTGACATTGGTTAAAGCGACGGTTGATGTTCGAGGAACTGCACCGGGCATATTTGCAACTGCATAATGTAAAACACCGTGTTTTTCATAAGTTGGTTGATCATGTGTGGTCATATGATCGACTGTTTCCACAATCCCGCCTTGGTCAATGGCGACATCGACAATGACTGAGCCAGGTTTCATTTGTTTCACCATTTCCTCTGTGACAAGTGTCGGCGCTTTTGCACCTGGAATGAGTACCGCACAAATCAGAAGGTCTGCCTCACTGACTGCATCAGTAATGTTGACAGGATTGGACATCAATGTGTTCATTTGGTGACCGAACAGATCGTCAAGCTGACGTAACCTTTCTGCGTTTACATCAATGAGTGTTACATCTGCGCCAAGTCCAATGGCCATTTTAGCTGCATTTGTTCCGACGACGCCTCCGCCAATAATCGTGACTTTGCCTCTTGACACACCGGGCACACCAGCAAGTAAAATGCCTTTTCCGCCTTTTGGTTTTTCTAAAAATTGTGCACCGATTTGAGCCGCCATTCTGCCAGCTACTTCAGACATAGGGGTTAGTAGTGGGAGTGATTTTCCGTCCGTTACCGTTTCATAAGCGATGGCTGTGACACCTTTTTGTTTTAATGCTTCAGCCAAGGAGGGTTCTGCTGCGAGATGTAGATACGTAAATAAGATAAGACCTTCTCTGAAATAAGGATATTCCTCAGGTAATGGTTCCTTTACCTTCATAATCATATCAGAAGATGCCCACACATCTTTTGCTTGCGTAAGAATCTCTGCACCAACAGATACATAATCGTCATCAGTGAAACCGCTTCCATAACCGGCGTTTGTTTCAATTAAAATTTGGTGTCCAGCAGAAAGTAATTGAGATGCTGCCCCTGGTGTTAATGCCACGCGGTTTTCATTGTTCTTTATTTCTTTCGGAATGCCGATGATCATGTTTATTCCTCCTATGCTTATCTATTGATATTGTATGTCTAGTGTATCCTGAATGGTTGGAAAATTCTTCGGTTGAAATAAAAAATAAAAAAATGCCTCTTTGTGATATTTCACAAAGGGACGTTTTTTAGCTTCATATCAAGATAAATGGTCATTTTCTCATTCATGTTTTTTAGATCAATTTCAGCAATTTCTGTAATCCGTTTCAATCTGTAATTCAAGGTATTGATATGGATGTTTAATTGCTTTGCGGCGATATTGGCATTACTATCACAATCAATGAAGCGTTCGAGGGTTTCGACAAGGCTAGAGTGATGCCTTAAATCATAATCTTCAAGTTTGGATAAAGAGTAACTGGAATAAGATGAGCCTTTTCTTTTCTCCGCAAGCACATCTAAATATTGATAAATGCCGAGTTCGGAAAAACTGTTTAATCGTTCCGTTTCTAAGGGGAAACGCTCTTTTGTTTTTAAGACAGCTAGTGCTTCTTTATAAGATGGTTGAATATGCGAGATGTTATCATATATTCCACCAATGGCTGCCTGAACGTGGTGAATCTGGTAGCGATCAGTCAACTGCTGTAACATACTGTGGGTAAATTGTTTAATATCTTGAAGCGGGTATTCCGTTTTTGGTGAGACGAGAATAATCAATTCACGAAAATCAACAGTCGTTAATAACACCTGCACTCGCTGCGTTGTTTCAAGCAGATAGGAAAATTTCTTTTCCGTCTCTTCGGTGAGTTCGTCGCGAAGGCGAAAGATAATGATCGCATATGTATCTGGGCATCTCATGCCAAGTCTCATAAATAGATCAAGCATCTCATCTTTTTCGTGAATATGACCTGTGAGCATCTTCCAAAAAAGTTCCTGATTTCGTTCTTCTGTTTTTGTTTTTCGAATTTGTAAATTGAGTAATTTGTTTTTTACGGCATTGGCTGCCATCTTCAGAAGGCCCATGTCCTTTTCTGTAAAAGACTGTGCAGATTCAATGGCCCAAATAAATCCAAGCACTTCTTTGTCTTTCCAAATCGAAATGGCGACCCTTTTAGAAAGACCTACTTCTGCGATTTGAGACACTCGAAGCGGTTCATCTGTCTTAAGTAGTGAGGGGATGATGCCATCTTTCCAAAGGCGATTGATGACTTTTTCTGGTACACGGCGGGAGATAATGGTTGAAGTTCTAGCGGGATCAGTGAAATCATTGTGTGTACTGTAGGCTAATAATCTATGATGAGTATCTTCTATAGTAATAGGACAATTTAGCACATCACTAATTTGATCAGCAACATCCTCTAAACGATCAAGACTATATTTAAACGGATCTGTCTTTTTTGTCATAAAAAACCCCTGCTTTTTCAAATATTTCATATACTTATATTATGAAGAGAATCAGGTTATGAAATCAATAGATATGTGATAAAAATAAAAAAAGAAATCGTTGATGGCGCTTTATATGGGTTTAAATAGAAGTTGAGGATAAATAGTACAATCATAACATAGTAAGAAAAGAACGGGCGGAAAGTTCTAGTAAGGTGCCTCAGTATTTAATGAGATTTTATGACTAGAAATATGTAAAATAATAGATAAACAACAAAAAAACAGTAATTCCATAGACTCATTTTGTAAAATAAAAACAGATTTGTTTGACTGTGTATCATTTCTGTTTTTATAATGATAACGTCAAAAAATAAGTGGATTAGCCCATTATATGGGGGCTATACACAGGAGGTAATGAGGAATATGTCAGGAATTATTCGCGTAACCCCAGAAGAACTAAGAGCAACCGCTAAGCAATACGGTGTTGAAAGTCAAGAAGTACTAAACCAAGTTGATCGTCTAAATCGAATGATCTCTGACCTAAAAGGTATGTGGGAAGGTGCTTCTAGTGAAGCATTCGCTGATCAATACGAACAGTTAAAGCCTTCATTCATTAAAATGTCTGATCTATTAACAGATGTCAGCAATCAGCTTGAACAAACTGCAAATACACTTGAAAGCACTGACCAAGACATCGCTAGCCAAATTCGCGGCTAATCAATGTGATTTTCTTTCTTAGTGTAAAGAGCAGAAAAAGCGCCGAGTCTGTCATTTGATGTCGGCGCTCTTTCTATTTTGCGAGGTGGAAATTTGTGTATATCGATATTACCATCGACTTAAAAAATTATGATGGCAGTGTGTTAGATTTGAGACTATCAAATTATTTACATATTAAACAAGTCGTTCATATCGCCTGGCAGGCAAAACAAATCTCACTACCAAAGCGAGAAGGCGGATGGGTGCGTGTAGTCAATAAGAAAGCTGTGTTTTCAGGCGAATATAAGCTGTCAGACTGTGGGATCACCACAGGGGACAGGCTGGAAATACTATGAAAGGACTTTTGTAAATGGCAGATAAAAAGAGTTCCTATTTAGAAGAACAATTAGAAGCAGTCATGAAAAAAGAGGAAGGTACATATACCTTCATTTTTCAAAAAGAGACGATTAAACTCTTAGACGGTTTAGAAGCGGCACCGATCAAAGACATCAACCCTTCATTTCAAAAAGATATTCAATTAACCGAAGGTGAGGTTATCATCTCGATTGAACCGCCTCCTGCCTATCAGGAATTTCGTTTCATTCATGGGAAGGATGAAAAAAGCAAATGGATTTTTTCATACCAGCTTGTCGATGCGGTACGCAAACACGACGTGAAGCGGCTGCATCTCATTGTTTCTCCTGAAAACATTGTTTTTCACCAGGGCTTAGCACCTGCATTCTTACACTACGGGGTGAAAGAAAGCATCCCACCTTATGAAACAGATGAGAATCGCCTCTTAAGAGAGGTCAAAGCGGTTATCCTGCGAGTCGTTGATCATGAATATCAGTTTCAAGAATATTTGACCTATCATGATACGTTGAAATTATCAGAGCTGGCAAAAGAGTTGAGTGAAACCAGTTCACTAAAAGAACTATCGGCTCTCATTCAACAAAAAATCGAAGCCATTGAGTCGAGAGAAAAAACGCTCTTATCCATTCCTAAAAAGAAATGGAAGATCGAACGATACATCGGACTAGGTCTTCTTGTCCTTTTGATCCCGGCACTGGTGTACACCATTTACACGTTCTTTTTCGCAATGCCGAAACAAGAAGCATATGTTGAAGCCAACAAGTATTATCTCAATAAACAGTACAGCCAAGTGGTGGATACGTTAGAAAAATATCCAGCCAAACAAATGCCAGTCTCTCTTCAATATGAACTGGCCATTTCGTATGTGCAAACAAACCAAAGCGATCTGTTACTAGATCAGCATAAAAAAGAAATTACAGATACGTACACCTTGCAGACTGATCCGCAATACTTCCTTTTCTGGATTCATATTGGTCAAGGGAATAGCAAGGAAGCTCTTGATATGGCACGTGTACTCGGGGACGATCGATACATCTTCACTGCACTTGTCGCCTATCGCAATGAAATTCAAAATGATGACAGCCTCTCTGCTGAGGAAAAACAAAAACAGCTAGATCCAATCATTAAAGAAATGGAAAGATATGAAGAAGACGAAACGACGGAGACAAGCACCACTGACTCTTCAGACACTAGTCAAACGGATGACTCAGCCGAACAAAAAGAGCAACCTAAAGGCGATCAGGAGAAAAAAGAGAAAGAGTCTGATGCGAAAAACAAAACTCCTCAGACAAAAAAAGATGAGAAAAAATAATGTTTTCAATATGACTGACAGTTGGTGCTGTCCCATAAGGAGGTGGAGCGTTTGAGTCTGCTTTGGGTTTTTTATAAGGATGATTATCAAACCGTCCGTTTAGACGAGCAGTTCAATCGAGAGGCTGTCATTGGACCTGAAATAGAGCATACAGTGACAATCCCTTCAATTTCATTTGATGAGGGCGTGATTCGTTTATCTCCTGATGAATCGAATGAAGGTTTTCTGATTTACCGGAAAGAAGAGAAGGAAGGGCGCTTACTTCCTTATGAGCCGTACCAGATTGGACCGCTCACACTCATTTTAATGGAAGCGCAACGTGCCAAGCACATTTATTACCTAGGAAATAGAGTAGAAGTGTCTTTTTCGCGTGAGGAGCAAGATGGAATAGATATATGGAAAGAGCAAGCTCATTCAATGTCTCATGATGCCGAGCAATTCAATTTAGAACAGTTGGATGGAACTTGGTATATCATGCCTCAAGATGAGACGATTTATTTGAATGGGAAGAAAATCCATCGACCAGAAAAGATTCACCCTGGAGATGAGCTTTTTTGGAGTTTTCTCACAGTGACATTCAAAGATGATGATTTATTGCAAGTGATAGGATATGAACCATTTCAAACTCGCTTAGAACAAACAAGCGAACCAAGCACTGAAACAAAACAAAAATATCCATTATACAGACGAACACCACGTTTAATCTATGATGTACCTGATGATCGGGTGTCATTTAGCTTTCCTTCACAGGAGAGCGAGAATAATAACAGGGGGCTCTGGCTTGTTGTACTTCCTCCGCTAGTGATGTTAATTGTGATGGGAATTGTTGCACTCGTGCAGCCGCGTGGAATCTTTATTATCGTGTCAATGGCGATGTTTATTATGACGTTAATCACATCATCGGTTCAATATTTCAAAGAAAAGTCCCAGCGCAAAAGACGTGAAGAAAAACGACAGCGGGTATACACCCTCTACTTAGAAAATAAGCGGAAAGAGTTGCAGGAGTTGTATGATCGGCAGCAGTACATCCTGACGTATCATTATCCGTCATTTGAAGAAATGAAGTACTTAACGTCAGAAATTAGTGGGCGTATTTGGGAAAAAACACTTGTCAGTGATGACTTTTTACAATTGCGACTTGGTACGGGAGCTGTTCCATCTAGCTATGAGTTATCAATGAGCGGCGGAGATATGGCCAATCGTGACATAGATGATTTGATGGAACAAACCCAGCACATGCAGAGAGTCTACCGGGAGGTCAAGGATGTACCGATTACATTTGGTCTTGCTGACGGGCCGACCGGTTTAATTGGGAAGCCAGCGATTGTAAAAAATGAACTTCACCAGCTTGTCGGTCAGCTTGCCTTTTCGCACAGCTATCACGATTTGAGATTTGTGTTTATCTTTAATGAACAGGAGTATGAGAATTGGGAGTGGATGAAATGGCTGCCGCACTTCCAGCTTCCTCATACATACGGTAAAGGCTTTATTTACAATGAACAAACACGTGATCAGCTATTGTCCTCTATTTACGAAATTTTACGTGAGCGTGATCTAGAAGAAGAGAAAGAGAAAAAAATCTTTACGCCTCATTTTGTGTTCATCGTGACAAATCATGAACTCATTGCTGAACATGTCATTTTAGAATACTTAGAGGGCAGCCGGACAGATTTAGGCATCTCGATTATCTTTGCGGCTGAAACAAAAGAAAGCTTATCTGAAAATATCTCAACGCTTGTTCGTTACATTAACGAAGAAGAGGGTGATATTCTCATCCAGCACAAGAAGGCAGTACGTATTCCATTTCAGCTTGATGCTCATCAGCGTCATGACAATGAGATGTTTGCCAGAACATTGAGAACGTTAGACCATCAAGTCGGGATGACCAACTCCATCCCAGAGACTGTCTCGTTCCTTGACCTATTTCACGCGAAACAGGTGGATGAAATCGGTATTCGAGATAAATGGTTGACGTCTGAAACAGCAAAATCATTATCTGTGCCAATTGGGTACAAAGGGAAAAATGATATTGTGGATCTCAACTTGCACGAGAAAGCACATGGTCCGCACGGTCTGTTGGCTGGAACAACGGGGTCAGGAAAAAGTGAATTTTTACAGACCTACATATTATCGTTGGCTGTGCACTTCCACCCGCATGAAGTCGCGTTCCTATTGATTGATTACAAAGGAGGCGGAATGGCGCAGCCGTTTCGAAATATCCCGCATTTACTAGGAACAATCACAAACATCGAAGGCAGTAAGAACTTTAGTGAAAGAGCGCTTGCCTCTATCAAGAGCGAACTCAAGAAACGACAGCGGTTGTTTGATCAATATCATGTGAATCACATCAATGATTACACGAAACTTTATAAAGAGAACAAGGCTACCCAGGCGATGCCTCATCTGTTCTTGATTTCGGATGAGTTTGCTGAATTAAAAAGTGAAGAGCCTGACTTTATTAGAGAGCTTGTCAGTGCTGCACGTATTGGACGAAGCCTAGGGGTTCATCTCATTTTGGCTACGCAAAAACCAGGCGGAGTGATCGATGATCAAATTTGGAGTAACTCCCGATTTAAGGTTGCCCTCAAAGTCCAAGATGCATCAGATAGTAAAGAAATTTTGAAAAACAGTGATGCGGCGTCGATTACAGTCACAGGTCGAGGGTATTTACAGGTGGGGAACAATGAGATCTATGAATTATTCCAATCGGCTTGGAGCGGTGCCCCATATATGGAAGATGGCTACGGCTCAGAAGATGACATTGCGATTGTGACAGACACTGGACTCATCCCATTATCAGGTGTAAGCACAGAGCCTACGCTGAAAAAGGAGACAGTGACGGAAATTTCTGCTGTAGTGGATGAAATTGAACGAATGCAGAAGGAACTAGGGATTGAGAAGCTTCCGAGCCCATGGCTCCCACCGCTTGAAGAACGCATACCGAAAACACGTTATGCATCGAGCGAAGATCATGTTTTCCATTTTGCGCTTGTGGATGAACCAGATCAGCAAAGCCAGCATCCGTTAACATATCAAATGATGGAAGACGGTAATATCGGGATTTTTGGTTCATCTGGCTACGGTAAATCCCTTGCAGCGACGACACTGCTCATGAGCTTTGCGGAGAAATATTCACCTGAAGAATGGCATGCCTATATTTATGATTTCGGAAATGGGACCTTGCTTCCGCTTGCAAAACTTCCACACACAGCGGATTACTTCTTAATGGATCAAATGAGAAAGATTCAAAAATCCATGAAGCGTCTGCGTGAAGAGGTTGAATACCGTAAGCGACTATTTAGACAGCAAGAAATGAGTCATATTAAAATGTACAATGCCTTAAACGAGAAGAAACTTCCGTTCATATTTATCGTCATCGACAACTTTGACATCGTCAAAGACGAGATGCACGATCTTGAGTCTGAATTTATCCAGCTGAGCCGAGACGGACAGTCGCTTGGCATTTACTTTATCATCACAGCAACTCGTGTAAACGCTGTGCGCCAATCGCTTATGAACAACTTGAAAACGAAGATTGTCCATTACTTAATGGATCAAGGAGAGGCGTATTCGATTATTGGTAGACCGAAGTTTAGCCTAGAGCCGATCCCAGGACGGGTCATTATCAACAAGGAAGAACTTTCCTTTGCACAAATGTTCATGCCGGTTGAAGGAGAGAACGACCTCGAATTGTTTGAGCATCTGAAGCAAGAGATCCAGCTTCTACATGACCGCTTTCAAGAAGCTGAAAAACCAAAGGCTGTGCCAATGCTGCCTGATAAGCTCACAGTATGGGAGCTTGACAGTCGCTTAGATCAGCAGACAACCCCTTATGAGATTCCGGTGGGACTAGATGAGGAATCCGTTGCGCCTGTTTATTTTGATTTGAAAAAGAATAAGCACTGTCTCATTATTGGACAAACGCAGCGCGGGAAAACAAATGTAACAAAACTGATGCTTGATCATCTTTTAGAGGCAAAGCCTGAAAAACTAGCGGTCTTTGACTCGATCGATCGAGGTCTTTCTCATTATGCAAAAGAAGACAATATTGATTACCTTGAGACAAAGGATGACATCACCGCATGGGTAGTAGGGATGGAAGTCTTATTTCAAGAAAGAGAAGCGATGTACGTCGAAGCTGTTCGTCATGGGGAGACAGACCAATTGGCATTTCCACAAGTGGTGCTCGTGATTGATGGAATCACACGCTTTCAGCAAACGATCGATACGCGTTTGCAAGATCAACTAGCTGATTTCATGAAATCCTACGCACATCTAGGGTTTAGCCTCATCGCATCAGGTAATCATACCGAATTCAGCAAGGGCTATGATGCATTGACAAATGAAATCAAACAAATTCGTCATGCCCTGTTACTCATGAAAAAATCAGAGCAAAACATTATACCGCTTCCGTATGCAAGACAAGAACCAGAGATACAGCCAGGCTTTGGCTATTTGGTTGAAAACGGGAAAGAGAAGAAAATTCAGGTTCCTTTATGTGCGGTAGAAAGGAAGAGTGTTCAATGACAGAGCAGCAAAAAAGCTCAATGAAAATCGTGTCCACCATGGTATTGATTCTCGTCTTGCCAATTCTGTTCTTTCACCTAATTGGTGATGAACCGGCGAAACAGAAGAAAAATGCCACGCGTAATATCGCGGTGGTGAATGAAGATATGGGAGCGAGCGAAAGTGAAAACACCGCTCGCTTCGGCCAAGATGTCGTCGCAGCCTTATCAGAACGCCCAGATTATACATGGACAGTCGTGAATCGTAGTGCAGCGGAAAATGGACTGAAGAACAGAAAGTATGATGCTGTCCTATATATTCCGTCTGATTTCTCCAAAAACGTGCTGAGCTACGATAAAGACCATCCAGATAAGGCATCCATTCAGTTTTCTATTCAAGATCAGCTGAATGCCGTCAATAAAGAAAAAGTGCAAAGAGAGCTAGAGAATGCTCAAAAGAAAATGAATGAACAGATGTCGACCTTGTACTGGAGTTTTGTATCACAAGAAATCGGCAATGTCAGAGAAGAATTTGAGAATATTGTAGGCAAAGAAGTCGAATTCCAAAACACGATGTATAACTTCTATAAGCCAAACTCGAACAAACTATCTGATGCCGTTCAGCAACAGAAGAAACAAATAGAAGAATTAAAAACCGCCATGACGGATTCACAAAAACAGTATAAAGACGGTTTGAGTACAACAGAAGAAGCAAAGAGTCAGTTAAAGGATTTCGTGAAAGTAGTGGATCAATATCAGCAGTATCAAGACAAGCAAAAGGATCTATTGATCAAAGCACAATCCACTAGCAAAAAACAAATCCAGCAAGGGCTCAAACAGCTTGCAGACATTCAAAACCAAAATGCCCGAAGCTTTAGTGAGCAAATGGGTGGGCTGAAAACGGACGTCAATGGGGTGCAAAGTCAACTGAAAACAACAGACAGCGCCATCCAGTCTGTTCAAAAGTCGAGAGAGGACGCCATTCCTAAGCAAGCAACGGGATTAACGGATCTTGTGATGGCGTCTCAGAAGGAACTGATTAAAAACTATGAAGATCGTTACTTAGAAGACTATCGAAATAAGATATCAGCCTTACAGACGAAGCTATTGGCAAAACGGCAAGAGTTGATGGATGAGTCTGAGCCTCCAGTTGACTCTGATGATGACGGGCAATCAGATCAAGATAATGAAAACCCAAAAGAGATTGGGATTAACCTAGATGAAGAAACAAATGAGCTCTCGCAAATTTCAACAGAAATGGAAGATCTTGCAGATCAATTAGGAGAACAGGAGACGCCGCCTTCTACTGAAAATGGCAAAGAAGGTGAAGGTGATGAAAATCCTGCTCAGCCAGATACCGGCAGCACGAATTCATCTCAGGATGACCTTAAAGCACTCTCGACTCGTTTAGAAGAAGTAAAAAAGAAGATTCAAGAAAAAGCTACCGCTCATAATGACCAATTGAAGGACAAAGTGAGTCAGATGAGTAAAGAGCTTGAGAGCCTTACGAAAAAAGTAGAAAAGCTTGAAAAGATGTTCCTATGGTTACAAGATCGATATAATGTGATTCCAAATGAAATCAAAAATCAGGAATCCTCTATTTTAAGCAAAGTAAAAGAGCTGAAGCGCAGAAACTCTCCGATTGGTGAAGTCTTTAAGGATAACCTTTTTGAGAAAAAGTTTGAAACAAATTCAACAAAAACTAAAAAATTAATGGAGTATTCCAATCAACTCGCCCAGTTAGAGATGATGATGGTTAATGTCTATCAACCATCAAATAACTCTTCTTTACTAGACACAAAAGGAGATGAAATCCAGTCCATCCTGTCCATCAAAGAAGAGGAAACAGAAAACTGGGACACGCTCAAAAATCAGATGCTGACATCAAACGACGATGTGTCTAGCTTTATTGATGGGATGCAAAAGTTCTCTGATGGCTATGCAGAATACATTTCGACTCAGCAGGCGAGCATGGAACAGGAATTAAATACAATTTCTGAAAGTGCGGACAATGTGGCTGAGCAAATGGCTGATCAAGGAGATGCGGTGTATACGGCAGACCTTGCAGGTAGTTCAATTGTTGTCAGTGCACAAGATTCGATTGGTCAGGAAGTGCTGCGTCTTTCTGAAAATATGAGTTCGTTAACCGACCGCCAAAAAGGGGTGGCAGATTATACGAATAACATTGAAGAAAGCGTCACAACCGTCCAAGATAAAGCGGACACGCTGAATGAAAACTGGAGCAAAAACGTTGATTCAACGAAGCTTGTTCAACAAGATTTAAATGGTATTTTAGGCAATACTTTAAGTGATCAAGGGAACAGTAACTATGTGTATAACCATTTAGCCAATCCGCTGAAAATCAGTGGTGATGTGCCGGAAGAGAAGACACAAACTGTACCACCAGTGGTCATTTTGGTCATTATCATGATCAGCAGTTTATTGATTGGTTATTTTAGCTCGTACTATGCGAATGCACCAATGCTCGTAAAAGGTGCACTATTTGGAATTTTGAATCTAAGTGTTGGGCTGATGATCAGCTTATTTGGACTCAATATATACAAACTCGCAGATGATCAAGCCATTCAATGGTCGATCTTCACCATATTGCTGTTGATGTCTTGTTCTGCCTTTATTCGCACGGCATTCCTATTCGGATCCATTGCCGGTTGGATGGCAGCAACTGCGCTGATCTTCTTCTTTGTCGCACCGTTAATTGAATTGGTCATGCCGAATTTTCACTTTACCAATCCGGTCACAGACGTGTATATGTCGATTCAATACGGCACTGGAGATGAGTTTGGCATAGGGATCACAGGATTACTGATTTTAATGGTGCTGCTGATTCTTATCCCATTTGTGCCAAAGTTATGGAAAGATAAAAAAGAGGAACGTGATGTAACACATGAGGCTTAATCTATGGGCAAAGGGAGTGGCACTTTGTGTCATGTCCCTTTTTCTCCTCATGCCTACTGCGTTAGTTGCTACTGGTGAAGAGACGGATACAGATGTGAAGCCGAATGAGTATAAGGAAAAGGAACTCAATATCAACTCAAGTATATTGAGGGATGAAACCAAATACGAACAAAGCAAGAAAACATCAAAAGTGAAGACGGACATTCATTTTGCTGAACCACCTAAGGCAGCAGGCGGTCAACTTTCTCCGCACCTATTTAGTGATTTGAAAGAGAATTCGCCAAAAACACCAGCTCGTATGATGAAAGAGATGAATATCTCTTTTGATGACTCGGCTGTATCAGCACCATCTGTTGATGATCAAGAAAGGCAGAATTCGGCGATGCTTCCTATGCTTTTTGGTTTTTTAATTGTCGTAGGTATTGTCGTCATGATTATCCTCATACCAAAGGTGAGTGTAAAGCCTGAAAAGAAATAGCCTGTCCCAGTTAAAAGGGGCAGGCTTTTTTCATGCAGATGGCTTGAAGTCATGTCTAACAACTACGTAAAATAGATGACAAAGGAGGAGATTGTCATTCGAATTTCAATCGTTACAGGCGGATCAAAAGGGTTTGGTCTGGCTCTTGTGAAGCAGCTGCTCACGCGTGGTGATCTTGTATACACTGCGGCAAGAAGTGAGGTGCCAATGTCTCATCCGAAGTTAACACATGCCCAGGTGGATCTGACGGATGAAAAAGCAGCGAGCGATTGGCTGCAAGGTGTACTTTCTTTACAAGAAGTAGCAGAAGCTGATGAACTCTTACTCGTCAATAATGCAGGAATGGTGACGCCTATCAAACGGGTTGGTCAAGGAAGTCAGCAGATGATTCATCAGCATTACTTATTGAACCTTGTCATTCCAGTCGTGCTCAGTCATTTGTTCGTAGCGCACACTCAATCACACAAAGGGAAGAAAACGATTGTCCATCTATCTTCCGGAGCGGCGAAAAATCCCTATAAAGGATGGAGTGCGTATTGTAGCTCAAAAGCAGGGCTTGATATGTTGATGAGAACTTTACATGAAGAACAAAAAGACGAGGCATATCCTGTCACGACATTTTCCTTTTCACCGGGCACGATAGATACTGATATGCAGGGAGAGATCCGGAAGTCAACGAAGCAGGATTTTGAACAAATTGACCGTTTTCAACATTTATATGAAACAGGTTCATTAAAGAGTCCAGATGAAGTGGCGCATACCTTGCTTGATCTTTTAGCAAATGACCCAGCGGGCGGATGCGTATATGATGCACGGGAGTATGTGAAAAAGCAGTCGTGATGACTGCTTTTTCGTATTGTACAAGCAAAGACGGCTTACATGGCATAAGCTAATCTTGAGATGTAGAGAAAATGTGACCGAATATTTGAGTTTCTTTTCAGAATATGTTAGGATGCTAAAAATATAGATAAGGAGGGGTTTCCATGAGAAAGGTCACATTAATGGATGTTTATACCCATCCAGTCGCTCAAAAATATTTAGATCGTTCAGGAAAAGCGCATGCAATTGCCTGTGCTTACCACGCATTTACATTAGCCATACAAGCAGGCATTAACCCAGATCTGGCTGTGAAAGCAGCACTGCTACATGACATCGGTCATTATGAATGGTATACAGCAGGCGGAGAATGGGATTACGAGACATATAGACAGAATGATATTCATGCCATTAAAGGGGCAGAGCGTGCACACAAGCTCCTCATACGGCTTGGCGAGGAACCAAAAGCAGCCAAGGACATTGCGCTTGCCATCTTGCTTCATACGGATTCTTATTTGCCAGAGGGCGACCTTCATAAGGACACACTCCAGCAAATTGTGAAGAAAGCGGATGAAATGGATGAAGAGCCTGGCGGACATCATCATTATCGGCAAATTGAAGAATCCCTTGCTTTGAAAAAGATATCAGACTTAGAACAGAAAGTACAACAGGCACTTAAGCCCATGAAACGAACTGTTTAGTATGGAATGTCGCCGTGAATCGTTCCGTGCTGATCCACATACAATGTGCGAATCACAGTACGGTTAAACGCAGATGTTCCAGACGTCGTGAGTCCAGTGTAATGAACCGTGACTGAATAGGCGCCTTCCTTTTTCATTTGAGAAGTTGAGGAAGATAGTGTTTTGAATGGATGGTCTTTCTTTGCATCTTTAAAGTAGACCGTTTCTACTCTTTTGCTTAATCGTTTGATCAGACTACTTGAATGTGTTGATGCATCTCCTGATTTCGCTGCTGCAACTTTGATTTCTTCATTGAGTGGTGAGTCATAGGAGACAAGTAGCAAATAAGGAGCTTTTTTTCCGGAATTTGATCGGATCGTCCATTTTCCTGGCACAGGTTTATTGATTTGCACCTGGTGTGAATAGGCGCCTTCATATGGGAACGATGCTTCTGTTGTCGATAGCTTTGTTAAGACATCTCCATTTGGCGCGACGATTTCTGGTTTTGCGTCCTCGTCTTCATTTAACCACTGAATCGATATGCCATTCGTTCCTTCCTCTACATAGAACGCTTCCTTTTTATCCTTTTCACTTTCCCCGCCAATTACGTAAACGTCTGTATTCATTTCAGTAGATTCTGGTTCGTGTTCCGGTTCTTCTTCTGTATCAGCATTTGCTAGGCTTGCTAGTAGCTGATTTTGAATTACTGGGAACATGCTTGTGCCGTTTTTGATGGAAAAGTGATCCCATTTCCCAGTCAATATATTGTTGGCGTACGATAACCTTGTACTGCTGACAGTGACGGCGCCATCGTTTGCACCAAAGCTCTTTAAATACATGCCACCTAAATACAAAACACCGCCAAATGTTCCCCATTCCGATCCAGAATAGGTGACATATTTATTTGGGAACTTCTCTAATTGATCGGTTTCACTTCGAAAAGCGGTCATGAGACCCGTTTGCAGAGAGTAAAGTGCTTCGCTTTTTTGTCCAAGAATTTGTGCCAGCCAGCTTCCGCCTTTACTATAAGCTAAATCGGCTAGCGGTGTCCCGTAATGAGGGGAACCGAGCGTAATGACTTTATCGACAAATGGGTGGGCATTGTAATAAACGAGTGCGGATTGTGTATCTACTCCGCCTTTACTATGACCGATGACAATCAGTTTTCGTCCGAAAAAATCATAGATTTCTTTTAGCTTTTCAGCTAATAGTTTGCCATTCTTTTTCATGTTTTGGTCTGGATGTAAATCTATGAATGCGCTCTCGTATCCATTCAATACAGCTTGTTTTGCCATATCGTTTCGATCGAACCAAGTGGAGGAAGAGCTATTAATGCCATGAACAAAAACAAGAGGGGGCTTTGACCGGTCTTTTTGAACCGGTTCTTCACCTCTAAACCACTTGCCTGGTGTACCAGGTTCATCTCCAATTGTGCCTGCATACGCGTAACTTGCAGAGGATAAAAAGAGCATGACAGCAACGATACAGATTAATTTTTTCAAGAATAATTCACCTCTTCAAATGTTTTGAAATGTTGGCAGCACCTGTCTATTATACTTCTAAAAAATGTAAAAGAATATAATTTGTAAAAATATGGTATTAATGTTACAGGTTTGCTGAGTGACAATCATATGGTGTATTGCATACGCTATGGGTAAATACACAAGGAAAGGAGCATGTAGGATGGCACAACAAGGGAGTCCACAGCTTGTTTCGTTAGTTGATCCATATGTTTATCAAACATTGCAGAAAGTAGTCGGTATGAGATTAATTGTTCAAACAGTAAAAGATACAGTGCGTGGTAAATTGAAGGAAGTCATGCCGGACCATATCGTGATTGAGGCGGGGGCAAAATCAGTTTTTTATGTGCGGATCCAGCAAATCGTGTCGGTGATGCCTGATCATAGTGAACGAGTGTAACAGCAGACGCATAGGTGTCTGCTTTTTTTGTCTTTACTGAATGTATATCTAAAAGAAGTGCACGATATACCAATTGTCCTTTTTTTTTCAAAAAATATGGTTCTAAAAAAAAGAAGCAGTTGACAGAAGGTGGGTTGAATAGTAGTTTTTTATTAAGGTCAGTACGTAACAGGAGGAACATCTTTGTTAAAATCTAAAGTTCATTTTTGGACATTCCAAATATTGTTGGTTTTACTCATCGTGTATGTATCAACAAAAGTGTCGTTTTTATTTCAGCCGATTATTTTATTTGCGTCAACCCTGTTTGTCCCAATCTTGCTCGCGGGGATACTTTTCTTTATTTTTAATCCCATCGTTCGCTTCTTGTCGAAGAAGATTCCTAGGACACTTGCCATCTTGGTTATTTATCTCCTGTTCATCGGACTTATCACGGTTTTAGTCAATGCTGCCGGACCTGTTATTATCACGCAGGTAGGTGGACTTGTGAAAAGCTTCCCAGGTTATATCACGGACATGCAGAAATTTATCAACGATTTCTCACATTCTAAAACATTTACCTGGATGATGAATCAAGATTATGTGTCTGTCTCAAAGTTTGAACAGACGATTGTATCGACATTAAAAGATTTACCTGAAAACATTGCTTCAAGCATGTCTGCGGTGTTTGGTGTGATTGCCAATATTGCGCTTGCTGTCATCACAGTTCCATTCATTTTATTTTATATGCTAAAAGACGGGCATAAGTTTCCGGACAAAATCGTTCAATTTTTACCAATGCCTTATCGCAAAGAAGGGCTAAAGATTTTTAAAGATTTAAATGACACCCTTGCTGCTTATATACAAGGACAAATTGTTGTGTGTTTATTTGTCGGTGTCGCATGTTTTATTGGCTATTTATTAATTGGTGTGAAATATGCGCTCATTCTCGGCATCATCATTGCGGTTACCAATGTCATTCCATATCTTGGGCCATACCTCGGAGCGGCGCCAGCAGTCCTGATTGCTTTTCTTGACTCTCCTGGTAAAGCTGTTGTGACAGTGATTGTGATTCTCGTTGTACAGCAAATTGATGGAAACGTCATCTCTCCATTAATCATTGGGAAACGATTGAATACTCATCCGCTCACCATTATCCTTCTGTTAATTGGTGCAGGTAGCTTTGGTGGAATTCTCGGGATGATCTTTGCTGTGCCAGTCTATGCATTGTTAAAGGCGATTACATTGAATATTGTCAGATTGGTTCAGCTACGCCAGCGCTCTCGTAAAGAGCAGCATTTGAACGTCTAGAGCAGATGCACAACCTTTCCGCTATTTGCATAAGATGTCTTACATCAGCAGATAGGGAGGAGAAGCTAGATGCCTGCAATCGTAGGACCTATTCATATTGAATCGTTAGGTGGAAATGGTTCGGCTACTTTCGGTGATGTACTTGCCATTGCCCCTTTGGCTGTAGACCATTCTAGCGGCGGGGCTGGAGCCTTTAATTCGGGTGATTATATGAGCCTCACAAGTGATCCAAATGCCACCATGCTTTGGGACTTTACGTTGTTTGGTCAGCCTCAAAGCTTTAATGCATAAAGAAGCAGCTGATGCCTCAACAGATCAGCTGTTTTTTTATGTGAGATACACGTATTTTTAAATGAGGCATATGATGAGGAGAGAAAAGGTGGTGGGAACATGCCAGCGATTGTAGGACCGATTCATATTGAACGTTTGATTGGAAACGGAGCAGCACAATTCGGCGATGTGTTTGCAATCTCCCCAAAAAGTGTCGATCACTCCACTGGTGGTTCAGGCACCTATAATTCAGGGGATTTTGTTCAATGTTTTAGCAGCCCCAATGTCACATTTGTTTGGGATTCAAACCTCATCAGTCAACAAAAGAGCTTTAATGCGTAGCCAGCTTTGAAAGGGATTCCTATTCAGAAGTTGGCTTTTTTTATGGTACAATAGATATGGAAGTAAGAAAAAAAGAGGTGTGAAAAAAGCCAAATGAAAATAAGGAAAGCACACATAACAAGTGAACAACTGAAGACCTACAATGTATATTTACATGAAAATAAAAAAGAATATAAAACGCTTGTTGCAGTACCCGATATTGAATGGAGTATGTCCATTGCGTATGAGAATGAGAGAAAGCAGCTTGAACAATCACTTGAACAATCCTTAATCAAAAGAATAGAACCAGACGAAGCCCGTGAGCTCATGCAAAAAATTGTGCACTGGGTCACAGAAATGTAAATCTATCAACCAGGAGTGAAACCAGCGATGAAAGAAGAATCCGTAGATTTTTATTTGCAGCAAGGGATATTTGGACATGCTGAAACTAAGCCCGATGAACGAAGAATGTTTCTCGGTTCATTAAGAGAACGAGCACTTCTCGCTCTGACAAAGGGACAAGTGTCGAGAAAACAACCATATCAAGAGGTAGAGAAAATATTGAAGGCCAATCAACAAGCCACAATTCTTCTGAACGGAGAACTGTCATATGCTTCCTATTCTCAATATGTCAAAATGGCAAATACCGCTAGATGTTCCTTTAAAGTAGTGAATCAACTCGAGGCACAATCTCCCTTTGGTCTCGTTATTGCCATGCCAAATGCAATCAATAAAGAACACATCTATATAGAAGATGAGTTGTTCAAAAGAGCTTTTTCTCGTGAATCTGTTGAATAGGTTCCCCTTGTGAATTGAATAGGCTATAATAATCCAAAAGAGCACATTGGAGAGATGCGGATGGGCAAAGCATTGATTTGTATTGATTATACAGTTGATTTTGTTGCAGACGAAGGGAAATTGACTTGTGGAAAGCCTGGACAAATGATTGAGTCAAACATCACAGATATCACCTCTTCGTTTATTGATGAAGGACACTTTGTCGTACTAGCTGTCGATCATCATGAAGAACAGGATCCTTATCATCCAGAGACAACATTATTTCCACCCCATAATATTCGCGGGACAGAAGGCATTGAGCTTTACGGCCAGCTAAGTTCACTATTTCACACGTCAAAGCATTTGACACATGTCTATTATATGGAAAAAACAAGATACTCTGCTTTTGCAGGCACTCAATTAGAAATGAAACTGCGCGAGCGTGGCATCACGGAACTTCATTTAGTTGGGGTGTGCACGGATATTTGTATCCTACATACAGCCGTTGATGCTTACAATAAAGGCTTTGAGCTGGTGATCCATCAGAATGCCGTGGCGAGTTTTAATCAAGCAGGACATGAGTGGGCGCTTTCTCATTTTGAGCAGACGCTTGGTGCGAAAGTGGTTAAGTAAGGGAAGGAGAATGGAAGTTGGAGCATCGGTTTATTGACGACAGTTTATCACTACATACAGATCTTTATCAAATTAACATGGCAGAAACGTATTGGAGAGATGGCATTCATGAGAAGAAGGCAGTTTTTGAACTCTTCTTTAGAAAGCTTCCATTTGATAATGGCTTCGCAGTATTTGCTGGATTAGAGAAAGCAATTGAGTATTTATCGGAATTCTCCTTCACCGAAAGTGATCTTGCTTATTTAAAAGAGGAACTCGGTTATAAAAGCGATTTCATTGAATACTTAAGTGGGTTGTCTTTTACAGGGTCACTTCATTCGATGCGAGAAGGGGAAATTGTATTTGCGAATGAACCCATTATGCGCATAGAGGCAACGCTTGTTGAAGCCCAGTTAATCGAAACAGCATTGCTCAATATCGTCAATTTCCAAACGCTGATCGCAACAAAGGCAGCACGTATTAAGGGGATCATTGAAGATGAGACAGCTTTAGAATTCGGAACAAGACGTGCGCATGAAATGGATGCAGCTATGTGGGGAGCAAGAGCGGCACTCATCGGCGGATTCCAAGCAACAAGTAATGTCCGTGCAGGGAAGCGTTTTAATATCCCAGTATCGGGAACACATGCCCACGCACTTGTACAAGCCTATCGCGACGAATATACCGCATTTAAAAAATACGCTGAAACACATACAGACTGTGTCTTTCTAGTCGATACGTATGATACGGTCAGATCGGGTATACCGAATGCGATTAAAGTAGCGAAAGAATTCGGAGATAAAATCAACTTCATTGGGATCAGACTAGATAGCGGCGACCTTGCGTATTTATCTAAAAAAGCGAGAACCATGCTTGATGAAGCTGGCTTCCCTGAAGCGAAAGTGATTGCATCAAGTGATCTTGATGAACACACCATTATGAATCTAAAAGCACAAGGGGCCAAAATTGACGTGTGGGGTGTCGGGACAAAATTGATCACAGCATTTGATCAACCAGCACTCGGTGCGGTCTACAAGCTTGTTTCCATTGAAGAAAACGGCAAAATGAATGATACGATCAAAATTTCCTCCAATCCAGAGAAAGTAACAACACCAGGTCGTAAGCGCGTGTATCGCATTATCAATCAGTTGAATCATCATTCTGAGGGAGATTATATTGCCCTTGAAGAGGAAGATGTTCATAGTGAAGAGAAGTTAAAAATGTTCCATCCTGTTCATACATTTATCAGCAAGTTTGTGACAAATTTTGTGGCAAAAGACCTTCACGTGCCAATTTTTGAACAAGGACAGCTAGTGTATGATAATCCGGATATTCAAACGATTCAAGCATATGTTCAGGACAGCCTTGGACTTTTCTGGGAAGAGTACAAACGAATCAGTAAACCAGAAGAATACCCAGTGGACTTAAGTCAAAAATGTTGGGACAATAAAATGCAATTTATCCATGATGTAAAAAATAAAATAAAAAAAGATCTTTATGAAAGCTAAGCTTATAAGGAAAAGAGAACATCGATTGCGATGCTCTCTTTTTTTTGTGATAGCCGTTTCAAAATGATTCAAGTGAGCAATCATTTGGTATACTGAACACACATCTTGTTTGTCTTTGCATAAAGGAGGATTGGAGCAGTTGAGGGTGTTTGTTGCAAGGCAGCCTATTTTTAACAGAAAAGAACAAGTCGTTTCATATGAGCTGCTATATCGAGATAGTGAAATCAATACATATCGCGCTGAAGATGGTGATCAAGCGACAACGGACCTCATTATTAACAGTTTTTTAAACATAGGCATTGAAACACTAACTGAAGGAAAGCGCTGCTATATCAATTTCACCGAAAGTTTACTTTCATCTGATCTGCTGTCATATTTTGATCCACATCAGCTTGTGATTGAGATATTAGAAGATGTACCGATTTCCCGGGCACTTATTATGAGATGTAAGCAATTAAAAAAATGGGGTTATACGATTGCACTCGATGATTTCTTTCTCAATGGGTTACACGATGGTGACACGTTGCTTGATGAACTCCTCCATTGCATTGATATTTTAAAAATTGATTTTCTCAAGACCACAATGGAAGAACGTAGAGACATTCTGCGAACATTTAAAACATACAGACTTCGATTCCTTGCAGAAAAGGTTGAGACGCGAAAAGAATATGAAGAAGCACTCGAAGCGGGTTTCCACTTGTTTCAAGGGTATTTCTTTAGTGAGCCACGTGTGATTTCTGGGCGAGCCTTATCAACAAGCTTTCATGCGTATCATCAGCTTCTAAACGAGCTGAGCAAGGAACAGCCGAATATACAGACAGTCACACATTTTATCGAAAGTGATCTTTCGCTCTCCTATCAATTATTGAAAATGCTCAATTCAGGCGGGATGAGGCGTCTTTATCAAATTAAGAGCATTCGGCAGGCGATTATACTGCTTGGTTTCAATGAGATTCGCCGCTGGATTTTTATTCTGTCATTTAAAGAGCTGAACGTACAAGCCAACTCAAGTCAAAAGGAAATTATCAAGATGTCATTCATTCGCGCCAAAACGTGTGAGCTCATTGCCCGACGTACGAATAGAGAGCACCCTGCTTCCTATATGCTGACAGGCATGTTTTCCTTGATTGACACATTGGTTAGAGCAGACATTAGAGAGCTAGTCAAAGAGCTGCCGCTTTCTGATGAGGTAGGGGAGGCACTACTGGGCTATAAGAATGACTATTCATTGGTCTTGCAAGTTGCGAGGCGCATTGAACGAAATGAATGGGATGGCGAAATGTTAGATGGTGATTTCCCTAAGCAAGAAGTCTACAACTGCTATGTCGAAGCCATTGAATGGTGTCATAACATGTTTGAAACTTGAGAAAAGCCGCTCGGATGTGAGCGGCTTTTCTTGTTCATTCCCATCGCAAGAGAAGCAAAAGTCTGCTTGATGTCAGCGACAAGAAGATGCGAATGCCTTCGGGACTAAAACGAATGTCCACATTGCTTTTCACACCGATTTGTTTCAGAATTCGGATCACACTTGCTGTATCAGAATGTTCAGCAGCTCGCATGATCCGTTGCGCAAATGCAAGAGAGCTGGAAATCTGCTGTGTAATGAGTGATGCATCAGCGACAAGCCGCATTGATTCTTTTGCGGCTCTTTGAAACGAATGGGCATCAACCGGTGGATAGGTAATCGGTGCGCGCGGATATACGTTGTTTATTGCGGGAACCTGCAAAGTAGGATACGGAACATAGTAAAACAAATGGACACCTCTTCTCTCATTGAAGTGAAATTGGACGGATATCTGTTCTAAATGTATGTAGAAAATCAGAATAAAGAATCAAAAAAAACATTCTACCTTCGCAAATGCATGATAGAAATAGGTACTTTTGCGGTCAATTTCGGTGAATGTCGCCAAAAAATTGCGGTGTATACTGTCGTGTCTGTCGTCTGACCTATTTCATGTTAAACCAAGGAAATGAATAGGATCGTACGTTCTGTTGTGGGGGAAATGTGACGAATGATGCCTATTATTGTCGCAAATATGACAGAGTTCTTTTGAAATTGAGATAAAAGTATGATTTGAAAAGTCAGAAAATGATGAAAAAAGACCTATTGAATTTTGCGGTATCACGCATATGTTTTGTGCATAGTTTTCGGTGAAAAAATACTCAAATGCATTTACACTGTTAGTAACAGATCAAATACTTATGACCCAATCACCATACACAAATACATTGATCTTCCAAAAAAGGAGAGTGGAATCGATGGGAAAGTATGAAATTGAAGAACTTAAACTATTATTATGGAAGCTTGAGAACGAAATTAGAGAAACAACGGCTTCTCTTCATAACATCAACAAAAGCATTGATCAATACGACAAATATGAATATGTGAAAATTTCTTAAAGACTTGATAAGCATCAAGTCTTTTTTTTGTCTTAATTCATACAAAAAAAGGATGTATTGTTATATAATTGTTAAATAGTGATGTCAGTGGACATTTGCTTATTTCTTTTTAGTAAAATAAGAGAATGGAAGGTGAGGATCAAGTCCGGGTATGATAAACTATCTAGAGAACACAAAAATCAAGCAGAAAATGTCTGATTTTATTCAACATGCTGTCAGGCATCATGATTTACAAAAGTTACTTCTTGAATTTATAGATATAAAGAAAGAATGTCAATTTGGCCAATTGGCTTACCAGCATTATGAGGCATTTGGCGGACAAAACAAGCAAGCGATTACAAAACTCGCTGCTGGGATTGAACTTCTCATATTATCAGCCGATATATTAGATGATATTGAAGATCAGGACAATGATTCGTATCCTTGGATGAATGTCCACCAGGGAGTTGCCATCAATGCTTCTACATATTTGTACACGCTCAGTATTCAAATCATCACATCATTATGTGAAAACAACTCTCAATTAATAGAGAAACTGTTGAATCTCATAAAGCTGTCAATGGAAGGACAACATGAGGATTTGAGTCATATGCATGGAACAGAAGAAGAGTGTTTAGAGGTTTTAAGTAAAAAATCAGGATCATTAACAGCCCTTTCTAGTGTATTAGGCGTTTATTTAGCGACTAGAGAGATCAACTCAATCGTCGAATCTTATTCAAACTATTATGGAGTTGCTGAACAGATCAGTAATGATTTTTTTGCGCTTTTTTCAAAAAATAACGGAGATTTGCAAAAAAAACAAACACTGGCATTTAGTTTTTTGCAAAGGCGTTTTAACGCTGCCAGTCAAGAACTTCTTACGTTCTTTTCAGGACGACTAGATGGGTCAGAGCAAAAACCGTTTCAACTGAAGCAGAAATTACTTGAAGCTGGTTTGACTCAGTACATGGTATCTATGAGAGAGATTATGCTGTTAAAAATGAAGCAAGGAATCGAACAACTTGAATTATCTAAAACGAAGAAGGAACAATTGTATGTATTTATGACAAAGGAGGAAAATGATTGAACATTCAAAATATCATTGCATATCTAATGAAAAACCCAGGTGTGATCGGTGAATTGAAATCTGGAAATGCCAGCTTAATTCATGCTGATGCACAAACAACTGCAGCCATTATACAAGGTTTTAAAAAAGAGTACATGAGTGCGAAATACATCTGGGAGTATTAATTTAAAGGACAACCCTATATGATGATTTAATGATCTTTCTTAAGGATGTTTTAAACATGAAGCTTACCTATACAAAAATGTCCACAATTCTTGTATTTTTGTCTTTTTTATTTGTGATCTATATTTCATATATCTATGTATTTGATATTTTTAATGGTGCACGTGTAGAAAAGAATGAAAACGGTCAAACGGAAGTTGTTGACGTTGAATATCTTTCTTTAGCTTATTCTTCGGGGTTAAAAGAGGGAGATATAATACTAAAGATAAACGGACAATCTAATTTAATCCAAGACCATATGATCAATGGTAAGCTTAGAAATGTACAAAGAATTGATATTCAAAGAGGCAACCAAATCATATCACTTAACAACAAGACATTGATTGGTCGCGAAAGCTTATTTATCTATTTAATCCCTCTTCTTCTATATTCAATATGCTTATTCTGTATCTTTTTTATTATTAAAATTAACAAAGAGTCGCAACGAAAATCTGCATTTTTATTAATTTTGTTCTTATTGTCAATTTGTGTTGGGTATCTGAGTGCAGGTACTTCTGGAATTGGTGATAGATTTAGCCATTATGTTCTCTTATTGTGTTTATCGAGTGTGTCTATCTTATATATTCATTTTATCTATCAATATTTCAGCGAATTTGATGTGCACTTAACGAGTCCAAAACTAATCAGGTACTTATACTTGATACCTATTTTCAATCTTGCCGTACATAACGGGGTTTCGGTGTCATCTCAATTGAGAAAATATGTTCCGAGCATTAGTTTGCTGTTTTTTTTCGGAACAGTTTTAGTCGCTCTTTATTTAATAGTCAGAGGCATGAAGAGATATAAAGAAACAGCACATGCTTCAGTTTTAAAGTTTTTTGCCATTATGAATGTTTTGTCGTTCAGTCCATTTATTCTCTTTTTTGTTATTCCCTATGTGTTTTTTGATAAGTATTTGATTAATCCTTTTATTCTGACATCAATCGTTTTGTTAATTCCTTTTTCACTAGTGTATCAATTCATGACGAACAAACTTTACAATATGGATTTTCTGATCAGTAGACTGAGATACTATGGCTTTTTAGCAATTACACCGACCATATTTGTTGTTGTCACGTTTTATATCTTGCAGAAACCAGAAGATCTTAAGTATACACTTAAGCTCGCATTGATTACCTATACACTCATGCTTGCTGTATTTTATTTCAAAGAAATTCTAGATTTCCGTTTTCGGCTAAAACGTTTTTCAGAGAAACATAATTATCAGGATAGTGTGTTTAAATTTACGCAGCTCATTCGTGAGGCGTCATCACTTCATCAAGTGTTGTATCATTTGAAATACACCATTTTAGAAGTGCTGATTGTCAACAAGGCTTTTGTACTCGAGGTTAAGGCAGACGGACAGATCGATGAGATTGATGAATCTACAGGTGACAGCGACCTATGGAAGAAGTATGTCGATCAATTTCAAGATGTTTTAGGTGAAGTAGGGAAAATCATCGAGCTCGATAAAGGCTTTATGATGAAAATTGGCGAACGAGGTGGTCACTCGTTTGTTATTTGCTGTTTATCCAATTTACAGACACCGAAGCTGACGCGCGATGAAATATCTTGGCTGAAAACGTTGGCATTTTATACAAGTGTCAGTTTAGAAAATGTCGTCAAAATTGAAGAATTGATGGAGCATCTTGAAGATTTGAAACAGCGTGAAGCCAATCCTGCTTGGTTGAAAAAGATCATGTTTGCGATGGAAGAAAAGCAGCGCTCAGATCTAGCGAGGGATCTTCACGATTCGGTGCTACAGGATTTGATCTCTTTGAAAAGGCAGTCAGAAATGTTTTTAACCAATTTCCAAAATGACCAATGCCCAGTCTCTATTGAACATTCGCTGATCGCATGGAATGAACAAATGTCAAAGGTCATTCAAACGACGAGAGAAACGTGTCATGAACTGCGGCCGCAATTGCTTTATGATTTAGGTTTAGTGAAGGCGATTTCGAAGTTGACTTCCCAAATCCAAGAGGAAGCGCCATTTCACATTAGATTGAATACGACTCGCTTTAATAAAGAACTGGATATTGATATCGACTCACAACTGAATATTTACAGGATTGTTCAGGAGTTGTTATCCAACGCCTTGAAGCACTCTAAGGCAAGCCAAGTATTGGTGATGCTCATATGTATTAAAGATCAGTTGGTTCTTCACTATGAGGATGACGGAGTTGGTTTTGAGCCAGGTCAGCTTGATCAGCATACAATGAGCATGGGACTTTCGGGCATAAGGGAGAGAGTAAAGGCGTTAGACGGAAAACTTCAGATCCATACAGCGCCAGAAAAAGGGCTCAATGTGATCATTGAAATAGAATTGTAACGATTTATTAAGGATAAAGACTTGGCATCTGCCAAGTCTTTTATATAAAATGGAAGTGAGTGATTTAAAGGGAGGAAGACATGAAGAAGATATTGGTCATTGATGATCATCCGGCTGTCATGGAAGGGACAAAAAGCATATTAGAATCAGATCAACAGCTATCAGTCGATTGTTTAAGTCCTGATGCAGAAGCCGCCTTTTTAAAGACGCATGACTTTTCCATCTATGATGTGATTTTGATGGATTTAAATCTCGGGGATATCAATGGAATGGACATTGCGAAACAAATTCTTGAAACACATCAACGAGTGAAAATCATCATATATACAGGGTATGAAGTAGATGATTATTTTGAAGAGGCCATTCGGGCTGGATTGCATGGTGCAATTAGTAAAACAGAGACAAAAGACAAGATTATTGAATACATACATCGCACGTTGCAAGGAGAAGTTGTGGTTCAGCTATCCTATTTGAAAAAATTAATTTCACAGCAACAAGACAAGCCTGAACAGGTGCAGCAGACCGATCACGAGCTATTAACAGAGCGTGAGTGTTTGATACTCAGGGAAGTGGAAAAAGGGTATACGAACCAAGAGATTGCCGATGTGCTTCATTTGAGTAAACGCTCGATCGAATACAGCTTGACCTCCATTTTTAATAAGCTGAATGTTGGTTCTCGAACAGAAGCCGTCTTAATTGCAAAATCTGAAAGTGTACTGTAATCATGTGAAGGGAGTGTGACATGATGGATGTCAGTGTATCGAATACACTACTTGAAGCACTTGGTATTGAAATTGTGGAATGTAATCAGTCACGCTGCATTGCCACAATGCCTGTTGATCATCGAACAAAACAGCCATTCGGGTTACTGCACGGAGGAGCATCTGCTGCTCTAGCAGAAACGGTGGCGAGCATGGGAGCGGCTGCTCATTTAGACTTAACTCAGCAGGTCTGCTCAGGCATTGAAATCAATGCCAATCATTTAAAATCTGTACGTGATGGCGTGGTGACAGCGACAGCTGTTCCTGTCCATGTAGGACGACGTACGATGGTATTCCAAATTGATATAAAAGATGATCGAGACCGTCATATCTGTACGTCAAGATGTACACTTGCTGTCATTGATCGCATATAAAAAAGCTCCCGGTGCAGGGACTGACCCCATAAGATGAGACAAATAAAAAACACCTTCAAGTTTGAAAACGGATAGTTGTTATCCGAAATAAGACGTGGAGGTGTTTTTTCTATGGGGACAAGAGTGAGTTATCCGGTTGAAGTCAAACGGAAGGCTGTAGAAATGAGATTGTCAGGCGTACCTATGAAAGAGATCATGCAGGAATTGAATATCAGGAATAAGACGCAGGTGCAGACATGGGTGAGGTGGTATAAGGCTGGGGATTCACACCGATTCGAACAGCCTGTTGGAAAACAATATACCTATGGAAAGGGTCCCGAGTACTCTTCCGAATTAGAGAGACTACAGGCAGAAAATCGCTATCTGAGACAACAGAATGAAGTTTTAAAAAAGTACAACGAATTGGAAAGGAAGTTGATAAGGAAACGTCAATCGAACTGATAGAAGAAGTGCGCAAAACAATGACGGTACAGGACATCTGTGTCCCTTTAGGCATCTCAAGCACTTCGTATTATAGATGGAAAAAGGATCTGACTCAGAATAGTTCTAAAAGACAACTAGAAAAACAAGTCGGCACGTTGTGCCGAAAGCACAAGTATCGATATGGATATCGAAAAACACAGCCATACTAAAAATGAGAATGCGTATTAACCATAAAACTGTTCAACGTATCATGTAGAAAAACCAGTGGCAGTGCCGGGTTAAAATGAAAAAGCGTAAGAAGAACGGGCAACCCTATGCCGTGGTTGATCATATACTGGATCGGAACTTTCAGTCTGATCGCCCTCTTGAAAAACTAGTAACGGACATCACGTATTTGCCTTATGGACAGAAACAATTGTACCTTTCCAGTATATTGGATTTATATAATGGAGAAGTGATTGCTTTTACGATTGGTGATAAGCAGGACACAGACTTTGTCTTAAACACACTTCATCAGCTCCCTGTACTGCCTGAGAACTGCGTGTTACATAGCGACCAAGGTTCTGTGTATACATCTTACGAGTATCAGAAAGCTGTTCATATAAAAGGCATTACCATGAGCATGTCCCGCAAAGGGACGCCCGCTGATAATGCCTCCATCGAATCGTTTCATTCCTCACTAAAGTCTGAAACGTTCTATCTTAACAGTATTGATCGAACCACGACCACCATCGTAGAACGCACTGTCA
>MKZN01000016.1 GCA_001938995.1 Bacillus pumilus | reverse complement strand
TCAGACAAAATCGTTTGTCTGCCTCTGGAAAAGAGCTATATAAAAAAAGAAAAGAAAAAATAGAGCGAAGCTTTGCAGATTCAAAACAACTGCATGGGCTTCGCTACTGCCGGTTGAGGGGAAAACAAAATGTGAGTGAACAGGTTCTTCTCACAGCTGCGTGTCAGAACATGAAGAAGATTGCAACACACCTAGCGAAGCTAGGCTAGGTGTGTGGGAGGCCTTTTTCAGTACAATTCAAAGAACATAAAGCCTTTAAAAATAAAAAAGATTGTAGAGAAACCTAGGTTTCTCTACAATCTGACCACCTCTATGAAGAAGAGGTGGTTTCTGTTTAAGATTGTGATTTGCCAAAAGCCAAGAAGAGTGGAATGCCTGTGCCGACAAGTGTTGTAGCAAATAAGAACATCCCGCAAATAAATAGAAAATGGCTGGCAGAAAAGACAAGTGCCAGGATAAGAAAAACGATGCTGAGCCCTGCCATGCTATAAGATGGGACAAAGCGTCGTTTGTAAGTGGCTTTCTTTGTTAGGAATGAAAAGAAAATACCAAATATTAAAGGGACAATCCATAAGTAAAATAAAATAAGAAGAGACATACATCATACCTCGATTTTTCCTTCTATTTTAACAGATGCCGAACTGAACGGATAGCAAAAAACTTCACTTTGTGAAATAATTCATCCAATCGACACAATTAAGTAGGTTGATTCATAGATAGAGCTTAATGTTTCATATATTCAGGTTGCAATAGTGCATAGACACAATGATCGGTAAATCGGTCGCCTAACCATTCACATTGCCTCAAGATCCCCTCGAGAGAAAATGATAACCGTTCAGCGATTCGTCTGCTTTTTTGATTATCGACAGCGGCCCTGATCTCAATGCGATGCAGTCCACAATCTTCAAATAAGTAGTGAATGACCGCTTTGCATGCTTTTGTCATGATCCCTTGTCCTTGATAGCCTTCACCGAGCCAATAGCCAATCGAAACGGTTCGGTCGATCCAATGAATCTGGTGTGTGCCAATGATTCCGACAAGTTCGCCATGTGACCAAATACCGGCTTGAAATCCGTTGTTCTGCAAGGCTTGCTGCATTGCGCTTTGAATAAACGCCATGCTATCTTCTTCCGTCTGCGTCGTATCCACCCAAAGCATCCATTCACGTAAATGCTGTCTTGATCGTTGGATGAGCAAAAATAGACTTCTTGCATCCCTCGGTTCAAGAAGACGCATGGTAATATCTTGATCCTGATAAAAAAACATGTGCTCACATCCTCTCAGGGGAAATTCTACCATAATGGAAAGAAAAAGACAGCACAATCACTGTCTTTTACAAAAAGGTATCAACAATGATAAAAAGATTGAGTGCGACAACAAGAGCTGCTATCACCCAAGATATTCCTGTCACCCAACGTGCATTCGTCAATTCGCCCATAATTCGTTTTTTACTTGTAAATAAAATCAAAGGAATTAAAGCAAAAGCAATGCCAAAAGATAACACCACCTGACTCAACACTAGCGCAGTAGTCGGATTCACACCAGATGCAATGATCAGAAGCGGGGGAATGATGGTAATCAGCCGGCGTACATATAGCGGAATGCGATAATTGATAAAGCCCTGCATGATGATATCCCCTGACATTGTACCAACTGATGAACTAGAAAGACCGGCTACAAGAAGACCCACGCCAAATAAGATGGCGGATACAGGACCGGCGAGTGTACCAAAATGTTGAAACGCAACATCTAGATCCTCAACAAAAAGCCCATTTTTATAAAATAAAGCTGCCGCCACAATAAGCATACTTGCGTTGATCGCTCCAGCGACAAGCATAGCAATGAGGATATCAATAAACTCAAAGCGGAAAATTTGTTTTTTCTCTTTGGGGGTTCTGCCGACCACTCTTCTTTGGGTTAACGCGGAATGTAAATAGATTGCATGCGGCATCACAGTCGCACCTAAAATCCCAGCTGCAAGCAGCACGCTATCTGCTCCATCAAACCGTGGAATGAAGAGTCCGCCAGCAACACTTGCAAGATCAGGCTTTGCGACAAATGTTTGCACAGCGAAAGCGATCACTACCACGAACAGCATACCAGTGATTCCGGCTTCTAGTGCTCGATATCCTCTTCTTTGCAGCTCCAAAATGGCAAATGACCCGATGGCGGCGATGATGGATGCTTCAAGAAGTGGGATGCCAAAGAGCAGGTATAAACCGAGTGCAGCGCCGATAAATTCAGCTAAATCGGTTGCGATAATCACGAGTTCGCCTTGAATCCATAAGCCAATGGAGACAGGCTTTGGAAACTCTTCACGTGCGACTTCAGGTAAATTCTTACCTGTCGCTATCCCAAGCTTGGCGGACAAGGACTGAATCAGCAAAGCCATGAGATTCGATATGAGAATGACCCATAATAGAAGATATCCATATTTGGACCCCGCCGCAATGTTGGTGGCGAAGTTACCTGGATCAATATAGGCAATGGCGGCAATAAAAGCAGGCCCGAGAAAAGGAAGAAGCCTTCTCAATCCTTTTACCTCACCTGCAAGCGCACGCTCAGCTGCTACTGACATTTGGGCCTGTGTCTCGATGTATTTGTTTTTCATAAGTCATCACCTAGATTCTACAGAGTTTTGCTTTGGCATAAGAAGTTTCCCTGGTGAAATTTTTTAAAACATCATATGCCCATCATGATGAAATGTCAATCATCTGAAGCGAATAGGTTTGTTTATCATATGCTAGTGAACAAAAACGATGCAATGTCAAGGACACATCAAAAAACACCGCTATATAAAGCGGTGTCCCCTCTGCTTCCTCTGTATTGTTTTTAAGAAACCCTTGATCCAACGCTCCGAAAGATGAGGCTTAAGATGATCACGAAAATCGCTGCTCCTAAGATGGCAGGAATGATCGCAAAGCCTGCTAGACTAGGACCCCACGTTCCAAGTAATCCATGACCAATCCAAGCACCTGCAAGCCCTGCTATCATTGATCCGATCCAACCGCCCGGAACACTGCCTCCAGCGAGTGCACTGCCAATGAGACCAATGACAATCGCAACAACTAATGAAATCAGAAATCCTAACATGTTGATCACTCCTCCTTTATTGTTTATTAAGCAATAACCGTTTTGAAAGAGATTCAAACCTACCGAAACCACTTCAATGTATGATACGTATGATGGACAAAGATTGTGTATAATAACAGACAACCGAATGATCGGCTTCATAAGGAGGAAAAAGGTATGGAGGAAAGAGAATGGCTAAATGCACAAGTCAAGGAAATTGAAAAATGGGAGAAAGAACAACAAAAGGTGTGGTTTTGGGAGAAACTCAGCCGGCTTCCTTTTCAAATGTTGGACAAGCTAACCCCTGCCTTTATTCAAAAGAAAATTGGTGTGTTACTAGATGAAATGGGTCATTACATTCAATCTGGGGGCATCTATTTGACTTCAGAAAAAGGCATCATTCATCAATTTCAGGCGACAAGTGCCGGTGAATCCATTGAGCGCATAGAAGATATTCAAAAAGCCCCTATCGAAGTGATGGATGCCATTAGTGAACAAATGGGGAAAAATAGAGCGAATCTTGCCACGGTGCAAGGTGCGACAACAGGCGTTGGCGGGATGTTTACTTTAGCGGCAGATATCCCGGCTGTGCTCGGATTATCCTTGAAAACTTTACAAGATATTGCCGTGACCTATGGCTATGATCCTAAAAGTAAAGAAGAGCGAGTATTTATCATTAAATGCTTACAACTGAACTCCGCAGATGTTGTTGGGAAAAAGTCGATATTAAAGGAGCTAAAGAGCTATCACGTATCTGAAGGAAAGCACGAAAACATGATTTCACAAATCCAAGGATGGCGTGAAGTGGTGTATAACTACCGTGACTCTTTTGGCTGGAAGAAGTTGTTTCAGCTTGTCCCGATTGCAGGCATTCTATTTGGTGCAGTATCAAACCGTTCACAACTAAAAGGAATTGCTGAAACAGGCATCATGCAATACCGAAAACGCAGAATTCTAACAAGGCTGGAAGAGCTCACACAACAAGAACAGGGTGAATCTGGAGCATAAAAGAAAATCCCTTGCGATAAGGGATTTTTTTATTGAGTGGATTCATTTTCTTGAAAAACATGAATGGGGACGCGTTCGTAACGGGTACGAAGCTCACGAATCTGTTTCATCAAAGTAGAACCAATGGTTTTTTCCGCTTCATCATATAAAGGATCAAGCGCTTTTACCCATTGTTGTCGCTCTGTTTGCGTTAATTCGTGGATGGCTATAGAGGATTCACGTTTAATGTTCTCTAGTTGATCTTTATTCATTTTTTCTGCATGTTTTTCATTCCAAGCGGTTGTTTCCTCCATCGCCTCAAGTAAAATTCGCTTCGTTTCAGGGGTCTGGCGATCAAAAAATGATTGATCTGTTAAGACCACATACCCTAAATACCCGTGATTACTGATCGTCATATAGTCTTGTATATGATAGAATTTTTTTGAATAAATATTTGAAATTGTATTTTCTTCACCGTCTACCTTTTTCGTTTCTAACAGCTGAAACGTCGAATTGAACGATTCCTGATAAGGCTTTGCACCAAGAAGATTGAATTGTTTTTCAATCATGTCGCTTTGCATAATGCGGAGAGATTGATTTTTTAAATCACTAGGCTGTTTGATCGGTCCTTTATTAGAGGTAAGTTGTTTAAAGCCGTTGGTCCAATAGGCCATTCCTTTTAATCCGTCCTTTTGCAGTGTACCGAACAACCTTTGTCCAATGGCACCATGCAGACCTTCCTGAACAGCATCATAGTTACTAAAGGCAAAGGGAAGATCGAGTGCTAGCCATTCAGGTGATAGCATGCCTAGCTTTGAAGTGGACGGAGCGATAAATTGTACTTGATTCTCTTTTAGTGCATTAATTTCTTCAATATCGGAATATAGACTCCCATTTGAAAAAATTTGAATGTTGATCTTTCCATCGGATTTCTCGTGCACTAGCTCAGCGAATTTCTTTGCGGCCAAACCTTTTGGTGTATTGTCTGCCACCACATGGCTAAATTTGAAGACAAGCTGATCTTTCAGCCCGGTCTGTTCATCATCAAATATGGTTGATGAGTTTGGCATCATATGATGAAAACCGAAGTATAAAGCGGTTACAAAACCGATAATGAAAAGCAATGTATAAGCAAATAAATTCTTCATGCGTCAGGTCCCCCTTCTGTCAAGCATACTTGACAGAGGAAGAATTCGTAAAGATACAGGTGAAAAAAATGATGAGAGATCGATTTACATTACAACAATTATCCATTCGGTGGAAGCTGACCATCCTGACCTATTTCGTTGTGATATTTGCCCTTTTAATCGGAGGAATTGTTCTTGTTGGGGGAATACAGCAAACCGAGGAACGAGAGCTTCGAAAAAGACTCATGAACACAGCAAGAACAGTGGCTGAAATGAATGAGGTGAAACAGGCACTAGCTGGGCAGACAAAGGAACGTTCTCGTTTACAGCATGCAATCGAAGAGATTCGAATTATTCAAGACGCTGACTATATTGTCGTCATGGATATGGATCACACCAGATTGACCCACCCAGTTAAGACTAGAATCGGTCAGCGTTCAAAGGGGACAGATGAAGAACCAGCTTTTGCAGAACATATTTATTTCTCAGAAGCACAAGGGGAGCTTGGAACAGCGATCAGAGCATTCTATCCAGTAAAGGATGAAAAGTTTCATCAAACAGGGGTGGTACTTGTAGGAAGAACGCTGCCAAGTATGGCAGATATACTAGGAGAAATGAAGCAAGATATCATCATGATTCTATTACTCACACTCAGCTTTGGGCTTGTTGGTTCCTTCTTGCTC
Organism: Bacillus pumilus; assembly: GCA_001938995.1. GTDB lineage: Bacteria > Bacillota > Bacilli > Bacillales > Bacillaceae > Bacillus > Bacillus pumilus_G. Next base: position 61,875 of record MKZN01000016.1, on the reverse strand, counting down.
GCCCGTCATATTAAGCAGCAAATGTTTAAATTGGAACCACATGAGATTGTCAGAATGCTAGAGGAACGTACGGCAACCTTCCACTCAATCAATGAAGGAGTGATCGCAATTGACAATCAGCACATGATTACCATTTTTAACGAAAAGGCGAAGCAAATTTTTGGAGTGACAGGTGATGTTGTTGGCCGGAATATATGGGATGTGTTATCAGATACAAGGCTTCCTGAAATCATTGATCGAGCAGAGCCAGTTTATAACGAAGAGATTCAGATGAGCGGAAAGCGGATCATGAGCAGCCGGATTCCGATTGTGATGAAAAAGAAGATCATTGGGGCAGTAGCCATTTTCCAAGATCGGACAGAGGCTGCCAAATTAGCAGAAGAATTAACAGGGGTCAAGAACTTCGTCGATGGCTTGCGGGTGCAAAACCATGAGCATATGAATAAGCTTCATACCATTGCGGGACTGATTCAGCTTGGCAAATCAGATCAGGCATTGGACCTTGCGTTTCAAACGACCGAGGAACAGGAGCATGTCACGGACTTCCTTCACCGCGTGATTCAGCACGATGCAGTGGCTGGACTGTTGATGAGTAAGATCAGGAGGGGCAAAGAACTTGGTATTAAAGTGGAAGTAGATGAGAATAGCCGCCTATATGCCTTTCCTGAGCATTTAGATCAGCATGATATGACAAAGCTTCTTGGGAATCTCATCGAAAACGCCTTTGCCGCATTTGACTCTGTAGCAAGAGAATCTAAACTGATTTCCATTAGTATCGATCAAACGGAGGATGTGCTAGCGATTTTGATTGAGGATCAGGGCGCTGGTATGGAAGAGGGGATTATTCCTCATATTTTCAATAAAGGCTTCACATATGGCAAAGAAGGCGGAACCGGCTATGGTCTGTACATTGTTAAAGCGATAATCGACAAAGGGATGGGAAATGTAGAAGTCACATCAAGTCTCGGCATTGGTACCACTTTCTCAATCGAATTCCCAATGACAATAGAGGAGAGAGATAGATGACCCAAATTAAGGTGCTATTGATTGAAGATGATCCGATGGTTCAGCAAGTCAACAAAGAATTTATGATGAGTGTTCCTGGCTTTCAAGTAGTGGCTGTGGCGGGCAATGGTGAACAGGGGATTCAGCTCATCAAAGAGATTCGTCCAGATCTCGTTGTACTTGATGTCTATATGCCAAAAAAGGATGGGGTAAAAACCTTGCAAGAAATTAGAAAGCAGAAGATACAAGTCGATGTGATCGTCATTTCCGCAGCAAAAGACAAAGAAACGATTGGGGTGATGCTTCAAAATGGAGCCAGAGATTATATCATTAAACCGTTCAAATTTGAGCGAATGAAGGAATCTCTTGAAAGCTATAAAGCTTTTAAATCGAAGATATGCACCGAAGCAGAATTCTCTCAAGAGATGCTGGACGATATCATACGAAAGCCTGCCGTGAAACAACAAGAAACTGGGCTCCCGAAGGGGCTAAATGTACATACGATGACTGAAATTAAAACTTATATGAGTTTGCAAGAAGGAGCGCAGTCCGCAGAAGAAGTTGCAAATGCACTCGGCATTGCCCGTGTCACCGCACGCCGATATTTAGACTTTCTTGTGAAAGAAGGCGAACTGAAATTAGATATGCAATATGGCGGGATAGGCAGACCTGTGAATAAATATATTGTTCCTTCTGATTAAAAGACCAAAAAGACCAAAATGTACGATATGTTCATAAGCTTCACAGCCTTAGATGAAATCGCTATCATTTTATTTATAGATAACAGTTAAGCGTTTACATCAAAGGGTGAGGGAGTGGGATTTTATGAAGAGGCTTTTGAAGAACCTGACATTTCAGGTCATTGCAGCTGTCATTATTGGGGTAGTTGTCGGGATGGTTTGGCCAAACGTCGGGAAGGAAATGAAACCGCTTGGTGATACGTTTATTAATGCAGTCAAAATGGTCATCGCGCCCATTATTTTCTTAACGATCGTCCTTGGTATTGCCAAAATGGGTGATATGAAGAAGGTTGGGAAAGTCGGGGGAAAAGCATTTATTTATTTTGAAGTCGTTACAACACTTGCGCTGGTTATTGGTCTATTTGTTGTCAATATCATGAAGCCAGGTGCAGGTCTTGACTATAGTAAGCTTGAAAAAGGGGATGTCTCACAGTATACCCAAAATGGGGGGCAGGGTATCGACTGGATGGAGTTTGTGACACACATTGTGCCATCTAACATGGTCGATGCGTTTGCGAAGGGGGATATTTTACAAGTCTTATTCTTCTCCATATTATTCGGAGTAGCGCTTGCTGCACTTGGTGAGAAGGGAAAAGGAATCATCGAATGGCTTGATAAGCTATCACTGGTCTTTTTCAAAATCATTGGTTATATCATGCGAGCGGCGCCATTAGGTGCTTTTGGGGCAATGGCCTATACGATCGGACACTTTGGTTTGGCATCGATCAAACCATTAGCAAGTCTCATGCTCTCCGTTTATATGACGATGTTCTTATTCATCTTCGTCGTACTGAATATTATTTGTAAAATATATGGATTCAGCCTGTTTGGCTATCTTCGTTTTATCAAAGATGAAATTTTAATTGTACTTGGCACAAGTTCTTCGGAATCAGTATTGCCGAGAATGATGGATAAAATGGAACGCTATGGCTGCTCGAAGTCTGTTGTTGGTCTAGTCATTCCAACAGGTTATTCCTTTAACTTGGACGGAACCTCCATCTATTTATCGATGGCTGTGGTCTTCTTAGCGCAAGTGTTTGGCGTGGACTTATCAATCGGTCAGCAGATCACCATTATCCTTGTTCTCATGCTAACTTCCAAAGGGGCAGCAGGAGTGACAGGAAGCGGATTTATTGTGTTGGCATCAACACTTGCAGCACTTCAGGTTATTCCGCTTGAAGGGCTTGCATTGCTACTAGGTGTCGATCGATTCATGAGTGAAGGAAGAGCCATTACGAACCTTATTGGAAATGGAATTGCAACCATTGTGGTCGCAAAAAGCGAAGGTGAATTTGACGAAGCGAAAAGCAAAACAGCCCTTCAAGAAATGCGGAATATCAAGCAAGCTGTTTAGGATAAGAATCATAAACCGAACCCATCTGTTTCACATGGGTTCGGTTTTTTCTGATGATGAAAAGAAAAAAACGTTAAATCTTCATAAAAATAGAACGAATCATAAGACCTCAATGACCTTTTGTTATATAATTTACGGAAAGGTCCGATATAATGGATATCAGATCCGATGAAAAATAGACTTTAGTCCTGGCAGGTGTGTAACGTATGGCGGCATTTTTAAAATTGTTCGAAAAACCCGGTGTTCAGCGGTTTTCAGTGTTTGTAGTATTAGCCACAGCTTTATATCTATTAAGAGGAATGATGAATTTAATTCTTCTGACCTTCATTTTCACTTTTTTGATGAATCGTCTAGAAGGGGTCATCAGAGGATTTTTGAATCGATTCCTAAAAATAGGTCAGAAATCGGTGATTACCCTTTTATATATTCTCCTTGCTGGTGGATTGACGTTTGGTGGATTTGTATTTGTGCCAATCATCGTCAAACAGGTGGAGCAGTTATTCCATTTAGGGAAAAACATTGCAGATCATCCACCAGATTTACCCTTCTTTGATGTCGTCACAAACGTATTCGGAGATTTCAAAATTTCAGCTTACTTTGAGAAAGGGTTCAATTTCCTCTATACTTACATAACTGATTTCAGCACGTTCAGTATTCAAGTCATTTTGTCCTTAATCTTAAGCATGTTCTTCTTGTTCGAAAAGGAACGCCTCATTCAATTTATGAATAAGTTCAAAACGAGTAAAATCTCTGTGTTTTATCATGAAATTTCCTTTTTTGGACGTAAATTTTCTAGAACGTTTGGCAAAGTACTCGAAGCTCAATTTATTATTGCAACCGTAAACTGTGTTTTAACCACAATCGCCCTTGGCATCATGGGATTCCCTCAGTTATTTGGATTAGCCGTGATGGTCTTTTTGCTAGGCTTAATTCCTGTAGCAGGTGTGGTGATCTCTCTCGTTCCATTGAGCATTATTGCGTATACACTTGGAGGCGGGATGTATGTCTTTTATATTGTGTTGGTCATTGTGATCATTCATGCCATTGAAGCATACTTCTTGAATCCGAAACTCATGTCAGCTAAAACAGAACTCCCTATTTTCTTCACATTTATTGTGCTGATTTTCTCTGAACATTATATTGGCATTTGGGGACTCATTATTGGTATTCCAATCTTCGTGTTTCTTTTAGACATATTAGAGGTCACAAATAAGGAAGAAAGTAACTAAAGTGCACAAATCAACCTATTTACAAATGCCTAAAAATAAGGTATAAATGGTATGAAAATATCATATAACCACACGCTTAATCCTTCTAAAGGAATGGGGGACCCACTATTTTGGGGTGAATTTTTCTTTCATGAAAAAAGGACAACTCTTCGTCCTAACCCGTCAGCTAACCTCATCAGCGTGAAGAGAGTAAACGGTGGTACAGTATGGACACGTAGGCCCACGAGAAAACTCTCTCGTGGGCCTTTTTGATGAGGAAGGGGAGATTTTATTGAAGCTGGCAACAAAGATCATTATTGCTCTATTTGTAGGTGCAATCACGGGGCTTTTGCTCAACATTTTTGCTCCAAATGTTTTCAAAGTGTTAGATCCTTATCTATTCACACCTCTAGGACAAATCTTCTTAAATCTGATTAAAATGCTAGTTGTGCCAATCGTGTTCTTTTCCATCACACTTGGAGTGGCAGGCCTCGGTGATCCGAAAAAGCTTGGCAGAATCGGAGCAAAGACCATTACGTATTTTCTACTCACTACTACTTTTGCCATTATCATTGGCATTTCATTGGCTCTTCTCATCAAGCCCGGAACATTTGGCAGTTTTGATACGAAAGCGGCTGAATATACCGCAGAAGAAGCACCATCCATGGCAGAAACACTTCTCAATATCATTCCAACCAATCCAGTCCAATCTTTAGTTGAAGGAAATATGCTGCAAATTATCGTCTTTTGTGTATTTTTAGGGCTTGGTATTGCCATGCTCGGCAAAAAAACAGAGGGTTTGTTGAAGCTATTTGAACAAGGAAATGATTTAATGATGTATCTTGTCAGCGTTGTGATGAAGTTCGCACCATATGGAACATTCGGATTGATCGCAACGGCGATTGGCAGTCAAGGACTAGATGCGATGAAAGCAATGGGGCTGTATTTCTCGGTCGTGTTGATTGCGCTCGTGCTGCATTTCTTCCTAACATATGGATCAACTGTCGCCATTTTAGGTAAACGAAATCCGATGGCTTTTTTCAAAGGATTCTCACCAGCGATGGTCGTCGCATTTAGTACATCGAGCAGTAACGCTGTTCTACCGGTATCAATGGAGACGGCACAGAAACGATTGAAGGTGCCTGAGCCGATTTCAAGTTTTGTTCAGCCACTTGGTGCGACCATTAATATGGATGGTACGGCGATCATGCAAGGTGTCGCGACGATTTTTATCGCACAAGTCTATGGAATCGAGCTGACACTTGTCCAAATGATTACGGTGGTATTAACCGCTGTATTGGCGAGTATCGGTACTGCTGGTGTTCCAGGGGTAGGTCTGATCATGCTTGCTATGGTATTGAACTCCGTGAACCTTCCTGTTGAAGGCATCGCGCTCATCCTTGGGATCGATCGTTTATTAGATATGGCAAGAACCGTTGTGAACATTACAGGCGACGCAGCATGTGCAGTCATTGTCTCAGAAACTGAGAAGAAACATGACAAGGGCACAGCATCACCTGACCTCACAATGTAATGAAAAGGGGGCTGGCTCATCAGCCCTTTTTTTGATGGAGCCACTTGTCTTGCATGATATAATTTTAGGCAGGATGAGCGGCCCTAACTGTCGCCAATGGCTTTATATCAAAAGGAGGGACCACCTTGCAATCAGCTGTTCTAAAAATAGAAAAAGTCGATAAAAAAATAGGCAGACGGATGATTTTGCGTGATATTTCGATGGACATCGGACAAGGGGAAATCGTCGGTTTGCTTGGGCCAAATGGATCTGGAAAAACGACATTGATCCGATTGATTGTCGGTTTGATGAAAAAAAACAACGGTCGTATTACCATCAATGGATATTCACAAGATGGCGAATTTCAACAAGCCATGTCATCTGTGGGTGCGATTATCGAAAATCCAGAGTTCTACTCGTATTTAACAGGCTATGAAAACTTGGAGTTATACGCAGCCATGCACAAGGGAGTCACAGAAGATCGTATTCATGAAGTAATCAAAAGGGTTCGTTTGGAGCATGCCATCAATCAAAAGGTCAAAACTTATTCATTAGGGATGAAACAAAGACTGGGAATCGCACAAGCCATTTTACACCAACCGAACCTGCTGATTTTAGATGAACCGACGAATGGACTTGATCCTGCAGGAATGAAAGATTTCCGTGAACATCTACGTACGCTTGTCCAAGAGGAAGGAACCTCTATCTTATTTGCTACACATCTACTCTATGAGGTAGAGGAATTGTGTGATCGCATGATCATTATCCAAAATGGACAGATCAAAGCGAATGCGGACATCGGGGACGCCTATGGACAAGAGCAGTTTGTCATGGAAATTCAACCTGTAGAAGAGGCGACTTCTTGGCTTGACGCGCACGGCTATACATATGAACAGAATGGACAGCAAGTTCTGCTTCAATTGAACAAAGATCGTGCATCAGAGCTCAACAAACAGCTCGTTTTGGCAGGATTCGGTGTGTTTGAAATGACACCTCAGAAGCCATCCATCGAATCGGCATTTATGAAATGGACGGAAGGCGGGAAGACAGATGCTTGAACTCATCAAGAATGAGCATAAAAAGATCATGAATCAAAAAATCACCATCATTGCACTCGGGTTGATCACAGTGTTTCAATTTATGCTTGCCGTAGCACTAAAACAAGTCATATCCGGTCTTGGTGGACATGACACAGTGGCAAATTATATCGCGTATTCTACGAATGTCGTATTTATTTTACAGGTGCTTGCTGTTGTTGTTGGAGCCACACTGATCTCAACTGAGTTTCAAAAAAGGACGATCAAATTCTTATTGATTCGGCCAAAGACGAGACTGCATATTTTTCTGTCAAAATACATCACACTTGTTTTGATCGTCACGTACTTGTTTGTTATTTACTATGTACTCTCTTTTCTATTCGGGCTCCTTTTCTTTGGAACCCAATTTGATGCGGACTCTAGTCAGCTCTTTCAGCATACATTTGCCGTCATCGGATGCCAGTGGTTGGAAGTTTTGATGATGGCTAGCTTTGCTTTTATGTGCTCGAGTTTATTTAGAAACAGCTTAATTGCGCTTGTCACATCCTTCTTTGTGTTATATACGGCCAAATCTCTCGTAACGATCATGTCACTGATCGGAAATCAGTGGGGGAAAATTCTGCTATTTGCTAATACGAATTTTACACAATACAGCTTCCAAGGACCGCCACCATTTGATGGGATGAGTCCTCTATTTTCTTTGTTCATTGTTGGTGCACATATTGTTTTCTTTGTTGGAACTGCTTGGTTCGTCTTTTGGAAGCGTGATGTGAATGTGTAAAAATTGTGTCAAATAACAGGAAAAATTCGTGACAATTTTGTGAAACTCCGTCTGTACTTCACGGTAGCTGTCTCATTTTGACTTATAATGTTGAAAGAGTTATGGAGGTGGCACTATCGTGAAGAATTTCATTACGGCTTTACCTATTCTGTTGCTGTTATCGTTTTCGTTCGTGTCTTTTGCCTTCCAGTTTGAACATCTTGTTTATTTCAGACTAGCGCTAGGGACCTTTTCATTAGCCGGTCTTTTCATTCTGTATACAGTAAAAAGAAACATCAAATGGTTCATGGTTTATTTATATGCGAGCTGGATGATCCTTGCTGCCGTCACGACTTTCGAAGAACCTGTGTTTTCACAATTTTTCTTTGGTGGTTTAACGATGACAATGGGTTATCTCACATATATGCTCATTTACTTAGGGATGAAGCAAGACCGTGTAGCGAATCACATTAAAATAAAAGCCGATCAAATCGAGTCATAGATTTGACCGGCTTTATTTATTTGTGGAGAGGAGACAGACAAAAGAGCAGCCCGTGGTTTGACTGCTCATTTTGTTATCATGATTCACGCCCGGCAGCTGTAAGCTGCTTCTGATGCTTGTTGTCGATGCTCTCATATATACTTTCCATCAATTTAGGATCGCGCATGATGGCCTTTTTATTTTCTTCAATCAGCTGCTGGTATGTTTTGATTTTCCTTTTAGACATTTGAATGATCGCTCCTTTATAGAATCATTGTCTATCAAATCACGACTAATTGAAATTGATAATCATTTTCAATTAGTGATTCCATTATACAAAGTCAAATGTCATAAGTAAAGATTCAATTCAGAAAATTCACGTAATCGACATAAAGCCAATCGTATCGACGATGAATTCTTTCCCAGGAAATAAATCGGTGTCAAACCATGTCGTGATTCCTGTCAAAAACGTTCCTTCATTGAAACGTTTTGGCTAGATGTCTCGTCTTATTAGAGAATTTGATAAAAAGTAGAGAAAAAAGACATTAGCAAGTGTTTTGCCAATGTCTTTGATTTCGTCAGTTATACAAGGGTACCTTGAAGAAATTCAGTGACTTCTTCAGGAGACTTTGCGTTTGCACTGTGTAAATGCCCAATTTTTTCGCCATTTTTGAAAATTAAAAGGCTTGGAATCCCCATGACTTGATAGGTTTCTGCTAGTTCTGGAAAATCATCTTTGTTGATTTCAAACCAGTCATGCTGAGCATAAGCTTGTAAAATATCTGGAATGAACATGTCCATTCTTGTGCAATCAGGACACCATGTCGCGAAGAATTTAATGATCACTTCTTTGTCTGATTGAATGATTTCATTGAATTGTTCAGTACTTGTGATTGGTTTCAATTTTGTCACAACTCCTTTTCAAATTCATTTTAATATAAATTAAAGGGGAATGACATACAAATGCTCGGGGGAAGCTTACAACCTTTACAAATCATTTCAATTCCGTAACAACAAAAATAAATTAGAGCATTTTCTCACGAAAGTGATAAGATAGTAAAGATGAATTTTAGTGGGGGGAGTATCCATTGAAAATAAGTTTAGGATTGGTTTACGGTGGAAAGTCAGCCGAACATAATGTATCACTGCAAACAGCCCTTGCAGTGACAAAAGCACTTAACACTGAGAAGTTCGATATACATCCAATTTATATTACAGAAGAGGGCGAATGGCTAAGGGGAGACAAACTCACTGAACCAGTATCAAACGTCAAAATGCTTCAGTTTGAGCAAAACGCAAAGACGTTTTTACCCACTTCTTTAAATGAGAGCATGTTCCCGCAACCTGCATCAACTGAAGAAAAAATTGATGTAGTCTTTCCATTACTTCATGGTCCAAATGGTGAAGATGGAACAATGCAAGGTTTACTTGAACTGTTAAATATCCCGTATGTCGGCAATGGCGTTCTCGCTTCTGCATCGGGTATGGATAAAGTCATGATGAAAGATGTATTTGCTCAAGCCGGACTCGCACAAGCAAAGCACCTTTCCTTTAATAAAAAAGACTATGAAAAAACAACAGCAGACAGTTTAGAACAAGTGGAACAAGTTCTTGGTTATCCTTGTTTTGTGAAACCTGCAAACATGGGATCAAGTGTTGGCATTAGCAAATGCCGAAGCAAAGAAGAGCTTGCGTTAGCGTTTGACTTAGCATTCCAATACGATCGTCGTGTTGTTGTCGAAGAAGGCGTAATTGGAAGAGAAATCGAAATTGGTGTACTAGGAAATGACGAGCCGAAATGCTCCGTTGTTGGTGAAATTACACCCAAAACGGATTTTTATGACTACAAAGCAAAATATGAAGATGGCGATACAGATTTGATCATCCCTGCGAGTGTTTCAGAGGATGAATATAAGACAATTCAAGATATGGCGATCAAGGCTTTTAAAGCCATCGATGGATCTGGTCTCGTGCGTGCAGACTTCTTCTTAACAGAGGAAGGCAAAGTGCTCATCAATGAAGTGAATACAATGCCTGGGTTCACACCGTTTAGTATGTTCCCATTGCTATGGAAACATACTGGCGTCGAGTATCCAGAATTGATTGAAAAACTAGTGTCACTTGCAATTGAACGCCATCAAGAAAAACAAACCATTAAAACGACTTTTTAATGTGAGCAACAAGCAGACACTATCCTACAGGTAGTGTCTCTTTTCCTTCAAAGTGAAATGAGAAAGAGAGGCGAAAATCATGATCGAACGTACAGTGGAACAAGTCGCCCGAATGGCTGGTGGAACATTATCTAATCAAGCTTTAGGCGAAGTACAGATTCATGGAGTGACAACAGATACACGAAAAGTAACGAAAGACGCACTATTTATCCCGCTTGTCGGGGAACATTTTAACGGACACACATTTGCTACGAAAGCAGTGGAGCTTGGTGCCGCAGCTGTTCTTTGGAATGAAAAAGAGGCCAATCCACCAGAAGATGTACCAGTGATTCTTGTAGAGGATACACTGACTGCACTTCAAAAGCTGGCAAAATCATACGTAACTGAAGAAAAACCTCGTGTTGTTGGCATTACAGGAAGTAATGGCAAAACAACAACGAAAGACATGATTCATTCTGTGTTACAAACTGCGTATCAAGTGCACAAAACAGATGGTAATTTTAACAATCACATCGGACTTCCGTTAACCATCCTTACGATGCCTAAAGGAACAGATATCGCTGTTTTGGAGATGGGTATGAGTGCAAAAGGAGAAATTGAGTTTTTATCAAACTTAGCTGAGCCTGATGTGGCGGTTATTACCAATGTAGGCGAATCCCATATGCAAGATCTAGGATCACGAGAAGCGATCGCAGATGCAAAATGTGAGATTACCAGTGGACTAAAGGAAGATGGTGTTTTTTATTATCTAGGGGATGAGCCGTTGCTGCGTGAAAGAGCGAATGCACTTTCACACAATGTGAAGACCTTTGGAGAAACAAAAGACTGTGATATTCAAGTAACCCATATGAACCAGCTTGCAGAAGGGACTGAATTTCAAGTAGAAGGGTATGCTCAGGCGTTTTTAATTCCTGTATTAGGAAAACACAATGTCAGGAATGCCCTAGCGGCAATTGCCGTTGGTCAACATTTCGGTCTGACTGAAAGACAAATCGCCCAGGGGCTCATGCAGACAAAATTGACAGGAATGCGTCTAGAGCTCATTAAGACAGATAAAGGAATTACTGTCATCAATGATGCGTATAATGCAAGCCCTACATCAATGAAAGCTGCAATTGACCTTGTTGGAGATATGGACGGTTTTGCAAACCGCATTTTAGTGCTTGGAGATATGCTGGAGATGGGAAGCGAGGAAGAAACATACCATTATGAACTGGGGCAATACATCAAGCCAGATTTTATTGATCATGTCATCACTTACGGGCGCCTAGGTGCGTTGATCGCAAAAGGAGCCATTGAAGCGTTTGGAGAAGCACGTGTTTCTTCTTATATGGACAAAGATGAATTGAAGGAAAAGTTAGCGGAAGTAGCTGGACCAAATGATGTGGTCTTGATCAAAGCCTCCCGCGGGATGAGGCTAGAAGAAGTGATGACGGCACTATAAAAGAAAGCGACAAAAGAAGGTGGCAGAATGATTGGCTGTCTATGTATACACGGTTTTACAGGTGCTCCATATGAAGTAGAACCGCTAGCGCAGCACTTAAAGCAGACGACAGATTGGACCGTGACGTCTGTCACTCTTCCGGGGCATGGGGAAGAGCTTCAGTTAAAAGGAATTCTCTATCAGGAGTGGATTGCGACGGCTGAGCTAGAACTTTTATCCCTCTATCGAACATGCGACACCATTTATTTGGTGGGTTTTTCAATGGGTGGGATGATTGCTTCTTACTTAGCTGCAAAATATCCTATTGCCCGGCTTGTACTTTTAAGTGCTGCGGCCAAATATGTGAACCCAAAACAGATCATTCAAGACACAAGACAAATGGTGAAAGAATCCTTGTCTGGTTTAATTGATACGAATCCTTTATATGACCGGTATCGTCATAAACTATCAAGCACGCCATTATCAGCTGCGGTAGAATTTATGAAGCTGGTGAAACAAACAAAAAGCTCACTTGAAAAGCTACATATCCCAGTTTTAATTGTGCAAGGAGAAAGCGACGGAATGGTTCCAGCTGCTAGTGCTGAATTTATTTATCATAAAATCCCAACACGTCAGAAGGAAATCTTTTATTTACCCGATTGTAAACATCATGTTTGTCATGAGCCTTGTGCACAAGTATTGTTTGAGAAAGTAGAACAATTTTTCAAAAAAGAATTTTAATTTATAGAAAAGCTAAAATGTGGCTAAACTAATATAAATTGAATCCCACTTGTTAAAATTTACAACATTTTTGTCGAATGAGTGACATGCATATGTTATAATAGGTAAGAAAAAGTGGTCGATTCGGTTGTTTCAATTTGACGGAAAAACCTTTGTCCCGCAGTCTAATTCGAGAAACAGGGGAAACATCGGATGACACCATCTTTTAATATCGCCAAGACGGGAATATATGAACTGGCACATATCAAGGGCGACAGTATTTATCTGGTGTACTTGTAGGAACTGTGTGAATAAAAACGGAACTCTTCAGTTTAGATACCACCATATGAGCAATGATGACAGAATGAGCAGTATGTTCTTGCCAATCTAAGCCTAAGCGGCTAGATAATGGAAGATTAACTGTTAGATAAGCGAATTGGTTGGAGATCAAGTGAAGGTGGATCTGTCATTGTGGAGAAGTAGAGATATCCATTTCTGTCTTGTTGAAAAACAAATAGTGTAATGGTAAGATAAAAGGTAGGGTAATTCGGGCTTTGTATATAATGGACCTGTCCTTTCAAGAAAAGGGCAGTTTTTAATGATCATTCACGAGATTACTGAAACAGCAATTAGAAGGAGTTTGAATAATTTGACTATAACGTTTCAAGATTTTCAATTAAGCGAAAGTCTCATGAAAGCTATTAACCGCATGGGATTTGAAGAAGCAACGCCAATTCAAGCAGAAACGATTCCACTCGGTCTTCAGAATAAAGATGTCATTGGACAAGCACAAACAGGAACAGGGAAAACAGCAGCATTTGGTATTCCTCTTGTTGAAAAAATCGACCCAGCGTCTCCACATATCCAAGCGATTATCATTGCGCCAACAAGAGAATTAGCAATTCAAGTATCTGAAGAGCTATACAAAATTGGCCAAGATAAACGTGCTCGCGTACTTCCAATTTACGGTGGACAAGATATCGGTCGCCAAATCCGTTCGCTCAAGAAAAATCCTCATATCATCGTAGGGACTCCAGGACGTTTACTCGACCACATTAACCGTCGTACAATGCGTCTTCAAAATGTTGAAACAGTTGTGCTTGATGAAGCGGATGAAATGCTCAACATGGGTTTCATAGAAGACATTGAATCGATCCTTTCAAATGTACCAAGTGAACACCAAACGCTTTTATTCTCTGCAACAATGCCTGCGCCAATTAAGCGTATTGCAGAACGTTTCATGACAAACCCAGAACACGTAAAAGTAAAAGCAAAAGAAATGACAGTGTCTAACATCCAACAGTTCTACTTGGATGTCCATGAACGTAAGAAATTTGATACATTGACACGTCTTCTTGACATTCAATCACCAGAGCTTTCCATTGTATTCGGTCGTACGAAACGCCGTGTTGACGAATTGACGGAAGCGCTAAACCTTAGAGGGTATACAGCTGAAGGGATTCATGGTGATTTGACTCAAGCGAAGCGTATGGTTGCTCTTCGTAAATTCAAAGAAGGTTCAATTGATGTTCTTGTAGCAACAGACGTTGCAGCCCGTGGACTTGATATTTCAGGCGTAACACACGTTTATAACTTCGATGTGCCACAAGACCCAGAAAGCTATGTGCACCGTATTGGACGTACAGGTCGTGCTGGACGTACAGGTATGGCGATGACATTTATCACACCACGTGAAAAAGAAATGCTTCGTGCGATTGAACAAACGACAAATCGTAAAATGGATCGTATGAAAGAACCTACTTTAGATGAGGCGATTGAAGGACAACAGCAAGTAACTGTTGACCGTCTACGTACCATCATTAGTGAAAATAATTTAAACTTCTACATGACAGCAGCTGCCGAATTGTTAGAAGATCATGATTCTGTTACCGTTGTTGCGGCTGCGATCAAAATGATGACAAAAGAGCCAGATGCAACGCCTGTTCGTTTAACAGATGAAGCACCAATGGTTTCAAAACGTCATCGTAACAACCGCAGTTCTTCTAAACGTAGAGACGGCGGCGGTGGCGGAGGTTATCGCGGAAAAAGCAACCGTTCATCTTATGGTGATAAAAAGCGTTCATCGAATGACCGCAATCGTTCTTCTAGCGATCGCCGTCAAAAGAAATCTTATAACAGCTAACATACAAAAGCGAATCCTATGCAGGGTTCGCTTTTTTTCACAAGCTGATTGAAACTTTTTAGGTTTTGTTTCGTAATATATTGATAGAAAAGTAAGAGAATGGGGGAAGAATGTGAGAAAAGAGCCGCAACGTCAAATAAGTGTCAATGGATTAAAGGTATGGCGTATTCAAAATGGAATTATCTCATTGATTTTCTTACTCATCATCATTGGGGTATTTGTCGCAAGTTATTTTTTTCAGTGGCCATATTGGATTGGCGCCATTCTCGTTGGATTATGGGTCTTACAGGTCATTTTCGGAATCTGGTTGATACCGAAAATTCGTCATCACATCTGGCGTTATGAAGTGTTTGAAAACGAAATCGAAATTCAACATGGGCTGATTACTGTCACACGTGTGATTGTGCCTATGGTGCGTGTCCAGCATGTTGATACTTCTCAGGGTCCACTTTTAAGACGCTATCGCTTAGCATCTGTTCAAATTTCAACTGCTGCGACCGTTCATGATATTCCAGCATTAGAATTAGAAGAGGCTGATGAACTTCGTGATTACATATCTCGTTTAGCAAGGGTGACAGAAGATGATGTCTGAACCAAAACGTGTACATCCGATCTCGATGTTCATTGACTTTATATCAGATGCCATATCCTTGATCAAAAACATCATTATCCCGTTTTTTGTGCTCGTTTTTGTGAATTCGAATTCAAGCATCCGTTTTTATGTTTTTATCATTCTGGGTGTGCTTCTTTTGTGGAAAGCTGTTTTAACCGTATTAGCTTGGAGGAAATTTACGTACCGAATGGAAGACGATGAATTTCGTGTTGAGTCTGGTGTGATCACGAAAAGAAAAAAATATATATCGTTAGAGCGAATTCAAACGGTCAATACAAGTGAAGGGATCTTCCAGCGGATTTTTGGTTTGGTACGTGTTCAAATTGAAACGGCTGGTGGTACAGATGGTCCAGAGGTCAGTTTGACAGCCATTACAAGAGCGGAGGCAGAACAATTAAAACAGTCGATTTTTAACCGAAAGAAACGCCTTCAGCAAGAGGGAGCGGAACTTGACGAAACAGGCGATCAATTGCAAGATCATCTGACGGAACAAAAATGGGCAGAGGAAGAAGTGCAAGTCTCCTACCGGATGGGTGTGCCAGAGCTTCTTCTAGCATCCACTACTTCAAGTGGGATTGGTGTCATTATTTCGGGTTGCCTTGCCATCTATACACAAATAGACGAAATTCTTCCTTTAGATGGATTCATGAAGCGATTCTCCTTTCTCAGTCATGCAAGTATTGAAATCTATGCCATTTTGATCTTTCTTGCCGTGTTGCTTGCTTGGATCCTGAGTGTCGGGGTGACATCGCTCCAATATGCGAACTTTGTTGCAAAACGAAAAGGAAAAGACATTATCATCACAAGAGGTCTGATTGAGAGACATCAAATGACAATTCCGCTTGCGAGAATTCAAGCCGTGAAAATCAAAGAAAACATTCTTCGTGAACCTTTTGGTTTTGCTACAGTGATGCTCGTCAGTGCCGGAGGTTCCATATCAGAAAAGGAAACCTCTTCTGTCTTATTTCCACTGATCCGAAAGAAGAGGATCAATGAATTATTGTCTCAGTTTACAGAGTATTACCAGATGGAACCTGAACTGAAGAAGGTACCAAAGCGTTCACTCAAACGCTACCTACTCTCTTATGGTTTTGTCCCTTTGCTTGTAGGTGTGATCCTTTCTGTCTGTTTCCCTCCGTGGGGCTACTTAGCGCTAATTCCATTACCAATTGCTTTGTTCTTCGGCTATTTAGCTTATAAACAATCTGGGTATGCGATAAGAGGTCAATTGATACAGTTGACAACAAGAGGGATCGGCAAAACAACCGGAATTGTGTTGAGAAAACGAATGCAAAACTACACGATGAGCCAATCATATTTCCAAAAGAAAGGCCGAGTGGCGAGTATTCACACATTTGTGAAATCCTCTGCATTCCTCGATTCATTTGGTGTGCATCATCTTGAAGAAGAAGAGGCAGCGCATGTATTTGATTGGTATTCCTATGAACATAACAAATCCACTTAAACCAAAAATGTCGATCAGCTCCTCGTAAGGAGTGATCGACATTTTTTATGAGGTTAGTAGCGTTCTTTTTTTGAATGAAAGAACAGGGTGATCGGCGCTAGAATCATACCGCCAATCAATCCAAATAAGTGAGCCATCACGTTGATGTTCGCATTGACGAACGTCATAATGGCGGAGACACCAAGTATGGTTAAGATCACTTGAGAGTTGCCTTGGCCCATCATATGAGGCTTAAACAGCACAAGATAGAGATAGACCCCAAACAGTCCGAAAATGGCACCAGAAGCACCGACATGGACATATTCTAAGGGTTCAAGCCAATACGTTCCAAGGTTGCCAATGAATCCCGCGCCTACATAAATGATCAGAAAACGAACCTTCCCAAGCAAAGACTCAAGTGCTGGAGCAAATAAAAAGAGGGACATCGAATTAAATAAAATATGTGTCAAACCCCCATGGAGAAAAATCGGTGTGACAAGCCGCCACCATTCCCCCGCTGCTACGCCGTAGTTGAAGCCGACAAGATGGTCGTGTCCAAGCTGTATAATTGGGATAGGAAGCGCAAATAAAAGCCACAGGCCAATTTGCAAGGCGAGAATGGCCGTTACGATTGGATACGATCTCAAAAATTGTTGAAAGTTCTCCGTTCGAATAAACATAACAAACCCCTTTTGACTAGATAATGGTAAGTTTATAGTAACACGTTTATGAAGCGAACAGACAAAATAGTACGAGTATCATAGGAGGTGCCCTCATGATCAAAGGGATTGGTATTGACATTGTAGAGATCAACCGGCTGTCGAAAGTCCTGAGTAGACAGCCACGTTTCCCAGAACGGATTTTGACTTTAAATGAACTGGAAGTTTATCAAACCTTAAGTGAAAAGAGACAGCTAGAGTTTTTGGCAGGCCGTTTTGCGGCTAAGGAGGCCTTTTCTAAAGCTTATGGTACGGGGATCGGTCAGCAT
Organism: Bacillus pumilus; assembly: GCA_001938995.1. GTDB lineage: Bacteria > Bacillota > Bacilli > Bacillales > Bacillaceae > Bacillus > Bacillus pumilus_G. The sequence goes on along the minus strand of MKZN01000016.1, from coordinate 44,275 downwards.
TTAAGTTTTCATGACATGGAGATTCATAAAGATGACAACGGGAAACCTTTCATTCAAAGTGAGAAGTTAAAAGAAGATAAGGCTCATGTGTCCATTACTCATACAAAAGAATATGCGGCCGCGCATGTATTAATTGAAAGGTTGTCAAGCTAGTCTGCATATTGTTTGTCCCCTGTTCATATATTGGGTAGTGCGATAAGGAAGGGCGAGTTGCTAAGGCTTTGATGGTTCGCGGTACGCAGTCAACACTCTAGGCGTACTGTTAAAGTCAAACAAGCGGTTTCTTCCTTTTAACACAATTAATGAAGGGGTTGAAAAGGGTGAGAAAAAGCTTTGTTTTGCTTGTAACGGGGATCCTTTTTGTACTGATTCTCTCCGCATGCGGCCAAAAATCTCAACAGGATATCGTTGGAGATTTAAACAAAAAGGCAGAGGAAATGACATCATACAAAGCCAAAGCAAAAATGACCATTGAGACAGGAAATGAGCCGCAAGAGTACCAGGTCGAAATTTGGTACAAGAAGCCGGAGCTTTACCGTGTCTATTTAGAAAATCCAAAAAGGGATCAGAGTCAAGTCATTTTAAGAAATGGCAATGGTGTGTTTGTGCTGACACCTTCTTTGAACAAAAGCTTCCGTTTTCATAGTGATTGGCCGAATAATAGCAGTCAAGTTTACTTATTTGAATCGCTAGTGAAAGACATTAAAAATGACAGTGCAGCCCAGTTCAAAGAAAAAGAATCGAAGTATATGTTCGAGACCAAAACCAATTATCAGCACAATCAAATGCTGCCTACCCAAGAGATTACTTTTCATAAAAAAACAATGGCACCTGCGAGCGTGAAAGTGCTGGACAGCGACAAAAAGCCAATGGTAAAAGTAGAATTCTCTCACTTTGAATTCAATAAATCCTTTGACAAAGATGCATTTGACGAGAAGAAAAATATGACGCTTTCTCAAATGGATGTCGCCACAAGCGCAGACCCATCTGACACTTTTGCGGTGAAAACACCAGTTGACATGCCAGAAGGTGTGAAGAAGATGGAAGAGAAAGAAATGACAACAGATGCCGGAAAACGATATGTGATGACGTATGGAGGCAAGAAATCTTTCACACTCATTCAAGAAAAGGCGAGAGTGGCAGAAGCTTCTACGCCAGTGACAATGAACGGTGAGCCGGTTGACCTTGGAATGACCGTTGGAGTCTTAACAGATCAATCCCTCTCATGGACATCAGACGGAGTCGATTATTTAATTTCTTCGAGTGACTTGTCGAAGGAAGAACTCTTGATGGTAGCGAAGAGTGTAGAAGGGCAGTCCGCAAAATAATGGTTGATCGTCTTTGAACACGAACATCAGCCCCGCAAACGGGCTGGTGTTTTTTGATTCGTTTCACATTATTCTTGATCTTTAGTATCATAATGAAAGTATTGAATCATTCAATAGGGAAGTGTGACGAATGGACACAAATGCCTTTTATAGGAACACATGGGCAGAAATTGACTTAACAGCAATCAAACATAATGTTTCACATATGAAAGGTCATATCGGACAAAAGGTGCAACTGATGGCGGTTGTCAAAGCTAATGCATATGGACATGGGGATATTGAAGTGGCAAAAGCTGCACTCAAAGCGGGGGCGGATTTGTTAGCAGTGGCCTTTTTAGACGAGGCGATTTCTCTACGGAATAAAGGCGTCAGAGCCCCTATTCTTGTGCTCGGAGCCGTACCGTCTGAATATGTTAACATCGCAGTCAGGCACAATGTCATCATGACAGCATACTCGATTGAGTGGCTGAGAGAGGTGGCCGAAGAAGTCAAAGGACAGATTGGACAAGCCATTCGAGTTCATTTGAAGATCGACAGCGGGATGAATCGTTTAGGGGTGAAAACACTAGATGAAATAAACGAAGTCAAAGAGCTTCTCAGAGACCATTCTTTTTTACAGTTGGAAGGTGTATTTACTCACTTTGCGACAGCAGATGAAAAGGATCAAGACTACTTTGATATGCAGGTAGACAAGTTTCAAACATTGCTACAACCGCTTCATACTGAAAATTTGCTCGTTCATTGCGCCAACAGTGCAGCAGGTCTGCGGTTTAAAGAGGTCTTGTTTAATGTCGTACGTTTTGGCATCAGTATGTACGGGCTGTCACCTTCTGAGGAGATCAAGGATGAATTGCCTTTCAAACTCAAAGAGGTCCTCTCTCTTCATACGAAGCTCGCTCATGTGAAACGCATCCATCAGGGGGAGAGTGTCAGCTATGGGGCCACCTATACAGCCAACCAGGATACGTGGATTGGCACGGTTCCAATTGGCTACGCAGACGGCTGGATTCGCATGCTATCGGGGACAGAAGTCCTAATTGGGGGGAAGCGCCGGAAGATCGCAGGGAGGGTCTGTATGGATCAATTCATGGTTGAACTAAACCACGACACCCCAGTTGGTGAACCAGTTGTACTCATTGGGACACAAGGCGGAGAGAAGGTAACAGTCGATGAAGTGGCCAAAAGTCTGCAAACCATTAACTACGAAGTGACCTGCTCGATCGGCCACCGGGTCCCTAGAGTATATATGGAAGATGGCCAAAAGGTTCATGTCCGTAATCCGCTACTTCAAGACTAGCCATGCTTTTTCAATTTTAGGGAGAGCGATGTCCATGTCGACATCGTTCTCTTTTATTCTACAAACAGGAAATCAATAATCTCCGTTTTTTAGTGATTTTGGAAACACCGTATGATTTTCGAAAAAAAGCGTATAATGGGAAAGAGGAACTCCATTATCATCTTTTTTTACGGGTGGCGATAGGCTTCATGATCTATGAAGTAATCATGAAAAAACAGCTTTGCTTGTGCATTGAATAATGATATGATTAGTCTTGGAATGGATCGAAACGGTATCCGTAAGTTTTGTGGAGGTGTATGTTTTTTGTCTGAATCCAGCGCAACAAACGAAATGAAGATTCAACTACCGGAGGCTTTGATGTCTGAAATCGAACGAGTAGCAGAGCAGGATAAGGTAACAAGAAATGAATTGATCTACCGAGCGACAAAAACGTATATTCGTGAACGTAATATTCGACAAAATCGTGAATCGATGAGACGCGGCTACATGGAGATGGCGAAAATTAATCTGAATATCTCTTCAGAAGCACAATACGCAGAATTTGAGGCTGAGAATACAGTTGAGCGACTAGTCAGCGGGGGTTAAACATTTGATTGTTAAACGCGGTGATGTTTACTTTGCTGATTTATCTCCTGTTGTTGGCTCCGAGCAGGGCGGGGTTCGCCCGGTATTGGTGATTCAAAATGACATTGGAAATCGCTTCAGCCCGACTGCGATCGTTGCAGCCATAACAGCCCAAATACAAAAAGCGAAATTACCGACTCACGTCGAAATTGATGCAAAGCGTTACGGCTTTGAACGAGATTCTGTCATTCTGTTAGAACAGATCCGGACGATTGATAAACAAAGATTGACAGATAAAATCACACAGCTTGATGATGAGATGATGGAGAAAGTTGATGAAGCCTTACAAGTTAGTTTGGCTCTTATTGATTTTTAATATGGTAAAACTTTAGTTGCTTTCTTGTGAGCAACTTTTTTTTGTGTTCAATTTTTATTAAGGCTATAATGGAGAGAGATGAAAAGTAGTGCTTTTTATGTAAGTAGGGGGTAAATTATGTCGAATCAAATCGTGTTAGCTTTCGCAAGGACGCATCAACAGGAATTAGAACAAGAGTGGACGGAGATTTTCAAACGACTTGGAGAAGAAGAAACGGACATGATGCTGAACGACAAAATGTATGAAACCATCTGTTCGGAATATGTTCAACTGATTATAACATCCCTTTCAGAGGGAGATTCTGAGGATTTCGAAGAAAAAGTGCAAACTTTTGCTTTAAAAATTGTCCAAATGGGTATATCACTTAAGTTACTCGCGAAGGGACTAACAGAAATCCGCACACATTTATATTACAAAATGAACAATGCCAAAGAGACAGCTGAAGAAAGCAATGATCTTGTTTGGCAAATTGATCAATTCATCACACCTATCCATAATGAAATTTTAAATCAGTATTCGATTTCATGGGAGAAAACCGTCAACCTTCAAAAAATAGCGTTGCAGGAACTTTCTGCCCCATTGATTCCAGTGTTTGAGCAGATCACTGTCATGCCTCTTGTTGGAACCATTGATACAGAGCGGGCGAAAAAGATCATGGAGAATCTGCTCAATGGTGTCGTGAAGCATCGATCTCAGGTGGTCTTAATTGATATCACAGGTGTACCTGTTGTCGATACAATGGTCGCACACCATATTATTCAGGCGTCAGAGGCTGTGAGATTAGTAGGTGCAAAGTGTCTACTGGTTGGTATTCGCCCAGAAATTGCCCAAACCATCGTCAACCTTGGAATTGATTTATCTCAAGTTACAACAAAGAATACCCTTCAAAAAGGAATTCAAACTGCTTTAGAAATGACAAATCGAAAAATTGTTTCATTGGAGGGAGAACTCAGTGAGAAATCACCCGAAGATTCCAATCTTAAAATTATATAACTGTCTTTTGATTTCCATCCAGTGGGAGCTAGATGATCAGACAGCTCTTCACTTTCAAGAAGACTTACTCAATAAAATTCACGAAACAGGAGCAAACGGTGTTGTCATTGACTTAACATCTGTCGATATGATTGATTCCTTTATCGCAAAAGTATTGGGCGATGTCATTACGATGTCTAAGCTCATGGGGGCAAAAGTTGTATTAACAGGAATACAACCAGCGGTCGCTGTGACGCTGATTGAACTTGGTATATCGCTGGAAGAAATTCAGACAGCATTAGATCTTGAACAAGGGCTTGAGACACTGAAGCGGGAATTGGGGGAATAGATATGAAAGACCAATCCTGTGTAAAAATTTTGACGGAATGGGACATAGTCGCGGCAAGGCAACTGGGACGAAATGTTGCAAAAGAACTTGGTTTTGGTACAGTAGACCAAGCAAGAATTACGACGGCCATTTCAGAATTAGCTCGAAACATCTATTTATACGCTGGTAAAGGTCAGATTTGTATAGAAGAAGTGATGGAGCGCGGAACGCGTGGGCTCAAAGTTGTCGCAACTGATAAGGGCCCTGGCATTATGGATATACGTAAAGTGATGGAAGACGGGTTTTCTACATCAGGCGGACTTGGAGCAGGGCTTCCAGGCGTTAAAAGGCTGATGGATGATTTTAATCTAGATTCTACACCAGAACAAGGAACGGAGATTCAAGCTGTCAAGTGGCTTCGCTAGGAGGGTAACCATGGATTTTAAGGAGGTAATGGAGCAGCGGTACCATCAGCTGCTCAGCCGTTATATCAGTGATTTAACTGAAACATCGCTTTATCAAGCGCAGAAATTTAGCCGTAAAACCATTGAGCATCAAATACCTCCTGAAGAAATATTGAGTGTTCACCGAAAAGTGATTCAGGAGCTTTACCCTGACTTGCCGGAAGATGTCTTTCATTCACTAGACTTCTTAATCGAGGTCATGATTGGATACGGACTTGCCTATCAAGAACATTTAACCCTTAGAGGCATCCAGCAAGAAATTAAATCAGAAATCGAAATTGCGGCAAATGTTCAGCAAACCCTTCTGGAGACCAAGATTCCAGAAGGAGATACATTTGATGTGGGCGCAATTAGTGTGCCTGCAAAACAGATGAGCGGGGATTATTACCATTTCGTCACAGATCACGATACGATCAACATAGCGATTGCGGATGTAATTGGAAAAGGTATTCCAGCTGCGCTATGTATGTCGATGATCAAGTATGCGATGGATTCTTTGCCGGAATCAGGAAGTGGACCGACGAAGGTGTTAAAAACCCTTAATCGTGTTGTCGAACAAAACGTCGACCCAAGTATGTTTATTACCATGTTCTATGGTAGCTATAATACAGTGACACACGAATTCAAATATGCATCGGCTGGACATGAGCCGGGCTTTTTCTATTGCCAAAAAGACAATGAATTTTATGATATAGACGCGAAAGGGCTAGTGCTTGGGATTGCACCAGACTTTGAATATCAACAATATGAGAAACACCTCGATGTAGGAGATATGATCATCTTATTTTCAGATGGGGTGACAGAATCCAAATCAGAGGATGGATTTTTAGAGCGAGAGGATATCAAATCGCTCATATCAGAGCATCTTGCCTATTCAGCACAGGAAATGGTAGATGCCATTTATGCAAGTTTATTAAAGCTACAAGACTTCCAACTGCATGATGACTTTACTTTACTCGTTCTCAAAAGAAAGGTTTAGAAAGTGGATATGCGGGTATAAAAACTTTAGAAACAAGAATTTCGAGGTGAATGCATAATGAATATGTCTGTAAAAGAGCATCAAATAGATCATAAAACGAAAATCAGTGTCAGCGGAGAAATTGATGTGTACTCCGCTCCCGAATTAAGAGAAACCCTTATGCCTAAAGCGGAGCAAGGAGAACATCTTGAAATCTGTCTAAAGGATGTTTCGTATATGGACAGTACAGGTTTAGGTGTCTTTGTTGGGCTATTTAAAGCAGTCCAAAAAGCAGGTGGAACACTGAAGCTAGAGAACTTGTCGGATCGGCTTGTCAGGTTGTTTGAAATCACTGGATTAAAGGACATCATTGACATTTCTGCAAAGTCAGAAGGTGGGGTACAATGAACGAATCAGTAGATCTAATTGAGATGAAAATACCAGCAAAACCAGAGTACGTCGGCATTATCCGTCTCACTCTTTCAGGCGTAGCTAGTAGAATGGGTTATGCCTACGAAGAGATTGAAGACTTGAAAATTGCAGTCAGTGAGGCTTGTACAAATGCGGTTCAGCATGCCTATAAAGCGGAAGATGGTGTAAATGGAGAGGTAGCGGTTCGCTTCTTAGTATATGAAGATCGGTTAGAAATCATTGTCGCTGATCAAGGCGGTAGCTTTGACTTTAAGCAAAAGCAAGAAGACTTAGGCCCTTATACATCTGCTCATACGGTGGATCAATTGGCAGAAGGAGGTCTTGGTTTATATTTGATGCAAACATTGATGGATGAAGTCGAGGTGCAAGCAAACTCCGGAGTTACCGTAGCGATGACAAAGTTTTTAAACAGGGAGCGAGTTGACCATGACACAACCATCCAAAACTATGAAACTAACTAAAGATGAAGTAGATCACCTGATCCAAAGCTATCAAAACAATCAAGACGAACAGGCGCAGCTAACACTTGTCGAAAACTATACAAACTTGGTGGATATGCTAGCGAATAAATATTCCAAAGGGAAAAGCTTTCACGAGGACTTAAGGCAAGTTGGAATGATTGGTTTACTCGGTGCCATCAAGCGTTACGATCCACTTGTTGGCAAATCATTTGAAGCCTTTGCGATCCCAACTATTATTGGAGAAATTAAACGCTTTTTACGTGATAAAACGTGGAGTGTTCATGTGCCAAGGCGTATCAAAGAGCTTGGACCTAGAATTAAGATGGCGGTCGATCACTTGACGACGGAAACGCAAAAGTCACCGAAAGTAGAAGAGATCGCAGAATATCTAGATGTGACAGAAGAAGAAGTTCTTGAAACGATGGAAATGGGCAAAAGTTATCAAGCACTGTCTGTTGACCAAGGCATAGAGGCTGATTCTGAAGGAAGCACCGTCACCATTTTAGATGTGGTTGGCTCACAGGAAGAGGGCTACGAACGAGTGAACCAAAAATTGATGCTTGAGAGTGTGCTACATGTTCTGACGGATAGAGAAAAAGATATTATTCGCTTAACGTATCTTGAAAATAAAAGTCAAAAAGAAACAGGCGACTCACTCGGTATATCACAAATGCACGTATCGAGACTGCAGCGGAAGGCAGTTAAAAAGTTACGAGATGCATTATCAGAAGATGCGTCTATGGAGCTAGGGTAATGAAGCAGATAGAACAGCATGAACATGTGAACGCCATCATCTATCAATCAAACAAAGAAGGTAAATCATGCTGCGGGGACAGTTTTTTTATTAAAGCAGATGATGAAGAACTAATTTGTGCTGTAGCAGACGGATTAGGCAGCGGTCCTTTCGCCAATGAATCATCTTCTTTAGTCAGCGAAATTGTTGAAGAATTTGGACATGAGGACATCATGACTCTCATCGACAGATGCAACCAGGCCATGAAAAATAAACGAGGGGCCACTGTTGGCATATTAAAGGCGAATTTTTCCCAGCAGCAATTTACCTATTGCTCCGTTGGGAATATTCGGTTTATTTTGAATGCACCTTCTGGCGATTATATTTACCCGCTTCCGACATCGGGTTACTTATCTGGTAAGCCTAGAAAGTATAAAGCACACACCTACACCTACGAAAAAGGATCGACATTCATTATGCATTCAGACGGACTGAATGTGCCAAACATCCGTATGTGTTTGAAGCATGGTCAGTCAGTGGAAGACGTCGCAAAACAACTTGAAACATACACACAAGACAAGAAGGACGATCTCACCTATGTACTTGGTCAGCTCATTTAAAATAGCTGACCTTTTTTCGGTTTTACCGGTTTTTTTGATACACTAAAAAAGAAGACACAGTGAGAGGATGCAAATGATGAAGACATCTGATTTTTTATTAAAACAAATTTCGACAGAATTAAAGCTTTCAACAAAACAAATTGAAAGTGTCATCCAGTTATTAGAGGATGGGAACACCGTCCCGTTTATTGCACGATACCGGAAAGAGCAAACAGGCTCACTGGACGAGGTGCAGATTCAAACCATTTCCGAGCGATATACATATATCCAAAATGTCATGAACCGAAAAGAAGAAGTCATTCGACTCATTGCTGAACAAGACAAACTGACTGATGAATTAAAACAGAAAATCGAGCAGGCTCATAAGCTACAGGAAGTCGAAGATTTATACAGACCGTTTAAACAGAAACGTAAAACGAAGGCAAACGTTGCTAAAGCAAAAGGGCTTGAGCCACTAGCGGTCTATTTGCTGAAGCTGCCACAAGATGATATCAAAAAGCAAGCGGCTACCTATATAAATGAAGAAAAAGAAGTGACAAGTGTAGAAGAGGCACTAGAAGGAGCGCAGCATATCATTGCCGAACAACTTGCAGACGATCCCGATATGCGTAAATGGATTCGTAGTGAAACGTATCAAAGAGGAAGTCTTGTGACAACAGGGAAAGACGTGGAAAGCGATGAGAAAAACGTATACGAAATGTATTACGACTATCAAGAGCCTATCAAAAAGATTGTGCCCCATCGCATCCTAGCGGTCAATCGTGGAGAGAAAGAAGGCATATTAAAAGCAGCCATTGAACCACCTGCTGAAAATATCCGTTTCTATCTCGATAAACAAGTCATCAAGGGCAAACAAACGACGGCGAGACCTTATATCGAAGAGGCGATTGACGATGCTTACAAACGCCTTATACAGCCTTCTATCGAACGTGAATTACGAAAAGAGCTAACAGAAAAGGCAGAGGAGCAAGCGATTCATATCTTTGCTGAAAACCTAAGAAAACTATTACTCCAGCCACCGATGAAAGGGAAACGTGTGCTAGGTGTAGATCCTGCTTTTCGAACAGGCTGTAAATTAGCAGTCGTCGACGACACAGGCAAAGTCCATCAGATTGGCGTGATTTACCCGCACCCGCCCGTTCACAAAAAAGCAGAAGCCAAACAGAAAATAAAAGACATCATTCAAGCATCGGACATTGAAGTGATTGCGATTGGAAACGGAACAGCATCAAGAGAGACGGAACAATTCATCGCTGATCTCATCCAAGAACTCGATCAGCCAGTTTCATATTTGATTGTGAACGAAGCAGGGGCAAGTGTATACTCAGCATCTGCATTAGCTAGAGAAGAATTCCCAGACCTGCAAGTAGAAGAAAGAAGTGCTATTTCAATTGCCAGAAGGTTGCAAGATCCATTAGCAGAGTTAGTGAAAATTGACCCGAAATCTGTCGGGGTGGGGCAATATCAGCATGATGTCAGTCAAAAGCAATTAAACAGCTCGTTAACCTTCGTGGTCGAGACAGTCGTCAACCAAGTCGGTGTCAACGTAAATACGGCGTCACAGGCGCTATTGCAATATGTGTCAGGTCTATCAAAAGCCGTTGCCCTGAACATCGTGAAACGGCGTGAAGAGATTGGGAGATTCACAAGTAGAAAAGAGCTAAAGGATATCCCGAGACTTGGGGCTAAAACATATGAGCAATGTATCGGTTTCCTACGTATTTCAGATGGACAAGATCCGCTTGATCGAACCGGTATCCACCCTGAAAGCTACAAAGAAACAAAACAATTCCTGCGCATGATCAAGATGACACCCAATGATTTGGGGACAGAACAGTTAAAAGAACGAATCAGAGAGGTGAAGCTGGATGAAGCAGCTGAGCAGCTTCAGGTTGGTTCAATTACACTTCAGGATATCATTGATCAGCTAACAAGACCTGAGCGTGATCCGCGTGATGAAGTACCAACACCGCTTTTAAAAACAGATGTATTGAAATTAGAAGACTTGAACCAAGGTATGGAACTTCAAGGAACAGTCAGAAACGTAGTAGACTTCGGCGCATTTGTCGATATTGGTGTGAAACAAGATGGGCTTGTCCACATTTCAAAACTGAGTAACCGTTTTGTGAAGCATCCACTTGACGTTGTTTCAGTCGGCGATATTGTGACAGTGTGGGTTGATTCTGTTGATCAGTCAAAAGGACGTGTCGCCCTGTCCATGCTAAAACCAGAGTAAACAAAAAACGAGGCGCACCTTAGGATGGGGTGTGCCTTGATGGTACTGATTGCTTCTTTCTGTAGAAGTACCAGCATTGATTCAGCAATTTGATTTGATAATGATTTTTTTCATAAAATGCCTTCTGCATCTGATTTTTCAGCCAGTTGGGCATCGCCCATTCCTCCTTTGATCGAAACAGTGGATGTACCTTCAATGTATGCAAAAGGGAAATTGTCCCGTTCATGGTTTTTACAGAAAGGAACGATCTTGATTGAATCAGCTACAATTGCAACAGTTGACAGAGCAGCTTTCTCAGCAGTTTTTTGGTAAAGAGTTTCGCCACAAGGCGATGTTTAATGACCGCTTAAAAACAACAGGTGGAAGATATCTATTGAGGACCCATGATATTGAACTAAATCGTCGCTATTTAGTGGAGCATGGAAGAGAGGAATTAATCGGTATCATCAAGCATGAATTATGTCACTATCACCTCCATCTTGAGGGAAAAGGTTATCAGCATCGTGACCGTGATTTTCGTGCGCTTTTACAGCAAGTAGGTGCGCCCCGATTTTGTACACCGCTAAAGGCAGTTCAACAGAAAAAGAAAACAGTAACGCTTCATTATTATATGTGCATAGATTGCGGAAAGCACTATACAAGAAAGCGCCGGTTTGACACGTCTCGATATGTTTGTGGAATTTGCCATGGAAAATTAAAAAAGGAAGGGGGAAAGGCTTGACTGTTATATTGGTATATGTTAAATTATAAAAGCCGTCGCAAATGAGCCAGGGATGAAACACCTGAAAATTCTTGACACATTTTTCTGGCATAGATATAATGAAACATGTCTTATTATTCCGCAGTAGCTCAGTGGTAGAGCTATCGGCTGTTAACCGATCGGTCGTAGGTTCGAGTCCTACCTGCGGAGCCAAATGGAGAAGTACTCAAGTGGCTGAAGAGGCGCCCCTGCTAAGGGTGTAGGTCGCGCAAGCGGCGCGAGGGTTCAAATCCCTCCTTCTCCGCCATGATTTTATGGCCCGTTGGTCAAGCGGTTAAGACACCGCCCTTTCACGGCGGTAACACGGGTTCGAATCCCGTACGGGTCATGTTTTATTTTTTTCGATTCATTGGGCTATAGCCAAGCGGTAAGGCAACGGACTTTGACTCCGTCATGCGTTGGTTCGAATCCAGCTAGCCCAGCCATATTTTTTGAATATGTTTTCTGCATAGCAGATGAGCCATTAGCTCAGTCGGTAGAGCATCTGACTTTTAATCAGAGGGTCGAAGGTTCGAGTCCTTCATGGCTCACCATTGTCACGCGGGTGTGGCGGAATTGGCAGACGCGCTAGACTTAGGATCTAGTGTCTTACGACGTGGGGGTTCAAGTCCCTTCACCCGCATTGTTTTTTTAAAAACAGTGCACTTTTTTGAAGCACATCATACATGCGGTCGTGGCGGAATGGCAGACGCGCTAGGTTGAGGGCCTAGTGGGGGTTAACCCCGTGGAGGTTCAAGTCCTCTTGGCCGCATCAATGATACCAAGGGTTTATAGACCTTTGGTATTTTTATTTTGTTATAGGATTTTACGTGAATGCCCAAAACGTGACCACTTACTTAATCTAAGTGGGCTTATTTTGGTTAAATTTAATATTTTTAAATAATGTCATCTAATTTATCAGCCATGGATTTTTGTTTGTTGGGAAATAAGTGCCCATATACAGTCTGTTGTCGCTCTAATCAAGCATGTCCTAGTCTTTCTTTGATTGGCGAAATATCCCCAATGCGCCAAAATCCCACCTAAGCGCCTTCCAGTCCGATAATCTGGTTTTTTGGTTTATTGATAGGAGGAGTTCCCCTCCCTTTTTAAGATCAGTCGAATTTTGTTTACAGTGTGTGATAAAGATAAATACTCAATGTAATGACAACTTCATTAGGACTCGAAATAACAAAGATACCACATCACAATGGTACCTTTTTTAGATTAGCAGTCTTATTTAAAGACAGCATACAGGAATTTTAATTGGCGAGGGTTGATTCTTTGGGAATTCCATATTGTATCGACTTATTAATATGAAGATCCCTGACTCACTGATTGCCTTCTTTAATAATCTATTTTTTAATGTACCTATGATTCCAGGCACAAGATAGAAGACGCCAAAAAAGATCGTGAGTAAATTTAATTGTGGTGTTTCATAAAAAGTAAACCATTCTATAAATATTGGCGATTCAGTCATTCTCCCAAATATTGTTCCATCAATATCTCTATAATTAGGAGACCATCCTGTCGTTTCAAATGTAATAAAAATGATCTGTGACAATAAAAATATACCAATCTGAGAAATCCAATATTTTGGGCCACTTTTTCGCTATTCAGCCAACGAATATCACTCAACGAAAGCGTACGTGCTGTCGTTCACCGAGGCTTTGGAGAACGAGCTAAGCGGCACAGGGGTGACTGTGACGGCACTATGTCCGGGACTGACGTCAACCGGATTCATTGATCGTTTGGGTATGGGTGAATCGAAGTTGTTCCAGAGTGGTGCTATCATGGAGGCTGGGCAGGTGGCTCAGGAAGGGTACCGAGGCTTCTTACGGGGCAAAACGTTCATTATGCCAGGTGCTCGCAACCGGTTCGTGGCAATTCTTCCACGGTTGATGCCACGCAAAATGGTGACCCGTATGATCAGATCCACACAGCAAAGAATAGGACATTGACCTAATTGAGGGTGAACGAGGTGGCAGTTGATTATGAGAATCTATAAAAGTAAAGCCCCTATAGAAACAGAATCAAATCAAAAGCTGCAACCGTTTGAGAATGAACATTCTAAAAAAGGGGAAGATGAAAAGGTTATCTCCACCAACGATTGAAATCAATATTAGAACAAAGAGTTTGAAGGTCTAAGGAAGGATGCTAAGGGAAAAATGAAAACACATATGAAAACAGCTCAAATCAATCAATATTCAAAGAATATCCATGCCTAAGTCAATCACATGGCAATCCCAGAAATCGATGACAACGAAGTCTTGGTAAAAGTGAAAGCTGCTGCGGTCAATCCACTCGAAATGTTGATGATCACAGGTAGTGTCAAACTGGTTCAGGACTATGAATTTCCGTTAACGATTGGTAATGAATTAACAGGTGTTATTGAAAAGGTAGGAGAAAATGTTACGGAATTCGAAGTAGGAGATGACATTTATACACGTCTCCCATTAGAAAAAATAGGTGCTTTTGCGGAGTATGCGGCAATTGATGCTACTGCAATTGCACCAATGCCAAGGAACTTGTCCTATGTAGAAGCTGCAGCTGCCCCACTTGCTGGACTCACAGCGTATCAAGGTCTATATGAAGAACTTGAGGCGCAATCTGGGGAAACGGTTTTCATTCCAGGTGGTTCAGGTAGCTTTGGACAAATGGCTGTACCAATTGCAAGAGCAATGGGCTTACACGTTATTGTGAGCGGCAATAGAGAGGTGCGTGAACGCACATTGGAAATGGGTGCATCTCAATATTTGGATTACAATAGCGAAGACTATGTGGATTTGTTGTCCAATGTAGATTACGTGATTGATACATTGGGACCTAAAGAGTTTGACCGTGAATTGGGTATCATCAAACCGGGTGGAAGATTGCTCTCCCTTCGGACAGGTCCCAATAAACATTTCGGAAAAGGTCGAAGTTTCCCAAGATGGAAACAAATATTATTTGCCCTTGCAGGTGCAAAGTATGATCGAAGAGCCAAGAAACAAAACGTGGAATACCGTTTTATCTTCGTTCGTTCTGACGGTGCACAATTGAAAGAGATCACAAAAATCATTGAAGAAAACAACATTGTTCCAGCTATTCATCCAAAATTTTCACCATAGAGAACGTAAATGAAGCCCTAGAATTAGTCGCAAGTGGACGACCAAAAGGAAAAGTGATGATTCGTTTTTAAAAGGGAATGAAGTGTCGTCACAAGGGCTCGCATTAAGGGGTTTTATCTATTTTCATAGTAAGTGTCAAACACTTCTTGATATTGATTTTTCAAGTTTTGGATGAGATGTCGGTCATTAGAGATGATGTCAATCACATCTTCACTAACATAGACAAGGTAACTGTCCTGATAAAAAACGATAAATGGTGAATTCATTCCTTTTACAATACTTTTGATATATGGATACACTTCCTTAAAACGAACATCTTGGATCGAAGCAAATATGACATTTGCATTGATTTCGTCACGATAAACAATGGTTTCAGACCAATTCTTGATCTTTATATACTTCCCTATATTTGTTTTTTCTCGATACCTGCGGTCATTGATCATATAACCAGAAAGAAACGTAACATCCATTTGTTCTGAACGATGAAGTGTATTGTTTATTATGTCTTTCAGTAAATGTAAATTGCCATTTTCAAAGAGTTCAACTCCGAATCGAATTCTCAATTCCGATGGAACTTGAAAAAATGGAACCTCGGTATTTTTTGTGAGATCCACGTGGAATTTTTTAATTTTTTGCATACTTTTAAACTCCTTTTTTACATTTGATGTGTCTATTTGAGACTGTTTGGGCTGTACACATATGTGCGATTTGGGCGTTTTAAATCTTTCTCATCAATAAATTGCAATTATTTCCGAATCATGTTATACTAAGAGTAATTATTTTTGTTCGGCGTAAAGGATAGCATGAAGAAAGACTTTTCGTCTTGAGGATACTTTGGGCAAGGATAGTATAATACATTGTGTGTGAACGCACTAGGAGGCAACAAACATGGAACAAGGTACAGTAAAATGGTTTAACGCAGAAAAAGGTTTTGGATTTATCGAACGTGAAGATGGAGACGATGTATTCGTACATTTCTCAGCTATCCAAGGTGACGGATTCAAATCTTTAGACGAAGGTCAAAAAGTAACTTTTGACGTTGAGCAAGGTTCTCGTGGAGCTCAAGCTGCTAACGTTCAAAAAGCTTAATCTGCATATGTTTAAAAAGCAGGTTCTCATCTGAGGACCTGCTTTTTTTGATGTTTTTTTCAATAAAAAACCCTACTCAACGTGCAAGTAGGGAGATGATACAAGGTAATAGTAAAAAATTCATGCTTCAAAGGTTTATTACAGTATAGCATATTAGATTGACAATATGCGGAATTTCCATAAATTATTTCTCTTCTTTTTACATTTTACTTGAGAAGAGACAATTGAGGTCGTAGAGGATGTGCAATCAAAACATGGATAGACATGTAGAAATAACAAAAAGATGAATATGCTACATGCAAGGAAAGTTGCATGTCATTGAAAGATCAGCTTTTCAGTATTACATTCGCGAAAATAAAAAAGTGAGCACCTTAACAGAAACTTTGAATTTGATTATCGGTAATTCCTTCGATGACTTCTAGTTCACTAAGCAAATATTCGTGGGCATGTTCTAGCATTTTCTTTTCAGTTGCGTTCAATGCCTTTTCTTTCTTCATGCGCATGAGATCACGAACAACTTCAGCACCTTCTTGTATGTTGCCCGTTTTTAATTTGTTTGTGTTAATGGTATACCTTTCTTTCCACGACAGTAAGTGATCTGATTTTCCATGCTGGAAAATGTGTAACACGTTCTTTAGTGCAAGTATATTTGTAACGGGTCTTATACTTGACTTCGACATTTTCCGTGTTGGAATCATGACTTTCATGTGACTGATGGACATCTTGATCACATAATACTGTTCTTTCCTATCGGAAATTTCCTTTTCCTCAATGGCTTCAATTATACCTGTTCCGTGCATTGGATACACAATGTTATCACCAATCTGAAACATATCATCAACCTCCATATCATGTACCTATCTTAAGGATATCACATATGGTGTAAAATAGCCAAATTTTTAATAATAACATGATATTTTTTTGGAGTCAACACTTTTCGCTTAATTTTTTGTCATAATTTCGCTTCGATGGAATCAGTGAGATTGTATGGTTGTTTATATCACGATACCCCCTATGGTGATGTCCTTTTTGGATCTTTTCCTTCTTGAAGAATTTTTGTTTCTTGTTAGTGGATTCTGTGTGCCTGTAGAACTATGTCAAAGCTCATAAAACAATTTTGAAATTTATATTGCGTTTTTTGAAAGAGTATTTTATAGTGTAGTTGTAAGCAGTTTCATATAATAGGATTGTGACCTTAATCGGGCGATACCTAAATTGATACGTATACAATAGCTCAAAGTTATTGTGTGGGTCTCAGTTTAGGTTTTTTTATACCATCATTCCGGGTCCGTGTTATTTATCAAATAAAAGGACAACTAAATCATTGAAAATGGGATTGTGACTGTTCGGCAGGCGAAACCTGAATTGATGTGAGTTCATTGCAATGGCAATGAACCGACATCAATTCAGGTTTTTTTTATCTAAAAACCATGAAAACACTTATGTGAAGGGAGAGAAGGGTGGAAAGGATAAGTTCACCTGTTAGTTTCATTAACTTTTACGGAGGCGAGAGACATGGATAAAGCTACATTAGCAAAGGATATTTTGAAATTGGTAGGTGGCAGTGACAATGTACGAGGCGTGACACATTGTGCAACAAGGCTGCGTTTTAGAATTAGTGAAAGTGAGAAAGTGAAAAAGAATGAATTGGAACAACACCCAGAAATTTTAAAGGTAGTTGAAAGTAGCGGTCAACTTCAAGTAGTCATTGGAAGTCATGTATCTGATGTTTATAAAGAAATCGAACGACAAGGGAAATTTGATGATGATCATTCAGCAGGAAAGTCTGAACAAAAACAGACGGTGGTATCAAAAGTATTTTCATTAATTTCAGGAAGTTTAACGCCTTTAATTCCTGCCTTTGCAGGAGCAGGTTTAATCAAAGCACTTTTAATCGTATTAGAAAACTTAAATCTATTAACACCAGAAAGTGGAACTTATTCTGTTTTAGCGGCAGCTGGTAACGCTGTATTCTATTTCTTACCCATATTATTAGGGGTAACGATTGCTAGAGTACTTGGTGCAAACCCATATGTAGCCGGTGCGATTGGCGCTGCACTATTGGAGCCTAATTTCACGGCATTGCGTGAAGCAGGAAATGTAGTATCCTTTTTAGGTATACCTGTTCCTTTATTGGATTATGCTTCTTCGATATTCCCTATATTTATCGCTGTTAGTCTATTTGCGCTAATCGAAAGGAACTTGAAGAAAGTTATTCATAAAAATATTCAAATATTTGCTGTTCCATTTTTATCTATCCTGATTACAGTCCCGTTAACTACGATGCTCGTTGGACCGTTTGGGGTATATCTAGGTACTTGGCTCGGCGATCTAGTCAACTTGCTGATCAATAGCAGTCATATTTTATCTGGTATCATTATTGGAGGAGCTTGGTCGTTCCTCGTATTATTCGGTCTACACTGGGCGATGGTGCCAATTATTTTAGAAAACCTCAAAAGCGGGTCGGATTTAATCGTACCGCTTGCTGCAGCATCAATTGCGGCACAGATGGGGATTGCATTAGGTGTTTTCATTAAAACAAAAAACAAAGATATGAAAGCATTAAGTGGTTCAACTTTTCTATCTGCCATTTTATCAGGGATAACAGAGCCTATTTTATACGGTATTATCCTGAGACATAGAAAAACAATGGTTTACATGGTCATTGCAGGGGCAATTGGAGGAGCACTCATTGCTGTCTTTAAAGTAAAATTAGTCGTCTTTAATTTCTTCTTAAACGTGTTTACATTCCCTGCACAAAGTCCGATGGTTCTCTTTATCATAGGGATTCTCATGACGATAGTCATTGCAGCCATTCTTCCGATCCTCTTTGGATATGAAGCGGTGCAGCAACAGGGACAAGAAGATGAAACAGATGATCAAATATCACGTAACATGAATGAGCGAATCATGAGTCCACTTTCTGGACAAGTAAAAGCACTTCATCAAGTGGACGATGTGGTCTTTTCTTCAGAAGCGATGGGGAAAGGAATTGCCATTGAACCAAATCAAGGAGAGGTGGTTGCTCCTGTAGATGGTGTGATTTCTGTCACAATGGAGAGTGGGCATGCAGTTGGCATGATATCTCAAAACGGAGCCGAAATCTTAATTCATGTGGGGATCGATACGGTCAAGTTAGAGGGGAAATACTTCACTTGCTTGGTGAATCAAGGGGATGAAGTCAAACAAGGTCAGCCACTCATCAAGTTTGAATTAAATAAAATCATTGAAGAAGGCTATCAAATGACAACGCCGATTGTGATCACGAATACGAATCAATATGAACAGATCGATACGGTCGTTCCATTTGATGAACCAATCGCAAAACATGAGGACTTATTGCTGTTAAAGAAAAAGTCCTAAACACAAACACCGGGTAACCTCTACCTGGTGTTTGCCTTAAATGATGATGTGAAAGGAGTTAATCCCATGAGATTAATTATTAATGCAGATGACTTTGGCTTAACGGAGTCAGTGAGTAAAGGTATCCTAAAAGGAATGAAAGAAGGAATCATTACCGATACCACCATGTTGACGAACACCAATCATTTTGACCGTTCCATCGAGTTAGCAAAAGAAGCAGGCGTGAAAGAAATGGGTGTTCATTTAAACCTAACCTTATTGCGACCTTTACTTGACGCTAAAAAAGTCAAATCCATCGTGGATGAACATGGGAACTTCTATCGAAAGCCGCCATTCATTCCAAGTTCATTTCGTAAGGAAGAGGTACGTGCTGAGCTAAAAGCCCAAATTGAAAAATTCCTTTCATCTCAATTAACGCTTACTCATATCGACACGCATCATGGTTTTAGTATAGTAGATGAAGAAATGTTACAAATCATCATTGAACTTGCCAAAGAATATCGTGTTCCAATGAGAAAGGATGCCGTTTTAACAGAGGATCCACATATCAAGAATCAGCTAGCCATATCAGGAGTGAAAACCACAGATGCTCTATACGCAGATTTTTCCTCGCCAAAGCTACAAGAGTCTGTCTTGCTTGATGTGATAGCGAAATATAAAGACACGGATACAACTGTGGAGATACCTTGTCATCCAGGCTTTGTTGATGATGAATTACGGCGTGTTTCGTCCTTAATCGACGAAAGAGAAGAGGATCTCCAATTATGTTTAAATCCACAATGGTTTGATTACATGAAAAAACACCATGTCGAACTCATTGGATTTAATCAACTGTAATACCCTCTATAGGTCCTTTAGAGGTTTATATTGAATTAGATATATTATTTGTTATTATAGTATGATAAATTTAAAATGAGAACGCTTAAATCGTCTGTGGATTTTCTTCATTGTATGAAAGTGGGTGATCTAAATGAAAATAAAGAAAATCTTTAATAATAATGTCATTTTATTAAGTGATGAGATGGGTAACGAAATGATCGTGATGGGGAAAGGCATCGGCTTTAACAAACATAATAGCGAAGAAGTAGACTTCCAAAAGGTCGATAAAAAGTTTGTGATTGACAAAGGTCAAACAAATAAACTAACAGAACTCATCGAGCACATTAACATTGAATATCTAGAACTAACAAAGGACATGATTGAATATGCCGAAGACACATTATCGGTGAGTTTCAATCAGAATATTTATTTGACCTTAACTGATCATATTAGTTTTGCCGTCACTCGATATCAGGAAGGCATAGATCTGAGAAACCCACTTTTATGGGAGGTCAAAAAATTCCACAAAAATGAATATTTGGTCGCATTGGAGGCTTTGAAAATCATTGAAGAACGGCTCCAGATCACGTTGCCAACTGAAGAAGCTGCGTCCATTGCACTCCATTTTGTAAATGCTCAACAAAGTGGAAGCGATATGAAACAAACCATTGAAGTTACCAAAATTGTGAATGACTTGCTCAATATTGTGAAATATCATTACGGGATGAAACTAGATGAACATTCGATTAACTATAGTAGATTTATGACGCATATTAGGTATTTTGCCTATCGAATTCTCTCTAAAGAGCCAATACCAGACGAAAGTGATTCACTGTTTGAACAAATCAAAAACCGATATCCAAAAGCGCATAGTTGTGCACAAAAAATGGTCACTTACTTAGAAAAAAACTACAGCATCGTCCCTACTAATGAAGAACTTGTGTATTTGATCATTCACATTCACCGCGTAACAAATCGGAATACGACTACTTCATTAAACCATACTTGATTGAACAAGCTGCTATTTTCTTGAATAGTGGCTTTTTAACATGGAATAACAATAGAAAAGACTAACCACCGGGGTTAGTCTTTCAAATGGACTATGACAATGTTGCGATATCAATGACAAAGCGGTAACGGACATCGCTTTTCAGGACACGTTCGTAAGCTTCATCCACTTGATTGGCGTTGATGACTTCAATTTGTGGAGCGATGCTGTGAGCGGCAGCGAAATCAAGCATATCTTGTGTTTCCTGGATGCCACCAACGAGAGAGCCTGCAATGCTACGACGACCCGTAATTAATGAGAATACGTGAAATTGATCTGGATCAGCTGGTGCACCAACGTTCACCAATGTTCCATCCACACGGAGTAGAGATAAATACGCGTCCACGTTGATATTGGCGGAGACTGTATTCAATATGAGATCAAACTGACCAGATCGTTTTTTGAAAGTGTCGGGATCACTTGTTGCAAAATAGTCGATTGCTCCAAATGACAGTGCCTCTTCTTTTTTATTTAAAGACCGACTAAGCACAGTGACTTCAGCGCCCATTGCATGTGCAAATTGGATGGCCACATGACCAAG
The DNA here is from genome assembly GCA_001938995.1 of Bacillus pumilus. GTDB lineage: Bacteria > Bacillota > Bacilli > Bacillales > Bacillaceae > Bacillus > Bacillus pumilus_G. The sequence continues at coordinate 22,800 of MKZN01000016.1, read as the reverse complement.
TCCACCCATACCAACAATAGCGACTTTCTTGCCAGGTCCTACATTCCAATGTTTTAAAGGCGAATAGGTTGTAATGCCAGCACATAGAAGAGGGCTTGCCACATCAAGGGCTAATGCATCTGGGATCCTGACGACAAATCGTTCGGTCACGACAATCTTTGAGCTGTAGCCGCCATATGTCAGTTCTCCATCATAATCGAGGTTATTATAGGTTTGAACGACTCCTTTTGTACAATACTGCTCATCTCCATTTTGGCAATATTCACAGGTGCCACAAGAATCCACAAAACAACCGACCCCTACGCGATCTCCAATTTTGAACTTCGTGACTGCATGACCTACTGCTGCAACGACTCCTGTAATTTCATGGCCCGGAACCATAGGGAAAATACCGCCACCCCAATCGTCAAAAGCACTGTGGATATCTGAGTGACATATCCCGCTATACTGAATATCAATTAAAATATCATGTGGACGAAGCGCTCTTCGTTCGATGGTTGTCCGTTCAAATGTTGCTTTTGCGTGAGAAACTCTTAATACATGTGATTGGTGCGTCTGGCACATTTACGATCATCCTTTCAATAGTGAAATTCGGTTCTTCCACTATACTGTAATTCTTAAAGTGAACTTTAAGTCAAGGGTGAACCGTCTCACATCATGATTTCAGTTTTTATCATGATCATTGCGTAAAAAATTGAGCCAAAAGCATCTTGTGGGTTCTATCAAAATGTAGATGATGAGAAAGGGAGTACAAACCATTTACTTCAAGTTCATAAATAAAGACGAGAAGGGTGAAAATCATGAAAATAGCACAAGTCGCAAAGCAACTGGGTGTATCCACAGCGACGCTCAGATACTATGAAAACATTGGATTAATTAGACCGATCAATCGAGGCCAAAATGGTATCCGTGATTATACAGAGGGAGATGTTCAGTGGATCGAATTTATTAAATGCATGAGAAATGCAGGCCTCTCAATTGATGCGCTCAGGGAATATACGGCATTATTTATTGAGGGAAATGATCATACATTATCTTCAAGGAAACAAATTCTAGTGAATGAAAGAGCAAGGCTTGTTGAAAAACAAAAGGAAATGGAAGATACCATTAAACGCTTAGATGTTAAAATCGAAAGTTATGAAGATATTATCCACAAATATGAGGAAAAGCTAGCGGATCAGCTAAAAAGCCCCGTCTCATAAGGAAAACCTGTGACGGATCACAGGTTTTAGAGGGAGGCTATTTTTTTGTGTAACGCACCCAGTCATAATGGGCGAATAGTGGTGTAACACCATTATAGGAACCGAGCCAATCATCGACACCCGCACCATTCCACAGGTTCATCATGATTTTTCCAGGTGTTTTAGGAATTTGAGTGGTTGCCGTATGGGCTAACCGCCCATCGATATACCATTTAATCGAGTTTGGCTGCCAGTCAAATGCATATGTGTGGTATGCATTTGCTGCATCAAAACCGAGGTTAACGATTTTCTCGTGATTCCCTACACCATTCGTATAATAGTTGAATTGGACCTTTGTTGTATCCTTTCCAAGGAATTCGATATCAATTTCATCCCAAGGGGTCCCATCTGTTGGACCAGTATAAGTAAAAAACGATGAAACGATCCCAACATTTTTTGCTGGTTTCATTCTGACTTCATAAAGCCCGTACCCGTATGTTTGAACTGAACGATTTTCTCCGCAGTCAAACTTGTTATAGGAAGGACTTGTGAGTGATAAACGTAATTCGCCTAATGATGTCATGGACACATTATTTGCACGCCAAGTACAGTTAAACATGTCTCCATTTGAGTATCCATTTGCTTTTTGCCACAACCCGTTACGATCATCGTTGAAAGGATCATAAAACGATCCGCCGGTTTGCGCTGAGGCAGTTGACGTCATTGTGAAAAAGCTGATCAATAATCCAGTAACAAGAAGCAGCAACATTTGTTTTACACGATCAAACATGTAGGCAATCCCCTCTCTTTTTTTGAAAGCGCTTTCTTTATTGATATTAACTGATTCTAATCAAATAGAACAATCCGTCTAAATGATGATAATCTTTCTTTGTAGAATGAGGACAGACTATCAGGTAAATAATAATTGACAAGGCGGACAATTGTCCGTAATATATTATCGGTACAAATGTCCTAAGGGGAAACCTGGAGAGTCATGAGTTAGAACAGATAGAAATGAGTGCAATGTGGATGAAGGTTAAGAAGGTGAGACATCATGGGTAACGATATTGGAAAGGAAATTGAAGAGGTCGCTTTTTCCTTGTTTCAAGAGCATGGCGTAGAAAATGTCAGCATGCATAAAATTGCGAAAACAGCTGGTATTGGTCAAGGAACACTGTACCGCCGCTATGCAAATAAAAGCGAATTGTGTCTCTCTTTATTAGGAGAAAAGTTTGAACGGCTGATTCCTGCTTTGCATATGTATTTGAGCAGAATTAGTGATCAACCTGTTCGAGATCGTTTACGTTATGTTCTTGAGGAGATGCATCTCATTGTTGGACACCATTTAGACTGGATTCGGATGTTGACGATCTCTGGTAATTTAGAACAGACAAGTAAAGTGTATGATAGTGATTACAGTCAATCCCTCAGACAAATGATCCGCAGTTTGCTCATAGAAGCGAACGAAAAAGGGGAAGCTAAGATACAAGATATTGAACTAACTACGTTATTTATGTCCTCTCCCATTACTCCTGAACTGATGTTTTATATTTATGAATCTGGTTATTCAATTGAAGAAATTGCACACTTTGCCTCTGAAAGGCAGCTAATATCCGTTTTTCGATAAAAGGAAAGTGGCTCATCTCTTTTACCAGTCTGATTTCTTATGGTCCATCTCATTTATAAAAGAAAAGGAGCCAACTTATATGAACAAACAGCAAACAGCAGCGTCTGATATAAAAACGCTGCCCATTATTATTTCATTTATCACGGCTGGATTTATTGGTCTTTTTAGTGAAACGGCGCTAAATATGGCGATACGTAACTTAACATTAGACTTTGGAATCGAAGCGACGACAGCTCAGTGGCTGACAACAGGTTATTTATTAACACTTGGTATTCTCGTGCCAATTTCAGGGTTGATTCTTCAATGGTTTACAACAAGGCAACTCTTTATGACTTCATTGATATTTTCTATTATCGGGACATTTATCGCTGCAATTGCACCAGTCTTTAGTGTTTTAATGGTTGCCCGTGTGGTGCAGGCGACTGGAACGGCATTGCTTCTTCCGTTAATGTTTAATACCATTTTGGTGATTATTCCACCTCATAAACGAGGAAGATCCATGGGGATTATTGGTCTTGTGATCATGTTTGCACCAGCTGTTGGTCCAACCGTATCGGGTCTTATTCTGAAATCATTGACATGGCATTGGATATTTTGGATTTCACTTCCGTTATTAATGGCTGCTTTAGTATTTGGTTATGTCTTTATGCAAAATATTACGGTACCGACTCGACCAAAAATCGATATTGTCTCAATTGTGCTTTCAACGATTGGTTTTGGTGGAATCGTATATGGCTTTAGTAGTGCTGGTGGAGGTGGCGGCTGGGGTAGTATGAACGTCATTGTTGCCATTGTTGTAGGTGTAATTAGTATCCTCGTGTTCTCCCTCAGACAGCTAAAGATGGAAGAACCAATGCTCAACTTAAGTCCATTTAAATATCCAATGTTTGTCATTGGATTACTTTTAATCTTAGTTTGTATGATGGTGATGCTGTCTGCCATGATGATCCTGCCATTGTATCTACAGACGTCCTTGGCACTTTCCACATTTACAGCAGGTTTAATGCTGCTGCCAGGCGGAATTATCAATGGATTACTCTCTCCAATCATGGGTGGTCTATTTGATAAGTTTGGACCAAAATGGCTTGTCATCCCAGGTCTTGTGATTGTGGTAGCTACGATGTTCGGGTTCACAAACCTAAGTGTCGATACATCGATTGGATATATTGTGACACTGCATATTACCCTAATGGTGGGGATCGCCATGATCATGATGCCTGCTCAAACGAATGGATTAAATCAGCTTCCACCGGAGTTATATCCGCATGGAACAGCGATTATGAATACATTACAGCAGGTATCAGGAGCAATCGGCACAGCGATCGGCATCTCCATCCTATCTTCCGGTACTCGTAGCTTTATGGAAAATGTAGCAGACCCGGAAAATCCGATGAACAAACTCTTAGCCTTTACAAATGGCGTGCAGAATGCCTTTCATTTTGCTGTAATCATGACCATTGTTGGTTTGATCATCGCCTTCTTTATTAAACGTGTGAAGGTAGAACAACAAGCCTCATAATGAATATGAAAAGCACTGTGGACATAGCGCCGCAGTGCTTTTTTGATTAAAAATACCGGCTCTTATAAAGATGGAAATAGAAAGGATGTGGAATTTGCAGATAGAAGCAACCTTTGCAAGGGGCGAAAAAGATTTAATAGCTGAAGAAGCTTGGCGCCTCATGGTTGATCAGTTTAAAATTTAGGCGGTTATGCAAATACTAAACAGGATGTAGAAAGTCTTTGTAGCAAAAAGTACATAACATTCAGAGAAAGTACGTCTGTTTTTTCACACATAAACGAGTTTAAACACATCATGTGTTGATGATGTCAAACAATTAGCGGGCAACCAGACGGGTCATTCTACCAAACGATTGCATTTAGACAAAAAATCATCAAGCCCAAATACTTTTTGATTACCCAATAAGTATTCAGGGCAATGTCAATACATACTGGAGTAGTAAAAGCACCTTCTAATTAGGTGTTTTTTTCATGAGTTCTTTGATAAAACACCGAATCGCAGATCCAGTAGATGAGACTGCTCGCGATGATCATAGGTATGGATGCTGTACTTCCAATTCCATCAATGATCAAGATCATGACAGTTGCGATGAGTAAATAAGCGGCGAGATATAGAAGATGAAAAGCTTTAGGCTTCAAGGAAAATAGCAGTTGCAATGGAACAGCAAACACAAAGTAATAAACAAAAAATATAGGGATGTATAGCACTAGAAAAGCAGGCTGACCCTGAATTGGGGGAGATAAGCATACAAACAAGCCAAGTACAATAGAACTGACCGATAGGGTTATTAGTATTTTGTGAAAGGGTTGTTTCAAACGCAATGCGTACACTCCTTTGTGGGAAAATTAACTATATTTTATCATGAAAGGGATGTTTGGAAGTAGTGATCTTTATTTTTAGGTGGAAGACCATATGCTATGTAACTATTAAGTGGATTGAATATGGTCGTTAAGGAATAAAGAAATGATCTAAATCACAAACTTTTTACCCTCATTTGATTCTATGTCTTTCGCCTCATGCTGATGAATGAACGATTGTATAAAGTAAAACCTGTAGATACAAATTTATCCATCAATTCAATATCAGGAAAGAGTGATCGAATGAATATCAAATGGTTAGGTGCTGCTTTTCTTGCTGCTTCATTACTATTGACTACAAGCTGTGCAAACAGTAGCACACAAGAGAGCAATCAAAACAAAAAAGAGAATACAACCAATCAATCGGAAGCAAAGTCTTCTGCCGTTGAGACAGGTAATAAGTCATTAGCGAATATTAAAGTGCTGGCGACAGGTGGGACCATTGCAGGCTCTTCAGATAGTGATACTGATACAACGGGGTACAAATCTGGTTCACTAGGTATCGATAAAGTGATTGCCTCAGTTCCCCAGATAAAAGATATTGCAAATGTCACTGGCGAACAAGTAGCGAATGTAGGCAGTGAAAATGTCGATAATGCACTCCTGTTAACATTAGCAAAACGAGTGAATCATCTTTTAAAAGATGACAAAGTGGATGGAATTGTGATTACCCATGGAACAGATACACTTGAAGAAACGGCTTATTTCTTACATTTGGTGGTTAAGAGTGAGAAGCCAGTGGTGGTTGTTGGGTCCATGAGACCTGCTTCTGCTATTAGTGCTGATGGACCGCTAAACTTATATCAAGCAGTAAAGATTGCATCCACAAAAGAGGCTAAGGGCAAAGGGGTCATGGTCACTTTAAATGATCGGATTGCATCTGCTCGATTTATCACCAAGACGAATACAACGACAACAGATTCCTTCAAATCACTTGAACAAGGATATATTGGAGAGATTGCCGGTGAATTGGTCTCATTCTATAATGAACCGACAAGAAAACATACGACTGAAAGTGAATTTGATATATCAAAAACAAAAGAACTACCACAAGTTGATATCCTATATGGCTATCAAAATGATCAAAAGTATGTGTATGATGCGGCAGTAAAAGCGGGAGCAAAAGGGATCATTGTCGCAGCCGTTGGAAATGGAACGATGTCAACAGAGGCGATCAAAGGTGCAACGGATGCAGTGAAAAAAGACGTTGTCATTGTGAGATCAAGTCGTGCGGGAAATGGGATTGTCACTCATGAAAAGATGGATGATGAGCATCACTTCGTTTCATCTGATTCATTGAATCCACAAAAAGCGCGAATTCTGCTCATGTTAGCACTGTCAAAAACATCAGATCCTAAAAAAATTCAGTCTTATTATGAACAATATTAACTAAGAAAAAGACCCGAAACATGCTGGGTCTTTTTTTTTTATGCACGTTCTTCACGCATATGCTCCGCACGCGTTTTTAAAGAAAGCAAAATCTCTCTCCAAATGTGATCAACATCTGTAAGGAAATGCCCGGCATGATCAATATAATGCGTTTTGACGTTCGGAATGGTTGGAGCCACCTTTTGAATCTCTTCAAATGGGGCCATTGTATCTTCTTTCCCATGCCATAGATCAACAGGGATGTGTATATCCTTCAGAGCGAATGACCAAGGTTGGGTGAGTAAATCTGGTTCGTGAATACATTCATCTACAGATTGACGATAAGCTTCGTTTAGATGCAACATCATTAGCTCCAACTGCTCATCGGTTTGAAGGAATTGGCGATCCCAAGGATGTAAATGCTTATTGCCCTTTTTCGTCAGTGCCTTGAACTTCTCTGGTTTTGTCTCAATTAGTTTTTTCTGAGCACGGTAGCTTGCTTTTAAAAGCCAAGGAAATCTTTTACTGAGGAAAAAGGCCAACTTATTTTCCTTTAGCATACTTTTAGGCGGCTTGCCGTCTTGGAAAGGAGTGACACTCGAAATAAGAGCGGCTGAAAGGACGCGGTCCGGCAATTGAAAGGCACAACCAGCAGCGAATGCTCCGCCCCCTGAGACACCCATCACTGAAAAACGAGAGATGCCTAGATGATCCGCCACTTCCTGCACGTCCTTTGCCCAGTCTAAAATGGTCCGGTCAGATTTAGGGTCAGATAAGCCAAAGCCAGGTCTATCTAAACAAATGAGGCGAATGCCAAGTTCTTCTGATATCGGGTCATCTTCTAAAAACATGATTCTTGACCCAGGTGTCCCATGAAAAAAGAAGACAGGATCACCATCAGGATGACCGTATTCCATCAATCCAATCCGACGACCATTTTGTAAATGAATCACTTCATTCATCTATTCATCCCCTTAATCGTTAAGTTCACTTAAATGTTTCGCAGAGGAACACCATGTTAAGGTGTTTCTTTCGCAATCGTATAGATCTTTTCGTAAAGAGATAACAACGTTTTTAAATCTTCCTTGGGAAGTTTTGCATAAAATTTTTGAATGAGATGTAGCTGAATTTCTTCTGTATGCTGATGATAATCAAGACCCTTTTGAGCAAAATCAACCATGATCTCTCTGCGATTATGTGGATTAATTTCTCGTTTGACATAACCATGCTGTTCTAGCTTTGATACAAGTTGGCTAGCGGCACTCGCGGAGATCGAGAAGTAATCAGCTAATTCATTGATCGTTCGCGTTTTGGTGCGTAATAATTCAAGCGTCAGTTCTTGTTTCGTTGATAAATCTTCAAATTCATCCTTTAAAAAACGCCGGTACTCATCTACATAGATGGATCCTAGTGCATTCGAGTACTCAATGATTTTCTTGCTGTAATCGATGATTTCTCCATCCAAGGATCTCACCTCTTTTCTTTTTTAGTATATGTGAATGAAATGGTTAAGTATAGTTAAATATTTAGAATAGTTAAATATATCCGAGGCGCATGTATCTGACTCACTTTTTGATTGTAATATAGATGGTGTCAATTTATAATGAAAAAACAAACCAACTGGTCGGTTTCATATATTCCTATTGAAGAAATGCATATTAGAAAGGATTGTTCGACATGACAAGGACACAAAGCGGCGTCGGAAAAAGTGAAACGAAGCAAAAAATTGTGGCCACTTCGCGTGACTTATTTGCCAAAAAAGGGTATTCGGAAACATCCATTCGAGATATTTTAGAAGCTGCTGAGATTAGTAAAGGCAATCTTTATCATCATTTTAAAGGAAAAGAGTTTTTGTTTCTTCATATTATGGAAGAGGATCACCGCGTCATGATAGAGACGTGGAATGAGGAGAAAAAAACGTTGCAACTTGCGATAGATAAGCTAGCTGGATTTGCGGAGCTGATTAGTCAAATGAATATTCATTATCCATTATTGAGAGCAAGTGAGGAATTCTGTGCAAGTGCATTTACATCAGACGAGGTCATGGAACGGATGAACAAGATTGATGCCGACTTTGATGATGTGATGAGAGCCATTTTACTTGAAGGAAATGAAGACGGCAGTTGGTCGATTCAGCATGTTGAATCAAAAGTGAAAATATTACTGTCCGTTTTTTACGGATTAGATGTGTTATACAAACATGACACAATCCAACAAAAAAAAGAATTGCAAAAAGAAGCGATCTCATTGTTTATTCACGGAATCAACCATCATGAGAAACAAATGAGTCAGTAAAGGAGAAACACCATGCAAAAACCGATTCGTGAGCAAAAAGCTGTACTCGTTATTTTATTAAGTAATATCTTTATTGCGTTTTTAGGCATTGGCCTCATTATCCCTGTGATGCCGTTATTTATGAATGTGATGCATTTGACAGGTAGTACAATGGGGTATCTAGTGGCGGCGTTTGCCGTTGCTCAATTAATTGCATCACCATTTGCAGGAAGATGGGTAGACCGCTACGGAAGAAAAATCATGATTGTCTCAGGGCTGTTCCTATTTGCCCTATCAGAACTCGTCTTTGGGTTAGGGACACATGTCTATGTTCTTTATTTTTCAAGGGCGCTCGGGGGTATTAGTGCGGCGTTTATCATGCCAGCTGTGACAGCCTATGTGGCAGATATCACGACAGTGCAAGAAAGATCAAAGGCGATGGGGTATGTTTCCGCGGCCATTAGTACCGGCTTTATCATTGGACCGGGAATTGGTGGATTTATTGCAGAATACGGCGTACGTCTACCCTTCTTCTTTGCGGCAGGTATAGCGTTTATTGCAGTCATCTCTTCTTTATTTATGCTGAAGGAGCCATTAACAAAAGAAGAACGAGAGGAGCAAATGGATCAAGTACAAGACTCGACCTTCTTTAAAGACCTGAAAAAATCTATTCATCCAAGCTATCTTATCGCTTTCATCATTGTGTTTGTACTGGCGTTTGGATTATCCGCATATGAAACGGTCTTTAGCTTGTTTACAAATCATAAGTTCGGTTTTGGACCGCAGGACATTGCTATTATCATTACGGTCAGCTCCATCGTGGCCGTCATCATCCAAGTGCTTGTCTTCGGCAAACTGGTGAATGCTCTTGGTGAAAAAAGAGTCATTCAGCTATGCTTAATCGTCGGGACGATCCTTGCATTTGTGTCCACGGTTGTATCAGGATTTATGGCTGTGCTTATTGTCACATGTGTCATTTTCCTTGCGTTTGATTTATTAAGACCAGCATTAACAACATTCCTATCAAAAATCGCTGGCAATCAGCAAGGGTTTGTAGCAGGGATGAACTCTACTTACACAAGCCTCGGAACAATTTTTGGTCCGGCGCTCGGCGGCATTTTATTCGATCAAAATATTCATTTCCCATTTCTATTTGCAGGTGTTGTCCTGTTTCTAGGATTAGGCTTAACGCTGATTTGGAAAGGGAAAGTGACTGAAGGGGCAGTAGAATAACGGGATAGCTGTAGATGATGAAATCAAACTCCTTTGGGAGGAAGATGGATGGGACATTAGAAAAAGTTATTCAAGTGAATCAAATTAAAAAAAGATCGTTTGTTTTACCAAATGTGATTAAACGAATCTTCCGTTTGTACTGATGCAGGATTTAGTCACGAAGAGACCCTTAATTGAGGTCTCTTTTTTTAGATTGTGACTTCGAGATAAAGCGTTAGAAACCTCTTAATTGTGTTGTATTACTTTGAAACGACAGCCTATCATGATGCGGCGGTCCCGTTTGTTGTATTTATGTTACTTGCCGCAGGGTTATGTGTGATGGCGATAGCTGAGGGGGCGGCTTCTGGTCAGCTTTCAGTAGGTGCATTATTTGCGTGCATTGCAGGCATTGGGTACGGTTTATTTCTTGTATTCACTAAAAAATTTACATTAACAGGTGGCTTGGCGCTTATCTGGTACTTCATGCTGTTTGGTGTCCTTTACTTATTGATACCATTCTATGTAGAGGGTCTGACTGTTCCAGAGGTGAATACGTATCCTACCTTATTCGCACTAGCCATTTTCCCTACAATCGGTGGGTTCTACTGTACAACAAAAGCACTCGCCTATTTGGAGGCAAATAAAGTTCAATTTTTAGAGCTGACAGAGCCTATCTTTGCAACTGTCTTTGCTTTCTTTGTCTTAAGGGAAATGGTGGAGGGATTGGAATGGCTAGGCGCGATTCTCATTCTTATCGCCATCTACATTGCCGAGATGACTCCGCAAAAGGAGATGAAAAAAAGCAACACCATATGAAGGAGTTGCTTTTTTTCTCCTTGTAAGGATGGAGCGGCAAGTATAGAATTCAAGTTGAGAATGTCTTAATATACCAAGCATCCATAGCAGAATGATCTGAGCCTTCTAGCGGTTTAGAAAGAAGTGAAAAGCCATATCGATCATAAAGTCCAGTGGCCGCCGTTAATTCACGCCGAGTTTCTAAATAGCATGCCTCGTAGTATGTAGACGCATATCGCAAAGCTGTATCCATCAGCTTTTTACCTACACCTTTTCCTTGCGATTGTGGAAGCAAATACAACTTTTGTAATTCACATATTTTACCTGTAAAAGGAGCAATACCTACGCCGCCCACGATCTCACCATGGTCTTCGGCAACCCAGTAGGCTGCATGTGGCAATGATTGATAGTATTCAAAAAGCTGATCAAGCTGTGGATCTGTGTAAGCTGTTCCTTCAATCGCAAGATTCGCTGATTCTAATGACTGGCGAATAATAGCCGCAATGAAAGGATTGTCCTTTTGTTGAATGGGTCTAATGTTCATGGGGAGACCCTCCTTTTTCATATGATAAAAAGAGAATAGGAGTTGAAAGTACATGTTCTGGTTGCAGACTGCCGTTTTTACGATCGTTTTGCTGTGTCTTTCATGGTGGTCAGGAAAAAGGCACAGTCATCCTCACGCTAGCTTAATTGTCCCTATATGGATCATTTTATTGGGATTGGGCTTATTGATGATCAGCTTCTTCGTTGGCAAATGGGAAGGCATTACGCTCGCGATATCAAGTGTGTCTCTCATTCTATCTTCAATTGTTTGTTTCATCATCATAACAGCCTTCCGATCATTTAAAGAAGACGACTCCCCTTAAGATGGAGCATCGTCTTTTTTTATTTGAACGTATTCTTCACGCAGGATGCCCATGATGATTTCATCTGAATAAGCACCGTTGAAATAGAGTGTTTGCCGCCTTTTTCCCTCATATTGAAAACCAGTTTTTTCATAGCTGCGAATGGCTCTTGGATTATGGGAAAAGACTTCAAGCTCAAGGCGGTTTAGTTCTAGCGATTCAAAGGCAAATGCTTGAATCAATCGAACCGCTTCAGTGCCAAATCCTTGGTGAAAATGTTCTGGTCCATGTAGCGCAATCCGAAAGCCGGCAGAGCGATTGATGAGGTCAATATCCATAATCGCTGCATCACCAATCAACTCTTTCGTTTCAAGCAAACAAATGGCGAAGTCAAATCTCGTCTCATCCTGAAGAAAGCGGGTATAGGCTGCTCTGATTTCTTCTAGTGTGAACGCTTTCCTTGTGCCGGTCATGTAAAGCGTTTCTTCATGCTCGCATCCTTTTTGAATACCGAGATAATCAGTCTCCTCGATCGATCTTAAAAGTAAACGTTTCATGGCTAATCACTCTCCTCTAGATATCGAGAGATTTCGATTAAATTCATATCAGGATCACGGATATAAACCGATTCAATCGGTCCTAAGGCACCAGTCCGCTTAGCGGGACCTTCTTCAATTGGTACAACCTGTTTTCGAAGATGTAGAAGTAAATCGTCCATTGAGAAATCAGTGATGAAACACAAATCAGTCGATCCAGGAAGAGGGTGTGCTGCTTTTGGTTCAAACTCATGCCCGGCTTCATGAAGATTGATTTTTTGTAAACCAAAGCGAAGGGCTTTACGGCCTTCTCCAAATGTCTCTTCTTTCATTCCTAATACGTTTGTATAAAAACGAATGGTTTCCTCGACATGTTGTACAGTCAACACGATATGATCAAGTCGTCGTATCATCAGTTTCTCCTCCAAGTTTGATCATTGATTGAACTGCTTCTATTATAGCAGAACCATTGAGATCCATTATTGAATCAACGTTTGATAGCTCCAACTTTTTAAGCCCATATCCTTTCCGTGTAACAGTCTCTCATCAAACTCCACCCACCCATTTTTACGATAAAAAAGGCGATTCGCCTCGTTATGTGTAATCAGTGTAAACAGTCCTCCGCCTTTACTGGCGATAAACGGAAACAGACATTGCTTTAACATTCGGCTTCCGAGCTTTTTCCCTTGGTGGTCTTTTGCTACAACAAGCGCCTCTAAATACCAATAAGGTTTCTTTAGGGAAGAACATGCTTTTTTTGCTTCTTTTAAGATGCGAAAGACATGCTGTATCGCCGATATACCGCTTGTGAAGACCAACTTTAATCCACCTGATAGGATGTAATGGATAAGACCTGGTTCAGGGTGGTACGGATGCTTTAATAATGCAGCTGATACAATTTTTCCGTTTTCAATTCCGACAAAACAGCTTTGATGCTGAATATACATCTTTGTATTGATCAAATGAAGCTGACGTGCGAAAGCAGAGCGGTTTCGTACGTTTTCACATAATAATTCAAAAAATGAATAATCCTGAAATGAATCATGTAACAGATCCGCGACCTTGTACAGTTCGTCTTCTCTAGCAAGTCTAAATTGAATCATAAGTGTGCCTCCTTTTATTGAACAGATATAGTGTAATGAACATGTGTTTATTATAATAAGAAGAAAACAAAACCAACATCGGCAATAGATGAAGACTTGTTCAAAAATGGACAGAAAGAGCCGAATTGTTTAATAACGTAGGAGGATATTATGAAGGATAGACGGACCATTAAAACAAGAAAAGCGATTCGAGAGAGTTTTTTAGAGCTGTTAAAAGAGAAAGAGGTACAACAGATTACCGTGTCAGAGCTTTCTAGGCGAGCGGATTTAGGTAGAGGCACCTTTTATTTACATTATCAAGATGTGTTTGATTTATATGAACAGCTAGAGAAAGAATTATTTGATGAGCTGGGTGGGTTATATGATGAAGCTTTTCCAAGTCAGGATCCTCTTGATATGCTTTCATTTTTAAACAAAACGACAGAGTATTTGAAAGATAATCAATACATCATTACCTTATTTGTGAAACGTAACGGTCCGACGACCAATCAATTTAAAGCGTTTTTTAAAGAAAAAGTAATGAAAGAGTGGCAGGTAGACAAGCGTCATATTACGGAGGTTCAGCAGATTGAGGCTTCTTTTGTCGTCTCTGGTGTAGTAGGCGTATTAGAAGAATGGATTTATGAAGACATGACTGTCGATGCCAGCAAACTCGCACATACATTGTACGACCTATTAGTCAAAGTCGAGCAGGAATCGTAAGAAATGTTCAAACAACAGGATGCTTTTTCTCTTTTTGTTCTGTTACAATAAAACAGGAATGTACGTTCTATTTCAGGCGATCGGGAGGGATTGGATTGAGTGAGAGAAGGAAATTGTTATTTTACGGTGCAATGAGTATTGATGGGTATATAGCGAGAGAAGATCATGGTCTTGATTGGTTAATAGGAACAGAGGGAGAAGAAGACACAACGTATGATGCTTTTTATGCAACGGTTGATACACTGATCATGGGACGTAAAACATATGAACAGGTGCTCAAGCTATCGCCAGATGTGTTTCCTTATGAAGATAAAAAGACCTATATCTTTTCTCACACCTTACAAAACAGTGAACAGGGGACACATATCATTCGTGAAGACCTCTTATCGTTTGTCACAAACTTAAAAAATGAAGCAGGTCAACATATCTGGGTTGTAGGAGGCGGTGAACTGCTTCAGTCTTTATTCAAAGCAAGTCTGGTCGATGAGCTCTTCCTGCAAGTGGCACCTGTCATGATTGGAAAAGGGATTCCACTTTTTCTTCCAACAGATCAAGAATCCACATTTCTATTACAAGAGGTCAATCAATATCAACAGATTGCGGAAATGCACTTCGTCTTAAAACAGAATCAAACATGAGGAAAAGACCACTTGCCGAGAGTGGTCTTTTTTGATAAACAAACACGTTGACAAGTAAATATCCTAGTGTTAGGATAAATTTATCCTAGTATTAGGATTCTTTGAAAAAAGGAGTAGTTGCCATGGTGCAGCATGAACATGAATTAGATTTGAGGCTTTTTCGTGTATGGAGGAAAGCCCATCAGGTTCTATTTACAAATATCCAAAAAGACATTGAACGTTATGATATCGGATTTGAAAATTTTCAGATTCTTGAACTGCTCTATAGTAAGGGTTCGCAACCTGTCCAAAGAATTAGTGACATTTTGTTTATCCCTAGTGGAAGCATTACATATTACGTCAATAAGTTAGAAAAACAAGAACTAGTAAAAAGACATTGTGCACCCACTGACAAACGAGTATTTCATGTATGCCTGACGGAAAAAGGGAGACAAATATTTGACGTTATATTCCCTAAACATACAGATGTCATTTCACAAAACTTGTCTTTTATTGACAAGGAAGAAAAAGAGCAGCTCATTGAATTGCTGAAAAAGATCGGTCTAGGTGCAAAACAACTACAAGAAAAGAGGAAACAACATGACACTCAGCTTTGATACAGTGGTACGAGAAAGAAGATCCGCATCCAATTTTTTACCCGATATCTCGATTTCGAGAGAAGAGCTTAATAGCATTTTTGAAGAAGTGAAATTGGCGCCATCCGCCTTTAATTTACAGCATACACAATATGTCGTCGTCCAAACAGATGAACTAAAAGAACAAGTAAGAGAAGCCGCATATGGACAATATAAGGTTCATTCCGCGTCCGCAGCTATTATTGTGCTAGGGGATCCAAAAGCTTATCAACAAGCAGGGTATATATATGAAGGATTAAAGATGTTAGGCATTCTTAATACACAGCAATATGATGAGATGGTCAGAGAGACAATAAGCGTTTATGAGCAGCGAGGAACCGACTTTCAGAAGGAAGAAGCCATCCGAAATGCTTCGTTATCTGCCATGCTATTTATGCTCGCAGCGAAAAACAAAGGGTGGGACACGTGCCCGATGATTGGTTTTGATCCTGAGGCAATGAAAAAAGTGTTGAACATCAATTCTGATTTGGTCCCTGTTTTAATGATCACGCTCGGAAAAGAGAAAGTAGAAAGCAGAAAAGCAAGAGGTTACCGAAAACCAGTCTCTGAATTTGTGACTTATTTATAAGATAGGGGGTTCCACACATGGAACTAGGAATTAGTACATTTGTTGAAACAACACCTGATTTTCAAACGGGGAAAACCGTTAGTCATGCTCAGCGAATTCGAGAAGTAGTAGAAGAAATTATCTTAGCTGACCAAATAGGATTAGATGTATTTGGTGTTGGTGAGCACCACAGGGAAGATTTTGCCGCATCGAATCCAGCAGTCGTATTAGCAGCTGCGGCAACACAAACAACGAATATTCGCCTGACGAGTGCCGTGACAGTTCTTTCATCCGCAGATCCTGTTCGTGTATTTCAGGATTTCGCTACATTGGATGGACTATCGAACGGACGGGCAGAGATCATGGCAGGGCGCGGATCTTTTATTGAATCATTCCCGCTCTTTGGCTATGACCTAGATGATTATGAAGAATTATTTGAAGAAAAGCTTGATTTGCTGTTGAAATTACAACAGTCAGAGCGTGTGACGTGGAGTGGAAAACACCGTCCAGCAATTCAGGATGTTGGGGTATATCCAAGACCTGTTCAAGATCCACTACCAATCTGGATTGGTAGTGGGGGGAACCGTGAATCCGTCGTACGTGCAGGATTATTAGGATTACCGCTTGTCCTTGCCATCATTGGAGGAAGTCCACGACAATTCGCACCACTTGTACAACTGTACAAGCAAGCTGCTGTACATGCTGGACATGACCCAGAGAAACTAACTGTTGCCTCTCATTCACATGGATTTGTTGCAGAGGAAACGGAACAGGCAGCAGATCAATTTTTCCCTTCCACACAGCATGTGATGAATACATTAGCGAGAGAGCGGGGCTGGGGACCTTATACACGTTCTACGTTTGATGCAGCGAGAACATTAGAAGGTGCACTATATGTTGGAGATCCAGATGCAGTGGCGGAGAAAGTCATCCATCTGCGAAAAAATGTAGGAATTACCCGTTTCATGCTTCATGTACCGGTAGGCTCTATGCCACATGACCAGGTGCTGAAGGCCATTGAGTTATTTGGAAAAGAAGTTGCTCCTAAAGTGAGAGAAGAAGTTGCCCGCTGGGAAGCAGAGCAAAAATAAACAAAGATCGATCAAGTGGTTATAGGCTTGATCGACCTTTTTGACGTTTAAGGTGTAGTCGTCAAGGTGTAGAGGGAAAAGTTGAAAGCAGATAAGCTATTTTTTCATGAAGTCACCTCCGTCATCAAGTGTTTCACGAGAATCAAATGAGTAGAAATTGCAGTGACTCCTTGTAGAATAATGCAAGTCTGTCCGTAATCCAGGTATGAATTAAATAGAATAAAAGCTGACAGGTACACAGAACCTGTCAGCTTTTTCAATTGGGATAATAGAGGATCATCTGCAGTCGTACCATGTGTTCCCCCGACTGTTTATACTCATGGGCACGATCTGCTTTGAAACGAATCGAGTCGCCGGCTGTTAATGTGTATCTTTCATCACCAATGGTTAAATCAAGCACTCCTTCAAAAACAGTGATTAATTCCTCGGTCCCTCCAATATGTTCATCCGCACGTAATGAGCCGCTAAGATCAATTTCTACTTGGTATACTTCGAATTTCCTTCGGTCATCAAATGGGAAAGTGGTATACACACGATACCTTCCTTCGTCCTCTGTTAAAACCTGTCCATCTTCTTTACGCACCACTTTGATTTCTGGCTGTGGTGCATAGATGAGCTCGCTAAAAGAAACCTTTAAGCCATTGGCGATCTTCCACAAAGTAGTGATCGTAGGCGTTGATTCTCCTCTTTCAATTTGCCCAATCATGGTCTTGCTGACACCCGTTAATTCTGCCATCTTTTCAAGGCTCAACTTTTTTTGATCTCTGAGAAGTTTTACATTTTTTGAAATAATCGATTGAACGTCTTCCATTCAAAAAGCTCCTTTCTGTATTTACTTTATAAAGACCAGATAGTACAATAAAACGTAATATGTACGTGATAAAGACTTTGTGGTCTATATAACGTAAAAGAGGGGGCGGCATCTTGATTCTTTCCATGCTAATATATGCTTTTGTCACCAGCTTCACACCTGGGCCAAACAATATCATGGCCATGGCCTTTACAAATAAGTATGGGGTAAAACAAACATTTCGATTTTGTTTAGGTGTTGGTATAGGATTTTTCGTCATTTTGTGTTTAAGTTGTTTCTTCAATATCATTCTTCAACAGGTCATGCCGAAAATAGGCTGGGTGATGAGTTTCATCGGAGCCTTTTATATGCTGTATTTGGCTGTCAAAATCATGAAAAGTAGAGATAGCGATGACGAAACATTGGATCGCTATAATCATTTCTTTCCTGGTATGTTGCTGCAATTTATCAACCCGAAAGCGATTTTGTATGGGTTAACGGTTATTTCAACATTTGTACTGCCGTATGGACAGTCCAATATACAGGTCTTCTTTTTGACAATGGCTCTTGCATTCATTGGGTTTTTAGGTACGTTCAGCTGGAGTTTATTCGGCTCTTTGTTTAAGCGTTTCCTTGCCGTTTATCAGCGACCGTTTCAATTTGTCATGGGGTTACTACTTGTGTACAGTGCGATTTCTATGATATGGGGTTATGTGTTGTAAGTCGATGAGGTTGGACGCTGTCTCCCCATCACAACTGTATCATAATACGTTCCGTCTGAAAGTAGTTTATCTTTTTTTAGAATACCTTCAATCTCAAAGCCATGTTGCTCATATAACCGAATGGCTTTTTGATTGGTTTCAAGCACTTGGATTGAGATCTTTTGGACGCCTTGTGAATCTGCCCAGTTGATCGATTTGGCTAAAAGCTCTTTGCCGATTTTATAGCCCCATACATCTTTCTTTACGGCGACGCCAAATGTTACTTTGTGAGCTGAGCGTTTGAGTGAATGACCTTCACATCTTGAAAAACCTACAATCTCTCCTTCAATGTCAGCGACCAAAAATAGATGCCGGCTTTGCTTGGAATCCTCTTGGATCAAAGCTTTAAATCCCTCTTCATCAATAAAGGCCTCGCCTGGTTCACGGTCTAAGTATTCTGTTTCACCATCGATTTTCAGTCTGAGAGCTGATAACTTTTTGGCATCTGCTAAAGCAGCAGACCGAATACGATAGGTCACTTCACGAACTGTGAACATGTTTTCAGGTAACATTATTGCACAACCACCAATCTTTCATTTTAATATCAATATTTCTATCATACCGGAAACATAACCGTCGCACACTCAGATGTTTTAAATCTTCCAAAAAGGCTAAATGAATAGTAACAAACTTGGAGGTGGAACAAATGAGTGAACAAAAAGGACACATGGATAAAGCGAAAGGAAAAACAAATCAAGTCAAAGGTCAAGTGAAGGAAAAACTTGGCGAAGCAACTAATCACCATAACCTGAAGGCGGAAGGGAAAAAGGATCAAGCAAAAGGGAAACTCCAAGATAAAAAAGGTGACGTGAAAAATAAACTAAGCGAATAGATCTTCTGAAAATGGATGAAAAAGCTTAACCCACATGCGGTTAAGCTTTTTCACTTTAGAAATACCATCTAGCAGTAGCCATTAGCATGACGCCAATCAGAACGGTAATTGATAAGCTCTTTGTCCAAATAGCCATCAGCACGGTAGGAACCAAGACAGCGAGATACATCCAATGAACGGTGACCCCTGTTGAGGTATGGATGAATAGATGTTCCGCAATCAAAGCAGTGAATATACAAATTGGGATGAACGATAACCATTTGAGTACGACTTCTGGTAATTGAATACGTCGTACAAATAAAAATGGGACAATCCTAGGAATGACAGTCACGATCATACAACCAAGAATAAGCCATATCATCAAGCTACTCATTATTTATCTGTCACCACCCCAATGGTTGCAACAATGACGGTTGCTATCAAAACCGCCACGTGTGAAGAAACAAAGTGAAGCAGAATAAACATCGCAATCACCATATACAACACAAGTGATAGTCGATGAATGAGCTTGTTTTTTGGCACAGTTTGAAGAGAAAGAATCAATAAGGCAGCAAACATAGCAGAAAGGGCAAAATCAAGACCGAGTGCTTCAGGATTTGAGATCCAGTGCCCAAAAATGCCGCCAAGAGTACAGGAAGCAATCCAGCATCCATAAGCAGTGAGGTTCAGCCCATGCATCCATCGATTGTTCAGCTTTCCTTGCTGCGCTAATTTATTCATGGCAACCCCAAAGGATTCGTCTGTCAACAATAGACCAAATCCAATATTTTGCTTCGTAGAATAGCGTGTAAAGTGAGGAGCCAGAGTGAGACTGAGTAGCAAATGCCTCAAGTTGACAATAAATGTTGTGAGAATAATAGCGGAAAGAGGACTCCCTGTAACAAGCAATGCACAGATGATAAACTGCGCAGCTCCTGCGTATACAAAAATTGATAGAAGCGCAATGTCCCATATACTTAACTCCGCACTAATTCCTACAATTCCAAATGCGAATCCAATGCTCATATAACCGAGCAGGGTCGGCACACAATCTTTCACTCCCTCGAGAAACGCGTCATGTTTCACACGAGGAATATGCTTCCTAGCTTCTATATCCAACGACCTCTACTCCTTTTCTATGCGTTCATCTATAGTTGAAATGACTATACGTAAACAAATTCAGCATGTCAATGCCCGTATCTCTTCCATTATAGAGAGAAAAAAGGATTGAAGTGAACCAAAAGTTGTTATAAAGTTCATATAATCAGAAAATAAAAACAATTGAGGTGAAGATGATGCGATGGAAACCGTTGTTTGAACATGATGTACCAAACTCCCTCCGTCCATAACGGAGAGGGATCTCCGGATATGGATATCACAATGTTGATATATCCAGTAACGGGGGGAAAAAGATGAATGAAAAATACATTGGTGCTTTGTACTTAGCGATAGCCGCAAGTATTTGGGGAGGCATGTATGTCGTTGTAAAGGTAACTGTAGTTGTTGTACCGCCACTTGAACTCGTATGGATGAGATATGCAGTTGCTGGAGTTGTCCTTATATTCACTATTTGGCGTCTCGGTTATTCCTTTCGATTAGATCGAAAAGATATACCGCTTATTGTCGTGATTGGGCTTATAGGGAACTTTCTATCCATTGTGACGCAAGAAATTGGCACCATGTACACAACTGCACAAATGGGGGCGGTCATCACATCTGCGACACCTGCATTTATGGCTTTGTTTGCTTTCTTTCTATTAAAAGAAGCGATCACGGTAAGGAAGTGTATATCTATTTTACTTGCCACAGTAGGTGTGATGATCATGATTGGACGTGTGGCTGTTCAAACAGATGAATTTGTGGGAGGCCTCTCGTTGGTCATCGCTGCATTCACTTGGGCGCTGATGTCTGTCCTGCTCAAACGTGTTCCAGGAACGTACCCTCAGGTGGTGACTACAACCTATGCGATCATCGTTGCGTTTATTGCATTAACGCCACCTGTTTTATATCGTTTGCCTCAACTAGATGTAGAGCAGATGGTAAGGCCAGAGATATGGGGCGGTATTCTCTATCTCGGCATCATCTCAACAGCTCTTGCCTTCTTTTTATGGAATAAGGGGCTTCAACTCATGGATGCCTCGAGTGGTGGTTTGTTTTTCTTTTTTCAACCAGTCGTAGGTACAACTCTCGGTTGGTTGCTTTTGGGAGAAGACATTGGGATCCGATCGTTTATTGGGATTCTGTGTATCTTTTTAGGTGTTTATATTGTGCTCCGATCAAAGGAGTAAGGTGAATATCCTTGGAGTAGAGTGAGAGGTTAATAGTGATAGGGGGGCAATAATGATACAATATCCACTTTTGCAAAAAGGGCAAACGATTGGTGTCACAGCGCCTTCATCAGGTGTCCAACCATCCCTGCATGAGATGTTTCAGCTTTCATGTGAGCAGATGAAGAAAAGAGGCTACAAAGTGACATGCGGAGATACGGTGTGGCAGCAGGAAAAAGCAAAGTCGGCATCTGCCATCGTACGAGCAAAAGAACTTCAAGACATGATGACTAGAGACGACATTGACCATATCATCCCACCATGGGGCGGTCAGTTACTCATTGAAGTGCTCGAGCATCTTGATTTCTCAACAATGCGAAAAAAATGGATACTCGGTTACTCAGATACGAGTGTACTGCTGCTAGCCTTCACGATAAAAACAGGCATTGCAACTGCGCATGGTGCGAACTTTGTAGATCTTCGTGGTGAAGAACCTGATCAGACGACCGCCATGTGGGAAAACGTGCTCTCAACTTTACCAGCGGCGGACATGATCCAGTATTCTTCATCTAAGTATCAAAGAGAATGGCAACACGATCAGCCTAGTAAACAGGTGTTTCATTTAACAGAACCGACCATCTGGCGTTCCATTCCCGAACAGGAGATGACTGTGAAGGGGAGGCTGTTGGGTGGATGTATTGATGTCATACGTCACTTAGCGGGAACACCCTTCGGAGATGTGAGGGGATTTCAAGACACATTTATAAAAGGTGATCCCATCCTATGGTACTTTGAAAACTGCGCATTAAATGCCGCGAGTATGAAGCGGTCACTCGTGCAGTTAAAATTGGCGGGGTGGTTTGATCATTGCTCAGGGATCATGTTCGGACGGAGTGCAGTGGATGTGCCTGTGGAAGGGTACGAATACACAGATATATATGAAGAGTTATCTCAAGAATTACAAATACCGATTCTTTATGACATTGATTGTGGGCATGTTCCGCCACAAATGACACTGATCAACGGGGCGCATGCAGAAGTGCAGATGCAACAAGGGAAGGCTGTATTAACGCAGACATTTTTACCATAAGAAAAGGAAAGGGTGGACCCTTTCCTCAGATTGTAGAGAAACTCATGTTTTTCTACAATCTTTTTTATTTTCAGCGTCTGTATGAAGAATGAAATTTAATGAAAAAGGCCTCCCACACACCTAGCCTAGCTTCGCTAGGTGTGTGGCAATC
>MKZN01000015.1 GCA_001938995.1 Bacillus pumilus | reverse complement strand
AGGGAGTATATTCATTATTATAACAATATCCGAATTCAATTGAAATTAAACAACCAGTCACCAAAAGAGTTTCGGCAACTGGCTGTTTCATAAAGGTGTTTTGATCCCTGTCTCAAAAATAGGGGTCAGTCCCCTAGAATGGAGGGCTTTTTTTTATGCTGTGATCAACTTTGATTGGACGTAATGGTATAGCAGGCTAGCTGTATGTGTAAGTGAATCTTCATGTGTTCGTTCAAATGCATGCGAGGAATCAATTCCAGGTCCAATGAGCCCGTGAATGATATCATGACCTGCTCTAATCGCTGCCGATGCATCGGATCCATAGTAAGGGTAAATATCTAGACGGTAATCAACCCCATTTTCTTCTGCAAGTGTTGCTAAATGTTTACGTAATCCGTAATGATAGGGCCCACTTGAATCTTTCACACAAATAGATACACTGTATTCATCTGTTGATTGACCGTCACCAATCGCCCCCATGTCTACTGCTAAATACTCAACAGTTTCTGTGGGAATATTTGAATTTCCACCGTATCCAATTTCCTCATTGTTTGAAATTAAGAAGTGTGTCGTATGCGGCAATTTGATATTGTCTGTTTGAATGCGATGCATTAATCTTAACAGTAATGCTACACTGGCTTTGTCATCAAGATGTCTTGATTTAATGAAACCAGAAGGGGTCACTTCCACTCTTGGATCAAATGAGATGAAATCCCCAACTTGAATCCCGAGCGCTTTGACATCGTCTGCATGATGCACCTTTTCATCAAGGCGAATTTCCATATTTTCTTGATTCCGCTTCGCCTTACCCGCATCCTCATATACATGAACAGAGGTTTGATGCATAAGAATAGTCCCTCGATATGTACGGCCTGACACGGTTTCAATCTCACAATATTCACCTTCTATTGAGTTATATTGAAAGCCTCCAATCAGCGCCAAACGAATTCTGCCATTTGATTTAATTTCCTTGACCATTGCACCAAGTGTATCTACATGTGCGGTTAACATACGGTGTTCATGATCATTCGTTCCTTTTATCGTGGCAATTAATCCACCTTTTCGATTTCGTTTCGTCTCAATATTCAAATCATGTAAAAAACGCTCAACAAAGCCGATTACCTTTTCTGTATTTCCTGATGGGCTTGGAATCGACACTAGCTTTTGAATCAATTGAATCGTCTCATTTAATTCTGTTGTCATTCGGCAGTTCCTCCTTTGTCAGAAAGCAATCTCCATGAATGCCTTTTTTAGGCATCTCTCTAAAATATATCGTGTCGGGTTCCACATGTCTAATATTCTGACAGAAAAAATCCTCTCTCTGGGAAGGAGAAAGGATTTTATCATTAAGCTTCGTTTTGTTTCATTTTTCTCACGTTCCATGCAAAGTAAGCCATTGTTGCCCCCATCATGATGATGGCGACTGTACCAAGTATCCACGCTTGCTGCCATAGATAGTGATTATCACCGCTTGCAATAATCGTTCTAAATCCATTGATCGTGTACGTCATTGGAAGCAGGTGATGAATGACTTGGAAGAACTTCGGTACGAGCTCAAGTGGGAATGTACCCGCACTTGCTGCAAGCTGAAGAACTAAGATAATGACAGCGATGAAGCGTCCTGGGTTCCCCATAGTTGTCGCCAGAAGCTGAATGATCGCTAGGAAAGTCAGACTGACAATAATCGCAAAGAGATAGAAACGCCAGAGACTCTCAACCTCAAGACCAAGTCCAAAGATGAGCATGGTACTTGCGATCACTGCTTGCAAGATACCGACAAGTAAGAGCACACTATATTTGCTGACAAACCATTCAAATGCATTTCTAGGCGTTCCAGCAGGGTCTTTCATCGGGAAGACAACGGTTAGCATTAAAGCCCCCACAAACAATCCCATAGATAAAATATAAGGTGTGAGCCCCGTTCCGTAGTTATCAATCTTTTTCACTGTATCATTTTCTGTTTTGACTGGGCTGGCAATCATATTGTAATTGTCCTTGCCTGCGTCAATTTCGCCAGTTTCATCTGCGGCATTTTTCAATTTATCGGATAGTTTACCTGTACCACTCTTTAAGTCTCCTAATCCTTTATCAAGCGATTCTGAGCCCTCAGCAAGCTTGGTTGTATTGCTTTGGATACTTGTTGAACCACTTTCTAGTTTATTTAATGCTGCACTCAGCTGACTTGATCCGCTGGCAAGCTTATCTGCACCCGTTTTCGCTGTACTCAGTTTCCCGTTTGCAGTTTGCAAGCCCTCTTGTAATTGACCTTGACCTGTTTGAAGCTTTAGTGCACCTTGATACAGTTTGTTTGTACCAGTCGTCATTTGATCAATGGCTTGTTGTATCGCAACTGTCGATGTGTAAAGCTGTTCTGTTTTCTTTGGCAGCTGCTTGACTTGCTGTAATTGGACTTTTGCTGAAGAAACAGCAGATTGAATGTCACTTGCATCAGGCAATTCTTGCAATGCTGCTAAGCTTTGCTCTAGCCCGGACAAGTCTGGCAATTCGATGGCAGGAAGGCTTTGCAGCTGCTCCATTGCCGCTTTTTTCTCTTCATCAGTCATCGAGCTGTTTTGAATGATACTTTTTACCTTTGCATCTCGATTAGACAGTGCTTTCTTTACAGTAGCCAGCTTTGTATGAAAGGCTTTTGCATCTTTTTTCACCTGATCGATTTTTGGTGCCATCTTTTCTAGATTCGCCAATTCAGGTGATGACAAGACCTTCTCAACTGCGCTGATTTTTTCTGAAAAGGATTGTGCTTTGTTGTTTAGCTGCTCAACGCCCCCAGTGAACTGAGGCATTTTAGATGCAAGCTGCTTATGTCCTTCAAGGCTTGTGTTGAGCCCTTCGCTCAACGTATCAATTCCTGAGCCAAGCTCTCCAAATTTCTGATCAATCGTTTCATACCCCGTTAACAGTTGACCCAGCCCGCTGTCTAGAGATTGAATCCCTGTGTGAAGTTCACCCATTTTTCCAGCGAACTGGTGAACGCCTTCACTGTATGTTAAAGTTCCTTCGGCTAATTTCGCTAAGTTGTCTTTTAGCTTTTGACTGCCGTCTTTTGCACTTTTTGTTCCGTCATCAATTTCCTTTGCCCCATCGCTTGCTTGATCTAAACCTTTTGCAATCGTTTTGAAGTTATCAAAGATGACCTCTGCGTAATTTTTCGTGACTTCCTTTGAAACCGAATCTTTTAAGTTGATCATGGCATTATTCGCAATTTGCGACGCCGCATAGTTTGCGCCTGGATTCGTATAGTATTTCAAATTCGATTTTTTCGGATGTTTGTCTAGTACTGTACTTGCATTTCTCGAGAAATCTTTCGGTATTTCTACGATTAAGTAATAATCTTCGTTATTTAATCCTTTGATCGCTTCTTCTTCGCTATCAATAAAGCGCCATTTAAATTGATCGTTTTTCTTTAATTCTTTCACTAAATCATCGCCCACTTGAAGGGATTTTCCATCATAATGACTCCCCTCATCCAAGTTGACCACAGCTACAGGCAATTGATCCACTGTCCCATATGGGTCCCAGTAAGCCTTTAAAAATACACCACTATAAATTAGTGGAACAAATAAGATAGCCAAAATCGGGATCAGTAGTTTTTTGCTTGTCACAATGTCTTTCCATTGATTCCGAATTAAGTTCATTGCTGTTTTCCTCCCATAGATGAATGACTAAATTTACAATTTGGTCATTTAAACTCAAAAAAAATTATGTTGTTGTAGAAAGTCCTTTCAGTACATATAGCTCCAATGATGCAGCTACTTCTTCTTTCGATAAAGGATCATATCTCTTTTCCCAATCAAAAATAAGGGCAATGTATAGTTTCACCATCACAAATGCTGTCAATTCAGGATCGCAAGGCTTAATCTCGCCTTTTTCAACCGCTTCTTTTACTTTTATTTGAATGTAGCGGATGATCATTTGCTCCATTTTTTCAATCATTTCTTTGACTGCGGACGTACCTAGTTCTGCGCTTTCCTGAAAAATTTTAATTGTGAGTTGGTGGTTTTTTCGAAATTCCAATATCGCAAAGAGTGCTAAGTGGAGGTTTTCAGAGAAACGATTCTCTTCATCAATTGCCTCATCTGCAATTCTTCTCATCTCGATTAAAAGTGAAGTGAAAATTTCATCGAACAGCTCTTCTTTATTTTTGAAAAAGGTATAAATGGTACCTTTTCCGACGTTAGCAAGTTTTGCTACAAGGTCCATCGTTGTGGCTTTATATCCAAACTGAGTAAACGCCTTGGTTGCTCCATCTAAAATCATTTGTCGCCTATCAACACTCATGATCTCACTCCCAATATGACTATTTGAACGATTTGGTCATTAAGTACAGGAAGTAATATACCACAATCCATTCCACAGATGCAACTCCTTTGATGAAGTTGATTGAACAATGCGCTTTTCTTAATATAAAAAGCATAAAAAAACTCCCTTTCCATGACCGGAAAGGGAGTTTCTCATGATGAAAATAGGTAAGATACGGCTTCTCTGATGGCGGCTTTTCCTTGATCAATACAATCTGGAATGCCAACACCTTCAAAAGCAGCACCTGTGATATAAATACCAGGATATGATTGCTTAAACGTCTCTCTCATGTCCGAAATATGTGATTGATGGCCGACATGATATTGCGGCATACTGGTCTTCCATCGGGTCACCGTCGTCAGTTCTGGATCCGCTTTTATGTCCATGATTTTCTTCAAATCTTCCAGCACAATGCTGACAATTTGACTATCTGACTGTTCGACTATCGATTCATCGCCAGCTTTTCCGACATATGCACGAAGCAATGTTTTTCCTTTAGGAGCCGTATGCGGCCATTTTTTGTTCGTCCACGTACAGGCAGTAATCGAAAAATCACTGTTTCTAGAAATGACAAAACCTGTACCATCGTACTCATTATGAACGTCCTCTTCTTTAAATCCGAGCGCAACATTTGCTACAGAAGTGGATGTCATCTCATGCAAATAATCTAGCCCTGCTTCTTTTGGAAACATGGAATAGGTGGATTGGTGCGGGGTGGTGACAATGGCTGAGTCTGCATAGAGCGTTTGGCCGCTATCTAATTGAACGCCATAGCCTTTATCTGTTTTTTCAATTTGCGTGACTTTTGTGCCTTTATAAATCGTTGTCCGCTTGAGCTTGCTTTCTATCGCTTCAACAAGCGCTTGCAATCCTTGATTAATCGTTTGAAACTGTCCTTGCTTTTTCGCTGTCACTTGCTGCGCATTTGCATGCTGCTGAGACTTTTTCATCCCTAAAATCAAACTGCGGTGCTGTTGTTCTGTTTGATAAAACTGCGGGAAGGTTGACATTAAACTAAGTCGGTCAATGTCACCAGCATAAATACCTGAAAGCAGTGGCTCGATTAAATTCTCGACCACTTCATCGCCAACACGTCTTCTAAAGAATTCACCAAGAGACTGATCCTCTGTCTGTTTGCTTTTTGGCAGAACAAAATCCATCGCCGCTCTGGCTTTTCCTGCAACTGAAAAGAGACCTGTTGTAATAAAAGGACTAATTTGAGTCGGTATTCCCATGACAGCGCCCTTTGGCATCGGATGAAGCGTTTCATTCACTAAGACATACGCTTGCCCAGTTTCATTATTCACGAGCTGATCGGAGAGACCGACATCTTTTGCAAGCTGCGGTCCACTGACCTTTCTTTCTAAAAATGAATCTGGTCCGCGTTCAATGATATAGCCCTCTTTATATAATGTTTGTATTTTCCCACCTAGCCTAGGGCTTGCTTCAATCAGAGATATTTGGACAGAAAGCCCTTTTTCTTCGACTTCCTTTTCCAAATAGAAGGCGGCGGCTAAACCAGTGATGCCACCGCCAATGATGACAAGGTGTTTTTGATTGTCATGCATATGATCGCCTTCTTTTATATAATTACTTGCTTTCGTCAAGTTTCTTCAAAACAACTGTGGCTAGCGCATCTATAAATGCAGGTTTTGCATTTGGCATTTCTGGGCGATAGTAGGATGCACCGATTTCATCTGTCACGACTTTACATTCATAATCATTGTCGTACAACACTTCAAGATGATCTGCTACAAATCCAACAGGCACATAGACGAATGTTTTATAACCTTTTTGTTCAAATAAGTCCCTGGTTAAATCCTGCACGTCTGGTCCAAGCCAAGGATCAGGCGTATTACCTTCACTTTGCCAGCCAATTTCATAATGCTTAATCCCCGCACCTTCTGCAATCATTTTAGCCGATTCTGCTAGTTGGTCAGGGTAAGGATCGCCTGCAGCAATAATTTTCTCAGGAAGGCTATGTGCAGACACGATGAGGACGGCAGATTCTCTTTCGTCTTGACTCATGGATGCATACGTGTCTTTCACTTGTTCTATCCAATAGTCCACAAACTTTGGCTCATCATACCAGCTTTCAACAGAAGTGATTTTGATATTGCCAAGTTTATCTGCCTCATCTTGCGCACGTTTGTTATAAGATTTCACGCTAAACGTTGAGAAGTGCGGCGCAAGGACAATACTCACTGCTTCTGTCATGCCATCTTGATGCATTTGTGCAACAGCATCCTCAATGAATGGCTCAATATGTTTTAAACCAATGTAGACTTGAAATTCAATGTCATCTTGCATTTCATTTAAATGATCACACAAACCATTCGCCTGCTGTTCTGTGATTTTAGATAAAGGAGAAATACCGCCGATTGCCTTGTATCGATCCTTTAAATCTTGCAGCATCTCTGGCTCAGGTTTTCTGCCTCTACGGATATGTGTATAGTAACGTTCAATGTCCTCTTCTTGATAAGGGGTGCCATATGCCATGACAAGAAGCCCCATTTTCTTTTTCTCCACAACCTACACTCCTTCAGATCGTTTGAAATCGTTTAGATGGATGTTTTTTTATGCTTAGCAGAATAGTCGTGAATGAAATCTGTCAGCTTCTTCAGCGTGTCTGGTGACACATCAGGGAATACCCCATGACCTAGGTTAAAGATGAAGTGATCTGATTTCATACCTTGGTCTAAAATGTCTTTTGCTCTTCCTTCAATGACTTCCCAAGGAGCAAGTAAGAGAGATGGATCAAGGTTACCTTGTAACGTCTTCGTTAACCCTTCTTTTCGTGCTTCGTCTACACTGATACGCCAATCAAGACCCACGACATCAATCGGCAAATCATGCCATTCTTTCACAAGATGACTAGCACCCACGCCGTACATCAACATTGGCACGTTTTCATTTCTTAACTCTGTGAAAATACGTTGCATGACCGGTTTAATAAACGTTCGGTAATCTGCTTCATTTAAAGCACCAACCCAAGAGTCGAAAATTTGAAATGCACTGATTCCTGCTTTCACCTGCGCACGAATGTACGTAATTGTCATATCCGCTAATTTGTTCATTAAAAGCATCCAAGTATCTGGATCACTGTACATGAGACCCTTTGTTTTATGATAATTTTTTGATGGGCCGCCTTCAATCATATAACTAGCCATTGTAAATGGCGCACCTGCAAAACCAATAAGTGGGACATTCAGCTGTTCCGTCGTTAAAAGCTTGATCGTCTCAAGCACATAGGATAGATCCTCTTCAGGATGAAGTTCACCTAGACGTTCTATATCAGCTTTTGTACGAATCGGTGAATCAATCACAGGTCCAATTCCATTTTTAATTTCAACATCCACTCCAATAGCCGGGAGCGGAGTCATAATATCTTTATATAAAATAGCGGCATCTACACCATATTGCTCTACTGGAAGTCTTGTCACATAAGCACAAAGCTCTGGCTGATGCGTAATTTCAAACAGCCCGTATTTTTCTTTGAGGGCTCTGTATTCAGGCTGCGAGCGTCCCGCCTGTCTCATATACCAAACCGGTACATGTTCTGTTTTTTCCCCTTTGCACGCCTTCAAAAACGTGTCATTAAAAGCTTTCGTTTTTCCCATTACCTTTCATTCCACCTTTCGCCTCACACTCTCTTGTATAAGGCTCAAACACTGCTTTAACTATACCGTGTTTTCATGGCACGGTATACTAAAGCGGCTCAATGTTCAAAAATTCGCCGAATATTAACGTCCAAAAGTCTCTGGCTTGACATAAGTACTGCCTTCACCTTCTTCTTTCGTCTGGGTATTGTACGGGACGATCCGATATTCCGCATTTGAAAACACATTGGCATACGGCATTGAGTAACTGTTTGTGCCTGTTATTGTGTCAATCATCGTTTCGCTTCCGTTTCGCTTTTCGTAGATGCGATATTCTATCCGTTTATCCTCCTGCTCATTCCAAGACAGCTCTAATGTAAACAATCCTTTGATTTTAAACACATAGCGAGCTTCAAAACCTGATAGCCCTTCTAAACGGATAGGTGATTGTAGTTCTAGAATTCCTTCTGGCTTCTCAAAGGTTTCGTTGGTCACCTGGGCTGTGGTTAAAATATCTTTGAACAATTGTACGGGATACTGACTGCCTCCTGTTAAATAGTGGCTATGATCGGTTTTATCATACCCCATCCAGATTGCGCCAGTTGTACTAGGAGTATATCCAGCAAACCAAGCGTCTTTTGTGGCCCCTTTCACACCTGGATAGGTTGTAGTTCCTGTTTTACCTGCTAAGTCTCCAGCATATGAACCGCTCTGAGCAGTTCCACCTTTGACGACTTGCTGAAGCATTCTTGTCATATTCCATGCATTTTGCACACTAAATACACGCTCTTGTTTGTTTTGATTCTTTTCAACCGTTTCGCCTTCATCATTTGTGATTTTCTGAATGAAGTATGTTTTTTTGTATACTCCCTCATTTGCAAATGTATGAAACGCTCCAGCTACCTGCAAAGGTGAAACACCCTTTTCTAGGCCGCCAAGTGCGATCGCAAATCCTTGATCAGAAATATCCATCCCCATTTTCTCTACATACGATTTTGACGTGTCGATGCCAAGCTGTTTGAGCGTCCATACAGCAGCCGTATTCTTACTTTTCATCAGCGCATCAACCATTGTTACTTCTCCTTCGTACTGTCCATCGTAATTCTTTGGTGAATAGCCATCATAATTTGTTTCTTTGTCTTCAAGGAGGGAATAGGGCTCAAATTTTTTCTCTTGCAATGCCGGACCATAAACTGCAATCGGCTTAAAAACGGAACCTGGCTGTCTCACAGCGGTTACCCTGTTGTATCCTCTTGACTGATATTGTCGTCCACCGATGGCCGCCTTCACTCCACCTGTTTCATTATCAATAAACACGGCACTACCTTCTGGCGAACCGCTTTTTCCCGGGAAATAACGATTGTTTTTCATCGCATCATAGGCTACTTTTTGCAAATTCATATCAATCGGTACAGTGATTGTGTAGCCGCCTTGAAGCAATTGTTCATGTGAAATAGCATACTCTGATTCTGCTTCTTTAATGATGAGATCCACATAGCTATCTACCCATGGTGTGTCTGATTTCTTTTTCAAATGAATACCAAGTGTCCTGCCTTTCGCTTCTACTGTTTCTGTAGATGACAAATACCCTTGTTCGTTCATTAAATTCAGGATCGTATCTCGTCTTTGTTTATTTTTATCAGGGTGTAAAACAGGCGAGTATGTAGAAGGTGCTTTTGGCATAGCGGCAAGCGTAGCTCCTTCGCTGACCGTCAGATCTTTAACATCTTTATTGAAATAATAGTTTGCTGCTGCCTGAATTCCGTAAACTCCATGACCGAAATAGAGCTGATTTAAGTACATTTCAAGTAGTTTATCTTTTGAATAATCTTTTTCTAAATTAATCGCAATGATGATTTCTTTTGTTTTTCGCAGAAAGGTTTTATCATTTGTGAGAAAAATGTTTTTAGCAAGCTGCTGAGTGATGGTACTGCCGCCCTCTACTTTTCCTCCTGCTAATATATCTCGATAAATCGCCCTCGCGATAGATTGAGCATCGATTCCGTGATGCTCATAAAACCGCTTGTCTTCGACAGCTACAAAGGCTTTTGCAACTTTATCAGGGACTTCTTTCAATGACACAGGATCTCGATTTTCTGTATACATACTGGTGAGTTCTTTTCCATTCTGATCAATGATTTTTGATGAAGCATGAAAAACGAGCTTCTTCTCATCAATGACATAATCTCCTAAAAATAAAATGGTCAGATAGCCAATAAAAGAAAGCATGAGTGTACTTCCTGCAATGACTAATGGAATGATTATCTTCTTTTTTTTCAAATTAGGTCACCTCATTCCTTTATACGGATAGTATGGGATATATTGCTTCATAATATGTTTTATGGATTGACTACCAAAGAATTATATATCATTCTTTTGTTATACTAGCAAGCAGGAGGCGGTTTAGATGAATGTCTATATCACATATGGAACAGAAGACTTTTTGCAAAAAATCGCAAAACACCATCACCTAGAAAAAATCCTCTATATGGTCGGTCAAGATCAAGCGACTCTGTTTCATGAAACAGAGGGAGAGACTGTGTTCAAAGCCCCTCACGCATATGATGTGATTGATGCCAAAGGGGAGCTCGTCCAATCTGGCTTCGTCACCTTGAATCATATTCCCGTTAAGCTTGAAAGCAGACCACTGTTTGAATCCACCCTTCAAAATAAAACAAACATCTCTGAACACCAACCCGGTTTTCGGGCCATTCGTGTTTTAAGACCGAAGAAAGATGAAGGAGTCTATCTTATATTAACGCTTTGGGAATCGGAAGACTCGTTTCAAGACTTTGAAGAATCCGAAGCTTTTTTTCAGCCAAACGAAGATACAGGCTCTATTTTCTCTCGTCCTGCCTACCTCACCTCTTATCATGCCGTCACAGACAATTAAGGAAGTGCAGCTTTTAGCACTTCTTTTTCATTCAAAAAAGCCCAGTAGATGGGCTCTTTTTTAACCAATTCATTTCATCTCGTACCGATGTATCAACGGCTGTAGCACATAAAAATTCAGCATGATCCACGCTAATAAGATGGGCCACTTAACTATCGGCGAAGTTCCTTTCAACTGAATAAGGATCACTAGAAGCGGAATCAAGCAGATCATGAAAAAAATGAACTTTGAGACAAACGTCTCTGTGATTTGGTGCTTACAGCTTGGACACATCATCATTCTCGTATGAGATAAGTGAAACTTTTCGATGAAAGAAAATGTTTTATAACAATTTGGACAGCTTCCCAAGCGCCCATTCCCCCTTTTCCCTGTTTCATCATCACCTTTAATCTTGCGAAAAAATGTCCTTGTAAGGTGAATCTTGTGATCTCCTTCTGTTGAAAGATTCTAATAATTCCCATACAATCAGGAAAAGAGATGAAGGAGGTTTTCAAATCAATGACATTATCCACTTTACAAAAAAGGATCAATGAACGTCTTGATGAACAATATGAGGAAATGGTTGAAATTAGACGCCATCTCCATATGAATCCAGAACTTTCTTTTCAGGAAGTAGAGACAGCCGCTTTCATTGCAAATTACTATCAATCATTACATATTCCTATACGTACTCATGTTGGCGGTCATGGCGTGCTAGCCTTTATCGAAGGCGCCGCACCAGGACCGGCAATTGCCCTAAGAGCGGATTTTGACGCCCTTCCTATTCATGATGAGAAGGATGTTCCCTATCGTTCAACAAAAGCAGGTGTGATGCACGCATGCGGGCATGATGGACACACAGCAACCCTTCTTGTTTTAGCGAAAATATTACATGAGCATCGGGATCTGTTGAAAGGAAAAATCGTCCTTATCCATCAGCACGCTGAAGAGTATGCGCCAGGCGGGGCAAAGCCGATGATTGAAGACGGATGTTTAGACGGGGTTGATGTCATTTTCGGCACTCACCTTTGGTCATCAGAGCCATGTGGCACCGTCCTTTATAAAAACGGAAACTTCATGGCAGCCGCCGACCGCTTCTCCATTCAGATTCAAGGAAAAGGCGGACACGGCGCTCAGCCTCATCTGACGAAAGACGCTGTGTTAATCGGCTCTCAGATTGTCGCAAACCTCCAACAGGTTGTGTCACGCAAAGTCAATCCAATTGATTCTGCGGTCGTGTCAGTTGGCGGTTTTGTTGCCGAGAATGCCTTTAATGTGATTGCAGACTCAGCAGTTTTAACCGGGACTGCACGATCGTTTGAAGAAAACGCAAGACAAATCATTGAACATGAAATTGAACAGGTGATAAAAGGTGTGTGTCACATGCACGATGCCTCCTACACATATGAATATGTCAGAGGTTATCCTGCTGTCAAAAATCACCCGAAACCAACAGAATATATTGCTGAAATTGCGAAACAAACAGAGGGCGTCCTAGAGGTAAAAGAAGCGGCAACCCAAATGGGTGGAGAAGATTTCGCTTACTACTTACAGCATGTGCCTGGTACATTCTTTTACACAGGGGCCATGCCAGAAAATAGTCACGAGGTGTACCCACATCATCATCCCAAATTCGATATCAATGAAAAAGCCATGCCGATTGCAGCGAAAGTACTGGCTCATGCCGTCCTTTCCTACGATGAATCATAAAAGCCGCTGATCGTCAGCGGCTTTTTCAATTCATATGTTTAAATCGTCTTAAGTGAAATACATGACGTGCGACTTCTCCGAGCTGTCCAGTCAGCTGGTGATTTGCCACCCCACCGACGGCAGCGCCTACTACAGGCATCAATTGAAACAGCTTCACAAGATCGATATAATCACGATACTCCTGCTGGAAGCTATACCAATCCATTTCTTCTCGGCTCGTTTCCCACTCGTCTATGACCTTCATCATTTTTTGACGGTGTTTGCTACTTGAAAAGGCAAGTTGAAAGATACAAAGCAAAAAGAGTCTTTCTTCTTTTTGAGACAAGTCAAAACCATAAATACACGCCAATTCATAAAGACATTTCATTTTAATACTCAATAGAAGCGGGAAGTCCGCCATTCCAAGTATTAACCCGCCTGCCCCCGTTCCTATTCCTTCGATCGCAGCCGTTTTTTGATAATACTTCACCTTATCCTTTGCCAGCTCATTACGCTCAGTAATGGATAATTGCTCATCAATGACCGAAAATGAAGTGAAATGTGTACCTGATACGGTAGATTCAACCATTGTTCTCATCGCACTTGTGATGACTTCGTGGAACTTAGCGGGAATTCGGCGATTTACTTGCTGCTGAACTCCTTTTGAAAATCGCTCTAATTTTGAAGGTTTTCTTAAAAACCTTGTTCGGAAAAGAATGGCTTCTTCATACAACTGCCGTTCAGCTGCATTCATCCGGCCCCTCCTTTATCTCATCTTTTTTAATCGACTTTGTACATATGGTTTGAAAAGGACGAGCACAAATGCCAACGAAAGAAGAAGCGCAAGCCCACTTCCTGTCCATCCACCTGCTGGCAACAAAGCGCAGCTAAGTAGAATCGACTGGATGATGAGCACATTTCGTACAAGAACAAAAAAGCTTCGATTCTTTTCTTTTTGAGAAACTGGATAAAGTGCCTGTAAGGAAAGATGAGCAAAGTGCTTCGTTAGCGGTACGAGCTGTACGCCTGTAATAAACACTGTGAATAACACAAGTAAAGCACCGATCCATTCTGTTGCACCTGTGTACAAAATGATAAGCACAAACACCACCGTTAATCTTAATACGAGACCAAAATAGTCATTTGAACGTAAAAATGCCCTCACATACATATAGGAAAATGTGTTGCGCTGTTCATAAGGAACAAACTGCAAGAGCCAATCCATATACACTCTTCTTTTCACTTGTTTCTTTAAATGGGGCACATCGGTAAATAAATTCGCCAAACGATAAAAGCGTTGTTTCCGCTTTAGTTCATCTGTAATATGTAGTTCCCATTGAAACGGCTGCTTTTTGACAGCATTTGTTAAATAAATCAGATAGATGGCATATAGGATATAAAGAACGATTGCAAACACATAAGCTGCCTTTAGTACGCTTAAAACAAGAAGCGTATTCAATATAAAACGAAGAGCTACATCAAGCCTTCTGACGTGTTTTCCTTGAAAATAAGTGATCCTCCACTGAATCGCTGTATTCAAGGCCTTTATTAGAATCATTTGCGCAAAAATCAGCACATAAAGCATAAGATCTCCTGAGCTCACAGCCGAATAAAGAGGAAGTGCAATAATGGAGGCGGCAATCAAAGGAAACAATTGAGAAATAAAACTAAAATTGAATGCCCTTTTTAAATACGGCTCCATCTTCCCTTCAAGAGGAAGCAAAAACACCAAGTCTGCCTCTTTAATCAACGTTCTCACATAGGAGCTTGTCAAAATAAAAGAGAAAACAACCGCCATCACCCAAAATGACGGAAACTGAGATGGAATGTTCTTTAGCCACTGGCTATACCAGCTTGCCCCGCCTGCAAGGAAAAAAATCAGCACAATGACAAGATGATCATTGAACATGTACTTCAAATATTTTCTTGTTTCCTGTACGTATTCCTCTAATCGAGATGCCCAAATGGTTTGCGTTGTTTTACTCATAGCTTTCTTCCTTTGTTAATTCCAAATAAAGATCATCAAGTGTCGCATCTCTCATGTTAAACTGCTCTCTTAACTCTGACAGTGTTCCTTTTGCTCTAATTTCTCCTTCGTGCAAAATAATAAAGGAATCACAATAACGTTCAGCTGTCGCCAAAATATGCGTCGACATCAGAACACTTGCTCCGTTGTTCTTCACAGCATTCATTCGCTCTAATAAGGCATTAATTGCAAGCGGATCTAGCCCTAAAAACGGTTCGTCAATGATATACAGTTCTGGTTCCACAAGGAATGCACACATGATCATGACTTTCTGCTTCATTCCTTTGGAAAAATGCGCAGGGAACCATTTCAGGCGCTTCTCCATGCGAAATTCTTTCAGCAAGGATGGCAAACGTTCTTCTAATTGTTCCTTTGTGAGACCATATGCCATTGCGGTCAGCTCTAAATGCTCTTTTAATGTTAACTCTTCATACAAAACAGGTGTCTCTGGTATAAAGGTAAATTGTGAACGATACGCTTCTTGATCTTCTTGAAGTGTGCGACCATTCAGTTCTATGACACCTTTGTGCGGCTTCATTAATCCGATGATATGACGAATGGTTGTACTTTTCCCCGCTCCATTTAATCCAATGAGGCCAACAATTTGATTTCTTTCTAATTCAAATGAAATATTTTTCAGAACGGGGTTTTTCGTATATCCACCCGTGACATCTTTTACTGTTAGAAGGGACATGTATTCGTTCCTTTCTTTCTTTTTTCCTTTATAGTACCAAAAACAAATGACAATTTGAAATGTTTACCTATCGACAAGGCATGAATAAAAAATAGGCGACCTGGTTATCATAATGAATGTAGAAGAAATGATCATGATGACCAATACGTAAATGAGGTGTTTGTTAAAGGCAAAGAACCGCATGACAAGTTGGTTTTTTCATCTAAAACCTTAGCTTCTGTTTTGCTTCACTGATTCCCTGATTTTTGTGTCCTATACTAAATGTATATGACAAATCAAAACGTCAAATGAGGTGTTTACGGCAGAAATAGTAGGCATATGAATTCTTTATTCGAGTGAATATAGAATTCAAAAGGCATATCGAATGAAACCATCAACATTTCTTCTGCAGGAGCAGGATGAGCGACCAAAGGAGTTCGCTTGTCCTGTTTTCTTTTTTGCTACTTTTTGTGATACGATATAGGAAAAATGAGAAGGAGTGACATGGCGTGAGCGACTGTATTTTTTGCAAAATCATTCAAGATGAGATTCCATGTGCAAAAGTATATGAAGATGAGCACGTGCTCGCTTTTCTTGATATTAGTCAAGTAACCAAAGGACATACCCTTGTAATTCCGAAAGTACATAAAGAAAACATTTATGAAATGACACCAGATGTGTCCGATCATTATTTCCAAGCCATTCCGAGAATTGCTAGAGCGATTAAACAAGAATTTGAACCAATCGGCTTAAACCTTCTCAATAACAACGGTGAAAAAGCTGGACAATCTGTTTTCCATTACCATATGCACATCATTCCACGTTATGGCAAAGGGGATGGTTTTGGAGCTGTGTGGAAATCACATCAAGATCAATATACGTCAGAGGATTTAACAGAGATTTCTGCTGGAATCCATAAGCGACTTACCTCATCTTAAAGGATGAGGTTCTTCTTTTTTTCCTCCCTTTTCAAGACATCATTCCCCTCGTTCCACACGAGTCGTAAGATATTTAAGACGATTCAAATTTTTCCTCCAAATTCCTCAAATTTGTGATAGGATGGTTTTATCTTTTGATCCATTAACGCGACAAATAAGGAGAGATTGTGATGAAGCGAACGACGAATTTCAATGCTGGTCCGGCGGCACTACCGCTTGAAGTGCTTCAAAAAGCACAAGAAGAACTTGTTGATTTTAAACAAACTGGAATGTCTGTGATGGAGCTTTCTCACCGCAGTGGTGAATATGAACATGTCCACAATCAAGCGAAAGCACTCTTGGTGGAACTGATGGACATTCCAGAAGATTATGAGGTCCTCTTTTTACAAGGCGGAGCGAGTCTTCAATTTGCCATGATTCCTATGAACTTCTTACATGAAGGCGAGACCGCTCATTTCATTCAAACGGGTGCTTGGTCTGAAAAGGCGCTTAAAGAAGCAAAAGGTTTTGGCGAGACGTCTGTCTTTGCTTCAAGTGAAGATGCCAACTATTCGTATATTCCAGAGGTGGATGAGGCAGCTTTAACAAATGGTGCGTATTTGCACATCACATCGAACAATACGATTTTCGGCACTCAGTGGAAAACGTTCCCGAGTACGTCCATACCGCTCATCGCCGACATGTCCAGTGATATTTTAAGCAAGAAAATAAACGTTTCTTCGTTTGATTTGATTTATGCCGGTGCACAAAAGAATTTAGGTCCTTCTGGTATAACCATTGTGATTGCGCACAAACGTTTATTAGCGAAAGAAAAAGCCGGTACACCAAGCATATTAAAGTATTCGACACATGCAAAAGCCAATTCTCTTTATCACACACCACCCACTTTTGCGATTTACATGCTATCTCTCGTCCTTGAGCACGTCAAAAAGGCTGGTGGCGTAGAAGCAGCCGAAAACCGCAATGAACAAAAGGCGGCACTTCTCTATGATACGATTGATCAAAGTGGTGGTTTTTACAAAGGACACGCTTGCGCAGACAGCCGTTCTCATATGAACGTCACATTCACCCTACGTGATGACACATTGACAGCATCCTTTGTGGAGAAGGCAAAACAAGAACAAATGGTTGGATTAGCTGGACACCGCTCTGTCGGTGGATGCAGAGCATCGATTTACAATGCAGTTTCATTAGAAGATTGCCAAAAGCTTGTGGACTTTATGAAAAAGTTCCAACAGGAAAATGAGTAAAAAGGCTTTTCTAACCTCAATTACATTTGGTATAATAACGAGAATATGAACTATTGACTCTTGCAATAAATGATTAGCCATATTATTGGAGAGTCCTATAAGAGCTTAGCAGAGGAGAGCATAGAAATGAAAACAAAAGAATTAGTGATTATGTCATTGCTTGCAGCAATGGGAGCCGTTTTGCATACGATTTTCCCGCCCATCTTTTTTGGTATGAAACCTGATATGATGTTGGTCATGATGTTTTTAAGCATCATCCTTTTTCCAAAGGTACAGCATGTTGTCGTCATTGCCCTTGTAACTGGCGCAATTTCCGCTTTGACAACTGGTTTCCCAGGCGGACAAATTCCAAATATGGTGGATAAACCAGTGACTGCATTTATCTTCTTGGCCCTTTTCTTATCTTGTCAGAAGATGAAAAACAAATTGGTCCTAACGGCCGTATTAACAGCCATTGGAACCATTGTTTCCGGCGTGATTTTCCTATCTGTCGCTTTACTCATCACTGGATTGCCAGCTGCATTACCGGCACTTCTTGCGGGCGTTGTTCTTCCAGCAACCGTAATTAATACCATTGCCATGGTATTTGTCTTCCCGATTGCTCAGTCCATTTTAAAGCGTGCAAGAATGATAGAAGTCGCTTAACGAATAATCGAACCTCTTCATGACCTATGAAGAGGTTTTTTTCATACTTTTATAAGAGAAATAGCGTCAGCAGTAAAACGGAAAGCGAAACCCCTGCACCTACCGCACATACAAGCGCTTTTTGCTTTAATATATGTTTGGGTGGATAAGATCCTGCATACCCAAGCTGTCTTATATAATGAATAGAACCACCTGCGAATATGACAACGATACACGTAAATACGAACAGAAAGACAGACAACCTTCTCCCCTCCCTTTTCTTCAAAAGTATGCTAAAATAAATCAAGCTATGTATGGAAGTTCAATGAAGTTGATCTGACACTCAGACAAAACATGCGAATGTAAAATTTGACTAGAGGTGATTTGAATGGCTAGTGGACGTTCTTTATTAACAGGATTATTTGTAGGCGGTCTCCTCGGAGGTGCGGCAGTGCTCCTGACGACTCCCTCTTCTGGCAGAGATGTACGCGAAAAAATGAAAGATGGCTATGACAAATTTGAAGATACGCTGACAAGATTAAAAAGAGATGGACAAGCTTTAAAAGAGCAAATAGTTGAAACGGCAAAAGAAAGTGCAGAGGTCATCAAAGAGGTTGGTGCTGAATTGCAAACATCTATTCAGCAATGGCGTGAAGACATCAAACCTCATCAGCAAGACTTGCAAAAAGAAATACAAGAAATTGAAGAAAAACTCAAACAACTAGAGAAAACCTTACAAAACTAATATTCTCACAAAAAAATATTCGTTTACAAAAGTGTGCGGGATGCGTATCCTGCACTTTTTTTGTGAAAAAAAGGTTATTTATCAATGTTTTTCACGACTTTTTAAAATTCTTGAATTTTCAGCTTTATTAATCTTTATTTTATTGGCATAATAGAATTACAACAAATAGAGAAGTAGGTGAAATGGATGAATCATTCGGAAAAGCCTTTCGATGTAAAAGAAGCACTTTTATTCAGCCAAAGAATGGCTCAATTGAGCAAGGCTCTTTGGAAATCCATTGAAAAAGACTGGCAGCAGTGGATCAAACCGTATAACCTCAATATTAATGAACATCATATTTTATGGATTGCGTATCAATTAAAAGGAGCTTCAATATCAGAAATTGCAAAATTTGGCGTCATGCATGTATCAACTGCGTTTAACTTCTCTAAAAAGCTAGAGGAAAGAGGATTTTTGAAATTTTCTAAAAAGTTAAACGATAAACGGAATACATATATTGAGCTAACGCCAAAAGGCGAAGAGACATTCCATCAACTACTCGAAGATTATGACCCGGCAAGAACTGGTATTGTCAAAGGCGCACAGCCGCTTCATGACATTTACGGAAAGTTCCCTGAAATTTTAGAAATGATGTGTATTATCCGAAACATTTATGGCGAGGACTTCATGGAGATTTTCGAAAAATCATTTTCAAACATTGAGAAAGACTTTTTGGATGAACGTGGAAAAGTCACGAAAAGGCATGAGGAACTTGAAGGCTCAGCTGAAGAAGAAGAAAAAACGATTAAATCAAATCAAATTGTTTAATGATCTTTATAAATTCATTCATTAATGGCTGAAACAGCCCTTGATCATGTAGAGCAAAAATCGTCTCGTGAACATCCAGCTTCTCAATTAACTGTCCCGCAAAAAGCGCAAGGAGATTGTCAAACATGACATAACCTTGTGCTTTTTGTTTATCCATTTCGTCTAAAAGCTCAGCACAAATACGCTCAATGTCCTTAGCCTCTTCTTTGTTTACGCGCTGCCGAATCAATAGCGCATAATATGGATACTGGCTCATATCTGTCGTCGTCAGTAAAAGTTCCATATAATATTCGAGCTGATTCAATCGTTCCTCAATCCTCATGTACGTTCCCTCTTTCTCTTAGTCTTTCTATTTTAGCCGAAATTACTCATTGACGAAAGAGACGAACCTCCCTTATGTCCTTTTTTCTTGAAAAATCCAACATTTCCTCTCTAAATTCCATATGAAACGAACATTTTATTTTTTTTCATCAAAACCATTGATTTTTATCTTGAAGAAGAGTAAATTATCTTGAGATATTCAATAAGATACTTGAGATTGGAAGGATGAAAAATGAATTGTTGGAAGACCATTAATCTTGAGAAAGATTATGGTTATACAAGAATGATGATTTCAGCAATAAGTCTTACAATACTCTTTTTCATTATGGCTTTCTTATGTTTTCAACTGACGCATCCTGAAACGAGACTAAGCAGTCACAACGCACCGCTTTTTGTGATGTTGTTATTTGCGACAATGCTTGTCCACCGTGTGGTTCACTTGATCCCAGTCATGAAAAACAAGAAAAAAATGACGTTATTTAAGCGAAATTGCTGGCAGCTCGTGCCAAAAAGGGTGATGCTCTTATCACTACTGAGCCCGTTTTGTGTCATCTCACCTGTTTACTTTGTATTAGGCATGATGTTTCCCATGTACGCACACTATTTTATCATCATCGCAAGTATTCATGCCGGCTACTGTTTGCCTGACTTTTTATTTGCATGGAAACTGCTAAAAGCACCGAAATCTTGTGTCATCGACCAAGCCCAAGACGAGTTTGATATTTTAGTTGACCATACTTCCTCATCATGAGGTTTTTAAAGCCAACTTCTATCTTTTTCATAAAAAATTTGGTAATGTAGTATGGAATAGCATAGAGAGGGGGGATCTCCGATAGTTTTATTTTACTTCATCGTCTTTGCCGCGTTTATTGTGTATTCAATAAATAGGCTTACTAATACATTATGCCTTGTCAGAGAGATTCCTGAAGAACGGCATGATAAGGTGTTCCGCTTTATCAATGTATCCATACTGATCTTACTCATATCATCATTTGTTGAGATTACCATTACCATTTAAGATCAAAGCAAAAGCTGCCATTTTTAGGGCAGCTTTTTGTGTTCTATGATCTATTAGCAAATCCAAGATGCACCGATAATGATCAATAAGATAAATAACACGACGACTAGTGCAAAACCGCCAGCAAATACTTCTCCTCCCATGTAAAAACACCTCCTGCCAGTTCTTCCTCTGTTCTAAGCACAGTGTATGCAGTTAAATTGAAAACGTTTAGGCACCTGTCATCGTTTGAAAAAAAAGAACCGTTCCCACATAAGGCAGAACGGCTCCCTTCTGTAACAGCAATTTAATTAGTAAAGATATGCTGCACCAACGATGATCAGCAAAATGAATAGCACGACCAACAAAGCAAATCCATTAGAATATCCTGCTCCCATATAATTCAGCCTCCTTTTTGTGATCACTATATGTGTATGTCGCGCGAAAAAATTTGACTAGACGAATGCCCTACCGTTTGCATTTCTTTTTACAGCGTGTCACAATATGTTATGATACAAGCAATGGTAAATAATTTGGAAAGATTAGGAGTGTTTTTTGAATGAAAAAAATAGCTTTAGCAGCTGTAACAGCAGTTAGTGTGTTAACTCTTGGCGCATGTAGTAGCGGTGATAAAGATGTAATTGCAACGACAAAATCCGGAGATGTCACAAAAGGAGAACTCTATACTACACTGAAAAAACAAGCGGGTGGAGATGCGTTAAACCTACTTGTTCAACAAAAGGTACTTGCTGACAAATACAAAGTATCCGATAAAGAAATCGATAAGAAAATGGAAGAGTATAAAAAGACACTTGGAGAAGACCGTTTAAAACAACTTCAAGATGAATTCGGAAAAGATTTCATCAAAGATCAAGTGAAATATGAGCTGCTGACTCAAAAAGCTGCAAAAGCTAACATCAAAATCACTGATAAAGAA
Organism: Bacillus pumilus; assembly: GCA_001938995.1. Lineage (GTDB taxonomy): Bacteria > Bacillota > Bacilli > Bacillales > Bacillaceae > Bacillus > Bacillus pumilus_G. The sequence continues at coordinate 46,359 of MKZN01000015.1, read as the reverse complement.
GTAAAAGCTTATTATGATGATCTAAAAGGGAAAATCCGTGCGAGCCATATTTTAGTGGCTGATAAGAAAACAGCTGAAGAAGTTGAAAAGAAATTAGATAAAGGCGGAAAATGGGAAGATCTTGTGACTGAATATTCAACTGATACGGCTTCTGCAGCACAAGGCGGCGATGTAGGCTGGTTTGCGAAAGAAGGCCAAATGGATGAGAATTTCAGTAAAGCTGCATTCAAACTGAAAGTGAATGAAATCAGCAGCCCTGTGAAATCACAGTTCGGCTACCATATCATTAAAAAGACCGAAGAACGCGGCAAGTACGATGACATGAAAGCGGACTTGAAAAAAGAACTTCTTAATCAAAAGCAATCAGACACAAATGAAATTCAATCGGTCCTAAACGATTTAGTTAAAGATGCCGATGTGAAAGTAAAAGACAAAGAGCTTCAAAATACGTTCAAAGAAAAATCTCAACAAACACCAATGAACCAAAACCAATAATACAGAAAAGCCCCGCTACGGTCACCCCGTAGCGGGTTTTTTTGTATAAACAGATGATTAAGCAATTGAATGGTCCTCATGTTTCATCGTTTCCTGTGATTCGTTCACTTGCTGATGCTGACGTCTGCGTGCTTTCTCTTGTTCCATTCGTTCAATAAAAATTTCACCTTCCTTTTCAATAAAGGATTGATCAATTTCCTGCTCCTCTTTCGCAGTAGTCATTAGTTGATACGCACAAAAAATAATGCCAATGATACATGCATATACCCACCATGGAAAAAACAACATCTGCTTGAACGCCTCCTTTTATCAGGACATGGTCTTTTTGCCTTGTGTTACATGCTTATGCAAAAAGGAGACAAGTTATGAAAAAAACGCCCGCTTGATACGGACGTTTTGGCATTCTTATTCATGAAAGGTTGGTTTATAAAACGAGCGGTTCTCTAGTGCAAAAATACGCTCCGTATATTCTCCCGGTTTCACATGCGCTAGCGCACGATCCATCATGTTCATTTTTGCATCAAGATTATCAATATAATGGAGAATCTCAGCTTCCTTCACCATAGGAGGCTTAGGACTTCCCCACTCGCCTTTTCCATGATGACTAAGCACCAAATGCTGTAAAATCAGAATTTCCTCTGAATCTATACTTAGCTCTTCTGCTGCTTTTGCAATTTCTGTCACCATAATGGAAATATGACCAATGAGATTTCCCTCTACAGTATACGTTGTTGATACCGGACCCGATAGCTCTTTTACTTTACCTAAATCATGTAAAATAATACCTGAGTATAATAGATCTCGATCTAGTGATGGATACAGATCAACGATTGATTTTGCCAAATGCAGCATGGACACCACATGGTAGGCAAGACCAGAGACAAATTCGTGATGGTTTTTTGTAGCGGCTGGATAATCAGCAAACTCTTGTCCATATTTCTTGAGTAAATGTCTCGTCACACGCTGGATATTCGGATTTTTCATATCAAAAATATATTGCATAATCGTATCCATCATATCGTGTTTCGGAATAGGAGCTGTTTCGAGAAAATCATCGATTCGGATTTGTTCGTTTTCAGCAACAGGGCGTATATTCCTAAGTTTCAGCTGATTTCTCCCGCGATAATGATGGATGTCACCTACTACCTTCACGATGGTTTGTGGTGCATATGTGAGTTCATCATTTTGCTTTGCATCCCATAATTTCGCTTCAATATCCCCACTTTGATCTTGAAGAATTAACGTTAAAAATGGTTTGCCATTACTTGCAATTCCTTTAGTAGATGATTTAATTAATAAATGCAGGTCAACTTGTTCGCCGACATCATAGGTCATGATCCCTTTAGCCATTCAATAAAAGCTCCTTCCATGTTTCTGCTCATATAAGTATAACATACGTCATTATTTGTCAATCATTCAACAGCTAAACACGTAATCTGGTCTTCGGTTGCTGCTTGTTTCATGTGATTGTGACAGGTGAAATAAAATAGCTGTGTCTCACTTCGTGTGAGGTCACTCATTAACTCCTGTACTCTCTCTAAGCGCACATGATCAAAATGCACGAAACTATCGTCCATCATAAATGGAAGCTGCCCTTCCTTTTGATGAGACAACGCTAACGCCAAACGAATGGCGAGGTATACTTGTTCACATGTTGCTTGTGAAAGTTCCGCTGGATGGAAAACTCGCCCATCTGATCTATTCACAATCAGACGATCATCTTCCTTTGAAAACAAGATGGCTTCATATCGACCATCCGTTAGTGGGTGAATCAAGCTGGAAGCTGTTTGAAGGAGCGCGGGTAACCTTGTTTCTTTATGTTCATTCAATTGCTCACGAATGACAGATCGTACGAGCTGAATGGCTGCCCATTTTTTTGCTAGGTGCTTTGCATGCTCCTGCTCGACTGCGAGTTGATGAGTCAAGTCAGAAACCGTACCTGAAGCCTCAAGCTGTCTAATGTCCACGTTCAGTTCTGCTAAATGTTTCTGCTTATTTTCCACATTCGTTTGAATCTCTTGTAGATGTTCTTTCATTTGTTCACTTTGCTTTTCAAGCACGTGCAGCCCCTCACTGACGATACCCTCTTCCTCATCAAAACCTCCGCTTCGGTGCAGCTCTTGATTCAGTTGCTGTAAGTCATACAACTGCTTCCGGTATTGTTTGGATAAATGGGACAATACATGGTAATCTTCTTTTGATTCTGCTCCTACTTGACGAAACAACTCATTCATTTCTTTTTCATAATATTGAAGTTCACTTTCTACCTCTGTCAACTGCTGCTTCACATGTTGAATGGATACGTTCAACGCTTGACGTTCCTTTTCTCTTTTCGCTTCATCCTTTAATATCTCTTGGAAGACGGACATCACCTCTTGAATTGTTCCTTCATTTCGTTGGAGTAACCCACTTAAAGACGACACTTTATGTTCATAGATAGAGAGCCGATCGATGAGCTCTTCGATGTCGTATTCAAGCTGCTCATATGCCGCTGTATTCGTTTTTAATTGTTTCAGAACATGAAAGGCTTCTACGAGAAATGAAAGCTCTGATGACAAGCCAAGCTGTCTTTTCATGTCTTCTACCTGTTGTTGAATGGGTTCTAGCTCTTTTTCCCAGTCTTCATATTGACGGATGATCCTTTCGTAAAGAAGCTCCTTTTGCCTCACAACCGTTTCAGCTGAAGCTGTTTGAATGTGATAGGAATCAACACCCCCGTCGCTATTCCCTTGTCTCAAATGAGCATGCTTTAATAACGAATACATCGTTATTAAGATGAAAACAGAAAATCCTGCAAACAGCAAAGTCACCCACCAAGTTGCTAAAAAGAATAAAACGAACATCAAAACGGCATCAAGCATCCACACTAGTGGGAATAACCACGCTTGAACGTACGTTTGTTTCCCTTTTCCTTGCGTTCTTGTTGCACGCTCACCTTCTGCGTCCTGCTTTACGCCTATTTGTTCCTTTAATCCTTTTAGAGTGGCTTCTGCTTCTTCTAATTCATGTCTTGCATGATCAAAGCGTTCATCGAGCTGTGCCTTTCGATCCATTAAACGAACGTAACGGCCGACAGCCTCCTTTAATTCCCACTCAAAATCAAGTGAGTCGTCGATCTGCTTTAGCTTCATTGAAGATTGCCATTTCAGCTTTGATGTAGCCTCTTCTATTTTTTGTTTCAATGACTCTCTCTCTGCCTGATATTCTACTAAGCGATTCCTCATAAGTTCTGCATCTGGAGATTCATCGATAACTCGATTGATCTTTATACGTGTTTCTTTGTCATATAATGGTTGATATTGTGCAAGTGTGGTATAGAGTTGATCTAATTTTTGCTCCAATGCTGTTAATTGGGCTTTTTGCGGATGAAGATGTGATTCTAATTTATCAAGTTCATGTTCTGTTTCCTGTCTAAATCGTTTGACACGTTCTGGGTAACGAGCCAATTCCTTTTTTAACTGCACCTTTTTCTCTATCTTTGGATAAAGTCGGATGAGTTCTGTCAATCGATACATGTCTTCTTGTGCTTCTTCAGCTTCTTTTTGAAGCTGTTTAATCTGCTCCGTTAATTGAGTTTGTTCCTGTCTCTTTTCTGAATACTGTCCTTCTTGCCATTTGGCCTGCTTCAGCTTGCCTCTTAGTTCTTTTAAACGATCAAGCTGTTGATTTAATTCTGGCTTCCGGCCATTTGGTTTAAACAGTAGTTCCTGTCGCTTTAATAGCCGACTATCCATCTTGGAAGCCGCATCTGAGCCAAACAAGCTTGAAAAAAGTAAAAATTCACCGATTTGATCTTGATTTAAAGCTTGTACATTTTGCAGACCAAACACATCGAATGAATAAATCGCTTGAAACAATCTGCGGTCCGTTCCTTTTAATATGGTGCGAAGATAGGTTTCGTCTTTTGTTTCACCATTTGGTAGCGTTACCTGTGCTTGACCACCTCGATCGGATGTTCTCTCAATGTGAATGATACCTAATTCACCAAGTGAACAGGTGAGCGAACCGCCATAAAAAGAACCATATGTTGGCTTGTACACATTATTTTTAGGAAACCCAAATAACATCGATTCAATAAACGCTTTCAATGTCGTTTTCCCCGATTCATTCAGACCATAAACAAGCTGAAAGCCGTCATCAGAAAAGTGAAAGGTTCGATTGATAAATTTCCCGAAATTCGCAATATGGAGTGAACGTATTTTCATCATGCCTCTCCTTTTCTCACAATTGCTTTAGTTGTTCTATCAGCAATCTTTGTGCCTCTTCTTTTATATCCGCTTCATCCTCTTTTGTGAAGGCTTTCCCTGTCTTTCTATAGGTTGGATGACGCTTGAATGGTGAAAGTAGCTCTTCATACGCATCAAACCCAGCAATTTCTGAGGTGAGTTCTTTCAAAAAGGCGTCTTCTGGAAAGACGATATCTTCATTTGTTCGACGATCAATAGAAATGATCCACACGAAAATTTCTTCCTCTTCTTCCTGCTCATGAAAGACGGTGATCAGTTCCTCCAACACTTCAAGATGCGCTCGTTCAACGTATTCAGGGGCATCACCAGTTAGTTCTATTTTGACAAATTGAGGGATGCTCCGCTCTTTCAGCTCATTGATCCGGCTTTCCACAAGCGTAACAAGATCTGTCATATGTAACGTATGGGAGATGTCAATTGCAACTGTCTCAAACATCACATCCGCACAACTGTGGAACTCTGCTGTCTCAGACTGTTCAGAGAGATGGACCAAATAGCAGCCCTTTTCTCCGGTTTCTTTTATGTGCCTGCCCTGTATATTCCCTGGATAGATAATTAGCGGTTCCTCATGTAAAACGGCTCTCTTATGAATATGACCAAGCGCCCAATAATCCATATCTCGCGCCAACAGTTGCTGAAGCTGAAATGGTGCATATGCATCATGGCCTTCTTGCCCCGCTAATGTGCCATGAAGCATCGCAATATGGTATGGGGCTTCTGTTGTTTTTAAGTAATGAGATGTCATATTTTCATAGACCGCTCGCCCTATGTAGCTAAATCCATAAATACTTGCGACAAGCTGTCCTTTTCGATGAAACGAATGCTCACTTGTTGTCCCGGTCGAAAAAATCCGTACATTCATTGGCCACTCAATCGGTGTCCACTCACCGCCTAAATGATCATGATTTCCATAAATAATAAACACATCAATCCCTTGCGCTTGCAGCCTGAGAAACTGATGTCTTAAGAAAAGCTGCGCCTTGAGACTACGATTCGATTCATCAAATAGATCTCCGCTTAACAGCACAAAGTCTACTGCTTTATCAATGGCAAGATCGAACATGTTCTTGGCACTTTGAAATGTACTTTCTTTTAATCGCTTAAATATTTGGCTTGGTATATTCGACATTCCCGCAAACGGACTATCTAAATGAAGATCTGCGGCATGGATAAAGGTTAACTTAGTCAAACGTCTATCTCCTTGTACGATACTGTAGTTGTCCATATTTTATCACGCTATTTTTACGAATGCACGTTCTATCACTCTTATTCAGAAAAAGACATTTTTTAAGATAAAAAAGAGGTTTTGCTACAACCATTGTGTAATTACATAAAAAATAGAAGAGAGGATGATAGGTGATGGAGAAGACATACTTTTTGACTGTATTTGATCAATCAGGTGAAACATTATTAAATGAAAAAATAACGACTGAAAGTGATGAACTGGCAAAAGAATTAGGACGTCATCGGTTAAACGAAAAGAATTATATGAAGCACTCTCACCGGCTCGTAGATAATGCCGGCAAACTTCTTTTATTTGAACGATAAAAAAAGCCGGCTTTTGCCGGCCCTATCATTGCTTTATACTCGCTCGAACACAGGGGGCCTTTTTTCTAAAAAGGCTTGGATGCCCTCCTTGTGATCATGACTTTGTCTTAGTCTTGCCTGTGACGCGCGTTCCTTTTGAAGAACTGCTAACAACTGTGACTCTGATTGCTGGAAATAAATCATCTTTGTTTCAATAAATGCTTGAAGTGGCATGTTTAGAAATGGCTTCACACACGTCTTTTGATATGTATCGACTTCTTCCTGAAACACACCATCTGCCAAGCGGAGCTGGAGCGCTTCCTCTGCCGATAGCTTCTTGCCGCTCCATATTAATTGTTTAGCGGTTTGTTCGCTAACTCTTTTTGCTAAGAAAAAGTGGCCGCCACCATCTGGGATTAACCCAATTCCATTAAAATTCATTGCCAGCTTTGCCTCCTCATGCATGAACAAATAGTCACAGCTTAGTGCAAAGCTAAAAGCAAGACCTGCCGCTGCCCCGTGGACAAGTGCAATCGTCACTTTTTGCATGCTGGCAAGAGATAGCGTGATTCCCTCAATTAAATCCATGACACGATGAAAATCTTCTTCACGCTCTTGCTTTAACATCATCCCAATATCTCCACCTGCTGAAAACCCTTTTCCTATCCCCTTCATCACAACGATTTTCGCACTGCTTTCAGCCGCTCTATCGCATGCCTCTTTGAGTTCAGCAAACATGTCAGCATGAAGCGCATTATATGCTTCAGGTCTATTGAAAGCGATTTCAAAAATATCACCATTCAACTGACAATGGATGTACGTCATCAATCATTCCCCCTCTTTCATTTGAGCTAATGACTACTTCCCTGTTCCGACACGTAATTCCTTTTCCTCTGAACAAAAAACTCTTAGATCAATTGATCGGGTTCATCATCTTGAATGCTTCTCGGACAAGAGTGAGCATTCTCTCATTGTAGGAGCCATTTCGTGAAGAGCATTCATAATGAAAAGGGCTCTTGCTCGAACCCTTTTCATTCATTAAATTGCTGAAAGGCTGTTTCTTGCTTCTTAGGAGTTTCCTTTTCTCCGCGAATGGTCTGTATCACTTTTTGGTTTCGATAAGTGGACAATTTCAAATTGGTCGCTGCCGTTCCGTGTGAATGATCAAGATGTGTGAACGTAAAGAAATGGTGAGAACGCTTGTCTTTGAACACAAGCCTGAAATCCTCTGTCACTTTAAAATGATCTTCACTTTCCCATTCAATCAATGGCTCATATGCTTGAAACCATGTCGGAATATTTGGCTTGTACCCTGTAGCTAGCACTACCTGATCTGTTTTCATTTTCTTTTCTTTATTGATTTGCCACTGCTTCAAATGTAGCTCCAGTTGCGTGTGATCTGTTATGTGAATCTCTTTAAGTTCTGTCATCGGTTGAATGAGAACAGGTGGGTCTTCTCCTGAAACAGAGCGATGATATAGCTCTTGGTAAATACGAGAAAGTGTCGATGCATCTATACCATTTCTTAATCCAGTCAGCCGAGGCAATGTGTTCAGCCGTTCCTCATAGGGAAGTGAATGAAAATATTCCACATACTTCGGCGTAAATAACTCCTGACCAAGCTCTGCAGTCTTTAATTCTCGAAATTCACTAGAACGTGTAAACCACGAGAGCTGCTGCCCCGTCTTTTGATACTGCAAGAGATCTAGGAAAATTTCCGCTGCACTCTGCCCAGAACCTATCACCGTCACCGATTCCGCTTCGTGAAGAGCTTTTTGTTGATCTAAGTAGCGACTGCTGTGAGTAACATACGGAAGAGCTGCATCTGGCACATCCACAGGAATCATCGGCTTGCTTCCCGTCCCCAGCACAACATGCTTTGCCTGATATTCGAATACTGCGTCATCTTTCAATCGCCGAACTTTTACAAGATAACCCTCCTGACCGTCCACCACTGACTCTACCTTCATGCCAAACTGACAACTAGCTAATTGATCTGCAACCCAGGTTAAGTACGCATTGAATTCTCTGCGTGGAATATCGAATTGTTCAAATGTATAAAAACGATGTAGCCTATTCACTTCATGTAAATAATTCAGAAATGAGTATCTGCTCCTTGGGTTTGCCATCGTCACAAGATCCGCTAGAAAAGACACTTGCAAGTCCATTCCTTTGATCAGCATTCCCGGATGCCACGCAAACTCGGTCTCCTGTTCAAAAAAGCAACACGTCACATCTTCATCATCTAATAAGGCCGCCATCCCTAGATTCGCGGGTCCAATCCCAATTCCGATTACATCATACATATGTACACCTACTTTAGCTTTTTACCTCTTACATACCCTTTTATCAATGAAAAAAACACTGCGTCACCGCAGTGTTTAGACGTGAGAAACAAATAATGACTCAAGAAAGTCGATCTTCTCTTCCGTATAGTGCTCATAGCGATCATTATACGATTTTGGATCTTTTGGATTGGCATATTGCGTAATTTTCCCAGAGCGTGGATCAATAAATTTACTTGCTGCACCGCAACCAATCCCAATGATCGTCTGAACTTCCTCCATAATGATGATATTATACAAGCTGTCTTGTCCTTCTAGTGAATAACCAACATTTTCAAGATTCCCTAGAATGTTTTTTTGTCTGTATAAATAATATGGATGATATTGATGCTTTTTCGTCCACTCAACTGCTTCATCCATCATCCGTATGATTTCTTCTCGGTCTGCGACTTGATACTTCTCCTTATTGCGCGTCATTTCAGACGCTCTCTTAAAGGATAGTGTATGCACAGTTAAAGATTCAGGCTTTAGTTCTTCCGTTTGCTGTAGGGAGTGCTGAAATTCCTTTAATCCTTCACCTGGCAAGCCGATAATTAAGTCCATGTTGATATTATTCATTCCGTACTGTCTAGATAAATGATACTTTTCAATCGTTTCTTCTACACTATGATGACGACCAATGGCTTTAAGCGTTTCATTTTCATATGATTGGGGATTGATGCTAATTCGGTCGATATTGTAGCGGTTCAACACGTCTAGCTTATCAGGCGTAATAGTATCAGGGCGCCCAGCTTCTACCGTTATTTCACGAATATGTTTCACATCTGGAAAAGAGCGATACATTTCTTCATACAGCAAATCCATTTCCTCAGCTGTAATACTCGTTGGAGTCCCCCCGCCAAAATAAACGGTCGTCACTTTGATCCCGTGTTCCTTTAACCAAGATCCTACTCTTTGCATCTCATAATGCAGGCCAAAGAGAAATGTTCCGACTCGGCCAGCTTGTCCTTTAATTGCATAAGCAGGAAACGTACAATAAGCACATTTCGTTGGGCAAAAAGGAATCCCAATATAAATACTGACCTCCTGCTGAAGGTCATATAGATCAGGAATGGCTTCAAGCTGGCGATCGACAATCTCCTGCATCAAATTGATTTTTTCATCATGAATCAAATAATCACGTTTTAACGCAGCATGTGCCTGTTCCTTCGTCATGCCTTCTCTAAGCATCTTATGAAGCAACTTCGTCGGACGTATTCCTGTGAGAATCCCCCATTTTTGCGTGATCCCTGTATACGCCTGAAGTAAATGTAAATAAACTGACAGCACTGTATTTTTGATTTGCTTCCAGTGTTCCTTTTCACTCATACCTTCTGGCAAATCCCTTGTGAAACGATGACTCATATCCGATCCAGCAATATGACCAGCTACCTCAACCATTCCATGTTCTTCTTTCCAGCTGAACACCATCACTAGACCTTCGTCTGATCCGTGTTGATCAAGTAACACTTCACTATCTTCTTCAAATAAATTTGCAATATTGACTAGTGGGCGATGAAATCGTTCATCTGACAGCCCTTTAATTAAAATTCGCATCGAATCACCTTTACCTTCAAACTTGTTTCATTTTACAAAATTCATATAAGAAAAGCAATGAAGGGAAAAGACGCAGGCCTTGTCATTTCAATAATGACAAGGCCTCTACTCATTATCGTTTCATATCAAATTGATGCAAAAACCCTTCCCTTTGCTGCATTCTAAAATATTCTTTGATCATATAAGCGACGCCCTGTTCATCGTTAGAACGCGTCACCCAATCAGCTTTACGTTTGACCGAATGAGGTGCATTTCCCATTGCGACACCTAACCCAGCTAGTTCAAGCATTGGAATATCATCTGTACCATGACCAATGACGACCATATCATCTAAAGTACAACCTAACTCAGAGGCTAAAAGAGACAGACCTGCTTCTTTAGAAACACCTTTACAAACGATGTTCATTTTCTCCTCACTTATCTTGATCAAGTCAACCGACGGAAAAGCTTGTTGGATGGTTTGATGAATTTCAGGTTGTAGCGCCTCTGTCGAATACACTTCAATTACAGGCGTACTGACCGGCTCATCCATCAGCATATCACTTAGTGATTCGACAAACTGAACTGGATAGAAGATCGGATCAGACGGATGAATCAATGTTTTCCCCATGAGTTGAGATTGTGTTTTTTTCCGATTCCCAATGGAGAACTTTTCATGGAGTAAGCGTACATTACAATCAAAGCTTTCAAGAATTTGTACAAGATTAAATGTTTTTTCTTCCGTTAATTTCTTCACATGAAATGGTTCATCAAGTTTATCTGCTATAAACGCTCCACTATGGGTCACAAGTGTTGAAGATGGTATCTTCAACGCCTTCGCAATTTTTTGAGCTGAGCGAAAATGTCGATTGGTCACAATCGTCACATAAACCCCTTTTTTCTTAACATATTCCACAGCTTCTTTTGTAGCGGAATGAATTTTCCCATTGGAACGTAATAAAGTCCCATCTATATTGAGTGCAAGTAATTTTTTAGACACTGAGGCATCCCCCTTCTTGATGACTGTACTTACGATGAGGATATGCCCTAACTGGACGCTTTAGAACATGCAGTTGAAGTCTAAGCTGTTGATGGATCAATAAGGTAAATAAAAAAAGCCTACCCCTAGGCTTTTTTATATGTATGGTTTGGATGCGTCACAATGGAGTGATGAAGCTCCCCATGATCCCCTTTATCTTTCACACACCAAAGCATTGCGTATATCAGATCCCCTTATGCTTTGTGTTTCTCCCAGAAGCGCTTCTCTCTTGTCTGGCCAACCACCATAATGCCCAAGTGAAACGCACCCAATTGATCAGAAAAGCACTTATTGAAAGCACTTTCAATAAGTATTATCGCAGAATTCCCGAACTTCGACAACCCTTTTTTTGAAGTCGTATTGGAGAATGCACAAATAAAAAAAGGGCGAATTCCATCGCCCTTTCAATTAATTTTCCTCTGCGTTTCCGTAAAGCTCTTCAAGTGGCTTCATGATAATTTTATTTAATTCACCGATAAGCACACTGACGCGTTGCTCTGCTTCCATTAACTGAGAGATTTTATCGTGTTGCTGAACAAGTGCAACTGTTTTTTGAGCTTGCTCAACTTCTTCCTGCGTAATCTCTTGCCCAGTCATTTGTTTCTGTTGAAGGTTTACTTGAATATCACGGAAATTCTCAAACATTCTTTTAGAGGACTCATCCCCGTTTACCTCATCATAAAGATTTTTTAGAGTGGAATATTCTTCGCTATGACGCAGTGCTTTTTCAAGGTCATATGCAACATCATAAAGATTTACAGACATGTTATGTCTCCTTTCTATCCGTTATCGCCGATATCCTCGACGGACACCACTTCACTATAACAAACTATGGCTTTCGTTTCACATATATACAAAGAATTCATTTAAATTTCTCTAGTTTTCTTTAAATTAACGTGACGAAAATAGCCTGAATAGCTCCAATCAATCCGCCTAAAAAACCGCCTAAAAACGTAATCATCTTCAGCTCTTTATTCGAAATACTGACAACAAGCTCTTCCATCTTTTCAAGTGGGAAAAGTTCAATTTGCTCACGAATGATTTCTTCAAATTGGAGCTTTGAGAGCAACCCCTCTAGAGCAGTTGATGCCGCTTTTATCCCTTTGTCAATGAGCACTGGCGCAAATTGTGTTTTGAGATCTTCTGCTACAGCACTCACATAAACTCCAACTGGCTTGTCTAAGATCAGTTTTGTAGAGAAATGGGAAAGTAATTGTTTTTTCACACTAAACACAAGTTCTTTCACATTCCACTTTTCATCAAGGTCATGAAGAGACAATCGCTTCACCTTGTTCCATTCTTGTATCAGCAAATCTGCTAAAAACTTTTTTGTTTCTGCATTTTTCAAAAACTTCATGATTTCAGGATGTACTCGGTCAATTAAGCTTGAATTTCCAAGAAACATTTGTACCATACTGCCCAGCATTCCTCGTTCTTTTAAGAAATCATCAATCATATGACCGAGCCGTGCCTTTCCTTCCTCACTTTCGAAGTAGTGAATACCCCTCTTAATCATATAATCTGCTGTATCTGGTATTTTTGACGAGATTTTATGATCAATTTCTTCAGGTAGCAATGCCGCTAAAGATTGTTGATCATACTTTTCAAGCAATGAATGAAGCTTCTTATCTGACCACTGATGAAGCCATTCATCTGCTTTCATGTCAGCTTTTAAGAATCCGAATCGTTCGAACAAATCCCCAACGGATATGTCCATTTCTGCAACTTTATCAATCGATTGATGAACGGTATGTAATATCTCTTTTTTTGCCTCCGACGATTCAAATCTTTTTTGAATTCCAGCTGGTGTCAGCAGGTGTTCCATGACCATTACCCCTACTTGCTTCGCTACTTCATCTCTTCTTTTAGGAATGAGCCCCGGTGTAAATGGAAGCTGTTTTCCAAATAAATAATATGGTTGATAAGGGCGAAAAAGCATTTTAATTGCAAGATGATTTGTTGCTGCTCCTATGACTGCCCCTATTACAATCATAAAGATAAACGTTGTCAGTATATCCAAAATTGTCATCTACCTTTCAAACATGCAAAGAGATTATTGTTTTGATCTATACGTATTATAGTGGTTGTCAAGATCCCAAGCAAATGAAGCATTCTCAGAGACATATGGAAAAGCTATCTGTCGTAATGATAAAGGAGCGCAAAGTTAATGTAAAATCACAAAAAGGCGTTTTTCAGGTGTTAAAAAAAGAAGTTAAAAGTAGGTGGTTTCAGATGACGTCAACGTTAGGTATTGTCACCCTTAACGCTCAACATGAAGAGGCATTCACATGCCAGCTCGCCAAAGCTGCCGCTTCTTTTGATTTAGAGATCGTACGTTTTACACCATTTGGTTTAAAGCCAGGTTCCAATCTCATTCAAGGGCAAACTTATAAGTTAGGTAATGGATTTTCTGCAGCAGAATTTCCGATTCCTGACTTGATTTACGACCGGTGCCTTTACCAACATGACTCACAATCAAAAAAAGCAAAACCAATCATGGATTGGTTAAAAAAATACCCAAAAACAACATTTTTAAATACTGGATTCCCAAATAAATTGATGCTGTTCGAGCAGATCCAGGACCACCCTTATTTACGTCCATATATACCTCTGTTCACATTATTGAAAAAACCCTCCGATCTGATTTCCATGATTAAGAGGAACGGGTTTTGTCATTTGCAACCGCTCGCTCAGCAGCTTTCTGCATCGACTTACTTCATTTATGTGAAAGACCCAACAACAATCACTGTGCAGTTTCATCAAGATCAGACGATCACTTTTTCTCGTCTATCTGATGTTGAACGTTGGTGCCAAAAATTTATCGGGCGATATTTTATTCAATGTTTCGATATAACATATCAAAAGGACATTTCATCCGGTGAAATCAGGATCTTTTTCATAAAAAATGCAAAACATGAGTGGCACAACATAGGAAATCAAATGAAATTAGTAGCTGAAAATCGTTTTTTAAACAATACACAAAATAAAAATCATATGCTAGGCTTTGAACACTACTTACACTCACTGCAACCACACATCAAGCAGCTCCTTTTAGATGATATAGCTACCATTCACTCTTCTCTACCTGAACATTTAGATAGAACATTTTCTCCATTCATTGAATTCGCTGTAGACCTCCTTCATACAAGTGAAGGCAAACTTTTCATAACAAATATGAGATCAAAGCCAGCTCGTTCCGCTTTCTTAAAGGCTTTTCCTGAAAAAGAGAATCTAGTGATTCGCTTGATTCTTGAGCATGCACAATCCATGATTGCTCATTCGAAGGAGGTTCCCCATGATCGAAAAGCGTTACATTATCGCTCCACAAATCACAAGTAAAAGAACACTTCACCTTCCAATGCATTTCAAACGGTATGCTATTCATTCCGTCGGTTTAGGCTCTCGTTTTACAGAGGACTTCACCATTTCATACCATCAAAATCAACATAAAGTATTATTATCCAAGGATCTATACAACGATTTACTCATTCCTTATGAGACAAAAGCGGATGTGACCTTAAATGACCACACACTCTTTATTGGTCCTCTCATTGGAATATTTACCGCAGGGTTTCAACCGAGTGAGGAGCCTTTAGGAACTCGATCGTCGTTTTTTCATCAACTGCTAAAGTCTTGCAAAAATCAAGTTGGATATGCTTACCTTTTTGGTCATCACTCTATTGATTGGGAAAAAGGAACAGTCGAAGGCTTGCTATTCCAGGGGAAAACCTGGATCAAAAAATCATTCCCTCTCCCGACAGTCGTTTATGACCGGCTTCCAAATCGGAAGGTTACCCAGTCCGCATTCATTCAAGAAACAAAAAGGAGACTGACTCAAGACTACGATATTCCCTGGTTCAACCCTGATTTTTTTAATAAATGGCATATTCATGAGCAGCTGTTAACTGATGAACGGACAATACCCTTTCTCCCGCATTCAATCCAATTAGATCCTGTGGATGCTTTATTTAAAATAGAAGCACTTCTTCATCTGCACGATGTGATTTATCTAAAACCGATGAATGGAAGCCACGGAGATGGCATCTATCAGGTTAAAAAAACCCTGAGTGGGATACGTGTCTACACAAATGGAGAGGTGGGTATCCCATATTCAATAGAAAATTTTTTGCTTGAATTGAGAAAGAAATATGCCATTCATGATTTCATCGCCCAGCAAGGCATCGAATTACTGCATATTGAGAATCAGCCGCTAGATTTCAGAGTGCATACCAATAAAAATAAATACGGTCTTTGGACAGTCACAGCTGTAGCAGCAAAAGTATCAGGAGACCACACAATTACTACCCTTCATTTACATGGGGGATCTGTGAAAACACTAAATGATGTCTTCCCTGTCCAAGAGACGCGATTTCAGATGTTGGAGCAACTTTCTGATACCGCTATCACGGCGAGTCAAGTGATAGATGAAAAAATGCCTGGCTATATTGGTGAAATTGGTTTCGATCTTGGCATTGACCAAACTGGATCGATTTGGCTATTCGAAGCCAATTCCCGCCCTGGTAGAGAGATTTTTCAGCATGCTTCACTAAAACAGTCAGAATGGCTCGTCGGTAAAAGAATCGTTGATTACGCATCGTACTTATCAAAAAAAGCGCTCTCTATCACCGATCACGCTAACATCCGTTGATTGTTTTTCTTTTATCATCCGTGTTCTGATCTATGCTCTTTTCATCAGATAAGATACAATAAAACCAAGTCAACGTTGTTTATTTATTGTCGTGTTTTATTGTTAGATCAATAAAAACAAGGAGGCAGTGATGATATGATTTCTCATTTTCAATGGAAACCGCTTTTTAAGAAAGCTCAATTGCCTGGCTGGAAAATATCCTTTTTTCACAATGGTGCGCATTATGAAGGTATCTATCACAAAACGGGCGATATCGAATGGGGTTCTCAACTTCCTCCCCACGAAATAGAGCCTTCCTTAAAAGAAGAAATCCACGAATTAATGCTTTTTCATGTGTATGATTAAAATGGTTAAGGAGCCTCGCCATGTTAGAAAAATTAAAACTTGTATACGGTAACCATATCATCAGCTCACCAACAAATGATCAACAAATTCTTTGGTATCAAACGGATGATGGCGAAGTTTTTGGAGTAGACAAAACAGCCCTCTCATCAAGAGAAACACTTCTTCTCAATTCATTACTCACACCCATTGATATATCCCATACGCAGGAAACTGAAGATGAACAAAATTGGTACAGCTATCTTTTTGAAAGAAAAACATTAACTGTACACCATTCCGTCCGTGTTCATTATTTCAAAATGGTTCATCACGTAGAACAAAGGCCACAAATCAAAGAGGCTGTGACAAGCAGCCTCGAACACACTCATTTGATTTGGACAAGCGCTGATACAGCGATGCTGATTCAAACAAATGCTACATCCGAAAATGGTGACTTAAATCAACTGAATGATCTTTCTCAGGCCATTACAAGTGACTTTTTAACTGATTCTGTTTTTTTACTTGGACAACTGCAACTACCAAATGAACACTTAAGAACGAGATTGTTAAATGAACATCAGCTTTTTTTATGGCTCATTCAACAAGGTAAACTTAGGTCAGGGGTTGCAACATTTTATCAATGTTTACCAGCTCTCATTCTTTCTAACGCGGACGTGCTATTTGATGCTATTTCTGATGCATTTAAAGAAACGGTAGCTGATCGAGAGGTTACACACACCCTGTTGACGTATATGCAATGTAATTTAAATGGATCGCAGGCAGCAAAAGCTTTATATGTGCACAGAAACAGTCTTCAATACCGGATTGATAAATTTATTGAACGTACTGGATTAGATATCCGTCATTTTCCAGAAGCTTCAGCAGCTTATTTCATGATGAGTCTACTCGGCTTCCATAAGGATTGATCACATGAGCATCCTGCCCAAAAATTTAAAGAGGATCTTGTGCACGTTGTCCATTTACAGATCATCGACCATTTTATACACTTTACCTATCAGTAAAGCGCTTTCAAAAAAGGAGACTGGGGAGGCAATCACCAATGGCTGAAATGATGCTCAATCAAATTTACAAAGTGTACGATAACAAGGTCACAGCGGTCGATAACTTTAATCTACATATACAAGATAAAGAATTTATTGTGTTTGTTGGTCCATCTGGTTGCGGTAAATCAACGACACTTCGAATGATCGCAGGTCTTGAGGAGATTTCACAAGGAGACTTTCTGTTAGACGGAAAACGAATGAACGACGTGGCACCGAAGGACCGGGATATTGCGATGGTATTCCAAAATTATGCGTTATATCCTCACATGAATGTTTACGATAATATGGCGTTTGGTTTAAAACTAAGGAAGTTTCCTAAAACGGAAATTGATGAGCGGGTACGAAATGCTGCAAAAATTTTAGGTCTCGAACAATATTTAGACAGAAAACCGAAAGCTTTGTCAGGTGGACAAAGACAGCGTGTGGCGCTGGGTAGAGCGATTGTGCGAGATGCAAAAGTCTTTCTATTGGATGAACCGCTTTCGAACTTAGATGCAAAATTACGTGTTCAAATGCGTGCTGAAATCTCAAAGCTTCATCAGCGCCTGCAAACGACGTTCATTTATGTCACACATGATCAAACAGAAGCCATGACAATGGCAACTCGTCTTGTCGTCATGAAGGATGGATTTATTCAGCAGGTTGGCGCACCGAAAGATGTTTATGAAAATCCTGAAAATGTCTTTGTTGGCGGATTCATTGGGTCTCCTGCCATGAACTTTTTTACAGGAAAACTATCTGACGGCGCAATGGCTGTTGGGAAAACTCACATTCGCGTGCCAGAAGGTAAAATGAAGGTATTACGCAGTCAAGGTTATATCGGTAAGGATGTTATTCTTGGCATACGACCAGAAGATTTCCATGATGAGCCTGTCTTTATCGAAGCATCTGAAGGGACAAAAATTGAGGCAAATGTAGAAGTGGCTGAACTCATGGGAGCAGAAACGATGCTTTATTCTTCCCTTGATGGTCAAACGTTTATTGCACGGGTTGACTCTCGTACGGATGTTCAAGCTGGTCAGTCATTGCCGCTTGCAATTGATATGAATAAAGCTCACTTCTTCGATATTGACACTGAAGAACGTATTCGCTCAGCTGAATAAAGGCATAGCAAACCGCCATCACTCCCATTTTGGGTGATGGTTTTTTGATTTTATAGAATGGACTGAAACAACATTTACCATGTGCTTTTTTCGTATGATTTCATCGCAAATAACCATAATACTTAGTACAAAGCGGTTACTGCATTGGGTTTCGCCAAGTGGCAAATGACTTGATCATTCCGCTGGTGCGATTCCAGCAAACCCAACCAAAAACCAAATCATAACTATAAAGGAGATACACATCATGGCTAATTCAAATAGTTCAAATCAATTACTCGTACCTGGAGCAGAGCAAGCAATCGATCAAATGAAATACGAAATCGCTTCTGAATTTGGTGTAAATCTAGGAGCAGAAACAACATCTCGTGCGAACGGTTCAGTTGGTGGAGAAATCACAAAACGTCTTGTGTCTTACGCTCAGCAAAACCTTGGCGGAACAAACGCTTAATTTCATATCTGGATCATAGAAGGCACCTCTTATGGTGTCTTCTTTTTTTGCTTTTATCCCACACCTTTTCCCTTTCTCTTCATATCATGTCATTAGAAAGGGGCGGGATCTTTGTGGACATCATCTCTGGTATGGATTTTGAACTTCTACAATTTGTTGGTGTATCTCTATTATGTGAATATGCTCATAGTATTCGGTCCTTTCATCTTTACAAAAAAAGCATGACATAAAGTTGTACCATTTTGTGTCCTTTTCACTTATAGTATGTAGTGGAGGGATCGAACAGATGAAAATAGCTCTTTTCGGTGCTCATGGACGTGTAGGACAAGCATTTCTTCGTTTCGTTGAAGTAGATGACCGTTACATGGTTCGTTCATTGATTCGAACAAACCGGGAAGGAATGCTTGCGGGTATGTTTCAAGTCACCGGCAATTCTAGACATCAAGAGGATGTGCTTGCGACAATTAAAGGATCAGATATTGTGATCAGCTGTCTCTCTACAGATGGTGATGATACATTATCAGTTTCTATGGAGCATATCGTACAAGCCATGCAGCAAACGGGTACAGCCAGAATTATTACAATTGGCACTGCGGGTATTTTAAAAGCACGGCAGCAGCCAGGACTTTACCGCTTTGAAACAAATGAATCAAAGCGAACCACTACCCGAGCAGCTAAAGAGCATGCCAAAGCGTTTGAAATCCTTCAATCAACTGATCTAGATTGGACCATCATTTGTCCAACCTATTTACCAGATGGAGAAGTGACACGGTCATATCGCTATGAAAAAGACTTTCTCCCTATAGACGGAAAGAAAATTTCAGTTGAAGATACCGCACACTTTTTATATCAGCAGTTAAATTCGAAGGAATTTGTACATCAACGCGTCGGCATCGCCTACTAATTGAAACACACTATATATAAAAAAGTCGAGGTGAAAACACCTCGACTTTTTTATTTAATTTTAAATTTAATTGGATATTCCAAAAATATTAAAGAGTGATCCAGCCTGTTTTTGAATGGACTCTTTTTACTACACCTTTTCCTGTAACGAATCTAATTCTTTTTCCTTTTACTTTGTATTCAATGAAAGGCAACTGAACATCGATTAGATCATACCTTTTATTCTTTGTTAAAAAGTCTTCTAAATAGCCCATTTGCCAATATCCATTGTATACAAGCTCCTTGAGAGTGCCACGAGCACTAGGAGCTAAAGTAGCAAGTAAACCAGACACTCCCGCAACCACTCCTGCAGGTGTACTAGTTACAAATACTAACCCAAGAACAGTTGCACTTGTTCCTAAAGCATCTTTTAGCTTACTGTAATCTTTTTTATCGAATCCTTTATCAAAAATATTACGCTGAGCAGATGTCATTTTTCTAATCTGACTTAAATTGAGAGTAACTCTTGCAGCATACTGCGAAGAATCAATATTCCCCATTGCATGTACTTGTCCCATTTGATGATTAGAAATCTTTAATAATTGCATTTGTGATGAAAAATCAGTTCTTGTCTCGACTGATTGTTTCTTAGGTAATTTTTGTTCAGCTGCTGATGCCGAAGTAATACCACTAAATCCCGAAATAATTAAAGTTGTTGCGGCAAGTAAAATGACGTTTTTAAATAATCCTTTTTTTCTTTTCATTTTTAGCCCTCCTATTTTTTATAATGATACAAATAATACAATATCACAAAAATACAAATTAATATATATTTGGATAAAAAAGCTAGTATTTATGGATAAAAATACATTTATAAACCATTTTTACGAAACAATCAAATCACATGTTAATCATTTCAATAATTACAAAATATATCTTATATTAATGTTCCTTAAATTCCACTATAAAAAGCCTCTTTCTAGGAAAGAGGCTTTTTCATTAAAAATTTCTATCAGCTAGTTTGCAACAGCACCCTTTTGCAGTTCGTACATTTGAGCATATAGCCCATCTTGTTGCATGAGTTGATCATGGCTCCCTCGCTCCACTATTTCACCTTTTTCTAACACCAAGATCATATCGGCTTTCTTAATGGTAGATAATCGATGAGCAATGACAAAGGTTGTTCGTCCTTCTTTGACCACGTCAAGCGCCCGCTGAATGATGGCTTCTGTTTCGGTATCAATGTTTGCAGTTGCCTCATCTAAAATTAAAATCGCTGGATCGTACGCTAGTGCGCGAGCAAACGAGATCAATTGCCGTTCCCCGGAAGAAAGGGTACTCCCTTTTTCAACCACTGGCTCATCAAACCCTTGAGGCAAATGTTTCAACAACTCTGTTGCACCTACTTGCTTTAGCGATGTTTCAATCGTTTCTCTATTGATGTCTTCATTTGCTAAGCTGACATTGGATGCGATCGTCCCGGAAAATAAATATGGATCTTGTAGAACAATGCCCATTTGTTTACGCAACGTTTGGCGCGATTGATGATAAATGCTTTCACCATCAATGAGGATGTCTCCCTGTTGAATATCATAGAAACGCAGTAGTAAGTTCATAATCGAGCTTTTCCCAGAGCCCGTATGCCCCACAAGTGCAACCGTTTGCCCTTTTTTCGCTTCAAAAGTTATGTTCTTTAATACGTTGTTTCCTTCATGATAAGCGAAGGTGACATCTCGAAACGCAACGTGTCCCTCTATGTTCTTTTGAACAGGTTCTTCCACTTTTGTTCCTGGCTCATCTAATAACCGAAAGACCCGTTCAGATGAAACTCTGGCTAATTCCAGTCTTGAAAATTGGTTCACAATGCCGGTAATCGGTTGGAACAATCGATTTAAATAATCGACAAATGCGTAGAGAACGCCGATGGAAACAATGCCTGTCGCACTTAAGGATGCGCCTCCAAAGTACCAAATGAGCGCAACGTACGCCAAATTACGAAGCAGGTTGACTAAGTTGTGCGAAAGAAGTGAATTTAAATGCAGCATCTTACGCTGATATCGGAAGTGATCGTGATTCAGTGCATCAAATTCTTCTTTCGTCGCTTTCTCATGGCGAAACGCTTGAATGATCGTCATTCCTTGAATGGCTTCATTTAGCTTGGCATTGATTTCACTAATGATGGAACGAATGCGGTGATTGTACACCGATGCAAACTTTCTATACGTCATCGACCAGAGGAAAATGATTGGTACAGCTACCAAACAAATGAGTGCCAGATTCACATTTAATAAAAACATGGCGATGTAAATTCCGATCATGTATATGGCACTTGTTACGAAATTAGCTAGAACTGTCACATATAAATCACGAATGGTTTCTGTATCATTGGTGATTCGTGCTACAACCTTTCCAGCCGGTAAATTATCAAAATACCGAATTGGCAATGTTTGAATATGCTCAAATATGTCTACTCTCATCTTTTGAATAATCCGATTGGCAATACGCTGGAGTAAATAGTGCTGTCCATACTGAAAGAAAATTGCCATGACGAGAAGCCCTACATAAAATAGAACAAGCTTCACTAATCCGCTGATTTCCGGCTGATAAAAAGCAAAAATCTCTTCCTTTGATAAACGCTGTACGTCATAGGTTTGGCGCTGATTCCCATTTTCGATGGTGAGCTGATCTTTCGATACAGTACGGTTTCCATCAAAACGAATCGGCTCATCCACGATATAGTAACCAAAACCGACTTGTAGTACATTGATTGACTGTCCTGCTTCTTGTTCACCATTGAACCGGTCGCTACGTATATACTCTTTACCCCGATACGTTACAGTTTCATCTGTTTGTTCATTCACTTGAACATACGGTTGTTCCACACCTAAAATATGATCATCTATCATTTTCTTTCCGATAAATGGTCCTGTCAGTTCAGCGCCGACCGCAATGATGAGGAAGATCAAGGCAACAGACAGGATCTTCTTATATAGGAGCGCATAGGCAAGGAGTCTTCTTCCTGTTGTCATGCCTCTTCCCCTCCTTCTCGCTCATTTGTCAGCTGCTGACGCAGAAATTGTTCTTGATACCATCCATCTTCCCGAACGAGTTCTTGATGTGTTCCCTTTTGGACGATGCGCCCTTCTTCCATCACTAGAACAAGATCGGCATGCTCCACAGCCGATAGACGGTGTGTTGTAATAAACGTTGTTTTCCCATGACGATTTTGTCTTAAATTGTTTAAAATAGCCGTTTCTGTTTTTGCATCTACCGCAGACAACGAGTCATCTAAAATCAAAATCTCTGGATCGATTAATAAGGCTCGCGCAATCGAAATGCGCTGCTTCTGTCCGCCTGACAGTGCCACACCTTTTTCCCCAACCATGGTCTCTAAGCCTTCTGGTAACAAGCGCAAATCCTTTTCAAAATAGGCGTCTTTGATCGCCTGCGTTAATTCATTTTGCTTCGCTTCTGTATAACCAAAGCGCATATTCCCTTCTACACTTTTGGAAAAAAGAATATGATCTTGCGGTACATATCCGATCCATTGAAACAGCTGATCTAATTCAATATCTTGAATCGGCACACCTGAAAACAGGATTTGTCCATCGCCTGGTGGATACTGCCGAAGGAGCTGTTTCACAATGGTGGTTTTACCGCTTCCTGTTTTGCCTGTAATACCAATGGTTTGCCCTTTTCGAACCGTAAAGGACACATCGATTAAATTGTCTTTAGAGGAAGTCGGATACTTGAATGTTACTTGATCAAACTGAATATCACCGGGTTCTTGTAAATTCTTTGGCTTAGCTGGATCAGTCACATCCGGCTGATAGCTAAGTGTACGATTCAATCGATCTAACGATGCATTACCTCTTTGCATAATATTAATCAACTCACCAATCGCAAACATTGGCCAAATCATCATTCCGAGATAAACATTAAATGCGACCAGCTCACCAAGCGTTAAGTCACTTTGAAACACGAGATAGGCGCCATAACCAATACCAATTAAGTAACTAATGCCAACAAGCAATTTCACTGTCGGCTCAAACAAAGAATCAATGGTCGCCACCCGCATATTCTTTTGAAAGACATCATCTGTCATTTGACGAAAGCGTTCAACATCTTGTTTTTCTTGTACAAATGATCGAATGACCCGCACACCGGCGACTGATTCTAGTACTCGATCGTTCATATCACCGAATGCATCTTGCGCCACTGTAAAACGCTTATGAATTTTACTACCATAAAACGCAATCAGGAGCGCCATCAGTGGCATTGGGATGATAGCCATTAAGGTTAAATTCCAGCTAATCGTCAGCCCCATCGTTAAAAAGATCATCAGCATATAAGCTGTGGAGTCAACCAATGTTAGCACACCAAAACCCGTCGTTAAGGCAACGGCATTCAAATCATTTGTACCCAGAGCCATTAAATTACCTGTTTTCTTTTTTTCATAAAAGGTCGGTGTCATCTTGAGTAAATGGCGCATCAGTTTCCCGCGCATCACACGCTCCATGACATTCGCACCGCCAAACAACTGATACATCCAAAAGTAAGTTAATGTATACACCACAACACCTAGTACACAAAACATCGCGACATAAAACAAAAGACTGCTGGTTGTAAATTGACCAGAACGAATGTCGTCAACCGCCTGACCTAGGTATCGGGGCGGCAGCATTTCAAGTACATTCACAATGAGCAGCAGTGTAATGGCGATGGTGTACCGCCTCCACTCTTGCTTAAAGAACCAGCTTAACTTTGCAAATACTGAAAACATGTTCGTCTCTCCTTTTCGCTAGCCGCTTTCTACATTTTCCTGACTGTCACCTTGTTTACTTGTTTCAACTATTGTCATTTTCTTTGCTTTTGGCATGTTCACATGCTTTCACTCCTCTTCAGTTTTCCATTGTCGCATTCATTTCTTTATTTCGACATCCGAAATGAATTCAACAAAAAAAGAGGCCACCAGCGAACTGGTACGCCTCTTTTATCATGATCAAAAGGCGCATGTTGACAAATACGCAACATACGCCTTGATTCATCCCATCAATTGGAACAAAACGGTCCCTTTTCCATGACCAATGAAGGTGTAATTGTCACGTGAATCAACCCATTCATGCAGTTTGATTTCATTCTTCCAATGTTGCACATGACATTTCCTCCTTTTGGCTCTTGAATCTTTTTTATCTTATAGTGGCTGTCACCATTTTGTCAATATATATTTTTCAATAAATGAAATTTTCTAACAAATAATCATCCATCTTAATGTGTATCTTTTCCTGCTAACGGGTATACCATGAACGTAATGACTCCTTTTGAAAGGAATGAGGAAATTGTTTCAAGCTGATCGGATGGTCGTTGCGTTTGATGGACATGAAGACAGTAAGAAAGCATTAAAAAAGGCAATTGCTTTAGCTAAAACCTTGCATGCCAAGCTAAACGTCGTTTATGCATATGATGGTAAATCAGGCAGACAAGTGTTTGATGCTCCTCGCCCAATGGCTGGCGGAGCATATATCGGCGGTGGGATGGCAGATCTTCCAACACCTCCTGTATATGTGCCTCATGACGAGCAGCAAAGTCCCTTCATTTTTGAAGATCAGACAGAAGAAGTCGTTGCTGAAGCGAAGATGCTTTTGAATGAGGACCAATTTGAAGCAACCATTGAAATTGTTGAAGGAGAACCAGCAGAAGCGATTATTGAATACGCTGAAGACATCACAGCGGACCTCATTGTCATGGGAGCACGTGACCAAAGCAGATTAAAAAAAATGCTATTTGGCAGTGTCAGTGAAAAATTATCATCTCAATCAGATATTCCTGTGCTCATTGTGAAATAACGATTTAATAAAAAGGGCTGTAAACCAATGTTTACAGCCTTTTTCTTTATGAAGAAATAGATGCCTTACTTTCCTGCTTAATTTTCTCTTGGAAACCTTGTTGTACACGCTTCGTGATTTCTCCAGGAACACCTTCTCCTACTGGTTGACCATCTATTTCAATAATCGGAACCACTTCAGCCGTCGTTGAACTAATGAATATTTCTTGCGCTCGCAATAGTTCTTCTTTGCTCATACGTGTTTCATCAACACTGCACCCTTGCTGTGCACATACCTCAAGAAGCTTTCTCCGGGTAATGCCATTTAAAATAAGGTTGGTTGCTGGATGTGTTCGAATCACACCATCAATGACCGCATATACATTCGAGGAGGTTCCTTCAGTCACAAAGCCATCCCGAACTAAAATCGCTTCAAATGCACCCACTTCAGATGCTTTCTGCTTTTCCATGACATTATATAGTAGATTCAGACTTTTGATATCACATCTTAACCAGCGAAGATCCTCGGACAGCAAAGCCTTTGCACCTGCTGTCTGCTCTAAGACCGGCTTTTTCACTTGAAACGTGTAAGCCGTTATTTTGGGGGTGAGAGACTCTGCATATTGATGTTTACGAGGTGCTACCCCTCGTGTCACTTGAATATACACACCGCCATCGGTTAATTGGTTTTCAGTGACGAGTTGCTTTAATTTTTCTTCCATATCCGATACCGTACTTTGCAGATGGATGCCGATTTCTTTTGCACTCTTGAATAGACGCTCCGTGTGCTCTTTTAATGTGAACAAAGTTCCATTGTAAACACGAATCACCTCATAGACGCCGTCACCAAATTGATAGCCTCTGTCTTCAATATCAACATGTGCATCTTTCTTTTCAATGAAATCTCCATTGTACAATACTTTCATATGGATTCTCCCCTTCGCTTTGCTTTAATGGTTGAGTCTGATGCTATCTTAGCGAATAAATGTAAACGTTTCAATGATTATTCAGAATTATTTCATATCCATGTGAATGGCTAACCTTTCATTCTAACAAATATAGAATCATAACCAAAAAGATTCCAATTTTTTAGCATCTTCTATATTCATAGGCTACTTTTTCCTGTATACTTACTCCATATGAGAACGACAAAAAACAGTGTAAAAAGACACAATTCCACTACATGATTCGACACAAAATTATTGATTTACTGGAGCGATTGTAATGCAACGGGTTACCAAAAAACAGCCACCTTCAAACAAGATGCTTCTCTCAAAAGCAATTGGTTTGGTAATTCTGACACTGATCCTTTTTTTTATATGGGATATGTCAAAAACCAATATGCAGGCGGCTGATCAAAAAACAGAAATGTCAGTCAGCAGTGAATTCCGAGACACAAGCAAGAGTCTAAAAGCAAAAGATGACTCTTCAAAAACATTGGATGCTCATTTTAAGGTCAATCACAACAAAAAGATAACAGATCAAACGATTTTCTTAACATTTGATGATGGGCCTTCTGCTACATCAAATCAGCTGTTAGATGTGTTAAAAGCGCATCAAGTGAAGGCAACATTCTTTATGCTTGGGCCACAAATTAAAGAATATCCAGCAGCTGTGAAGAGACTGCACAAAGAAGGGCATCAAGTGGGCCTCCATGGCATCACACATGATGTAAAACGCTTTTATCAAAAAAGCGATTCTCCCGTCAATGAAATGAAAGAAAACCAGCGCATCTTGGGTTCTGTCACAGGAGAATACACACCTCTTGTGAGAACACCCTACGGCAGTGTCCCGCATTTAACAAACGAGCAAAAAACACGTTTAAAACAAAAAGGCTTCATCTACTGGGACTGGACAATTGATAGCCTTGACTGGAAATATAAAAGCTCAAAGTATGTCCCAGAGGTATTGAATCAGTTGCAGGTCCTTGAAACAAAATACCCGAAGGAACCAAAAATTATTTTATTGCATGACCAGCCAGCGACAGCGACATATTTAAACAGTCTGATCACTCAGCTAAAAGCAAAGGGCTATACATTCGAAGTCCTTGATAAAACAATGAAGCCATTTCAACAATAATCACAAGAAGCCCACATCCAATAGATGTGGGCTTCTCGTTTATAGAAAATGCACAAGATCTCCAATCCGTTCGTGAATGACAAGATCAAATAACGGATCATATTCTGTTTCACTCATATTCACCATCACCTTAAAGATGGTAGGGATCTCGGCAGCATCTTCTGGAATATACTTTGCTGGTGCCACTTCTAGAGACGTCCCCATGACCAATAACACGTCAGTATGCTGGATTGATTGCATCACTTGATCAAAATGCTGCACCCGATCTCCAAATAGAACCACATCTGTTTTTAATACACGTCCACATATGCTACCGTCTGAGGACACATGTTGACAGAGCGGTACCGCTTCTTTTAATAAATAAGGTAACTCATATGACGTCCGGCACGACGGACATGTTGCTGTTTGAATGGAACCATGTAGCTCATAAACATGCTGGCTTCCAGCTTTTTTATGCAATCCATCAATATTTTGAGTGAAAATATCGACCTGCTTTCCCTGCTTCTCAAGGTTGGCTAAAAAGACATGCCCCGCATTCGGTTCATACACTCCACTCATTTTCATTTGAAACAACTCTTTAAATTTCGGCCAAAAATCATGAGGATGAGATAAAAAGTAAGATCGACTCATTGCCTCCATCCGAGATGTATCTTCTGTCCATATACCACCGGTTGACCTGAAATCAGGAATACCCGATTCGGTGCTCATCCCAGCACCTGACAAGACCGTGATATGTTGAGCTTGTGCCAATCTTTCTCTTAGGAGTGCCACTTTTGATTGATCCACACACACTTCCCCCTTTAGTCACCTAACTGCTTTTCACCCTTTTGCTTCATGTAAATGGTCTGCCCAGGGAAAGCAAATTCCACACCCTCTTCATGAAAAATATCAATGATTCGATAATTAATGTCTTCTTTAATATCAAGGTTCTCAGACCACGCTGTTGTATTTGTGTAAAAGTTGAAAAACAAATTCAAATAGCTATCTGCCAGTAAATCAAGGTTGACCATAATGGTTTCCTTATGCACACCATCATGATTATGTAGCATTTGTTTGAGACGTTTGATACAGCGATCGATGTTTTCCTTAGGTGTACTATAGGAAACACGCACGGAAAACGTAATCTGCCGCTTATTCATTCTCGTCCAGTTTGTGATCGGCTCCTTAGAAAGGGTAGAATTCGGAACTGTCACAACCGCTTCAGCAGGGGTTCTAAACTTTGTGCTTCTAAAGGTAATGTCTTCTACAGTCCCTAGTACACTCGGTGTCTCTACAAAGTCGCCCATCGTAAATGGCTTTTCTGTGATGATGACAATACCTCCGAAGAAATTCGCCACCGTATCCTGCGCTGCTAGTGCAAAAGCTAGCCCTCCTAACCCAAGACCTGCCACGAGCCCATTCACATCATAATTAAATTCTTGTGCAATCACACTAATACTCAGTGCAATAATAATGAAACGAAGCACCTTTGATAAGAAGGGTGCTAGAATATCGTCCATTTCCAATTCAAACTTCGAATTGACCTTTTGAAATAAGAAAGACGATGCAGCTGTTAAGTTACATAGGCCCCACGTCAGCATGATGATAATCGAAGACCTATATAGTTTAACGATCACATCCATATGATGCTCAAAGTAGGGCGCCTGTCTTAAAGCAAAATAGATACCAAGTGCCACAAAAAACAGTCTGGCTGGTTTTTCGAATGCCACCACTATTTGATTAATGACCTCGGTTTTCGACCGATTTGTCAACCTAAAAAGAATCTGAAACAAGTACTTCGTGAATACCTTCCGAAGCAATAAAAAAAGCATTAAAATACAAAGGCTTATGCCAATTTGGATCGCTACATCCACTGTAAAATATGTATCCATCCATTTCTGTGTGAACATGTCTGTCTCTCTCCTTTAAAACATTCCTCTCTAGTTTATAATATAACCTTCGCTAGTGTCTTCTCTTAAATGTCTGACTTCCATATAAAAAGCCTCGAGACACGTCTCGAGGCATAAGGTTTCATTATTTCATTTTGGCTTGAGACACATCGACGGGCAGCAAACTACTTTTTCTTCTGAGTCTGATCAAGGAGAGTCGCTTTAAACATTTCAGCATCTGTTTCGACCTTAATACGTTCTTCCACTTTAATTCTCCCTTTACCCAATCATCTCGCCTCCTTTTTTTCATTATAAAACATCGGAATTTTCAGTCAACATGACGAAAGCACTAATATTGATGAACGCTGACGATTTGGACAAAATTGATCGAAGTAAAATGATGTATTTCAGATTTACTCAATAAAAGCTTGATCTATTCCTACAATTTTTCAAATTGAACCAACATGCCTCTAGGTAGCTGGACTGTTACGATCACTTGTAACGCTTTTCCCATCTATATCGTGAATAAGGAAAATCTACAGCGCATTTGATATGATAAGACGAGAATGTAAGAATTTATTTCAGGGAGCTGGAGCATATGTATATTATTGCGCATAGAGGATCATCAAGCGCTGCCCCAGAAAATACGATCGCTGCTTTTGATTTAGCTGTTCAGCAGGGTGCAGATTATATTGAGTTAGACGTCCAGTTAACAATGGATCAGCAAGTAGTTGTGATCCATGATGAGACCGTTGACCGAACGACGGATGGAAGTGGACCCGTCAAGGGTTATACGCTACATCAGCTTAAAAAACTGGATGCAGGCAGCTGGTTTGATTCACGATACACCCATGAACGAATCCCAACATTACAAGAAATTCTCGAACGATACAGCCAACGAATTGGCATCCTTATTGAGATTAAGCATCCTAAACGACAAATCGGAATTGAAAAAGAAGTTGTCGATATCATGAAGCGCTTTTCCTATTCACGTCATATTATGGTCCAATCTTTTGATGACACTGCGCTTCAAAGAATCAAAACATACTCCCCATCTCTTCGCACAGCTTACATCATTAAACCTTCCGTCATAAAACTGGCAAAAAGAAAATTAGCAGCATACAGCACCTTCGCTGATTGCCTAAATATGAAGAAGACCATGATCAATCGATATTGGATAAACCGAATCCACTCATTCAGGATGGATGTGTTTATATGGACAATCAAAGATCAACAAACAGCCAATCGGCTGAAAAAATACCCAATTGATGGAGTGGTGACAGATCATCCGCCATATTTCCATAAAGAGAAAAGAAGCAAATGAAAACTTATCTCGCCGTATTTATTGGTGGATTCATTGGGACCTTTTGCAGATATGAGCTAAGCCAAACCGTCGTTAGTCAAACATTTCCCTATGCCACACTCATCGAGAATGTTGCAGGGAGCTTGATTCTCGGCTTTGCTACAGGATACTTTCTGTTCCATAAAGGAAGGAAATATCTTGCCGCTTTGGTTGGAACAGGATTTTGTGGTGGCTTTACGACGATGTCGACTTTTTCTAAGGAAGCTGTGCTCCTTTTACAGTCTGGGCTATTCACTTCAAGTGTGATATACGTATTGCTTTCAGTGCTTGCGGGAATGACCGCTGCACTAACCGGACTCATCATCGCCCAGCGGCTTTTTCGTCAAAGTCACAGTAGAAAGGAAGCAGATACATGATTGTTTTTTATACAGCTGTTGCTGGAGGAATTGGCAGTGCCCTTCGTTTTTTCATCAGCCAAACTGTTCAGAAAACGCAATCACATGCTCGGTTCCCGTATGGTATTATTCTCATTAATTTATTAGGCGCCACTGGATTAGGTTTACTGACGGGTGCAGTTGGCTCTTATCATCCACTGTTTGTGATCATTGGAACAGGTTTTTTTGGTGGTTTTACGACTTTCTCTACTTTTAGTGTAGAATCAGCGACTATGCTGATGCAGCGTCAAATTGGTCAGCTGACCATCTATTTATTGGTGACGATACTAGGGTCTTTATTTCTTTTTGCAACGCTCTATCAAATTGGACAAATCTTTTTTTAAATATTGGTGATAGCGGCTAAACTAATGAGTAGTTGATCCATGAGTTGCCGTTTCATTAGAAATAGAGTTTTTTCGCTATAGCCGATTTCAAGTGCACATTTTGCCATCCGCCAATCTCGAAAATATTTGAAGTCGATCAGCTGTTGCTCAATTTCATCTAATTCTTTTAGTGCTGTTTCAATACATGCTACGATGAGTTCATACTGACTTTTCTGATCCTCTAGCTTCTGTCTTGTCATGTGATCTTGGTGAAGCGTGCTTCTTTTTTCAAGCTGCCTTTCAATATTTAAGATAGCAGCCTGGTAATTTTTAAAATTTTTTAAATGAAACTCAATTCGTTTAATTGAGGTTTTTTTTTCTGTTATACTCGCCGTTTCGTACCAAAGCATGTCCACCCCTCCTTGCGAACGTTTGTTCTCATTATAAATGAACATACATTCTCTCGGTAGAGTCTAAATACCTAAAAAAACCTTGAGCTTATTTTTCGCTCAAGGTCATTTCATTTACGAGCAGTGGCTCTTTTATATCGAGTCCTGTTCGTTTATTTCCTTTTTCTAATGCATGGGTGCCTTTTTTCAGATCGATCTTTTTAATATAACGTCCGTCCATTTCCAGCACCTGTATACGGATGTCATCAAGATAAATGGATTGTCCTTCTTGGATATCGATATTTTCTTTTAGGATTAGCCCACCAATTGTATCAATTTCTTCATCATCATAGGCAAGTTCAATCAAATCTTGAATGTCACTAATTCTGACTTTTCCATTCAATACGTAGTGATGATCTGCCCTTTTTTGGATGATTGGTTGCTCATCTTCATCGAATTCATCTCGGATGTCTCCAACAATCTCTTCTAGAATATCTTCCGTTGTGACAAGTCCTGATGTTCCGCCATATTCATCCGTTAAGATCGCCATATGCATTCGGTCGCGTTGCATCTTAACGAGTAGCTCCTGAATCGGAATTGTGTCAATGACTTCAATCACTGGATAAATATAATCTTGGATCTTAATGCGATCTTTTTCTTCTTGATACACAATATCTGCAAAGAGTTGTTTTTTGTTCAGCATACCAATGACATGATCTTTATCCCCTGAAAACACTGGGAAGCGTGTATACTTTTCTTTTGTCATGATGGCTAGTATATCGTCTAATGGCATATCATCTGGGATGGCACAAATTTCTCTTCGCGGAACCATGATTTCTCTGGCGATTCGATTATCAAAATCAAAGATATTATTCATATAATTATATTCTGACGGGTTAATTTCCCCATTTTTTAAGCTCTCAGATAATAAAATTTTCAATTCTTCCTCAGAATGGGAATGTTCTTTCTCAGAACCCATATCAATCCCCATCATTTTCGTTAAAATACGCGCTGAACCATTCAACACATAAATAAACGGAAACATGAGGATATAAAATGCATGCAGCGGGCCTGACAGCCAAAGTGTCATTTTTTCAGCCTTCTGAATGGCGAGCGTTTTTGGTGCAAGCTCACCAACGACTACATGCAAAAAGGTAATAATAGAGAACGCAAGTGTTGCTGAGATCAGGCTGATTGCTGAATCAGGAATGTTTGTCAAACCAAAACCTCGTACTAAAAGCTCTTTCACTGCCGGCTTACCAATCCACCCTAAACCGAGTGATGTCACCGTAATTCCGAGCTGACAGGCTGACAAATATTCATCTAGCCTTGATGTCACCTTTTTCGCCATGATGGCCTTTTTTGAGCCTTCGGCAACAAGCTGATTAATTCTTGAACTTCTCACCTTTACAATGGCAAACTCAGATGCAACAAAGAAAGCTGTTAAAGCAATCAAAACACCGACTATACTCAGATTAACAATATCGTCCATTTAACCTTGTTCTTTCTTAAAAGAACAAGGAGTCACCTCCCGATTGATGTTGTATTTTGTAAAACGGTTAACTGATTAAATAAGACTACTTTGAGGGTCCCACTTAACCACCTCCGATTCACGCAAAGTCCGTCTCTCTACATATATATGAAACGGTATTCCTTTTATCTTACCATATATAATCTGAAAATTCCTTTACGAACAACATATTTTTTCGGCATAATCGTTTCTTCAATTTGTCAAGAATATGAACAATTAACTTGTATTTCAGACTAGAATTATATTAAACTATTTTCATAAACTATAACGTGACGGTTAGGAGGAGATGTTCAGATGGGGCTGAGAAAAAGTATCGTATTGGTGAACTAGCACAGATTGCACAGGTGACGAAAAGAACAGTGGACTATTATACAAACCTAGGTCTGCTGGCACCTGTTAGATCCTGCTCCAATTATCGTTATTACGATGAACATGCTTTAAAACGATTACAATTAATCGTTCTTTGCAAACAGCAGAGGTTGGCTCTTTCTGACATCAAATCCAGATTAGATGAACAATTCCCTTCCCAAAAAGAAGAACAAGATGAACTTGTCCATTTACACTCTGATATCGATCGGATGAATGAGCATATGGACCGCATTTTGGCACGTTGTAAGCAGCTTCAACCGGAACAACGTGAGAAACTAAAAGAGCAGCTTACTCCTGAAAAAATGACAGCTGTCCAATCATTTTTACTGCTGTTAAGTTAAAATCTTTTACTAAACAGGAGGTGTTACCTTCGTTCTCATCAATGGGAATGAGGGCCTTAATTGGACATAGTTAATTTATTTATAGTTGCTTTACTTATAGCTTTAACCGCATTTTTCGTTGCATCAGAGTTTGCGATCATTCGCTTAAGAAGCTCACGGGTTGATCAATTAATAGCAGAAGGTAATAAAACAGCAGTTGCTGTAAAGCATGTAACAACTCATCTTGATGAGTATTTATCTGCTTGCCAGCTTGGGATTACCATTACCGCCCTTGGAATTGGTTGGTTAGGGGAAGAAACGATTACGCACATGCTTGCACCATTGTTTGTAGAGCTGTCGATTCCTCAATCAGCTAGTCACATCATCACCCTTATTATTGCGTTTAGTATCATGACGTTTTTACACGTTGTCGTTGGGGAGCTTGCACCAAAAACACTCGCCATCCAAAAAGCGGAGCAAGTATCTCTTCTTTTTGCTAGACCACTGATGATTTTTTACAAAGTGATGTTCCCGTTCATTTGGGTTTTAAATGGTTCTGCTCGTTTATTAACGAAAGCGTTCGGTCTCCAGCAAGTATCTGAGAATGACATGGCGCACTCTGAAGAAGAATTGCGAATTATTTTATCAGAAAGCTATAAGAGCGGCGAGATTAACCAGTCTGAATTCAAATATGTGAATAAGATTTTTGAATTTGATGACCGTCTGGCGAAAGAAATTATGATTCCACGTACCGAGGTAGTCAGCTTCCCACATGATATTACCATTGAGGAAATGCTGAAAATCACCAAAGTAGAGAAATATACCCGCTATCCGATTGAAGATGGCGATAAAGACAATATTATCGGTGTTTTGAATATTAAAGAGGTGCTCACTGCCTGCATTAGCGGGGATTGTTCCACAAGTGATACAATCGAAAAGTTTGTCAATCCGATTATTCACGTGATTGAAACGGTTCCCGTTCAAGATTTATTGCTCAAAATGCAGCGTGAACGTGTACACATGGCCATCCTATCAGATGAATATGGCGGCACCGCAGGACTTGTCACCGTTGAAGACATCCTAGAAGAAATTGTCGGTGAGATTCGAGATGAATTCGACATCGATGAAATCAACGAGGTGCGTAAGCTAAGTGAAGACCATTACATCTTTGATGGAAAAGTGCTTGTGGATCAAATCAACTTACTCTTAGGGATTTCACTTGATAATGAAGAAGTCGACACAATTGGTGGCTGGTTTCTCACACAGAAATATGAGGTAGAGAAAAACGACTCCATTCGTGAACAAGGCTATGAATTTATTATTAATGAAGTCGATGGACACCATGTGGTATACATCGAGGTCAAGAAATTAAATGAACAATTAATAGAAGCAGCCGAAGAAGGCGCTTCATAAAAGAAAACGACCCTTGCCTAAGCAAGTGGTCGTTTTCTTATGATTTTTCAATTAGTTGCGCTTCAAGTTCTTTAATCCTTGTATTTAGCACTTCGGTCATGGCGCCTAATCTTTCTTTTGGTGGCAAATGCTCAAATTCAGACTGTTCTATCGGTTCTCCGATGATCAATCGCATTTTCCCCTTCTTGAAAAGACTTTTCGCATTTGATGGCCCTTTATACGCCGCTGGTACAATTGGCGCTTTCCCTAGCTGTGCAATGGTGACAGCCCCTCTTTTTAAAGGGACATCCTCTGTTGTCCGTGTGCCACTTGGGAAAATTCCGACGATCTTTCCTTCTTTTAATAATTTAATGGGCGTTTTAATACTACTTGGCCCAGGATTCTCTCGGTCAACTGGAAAAGCATGAATTCTTTTTAAGAATCCGCCAATCCATTTATTTGCAAACAACTCTTTTTTCGCCATGTAGTGGATTTCGAACGGGAGAATCCCTGCGCCTAGTGCAAGAACATCCACAAACCCCTCATGCGTACAAGCAATAACAAAACCTCGATCGGTTGGCAAATTCTCTTTTTGATAGACTTTGATTCCGCCTCGGAGAGTAAATATTACTTTGACGGTATAACCTGAAAATTTATACATAGTGCACTTCCTTTGTTTGAAGAATGAAGGATTTATTTCTATTATAACAAACTTTTTATTACCTGGTACTAAAATTTTTCACTACAATGAAAATAAGCCTCTCCTCACATCATGTTTCTGCCTAAAATGACGTTTTTTTGTTTTCAACTTGAATGGTTCCGAAGAGAACGAAATAGTAAATATGTCCAATTCCGTCGGTCTACGAAGTTTTTGGGTGATTTGTTCTAATGAAAATGCTTTATAAATGTAGCAAATTTCGCTATGATAAGGAGAAATGATTTTGATTCGGTGAAAGAAATGAGTAATGTACGGTCTATTTCAAGTTTCGTGCAACTTTATGCCTTTCTTATGCGTGTATAACATAGAGGGGAGAAAAATCAGTGACGATTGATGAAATTTATCAAATGTATATGAACGATGTTTACAGGTTTCTGCTCTCCATGACAAAAGACAAACATTTGGCAGAAGACTTATTGCAGGAAACCTTTATGCGTGCTTATATACATATCCATTCCTACGACCATAGCAAAGTGAAACCTTGGTTATTTCAAGTGGCACGAAATGCCTTTATTGATTATGTCAGGAAACATAAAAAAGAAGTGACCATATCGGATGATCTGATTGGTGGTCTTTTACAAAATTCTGTACAAAGCCCTGCTGAACAGGTTGAAATAAAAGAAGTCCTCAACATGTATTTAGAGCAGCTTCCAAATAACTACAAGGAAGCATTGACATTGTATTATTTAAAAGAACTCAATTACAAAGAAGCATCCAAGGTCATGAATATTACTGAAGCAAATTTCAAAAGTGTTTTATTTCGTGCAAGGCAGCGCCTAAAAGCACTTTACAATAGAGGTGTTAATGATGAATGAAGAGTTTAACAAGCGATGGGAACAATATAATAATGGCGAAATGAATGAGGAAGAAATGACAGCGTTTGAAGAAGAGCTTGAAGAAAATGAAAAACGTTTAAGCCAAGAATTAAATAACTCAGACTGGACAGACTTTTCCATCAGTCCTGAAAAACAGAGAGCCATTTTACAATACGGGAAAAGAAAATCATATTTGCGGATCTCGGTCCTTGCCGTGATATCTACGCTCATTATTTTACCACTCTGTACATTAGGTAGTTATCTCTATTACGGTGTTGGCGGAGCAGAAAGCAAAGGCAATCACTTTATGGAAACTGCTGCAATCACAGTCGCTCTGACAAAACCAAACGTGGCAATTGATATGAAGGATTTAAAAGGACAGGTCAAACTGTTTGGGATGAACACAGAGCTGAAGCTTCAAAAGCAAATCGGTAATAAAACAGAAACAATTGGCAGCGAACAAATTGAAATGTTTTTTGATAAATTAAAACAGCCTACTGTCTCGTATTATGGTGATAGTACACGAGGTACGGAGGCGTTCTTTAGCCACCCTTCTACGAAGGCAGATGCATCAAAAAAACAAACGCTCACCACTTTAGACAAGCTCCCAGAAGGTACAGTGAGTGAAGTCTATGTATCGTATGACAGAGCTTACACACCAAAGGATGTGTATTCCTTCGCTAAGAAATACGATATGAAAGTGCTCTGGAACGCCATTAAAACCGAGGATTCACTCAGTGGTCAACAACGTCCAATTGGCTTTCCTGGAAAAGACTCGTTGTTTTTAAAAGGGCTTCAGCACACATCAAAAACAGAGATGGATCAATTCAAGGATGCCCTAGCCTATGTCAATCAGCATCCAACTTGGGCAAAAACGATCTCAGGCAGACCTGAGCTTGATCTGCCTAACCGCATACGTTATGTCAATCAAAATGGTGTCACAATGTATGGCTCTGTTGTAACAGGCCCTTCCAAAGAAATTGAGAAGTTTGTGAAGTCAAAACGGATTAAAACGGCACAAGTGAACGAGGTGGAATTATGGAATTGGTAAGAATTTTCAAGGAGCATAATGTGTTTGGTTGGATTTCTGTCGGTACGGCCATTTTATCTCTGCTGATGCTGAACCTCGCCATTATCAGCAATGTGACCTTTTATTCGTTTCAAATGCTTCCTTTTGCAATGGCTGCAGTTCCGTTTGGCATCATTGAACTGTTCATCAAAAAAGGTCGTACAGGTCCAGGTTTCCTAGGCGTTGTGCTGAATATTTTTGTCATCGTCTGTGTGTATGCCATTGTATCAATCGATATCGACCTTCAATTAGGTTTTTGATTCTTACAATATAAAAAGCCAGTGATTCATGACACCGAATCACTGGCTTTTTTGTGCGCAAATCTTTTCTTTCTCATTTGATTGCTCTAACAAATCCACCCAATTAATATGAAAAAGAGACCACACATGATGCGCAGTCTCTTTAGGTTGATTAGTTTACAAATGTTTTAGCTCCAAGGTAAATCGGTTTCCAGTAGCTTGACGTCATATCACTAATGGTCACCCCGTCAGAAGCAGCATGAATAAACTTGTTGTTGCCAAGATAAACACCCATGTGAGATGGGCCAGATTTATATGTTGTAAAGAAGACGAAATCCCCCACCTTTGGTGTTGAAACGCTCTTCATCGAGCTCCAAAAACCTTCGGTTGTTTGTCTTGTAATCTTTTTTTGTTTGTTAATGACATACCACATAAAGCCACTGCAATCAAAGCCCTTCGGAGTCGTTCCACCCCATTTATATGGTGTGCCGTTTAGCGCTTTTGCATCCGCTACAAGTTTAGATGTATTCAATGAAGAAGCCGTCGCTGTTTTTTCTTTGACAGGTGTCGTCTTCACTTTAGTGGTCTTTTTCACCTTTAATTTTTGTCCGATTTTGATCAGATCTGTTTTCAATTTATTTAAAGACTTCAGCTCTTTTACTGTCATTCCATACTTCTTGCCAATTTTTGATAATGTATCGCCTTTGACAACTTTATGAGTAGTTGTCGCTGAAGCAGCTTTTACTTTTGTTGTTGTTTTCGTAGATGTTCCGTTTACTTTTAAAGTTTGTCCAACATAGATCATGTCAGATTTCAGTTTATTATCTGATTTAATCTTGCTTACGGTTGTCTTGTATTTTTTCGCTAGAACAGAAAGAGTGTCTCCTTTTTGAACCTTCACTGATTGTGCTGAGGCAGCCCCTGCAAATAATGTCGTTCCAAGTAGAACTGCACTTGCAGCTGTGATCAATTGTTTTTTCATTTGTTCCTCCTGTATGTACCTATCGTGATCCGAATTTTTTATCTACTTTCTATTATAAGGATCAAATACCAGAAGAACTAGTCTTGACTTCCTAATACATATTGCTTATTAATTCGACAAGAATTCATTTTTTTTAGGGTTCTATTTATTTCATTTTCATTACACAATGATGACAAAGAACTGTATCTTGTCATCGATAATTGATACATTCATTTTATTTTTTTGTCCATTCTATGTAAAGTGGACCTTTACAATTTTAAAGAGAACTTTACGGTGCTGTAAAATGGAATCCACAATTCTGCTCTACCATTGTAAATGCAAGAGCATACATAAACAATGAGGAGGCAAAAAAGAATGAGTGTGTTGAAAAGCTCGAAAGCAAAAATAGCTGTGGCGGCAGCAGCATCCGTGCTAGCGATTGGCATATTTTCCGGGATTGAATTTGGCCAAGCCGACAAAGCTGAAGCGAAGAAGAAAACAAAAAATGACGTACAAAATGTGATCGTGCTGATTGGTGATGGCATGGGGACCCCCTATCTTTCAACTTACCGCTCATTTAAACATAACGGAGATCTTTCGAAACAGACATCGTTTGACTCTTACCTCACTGGCATGCACAAAACATACCCTAACGATTCTAAAAGTAACATCACTGATTCCGCAGCTGCTGGTACTGCGATGGCAACAGGTGAAAAAACTTACAATAATGCCATTAGCGTAAACAAAAACGGCAAAAAGCTGAACACGGTTTTAGAAGAAGCAAAACGTAAAGGGAAATCGACCGGTCTTGTCGTCACATCTGAATTAACAAATGCGACGCCTGCTGCATACGCAACCCACGATGTATCAAGAAAAAACACAGCGGCGATCGCTGATGATTTCTTCGATGAGAAGATTGGAAAGCAGCATAAAGTCGATGTCATGCTGGGAGGTGGACTTGTCGATTTTGTCCGTAAGGATCGTGATCTGACGAAGGAATTCAAAAAAGCAGGCTATGATTATGTCACAAATAAAACAGCATTACAAAAAAACAAAAACGAAAAAGTTTTAGGGATTTTTGCTGATGGTGGTCTGGATAAGGCAATTGATCGTGATAAGCAGACTCCTTCCCTTCAAGACATGACATCCTCTGCCATTCAAAAGCTATCTAAAAACAAAAATGGGTTTTTCCTAATGGTTGAAGGCAGTCAAATTGATTGGGCAGGACATGATCATGATATTGTCAGTGCCATGAGCGAAGTGAAAGATTTTGAAAAGGCATTTGAAGAAGCGATTCGTTTTGCGAAGAAGGATAAAAACACACTTGTGATTGCCACGGCGGATCATTCAACTGGTGGTCTTTCATTTGGAGCAGATGGTTCAGGTAGCTGGGATTACAAACCAGTAAAAGCAGCGAAAAAAACACCTGATTTTATTGCAAACAAAATTGTAAATGGCATGGCCGTTGAATCTGCTCTTACACGATATATCGATCTCGATTTCACAAAAGAGGAAATCGCTTCGATTCAAAAGGCAGCTGAAACGAAAGACGTTGTCAAAATTGATGATGCCATCGAAAATGTGATGAACACGAGGTCTCATACAGGTTGGACAACATCTGGTCATACCGGCGATGAAGTGCCATTTTATGCTTACGGACCAACCAGTCAACAACTAACAGGTCTCATGGAAAATACAGATCAAGCCAAACATATCTTCAAATTGCTTAAAAACCAATAATTGAATCATGATCACACCAAAAAAGATGTCGTTCAATCGACATCTCAGATTGTTGACAAAGGACTAAAATGATTTTATTTTAGTCCTTTGTCTTCTTTTCAGCGTGATTGAAAACCCTTGAAGTCTAGGAAGGACGAGCACTGGAGCGGAGCGAATTGACCATTCGTGAGCACCAGCGCGCAGGCCTGACAACGAATGCGAGGGTTTGTCTACACGCTGAGATGTCGTTCAATCGACATCTTTTTTTCTCATCTTACGAAAGATATTTCCTATGAACTCCTTTTCCATCATACGAAAACATCACTTCTTTTCCTTCAAGAACTGACTCGAGATGTACACTTCTTCCCCATAGCTGATACAAATATGGAAGAACTTTTTCTAAGTATTTCAGATCGAGTTCAATCCCTTCATACCAATGCTTAATGTAGAGTTCATTGTTCTTTAAGTAGTCGCCATCTATGACTGTCAAATAAGGAAATCCACCATTGACTCTCATACTCACAAGCTGATCACGAACTGCTTCCCATTCCTTATCAATGACTTTATAATCTCTTCCTTGCTTTTGAAACAAGTACAAGTCTTCTCTCATTACAAGATCTTTTGTTAAGTAATTTCGGATAAACGAAATATCTGATTCAATCTCACGCACTTCAAACATTTTGCTGCGGCCCGATCCTTCAGTCACCCCTGCTTTTTTTAATTCCTCGCACGGATGATCGTACCTCTCTTCAATATCCTCAAATATTTTTAGCCCCAAATAGTAAGGATTGATTCCCGTCTTCGATGGCTGCACCACTCCGGCATTCAGTTTAGCAAACTCAATTGATTCATTTGAGTCAAGATCTAGCTCTCGCATAATGCGCTGATGCCAATAAGAAGCCCAGCCTTCATTCATGATCTTTGTTTCCAGCTGTGGCCAAAAGTAGAGCATTTCCTCTCTTAGCATCGTGAGCACATCCCGCTGCCATGGCTCTAGCTCACGTGAATGCGCCTCAATAAATAGCAAAATGTCTTTTTCAGGCGTTGGTGGAAACTGCTTCACAGTCTTCTTTTTCTCAGTCGTCTTTGGCTCATCCATTCCCCACAGATCATCATACGGCGTTTTTCGTGTTTGTTTCTCGTCTTCTTGCTCCTTTTCATCATCTGTATTCCAGCTTAATTTCGAACGAACAAGTGATGGATCAATATGCTCCTGAAGAGCCAGGACCGCATCTAAAAAGGATTCGACTTCTTTTGTTCCATAGATGAGCTCATATTCCTTGATTCGTTCTGCCGCTGCCGTCATGCTTTCTACCATATCTCGTTTCGTATTTTGGAATCGGCAATTATGTTTAAAGAAATCGCAGTGTGCGAGTACATGAGCCACAATTAATTTATTTTGAACGAGCGAATTATTATCAAGGAGAAAAGCATAGCAAGGATTTGAATTAATCACCAGTTCATAAATTTTGCTTAATCCCAAATCATAATGGAGTTTCATCTTATGAAACTGTTTTCCGAAGCTCCAGTGACTAAAGCGTGTTGGCATTCCATATGCACCGAATGTATAAATAATTTCCGCGGGACAGATTTCATACCTCATCGGATAAAAATCTAGACCAAATCCTTCTGCAATTTCTGTAATTTCATCAATGGCTTTTTGTAAGAGTCGTTTTTCAGATTCGCTCAAGGAAACCATCCCTCCTCATCGGACTTATCCCTACTATATGAGCCTACCTAGAAAAACATGATGTTCCGCCTTTTGTTTAGACAACGTCGATCTCTTTCATGGATTGTCCGCCAAATGATTCAAATTGAATATTCTGATCTGAAATACCCAACTCTTTTAAAGTGCTGATCATCTCTTGTGTAAATGCCGGAGAGCCGCACAGATAAAACTGACCTTTTCCTGCTCCAATCACTGATTGAAGAAAAGATCGATCAATACGGGAAGCTGCCTTCTCAACCAAATCAATCTTCATCATGGGATCAAATTGCTCGTTACACAAAATGATTCGACCTTGTGTCGTTGAAGATAGAGCGCTTTCAAGCTCTTTCTCAAAAGCGGTGACATCCTCTAGTCGATCTGCATGAATCATTGTAAACGACTGATTTTCTTTAGATGCAGCGGTTTTCGCTAAACCGATCATTGGTGTCACACCAGAACCAGCACTAATGAAATAAGCGGGCTCTGTTGTGTCTTCGTGTAAACAGAACATTCCCTGTGGCATACTCACTTGAAGAACATCGCCTTCATTCATTTCATCATGTAAATAGGTAGACACATGACCGTCACGTTTGACGGTGATGCGGTAATAAGATGGGTGATATTGATCTGATAAGCTGTACTGTCTGCTGCATACATAGGCTTCACCTGGCATATCCGCCTGTACCGTAATGTATTGACCTGCTTGATATAGCGGAAGTTCTGATTCGTCTTCTGGCACTAAATAAAAGGAGATGAAAGATGGTGATTCATGTTTCTTTTTCTTAATGATAAAAGGTTTCGCATCTGACCATCCCCCTCTTTGTTTTACATTATCATTCATCATTTCTGCCTCAATGGAGATAAATATATTGGCAATGATTTCGTATGCTGC
Source organism: Bacillus pumilus (assembly GCA_001938995.1). Classification (GTDB taxonomy): domain Bacteria; phylum Bacillota; class Bacilli; order Bacillales; family Bacillaceae; genus Bacillus; species Bacillus pumilus_G. The sequence continues at coordinate 2,772 of MKZN01000015.1, read as the reverse complement.
CTTCCACGCTAATAACGTCTCATCCTCATCTGCTAGATCAAATACTTCCTTCATCGCCTCTATCAAGTGATACCCGACAATTGGATACTGCTCTTTTTTCACTTGGACACTGACATGCTTATGGGCGATTTGTTTGACCGCTGGAAGCAATTCTTCTAGTCTATCGATGTGAAGTGCAGCCTGATATAGTGTAGCGGCAAGTGCCTCTGGCTGACTTCCGTTCATGAGGTTGGTTTTATTAAATTGTTTGAGTAGCTCTGGATGCTGTTTAATCATATTTTGATAGAAAACGGTAACAAGTTTGGTTCCATGGGCTTTTAGTAGAGCGGCTGATTGTTTAATCGCATTCATCTGTTCATTGGATAACATCGATATTCCTTCTTTCAAAAGATGTATTTTAAATACATCTTTATCGTAATCGAAGACAACTTATAAAAGCAATATTTATAATACATGTTTTAAATATTGACACATTTGATACTTTCTCGAACAGTTCTTATCTAAAATGTGTTACGATGATACAAAACTCTGTCAGGTTTAGAGGTCGTCAATATGAAACTTACGAATTATACAGATTATTCATTAAGGGTACTGATTTATTTAGCGTCAAGAGAAAACAATGAATTGTCAAATATTCAGCAAATCGCCGATATCTATGGCATTTCTAAAAATCATCTCACAAAGGTGATTTACCATCTAGGTAAACGAGGATATGTGGAAACGATCCGCGGGAGAAATGGTGGCATTAGGCTGGGGAAAAGCCCAGAGAGCATTAACATTGGTGAGGTTGTGCGTTATACAGAAGATGACTTAGTGATGGTGGAATGTTTTGATAGACAAAAAAACAGCTGTATTATCTCCCCGATTTGTTCATTAAAGCATGTCCTTCATGAGGCACTTACTGCTTATTTACGCGTACTTGACCAATACACATTAAAAGATTTAACACAAAATAAAGATGCTCTTAGAGAGCTACTGCTTTAGACGAAAGAATCATTTCTTTCGTCTTTTTTTATCTCTTTAGAATGATAACTTATTTAAAATAATTATAATTAGATATTGACTATCATGTTTTATTCAATATAATTAGGGTATAGAGATTGCTAGAAACCATTTTTTGTTTACAGGAGGAGAAAAGAATGACAAATTCACATCATAAACATTTGACAACGAATCAAGGCGTGCCTGTTGGCGATAACCAAAACTCAAGAACGGCTGGTCACCGCGGACCTTCATTTCTTGATGATTATCATTTGATTGAAAAACTTGCACACTTTGACCGTGAACGTATTCCAGAGCGTGTCGTTCATGCAAGAGGTGCTGGCGCTTACGGTGTATTTGAAGTAGAAAACAGCATGGAAAAACATACAAAAGCGGCTTTCTTAAGCGAAGAAGGGAAACAAACAGACGTTTTTGTTCGATTCTCAACGGTCATTCATCCGAAAGGTTCACCTGAAACACTGCGTGACCCTCGCGGATTCTCTGTCAAATTTTATACAGAAGAAGGGAACTATGATTTAGTTGGAAACAACCTGCCGATCTTCTTTATTCGTGATGCGATGAAGTTCCCTGATATGGTTCACTCACTCAAGCCAGATCCTGTCACCAATATCCAAGATCCTGACCGCTATTGGGATTTTATGACCTTAACACCTGAATCAACTCATATGCTCACATGGTTATTCTCTGACGAAGGAATCCCTGCAAACTACGCAGAAATGCGTGGTTCTGGTGTTCACACATTTAGATGGGTCAACAAATACGGTGAAACCAAATATGTAAAGTATCACTGGAGACCATCAGAAGGTATTCGCAATTTATCAATGGAAGAAGCAGCAGAAATTCAAGCGAACGATTTCCAACATGCCACAAGAGATTTATATGACCGAATTGAAAAAGGAAACTACCCAGCATGGGACTTATATGTTCAGCTGATGCCGCTTAGTGACTATGATGAACTTGATTATGATCCATGTGATCCAACGAAAACATGGAGCGAAGAAGATTATCCGCTTCATAAAGTAGGTCGTATGACGCTAAACCGCAATCCTCAAAATTTCTTTGCTGAAACAGAGCAAGCTGCTTTTACACCAAGTGCTCTAGTGCCTGGAATCGAAGCATCTGAGGATAAATTACTGCAAGGTCGCCTGTTCTCATATCCTGACACGCAGCGTCATCGTCTTGGTGCAAACTACATGCACATTCCAGTCAACTGTCCTTATGCCCCTGTACACAATAACCAACAAGATGGCTTTATGACAATGACTCGCCCAAGCGGTCATATTAACTATGAGCCAAACCGATACGAAGATCAGCCAAAAGAAAACCCTCACTACAAAGAAAGTGAGCCTATTCTTCACGGTGACCGTATGGTACGACAAAAAATCGAAAAACCGAACGATTTCAAACAAGCTGGGGAGAAATATCGAAGCTACTCTGAAGAGGAAAAACAAGCATTGATCAAAAACTTAACAGCTGACCTCAAAGTGGTAAATGAACAAACAAGATTACTTGCCATCTGCAACTTCTACCGTGCAGATGAGGATTACGGACAAAGATTAGCGGATTCACTCGGTGTGGATATTCGCTCTTATCTTCAAGGTAGTATGAAATAATATTATTTGAGCACCTCTATGATAGAGGTGCTCAGATTGTAGAGAAACTCATGTTTTTCTACAATCTTTTTTATTTTCAGCGTCTGTATGAAGAATGAAATTTAATGAAAAAGGCCTCCCACACACCTAGCCTAGCTTCGCTAGGTGTGTGGCAATC
>MKZN01000014.1 GCA_001938995.1 Bacillus pumilus | reverse complement strand
TGGTTTTCACCATTACGGTACCATTTCATCCAGGTTTTTACCTGTGTTCTATTCTTAATTCCTAGCTTGTCCATGATTTCTTTTGTCGGAGTCCCCGCTAATCTCATTCGAACGGCCTCTTCTTTTATACTGATTGGATAACTCACTCTTTTTTTCATACAAAAACACCTCCAAATTGTTTTCAAGTATGCTATACCCGAATTTCAACTTAAAGGTGTTTTTATTTGTCTCACATTATGGGGTCAGTCCCCTAGATGGAGGGCTTTTTGATTAGCTTGAAAGCTGGGTTGGTTCTGGCACATCTTGTCCAGTCATCACACGATGACCTTTTTCAGGGTCATATTGCCCTTCCCATTTAGACATTACAACAGCTGCAAGTGCATTACCTGTTAGGTTTACAACTGTTCTTGCCATATCCATGATACGGTCAACACCTGCAATAAATGCAAGACCTTCAGCTGGTATACCAACTGTTCCGAGTGTGGCTAGTAATACAACGAAAGAAGTACCAGGAACGGCAGCCATACCTTTTGAAGTGATCATCAGGACAAGAACAAGTGTCAGCTGCTGGACAAGCGTAAGGTCAATGCCGTATACCTGTGCAAGGAATAGCGCAGCAATAGCTTGATACAAGACGGAGCCGTCTAAGTTAAACGTATAGCCTATTGGGATAACAAATGAAACGATTCCCTTTGGACAACCAATACGCTCCATTTTATCCATGACTCTTGGTAAAACAGTCTCAGAGCTGGAAGTACTAAACGCAAGAAGCATTTCATCTTTCAAGTAACCGAGGAATTTGAAAATATTGACGCCAATCATTTTTCCAATTATGCCGAATACGACAATCAGGAAGAGGATGAGCGCAAAATAAACAAGACCTACGAGCTTACCAAGTGAAATAAGAGATTCAAGACCAAATTTTGACACTGTGACACCAATGAGAGCAAATACCCCAAATGGTGCAGCCTTCATCACAACATTGACGACATGGAACATGGCGTGTGAGACACCTTCAAAGAAGGCAATCACTGGTTTACCGCGTTCTCCTATAGCTGAAACGCCAAGAGCAAAAAGAACAGTAAAGAAGATAATCGCAAGCAAATCACCTTCCGCCAATGATTGGAAGAAGTTCGTCGGAACGATATGAAGGAACGTATCAGCAATTGATTTGCTGCTTTGCTCTTTTTCCGTTTCAACATACTGGCTAATATCTTGTTTTTCAGTATTTCCAAAGTCAACGCCCGCTCCTGGTTGAACAAAGTTAGCGAGGACTAGACCAAGAACGATCGCAAATGTTGTGATAATTTCAAAATAAAGAATGGTTCTAAAACCAAGTTTCCCTACTTTTTTACCATCACCGGCACCTGCAACACCTAAAATTAAGCTAGACACAACAATCGGGATGACAATCATCTTAATGAGTCTTAAGAAGAAGTCTCCAATTGGTTTTAAGTACGTCTCGACACCTGGGTTACCGAAAAAGACAGCACCAACAACGACACCAAGAATAAGACCGATTAGGATTTGCGTAGCTAATCCAATTTTAAATTTTTTCATAGATTTCCTCCCTGACATATTAATTAAAGGAATATTCCCAACATATTAAGTTTTAATATATGAATTAAAGTATAACTAAAATTAAAGAGGTTCGTCCATGATTAAATTATATTAAGAAAATACGAAATTATTAGAAAAAATGGACATTTTGAACTCCCTTCGTTTCCTGAAGTGAATAAAAAGTGCCTTCTGTCCTAAAAGTCATCATTTGAAAATACTAAAAAACCCTTCTGTATCAAGGGTTTTACCTTTCTACCTATTTTCCAGAAAAAATAAAAGGCACTTTTGACTCCCAATTGTAGAAGGAGGGGGAAAGTGCCTTTATCATCCATATAATTCCTTATTTAAAATAATTTACTTGTGAGCATTCCTCACATTCATTACCGTAACACTCATGCTGTTCCAATAAATCATTTCCACATGTTGTGCATTTCTTTGAGGGCAAATTTCTAAAAAACTCAGTGATTGTTCCTAGCATTTGTCATCCTCCAATACGTTTTGTTGCTATCATTGTATTACAACAGTTTAATAAATGTCAATCTGTATTGTAACAATAGGCGTGAAGAATGCTTTTTTCTGAAAAAATGGGTATATTGTAAGAAGAAAGTTTTTTGAATAGGAGGTAAGACTGGGATGAATGTAACCGTTATTGGATGCTACGGAGGGTTTCCGGCAGCTGGTGAGGCGACATCAGGGTATCTTTTTGAATCAGCGGGTTTCAAGTTACTTGTAGACTGCGGGAGTGGTGTTCTTTCAAAGCTTCAACAATACATTGATGTAGAAGAACTAGATGCTGTCATCCTGTCACATTATCATCATGATCATATTGCAGACATAGGGCCTCTTCAATACGCCAAATTAGTAGGTTACCACTTAGGAAAAAGCAGTGGCCCACTGCCCATCTATGGACATACTGGTAATCAAGAAGCGTTTCAGCGGCTTTCTGATGAAGTACATACGAAGGCGAAGCCTTATCAACCCGCGGAAGGCATTCAAATTGGTCCATTTCAGATTGATTTTTTGAAAACAGTTCATCCGGCAGAATGCTATGCCATGAAAGTGAAGACAGATGATGTCGTTGTGGTGTATACAGCGGATTCTAGCTTTCAAGATGCATTTATTTCATTTAGTAAAGATGCCGATCTTTTAATCGCTGAAAGCAATTTTTATGCTGGACAAGACGGAGCGAAGGCAGGTCATATGAACAGTACAGAAGTAGGAAAGATTGCGAGTGAAGCCAATGTGGGAGAACTGTTCATCACACATCTACCGCATTTCGGAAATCATCAAGACCTAGTCAATCAAGCACAGGCATTATATACTGGCAGTATACAGCTTGCCCATTCAGGGCTTAGATGGAACAAGAAAGGAAGATAGAGATGCTGTTTATCGATAACGAACAACACTATGATCCAATGATTAATCTGGCAATTGAAGAGTATTGCCTAAAATATTTAGATCCAGAAGAAACGTATCTACTGTTTTACATCAATCAGCCATCCATTATTATTGGAAAGAACCAGAATACAATAGAAGAGATCAACACGAAGTATGTTGAAGATAACGGAATCAAGGTGGTGCGCCGACTATCAGGCGGGGGTGCTGTTTATCATGATAAAGGGAACTTAAACTTCAGCTTCATCACAAAAGACGATGGAGATAGCTTTCACAATTTCAAAAAATTCACTGAACCAGTGATCAAAGCACTCGAGAAGCTTGGGGTTAAAGCTGAATTAAGCGGCAGAAATGATATCATGGCTGGCGGACGTAAAATTTCCGGAAATGCTCAATTTGCCACTCGAGGACGTATTTTCAGTCATGGCACTCTCCTATTTGATTCAGAAATTGAACATGTCGTCTCAGCATTAAATGTGAAGAAAGAAAAGATTGAATCAAAGGGCATTAAATCAATTAGAAGCAGGGTTGCCAATATTAGTGAGCTCATGGATCAAAAGATGACGACAGAAGAATTTAGAAAAATTCTTTTAAGCTACATCTTTGATACGAACGGTGATGTCCCTCAATATCAATTGACAGAAGCGGATTGGAAAAAGATTCACGAAATCTCTCAAGAGCGCTATCAGAAATGGGAATGGAACTATGGTCGTTCACCTAAATTTAATATGCAGCATTCCAAACGTTTCCCAGCAGGTTCGATTGATTTGCGATTAGAAGTGAAGAAAGGTATCATTCAAGATTGTAAAATCTTTGGTGACTTCTTTGGTGTAGGGGATATTGTCGATATTGAACAAAGATTGATCGGACGACAATATGACCGTAAAACGATAAGTGATGCATTAGAAGATATAGATATTCCGCATTATTTCGGCAATGTATCAAAGGAAGACTTTCTTGATTTGATTTATTAAGACATGGACAGGCACTGCTACATGAGCAGTGCTTGTTTTAATAGAAGAAATGAAAGCGATTCACATTTGATCTTGTGGATTTTTTCGTTTGTCTATTATAATAGAAGAGAGGAATGTTTGGTCATGAAATGAATGGCTATTCATTCATTGACGATACGTAAGGGGTGGGAGAATGGATTTGATCAAAAATCTTCAGCAGAATGCGATGACCAAGGGGGATAGCATCGCGCTTTTGTTTGAAGGAAACAAGATAACCTATCGTGAACTCATGACAAATATCGAGCATTTTGCAGATGGTTTAGTCAACGAAGGGTTTCAAGAGGGAGATCATATTGCGCTTATTTTAGGGAATTCACCGCATTTTGTCATATCGTTTTTTGGTGCGTTAAAAGCAGGACTAGTCGTTGTTCCAGTCAACCCAACATACACGCCGAGTGAGATTGGGTATATGCTCATTACTGGAGATGTGAAAGGTATTGTGGCGCCGGATCAGCTTTTACCAGTGTATGAGCAAGTGTATGAACAACTTCCGTCCATTGAACGAGTCATTCTTTGTGCGGAAAATGAATCCATGTGTAGATCTAGTTTAAAGGAAGTATCTGATAAACTTGTCTTTTTTGGAAAGATTGTCTCTGGACATGCCCCAGCATTCGCACATCCTACCATAGAGCCTGATGATACTGCCGTTATTTTATTCACATCAGGTACAACAGGGAAACCAAAAGGTGCGATGTTGACTCATTCCAACCTGTATTCAAACGCAAGAGACATTGCAGAATACTTATCCATTAGTGAAAAGGACAAGGTCATTGCCGCTTTACCTATGTTCCATGTGTTTTGTTTGACAGTCTGTATGAATGCACCACTTATCAATGGTGCCACAGTTTATGTACTTCCTCATTTTAGCCCATCAGAGCTTCTGCGTATGATGGAAAGAGAGAAACCAACACTATTTGTTGGCGTTCCGACGATGTATAACTATTTATACCGTCAGGAGGGGCATGATGAGGCGATGAAATCTGTGAGGATTTGTATTTCAGGAGGTGCCTCGATGCCTGTTGCCCTACTTCACGGTTTTGAACAGAAATTTGGTGTGACGGTGTTGGAAGGCTATGGATTATCAGAGGCTTCTCCAGTGACGGCATTTAATCCGCTTGGTGGAAGAAGAAAACCAGGTTCGGTCGGGACCGATATAATGAACGTCAGAAATAAAATCGTCAATGAGCTTGGAGAGGAAGTCGGTCCGAATGAAGTCGGAGAACTCATTGCCAAAGGACCAAATGTGATGAAAGGCTATTATCAATTGCCAGAAGATACAGAAGCTGCACTCAAAGACGGTTGGCTGTATACTGGAGACCTAGCGAAAAGAGATGAAGACGGATATATCTATATTGTCGATCGGAAAAAAGATATGATTCTTGTTGGTGGCTATAATGTCTATCCAAGAGAAGTAGAAGAAGTACTTTATCAACATGAAGCCGTCGCAGAAGCCGTCGTTATCGGTGTCCCAGATCCAAACACAGGAGAGGCTGTCGTCTGCTACATATCCCCTAAGAAACATACTCACATCACTCAAGATGACATCATCACACACTGTTCACGTTATTTAGCGAAATATAAGCAGCCCCAAACGATTCATTTCATAGAAGACATTCCAAAAAACACAACAGGGAAAATTTTAAGAAGAGCACTTAAGGATCAATATCAAACAGAACAAAGTCAATAAAATTAGGGAGTCTCTTATGAGGAGGCTCCCTTTTGAATAGCTTCTTGCAGTTGTTTTTGAAAAGAAGATGAATGTTTTTGATTCAGTTCATAATACGTCCCATCTACTAAAAATGCGACCTGTGATCGCTTGGTCCATAGCTGAAAGGTGGTCCCATTTGTTGGTCCAAACATCACCTTTGCGATATAGTCAGGCTCTTTTAGATTTTTTTTGAAATGATTGCTCATTTGTTTTCCTTTATTTAAATCTTCTATAAGATCTTCCGTTGTATCTTTGTCATCGATTTTGTAAGAGTTGGGCTGGTTCGGTGATGAAAGGAATAATGTCTCTGCTCGATTCTCATCGAAGATATCAATCGTCCGGATAAATACATAAAAGAAGGTAATCAGTACAAGTCCAAATATGACAATTCCAACAAGAATTTTCTTCATGTTGAACCTCCAGCTCACTGTTTTACGTTTAGCTTCTCCGATTTTCGACATGCATACTCATTTTTTTCACGGAAGCTTTTTCAAATAGGGCATGCTATGATAAAGCCACATCAGACAGGTTCTAAACAAAAATGAGCGTGATTAGAATAGAAGAGAGAGGGAAAGGAGGCTGACATGTGCGAGTTCGTCAATGGGTAGCTCTTGCAACGTTAGCATACGTACTGTACGGTCTTTTTATTTATTCTTATTTGTTTCTGACAGGTGAGTCATCGGTACCTGAAAGTGTGAAAGGGACGAGTGCAGACCCGTATACATTTATGACAAGTCGTGAGCTTGTGATCAGTGAGAATTTCTCAAGACTTCGTCACTTGCTGTATTTTATCACGATCCCTTTGGATTGGTATGTCTTTTTCCTTCTACTGATCTCAGGTTTTTCTCGAAAAATTGCTGACTGGAGCTTAGCTGCTGCACGGTTCCACATGTTAAGCAAAGTTGTCTATGTCTTCGTACTATCACTTCTCACCATGCTTATTTCGTTGCCGATTAAGTGGATTGGCTATCAGATTTCTTTGCATTATGGGGTTTCTGCTCAAAGCACGGCAAGCTGGCTAAAGGATCAAACACTTGATTTTTGGATTCAATACCCACTTTATGTGCTATGTGCCATTGTATTTTTATATTTGATTCAAAAAAGAAGGAAGTGGTGGTGGATGTATGCCTGGTGTTTAACGGTGCCCATCACTCTGTTCCTCTTTTTCATACAACCGGTTGTCATTGATCCGCTTTACAATGACTTTTATCCATTGAAGAATCAGGCACTAGAGAAGAAAATATTAACCCTTGCAGAAGAAGCGCATATCCCAGCCGATCATGTATATGAAGTGAATATGTCCAAAAAAACAAACACAATGAATGCATATGTAACAGGGATCGGTGAAAATAAACGGATTGTCCTATGGGACACGACCTTACAAAAGCTGAAGGATCGAGAAATTTTATTTATCATGGCGCATGAAATGGGGCATTACGTCATGAAGCATGTCTACATCGGACTAGCGGGTTATTTACTCCTATCACTGGCTGGATTTTTTGCGATTGACCGGCTTTATTTTTATCTTTACGAAAAGGGAAAAGGTGCATTTCGGCTGACTAAGCCTTACGACATCGCTGCGCTCCCGCTCTTGTTGATCATTGTGTCGATGCTTTCCTTCGCGGCTTCACCTTTTACAAATGCCGTTTCTAGACATCAAGAACAGGCGGCTGATCAATATGCTGTGGATCTGACAAACGATGGGGAGGCAGGGGTTACATCTTTTCAAAAGTTGGCGAAGTCAGGACTTTCTCAAGTCAATCCGCCGCTTTTAGTGAAAATATTCCGTTACGGACACCCAACGATGATGGAGAGAATCATTGAGATGGAGAAAGCAGAAAAAGAGTCAGATCAATAAAAAAATCCGGCGAGATCTGCCGGATTTTTTGCATCAACATTAATTTGACGCAGATTGGACGTTAATTAACCCTTTTCCGTAGTAGAAGGAGTTACCAAGCGGTGTCGCAGTGTTTTCTAAGCGTTGACGAACTTGTGTTGTTGATAGATTCGGGTACTTAGAAAGAATTAGCGCGGCTGCTCCAGCTACATGAGGAGAAGCCATGGATGTACCTGTATACGAAGTATATCCGCTACTTGGCACTGTGCTTAAGATCGATGTACCAGGTGCAGAAACATCTAATTCAGGGCCAGCGCTAGAAGAAGAGTTTCTGACATTGTTGCTGTTCACATTGGCAACTGCAATCGTAGAATCATATTTTGCTGGATAGCCGACAGTGCTTGTAGAACCAGTGGAACCTGAATTACCTGCAGCTGCAACGACAACGACTCCGCGATTGTTTGCTGTATCGACAGCATTTTTAAGTGCTGTAGAACCAGTTGGTCCGCCTAAGCTCATATTGATTACATCCATGTTATTGGCTACAGCCCATTCAATACCACTAATAATCCAGCTGTATTGTCCATCACCGTTACGATCCAGCACTTTAACGGCATATAAGGAGGCACTTGGTGCAACACCAAGAACACCAATTGTGTTATCTAAGGCAGCAATGGTTCCTGCTACGTGAGTTCCATGTGATTGAAAATCTTGGGTGGCATTTGGCTCTGAAGGGACGAAGCTGGCACCGCCTGCAACATTTAAATCAGGGTGTGCAGCGTGGATTCCAGTATCAAGGACGGCTACTTTAACGTTAGCACCTTTATTGCCTTGAGCGTGTACAGCTGGAGCTTTAATTTGGGGGATACCATAAGGGACGGTTTGTGCATATGCTTCTGCTTTGTGGTCTTCTTCTACATAAGCAATGCTAGGGTCATGTTCAAGTTTTTTTGCGGCCTGTTCTGACATCTTTACTTGTGCAGCATTAATGAGTCGATATTGTTTTTCTAGTTTTCCGCCATTTTGAGTTACTGCCTGTTTCTTTGAGCTGTTGGTGCTGGCAGAAGCTTTAAAGCCAACAATATAGCTTTTTTCGCTATCTGCCTTTGAGGTGGTCTCGGCACTTGCCATGGACCCTCCAAAACCTGCTGAAAATAGAAGGGGGACAGCCAATAAAACACTTGTCATCACATTTTTCTTTTTCACGCACTTTCCACATCCCTTTTTCTTATTTCAGAATAATCATCCATAGTCTATAAGAACGACTCTTTTGATTATTCTGTATTTTCAGTTTAAGGGAAGTGGGCAAATAAGAGTAGACCTGAATTTTTAAGAAAGTCCTGGCGGAAAATGGGGAATTAAGTCACTTGGTAAACATGGTAAACTATGCATTCTGTAGATTAATTATTTATTTCTATTAAAAAGGGAGGGGGTTAATTTCCTTATGATCCATTTCGGGACAAACTTACGATACCCGAAAGGTCGTAAAATAGGTAAAAGAGTCTACCGTCTATTTCGAATTTCGATATAAAAAAATGTTATTTCATAAACGTTTTTGCTGCAAAAAAAAGAACCTGTTGACGAGAACAGGTCCGTTAAAAAGGAGCGGATTGAGGTAAATGGGTGACCACGTTGACATCATGAACCATCCATTTATGATCTTTCCACTCTACATAATTTAAGCATGCATTCACAAGTCTCGTATCATGGAGATCCATGTGTTCATCCGCAAGAGCGGTGAGCAAGGAATGAATGGCAGCCCCATGCGCGACTATCAATACGTTTTGGTTTGGATAAGCCGCCCTTACTTTGTGAATTCCATCTAGCATACGGTCTTGCATGGCTTCTAATGGTTCCATGTTTGGATATTGTTTGTCTGGATACAGTTTCTGACGTTCTTCAAACGACATGCCTTCAGCAACTCCGTAATCACGCTCAATGAAATCATCCATCAAAACAAGCGGCGCATGCACATGCTTGAGGATGAAATGGGCTGTTTCCTTCGCCCTTGATAATGGGCTAGAAATGATGACATCCCAGTGGAAATCCTTCAAGTAAAGTCCTGTTTGTTCAGCTTGCCATTTCCCGGTGTGATTTAAAGGGATATCTGTTCGTCCTTGAATTCGTTTAGCTGCATTCCAATCTGTTTCTCCGTGTCTGACTAAACAAATTGCCGTCAATCCAATCCCGCCTTTTCTTTCTTTTCCTCTATTATACTAGAAGAAAAGAAGTATGGCTGGATTAGCGATTTGTCAGGCTTGTTAGGGATTCGACAGATGTGGCGACTTGAGATACTGTTTGCTTCACTTCTTTCAATTCGTTGAGGAACGTTTGAAGGTCTATTTCAATTTTCCCATTTTGATTTTTACTTAAATTCATACTGCTCACGATATCATCAAAGAGTGAGTTGATTTGGGTCATTTTTTCTTTACTATCGGTCACAAGTAAATTCACGTCCGCAATGTGCTGTGACACAATAGAAATCTGGGAATTTGTATTATTGACGAGCTCCGATACTGTGGAAACCGTTTTCTTTGTGTCTTCTGATAACTTACGAACTTCATTAGCAACGACAGCAAAGCCTTTTCCATGTTCTCCTGCTCGTGCAGACTCAATTGAGGCATTTAGTGATAATAAGTTCGTTTGCTCCGCAATGCCTGTGACAATACCAAAAATTTGCTCAATCTGCTTGGCGATTTCCTCTAAGCGTTTAATTTCTGTTTCAATTTTGGTCATACTGCCATCAATCTGATTCATTTGTGTTTGTTGAATTTCTAATTCTTTTTTCCCGCCAATTGATTTTACCTCGACTTGTGCTGAGATCTTTGTGCCTGCTTGAGACATGTCAGCCATTTCATCAGACTTCGACACCAGCTTGTCTACTGCATTTGTTGTGTGTGAGAAGAGAGAAGCTAGCGAATTTGATGTTTCAGTGATTTTTGTGTGAAGCTCTTGCTGTTGTACTTCTGCTGCATCACGAATTTTCGAATATTCATTTTGGAATGTATCCAGGACAAGCTGCTGCTCTAAGTTTAAAATTTTCGTCGTCGCTTTCACAGCAGTCTGATATTCTTTGAAATCTTGGATATGTTTAGTAAATAAATCCATGATGGATATCAAAAGATCTTGGAAAGCAGCCATATACCATTTAGGTTGGAGTCCAATGCGTAAATGAACTTGTGCAATTTTAATCCGTTTGGCGATATAGGCATCATCAATCACTCCTGCGAACATTTCACTAATATGAATGCGGAGCGTCTTTTTTAAACGATCGACTGAACTATTATCTTGAATGATATGCATCAAGGAAGACTCTACTTCTAAGTTTTTATAAAATTTATTCACAATTTGTTCAATTTCATCTTGAACAAGCGGATTTAACTGTTTCAATATGAAAAGGTCATGCTGTGTTAAGTCAATCATTTGAATCTGTTTGGCAATGTCCGTATTCCCTGAAAGATGGATTCTTTTTACTCCATCTTCTTGCTGAGTGAAAAAAGCAGTGTGTTTTTTTGATTCTTTTTTAAATAACAATGTAATTGTCCCCCTGTAATCATTCCGAATATCAGACTTTATGTTTTTTATCGGATATTTTTGGTTTTTTTAAAGGGAAACCAGTAAATTTTTACTGTTCTTTATATGACCTTTTTAGTGGTTTTTTTGCTGGTCCTTCTACTACTTCACCAGTTATTGAAAATCTAGAACCGTGACAAGGGCAATCCCATGTGCGATCACTGTTGTTCCAAGCGACTTCACAACCTAAATGAGTACAAGTAGTATCGACAAGAAAGAGACTGCCGTCTTCAGATTTAAAGGCTCCACATTTTTTATGGTCATAAGATACAATCCCGCCTTCTCCTGGTTTTAAATCATCAATTGATTGATCGGGACGATCCAATTTACCACTGATCAGCTTGGCAGCGACATTGGTATTTTCTTTAATAAAGTCTTTGACGAATGAGTCGGATATGAGTCGTGATGGCGTATAGATGGATTCATAAGGGTTAGATTTCCTCTCGATCAAATCTCCAATGAGTGTTGCTGCGACATGGCTTGTGGTCATTCCCCATTTTCTAAAGCCTGTGGCAACGAAGATATTCGGATTGTTTTTGGTCAGATGCCCAATATAGGGGATTTGATCCATTGTGACCATATCGTGTGTCGACCAACGATATAAAATTTCTTGAATGCCGAGTGTGTCTTGTCCAAACTTTTCAAGTGCTTCATAGTGAGCGGCTTCATTGCCGCCTTGTCCCGTTTTATGACCTTCACCGCCAATCAGTACAACTTCTTCGCCGTTGATTTCGGCTGTTCTTAAGGAGTGGGCGGGCTGATCTATCCCTAAGTACATTCCGTCTGGGAGCGGCTGTTTTGTTTTTACTGCTACGACATAAGATTGTTCGGGATGAATTCGGGTGAAGTAAAGACCTTTCCCATCATAAAAAGGAAAGTGTGAGCAAGATATGATATAGCGTCCTGTCAAATGATGTCCACTTTTTGTGATGACAGCGGGCCGATTTCCTTCTTTCACATCGACTGCTGTTGTCTGTTCATAAATACGCACACCTCGTTCAATAAGGAGCTCGATCAGTGCATCTAAATAGTGGAGCGGATGAAACTGTGCCTGCTGTGTCATCACGAGCGCAGCTTTGATATCACGATCAAAAGGAAGCTCTGTTTTCCATTCGCGGTCAATCCCTAGTTGTTTGTAAGCATCTAATTCTTTCTTTAATTTGTTTACGCCGCTATCTTCTTTTGTATAGAGATAAGCATCTCTTATCTCTAATTGACAATCGATTTGGTGTTCTTTGACACGTGCTTGGATGAGCTCTTTTGCTTTTTCATTTGCTTCTACATACAATCGGGCTTTTGACATGCCGATTTGTTGAATCAGCTCGTGATAGTATACATCGTGCTGTGACGTTACTTTGGCTGTCGTGTGACCAGTTGTACCTTGGAGTACCTGATCTGCATCAATGAGAATGACCTCAAATCCACGTTCTGTCATGTCAAATGCTGTAGCGATCCCGGTAATTCCACCACCGACGATGATGACGTCTGCTGTGAGGTCTTCTGATACAGAAGGGAAAGAATACTTTTTGTTGTTCGCTAGCCATAATGATTTTGCCTGGTCCATACCTTTGTGTTCTTGTTCCATGTTGTCGCCTCCTATACCTTGTTGTGTATAATTTTTCCACAATCTTGAAAATCATACATCGACAAAGGAAACGATCACGAAATACATAAAAAAATCGACTTCGAATAAAAATATACAAGATAGAAGGAAGGAGTGGACTTACGTTGTCAACAAAGCAACCGAAGAAAACATTACCCCCGCAACATCAAAATGAACGTCCGGGTCTTGAATATAAAATGAATCCTCGACCTATTTTTGATCGAGAGGTGCAAGCGGAAAAATTAGCTGGAAAAACAGCCATTGTGACAGGTGGAGATAGCGGAATTGGAAGAGCCGTATCTGTCTTATTTGCGAAGGAAGGAGCAAATGTGGCGATTGTTTACTTGAATGAACATCGTGATGCGGAGGAAACAAAGGACTATATTGAAAAGGCGGGAGGCCGTGTCATCTTAATCGCAGGTGATTTAGGTGATGAGTCATTCTCGAATGAGGTCGTCAAAAAAACAAAAGATGCTTTTGGGTCAATTGATATTTTGGTGAATAATGCAGGAGAACAGCATCCGCAAAAAAGCATAGAACAGATTACTTCACATCAGCTCCTTCGTACATTTCAAACGAATATCTTTGCCATGTTTTATTTAACAAAAGCCGTATTACCTCATTTGAAAAAAGGAAGCACCATTATTAATACGACATCTGTCACAGCATATAAAGGGCATGAAACCTTAATTGATTACTCCTCGACAAAAGGAGCGGTGGTGACCTTTACGCGATCTTTGTCCCTTTCTCTTATTAAACAAGGAATTCGAGTAAATGGTGTAGCGCCAGGTCCCATTTGGACGCCTTTGATTCCATCGACTTTTACAGAAAAGGAAGTATCTGAATTTGGCGGGAATGTACCAATGGAAAGACCAGGTGAGCCAGTAGAGCTGGCACCGAGTTATTTGTTTTTAGCAAGCGAAGACTCATCCTACATGAGTGGACAAATTCTACATGTCAATGGAGGCACCATATTAAATGGATAAACAAAAAACTTGCGGTAAGAGACAAATATACGTCTCCATGCCGCAAGTGAATCATCATGATTGATGTAAGCAATGTTCTACATATTGAGCTGATAGGTCATTGAATCGCTTTTCATCGCGTTGATCAAGTGCCTTATCAATCTCTTCTCTAAGGAAGGTTAAGCGCTGTTTATATAACGCCTCATCTAAAACCATTTGAATATAGATGTCTAAAATGGTGACGCCATTTTCTTCGGTTTTTTGGGTGTTGCGGGACTTCATGAGCTCAGCATACGTTTTTTTCTCTTTCATAAAGAATCCCCCCGATGCCTTTTTTATAGTATATGGATTAGCGGAGAAAAAATCAATAAGAATTTATAATTTTTAGACAATTTATTTTTGTGCCAAATCGACACCTCTTGTCCAGTCGACATTATGTGATAGGCTGTTAAAAGTTGTTTTTAAATGAATCAAATGTACTAAAAAGTATGATAAAAAGATGATTTTATATAAATTTAGAAAAAATCCTGTCGTTTCTTATACGTTGGTGATAGATTAATAGTATCTAAAATAACCAAAAATTAACACAGGAGGAAATAAAGTGTCAGGAATTAGTGAAACACCTTTAGATTCATACGTCATTAATCAATCAACGATGGCGATCCTTCCAATAGAGGAAGGGAAAAAAGTATATTCAAAAGTCATTGAAAGGGAGGCGTGCGTTCTTGTTGAGTTAAAACCGCTGCAAATTATTGAACGCAGCTGTAGATTTTTTGGTTCTAGTTATGCAGGCAGAAAAGCAGGAACATTTGAAGTTACACGGATATCCCATAAGCCTCCGATCGTGATTGACTCATCCAATCATCTGTATTTCTTCCCAACATATTCATCCAACCGTCCTCAGTGCGGATGGATCTCCCACAAATACATTCATACTTTCCAAGAAACATCCCTCGGAGACACGGTTGTCACCTTCACGAATGACCAAACGGTCGAGCTTGATGTCTCATATAAATCATTTGAGAGTCAGGTGCACCGAACAGCGTATCTTCGAACCAAATTTCAAGATCGACTAGATGGAGGTCTACCTAAAAAACAAGAGTTCCTGCTTTATCCAAAGGAACAACAGCTCAATCTTGTTTACGACTTTATTTTAAGAGAACTTCGTAATCGATATTAGCAGAACACCAGCGGCAGAAGCCGCTGGACGTTTCTGTTTCCCCTAGCCCTCAGAAAGCAACATTTTCGTTTTCCTTTAAAAAACAATTGATAATCATATAAAAAATTATATAATTTATTTATATCATGTAAAAAAGTATATAAACACTGTGACAATGAAAGGGGACATGATGATGACTTATGATGAACTTGATACGCCAGCACTTTTAATTGATCAACGGGTGATGATGGAGAATATGACAGTCATGCAGCAATATGCGGATCGTCAGCACGTCAAACTGCGTCCTCATACGAAAACACATAAAACCCCTATGCTCGCAAAACGACAGGAGGAAATGGGGGCGTTTGGCATTACAGTCGCAAAAGTAGGCGAAGCAGAAGTGATGGCAGCGCATGGATTGACAGATATTTTTATTGCCAATCAAATTGTAGGTGAGAAGAAGCTGAAGCGAATTCGTCAATTGGCAGAGTCGATACGTATTTCATTTGGTATAGATTGTATTGAGCATGTTCATCAAGTTGAGGAAGTCTTTCGCGGAGCGGAAAAAAAAGCAGAAGTATTAATTGAAATCGAAGTGGGAGAAGGACGCTCTGGTGTGATTGAGGAAAGTCATTTTCGCAATCTATTAAAAGCTATTCAGGAATGTGATGCCATTCACTTAAAAGGAATCTTCTCTCATGATGGTCACACGTATCAAGCAGAGAGTCCATCACATTGTCAGACTTTATACGAGGAGGCTGTGAATCGAACGCTCATGTTTGCACAGATCGCAGAAGAGATAGGCATGACGCTAGAGGTTGTGAGCATTGGATCAACTCCGCCATTTTTATTTCAATTTGATATTCCAAAAGGGGTCACTGAAATCAGACCAGGCACTTACATTTTGATGGATGCCTCCCAATCAAATGTGATAGGCACGTTTTCACATTGCGCGGCAACCGTTCTGACGACTGTGATCAGCAAACCGACAAGAGAACGAGTGATTACAGATGTTGGCGCAAAAGGTCTGACAGCACAAACCCGTTCAAAAGGACTGACCAAAACAAAGGGATTAGGCAAAGTGAAAGAATTCGATGGCGTATTTGTTTCAGATGTATTTGACGAGCATGCCATCATTTATCATGAAGGGTTTCGCCAACAGGTCCAAATTGGGGACAAGGTGCAAATCATTCCTAATCATATTTGCCCTGCGATGAATCTTCATGAAAAAGCATACCTCATTCAAGATGGTGAAGTAGTAGAAGAGCTATTGATTGCTTGTAAAGGGAAACTTCAATAGATCATCACCTAACTATTTGAAACAATGGAGTGAAAAACATGTCAGAAGTAACAGAACAATTAAACCATTACATTCCGATCGCAAAAACCATTGCACATATGTTTGGTCCTTCATGTGAAGTGGTCATTCATGATCTCACTCAGCCACAGTCGTCTGTCATCTTTACAATCAATCAACATGTAACGGGAAGAGCGATCGGACAGTCATTTGATCATCTAGTGAAACAAGTTCTACTATCTGATGAGTTTCGTGAAGATTATTTAGCCGGCTATGAGGTCAACACAAAAGATGCAAGAACAATCAAGGCATCTACGACGCTGCTGCGTGATGACAAACAGCAAGTGATCGGTGCATTATGTATCAATTACGATATGAGTGCAGTGAGTCATGTGAAAGAATTAATTGACCAGCTTGTACCTGGATTATCTAAGGGGATGCCGAACAACCCGTCCACTGAAAGCCAAGATTCTATGCAAAGTGTTGATGAGATTGCGAATCGACTCATCGAACAAATCATTTCTCATCAAAAAGGCTCATTAAAGAAACGACAAGATAAAATTGAACTCATACGTTTTATGGATGAAAAAGGGATTTTTCTCATGAAAGGCTCAGTCGATAAAGTAGCGGAGCGATTAGGGATATCAAAGGTCACGGTGTACAGCTATTTAGACGAATTGAAAAAAATGAAAGAGTTAGAAGAAAAAGCGGGTAGCCACTCAAATGACAGGGGGGAAGGCGAAACATGCTAAAAGAAAAATATGTATGTGTTTCATGTCAGACGCATTTCAATACGATCCCACAACGATGGAGATGCCAGTGTGGCAGTCCATTAAATCTTGCATGGGAAAAGCCAAAATTTTCAAAGGAACATATTCGACATGATTTGTCTGGGATGTGGAGGTATGCCAATGCACTGCCTTTTCATCCTAACGACAGCGTTTGGGAAGAGATCACAATGGGGGAAGGACATACGCCGCTTGTGCCATTATCAAAAGAAGACCCGCATACATTTGTGAAAGTAGATTACATGATGCCTACTCTGTCATTTAAAGATCGGGGAGCAGCCGTCTTGATCGCTAAGGCGAAAGAGTGGGGCGTAAAAAAAGTCGTTGCAGACAGTAGTGGGAATGCAGGAACGTCCATTGCAGCCTATGCAAAGCGTGCCCGGATTGATTGTGATATCTTCCTAGGTGCTGGCACTTCACCAAAAAAAGTCGCCCAAATCAAGGCGCATGGAGCTCATATTCGTATGGTGAATGGCACACGAGAAGATGTAGCTAAGGCAGCACAAATGGCTGTTCAACAAGAAGACACATTTTATGCAAGTCATGTGTTTAACCCTTACTTTTTTGAGGGAACGAAAACGTACGCTTATGAAATATGGGAACAGATAAATAAAGTGCCGGATACCCTCATCATTCCTGTCGGTAACGGTACACTTCTATTAGGCGTTTACCAGGGATTTTGTGAGTTAATGGCACAAGGGCTGACTCCGACCCTGCCCAAAATCATAGCGGTACAGGCAGAAAACTGTGCACCTCTTGCACAAGCATTTCACCAACAGCGAATAGAAATAGAAACAGTCCAAAACAGAGGGACTATCGCTGAGGGGATAGCGATTGCCGCACCCGCACGGTCAAAACAGATCCTCCAAGCCATCAAAGAGACAAATGGGTATATCGTAACAGCTAATGAGCAAGAGATCATCGAAGCACATACAGCACTTGCCGCAAAAGGGTTTTATGTGGAACCAACCACAGCGGCTAATTATGTTGCTTATATGAAGCATCAGAAAACAGAACAAGAGCTCATCGTCCTTCCACTATGTGGGTCGGGGCTGAAAACAGAACGATCATGACAAATCACACATCATCGATTCCCTGAATATTGGTCACTTCGTAGGGCGGAAAAGAACACAAACCATGCATACAACTTCAGATGGATGAATGTCAAGGAAAGCAAAAGACGCCGAAAGCTATTTGGAGAAATAAATGAAGTGAAACCATTTACGTAAATGCTGTCGTCTAATCACTGAATCAGTATGGATCATTAGTTGTATTTTTATCCAATTGCTCATAAATGACAGAAGTGTCTCGAGCTGTCTGTTACAATAAAAAGAAGTCATTTCTTGTAAAGTGTTCGTATGAGGTAAAAGATGATTATTTTTAACCGATATGAACGAATGGGAATAAGAAATGGAGGCTCTGTATGAAAAAACGATGGCATTTGATGCTGTTGCTCACCGTGACAGTGACACTACTAGCAGCCTGTAATCAAACAGGTCAGTCGCCTTCAAAACTAGAGAAGAACGAAGAAGCGTATGAACAATGGGTTCAGCGTTATATGAATGAATTAAATGAAGCTTATGAAAAAATGACAGACCAATTTATTTCTGATGGACATGGAAAGATTCAAACAAATGAAACATTGAAAAAAGCGACGGAAGCATTTGAACGTGTGATTCAAAAAGGGCTTGCTCATCAAGAAGTCCCTCCATCATACAAACAGGCGGATCAACAATTAAAAGCAGCTCTGGCTTCATTTGAAAAAGGGCTCAACAAGGTGGAGCAGTTGTTAGAGCGTCCAGATCAAGAAAAACTATTTATTTCAGCGACACACCATTTACAAGATGGGCTCCAAGAGACAGCTGCATTTATTGAAGAAATTGGTGAGATTCAGCAATCAAAATAAAAAGCTTGGGGGGGTCTTCTTCAAGCTTTTTGAGTTGTGAAGTTTCAATTGTTCCACAGACAAAAGTGGAGCGAGAGTCTTTTTCATTCTGGTTGATTTCGTTTAAGATAAAAGGAAGAGAGAGGGGAGATGGATATGGAAAAAATTCTGCTAGACGGGGCGGCATGTAGATCACAGGAGGAACTTCATGACCAATTAAAAGAAGTCTTGCATCTGCCTGACCATTATGGGAAGAATCTTGATGCCCTTTGGGACTGTTTAACAGGAGAGATGCCCCTTCCTATTGAGCTGAGCTGGGTCGATTTTGAAACGAGCAAGGCACATCTTGGAGATTATGCGGTGAGCTTACAGCAGTTATTCCGAGAAGCAGAAGAGACGCTTGGAGGGCAATTCCAATTTAATTTAAGTGAGAAAAGCAGCTGATGTCATTGGCTGTTTTTTTCATTGCAGCCGATCCTATCTCAACCCGCTATTGAATATATCACTAAATATGATAATATATAATTTGTCGCTTAATTGATAATGATAATCATTTCTAGCGAAGAGCTTGATAGAAAGTGAGAAACCTGTATGAAGTTGTATCAATTGAGTTTGTTATTTGTGTGTTTGGCATTCGCATCACTGTTCGTTGGTGTACAGGACCTTTCCATATTCCATTTGTTTCAATTAACAGATGTACAAATGCATACCTTATTTTCAAGTCGTATCCCACGACTCATGAGTATTGTGCTTGCTGGAATGAGCCTTAGTATATGCGGTTTTATTATGCAGAGCTTGACGAGAAATAAATTCGTATCACCTACTACTGCAGGAACGATGGATTGGGCAAAACTTGGCATCTTAGTATCCATGCTCGTCTTTACACAAGTGAGCCCGCTCATGAAAATGAGTATCGCGTTTCTTTTCACTTTACTTGGCAATTTCCTTTTCTTAAAGATTCTGCAACACATTAAGGTGAACGATACGATCTATGTACCGTTAGTCGGTTTAATGTTTGGCGGAATCATCAGTTCTATTTCCACGTTTATAGCCTATAAATATGATCTGATCCAAAACGTATCCGCATGGCTTCAAGGAGATTTCTCACTGATCGTTCAGGGGCGTTATGAATTGCTCTATGTGAGTGTTCCACTCCTGATCATTGCGTATTTATACGCTGACCGATTCACGGTGGCTGGTATGGGCGAGAGCTTTGCCGTTAACTTAGGTTTAACGTATAAACGTGTAATGGCGGTTGGATTGGTCATTGTTTCGATGGTATCTTCTGTCACCATTTTGACTGTCGGGATGCTGCCATTCCTAGGTTTAATCATTCCCAATATCGTATCCATTTACCGAGGCGATCATTTAAAAAGGAGCTTGCCACATACAGCTTTACTTGGCGCTATTTTTGTTCTCATTTGTGATGTGCTCGGAAGGATCATTATTTACCCGTACGAAATTTCTGTTGGGCTCATGGTGGGCATCATTGGAAGTGCGATCTTCCTGTACATGTTATTAAGGAGAAAACGCTATGCATAAGAAACATACATTACTACTCATCGCAATCATGGCCACCGGAGTCATTGCCTTATTCCTCACCTATCAAATTGGGAACTGGGAATACACTGTGCCAAGTCGCTTAAAGAAGGTGCTTGCCATCACATTGACTGGAGGCGCTATTGCGTTTTCCTCTGTTGTGTTTCAAACCTTGACCAACAACCGAATATTAACGCCGAGCATTTTAGGATTAGATGCATTGTACTTGTTCTTGCAAACAGCGATTATTTATCTCTTTGGGTCCACAAATATGTTCATCACAAATAAGAATCTCAACTTTTTTCTTTGTGTAGGACTCATGATTTTTTTCTCCGTTCTATTGTATACGGTGATGTTCAAGCGCAAAAATAAGAACATTTTCTTGTTACTACTTGTTGGAATTGTGTTTGGTACATTGTTCAGAAGCCTTTCTTCCTTTATGGAAATGCTGATTGATCCGAATGAATTCCAGGTCGTACAGGATCAATCATTTGCAAGCTTTAATCAGATCAACACGGACATTCTACTCATTTCCTCTATTTTATTTGTGGTGCTTTGTCTTTATATTTGGAGATTCCGTTCTATTTTAGATGTAATGTCCTTAGGAAAAGAACATGCTGTCAACTTAGGGATTGATTATGACAGAACCACCAAAAAGATGCTTATCATCATTGCGGTGCTTGTCTCAATTGCGACTGCACTCGTTGGGCCGATTACATTTCTCGGTTTACTAGTGGTAAACGTGGCAAGAGAACTGTTTCGTACATACAAGCATACGTATTTGCTCATAGGTTCTTTTTTGGTCAGTGTCATTGCGTTGGTCGGTGGTGTGTTTCTTGTTGAAAAGGTCTTTCATTTTCAGACACCACTTAGTGTCATGATTGATTTAGTTGGCGGGTTGTATTTTATTTATTTACTTTTAAAGGAGAGTCGTTCATGGTCGCGATGAAGGGAGTCAGTAAGACATATAACGGAAAAACAGTGCTTCATGAAACATCTGTCAGTGTGAAAAAAGGACAGCTGACTTCTCTCATTGGCCCAAATGGCGCAGGCAAGAGTACACTTCTTTCTATCATGAGTCGGCTGATTCAGCCAGACACAGGGACAGCTTACTTAGATGAAAAGCCATATCGTGCTTATTCGCCGCAAGAGCTTGCGAAAAAAATGAGTATTTTAAAGCAGTCCAATCATATGAGTGTGAGACTAACCGTCCGGGAGCTTGTGAGCTTCGGTCGCTTCCCTTACTCACAAGGTCATCTGACAAAAGAAGATGAGAAGATGATCGATGTGTCCCTTCAATATATGAAACTCGTCGACATCCAAAATCAATACGTAGACGAACTTAGCGGGGGGCAGAAGCAGAGAGCGTTTATTGCCATGGTGCTGGCTCAAGATACGGAGTATATTTTCCTAGATGAGCCATTAAACAATTTGGATATGAATCATTCGGTCGAAATGATGAAGCTATTTCGACAACTCGTGAAAGAACTTGGGAAAACGATTGTGGTCGTTCTCCATGATATTAACTTTGCATCTGTCTATTCCGATCATATTGTTGCCTTAAAAGACGGACAAGTTATACAAGAAGGCGGAGTAGATGAAGTGATCCAAACAGATGCACTGGAACAAATTTATGATATGCGTATACCGATTGAAGTCATTCACGGTGAACGTATTTGCTTATATTTTTCTTAAAAAAATGATGAGGTGAACAGACATGAAAAAATGGATATGGATGATGACTGTATTGACGGCGATCGTTGTACTTGCTGCCTGTGGTAATCAAGAGAAAACAGAAGGTACAAACGAAGAAACCGTCACTGTAAAGGACATGTTGAATAAAGACGGAGTGGAAATCAAGAAAAACCCGAAAAAAGTCGTTGTGTTTGACATGGGAAGTCTTGATACATTGGACAAGCTTGGTGTGAATGTCACAGCATTGCCAAAACAAGCAGTCCCAGCATACTTGTCTAAATATGAAGATGACAAATATAAAAATGTTGGTGGTTTAAAAGAGCCTGATTTTGAGAAAATTGCTGAAATTGATCCTGACTTGATTATTATTCAGAACCGTCAAGCAGATGCATTTGCTGAATTTAAAAAAATTGCACCGACGATTATGATGAATGTAGATCATGCAAACTATATGGAATCCTATCAAAAGAATGTGACTACGTTAGGTGAGATTTTTGAAAAGGAAGACCAAGTGAAAAAAGAACTAGCAGCCATTGATGAGAAAGTAAAGGCATTAAAAGAACAGACAAAAGAGATGAAACAGAATGGTTTAATCATCATGGCAAACGACAGTAAAATGTCAGCATTTGGCCCTCAATCAAGATATGGTCTGATCCACGATGTATTTGGGATCAAACCGGCAGATCAGAAGTTAGATCCATCTGATAGACACGGAAAAAGCATTTCATACGAATATATGGTCAAAACGAACCCAGATTACTTATTTGTCATTGACCGAGGTGCAGCTATCGGAGGAGAAACTTCTGCGAAAAAGCTTGTTGAAAATGATTATGTGAAATCAGTGAAAGCAGTCAAAAACAACAATGTGGTCTATTTGAGTTCAGACATGTGGTATTTATCTGGTGGCGGTCTAGAGTCAATGAATGCCATGATTGATGAAGTCAAACAAGGAATTGAACAAAAGTAATAGAACAAAAGCTACTCATTCGAGTGGCTTTTTTTATTGTGGATTCACAACAAATTGTTGAGTGCGGGAAACTTATGTTAAAGAAGACAAAGGACTAAAATAAAATCATTTTAGTCCTTTGTGAACAATCTAGGAGCCTGCCACTGTGGCAGGCTTTTTTTAATAGTATAAGGTTGCGGGCATCGTTGGGTACCATGTGCCATTTAAAGCAAGTGCCCATCCATACACTTTTTGCCCGGACTCAATTTTATCCTTTACTAACGTTAATGTTTCGTATGAATTGACTTGATAAGACTGACCGGTTTTTTTAGCAACAGTGACAGATAATATATTGTCATTGAATACACTTGGTTCTTCATTAGTACTCGTCCAAGCAATCCGATTATAATAAGTGGTGTTAAAAGGATTTTCAAGTGCCTTCACCTCAAACTTCACTCGTTTTCCAACGATGGTAACTGTTGTGTAGGCTACACTTGTAAATTGTGTTGATGCTGTTGATTCTTGTTTTCCTGTTTGTAGTGGTTCTGTTGCAGAAACTGTGCCAGGCACAAGTAATCCTGCTGCCAAAGTGAGTGCTGCTATTTTTTTAAACATCTTTTATTGCCTCCTAATTTTTGGGTATACATACCAATTCGCCAAAAAGGGTAGGATTCCTTTATTTATTTGTAAAATATAACCACATTTTTATTTTGCTTGGTGGAGAAAATAACGAGTAAGTAGTTCTTCTACACGATGCCGAATACGTGGATTAAAGTATTTATGCTTTTCTTCATAGCCATTCATGACAAATAAATACGTCGTAAATCCTTCATCATGTTCAATTTGATGTACCTTCATTTTTTCTTGACGTAACTGCTGTTTCAGCTGATAAAGTGCTTTTTGTGCTTCTTTTAATGCGGAGCTGACAAGCTGAATATAGGGTTCGTTTAGTTTGAATGTTTGATGTTCCTTTAAGTGTGTCAAGTCACGATTGAGAATGGAGATGACCATTGGAAGAAAGATGGCCTGTTCCATCATCTGAAGCTGTATGCTTGATAGTCGAGTCATGTCCATTCCTGCCTTCTTTATAGATAGAACGTTTGTTCTGTATTATTATATCGGATGAGTCAAAGAATCTCAAGTAGGGGAGGATATCTTTGTGTTTTCATGTTTTCCATGTAAAATAAAAAGTAGACAAACCTTGAAGGAGTAAACAAGTTGCTATCATTATTCTCAATATTTACTCATGAAAATATCACATCATTTTTTGAAAGTTATAAGGCTTTTGGACCGATTGTTGCCATATTGCTCCCTTTAATAGAAGCCTTTCTTCCATTTTTGCCTCTCGTTGCGTTTGCCATTGCAAATGCAAATGCCTTTGGACTTTGGGAAGGCTTTTTATTGACTTGGATTGGTGCAAGTGGAGGAGCTATTTTTGTCTTTTTGTTAATCAGAAAGTTTGGACAGATGAAAATGCTTCGTTTTATCAGTAGACATCCTTCAATTAGAAAATTGATGCATTGGGTGGAAAAACGGGGTTTTGGCCCATTGTTTATATTACTCTGCTTTCCATTCACACCTTCTGCCGCCGTCAATGTTGTTGCGGGTTTATCAAGAATTAGTGTCTGGCAATTTTCATTAGCGGTTTTGTCAGGAAAGTGTGTCATGCTTTTTATCATTAGTTTCATTGGTTATGATCTTTCTGCTTTAGTAAAGAATCCGTTAAGAAGTGCTTTGGCGGTTCTAGTCATCGTTTTATTATGGTATGTTGGAAAGAGAGTAGAAAATAGGTTGAACATTCGGATGAGCAAGCGTGAGGACAAAGGAGGCTCTTAATGAAGAAGAAGCCATTACTGTGGTTGATGATTATCACATGCATTGTGTTATTGTTCCAAGTAAAGAATTTCATGTTTGTCACGTACAAAGTAGAAGGGGTTAGTATGGACCCGACATTTACTGATGGAACGGAATTACTAATCAACAAGTTCTCACCAAAACTCTCGAAGATTAACCGTTTTGATTACCTTCTTTTTCAAGGTCCTAATCATCAAATTTTTATCAAACGTGTCATAGGGCTTCCAGGAGAAACGATTAAGTATGAAGATGACCAGCTCATTGTCGATGGTACTAAATGGAAGGAACCCTATTTAAAAGAGCAAAAAAAACACAAAATGGGGAATGTCCTGACAGGAGATTTTCAATTGAAATCCATTACCGGAAGACATAAAATACAAAAAAATCATTACTTTGTGATTGGAGATAACCGCATACATAGCTTTGACAGCCGCCATTTTGGGACCATTTCAAAGGACCAAGTAGTGGGTGTGAAGAGAAATAGCGAATAAAAAAGACGCCCTTGCATGTGCAAAGCGTCTCTTTTTTATTTAGCGGCTTTATAATCCGTTTGCTTTTTTAACCATACATGGTGTAAAAATCTGAAAAATGGTGGTAACATGGCGATCACAAGAATGAGTCTGACAACTTGTACCGCGACAACAAATGTGGAATCCTCCTGAAGTGTGACGGCTGTTGTGGCCATTTCAGCAATACCGCCAGGTGAAAAAGCAAGAATCGAGGTAATCACGGAAATGCCAGTGATCTTTGCAATGACAATCGAACTAAGAATAGTGGCGGCAATCAGTCCAGCTGAGCTAACGATCGCCACAATTAAGGTGTTTTTTAACCCGACAAACATTTGTTTATTCATGTTTGATCCAATGGTTGCGCCTAAAAAGATCTGGGAAGCGATATTGGCTTGGGATGGCCAGTAAGGAATGAAATCATGTCCTGTCATAGCGCCCACACCTATTTGAAGTGCTGCGACACCTAACATGCTACCGATTAACCAAGGAGCAGGGAAATGAAGGCGGACAGCTAGACGAGACATGAACCAAGCCGCTAGAATCAGCGCTGCGGTCCACGTGATGTTTGGCATGGTGAAAAAGCCTGAAGAAAAAGCACTTCCCTCTGTTAAAACGGCATCGGATGAATTTTTCGTATTTAAATAAAATACCGTAAATGGAATGGTCAGTACGACCATTAAGACACGGATGGTTTGAACGAGAGTCACGACCGCTGTATTTGCCCCTACTTCTTGTGCAATCCCAGGCATAGCCGATAATCCGCCTGGAGCAGTTCCAACAAAACTGGTCAGCATATCTGTTTTACTCAACTTCCATAAAACAAACCCTGAAAGCATCGCTAGTATAATAGAAAACATTAGCATGAAACTCACAGGGAGCCAATTTTTAGCGAAAATATGAAGAACATTCATGTTCATTTTCTGACCAAGTTCGATTCCGAGAATGAATTGTCCAAGAAGAAGCCATCTGCCATGAATACGTAAGGTGTTTCCTTTACGCTGAAACAGGGAGGGGCGACGAAGTGCAATAAATGCTGCTGTGATCAATGTACCAATCATCCAGCCAATCGAGATGCCGGTTAAAGATAAAAGAAATCCGCCTAAACCGCTCACCACAATGAAGGTCAGATCGGTTCGAAGACTGCTTCCTTGTGTCATCACATCTAAACCTTCTTCCTGTATGTTTGTTCAGTAAGTGAAATGTTGATATGTTTACTATAATACATCAATCTTGATAAATAAAATACGAATTTTTTTACCATTTTCATAAGAAAACCTTATGTGTTGGGTTGTCCCACACGATGGTTTGTGTAAAAAGACCAATAAAAAAATAGAGATTGAGATAAAAGAATTTGATTTTTATCTAATAAAAAGACAGTACACAACGATTTTCCCCTATTTTTGTTATCAGTTGACTATGATTTTTAATTGCACTACAATGTTTAGTGTGAGGTGGTTACATGAAAATTCCTTCATTTAAATATAAAGAAAAGGGATTGAATCGTTTTTTTGGTCCTCTAGAAGGAAGAATTATGGAAATCCTTTATCAAGGTGAGGATATGCCGATTAAAGAAGTACAACAGAAGCTATCAGATGAGAAGCCTATTAATTTCAACACCGTCATGACTGTGCTCAATCGCTTAACTGAAAAGGGAATTGTAGCAAAGAAAACCAAAGGACGTTCCTCAATCTATAATCCGATTTTAACAAAAGAAGAGTTTCTGAATGAGCAAACGAAGTGGATCACGCAAGGGCTAATGGACGATTTTGGTCCACTGGCAGTGAATCATATGGTGGATGCAATCGAAAGTGCTGATCCTGAATTACTTAAAGTGCTTGAAGCGAGGCTTGCATCAAAAAAAGAGGAGCAGCAAAATGAATAAAATGAAGTCGAGTTTGCTGTTTTTAAGCGGTATCATGATTGGTTTAGCGATTTTTTATCAGATGGGTTATTACGTTCTTTCTAGCTTTTTTGGTTGGAACCAAGCATATAACCTCATCCATGTATGCCAGTCTGTTCTCGAATTTTATGGATTTACTCCTTTAAAGTATTTTCTTGATGCGTTCGTCATCTATACATTGGCATTTGCTGTACTCTATGTGACCAAGCAGTTGAGAAAGTACATTCACTTAAAAAGAAACATGATGATGGCTGTTGATCAAGAGATGACACGATTTTTATCAAAAAAGTATGGAAATGACATCATTGTTTTCCATTATCAGGAACCCTTTGCGTTTGTCATGGGAATGCTTCACCCAAAGGTTTACATATCAACGGCGTTAATGGATATGCTTGATGAAGGAGAAGTTGAAGCAGTTATTCATCATGAGTTACATCATAAGTATTGTTATGATCCATTAAAAACGTTCGCTTTTTCGATGCTTACAAAGGTCCTTTGGTACATTCCTGTGCTAAAACATATGAGACAAAGCTATTCCGTTTTCCGTGAAGTGATTGCAGATGACTATGCCATTCAGCAAACAGGCTCTGAGCTTGGAGTAGGCCAAGCGCTTTTGAAACTCATTAAAAATAAAACAAAGTTTCAAAAACAAACGAAATTTGCAGTGTCATTTGGAGATCGAGCGTTGAATTTAAGGATTCAAAAGATCCTAAACCCAACATACAATATCCCTTTGAATGTACCGCTCATTCCAATTGTGACATCATCCATTTTAATGGTGGTCTTAATGATTATGTTGAATCTAAAATACTAATTTTTTTTACTAATTCACATTACATTACGTAGTGTAAAACAGGAGGAAATCACTATATGAAAACAAATCAAGAAATAGGAACACTTTTCGTACGCGTTATCTTAGGTATTATTTTCTTTTTACACGGGCTTCAGGCATATCAAGGTGGGCTAGGAGGCACAGCGGCATTCTTTGGTCAAATTGGAGTGCCAGAATTTATGGCTTACGTTGTGAAGACGATTGAGTTAGTCGGTGGATTTGCGCTGATCTTAGGTCTAGGAACACGTATATTTGCTGCTTTACTTGTGCCAATTATGGTAGTGGCGATTATGACAGTTGGTTTTTCTAAAGGATTTGTTGGTGGTTATGAACTTGAACTTTCTTTATTGGTGATGGCACTTTATTTGACACTAAGTGGCAGTAAGTTGCTTTCAGTTGATGGACTCATTAAGCATCAGCTAAAAAGCAACGAAGCGAAATTTCATTAATATATCAAAAATACTCCTCGTGCTACTTGTGGCAGAGGAGTTTTTTTGTTTCTCATTTAAAAAATGTTCAATTTTGACGGAACATACGATCTCCTATTAAAATAAGAGGATCTAGGTCGTGTGATGGGTTAACAGATATAAAAACCATACTGCGTGCTGTTGTTCATCTTGAGCTATTCTTCTCATGAGCTCTTTCGTTCCTTGATTTCGGACATAGTCTGAAACCATTAAGTAAAAATCAACTGTTTTTTGTTCGTCCTTGAATGCGAAAATAAGCCCCTCTCTCAGTTGATCTGGACAGGGTTCTGTCACGCTTGGTTTGTGGGTTCTGCCCGTTAATGATAAATATAGTTGTGAAAACTGTTGATAGTGTCTGACTTCATCTTGGCGTATTTCCTGAATGATCTTTTTTGCCTCGGGACTTTTTGCTTTTAGTGCAAGTTTCTCATAGCATTGTATCGCAGAGTATTCACCATTGATGGCCTTCTCAAGGTCTTTAATCAACCTTGTATTTTGACGCATGTCATAGGGTGTGTAGTCATAATAACCGGAATACATGAAATTGCCAGCCTCCTTTTAGATCATGATGGTTTATGATATGAACAGAGATAGGAAAGGTGCCTACTTCATTTCAATTAGTCAGAAGGAAAGGGGCGAACATAGCTATTTATTTTGATTTTCGCTAGAATATGAGTACATAAGAAAGGTGTTGTGGAACGTGGAAATTCAGTTTTTAGCAGGCAGATCGGGGAGTGGAAAAACGACTGCAATTTTAGAAGAAATCAAAGAACAACTTCGGCTTGATCCGTTAGGTCATCCGATCATTTTTTTAGTCCCGGATCAAATGACATTTTTAATGGAATATGAGCTTGCAAAAACGTCTGAAGCCGGTGGAATGATTAGGGCGAAGGTCTATAGTTTTACACGTCTTGCATGGGCTATTTTACAGCAAACTGGCGGAGCAAATCGGCAATTTGTGACAAGTACTGGGATTCAAATGCTGCTTAGAAAAGTGATTGAGGAGCATAAAGAAAAGTTTAAGGTATTTAAAAAGGCAAGTGATAAGCCGGGGTTTGTCGAGCAAATAGAAAAGACAATGGCAGAATTCAAAAGGTACTGTATGATGCCAGAGGACATCGGAAAAATTTCAGCCTCGAGCTTGTCTTCTGAATATACAGAAGAAAGACGGGCAGCGGAAAAACTGCATGACTTGCATGTTCTTTATGAGCAAATGGAAAAGCATTTACAGGATGAATATGTGCACTCTGAAGACTATTTGACACTACTTGCACAGCAAATTCCTTTATCTGAAGAACTAAAAGATGCACATATTTATATAGATGGTTTTTTTCAATTTACACCACAGCAGTTACAGGTGATTGAACAGCTCTTGCTTCATTCAGCCAAAATAACCGCTGCTTTCACAGTGGATCGTTCATACCAAGACGCACAGCCAAATGAACTAGACTTATTTCGGATGACAGGGAAAACGTATTTCCAGCTCTACCAGCTAGCCAAGGAGTGCGGGGCGACCATTTCTGAACGAGTATTAGAGACAAATCAACGTCATCTTTATGCGGGTGATCTTGCTTATTTAGAGAACCAATATGAGCAAAGACCAGTGCAGCCGTATCAAGAAGAAACGCCTCATATCACAGTGGCTAGAAGTGCAAATAAACGAGCTGAAATCGAGGGAATCGCAAGGGACATTTTGCATTTAGTGAGAGAAAAGGATATGAGGTTACGTGATATATCGATTGTTGCCAGACAGGTAGATGACTATCAAGATATATTGAAAGAAGTATTTCGTGATTATGATATTCCCTTTTTTATAGATGGAAATGAATCTATGCAATATCATCCCCTCATTGAATTCATTCGCTCTAGTTTGGATGTGATCAAGGGAAATTGGCGGTATGAAGCTGTGTTTCGCTGTGTGAAAACAGAGTTCCTATTTCCGCTTGAACTTGCCAAAAACAATGCGAGGGAACAGGCAGACCAGCTTGAAAATTATTGTATTGCTTATGGTGTCAAAGGAGACCGCTGGACAAACGGCTCGCGTTTCCATTATCGAAGATTCCAATCCTTAGATGAAGATTTTGGACAAACAGATCAAGAGATTGAAATGGAACAAATGCTAAATGAGGTAAAAGAATGGATCGTTCCTCCTCTTTTTCAATTGCAAAAAAGATTGAAAAAAGCGGAAAAAGTAAGGGATATGGTGGAGGCCATCTATGTATTTCTCGAAGAAGTGCAAGTGCCTGATAAGCTTGAAAAAGCAGGTAGGGAGGCCGAAGAAGCTGGTAGATTAGCAGAATCGATGCAGCATGGACAAGTATGGGCTGCTGTCGTTCAATTAATGGACGAATTTGTTGAAATCCTTGGAGAAGAGGAACTATCATATCCTTTATTTCAGCAGATGATCGATACAGGACTGGCATCATTAAAGTTTGCTTTGATTCCGCCTTCACTTGATCAAGTGTTTATCGGAAGTATGGATTTATCTAGAATGTATCAAGTGAAGTGTATGTTTATCATTGGTGTCAATGATGGGGTCATTCCTGCACGCCCTTCTGATGAAAGTGTCTTGTCTGAAGATGACCGAGAATGGTTAAAGCGCGCAGGAGCAGAGCTGGCGGAAACAGGTAAGGAGCGTCTGTTAGATGAGCAATTTTTCATTTACCAAGCCTTATCAAGTCCATCACATCATTTGTATCTGTCCTATCCTGTAGCGGATACGGAAGGACGCTCTTTATTGCCTTCGACCTTGATGAAGTATTGCAAGGAGCTCTTGCCGAATCACCAACAAGCTTTGTATGTGTTAGATCCAGAGCAGCTTGATGAAAAGGATCAATTAAAATTTGTGACCAATGAGCATGTCGCATTGTCCTATACCGTCTCACAGCTTCAGCGATGGCTTAATCAATATCCAACGAGTGACGTCTGGTGGAGTGTATATAATTATTTCATGACTTCACCATCTCGGGACGAAGCAAAAAACATCATGTCAAGTTTGTTTTTTACAAATAGAGCCAAACGGTTGGAGCAACATGTCACAAAGGGTCTTTATGGCGATCATATACAAGGCAGTGTTTCGAGGATGGAGAAATTTAATGCGTGTGCCTTTTCTCACTTTGCTTCACATGGTTTGAAACTAAAGGATAGACAATTTTATCAATTGGAAGCACCAGATATCGGTCAGCTGTTTCACTCAGCATTAAAATATATTTCAGATACACTCATTGAACAAAAGAAAGATTGGAAAGGCTTGACGAAGGATGATTGTGTCTTCTACTCAAGACAGGCGATCGAACATTTAGCGCCTCGTTTACAAAAGGAAATCTTATTAAGCTCAAATCGACATGCTTATATTAAAGAGAAACTTCAGAAAATCTTGATACGCGTCTCTTCTATATTAAGTGAACATGCCAAAGTGAGTGGATTCTCTCCAGTTGGACTTGAGTTAGGTTTTGGGGGACAAGGACCTTTGCCGCCGTTCACTTTTCAACTGAAGAATGGCTGCACGATGGAGCTTGTGGGAAGAATTGATCGAGTGGATAAAGCAGAGGGTTCGAATGGTTTATTGTTAAGAATTGTTGACTATAAATCAAGTGAGAGAGGGCTTGATTTAGCAGAAGTATATTATGGTCTAGCACTGCAAATGCTGACGTACCTAGACTTGACCATAACTCACTCTAAAGAGTGGTTAGGTATGGAAGCAACTCCAGCAGGCATTTTATACTTCCATATTCATGACCCGCTCATTCAAGCGCCCATCCCGTTAGCAGAGGACGAGATAGAGCAAGAAATATTCAAGAAATTTAAAATGAAGGGTTTATTGCTCGAAGATGTAGAAGCAGTTAAGTTGATGGATCAGACGCTTGAGACAGGGAGATCACAGATCATTCAAGCGGGCTTGAAAAAAGATGGATCTTTCCGTTCTGACTCTGCGGTTTTAAGTGAAGATCACTTTCACATCCTTACAAAGCATGTCCGGCGCACTTTTGAAGAGGCAGGGGAGAGAATCACAAATGGTGAAGTGGAGATTAATCCATATAAACTAAAGGATCAGACGCCTTGCCGTTTTTGCTCGTTTAAGTCTATTTGTCAGTTTGATGAATCGATAGAGGATAATGAATTCAGGGTACTCACCTCTGAGAAAGATGATGTCATGATCGATCGGATCAAAAAAGAAGGGGATCAGTATGCACATTCAAAAACCGAATAACAGTACATGGACGGATGACCAATGGGAAGCCATTGTTTCAGAAGGAACGGATATTCTTGTAGCAGCGGCGGCAGGATCAGGTAAAACGGCTGTTTTGGTTGAACGTCTGATCCGAAAAATGACCCGTCCTGAGCAACCAGTAGATGTGGATCGTCTCCTCGTTGTGACGTTTACAAATGCTTCCGCAGCAGAAATGAAGCACCGAATCACTGAAGCACTCGAGAAAGAGTTATCAAACAATCCAGGGTCACTTCATTTGAGGAGACAGCTGTCACTGATGAACCGCGCCAACATTTCGACCTTGCACTCATTTTGTTTACAAGTTCTCCGCACCTTTTATTATGAGATAGATCTTGATCCAGGCTTTCGTTTGGCAGACCAAACAGAAGGTGAATTATTAGGAGATGAAGTATTAGATGAGCTGTTTGAGGATGAGTATGAAGCAGGTAAGCCATCCTTCTTTGAACTGGTCGATCGTTACACATCTGACCGGCACGACTTAGACTTACAATGGCTCATAAAAAGAATTTATGAGTTTTCTAGGTCGCATCCTTCTCCTAAGCAGTGGATGAGGGCATTTATTTCTCTATACGATGTAGATGAACAAACAAAAGTCGAAGAATTGCCATTTTACCCCTATATAAAAGAGGACCTTTCTCTCGTGTTTCGAAACTGTCAGGAGCTCTTAGAACAAGCCCTGACTCTCACAAAAGAGCCAGGAGGACCGGCACCAAGAGCAGAGAATTTTATAGATGATTTAGAGCAAGTAAATGAATTAATTCGTCATCAAGATGATTTTGAACGACTCTATCAGCTCTTGCCGAACATCCAATTTAAGAGGCTCAAGACATGTAAAGGGGATGAATATGACCCCGTTCTATTAGAAAAAGCCACGGATGCACGTAATCATGCAAAAAAACAATTGGAGAAGCTCAAAGACGAATACTTTATGCGAAGCCCAAAGCAACATATCAAAAGCTTGGCTGAAATGAAGCCTGTTGTGGAAACCCTCGTGGAGCTTGTGATTGCATTCGGAGAGCGTTTTGAAAGAGCGAAACAAGAAAAATCCATCGTGGACTTTTCCGATTTAGAGCACTATTGTTTACGAATTTTAGCTGAGCAGGATGCTGATGGGCAGTTGATTGAAACCGAAGCAGCCACATACTATCAACAGCAATTTGAAGAAGTGCTCGTTGATGAATATCAAGATACAAACCTTGTGCAAGAAACGATTTTAAAGCTAGTTTCTAAAGGACAAACTCCGCAAGACGGAAACCTATTTATGGTGGGTGACGTCAAGCAGTCTATTTATCGGTTTAGACTGGCTGAGCCGATGCTCTTTTTAAATAAATATAAACACTTTACAGGAGACGGCAAAGAAACAGGGAAAAGAATTGATTTAAATAAAAACTTCCGAAGCCGATCTGATGTGCTGGACAGCACAAACTTTCTGTTCAAACAGCTTATGGGAGAAACAGTTGGTGAAATTGAATACGATGAACAAGCTGAATTAAAGCTTGGGGCGAGCTATCCAAAAAGCGAAGATACGACAACGGAAATGCTCCTTGTACACCTTGACCAGCATGAGGCAGAAAGCGATGAAGAACGAGAAGAATTAGAGACTGTACAATTTGAGGCAAGAGTCATAGCTAAGAGAATCAAAGAATTGATTGAACAGCCATTTCAAGTCTACGATGCCAAAGAGCAAATGAACCGAAACTTGCAATATCGAGATATCATAATTTTGCTTCGTTCGATGCCATGGGCTCCGCAAATGATGGAGGAATTAAAAAAGCAGGGCATTCCTGTTTATGCGAATCTTTCCTCTGGGTATTTTGAAGCAACAGAGGTGTCTGTGGTTCTTTCTCTTTTAAAAGTGATCGATAACCCATATCAAGATATCCCATTAGCAGCGGTTTTAAGATCACCTATTGTCCATTTAGACGAAAATGAATTGGCACTCATTAGAACGAGCGATAAAAAAGGCACTTACTATGATGCTGTAAAAACATTCATGAGTGTTACAAGTTCTGATCATCCTAGTTGCAAAAAACTCGAGCGGTTTTTCCATTTATTACGTAAGTGGCGTGATTTTTCAATGAATCATTCTGTTGCAGAATTGATTTGGGAAGTTTATCGCGATACACAATATTTAGATTATGTTGGCGGGATGCCAGGAGGGAAGCAAAGACAAGCGAACCTCCGTGCTCTTTATGATCGAGCGAAGCAATATGAAAAGGCTGCATTTAGAGGACTGTTTCGATTCTTGCGCTTTATCGAAAGAATGCAGGATCGCGGAGATGACCTTGGCGCAGCGAAAACGATCAGTGAAACAGAGGATGTTGTCCGCATGATGACGATCCATAGTAGTAAAGGTTTAGAATTTCCTGTTGTCTTTACTGCAGGACTCGGTAGGAATTTTAATATGATGGACTTAAATCAGCCCTATCTTCTCGACAAAGAATTAGGTTTTGGAAGCAAGTATATTCATCCTGAACTGAGGATTAGTTATACCACATTGCCGCTTGTAGCGATGAAGAAAAAGATGAGAAAAGAATTATTATCTGAGGAGATGAGGGTCCTATATGTAGCCCTTACAAGAGCCAAAGAAAAATTATGTTTGGTCGGCTCGGTGAAACATCAGGAAAAAGCCTTAAATAAATGGCAACAAGCTGCAAATGGAGATGAGTGGTTGCTCCCTGATTTTGAACGATACCAAGCCAAAACATACTTAGATTTCATTGGACCTGCCCTCATCCGGCATCAGGCAATGTCATCCATTTTAGAAGAAGCAGCTGGCAACGTTCTCACTCATCCATCTTCATTTACCATCTCATTCACGCAAGCAACAGATCTCTTGAAAGAAGAGATGACCGTTGAGAAAAAAGAACAACACCAAGTCGTACAAGCATTGATGGAAGGAATTCCTCTTGAGGCGCATCATGCCTATGAGCAGGAGGTAGCTGAAAGGCTTACATGGACATATCCATATTTAGCAGCATCACAAGTTGGGACAAAACAGTCTGTTTCAGAGATCAAGAGAATGAAAGAACTAGAGGACGTATACAGTGTTCCTTCTTCTATCCGAAAAGGACATGCACCAATATATGATCGCCCGGCTTTTATGAAGAAAAAGACACTCACTGCCGCAGAACAAGGAACAGCGATGCATACAGTCATGCAACATATCCCGCTACCTGTACCTGTGGGTGAATCCTATGATGAATCTCGCATTCAGCAGCTCCTCAATTCGTTAAAGGAACGAGATTTACTGACAGATGAACAAGTTCAATCTATTGATCAAGAAGGGATCATCGCATTCTTCTCGACTTCCATTGGTCAAAAACTACAAAAAGCAGACTGGGTGAAACGAGAAGTATCATTTAGTATGGTTTTACCTGTCAACGAAGTGTACAGCCATATTGATGCAGACGGTGAATCCGTGCTCATTCAAGGGATGATTGATTGTCTGTTTGAAGTAGATGGGAAACTGTATTTACTAGATTATAAAACAGACAGAGTACAAGGGAGATATGCAGGCGGGATCGAAGCAGCTGAATCGATTTTACGAAAACGATATGAAACACAAATTGCCTTATATGCAACAGCTGTAGAACGATTAACCAACAGACGATTAGAAGAGAAGATTCTCTATTTCTTTGATGGGAATGTAGAGATTTCTTTATAAATAGGAATGAGAGGTGAATGACATGAGAATTCTGCATACAGCGGATTGGCACTTAGGGAAAACCCTTGAAGGCCGAAGCAGGCTTGAGGAACAAGCTCAGTTTTTAGATGAATTATATCAAATCGTCAGAGACGAACAAATTGATGTCATTGTAATGGCCGGTGATGCCTTTGATACAGTCAATCCACCTGCTAGAGCAGAACAGCTATTTTATGAAAGTCTGTCTGCTTTATCTGATAAAGGGAAACGACAGGTCGTCGTGATCTCAGGCAACCATGATAATCCCGACCGCTTATCAGCAGCCTCTCCATTAACAAATGAACAGGGGATTCATTTAATCGGTTATCCAACGAATGATATTATCCGAGTGGATGTGCCATCATCGAGTGAACGCCTTTCGATTGCAGCCCTAGCATACCCGTCCGAGGCAAGGCTAAACGAGGTACTCGCAGAAACCTTTGATGAAAAGCTGCTGCGTGATCAATACAATCTGAAAATACAACAAGCATTTCAACACTTAAGCGCGCAGTTCCAAGCGGATACGGTCAATATTGCAACGAGCCATATTTATGTGGCAGGAGGCAGTCAAACAGACTCTGAAAGACCGATTGAAGTTGGAGGAGCTTATACAGTTGCGGCTGAAAGTCTGCCTGAAGCTGCTTGTTATGTAGCACTCGGTCATTTACATCGCCCGCAAACAATTAAACGCGCCAAAACCATTGCCCGCTATTCTGGATCACCGCTTGCCTATAGTTTCTCTGAATCAGGATATGCCAAATCCGTCACCATTGTCGAGGCAAAGCCTAACGGAAAAGCAAGTTGGAAAGAAGTCCTTTTATCAAGCGGGAAGCCACTTGTGAAGTGGAAGGCGACGGAAGGACTAAGCCAAGTACATGAATGGCTAGATGAGAAACGAGACCATCATGCGTGGATTGATTTAGAGGTGCATGTAACAGATCAACTATCGATTGAAGACATCCATCAACTAAGAAAGCAGCATAGCGGTTTTATCCACATACGGCCGAAGTTTCAAGAATTACAACAACTAGAAGATCAGCAGACACAGAAGAAGCTTTCGATCGAAGAACGGTTCGTTAAATTTTACGAACGACAAACAGGTGGCGGACAGCCAGATGAAAAAACAGTAAAGCTATTTCTAGAGCTTGCCAATGAAACACAAGAGGAGGAAGCGACGTGAAGCCGATTACGCTAACGATTAAAGGACTTCATAGCTTCAGAGAAGAACAATCCATTGATTTCAGCTCTTTATGTGATGCAGGGGTG
Source organism: Bacillus pumilus (assembly GCA_001938995.1). GTDB lineage: Bacteria > Bacillota > Bacilli > Bacillales > Bacillaceae > Bacillus > Bacillus pumilus_G. The sequence continues at coordinate 40,254 of MKZN01000014.1, read as the reverse complement.
TTCGGCATTTTTGGACCGACAGGAAGCGGGAAATCATCCATATTAGATGCCATGACACTAGCACTCTATGGCAAAGTGGAACGTGCTTTGAATAATACACATGGTATTTTAAATCAAGCAGAGGAAAAGCTATCCGTTTCCTTTACGTTTGCTTTGCAAAAGGAGCATAGCATTTCTTATAAAGTCGAACGTGCTTTCAAGCGTGCGGATGAAATGAAGGTGAGAACCACATTATGCCGTTTGATTGAAATAAGTGATACACAGACTGTTCTTGCGGATAAAGCCAGTGACGTCAATCGGAAAATAGAAGAATTACTTGGGTTAACCATTGATGATTTTACGCGAGCAGTGGTTTTACCCCAAGGGAAGTTCGCGGAATTCCTTTCATTAAAAGGAACAGACAGACGCCAAATGCTACAACGGTTGTTCAACCTAGAGAAGTATGGTGATCAGCTCGTCAAACGGTTGCGAGCAAAAGCTCAGAAGAAATATGGACAAAAAAATGAACTGCTGTCTGAACTGAAAGGTTTAGGAGAAGCAGGACCAGAAGCATTAGCAAACGCCAAAGAAGCAGCGGAGAAAGCGAAAGCGATTTTCCATGAGAAAAAACAGGCGCGGGACGAAGCGCTTCATGCTTTTACAAAGGCGCAAGCCACCTGGCAATATCAAAAAGAACGAGAAACATATGAGACGGAACAAAACGAGCTCGACCTGTTGGCGCCAACGATGGAGGAAAAAAAGGCACAACTTCTGATTGCGGAGAAAGCAGAGACATTAAAGCCATATGCGGATGCATTATCAAAAACGGAAGCGCAGCTTGCTCAATCGGCAAAAGAGAAGCGGGAAGCAGAAAAGCATCTTCTTCATCAACAAACGGTCTTTCAACAGATGACGCAGGAATATGAGCGAGATCGGCAAAAGAAATTAGAGACAGAACCAGAGCTCATTCAAAAGAAGGAGCAGCTGAAACAGTTAAAGGACATTGAACGTAAAAAAGAAGAGGCTCTACAAGAAAAGATAGGATGGGAAAAGCAAAAAAATGAGCAAGCGCAGCAATTGATACAAAAAAAGGAAGAGGCTGATCATCTCCAATCTTTATTAGAGCGAGCCCTTACGAAACAAACGCAGCTGAAGCGTGAGCTCGAGCAATTACATGTCTCTGTCAAAGAGCGAAAAAGTGTACAAGAGGCTTTGCGTTTGAGTGAGAATGTCCAAAGAATCAACCTAAACATCCAAAAGGAACAGCAAAAGCTTGATAGACTCAAAACACGAACCTCACAGGCTATAAAAGAATATGAAAAGCTCCAACAACAGCAAAAAGATCACCATGACAAAATAGAACAATCGTTTCAGGCGATTGAAGAACTCTATTTCTATGTATGTGAATGTGAACGAGCGCTTACAGAAGTGAGCAAACGGGAGCAAAATCATCGATTGGAAAAATTAGAACAGCGTGATGCTGTCAGAGCAGCCGAATTAAGAAAGGAATTGGCAGCAGAGTTAGTCGACGGTGAGCCATGTCCCGTTTGCGGCTCGGTTCATCATGATCCAAAAGTTGCGTTAGTCCAAGAACATCAAGAAACAGTTGCGGGGATTGATCAAGCCATCCAGCAACTAGACGAAGAGCTCAAGCTAGCAGAAGAATATGCTAGAGATATGTATGTAGCAAAGCAGCTGCTAGAAACGCACGCAAATCAATTAGTGAAGCAGTTTTCCTTTTTATCTCAAAAAGTGCCCGGCACAGAAGTGGCGGCAGCAGTAGATGCAGGGCAAAACTCTCAGTCTGTGCACCAAATGATTCAAGAGTGGAAAGGCATCAAACAAGATATTCAAGGAATTGAAAATAAACGATCTCGTCTAATGGACGAAACGCTTGATAGAACTGCACAAATGAGTAAAATGGAAGATCAATTGACATTTGAGCAACAGCGCATTCAAGAATTAGATGAGCTGATCACGGAGCTTCAGTCAGATCTTACAGAGCAAACAAACCAATTTGGACAGGCATTTCCGCACTTTACAATCGAACACGTGCAAGACATGCAAAAACAAATCGATGAAAAAGATCAACAAGCAGAAGGCTATAAAGAACGGATAGAGAAAAGCATTGCGTTTTTAGAAGAAAAACAGCAGGAAAAAGCGCAGTTGCAAACGACTATATACGAACTTGAAAAAGGGCTTGATAAACTAGCGCATCAGCTAGAAAGCCAAGAGCAGCTCATTTATCAATATGAAACAGACCTAGGGCGATATCCATTAACAGCCGCATCGATCTCAGATGAGCTTAGCGAGATAGAACAAACCATAACGCATTTGAATGAAAAGGAACAACAATCGTACGAAACATTACAGCAAGCCCAGCAACGATTCAGAGAAGCGCAAAGTCATTTTTCTAGCAGTGAGCGTCAACTTCAAGAGGCAGAAAGGCGAAAACTAGAGGCTGAAGAAGCGTGGCAAAAAGAAACAGAGACATCCTCTTTTAGCAAGCCAGAGGAGATTGCATCTGCTTTGATGGATCAAACGATACGTCAAACAGTCAAACAGGAAATTGAACAATTTGAGGATAAAAAGAAGCAATGTGCAGCAAACTTAAAGCGAATTTCTGAACTGCTGAAAGGTCAATCACTGGATGAAGATCAGTGGACAAACGTTCAAGTCAGAAAAGATACGGCAGAAAAAGAATTAGAAGAAGCAATAGAGATGAGTGGATCTGCTCATGAGCATTTACGTGTCATTGAAGACAATCATCAACGCTTTTCAAGTATTCATGAGCGTTTGCAAGAATTACAGCAAGAAATTGATCGGCTAGATAAGCTATTATCCGTCTTTAAAGGAAATACCTTTGTAGAATTTTTAGCAGAGGAGCAGTTAGAAAGTGTAAGTCGTGATGCATCGGCTCGTCTTGGTTTATTGACAAGACAAAGATATGCGATAGAGGTCGACTCAGAAGGCGGCTTTGTCATGCGTGATGATGCAAATGGAGGGGTGCGACGTCCAGTGTCCAGCTTGTCTGGCGGGGAAACCTTCTTGACTTCACTAGCGTTAGCGCTTGCCCTTTCAGCGCAAATCCAGCTGAGGGGAGAATTCCCACTGCAATTCTTTTTCCTTGATGAAGGATTCGGTACGCTGGATCAAGACTTATTAGATACGGTGATTACCGCACTCGAAAAACTTCAGTCACAAAACTTAGCAGTTGGTGTCATTAGTCATGTGGAGGAATTGAAGATGAGACTGCCAAAGAAATTGATTGTCCATCCAGCAGATCCAAGCGGGAAAGGGACAACGGTATCAATGGAATTAATGTAAACCATGAGGGGTTGTCAGGATGGCGAAACAAACCATTGGATTATGTGAGCTATGCGGAAGACAAGATGTCCTGCGTACGGAACATCATTTAACGCCAAAAGAAGAGGGTGGTACATGGTTGCCGACTGCCTTCCTGTGCATCCCTTGTCATAAACAAGTACATGCCCTTTATTCAAACCATGAGCTTGCCGTACGTTTGAATACACTTGATGCATTAAGACACGACGAAAAACTAGTATCGTACATCAAATGGATTCGAAAACAACCGGCAAGCAAGCTGGTGAAAACAAAAAAATCGAGACAACGCAGAAAGAAATAAGCATAAAAAAGCACTCCTCTAGTTGAACTCGGGTGTCAGAGGAGTCGCTTTATGCATTGCCTACCATATTCTGATCATTTAAGTCAGGATCCACATAGTTGGTTGCACTAATGCCATTATTCAATATCAGGAAATCTCCGGTGTTACCCGCCCCAGAACCTAGAGCAGATTTTGAAGAACTCTTAGGTGAAAGGTAAAACGAATCACCGACGTTCACGACGCCCCCAGAAATAGAGTTAATGTAAATGGGTCCGACAATTGCTGGCATAATCGACATCCTTTATCCGAAGTCATATCACCATCATATGCGCAGGTAGGTCCACTTGTGAGTTTGGCGGATTTTTGTCATGACTAAATAACTCCCGAATATGCTTCACGCGCGCAACGCCATTCATTCCACATGTAGAGCCGATTTGAAAAATAGAAGAAGAAGAGACCCCTTCTATATGGATCGATGACACGTTAATCACAGGCTTCTCATGGTAAAATGCCGTTCTGACGGATCGCTCTGGCAGCATCAAAGGAATAGGCTCATAAAACACTTCAAATTCTTTTGCGTCTAAATTCCCCCCCTCATACCCATAAAATAAACTAATCGTCCGTTGCAAAGCTAAGACCTTGACTTGAGGGCATAGCTCTTGTGTATCACCAATTTGAACGACACTTGAAATCCCGACAGAGTTCACCTTTGTGAACTTCACACGTGATGTACGCTTGATCATTATTGAGGTGTTAGAGGAACAAACGGGCCAATAATTAGTGATTCGGGTGGTGTATCAAAAATCGAGGATAATTGTATATGGTCTGTGTCCCCGATGATAAATAGGGAAGAGGACGATACCCCAACTACTCTAATACTCCCAGTCTCGATGTTGCGGTTGACGACTGTGAAATTCATCCGTTTTCCTCTCCTTTCGTTTCGTTTGGAATATGCGTTAAAAAGTGCTCGATGGCCCTTTTAACATCATGTTTCACGTATTCTGCAATTTGCTCTGAACGTTGCAGTGGCGTCATATCTTCCCGGTGCGGCAGCTGTCCTGCATAGTATTTGATTCTGCTGTCAATTTGCTTTCGGATGTCTTCGATAATATGGTGTTTGTTGCTTTCATCTAAGGTACCTTCATATCGTTGCTCTAATTCCTCTAGAAGGTCAGGTGCTTCTTCATTTAGGAAAGCATCGATCAACTGGCGTGTTTGATTAAAAAATTGACCAGCCATTTCTTGCTGCATCATTCCAATTCCCGGGGTCGTTGTTTGGCCCACTTCAAAATTTTGAACACTGTTTGGATCAGATGGATTGAGTCCAATATTCAATGTGCCTTCCAGCCGCTCGATTTTCAGTTGATCAAATTGATAATCAATCCGATCGATATGGGTTGTTGGTTTATCTTTGATCATTTGTAATTCCTGCTGAAGCTCGTTAAGCCTTTTTTCAAGCATCATGATTTGTTGTGTTTGTTTTTGAATGATGCCGTACATTTGCGAAGCATTGACTTGATAGTCATACATTGACATACACCTCCGGGGATTGCAGATGAACTTAAGTTGTTGGTGACTGAAGCGGTACAAAAGGGGCTGTGCTTGCGCCTTGTGATTCTTCAATCCCTTGTGTGCCAGCTGTAGCTGGTGCGGATTCCACGTAACTTCCTGTGTTATATAGGTTAGAAAGCGCTTTGATGGAACCGGCACTCCCGATTTGCAGAACGGACGAATTGCTCACAGACTCCACGCGTAAATAATTAATTTGTATCGCTTGATTAATATAGAAGTTCAATAGGATTCTCACTCCTTACAAGTTACCAACAAGCGGTTGATCAATGACATCACTGTCGTACGTATTTGTCACACTTTTATAGTTGCTAATGCGTAATTGATCTCCAGTGTTAAAACTGCCTGCCCCAGCAAACGTTTTAACCTGACTGTTTGGAGAAATGGTGATGCAATCTCCAACATGAACGACTCCGCTCGTTCCGACGGCATTTACTTTAAAGGCTCCAACGATAGCCGGCATAGCGGTGCACATCCTTTATATTTGGGCACGTTGATTTTGGGCGTTTCACCATAGCTTATGATGGGTCTTTCAATGTGTGATTGTCTATTTGAACGCTTTTGATGAGAGGTTTTAGGTGAATGGCTTACCCTTTTTTTGAGCATTTTTTAGAGGTGTGTTTGATGCCCTTATTTAAGAGTAGATCAAGCTCTTGGCTGCATCTAATGGTTTCCTCGGCATTCATACCGAATTTTTTCGCAGTCTCAATTAAATGTAATCTTTTTTGTTCAATTTCATAATTGATCATCACGGACGCCAACTCTCACATTTTTTATCATATAGAAAGATATGGCTAGTATACCCTATTTCTCTATGAAAAAAGTTGTTTCGTCAATATGAGTAATAATTTGACAAAATTCGAAAGTTTCCTTAGCTATCAAATGATTCTTTGATGATTTCAGCTTGTAAAAAACGTCGTCTTTTGTTGATATATTGCCGAATCATCTCTCGTTCTGACTGTAATTCGTCGATTCTATCTTTCGTATAGGGATCATCATATATCCGATTCTCGATTGAGGCGTGCCACGCGTCAATGACTGGTGATAGGTGTTCTGCTGAAAAATGTGTATCCAGTACTTGTTGAAAAAGAGTGTAATACAATTTCTTCAATGCAGGGATATCTAATAATCTAGCCGTTAATGTGTTAAATCCGCTCACGGGAACATAATCGAACGGCATTTCTTCTCCATGAATATCACGTCCCCACGTCGCATCATAATCCCAGGGAAGCACTTGGAACTTTCCATGCTCATTGACATAAAGCGCATAGTTATGAACAAAGCCATCAAAGTTTTGGGTGCAAACAACCCCAATGAGCCAAAGGAAATATTGTGTGACATCAAGGTATTGTTCTATTTTCGCTGCAAATACATCATCAGTTGCTGTGTTCAGAAAATAAATCAATTGACTCAATTGCTCGTCATGTTTTGTGTGACCTGCCTTCTTTTCGTAACCAAGAAGAAGGTGTTTTTTCGGCTTTTTATCAAACGAGCTAAGCAAGGAGAAATTGGCATCATCATCCACCGCATAATAGATGCCACCTGCGGGTAACTGGCGGTTTTGAAAAAAAAGCTCATCAACGGATTCTATTTTTAAATAAATGCCTTCTTTTCTTCCGTTGATGGTCAAAAACACATGAGATGCAGCAGGGCTTAACACACCAATCCGTTCAAAGAAATAAAAAGACAGCCTGTTCCGAATAAAGGAAGGGTCATTGTATTCTGCATTTAAGTGAAAGACGGCTTCGCCTTGTCTTTTCTTTGGCTTTCTATATTCAATTTGATAGGATTTTTTCTTGAGTTTCCTAGTGTGTGATCCGCGATATGAAGCATAAATATGTGATTTCGTGTGACCGGTTTTGAGAATCGCCTCAACAGGTTCATCGTTCCATACGTCTTTTCTTAATGCAATGAGATCCTTCGGGTGTATCCAGATATCAAGGTTTTGTAATGTTTCTGTGGTCATGCGTGAATCAGCCTCCTCTCATCTTCTTTACCATATGAATAGGAAGGAATGTCCTGTAACCCGTCGTTAGGTATTCATGGAGTTTTCTAAGAAAGGGGCATATGCCAAGAACACTTGTCTACCGAATCTCGTAACATATAGCAGAGAAGATAAACAGCTTTGTCTCTGTTTGTTTTGTCAAAGCATTAATTGGGGAGGGAAAATGTTCGTGAGCACATTTGATCATTCACATATTGAAGATGCAGTTGAATCACTTAGAAGTGAGGGGCGTGATCAGCACTTAGACCGTGAGCCAGAGTCGAGTCGTTCACACAAATCAGCGCGTTCTCGTCGTTCGAAACGATCGAAATCATGCCGACATTGGTTCTTTGGTGGAGGAGGCTCCCGTAAATCACACCGCAGCAAGAAAAGTCACAAAAGCCATCGTTCTAAAAAAAGCCGCTGTTCTAAGAAAAGCGTGAAGAGTGAAAGACCATGTCGAAGTAAAAAATCATGTAGAAGCAAAAAGAGTAAGCCGAAAACATCCTGCCGAAGCAAACGCAGATCACATCATCAGAAAAGTCATCGCTCGAGACGCTCTCATCACGGCAAAAGAAGCCATCGCTCGAGACGCTCTCATCACAGCAAAAGAAGCCATCGCTCGAGACGCTCTCATCACTGCAAAAGAAGTCATCGCTCGAGACGCTCTCATCACGGCAAAAGAAGTCATCGCTCGAAACGTTCTCATCACAGCAAAAGAAGCCAATCTTGTAGAGGATGCGGAAAGAAACGGCATCATTCACGAAGCAGAGGACATGTTGATCGCAAATGGGATCAAGGGAATATGTGGGAGTATCGTCGCTACCGCTAAACATGAGAACATCATTTTTGAAACCCTTTTTAAAAGAACGTATGATAAAAAAGGGTTTTTTTTATGTTATAGAGAAGTAAAATGAGGGCATCTGAAGTTAGCGAAATGAAGATTGTGAGGGGAAGACATGAAGTTTTTGACAGGTGAGATCCATCAGAGCATTTTTATTGGGGTAGTGATTGATGATGAGTGGGTAATGGATGTAAAGAAGGCAGAAGCCAAATTATTCGAGCTGGAAACGCTGCCTAACTCTTTATCGGAATGCCTAAAAATTGGGGACAAGTTTGTCGAACACGTCAAACAGCTTCTGGATTGGGCGAAGAAAAAGGAAGAAGATCGCGGCTCTTATATTTATCCGTTGGCGGACGTGAAGCTTCATCCGCCCATCCCAAACCCATCTAAAAATATCATGTGTGTCGGAAAGAATTATCAAGATCATGTCATGGAGATGGGAAGTGCGGCAGATATTCCAGAAAACGTGATGATTTTCACGAAGGCACCTACTGCTGTTGTTGGACATGAAGCAGACATCTTACTTCATGAAGATGTAACGAGTGAATTGGATTACGAAGGAGAGCTAGCCGTTGTCATCGGCAGATCGGGGAAGAATATCGAACCTGAAGAGGTAAAAGATCATATTTTCGGATACACCATTTTAAATGATGTGACTGCACGAGATTTGCAGAAAAAACACAAACAATTTTTTATTGCCAAAAGTCTCGACACCTCCTGTCCAATAGGCCCTTATATTGTTCATAAGTCAATGATCGAGCATCATGGAAAATTGCATGTGGAAACAAAGGTAAATGGAGAGGTTCGGCAGTCAGCTAGTACGGAATTAATGATCTTCTCTATTGAGGAGATTGTGTCGACATTGTCGAAAGGAATGACCTTGGAAGCAGGAGACATTATTGCTACTGGCACACCGTCGGGGGTTGGGAAGGGTTTTAAACCACCCAAATTTCTAGCATCTGGTGATCATATTGAAGTGACGATTGAACCAATTGGTACATTATCAAATCGGGTCAAATAAAGTGCGTGTAGACACAGGATTGTCGCTTTGTGTTCGACTTCATTCGTGGTAACATGAAGAAGGTACTTGTAATGATAAGGGGGAAACAACTGATATGGGAACACATTTACATATTACAGTGTGGGTGCTAGGTATTATTTTATTCTTCGTGGCTTTTGCATTAGCAGGTAAACATGATAAAGGCGCTAAAATTGTTCATATGATTGTTCGGTTACTTTACTTGCTCATTATCGCAACAGGCGTAGAATTGTATGTTCGGACAGGAATGAACATACCATCATTTCAAGGCGAGTATTTCGGGAAAATGATATTAGGTATTCTCGTCATCGGCTTAATGGAAATGGTCCTTGTTCGAAAGAAAAAAGGGAAATCGGTGAAGGGTGTTTTTGTCGGCTTTCTCGTGATCGCCTTCGTAACCATTCTTCTTGGCTTACGACTGCCAATCGGTTTTCATATCTTTTAATATAAAAAAGGCATTGCTTGTTTCGAGCAGTGCCTTTTTTATATGGCATGAAACTGAGAAACCGATCTGTGACCGCCGGAAGTGGTCCATTCAAAACAGATCTGACCGTTTGCTATGTCATGATCAACTTGAAGTGCAAGCGATTGGGCATCTACCGAAAACTGAAAGAAAGAGACGCGTTGACTAGGATGGAAGGAGGAGAAAACACAATCATAGACAGAAAAACCTAGCTGTTCGACGTCGTCAATGACTTGATAAAAAACATGTTCAGGGATCGACATAAGCAAATCAAGCCAGCCTTTGGCAAGCGTCTCTGTAAATTGAATCTTTTCACCGCCTTTTACTTCTACCAATCCTCCGTTCTCAAGAAGCAACATCGTTCCAAGCAATTCTCCTTTTGTCCATCCATCATTTTCTAATATGAGCACCATGGAGCTTTGAAGGCTTTCTGGCAGCATGATCTCACCTTCTTCATCTTCAATCAGACACCGCCCTTTTTCCATAAGTAAATATCCATTACACCATCTTTGGGTGCAGCGCTGAAGATGGTTCATTCGATTTTCCATTGACTGAGCTCCTTTCTTCTTTCTTTATTAACCAAATAGTGCTTGCCTTATACCTAGAGGGAAAAAGGACAAATCAACTATCAAGGAGACGATGCATAAACTAAGAAAGGCTGAATGAGAATACTTGATGAAAAACGGATGGGAGCTGATGATGATGTGTGGAATAACAGGCTGGGCAGACTTTAAAAAGCAGCTCATCCAACAGGATCATGTAATCAATCAAATGACAGATACATTATCTAAAAGAGGGCCAGACGATACGAATACGTGGAAAAGTGAGCATGTTCTTTTCGGACATAAACGATTAGCGGTTGTCGATGTCGAGGGCGGAAAGCAACCGATGACGTATACACATCAACACCATGCGTATACGGTTGTATACAATGGAGAGCTCTATAATACAGAGGATATTCGGAAAGAATTATTGAAAAGAGGCCACCGCTTTCACGGGCATTCTGATACAGAAGTTCTTCTTCACGCTTATACGGAATGGAAGGAAGAGTGTGTGACCCATTTTAATGGCATCTTTGCATTTGTGATCTGGGATAGTGAACGCGAATTATTATTTGCAGCGAGAGATCGTCTAGGGGTAAAACCATTTTTCTATACAGAACGACAGAGTTCCTTTTTATTTGGTTCAGAGATCAAAGCACTTCTTGCCCATCCTGATATGAATGCAAAAGTCGATCATGAGGGATTATCGGAAATCTTTGGGCTAGGACCGTCTAGAACACCAGGTCAAGGGGTATTTAAAGGGGTGAAAGAGCTAAGACCTGCCCACGCGCTCACCTATTCAAAAGAAGGGCTGCGTGTCTGGAGATATTGGAATGTCAAAAGCGAGCAGCATACCGATTCACTTGAAGAGACGGCTCAACAAGTTAAGTACCTTTTTACCGATGCCGTTACAAGACAGCTCGTCTCTGATGTGCCTGTTTGCACATTTTTATCTGGTGGAGTCGATTCTAGTGCCATTACAGCCATCAGTGCGAAGCATTTTGAGAAAATAGGGAAAGCGCCGCTTCATACGTATTCCGTTGACTATGAAGGCAATGACCAATTTTTCGAGGCAAGTCAATTCCAGCCAAATGCCGACGGTCCATGGATTGATCGAATGACCAAAGCCTTTCAAACCGAGCACCATAGCTGTATCATTGGTCAAACAGAGCTTGCCTCCTACTTAAAGGAAGCTGTAGAAGTTCGAGATTTACCAGGCATGGCAGATATTGATTCTTCATTGCTTTGGTTTTGTCGTGAGATGAAAAAGGATTTCGTTGTTGGTTTGTCAGGTGAATGTGCTGATGAAATTTTTGGAGGGTATCCGTGGTTTCACATGGCAAATGAAACAAGTGGTTTTCCTTGGATGAGGTCCACTGAAGCTCGTATTCAGCTACTTCAAGACACATGGCAAAAGAAACTATCGCTTAAGGAATACGCGCAAAATAAATACGAGGAAACTGTGGCAGAAACACCTCTTTTAGATGGAGAAACTGGTGTAGATAAAGCCCGTAGAGAACTTTTTTACTTAAATATGATCTGGTTTATGACGACGCTTCTTGATCGAAAAGACCGAATGAGTATGGGCGCAAGTCTTGAAGTGCGTGTTCCATTTGCCGATCATCGCCTTGTCGAGTACGTCTGGAATATTCCTTGGGAAATGAAAATGTATGGAAATCGTGAAAAAGGGGTTTTAAGAAAAGCATTAGAGGGAATTTTACCGAATGAAGTGCTTTATCGCAAGAAGAGCCCTTATCCAAAAACACATCATCCAGCTTATACCCAGGCTGTGAAGCAGATGTTAACAGATAGCCTTGCGCATAAAGATTCTGTGCTTCACGAATTTTTAAATCCAGCTCAACTAACAGAGCTCATAGAAACTGAAGGGGCTTCCTTCCAAGTTCCTTGGTATGGACAGCTGATGAAGGGACCACAGCTGATCGCCCATCTGGCACAGATTCATCATTGGTTTGAAACATACAGAATCGATATAGACGCATAACAAAGGGTCGGTTTTCTTGCAAAAATTTGTTAAAAGAAAGCCGGCTTTTTTTGTACATAAGATGAGTCTTTTAGAGCACATCGAAAGTTGATCTAATACTTTTAATTTGTATAATTAACTTAAAGTGAATTAATTTGGAGGAATAAGGATAATGAAAATCGTTGTGATAGGAGCAGGACCAGGTGGACTTGCAGCAGCTATGATGCTACAAAGCAAGGGACATGACGTTCATATATATGAAAAAAATCCTTATATTGGCGGGCGTAACGCCAAGTTTCAATTAGGTGAATTCACGTTTGATACAGGTCCTACTTTTCTCAGTATGATTCATATTGCAGAGGAACTGTTTTCCTTTGCAGGTAAAAATCTTTATGATTATTTAGATGTGATTGAATTAAAAGAGATGTATAGATTGATTTTTCAAGATCAACAGCTTGATATGATTCGAGATCAAGAGGAGATGTACAAAAGGTTAGAAGCTTTTTCCCCTGGTGAAGGAGAAGGATATTTACGTTTTATGAAGGATACAAAACGAAAAATGGATCGACTGACACCGATATTACAAAGTAAAATGGATCGTTTTCATCATTACTTACGCCCTGGGGTCATCAAAGCGTTGCCGCAGCTTTCGCTAAATAAAAGTTTATATGATGTGCTCTCAGACTATTTCACGCACGAGTCTGTGAAATATGCATTTACGTTTCAATCAAAGTATTTAGGAATGTCACCATGGGAGTGTCCTGGTGCGTTCTCTATCCTTTCGTTTATGGAGCACGATACAGGTGTATTCCATCCGAAAGGCGGTGTGAATCAGCTTTCAAAAGCTATGGCCAAGGCTGCCGTTGAATCAGGTGCAACAATTCACCTGTCATCAGGAATAGAAAAGCTGCTCACGAAAGGCAGAAAAGTGATAGGCGTTCGCTTACAATCTGGAGAAGAAGTACACGCTGATGAGGTCGTCATCAATGGTGATTTTGCACACGTGATGACGAATCTAGTAGAACCAGGTTTGTTAAAGAAATTCAGCGAGAAGAAATTGAAAAAGAAAAAATTCTCATGCTCGACCTTTATGCTGTATTTAGGATTAGATAGACTTTATGATGAAGCCCATCACACGATCGTGTTTTCCGATGATTATGCTGAATTCGTCAAAGGCATCACAAAGACGTATGAACTCCCTGACGACCCGTCGATCTATATTCAAAATGCAAGCATTACCGACGACTCGCTTGCACCAAAAGGAAAGTCAGCCCTCTACGTACTGGCACCAGTTGCCAATAATCAAAGTGGAATCGACTGGGAAAAGCATCAAGATGAATTTAGAGAACTTGTACTAGATACACTTGAGCGCAAAACTGGATTTAAGAATATTAGACAGCATATAGAAGTGGAGCGAATGATCACCCCGAAAAATTGGGAGGAAGACCTTTACGTGTATGAAGGCGCCACATTCAACCTTGGTCACCAGCTAACACAGATGATGGTGCTTCGCCCGCACAATGAATTCGATGAATTGAAGCACTGCTGGCTCGTGGGCGGGGGAACCCATCCAGGAAGCGGCCTGCCGACCATCTTAGAATCAGCACGTATCACAACGAATGCCATTCTCTCGAAGCAGAAACACACGAAAAAAACGACGGCACATCACGAAAAGGGGAGTGCCTCATGAAAAAACATATCGTGATTGCAGGCGGCGGGATTGGCGGGATGATCTCAGCGCTCTATTTAAAAAAAGCTGGACATGATGTCACCCTCGTCGAAAAAAAAGAGCGGCTTGGCGGGAGACTTGCTTTTGTTCGGGAGAAAGGATATAAAATAGATGAAGGTCCGACTATTGTCCTACTTCCAGACATGTTAAAAGGAATCGTCCAAGAGGTAGGAATCGACGATACGTCACTTGATCTCCTGCAGCTTGATCCACTGTATACCATACAATATCAAGACGGTACTTCCTATACGAAGTACTATGATCTTGAGCGACAGCTAGAAGAAATCAGGCGTGTGTTTCCAAAGGAAGATGAAAGTTTTCTTGCCTTTATGGAAGAAATGACCGAGCGTTTTCAAAAAGGACAGCAAGCGTTTCTAGAGAAATCCTTCCATGAAAAACGCACATTTTTCACAAAAGATAATATGAAGATCCTGATGAAATTAAAAGCGTATCGAACGGTTCAAAGCGCTTTGAAAAAATATTTCTCGGATGAACGCTTGCGGGATGCATACGCACTACAAACACTCTATGTTGGAGGGAATCCGTATGAAGCATCTGCGATTTACTCTCTTGTTTCTTATAGTGAGCATGCTCACGGGATTTACTATTTAAAAGGCGGCTATGCGAGTTTAGTAGATATATTGGAAAAGCAGCTCATGGCTGTGGGCGTGAATGTGAAGCGAAATGAGACAGTTGAGCAATTCGAGTTTGAGGGGAAGCGGGCTGTTCGAGCGAACATAGGTGGTCAATCGGTAGAAGCGGATGCATTTGTGATCAACGGTGACTATCCAGCAGCGTTAAAACAGCTTGGTTTACAAGAGCAAGACCGGCGTAAATATATTCCATCCTCAGGCTGTGTGATGGTGTATCTCGGTTTAAATCGGGTGTATCAAGATGCACCTGTCCATCAATTCTTTATGGGAAAACAATTTGATCAGCATATGAAAGAAGTATTTCAATCGAAGACGGTGCCTCAAGACCCATCGTTTTACACATTTAATCCGTCTATTATAGATCCTTCTCTAGCACCAAAAGGTAGTAGTGTACTTTACATGCTGATACCAGTGCCTTCTGGACAACACATCAACTGGGCTGAAGAGACAGACTTTGTTGAAGAAATGATCGATCGTCTTGAGAAGAGAGGTTTTCCGCAGTTACGTGAGTCTATTGTTTGGAAAAAAGTGAGAACACCAAATGATTCAATGAGAGACGGATTATTTGAGGGAGGCAGCTTTGGACTCGCCCCTAATTTATTTCAATCAGGTGTATTTCGACCTCAAGTGAAGGTTCCAGAGACAGAGAACCTTTACGCAGTAGGTGCTTCGGTCCATCCAGGAGGCGGAGTGCCCATCGTGATGCAAAGTGCGAAACTCATGGCTTCTGTGTTACTTAAAGATTTAAACGAGAGAAAGGAAGTGAAACGAAGTGGTTGATGTGCAAACAGCATTAAAAGCATGTGAGGAGACCATTCAAATACATTCAAACACATTTTACCGTGCGTTTTCCATGCTGCCTAAAAAGAAAAGACAGGCTGTCTGGGCGGTTTATTCTTTTTGCCGAAGAGCGGATGACATTGTGGATGAGTCACCCTCACCAAAAGAGGAACTGGCGTCTTTTCGACTGGCGTTTGATCGTTTCTTACATGGTGAAGTAGACCGAAATGATCCGATGTGGGTGGCATTAGAGCATACATTTCAAGAGTTTCGTATGGATGAAGCGCCGTTTCGCGATCTGCTCCAAGGACAGGAGATGGATTTAGAGCATCATAGATATGAAACGTTAGATGAACTGCTTATTTATTCGTATCATGTAGCAAGTACAGTTGGATTAATGCTGCTTCCAATTATTGCACCGCGTAAAAAAGAACAACTTAAAGAAGCAGCGATTTCATTAGGTATTGGTATGCAGCTCACCAATATTCTTCGTGACATTGGTGAGGATGCGACTGAAAGAGATCGCATTTATTTGCCAAAACAAGTGATGGATCAATTTGGGTATACAGAACAAGAATTGCACGAAGGTATCGTCAATCAAGCATTCCAGCACGTCTGGGAATACATTGCCTTTGAGGCTGAGGCGTATTACGAAGAATTTTTTGATTATCTTCATGAGTTCCCGCTTTATTCCCGTATGCCGGTGAAAGCAGCTGCTCACTTTTATAAAGCCATTTTAGATAAAATAAGAGAAAATGAGTATCGCGTCTTTACAAAGCGCTCTTTTATTTCAAAACAGGAAAAGGCACTTATATTAGAAGATATTAAGTAATGAATAAAGGACTGCACCCGCAGTCCTTTTTATGTGGAAGAAAATCGGTATTCCATCCATACCCTTGAGCGCCATCGTCTATACATCAAGATCCCTCTCACCCATTCATCCACAATAAAGGACATCCAAACCCCTATCAACCCAAGCTCAAGCTGGATGCCTAACAAGTAAGCGATCGGCAGTCCGATTCCCCACATGGAGATCATCGCCATATACACTGGGAACTTGGCGTCTCCAGCTGCCCGCAGTGAATGAATGATGACCATATTAAAAGATCGTCCAGGCTCTAAAATAATCGTCAAAAGGAGCAGCGTACCGGCAACTTGAATAATCTCACGGTTGCTAGTGAAAAAAGCAAGCAGGTGCGTCGATGATAAAGATAAAGCAGTTGAAGAAAGAAGGGAAATGGCAATTGCCCAATATAAGCTTTTCATACACCTGCGATAGGCATCATCGAATTCTTTCGCTCCGATATGGCGACCGATTAAAATTTGAGTACCTTGGCTAATAGCCGCCCCAAACAACATGATGAACATCATCAAGTTCTGGGTATACACCTTTGCTGCAAGCGCTTGCGTACCCATGAATGTAATAAACAGTGTAATGATCATTTGTGAACCGTTATACGAGAGCTGTTCTCCAGCAGAAGGGATGCCGATTTTCAGCAATTTTTTGAGATGTTCCTTTTGAATGTGAAACATTCGCTTCAGTGAAAAGCGTAACCCTATTCGGTAACGAACAATAAAGATCATCGCCACTAGTCCGGTCACCCTTGCCAGTGATGTGGAAACAGCAACGCCTGTCACACCTAATACGGGAAAACCAAACGGACCAAAAATCACAAGATAATTACCGGCAACATTCAATAAATTCATCCCGATGGTGACATACATAGTATCTCTTGTGAATCCGTAACTTTTTAAAATGGCACTGTACGTCATAATGAGTGCCTGAATAAAGGAAAGAAGGCCAACGATCTGTAAAAACGCAGTGGCATCTGGCATCAGCTCACTCGATAAACCCATCAACTGCAAGATGGGAACAGCCAAAACAAACATGAGAAGACTCATAACAAAGCTAATGACGAAGTTGGTCCCTAGAGAAATATAGGCGACATTGACAGCATCTTTTTGGCGGTTTCCTCCTAGAAGCTGTGCAATCACGATCGTTGTCCCCGTGGTAATAAAGCTGAACATGACAATCAATAAATTAAGAAGTTGGTTGCTAACGCCTACTGCCGCTACACTGTTATCAGAGTATTGACTGAGCATGAGCGTGTCTGCACTCCCCATCAGCATATATAAAGAAATTTCGATAAAAATAGGCCAAGTGAACGCGAATAATGAAGGGTGGGATTTTTCACTTTTGGTTTGACTTTTTTGAATTGGCATTGCTTGTGGTTTCATGTCATCGCCCCCTTTTTCGTATAAATCCGATTTATAGTGTATCGTGCTTCGATTATAATAAGAAGAGATGAAACCGAAACTTATTGGAAAAATCCGACTTCATAAGGGGATGAATATGGGACCATTTATTACATTTACTGTTCCGCCGTTTCCGGTTTATATTGCGTCAGGTGAGGGTGTATTTCATCAAGGAGAAAGACATATCTCTAGAATTTTTACCGTATTTGATCTTCTCTACGTCACAAAAGGTGAACTCTGGATTACAGAGAATGAAGTACCCCATCATGTGAAAGAAGGGGAATATATCATTCTATCTCCTGGTCTGCCCCATGGCGGACACCTTCCATCCAAAGAAGAAACGTATTACGAGTGGCTACATTTCTCAATTGATCCATTTGAATGGACGAATCGATCGAGAGAACACTGGTTTGATATGAAGCAAAATCAAGCGACCTTTGAAAAACCTGCACGGTATGAATTTAGCCTGCCTCGTAAAGGCACAGTCAAAGGGCGAAACGTGTTAGAGAAACATTTATCTGGGATGAGGGCATTGAATGATGATGCGTCCGAGCTTCCGCTGAAAAAGCAGCTTCAATTCGAAGAACTTCTGATCCATCTCCAAAAAGAGGCATTCCATCTGCCAAGTGCTAAAGAAACCGTAGCATCAGAGGTTGCCCATTATCTTGAACGTCATTATGTGGAAAAATTACAAATGGAGCAGCTGGCGGAAAGACTTCATTATCATCCTGATTACATCACAAGATGCATGCAGACGGTATATGGAATGACACCTAGCCAATATATCAATCGTCTGAAAATCGAAAAAGCCAAAAGCATGCTTGCCTCATCAAATGAAAAAATGGCAACCAATGCAGAGCATGTGGGGATTGACGACCCGACCTATTTTTCTAAGCTATTTAAACAAAACGAAGGCATGACGCCTATTCAATACCGCCATCTTGCAAGAAGAACGACAAAGTAAAGGAACGTGAACAGATGATAGGAAAACAAGATGACCTTGTAAGAATACAAGCATTAGACGAACACGACTTAGATGTTATTTGGCAATTCAAATTTAAAGCGGAGGATCAGTCCTATCGAAAGTGGAATGCACCTTATCTTTATGAACACGATATACCGCTCGCTCTATTTAAAAAACGATATATGCAGGATGAATCCTTCCCGCCAAAACTATACGGAATCGTGATAGATCATGAATTAAAAGGGACGGTGTCTTATTATTGGGAGAATGAACGTACACGCTGGCTAGAATGCGGCATTATCCTATATGATTCACGGTTTTGGAATGGCGGATATGGCTCTAAGGCATTAAGTTTATGGGTAGATCAGTTATTTTCACACATTGATATCCCAAGAATTGGACTGACCACATGGTCTGGGAATCCACGTATGATGCGCTGTGCAGAGAAGTGCGGATTTACGCTTGAAGGGAGGCTGCGAAAAGTTCGCTACTATCAGGGAGAGTATTATGATTCAATGCGGTACGGAATCCTGAGAGAGGAGTGGGAAAACCTACCTCGCCATTCGTCAGAATAAATCATTTTCTTTTTTTAGGAAAAAAGTAGCGTATGATTGAATAAATTGAAGGAAAAAGGCGGGGGAAATAGTGGGTTTGATAACCGGATGGTTTGTGTCCATTTTAGTAGCCATTTATTTATTGATTGATTCACCTAAAAATGGGAAGAACAAATGGCTGTGGGCGATTTTAGGCCTCTTATTTGGTCTTTTTACGCTTGGTATTTATCTCATCAAAACAGGAAGAAAAGGTCTTGGATGGACTGTTCTCATTGTGTCCATCATCATCTATTCTATTTTTATACTGATCTATGTCTTTTATTTTTTATTGCTGATCATCGGATACTCTAACGCGTAATTGGGAGTACTGATGTACATAAGGAGGTTCGGACCTTGAGAATCACTGGTTTATTTGTTTCACTTGCTGTCGCCATCTTTTTATGGTTTGATGCACCAAAGCATCACAAAGATAAATGGCTGTGGGCGATCCTCGGCGTACTTTTTAGCACAATCGTTCTCGGCATTTATTTAATCAAGACAGAAAGACAAGGGCTTGGCTGGACAATTCTCATTTTAACGATCCTATTTTATTTGATGCTGATCGTCTCTGTTTTGATTGGTTTGGTTCTTTTTTATCAGGTGAGTCCTTCATGATGAAGGGCTTTTTTCTTTTACCTTTTGAGCAGGGACGCCTGCAATGACAATATGTTCTTCTGTAAAGGAGCGATTGACGACTGCGTTCGCCCCAATTGAAATGTGATTTGCAATAACAATGTCGCCAAACAGCTTAGCACCAGGTCCGATCCATACATGATCCCCGATCGTTGGCACATCCTCTTCATGATGGTTTTGACCGATATTGACTCCTTGATGAATGTCGCAATTTGCTCCAATCTTTGCATGCTTATTGACGATCAAGAGTCCAGTATGATTAATCCTTAGCCCAGGGCCAAAGACACCAATGGGGATGTCGAAGCCAAGCTGCATGCCTTTCTTTTTATGTAAATAGCGATAAAACCATTTGAGACATGTCGCTTCTGTATTTGTGTAATATTCATATTTTCGTAAATAAATTTGATATTTCCATATATCATCACCAAACCACTTTGGTCGTTTCCGAGACATAGCTAGTGCTTTCTTATCTTGAGCCAAGTAGTGGTGAAGATCATATTTTGTCAAAATCATCAGATATCCCTCGATTCATCATTTCTTCAGTAAAATCATACCACGATACCCATTTTTATCAATACAGGTTTCTTCTGTGCTTCTCAGCGCAACATGATGGAAACGACAATGATAAGCCATGTGAAGGCGAGTAGAACAAAAGAACCAGGAAAAATGATTTGTAATTTTTTTTAATGATTTTGTCTTTTCTTAAGCTATCTCCTTTAATCAGTAGATGTTTCGCGAAATTACTCATAAAAAAGAGAATATTGCATCCATATGCTTTTCGGATCATCTTTTTGAATACAATTGACTTTCCTATCTCACATCCTCTAGTCTAGTAAATGAAAATGATAATCTTTATCAATTGGAGGAGTGTTTTATTATGTCCATCAAAACCGTTTCTAAAAATCAACAGTATTTAGAGCAGCAAAGCCAAAGAGAATCTAATGCAAGGTCTTACCCGAGACGGTTCCCATTAGCCATGCAAAAAGCCGAAGGGATGATCGTTACAGATGCGGATGGCAGAGAGTTTTATGACTGCCTAGCAGGAGCAGGAACACTTGCACTTGGTCACAATCACCCGGTTGTAATAGAAGCTATTGAACGTATGCTTCATGAAAAAAGACCATTGCATACGTTGGACATAACCTCAGAAATTAAAGAAGAATTTGTGAATGAGATTTTTTCTAGCTTGCCAGAGGAGTTTGCAAAAAGAGCGAAAATTCAATTTTGTGGACCAACTGGTGGTGATGCAATAGAAGCAGCTATTAAATTAGTCAAGACAGCGACAGGAAATCGTTCAATTCTCTCTTTCCATGGGGCTTATCATGGTGCGACACATGGCACGATGTCATTAAGCGGTAATTTGTCTCCGAAGGAAAGAGTGCAAGGATTAATGCCAGATGTTCATTTCCTGCCTTATCCATATGAATACCGTTGCCCATTTGGAATTGGCGGTAAAGATTCACACCGCATATCCAGCTCCTATATTGAACGTGTATTAAATGATCCTGAAAGTGGTATTCTTCCGCCAGCAGGCATGATCTTTGAAGCTGTCCAAGGGGAGGGCGGCTCTATACCAGCATCCATTGAATGGATGAAAGAAATGAGAAGAATCACAAAAGAGAAAGGGATCCCGCTGATTATTGACGAGGTTCAATCAGGCATTGGCCGAACTGGTAAGATGTTTGCCTTTGAACATGCAGGAATTGTGCCAAACGTCATTGTGCTATCAAAGGCAATTGGTGGAAGTCTCCCGCTGTCAGTTGTCATTTATGACAAAGATTTAGATCAATGGAATCCAGGCGCACATATTGGAACGTTTAGAGGAAATCAAATGGCGATGGCTGCTGGAACTGCTACGCTTAAATTTATTAAAGAAACAAACCTGCTTGATCATGTGGATCAATTAGGTGCGCGTATGCAAACGAGCTTAAAAGACATCCAAAAAGAAGTACCGGCACTCGGTGATGTACGAGGAAGAGGATTAATGATCGGTGTTGAAGTGGTCAATCCAAATGAAAAACAAGATGTGGATGGAAGTTATCCAGCGAATCCAGAGCTAGCCAGCCTCATTCAAAAGAATTGCTTTGATAAAGGCTTAATTGTTGAAACAGGAGGCCGTTTTGGAAGTGTGATTCGATTCCTACCACCATTGATCATGACAGAAGAACAGCTTGAACAAGTCATCGCTATTTTTAAAGAGGCAGTTTATGATGCCATCAACTAAACGATCTGTCGATTCACTATTTATTAATTCAAGTCAGCAGGGGACGGAAGCTTTCCAAACAGCTCTCCATACATCAATCGATAGCTTGCTAGAAGAATGGAAAAAAGAAAAAGGGCCATATAGCGGAATATTGCCTGGGAAATTAGCAGCTAGTGTCAAATCATTATTCCAATTTCACCCGTCTGGAGAAGCGATTGACTCAGTCTTTCGAGATGTGAAAGAGCATCTTTTGCCGAATTTAGTAGATGTATCTCATCCGAAATGTTTGGCTCATCTTCATTGCCCGCCGCTGATTCCTGCGCTTGCAGCAGAGGTGGTAGTGAGTTCCTTTAACCAATCGATGGATTCCTTTGATCAAAGCGGGATCGCCTCTTTGGTTGAGGAACGAATGCTCAAGTGGTTATGTGAGAAATTTACCTATGGAGAAAGAGCAGACGGGACTTTTACGAGTGGAGGCACTCAATCGAACTATATGGGGCTGCTTCTAGCGAGAGATTCGTTTTGTGAGAACACATGGCAATGGAGCGTTCAGAAAAAGGGGTTACCAAGCGAAGCCCATCGAATGCGAATACTTTGTTCTAAACATGCTCATTTCACTGTGAAGAAATCGGCATCCCAATTAGGCTTGGGAGAAGATGCGGTGGTTTTAGTAGAAACTGATGAATATCATCGAATGGATATGTCAGATTTGAAGCAGAAGCTCTCTGATCTGAAGGCGGACGAATTGCTCCCGTTTGCCGTTGTAGCAACTTGCGGGACAACTGATTTTGGCAGTATTGATCCGGTAAGTGATATATACGACATCGCAAAACCATACGGTCTATGGATTCATGCAGATGCTGCATATGGAGGCGCACTTGTGTTAAGCGAAGCATATCGAGGGAAACTCAGTGGCATTGAACTAGCTGATTCAATCACGATCGATTTTCACAAGCAATTTTATCAACCGATCTCCTGCGGGGCATTTTTGCTCAAAGATCAAAGACACTTTGGGTTGATTGATTATCATGCAGATTATCTCAACCCGTTAGAAGATGAGCTAGAAGGAATTCTTCATCTCGTCAATAAATCTGTACAAACCACACGCCGATTTGATGCGCTGAAATTACTTCTCTCTCTTCGTCTCATCGGAGAAGAAGGGTTTAGCAAGATCATTGATCATACCATCCGATTTGCGAAAGATGTGGCTGCTCTGATTGAGCAGAACGATCATCTTGAAGTGATCAATCCTGAGCCAGAAATCAATGCCGTTGTTTTTCGGTTTATGGATGAGAAAAACGCGAATGAAATCAATAAAACCATTCATCGGACGTTATTTCAAACGGGCACAGCTGTCATTGCCAAAACAGTCGTGAATGGTTCTACATGTCTAAAATTCACTTTATTAAATCCGAGAACGACAATCACACATATAGAGGAAATCCTTTCTGACATCGTTGATATCGGGATCGCTCATATTCAATCCGGGAGGGTACTACGTTGAGTCAATATAAACAAATGGCTGAAAATGCAACCATGCAAAGCTTTTTAAACTGTTTTTTACGTGAAACGGGCATCGACCGATCTGCTAATAAAGAGACAATATCAGATGGGTCGCTTGTATTCGTGGCAAAGCTAGCGAAACAAGATCTTGAGCTGATCATTCCCATCAAGTACTTTTCACCTGTTGGTCGTCATCTATTTGAATTTCCGGTTCGCTTTCGTCCACAAGGCAGTGACCAAGAAGGCACGATCGTTGATTACACGACACTCGTTGCCCTATGTTCAAAGGAACTTCTCATTGAATACGGCCGCACAGATGCAGAAGATGAGTTCATGCTTCGCATTATCTTAAGCTGTAGAAACATTGAACGGTTTATACGGGAGAGAGAAAGTGATCAGGCGTCTCTGTCTCAAGCTGATTTTGACTATATTGAAGCTGAGCAGTCGCTTCTCCTTGGCCATTTGACGCATCCTACGCCAAAGAGCAGACAAGGGATGACTGATGACGAGGAAGCCATCTACTCCCCTGAACTGAAAGGGTCTTTTCAGCTACATTACTTTCAAGCGCACCATTCGATTGTGCTTCAGGATTCATCCATCACACAATCAGCGGCGAACCTCATGACAGAAGAGCTAAAGCGCCAAATACCAGACCAAAAAGAGAGACTGGATGAGCTCACAGAAAACGGAGAATATGTGCTCATTCCTATTCACCCACTACAAGTAAAAGTGGTCATGGAAAAGCCATTTGTGAAGCGCTATGTCCTGGATGGGAAGCTGACTTATCTTGGACCACTTGGGTCTGAATACACAGCGACTTCTTCTTTTAGAACCGTCTATCAAAAGGAGTCAGCTTACATGCTGAAATTCTCTGTACCTGTGAAGATAACAAACTCTTTACGGATTAATAAACAAAAGGAACTTGATCGAGGAGTTGAAATGTCTCGCATCTTAAAAACCGAATTGGGCGTCTCTTTATATGATCGTTACTCAGGATTTCGTGTCATTGAAGATCCGGCGTATCTTTCGATTCAAGGAGATGAGGCTGAGTCTGGATTTGAAGTGGTTATTCGTCAAAATCCATTTTTGCACCATGAAAAAGGAGCGAGCTTGATCGCGGGATTATGTCAAGATCATGCTTATGGCGGAAAATCACGATTAGCAGGCGTTATTCATGACTTGGCAAACAAAGAAGACAGATCGACGGAAGCTGTCAGCCAAGATTGGTTCAAACGCTATTTAACCATTTCTCTTGAACCGATGTTGTGGCTATTTGAAACCTATGGACTTGCACTAGAAGCCCATCAGCAAAATGCTGTTGTACAGCTAAAGGATGGGTATCCAGAGACATTCTATTATCGTGATAACCAAGGCTACTACTATAGTGAGTCTAAAAAGGAGAAGCTTGCAAACCTTGTCCAAAATTTGAGTGTCAGAAGTGAAACCATTTGTACAGATGATGTAGCTGTTGAGAGACTGCGCTATTATTTCTTCTTTAATCACTTATTCGGTTTGATTAACGGCTTTGGAACAGAAGGGCTGGCAAAGGAAGAGAACTTGCTGTCACTTGTTAGAGACACATTGCTTGCTCATGAGGAGAAGTACGGGGCATCTGAACTGACAAATAGTCTTCTTCGCTCAAAGGAACTTCCTTCAAAAGCCAATTTACTCACAAGATTTGAAGATATGGATGAGCTGACAGGTTCATTGGAAACACAATCCCGTTACACATCTGTGCTGAATCCACTCTTCTTATATAAGGAGGCGTTGATTGGATGAGGCATCGTATTCAATTCATTCGAGCTGAATATGAAAGAGACGTCAAATTAGTCCACAAGTGGATGCAAGAAGAGTATGTGCATCCATTTTGGAACCTAAATATTCCGTTTCCTGCTTTTGAAAAGCATTTTCATCAAGCGATACATGATCCGCATCAGACCCTTTATTTAGGAACCATCGATGGGACACCTATGAGCTATTTTGAGGCGTACAATGTCAAAGGAGATGTCATTGAATCATATTATCAGCCTTCACCGCATGATCAAGGAATTCACCTGTTAATTGGAGAACCAGATTATGTTGGAAAAGGGTTTGCCGCACCATTGCTGCAAGCGATGACCACATTTCAATTCGAACAGAACAAACGAACAGAAAAAATTGTTGCCGAACCGGATATTCGTAATGAAAAAATGATTCATGTGTTTGAAAAGTGCGGCTTCAAGCGTGTGAAACCAGTTGAATTACCGGATAAAACAGGACTTTTGATGTTTTGCGATCGAGAACGATTTGAAAGGAAGTATAATCATGACGCGGTACAACAATCAACATAAAACAGTGGATGTCATTGGCATTGGCATCGGTCCGTTTAACCTCGGGCTCGCTGCATTATCTGAAGAAGTAAACGACATAGAGGCTTTGTTTTTTGAAAGAAATGAGACATTCCACTGGCACCCAGGAATGCTGATTGAAGGGACAACACTTCAAGTCCCCTTTTTAGCGGACCTTGTCAGCATGGCTGATGTCAAAAGTAAATATAGCTTTCTTAACTATTTGCAGGAGCAAAATCGCTTATATTCCTTTTATTTCTTAGAGGATTTCCATATTCCGCGTAAGGAATACAGTCATTATTGCCGCTGGGTAGCTGAACAATTAGAGTCTTGCCGATTTGGCATGAATGTCGAATCTGTTTCTTTGATCGATAAAGCAGGAGAAAAGCGGTATGAAGTTCATGTCCGTGATGTGAGGAATCAAACGATCGAGGTGTATGAAAGTAAGCATCTCGTTTTGGGAATTGGTACCCAGCCTTCAGTGCCAGCCACTCTTCAGCCAAGCTTAGGGGAGCGCGTCTTTCATTCTGCCGATTATTTGAAACGAAAGAAAGAAGGCTGTTTCCAAGGGAAATCAGTGACCGTCATCGGCTCTGGTCAGAGTGCGGCGGAAGTGTTTTATGACATTTTATCAGAGGACGAGGCGAAGGATATTCACTGGTTCACACGTTCGAAAGGATTTTTCCCAATGGAATACTCGAACCTTGGTCTTGAATATTTTTCTCCAGACTATATTGATTTTTTCTATGAGCTTCCGCAAATGAAAAAGGATGCGTTATTAAAGCAGCAAGATTTGCTCTACAAAGGCATAAGTTCTGCGATGATACGTGATATTTATCATTTGCTTTATGAACGTTCTGCTTGCGGTGAAACATTGAATACAGTGCTGCAAGCGATGACAGAAGTGAACTTGATTGAGGAATCAGCGGGTGGCCTTAAGCTCTCTTGTTCTCAGTGGGTGAAAGAAGAATCCTTTACACATGAGACGGATATTGTTGTGTTAGCCACAGGTTATCAATCTGTTTTGCCGCCCTTTATTGATCCACTTGCCGATCACATTCAGTGGGATGACAAGGGAAGATTCCAAGTTGAACGTGAATATCGCTTGAAAACAAAAACGATGGGTGACAATGACATCTTTGTACAAAATGCAGAGCTTCATACCCATGGGGTCGGTGCGCCAGATTTAGGACTCGGTGCTTACCGGAACAGCGTCATTATTAATGAACTTGCTCGTCAAACAATCTATCCACTTTATCAAAAGCACGTCTTCCAGACATTTGGTACGCATAAGAAGGCGAACACATTTGAAGAAATCAAAGGTTAAGGAGGATGAAGCGATGAATGTGCAAGAAGAATTGAGAAAAGCAGTGAACCCAGCTGCATGGAAAAAGGCAAACCAGCGAATGGTGGCAAAAATGCTGTCTGAATACATGTATGAAGACATGCTTCATCCCGTTCAGCTAGAAGGCAGGGATGGTATCGCCCAATATGAATTAATCATTCATGAGCATAAGAAATATCGCTATCTAGCAAAACCTCGTTTGTTTGATAGTTATGATACCGTCGCTGAATCAATTGAATGCTTTCAAGATGGACAATGGACAAAAGATGTCAGTGCGATTGTGTTTTTACTAGACATACAGCCGATCATCCCAATGTCCTCTGAAACGACAGGCCATCTGATCAAAGAGCTTCATCATACACTGTTAGCCGATGTCCATTTACTTTCGAAAAAGGCACTTCGTGCGGATGAACTGACAGATACAGATTACGCTTGGATTGAAGGCGAGATGACAGGTCATCCGTGGATAGTGTATAACAAGGGGCGTATTGGGTTTAGCTATGAGGATTACTTAGCCTATGCACCTGAAAGGCAAGAATGTGTGCAGCTATCTTGGATTGCTGTTCACCGTGAGCTAGCCACGTTCCATGCAGTTGAACATGAAAACTATGAACAAGTGATTGAAAAAGAACTAGATGAGGTCACCATTCGTCAATTTCATCGGGTGTTAAAGGATGAGGGGCTACATGTAGCGGATTATTATATGATGCCCGTTCACAAATGGCAGTGGACACATATGATTGTACAGCATTTTCCAGAAGATTTGGCGTTGCGCCGCATCGTGTATCTCGGCGAGGGACTAGATCAATATATTCCGCAGCAGTCAATCAGAACCTTTACAAACATCTCAAATAAAGGCAAGCATCATATGAAATTACCAATGAGTATTTTAAACACGCTTGTGTACCGCGGGCTTCCGTCAGAACGTACAGTCATCGCTCCTCGCATTACGGCACATATTAAAGGGATTGCCGATCAAGACCCATTTTTGTCTGACGTATGCCGCGTTATTTTACCGGGTGAAAATGCAAGTATCAATGTTGATCATCCGTACTATAGCAAACTATCTGGAGCACCCTATCAATATCTTGAAATGCTTGGCGTCATTTTTAGAGAGAGCATTTACACGTATTTAGATGAAGGGGAGAGTCCTGTTACACTTGCGGCTCTGACATATGAGGATCATGATGGAGAACCGTATATCAAACAACTAATTGAAAAATCGGGCCTATCGGCAGAGGAATGGATGGCTTCTTTCTTCCGTGTTGTGATGCCGCCGTTGCTCCATTTTATGTATCAATATGGAACGGTCTTTTCACCACATGGGCAAAATACGATTCTTGTGTTAAAAGACCATCAGCCGCATCGTTTGGCGATCAAGGATTTCGTAGATGATGTGAATATTAGTGATCAGCCGTTGCCAGAATTAGCATCACTAGGAGATGATTTAAAAGAAGTGCTGCGCAGTGAGCCGCCGGAAGGTCTTGTGCAATTTATCTTTACGGGCTTGTTTATTTGCAACCTGCGGTACGTATCAAATGTGTTAGACAATCATCAGCTGTTGGATGAAACGACTCTTTGGCGATTGCTTGCTGAGGAAATATTGCATTATCAGCAGCAATTCCCGCAACTGAAAGAACGTTTTGCTTTATTTGACTTATTCCAGCCAAAGCTCACTAAGCTTTGTTTAAATCGTAATCGAATGATTGATTATGGATATGGGGATGGAGATGACCGTCCGCATGCGTCAGAGCATGGGAAGGTAACGAATGCACTTTCAAAGGTGCGACCATCTGTCGTCGAGAAGTAAAGAAAAGCTGTAGACATCATGTGTCTACAGCTTTTTTCGTATTAGGAGAATGCCTGAGAGGCAAGGAAATAAAGCAGTGCCGGATCGTTCAACTTGTCTTTCCCGCGAATCATCATAAAGTGTGATTGGTTTGATTTGTGAAAGCCAGCTTCTAAAAGTGATACATGCAGACGCTCGGCTGTCTCCTCCTGCATGTCTAAACGAATGGCTCCTGAATAAGACAAGATCATCGATTGGATCATTGTGAGGGCCACTTGTTCCTCGTTTGCAACGAGCGGTCCGATCATGAGATTTGCAGGGGTTTCGACACCAAATGCAAAGCCGATGGGTTCGTCAGATTCATTCTTTGCAATCAGTCGATATGTTGCCCGCTCCATACGGCTTTTTAAGAAGGTTGGTCTGTTTGTCCCCGTCGCTTTCTCATCGAGTGCCTCAATCGAGGGAAGATGCGATTCATCAGCAGGGGAAAGCTGAACCTTCTGATGAAGGCGCAGAGCAGAAGGAATCGTTTTCTGTGCTTTGTATGTATGAATGTATCCAGCTGTGTGAAACCCGAGCTTTTCATATACAGGCTGTCCTTGAACAGTCGCTGTTAAAACGACAGGTACGTTTTGGTCACTTTGACGAAGCAAAGTATCTATCATTTTTCGTGCTAGGCCTAATCCTCGTTGGGTCTCAGATACAATGACGGCTCCAATTGATGCGAAATGGTCATATTGGAAGAGTCCTGCACATGAGATGACATGTCCATCGTTTGTTGTAAAACCTGTAAAGGATCCATTTGTTAAAAGAGATGTTAATTCTTCCGCATCGTAATCAGGCCAGTCTACCTCTTTTGACAATGCGATCAGATCTGGGATGTCGTCAAGTGTTAATATTCGTTGCATAACGTTTGCCAATACATCGCAACTCCTTCTTGGTGGAATGGGTCTGTATGTATCGTAACATAAGAAAACATAAGAAAAAGGAAAAGGGGAGACCTTTTCCTTTTGTGTTATTAATATTTGAGGTCACGGTTGTATTCATATTCAAAGGTGAGTTGTAAGTTCTTAATCGACACAACACCAACTTTGATTAACCGTCCACCTATAAACTGAGGAACTTCAGTCGCACGAAAAGAGACAAAAAAGCGATCTTTTGCCGGAACTTGACTTGTTTTATAGGATGAGATATCTACTTTTTGTCCGTTCCAAGGTACGTTCACTGTCTCACCTTGTAAGGAAGACACTGTGAATACATAATTGTGTGCATTTGTACTGCCTTTTGTAGCCTCTAATGAAAGACCAGTCACAATAGCATCTTGTGGTAAACCAGTTAAGTCAAAAGAAGAGTTTGGAGAACCTGCTTCATTGAAGCTGTTGAGGGTGGCAGGTGATCCGTACCGTTTAGTTGTTCCTTTTTCAATACTTTTGTCAAACACAATGCGATACGTGTTCTCTTCTTCATTTAGTAAACGCTTTGGCTTCACTGCTAAATAGTATTCTGTGCTAGATGCGATTTTCGGCATGTGAATGATCTCATTTTGATTGATTGTTCGCACAGAGGAGGACACAAGCGATCCACTCTTATTGTAAAGGTAGAGATCAAAATCATTTCCAGCTTTCACATTCACAAGCTTAATGGAAAACCGTCCATCTGCTCCGTCAAACTTAGAACTGGTGAAACGGTAAAAATCGACGTCATCCGTGGATGAAATACTGCCCTCATGATACAAATAGGTTTTGTTTAGATGGAGAGAGTGTTGTAAAAGCTGCGCATTTTCCATCGTATCATTGTTCGCATAATCACTGTCAGGGTATAGATGCTCCAACTCTTCTGTATAATATTTACTTTGTTTCGATGATGCTTCACTTGCTTTCGCCGCAGGTGAATGAAAGAATGGCGAAGCGACCAATAGGCCGATAAGTAGTGAGAAACCCATTTTCTTTCTAAACATGACAAACATCTCCTTTTTAGTCAATTCTATTCATTTCTTATATCGGTAGAAAAGTATAAAAATTGATATTTATTCCACCTTTTTATTAAAAAACTTCCAATTTAGGAGATATTTCTTTAATGAACATTAAAATACCGAGCTTCAGGATGAGAAACGACGATAGCTGATACGGATGCCTCTGGTTCCAGCATGAAGCCTTCTGTGAGATGAATGCCGATTTTTTCAGGCTGAAGCTTTCTTGGTCTTCAAGATTTGGACATGCTGGATATCCGAAGGAATAGCGTTGCCCACCCAGGGCGAGCTTGGTAGCACCGAACGTATTCGTTTCAATTAAATCAGCGTTTGCCGCAAGATATTCCCGGTGGTATTTTGGAGATGATGTGAGGGCTATCAAATTCAATTATTCGTTACAGCCTTCATACTCTTCACCACCGATGATACATTGGCATTTTGAATCATTGTGCCCATTTCCCCCCATCAAGGACGAAGATGTGTTTCTCTAGCTGTTCATTGAGAGTTGACATGGATGTTTGGCTCCTTTTCTTTCTGGTGGATGTAAGTTGTCAATTCTGCTGTTAAATCTGATCGAAGGAAAGGGGTAATTAAATAAATGCCATGAAACAGTTCACAGGCTGTATCCAATAAAGAGCGGGCAATAGCCAATCCTTCTGCTCGCTGCTTTTCCTTATCTTCGCCGGCCTTGGCCATGATGTCACGGATGGAATCAGATAGCTTGATGCCCGGGATTTCATGGTGGATAAATTCTGCATTTCGACTGCTTGTTAAAGGCATAATTCCGATATAAATCGGTTTATCCAAATGGCGACTTTCTTCATGAATTTTCACAAGCTGTTCCTCTGAATAAACAGGCTGTGAAACGAAGTAATCAGCCCCATACTCTATTTTTTTCTCAAGTCGTTTCACGGCTTTATCAATATGGCGAACATTTGGATTAAACGCTCCTGCCACAGAGAAATTGGTCTTTTTCCCAAGAGGTTTCCCTGAAAAAGAGAGTCCTTCATTAAATTGTTTGATCAAACGGATGAGATCAAAAGATGTTAAATCATAAACAGACGTTGCGCCAGGGAAGTCTCCAATTTTAGACGGATCGCCTGTAATCGCTAAAATGTCGGTTAAACCGAGTGTATCCAGTCCCATCAAATGAGATTGTAGTCCAATTAAATTACGATCTCGACATGTAATATGAACAAGTGAACGCATGTCGAGTTGCTGTTTGAGTAAAGCGCCGCATGCCACATTGCTAATGCGAGGTGTGGCAAGAGAATTATCAGCTAACGTTAGGGCGTCGATACCAGCATTCTTTAATTCGTTCGCAGCCACAAGAAACTTTTCAAAATTCAGCTTCTTCGGCGGGTCCAGTTCGACGATGATCGATCGTTTTTTGATAGCCAGCTCGTCTAGTCCTGGTTCTGTTCGCTGATCTTGAATAGAGATGATTTCCTCTTTCAATATTTTGACTTCTTTTTCGGTGATGGGTGCTAAATCTTTAACAGCTTCAGCCATTGCTTGAATATGCTGAGGTGTCGTTCCGCAGCAGCCGCCGATCAATCTTGCCCCTTGATTCCTAAACTCTAGCGCACTCTTTCTGAAATAATCATTATCAGTATCATAGACAAGCCTGCCTTCTTCAAGAGATGGAAGGCTACTGTTAGGATAGACAGATAAATAGGAATTTTCCAAAATCGGTACGCTTTCGAGTGCCTGAATCATATGATAGGGACCAAGTCGACAGTTAATACCAACGACATCTGCACCGATAGAAGCTAATTCTGCTAAACCGTCTTTCAGCGGCGTTCCGTCCTGCAAGACCCCTTGCTCATGCATGGATACGTTCATGACAATAGGAAGTGTTGTTTCTTTCCGTGCAATCTGGAGAACCGCCTTTGCTTCTTCAAGATCATAATAGGTTTCAAGCAATAAACCATCAGGCTGTTCATTTAATAGAAGATACAGCTGTTCTCTAAAGCTTCGTTTAATTTCTTCTATGGAGTAGGCATTTTTGTTAAACGTACGAATCCCACCAATTGTACCGAGGACATAAGCAGAACCTGCGGCTGCTTTGGCAATTTGCACAGCTTTTGTATTGATGCGCTTCGTTTCTTCTTCCAAGCCGTAGCGAGATAGTTTAATATAATTCGCTCCGTATGTGTTGGTTTGAATGATATCGGCTCCTGCCTGCACATACGCCTCATGCACCCTTTTGACATCCTCTTCCTTTGATAAATTTAATTCCTCAAAACAGCGGTCAATTCCATAAGAGTATAATAGTGTTCCCATTGCTCCATCAGCGATCAGGATGCGTTTTTCTAAATCTTGTAATAGGCCCATTGGTCTCCTCCTTATTTCTATGTAACAAAAAAAGCCTTCTGATAAGAAGAAGACTTTTTGGATGTATCGTAATTCTTCTTCTTATCTTCCAAGCAGTTGCTTGCTGGATTTAGCACCTTGGTCATAGAAAGTAATTTCTATTACACCGGTTGCTGAGGCTTCACAGGGCCAGTCCCTCTGCCTCTCTTGATAAGAAAGCGATATGAAAATGTCAGTGAATTGAACTTCCATCAACTGTAACGAAAAAACTGAAAATAATCAATGGAAAATTTGAAATTTATCGAAAATTTATAAATTGGACATCAATCGGCAAATCTTCTTTGCGCATGAGTGAAATAACTACTTGTAGATCGTCTTTATTTTTCCCTGTCACACGCACTTGATCATCTTGAAATTGAGACTTCACTTTAATGCCAGATTGCTTAATTAGTGCATTGATCTTTTTTGCATTGTCTTTATCAATGCCACTAATCAGCTTGGCCCGCTGGCGTACAGTTCCGCCAAGGGCATGCTCGGTTTTACCATAGTCGATGTTTTTTGTCGGTACATTTCGTTTAATGAGCTTGGACACAAGCACATCTTTTAATTGTTCTAGCTTAAAATCATCGTCAGAGATGAGAACAAGCTCTTCTTTTTCTAGTGAGATATCACTTTTACTTCCTTTGAAATCGAAACGGTTTTTAATTTCTTTTAATGCTGTTTGAATGGCGTTTTGCACTTCAGGGAATTCAACCTTTGATACGATATCAAATGAACTTTCTTTTGCCATGTTACATGACCTCCAAGTATAGATATTGCGTCTATCTTACCATGCAACTAGGGGAAGAAGAAACCTTAGCGAATGACCAAACAAAGAGTTCTAGCTCTTGCTGTATAAATCATCTGTCGTTTGTCTAGTTTAGCTAACAGAACTAGTGATGTTCATGTGCAAAGAAGTATAGTAGAATAAAGTGAAATCAAAAGATGAACGAACGCCCTTTTATGGGCAGATAGGAAGGAAGAGAACATGAGACCAGGTGAGCAACTGACCTTGCAAATAGATAAAGAGATGGAATATGGCTATTTTTTGACAGACGGTGAG
Organism: Bacillus pumilus; assembly: GCA_001938995.1. Classification (GTDB taxonomy): domain Bacteria; phylum Bacillota; class Bacilli; order Bacillales; family Bacillaceae; genus Bacillus; species Bacillus pumilus_G. The sequence goes on along the minus strand of MKZN01000014.1, from coordinate 6,066 downwards.
GATTCGGTCCTCTTACACCGCAGTGAGATAACAGAGGATCTTGATGACCGAGATGAAGTCGAAGTCTACTTATATGTAGATCATGAGGAAAGACTGGCAGCTACGATGAAAATGCCAGTGATCAATGCTGATACTTACGGCTGGGTAGAAGTCGTGGATGTCGTGGAGGACATGGGTGCGTTTGTCAATGTTGGTTTGTCAAAAGATGCCCTTGTCGCAACAGAACACCTCCCGCCTTTTGAGGAAGCATGGCCGGCAAAAGGGGACAAACTATACTGTATGCTGAAAGTCACAAGCTACGGAAGAATGTTCGCAAAGCCAGCCCCAGAAGACGTCATCAGCGAATTGTTTACAGAAGCGCCAGATACCTTAATGAACAAAGAAATCACAGGGACGATTTACCGTTTAATCGCCACAGGCTCCTTTATGCTGACAGATACAGGAGTGAGAGGATTTATCCACCGTTCAGAACGAAAAGAAGAACCACGACTAGGATCGACAGTCACAGGCCGCGTGATTGCGGTGAAAGAAGATGGCACTGTCAACGTCTCCCTCCTTCCTAGAAAGCAGGAAGCTTTAACTGTTGATGCAGAAGAGATCTTGACCTATATGAGAAATCGGAATGGTGCAATGCCTTTCTCGGACAAAAGTGATCCAGAAGATATTCGTGAAAGATTTCAAATGAGTAAGGCGGCTTTTAAACGAGCACTAGGTCATCTAATGAAACATCAACAGGTTTATCAAGAAGAAGGTTGGACATATGAGAAAAAGTGAGCATACGCTCACTTTTTTTAATTTTTTTATTAAATAATGGGATTTTTAAGTGAAAAAAGTACTAAAAAAAGCTAAAAAGGATTCTTTTGTCATTCAAACAATGTCTCTTAATCCGATAAAAAGGGAGTAAGAATGATAAAAGGAGAGTGTTTTTGGATGAAAGTGAAGATCTCATTTCTTCTGATGGCAGCCATACTGATGGTGCTTGCCTCATGTAGCAATCAACAAGAAGGACCTGGGAAGTCAAATGTGACGCGAATAGGTGTCATGCTGACTGAAGACGGTCTTGGTGATCAATCATTTAATGATTCATCATTTAAAGGATTAAAAAAAGCACGTGAAGGGCTTGGCATTGAATTTGATTATAGAGAAATAGCGGAAACCGATACATATGAAAAAGGACTGACAGAGCTCGTAAAGGATGGCAATGACCTCATCATCGGTGTAGGTTTTAGCATGCAAGAGGACTTAGAAAAGGTAGCCAAAAAGTACCCAAAGAAACAATTCTTACTGATTGATGCTGCTTCTGAGGTGAAAAATGTGACGTCCGTTACATTTAAAGAAGAACAAGGAAGCTATTTAGCGGGCGCACTTGCTGCCATGACGACAAAAAGTGATGTCATTGGTTTTGTTGGCGGAGTTGACGCAGATGTCATCCACCGATTTGAAAAAGGATTTTCAAAAGGGGCAAAATCAATCAATCCGAAAATCATCATTTTAACGACCTATGCAGGTACATTTAATGATGCAGGCAAGGGCGGGACCATCGCCAAAGAAATGATCAAAAAGAAAGCAGACGTTTTGTATGCAGCAGCAGGCTATACGGGTGTCGGTGTACTAAAACAAGCACAAGCTGAACGGAAATATGCGATCGGTGTGGATAGTGATCAGTATTTTACAGCAGAAAAAGCTGTCATTTCTTCTATGGTTAAAAAAGTAGACGAAGTGGTTTATCAATTCAGCGAACAGTTGGTGAAAAACAACAAAATTAAGAGCGGTCATGTTGTCTATGATTTAAGCAATAACGGACTAGATATGGCTAGAATCAGAGTATTGAAAAACACAGAACCATTGACTGAAAAATTAAATGAACTGAAGCAGACGCTTCTGGATGAAGAGGAGGCGGCATCATGAGTTTACGATCGAAGATTTTACTCAATTCTCTCATCTCACTTCTTTTAGCAGTTGCTGTCATCGCTTTTATTATTATCAGTATGACAAAGATTCAATCATCCAATGAAACAGAGGTTCAAACCTTACTAAACGTTCAAAAAACAAAAGCCAGCTTTGAAAGTGTTGAACAAGCCATGACCAATTATTCGATGACACTGTCAGAAGAACAACTAGAAGTTGTTCAAAGTCATATATCTACGGCGAAAAAACAACTACAAACATTAAATAAGAATGCTGGGAATTTGAACAAAGACGCATTAACGAGATTAAACACGAAGTTGGACACGTGGATTAAAGAAGCCAACAGTGCCATTGGTGAAAAAAACGCAGCTGATGCTAGACGTGTGGCAGCAAGAATTGATGGTGTCCTAAACGACGTGCATACGATGAACAAAAGAGCACAAGATGCGTATGAACGAAATCAAGAAGAAGCAGCAGCAAGTGTACAGTGGGTCATCACAAGTGCACTAGTCGCAGCCTTGACGCTCATTGTGATCGCATTTTTCTTGAACATTGGTCTAACAAGATCGATTGTAAAGCCAATTCAATCCTTATCATATCGAGCAAAACAGATCGCAGAAGGAAACCTAGCTGTTGAACGTATGAGCGTGCAGCGTAAAGATGAGATTGGCGGTTTGAATGAATCGTTCGATCAAATGACAGATCAACTGATCAGTCTTATACAAGAAATTGGCAATGTGTCAAGTCAAGTGGAGAGATTCTCGATTCAATTAGACGATGAAAACAAAAAGCTAATGGAATCTGCCAATCAAGTGTCTGTATCAACAGACGAAATGGCAAATGGTTCACAAGCAATCTCAGAGGATCTTCAGCATGGTGTCGGCTTGATTGAAAAAATGGATCAGCACGGTCGAAAAAATTCCGATAGATCACAGACCGTCATTCAAAGCACAGAAGAGACCATTGGGGCAGTAAATAGCGGAAAACACACGTTAACAGAAACAAAAGCGGCAATTGAGAAAAATACACATGCAACAAAAAAAATCGAACAGTCGGCGGGAGAATTTACCCAATATGCAAGTGAAATCTCAGCCATGGCCAAAACGGTGTCTGACATTGCCGATCAAACAAACCTACTCTCACTAAATGCCGCCATAGAAGCGGCAAGAGCAGGAGAAGCCGGGAAAGGCTTTGCCGTAGTTGCAGATGAAATCCGTAAATTAGCAGATGAATCTTCTAATGCCACAAGACAAATCTTTGACATGGTAGGGCACATCGAAACAGGCATTCAGTCCATCAGTCAGACTGTACAAGAAGGGGTGAAATTATCTCTTCATCAGCAAGAAGCTATGGACAAAACTTCACACTCCTTTGAAGGCATCGAAACAAAAGCACAGCACATTAAAGAAGAGATGGCACTGTTAAATGAACAAATTAATCAATCGACAGAGCTTGGAGGAGAAGTGCTACGCTCGATCGAAAATATTAGTGCTGTTGTAGAAGAAACAGCCGCAGGCAGCGAAGAAATTTCCGCATCTGCAAATGAACAACTCCAGTCATTTGATCAAATGAACAAACAAGTAGAAGAATTGATGAATATGACAGCTAGGTTAAATGAGACAGTCAATCGATTTAAACTATCATAAAAAAAGCACCCTTCCTCTCACATGAACAGGAAGGGTGCTTTTTATGATGGCTCACCTGAGAAAAAGATAGCAAGTGTTCCAGGTCCTGAATGAGATCCGACGGCTGCACCAATGAGATTGATCACAATTTCTTTTGGATGAAATTCGGTTTCAATCAATTGTTTCATTTCTTCAGCAAGAGCTAGATCATCGCCATGACTAATGCCAACAGTTTGGTTTGACCAGTTCGATCCGCGCTCTTTCATCAGCTCGATAATACGCTTGAGTAGCTTTTTACGACCACGGATTTTTTCAAGGGGAATCAGCTTTCCATCCTCGACGTGTAAAATGGGTTTAATACTTAAGAGACCGCCAACAAATGCGGATGCTTTACTGATTCTTCCGCCTCTTGCTAAATACGATAAATCGTCTACAGTAAAAATATGTTGTAAAGATTCACAAAAACGCTTTACAGACGTTTCAATATCTTGTATTGTATTCCCGTCAAAGGCAAGTGCTTGAGCGTGTTTGACGGCAAGACCATAGCCAAGTGAAGCACATTTAGAATCGATGATTCTTAAATCGAAATCTGGATATTCTTCCTTCACTTCGTTCGCCATCATCACAGCCGTTTGGTATGTACCTGAAAGCTCTGATGAAAAGGCGACATAAAGTGCGGATGTATGGGTTTGTGCTAGAGCGACAAAGGCTTCTTTGATTCGGTTCGGTGAAGCTTGTGACGTTTTTGGACTTTCGCCTTGTCTCATCGCATCAAATACTTGTTTTGGATCAATCGTGAGCAAATCCTCATATTCCTGCTCGCCAAGTAATACACGTAGCGGAATGAGTGTCGTGTTATGTTCATCATAATAAGAAAGAGGCAGATCAGCAGCACTGTCTGCTACGATATGAACAGTCATCAAAATCCCTTCTTTCTGAATGCAATTCACCATATTTTACATCTTTTTAGCCTAACTATAACATAAAAACCGTCTTTTCGTGTTCAAATTCTAAATTTTAGGGAAAACCATAGAGAGAATGGTAAGTGGAGGAATGACATCATGTTCATTGGAGAAGCAAAAAAATTGATTGTCGTCGTCATTGGTGCATTACTAAATGCGATTGGACTGAATTTATTCTTAATCCCAGCCGACGTGTATGCGAGCGGTTTTACAGGGGTCGCCCAACTGTTATCAAGTTTAATGGATCAATATGCGCCATTTTATTTATCGACAGGGATTTTATTATTCGTATTAAACATTCCAGTCGGGATTTTAGGCTGGATGAAGGTTGGTCGTTCCTTTACTTTGTATAGCATCATCAGTGTTGCGCTCACGACCATTTTCCTCGGCATTTTACCAGAGACGAGCGTGTCTGGGGATATTTTGTTGAATGCTGTGTTTGGTGGTGTCATTTCTGCACTTGGAATTGGGATGACCTTGAAATATGGGGCATCAACAGGGGGCCTCGACATTATTGCGATGATTTTGGCCAAATGGAAGGATAAGCCTGTTGGCACGTATTTCTTCATTTTAAACGGTATCATCATTTTTACAGCAGGATTATTACAAGGTTGGGAGAAAGCTTTATATACCCTTGTCACATTATACGTCACCACAAGAGTGATTGATGCCATCCATACAAGACACGAGAAGCTAACAGCGATGATTGTGACGAAGAAAGCAGATGAAATCAAAGAAGCCATTTATGGAAAAATGGTGAGAGGCATTACGACTGTCCCTGCCAAAGGGGCATTTACCAACGAGCAAAAAGAAATGATGGTCATTGTCATCACTAGGTATGAGCTGTATGAACTTGAACAAATTATAAAGGAAGTAGATCCAAAAGCCTTTACGAATGTTGTCCAAACAACCAATATTCTTGGATTTTTCAGAAGGGATTAAAGGTGGATAGAAGATGAAAAAAAGTGTAGTGGTTCTTCTCGTTCTATTGGTTTTAGCAGCTTGTGGTCTTCAAAAGAATGATGAACCAGACAAGGAGGTATCCGGTCAAATGGGAGAAAAGACAGTCGTACTTACTGTAGATCCTGTCCAAAAAGGTGAATCAGTTCAATTTAACATGTCACTGAAAAATGAATCAGATCGAGATATCGAATTTACATTTAACACAAGCCAAAAATTTGAATTAATTGTCTATGACAAAAATGGAAATGAGAAATACCGTTATTCCAAAGATCGTATGTTCACACAAGCCATCCAATCTTTTGTATTAAAGGAAAAGGAAACGTATGATTTTCAGGATACATGGTCAAATGGCGTTGAGCCAGGAACATATGAAGTGGTTGTATCGTTTAAAGGAAAAGCTGAAGGGCTGAAGCAAATCACGGAAAAGAAAACATTCCAAGTGAAATAAAGGTTATGTAAATAAAAAAAAGCTGTCCAGCGGGGGACTGACCCCATAAGATGAGACAAATAAAAAACACCTTCAAGTTTGAAAACGGATAGTTGTTATCCGAAATAAGACGTGGAGGTGTTTTTTCTATGGGGACAAGAGTGAGTTATTCGGTTGAAGT
>MKZN01000013.1 GCA_001938995.1 Bacillus pumilus | reverse complement strand
ATGTCCCGCAAAGGGACGCCCGCTGATAATGCCTCCATCGAATCGTTTCATTCCTCACTAAAGTCTGAAACGTTCTATCTTAACAGTATTGATCGAACCACGACCACCATCGTAGAACGCACTGTCAAAGAATACATTCATTATTATAACAACATTCGCATTCAAACGAAACTAAACAACCAATCACCGATAAACTATCGGCAATTGGCTGTATAAAGGTGTTTTGATCCCTGTCTCAAAAACGGGGGTCAGTCCCTGCAGCGGAAGCTTTTTTTTTATAAATAAGAATCTTCTTTTCGTTTAATCACGAAGTTACGGAAACCGCCATAATCATCTTGAACACTTCGCTTATCTAGCTTGACGCCCGTGTTATAGGCAGCTCTACCGATCAAATGTGCGCCGACTGGGGTTGTGAGAAAGATAAAGACAATTCCGAGTAGGATTTTTGCAGAAACAATGCCCGCAAGAAACCATTCATGAAAGAACACACCAATTAAAATCAGAACAACGCCAAGTGTGGACGCTTTTGATGCCGCATGCATACGTGTGTACACATCTGGTAAGCGGAGCACACCAATGGCTGACACGAGACAAAGGATCGAACCAAGCAAGATTAAGAAGATCACAATGGCTTTAGCGATGACGATCATTTTCAATCACGACTCCTTTCTCAAGGAACTTAGAAAATGCAACAGTGCCGATAAATGCTAGGATACCTAGCAGTAAGACAATTTCAAAGAACATTGTGGTTCTAAGTAATATAGACACGATGGCTGTCATGCCAATTAAATTAATTCCAACGGCATCAAGTGCACTTACGCGGTCAGGGATGGAAGGTCCTTTAATGATCCGGATGACAAAAAGCAGGGTAGACAGCGCAAGGATGCCAAGCGAAATTTGTAATATGATATCCATTACTTACCGCTCACCTCCAAGATCGCCTGTTCAAATGATACACGAATATCATGAATGGCCTTTTCGGCATCTTCAATATCCATCGCATGAATGTATAAAATGGACCGATCATCTGATATATCAATCACCAGTGTTCCTGGTGTCAATGTAATCAAATTGGATAACACGGTGATTTCCCAGTCGCTCTTCAAGTCCGTACGAAAGGCAAAGATGCCGGGCTTGATTTTGAGCTTTGGAGACAATACCGTCTTTAGTACACTTAAATTGGCAAGAAGTAGCTCTCGAATGAAAATCACAACGAGCTTGAAGATGGCATAGAGTGCATAACCATAAAAACGTTGCGGGAAGAATCGCCGTAGCATGAATATGGCGATCATCCCTAGTACAAAGCCAGACACAAAGTTTGCGGCTGTGTATGCATCATTCATAAACATCCACGTAAAGGCGAGGAGAGCATTTAGTAATATTTGAAAGGCCATGTTCATCTACTCCTTCAGCACAGCTTGAATATATTTTTCTGGTGTTGAGAGCATTTCAGTAGCTTGATTGATATAAGGGGCAATGAACTCTGTGCCTAACCCAATCGCAAGCGATAAGACAACAAGTAGCACCCCAGGATACACCATTCCTTTAATCGAAGGTGTTCTTCTTCTAGGCAGCTCCTGTTCCTCACCCCAAAATGCAAGAATGAAAATTCTCATGACAGAATAAAGGACAAGAAGACTTGACAGTAAAACTAGGATTGAAAATGTCATGTGTCCGGCAGTAAATCCACCTTCAACAATTTTCAGCTTTCCAATAAACCCACTAAGTGGCGGAATACCCGCAAGCGATAAGGCTGATATGAAAAACATCCAGCCGAGAAGAGGCTGCGATTGTATGAGCCCGCCCATTTTCTTTAGTTGATTGGTGCCAGCATATACGAGCAATGCACCTGCTAGCATAAATAGCGCACCTTTGATCACCATATCGTGAATGAGATAATAAATCGCCCCTTGAAGTGAAGCAGGGGTATTAGCTGCGATACCAAACAAAATGACTCCAACTGCTGTGACGATGTTATAAATGACAATTTTTTGTACATCAGAATAGGCGATTGAGCCTATCACACCAAAAATAACCGTTAGCACAGCTAGCCAAGCCATGAGTGTATGTGTGAATCCCGTATCATGGATAAAGATTAACGTAAAGACTCTGGCAATCGCATATAAGCCTACTTTTGTCAGCAGTGCGCCAAAGAGCGCGGAAATCGCTGCTGGCGGTGCATGATACGATCCTGGCAGCCAAAAATAAAGCGGGAAAATACCAGCTTTTAAGCCAAATACAATGAGGAACAGAATGGAAATGACTGTGATCAAACCTGTTTGTCCTGATTCAGCTATTTTGACACTTAAATCCGCCATATTTAACGTTCCGGTGACTGCATATAAACAAGCCACACCGACAATAAATAATGCAGATGATATGATGTTAAACACAATATATTTCAGTGACTCACGAAGCTGCGGCTTTGATCCGCCTAATACAATGAGCATATAAGACGCCATCAGCAGTAATTCAAAGAAGACGAATAGGTTAAAGATGTCTCCTGTTAAAAATGCACCAGTGACACCAGCTAACAAGAACTGTACGCCTGAATAGTAGAATAGTCGCTCTCTTTCTTTCCCGATTGTTCGGAAGGAGAAGAGGATTGTGATAAGTCCTACAACAGAAGCGGTCAGCACAAGGAGTGCAGCAAACTGATCCGCCACTAACGCAATGCCAAATGGTGCTGTCCATCCACCTAAATAAAGAGTCTGGATGCCGCCTGTGAAAATCGTTTGGACCAAATACATATTACAAATGATGGCTGAAAGAGATGCGAAGACACTAAATCCTCTTGACAGCATGATGTTTTTATTCATAAAAATCAACAGTGTAGCAGATAGTAATGGAATTAAAATAGGCAGGATCACGAGATTATTCATGCTGATCATTTCCTCTCATTTGATCCATGTCATCTGTTCGTAACTCCTGGAAGGCACGGAAGGCCATCACGAGCAAAAAGGATGTGACGCCAAAAGCAATGACAATGGCAGTTAAAATTAATGCTTGTGGCAATGGATCTACATAGGATGTGAGCCCCTCAGTTAAAATTGGAGGTGCTCCTTTTTTTAAGCCGCCCATTGTTAATAAAAGCAAATGGACGCCATGACTCAAAACGGCAGTTCCGACGATGACCCGCAGAAGGCTTTTTGAAAGCAATAAGTAGGTCGCCGCCATAAAGATAATTCCGACGATAATTGACATTAAAAATTCCATTATTCCTTCTCTCCAATCGTTTGAATAATGGTCATGGTCACACCAACAACAACCAAATAGACACCGATATCAAACAGAACAGCTGTTGCTAGTTCTGTTTTACCTAAAAATGGTAACTGGAAATAACCAAAAGCATGTGATAGAAAAGGTGCACCGAATAGGAAAGATCCCATTCCAGTCAGAATCGCAATAAGCAGACCGACACCTACTACATAAATAAAATTAAATGGCAGGATGCGTCTCACTGTTTTCAGGTCATAGGCTAAGAGCAGAAGGACTACAGCGGCAGAACTCATCAAGCCGCCGATAAATCCCCCGCCAGGATTGTTATGTCCTGCTAGAAACAGGTGAAATGAGAATAGCAATATGATGAATGCTGTGATTTTGGTTGTCACTTGTAAGAGCATATCATTCGTATCAATTTTTCTCATCGCCGCACACCTCTCTTCCGTTTACCTTGTGTTTTTAATAATCCATAAATACCAAGTGCTGCAATGGCGAGCACTGTAATTTCAAAGAGTGTATCAAAGCCCCTGAAATCAACGAGAATGACGTTGACAATATTGTCTCCGCCTGCAAGTTTGTAGCTGTTCTCAATAAAATAAGTGGCAATCGTATCAAGTGATTGCTGACTTGTTGAAGCGAAGGCAAGACAGGTGACAACAATTCCTACACCTAATGAGATGATCAAATTGGTTAATTTAAACGATCTCGTTTTTGGCTTCAAGCGGAGCTTCGGTAAATGATAGAAGCAAAGTAAAAACAGTGCTACAGAAATCGTTTCAATAATTAGCTGTGTCAGTGCAAGATCAGGTGCTCTGAAAATCACGAAGAATAATGACAACGTATATCCCATGGCACCTAGTGCGATAATCGCTGTTAAGCGGGAACGAGCGAACACTGTCGTAACGGTCGCTGCCACCATCACAAGTGAAAGGATCGCCTCATATATGCCGATTGGCGCGGCATGTTTCGTATCAAATGAGAAGGCTTGCTGATAAACCATGACGCTACCGAGTACGATAATCAAGAAACCAAACACATAGACAAGGTAGTCACGAAGTACCCCAGTCATATAACCGTTTGTCAGACGATGTGATCCATTTTGTAGACCACTTAGCGAACGATTATATAAGGCGTTAAAGGACCACTTTTCCTTGAATATGTTGTATATTGGACGCCATTTCGACAAAGTGAAATAGCCGATGATACCGAGAATGACAACACCAAATGTCATATATAGTTCTGGTTTGAAACCGTGCCATGCTCCTATTTTCACGACAAAACGACTTCCAGGTTCAATGGCTTCAGGAATAATCGCTGCAATTGCCGGTTCTATAATCGTATAGGCAAGGATATTTGGGAAAAAGAAAAAGGTCACCACAAGCGAAGCTAGAATGAGTGGCGGGATGAGCATACCAATCGGTGCTTCATGCGGTTTTTTTTCTAATTGATCTAAATTGAGGCGTCCTCTAAATGTCTTAAAGAGGAGCATCATACTGTAAATGAACGTGAATACACTAGCAAGCCAAGCGATTGATGGGAATATGGCTCCCCATGTTGAAACGTCAGTAAAACGAATGTCAGAGATACGAATCATACTCGTGAAAAAGAGTTCTTTACTTAAGAAACCATTAAATGGCGGAAGTCCAGCCATTGAGAATGTACCGATTAACGTTATTGTAAAGGTAATCGGCATGATGGTCATTAAACCGCCTAACTTACGAATGTCACGCGTACCTGTTTCATGGTCAATGATGCCAGCTGCCATAAAGAGACTGCCTTTGAATGTGGCATGGTTAATTAAATGGAAGATAGCGGCAAGGACGGCTGCGCCAAAAAAGGCGGGATTGTTTTCATGAATTGCCGCTGCGCCTACCCCAAGCATCAGCATGATCATACCGAGCTGACTTACAGTCGAAAAGGCCAAGATGGCTTTTAAATCGTATTGCCGGACGGCGTGGAATGATCCCCAGAATAATGTGACAAGTCCGACGATTGAGATGGTCCAAAACCAAACCTCAGATATGGCAAATACAGGACTGAACCTTGCGACAAGATAAATGCCGGCTTTTACCATTGTGGCAGAATGTAGATAACTGCTCACGGGGGTTGGTGCTTCCATTGCATCAGGCAACCAAATATAAAATGGGAATTGCGCTGATTTTGTAAAGGCACCAAGTAAGATCAGGATCATGGCAGGGATAAAGTAAGGTGATGCCATAATGAGCTGAAGCTGATTGACTGCTTCACGAATACTAAATGAATCAGTCATCAAATAAATGAGGATGAAACCGCCTAGCATAGCTAATCCACCAAAAACGGTAATTAGCAGTGACTTTGTTGCACCATCACGTGATCGTTTCCGCTTATACCAATATCCAATTAAGAGGAAGGAAGAGATACTCGTTAACTCCCAGAATAAGTAGAGTACCACCATGTTGTCAGAGAGAACGACACCAAGCATAGCGGTCATAAACATTAACAAATACGTATAAAAAGAGCCAAGCTGTTCTTTTTCCTTTGATAAATAGAAAATACTGTACAAAACGACCAATGCACCAATACCTGTAATTAATAAAGCAAATAACAGGCTAAGGCCATCGACGTACACAGTGAAATTCATGCCAAGAGAAGGAATCCATTCGGCCTGTGAAAACAAGGTTCGGCCATTTGATGTGAATTGGATCATTTGAATAAAATAAGTAAATAAAACAATAGGCAAGATGAGAACAAACCATCCTGTATGTATACGCCTGACATATTTAAAAAGGAAAGGTATAACAAAGGCAAGTAAAAAAGGTGATAGGATGGCGAAGTGAATAAGCTGCAAGAAAATAAACCTCCTTTGATCATTTTAAATTCACGTTCTAAAGAACTGGTAATTAAAATTATAACGTAAATACAGCCTTAGTGCATGGGTTTGAAATGAATTAACATAAAATAAGCTGTTTTTGAGTTCTCTTGACCCCCAAATAATTTTATCAAAAATAAAACTCGTTGTATATTGTTTTGTATTTCGTACATGCTTTTCTTAAAGGAGCTGATCATATGAAGCGAAAGATCGGTATCAGCATAAGCATATTCTGTACCATTTTAGGCGGAGCATTCTTCATTGAGAGAAATGATCAAAAAAGGTGGCAGGCGGAGAGTGAGTGGCCGCTATTTTCGGAGCATCTCCTCCATATGACCTATCATGAGGCAAAACAGTACCCTTTTCAGCCTCGAGAATATATACGAGTTGTACTAGCTGATGAATAAACTTATAGGATAAAAGGAATATAAAAAAGCATGTGCTCTTCGAGAGAGTACATGCTTTTCATCGTGTATTAAATTAAGAAAACAATCTAAGTAAAATGGTTGCGCAGATCACTGTTGCGGCTCCGCCAAGACGTGTAGATACTTGGGCAAAAGGCATAAGCCCCATTCTTCCAGAAGCTGAAAGAATCGCAACGTCACCAGTACCACCTAGACCACTGTGACATCCAGTTACAATCGCGGACTCTACAGGATACATGTTCATGAATTTACCAACGTAGTAACCTGAACCGACCATTGCGAGTACAACAGAAATACACACACAAATGAATGGAAAGGAGATTACAGACGCTACATCATCAAGCGGAATGTAGAGAATTCCTAGACCAACCATGAGCGGCCATGTGAAACTTCTTGATACAAATTTGTAAAATTGCTGTGAACCGTTTTGTAAATGTTGCGGCATCACGTTTAAGTATTTGATTAATGCTGCAAGAACAATCATCAAAATTGGACCTGGAATATGCAAAAATCCTTCTAATAAACCACCAAAGATAAAGGTTGTACAAGCAACAAGTACACCAGCGCCCATCAAACCGAAATCAACTTTCGCATCCATATCAGGTTGCTCAAAGATTTCATTTGCTTCTTTTGATTTGACAAGACGACCATTTCCGTTTAGTTCAGGACGTTTTTCACCAAGCTTTTTCATTGCGCCAGCACAGATGATGGCAATAACGTTCCCAATGACAGCAGCAGGTATGAGTTGAGAAATTAATGACTCTGCTGAAACACCGAGAATTTGTGAGTAAGCAATAGATAATGGCAAAATTCCTTCTCCAACACCACCTGCAATAATCGGTACAATAATAAAGAAGAATGAATGGTGTGGTGTATAACCAACTAAAAGACCAACAAGAATTCCGGCTGTTACAGCTGCAAGTGTACCTACAACAAGAGGAACAAACATACGAATAAGGCCTTGTACTAAAACAGTTCGCTGCATCCCAAGAATACTACCTACAACAAGAGCAGAAATGTAGAAGTAAAGGAAGTTGGACGTTTTCATCAGAGACGTAACCGCTTCCAAGGAGTTTGGGTTCAGAACATTAAAAAAGACCAGGAACGATGGTACGAATAAAGAAAGAATCGCGGGTCCACCAATATCTTTTAAGATTGGAATACGTTGTCCCACATCCCCAAGGAAAATCCCCAAAATCATAATTACAGCGAAACCACCAAGCATATTTGCTGGAATTTTATTAAAATATGCAGCACCTAAAATGATCGCTGCAAGTACTAAATACACAGGAAGATCAATAACACCGATTTTCCAAGACATGATTTTTCGGAAAACGCTTTTATTATTGTCAGAATCATTTGTAATCGATTTCAATTGTTGTGCATTAGCCACGTAAACACCCCCAAATGCTATTTGTTTCAATTGTAGAAGATTGGATGTCACTCTTCTATTTATTAAACTAAATTAAGTATAATAAAAGTAAAATAAATAGCGTGTTTATCGGTTTTATCATACAAAAATCCCCTAAAGATGGTTTGTCTTTAGGGGATTGATCATATTGCGTATTTACCGTTTTCCTTTTAAATAAGGAGTACCAAGTGCTTTTGGTGCATCTGCCCGTCCGATGAAGCCAGTCAGAGCGAGGATGGTGAGCACATATGGTGCGATGAGCATATACACATTCGGTATATCTTGAAATAGCGGTAAGAGAGAACCAATGATACTTAAACTTTGCGCAAATCCAAAGAATAAAGCGGCTCCCATCGCGCCAAATGGATGCCATTTCCCGAATACGAGCGCTGCTAATGCAATGAAGCCTTGACCTGTAATGGTGGCATGAGAGAAATCAAGAGCGATCGTGGAAGCATAAACAGCTCCGCCAAGACCACCAAACAACCCACTAAGGAAAACGCCGATGTAGCGCATCCGATAGACTCTAATGCCCATTGTATCAGCCGCCATTGGGTGTTCTCCGACTGCACGAAGTCGAAGACCAAACGGCATCTTAAATAAAACAAACCATGCAACAGCTGCTAAGGCTATGGCAAGTATAGAGGTATAATAAACATCTTGAAAGAAAATATCGCCAATGATGGGAATGTCACTTAAAAGGGGGATATCCCCTTTATAGAAAGGCTCTGTAATTTTATCTGTTTGTGCTTTTCCGTAAATGAGTTTGACGACAAACAGTGTCGCGCCAAGCGCAAGCATATTAATGGCGACACCACTCACCGTTTGATCCGCTCGAAACGTAATGGTTGCAACAGCGTGAATGAGTGAGAACAATCCGCCAATAGCCATGCCGATGAGTAGACCTAGCCATGGGGTCAAGGCGCCAAACGTATCAGCAAATAATAAGTTAAAGATAATGCTGGAAAATGCTCCGACGACCATCAACCCTTCAAGACCGATATTTACAACACCTGATCTTTCTGAAAAGACGCCTCCTAGAGCGGTTAAAATAAGTGGTGCAGCATAAACAAGTGTAGCTGGGACAATGATTTCAAGAATTTGCAGAAACCCCACTTATTTTCCCCCCTTTTTTTTCATTTGTTGAATGACTAGACGGATAATATAGCTTGAGGCGACAAAAAGAATAATAATCGCAATGACAATGTCAACGACCTCTGTTGGTACGCCAGATTCAAGCGGCATATTTAGAGCCCCGACTTTTAATCCACCAAGTAATAATGCAGCCAGAACGACCCCAATTGCGGCGTTTCCGCCTAATAAAGCGACAGCGATTCCATCAAAGCCTACGCCAGTGAAGGAGCCTTTAATGGAGGCATACTCAAACGTTCCAAGTCCTTCCATAGCACCGGCAAGACCTGCAAAGGCACCAGAAATCAGCATCGCATAAATAATATTGCGACGAACATTCATTCCTGCATATTGTGACGCCTGTTGGTTCATACCAACAGCCCGCAATTCAAAACCTTTGGATGTTTTTTGTATGACCGCCCACATAATGACAGCAGCAAGAATGGCAACAAAAATACCGTTATGCATTCTAGAAAAATCGGTGAATTGCTCAAAAAATCCAGAACGTAGTGATGCAGTAGCTTCAATTTTTTCTGTTTTATCTTTATTATTTGTTAAGACATTTGAAATCAGATAGTTCGTCACATGGAGCGCAATATAGTTCATCATGATCGTGACGATGACTTCATGCACATAAAAACGTGCTTTTAAAAACCCGGGAATAAAGCCCCATAATGCACCTGCGGCGGCAGCCGTGATTAAGGCGAGAGGCAGGTGGATATAGGCAGGTGCTGTAACGGTTGTGCCAATCCATACAGCAGCCACCCAGCCCATGAGTAATTGACCTTCTACACCGATATTAAAGAGCCCTGCCCGAAAAGCAAAAGCAACGGCAAGCCCTGATAAAATATAAGGTGTAACTTGTCGGATGGTTTCTCCCATATAATACGTTTCACCGAAAACGCCATTCCAAAGCGCACTGTACCCCTCGATGACACTATAGCCACTTGCAAGCATGATGATGGCTCCAACGAAAAGACCTAGTACAATGGCGACAAGCGGAATAAGCAGATTTGTTAAGCGATTAGACATGAGCTTCTTTCCCCACTTCCTGTTGCGAACTTCCAGCCATTAATAGACCAAGCTCTTGCTCAGTTGTTTCTTTTGGATCCACAATGGCGATAATACTCCCTTCGAAAATAACGGCAATCTTATCACTGACATTGATGATTTCATCAAGTTCAAAAGAGATAAGCAATACCGCTTTTCCGGCATCCCTTTGTTCAATTAAGCGCTTATGAACAAATTCAATGGCACCTACATCAAGTCCACGTGTCGGCTGAGCGGCAATTAATAAATCAGGATTGCGGTCAACTTCACGGCCGATGATGGCCTTTTGTTGGTTTCCTCCGGACAGGGCGCGTGCTTCTGTATATTCACTTGGTGTCCGCACGTCATATTCAGCAATAATTCGTTTTGCTTTTTGGTACATATTTTTCATACTCATCAAACCGAACTTAGAGTAAGGACGCTGATAGTATGTTTGTAAGGAGATATTCTCTCCAATTGAAAAATCAAGAACGAGTCCATGTTTGTGACGGTCTTGAGGAATATGACCAATACCAGATTCAGTGACCTTACGAGGCGGGAGATTTTGAATCGCTTTCCCATTTAGCCTGATCGTGCCGGATTCTGATTTTCTAAGTCCTGTAATGGCTTCAATTAATTCAGATTGACCGTTCCCATCTACACCGGCAATCCCGACGACTTCACCAGCTTTCACTGAAAGGTTCAGGTGTTTGACTGCTTCAATGCCTCTTGCGTCTTTGACATTCAGGTCTTGAATTTGAAGCACTTCCTCAGCAGGTGAGGCTGCTTTTTTATCTGTTTTAAAAGAGACTTCTCTGCCAACCATCAAGCTAGCAAGCTCATCTTTGTTTGTGCTTGGCACATCAAGTGTGCGAATGCCTTGGCCTTTTCGGATGATCGTCACACGATGACAGGCATCCATAATTTCTTTTAATTTATGGGTAATCAAAATAATGGATTTACCTTCATTGATTAAGTTTTTCATAATTTGAATGAGTTCTTTTATCTCTTGTGGTGTTAATACGGCTGTTGGTTCATCGAAGATCAAGATGTCTGCGCCGCGGTAAAGTGTTTTTAAAATTTCTGCACGCTGCTGCATTCCAACAGAGATGTCAGATACTTTGGCGGCAGGGTCTATTTTCAGTCCATAGCGGTCAGAAAGTTCTTGCACTTGCTGAATCGCTTGTTCTTTGTCTATCTTTCCAAACTTTTTTGGTTCTTGCCCTAAAATAATGTTTTCAGCAACAGTGAATGTATCGACAAGCATAAAGTGCTGATGGACCATTCCGATGCCTAAATCACTTGCATCGTTTGGACTTGAGATATGAACAGGTTTTCCGTGTACTTTGATTTCACCTTTTTCAGGCTGATACAGTCCGAATAGCACGTTCATGAGCGTTGATTTTCCAGCGCCGTTTTCACCAAGCAGCGCATGAATTTCGCCCTTTTTTAGCTGTAGCGTAATGTTGTCGTTTGCTACAATGCCAGGGAATTCTTTACGTATATTCAACATTTCAATGACATAATCCACAGGTTTAACCGCTCCTTTTTTAGGGTGCTGATGAAGAGTAAAAAACTAGCAAAAGAAAAGCTGCAAAACGAGGCTGCAGCTTTTCTTTTACCACCTTTTACGAATAAGAGGAGGTAATGAAGCAGGGGGATAAGACATGCTTATCCCGATGCTCAAATTAAGCTTTAAAATCTTTTAGTTCATCACGTGTTGCAGGGATTTTCACTTCGCCCTTGATAATTTTTTGTTTCCATTCATCTACTTTCTTCAGTACATCTTTGTCAAGGTTGTCCTGAGAAGGAGAGATGTCAACGCCGCCTTCTTTCAGTCCGTACGTAATGACTTCCCCGCCAGGGAATTTACCTTCTTTTGCTTTTGTTGTTAAGTCTAGTACGGCTGTGTCGACTTTCTTAATCATAGAAGTTAATGTAACACTTTGTTTGGTTCCAGGTACTTTACCCTCGTCATATTGGTCTTTGTCTACACCAATGACCCAAACTTTACGATCTGGATCTGCTTTTTTCAGGTTCTTCGCTTCTGTGAACACGCCAGTTCCAGTGCCGCCAGCAGCATGGTAAATGATGTCTACGCCAGATTTGTACATACTTTCAGCTGTTGCTTTACCGATGTCAGCTTTATCAAACGCACCAGCATATTTCACTTCCACTTTGGCTTTTGGGTTAGCTGCTTCAACACCAGCACGGAAACCAACTTCGAACTTTCTGATCAGTTCAGAGTCAACGCCGCCAACAAAACCGATTTTGTTCGATTTTGTCGAAAGGGCAGCGGCAACACCTACAAGGAATGAACCTTCGTTTTCGTTAAACATAATGCTTGCTACGTTGTCTTTTTCCACCACAGCATCAACGATTGCGAAGTGATTGTTCTTACGTTGATCTGCGATTTCGTTAATAGAATCTTGCATAAGGAACCCAATGCCGTAAATCAGATCAAATTTTTCACGAACCAATGTATTTAAGTTTGTTGTATAGTCTGCATCAGATTTAGATTGTAAATAATCAAATCCGTTTTTACCTCTTGTTAAGTTGTTCTCTTTACCATATGCCTGTAAACCTTCCCAAGACGATTGGTTAAATGATTTGTCATCGACACCACCGACGTCTGTTACCATGGCAACAGTGAATTGATCTTTATCTTTTTTGTCACTGCTGTTTGAGCCAGAGTTGCCGCATGCTCCAAGGATGGTTCCTGCTGCTACGACTAGGGACAATGCGAGTCCAATTTTGCGCTTCTTCAAAACATAACCCCCCATAAAATTTAAAAGTTTCAGAAAAGTCTCGCGAAAAAAGACCGAATCTACTTCTCTCTTAACGTACTCTCGTAGGGGAAAGGGTATTTTATCCTGCTTTCACATGAAACTTTCACGAGGGAGAGAGAAGATGTAAGACATCAGACATATATCTCGTTGAACTAATCAATCATAATTTATCATTTCCGATCGAATAAATAAATAGTATTTTGTTTTATTTTTAAAAAAATGTTAAATCGCATCATTCCTTGTCTTTTTAGATGATGAAATATGATATAATGCCGCTTTTATGATGTGCTCTATGACAGCAAAACCGCTGATGACAAGGGATTTGTCCCCTCGCATCCCATAAAAAAACATCTGGCCTTTGTGAAGGTCAGATGCGTCACATTATAGATATTGCTGAATCAAATTCATATTGCTTGTATTGAGTTTATATTGGAAAACAGGTCGCCCGATTGTCCCGTATGCCATTTCTACATCGACGACTTCAATATCCTCTAGAAATTTCAGGTATTTTCTAATAGAGACTTGCGAGATTTCTGTATGGTTCGCTAGGTCTTCTGTCGTAAATGCTTGCTGTTCAAACGATCGAATACTTGTCCAGATTAGTTTAAGTGTGCTTTTGGTCAAGCCTTTTGGCAGTAGGACTTTTTCTGTCTCCGCCTTTTTATGAAAGAGTTTCGCATCTAAATCGTTTTGCGAGATGTTGTTCATGCTGTCATATAATGCGTGTTTTCTTTTATATTCTGCCAGTGCTGATTGAAATCGTTCAAATTCAAACGGCTTGATTAAATAATCGACTGCGCCGTTGCGCATCGTTTGTTGAACGACATCTACCTCATTGGCAGCGGAAATGACAATCACATCGACTTGATGATGTTGTTGACGAATTTCTGATAATAGGGCCAACCCGTTTTGTCCAGGCATATAAATATCGAGCAGAATAAGGTGAATGACTTCTGTTTTTAACAGATCTATTGCCTGCTGAAAGGATGTTGCAATCCCCTTTAACTCAAAACCATCTATTTGGCTGAGGTAACGTTTGTTTAGCTCCCCAACCATTGGATCATCTTCTACTATTAACACATTAATCATGTGAATCCTCCTTTTGCTTGTATGGTATGCGGAGACTAAAGGTCGTACCTTCTCCTTTTTCACTCGTGACGATCATATGCCCGTTTAGTTTTTTGATGCTTTGGTCTACGAAGTACAGCCCGAACCCTCTGTCTTCTCCTTTTGTAGAAAAGCCTTGGTCAAACATCATGTTCTGTTCTTCTATTGTAAGCCCAGCTCCTGTGTCTGTGATTTCAATATGGAGCTGCTTTTGAACGTACCGGAATGAAATCGAGATGTTTTTGATCTCTGTATGCGCCACAGCATCGAGTCCGTTATTTAACAAATTGCCAATGACGGTAATGAGGTCATGTGTCACGGCTGGGTCCTCGGCATTTGGGACCTGGGTGCTGCAAATGACTTCTAAGGAAGCGCCTTGTTCTCGAATATAGCTTTGTTTTCCTAGTAAAAACCCTGCTAACACAGAGTTTTTCACATGGTTGATGATTTCATTGGTTTCTGTTTGCTGGTAGATGGCAATATCTTTTATATAGGTGCCAAGGTCATCGTAGTTTTTGAGCTGAACCAAACCTAAGATGACATGAAGTTTGTTCATAAATTCGTGAGATTGTGCACGTAGCGCATTGGCATACATTTTGACCCCGCTTAGCTGTTCAGCAAGGTGTTTCACCTCTGTTTTGTCACGGAAGGTGGCAATGGCACCGACAATTTCGTCATTTACGGTAATGGGTACCTCGTTAAAGACAAGCTCTAGCCCGTTCATTCTTACATCGCGATCAAGCAGCGGCCTGCGTGTTTCGATCACTTGCTTTAAACCACTTGAGGGAAGAAGCGTTTGAACATCCTGTTCCCAAGGCTCAACCATTATCCCCATATTATGAAAAAGCCGTTTTGCTTCCGCATTGGCTAGCTTGATTTTTCCGTGCTGATCGACGGCAAGGATCCCTTCTTTTGTTGATTCAAGCATGGCACTCCGTTCTTTTAATAATGTCGCAATTTCGTCTGGCTCTAGGCCAAACATGATCTTCTTCACTTTTCGTGCGACAAAAAGTGCACCGATAATACCGGATAATAGGCTAATGGATATGATGAAATAGAGCGGGAGTAAGCTTTGATGAATAATCAAGTCAATTTCCTTCAATGTAATCCCTACTGCGACAGCACCGAGCTGTTTTCCGGCTTCGTTATAAACCGGAACAAACGCACGCATCGATTTTCCGAGTGTGCCAGATGCCGTACTAATGTGTTCTTTTCCTTGTAAGGCCGGTTTCTCATCACCGCCAGCAAATCGTTTGCCGATTTTTTGTGAGTTCGGATGGGTTTTGCGAATCCCTTTCATGTCCATGACGACAACGAATTCCGTTTTGGTGATACGCTGAACACTTGTTGTATATTGACGTAGTCCTGCGTATGAATGATGCTCTAATGCCTCTGATGTGATCGGTGCCTCTGCGACCATTTTTGCTGTAGAGAGCGCAATGTCACGCTCCTGCTGGTGAATGTTCTTGGCCGTTTCAGACCATATCGTAAAGAATGTAATACAAAGGGAGATCAGAACAACGATACATACAAAGATTGTCAGCCGTGTTTGCAGTCTTAAAGTTTTTTTCACGAGTATACCCCTAACGCTCGATTTTATCGTAATAGTAATACTTTAACGGGAAAATGTAAGTTTGTGAAGGAATGCGCGTTTAATTTCATAAATTTGAATTTGATTCCAGTTTGCTATGAAAGCATCTTGTCAATCCGTTTTAAGTGAGCCATAATAAGTGTGAGCTTATGAGAAAGGATCTATTTATGAAAAATACATACTTGACTGGATATTTCCCGCTGATTTCCATTTTGTTATTCAGCTCTGCTTTTTCGATTCACACAGTTGGCATCACCACGGAATTCTTGACGCAAGCAGGTATTTTAAAAGGGATGATGGAGTTCTTTTCAGAACAGGGCATTCGGCTTGCTTTATTTGCCGCATTTGCACTCATTTATTTTATGATATTATCTGCGTTCAAACTCATTGCAGATACAGTCTTAGAGTTGGCATTACTCTTTTTCGCAAAGGACCCTGAAGGGGAGAACTTAAAGAAAATTCGGATTGCATCCATCGTTTATTTGTTTTCTAGCTTACTAGCATTTCTTCTCACACAGCAGCTCATTCTACTCATGGGGCTCTTTGTTGTAGCAAGTCTTGTCTATTTTATCTGGGTTGTGGTTCGCATTTATCAATCCCTGTCCATGCTGAATTTAATTGGATTCATGATGTTTATTCTGTTATTTTGGGCGACGTTTTTGATTGGCATCTTGTACTTATTTATTAAGCTCTATAACAGTGTCATGGCAAGTCTACCTGCTTAACGAGACAAAAGAAAGCATCCTCCTAATACGGAGGATGCTCTTTTTTATGAGAGAAACCGTTTCTTGATATTTGGTGTGGGCATCATACAGGACGTTCTTTGTCCAAACCATTTGTAGCGGTTCTTAGCGATCAGCTGATACACCCAATCTCGGAGCGGGCGCGGGATGACAAGAAGCAGGTAGCTCCATCGATATATCCCTTTTAAATGGCGAGCTGCCTTTAAGATGCCTGTTGATTTCATATAAAGCGTTCCATCTTCAATATAAATGAATGAATTGAATTCATCTAAAGGCAAACCATGTTCTTGTAAAATCCGTTGTCCCATATCCGATTGTAGGGAAGCAAACATCATGCGTTCATTCGGATCGCGTTTGATCACAAATTGAACAGCGCCGCTACATACGTTACAGACACCGTCAAATAAAATCAAATGGGGGGGATGTATTGAATGCATGGCAATCAAACCTCCTGGTTATCTGGCGTATTGCAATGTGTTTTTCCAAATACGTAAGTGCGGGCTTGAGCTATTAATGGATTCAACCGTGCCTCTATCTCTCCCGACCCATACACCCATTGTATATTGATCTGTCAGTCCAACAAACCAAAGGTCCTTATAGTCATTAGATGTCCCAGTTTTACCACCGATATAAGGAGACTGGAAATTGGCCTTTTTCCCTGTTCCGCTTTTGACAACTGAGGCAAGTAGTTTGCGCATTGTTTCATTTGTCCGTGATGAATACACTTGCTTTGGTGATTCCTTCCACTTGTAAAGGGTTTTGCCGTTTAAGTCTGTGACCTTAGTGATCGAATGACTTTGCGTATAGGATCCTTGATTTCCAAAGACCGTAAATGCGTCGGTTATTTCGAGCGGTGAGAAGCCTTTTGTAAAACCACCAAGTGCTGATGGAAGGCGGTAGTCATCCGCTACAATATGTTTGAATGAGAATTTTTCTAAATAGCTGAAGCCTTTTTTGACACCTACCGTATCCAACATTCGGATGGCAGGGGTATTATAAGAGTTCTTAAAAGCTGTTTCAAGTGTAACCGTTCCATATGTTTTATCATTATAGTTTTGCGGACAGTAACCGCTACTGCAAAACTTCCCGGCACTGATGGTACTTGATGCGGTTGCACCGGTTTGGTCAATATAAGGACCATAATCTAATAGCGGCTTAATGGCAGATCCAGGCTGCCTTTGCGCTTGATAGGCGTAGTTGAAATCGAATTTTTGATAATTTTTCCCGCCAGCAAGTGCCACAATGTGGTGAGTTTGATGGTTGATAACAGCAGATCCACCTTCAACTCCTTGATAAGGCAATTGAGCATTTAGCTGATAGACAGCTCTTTGCTGCAAGGAAGGGTCAAGTGCTGTATATATTTTTACGCCATCTTGTAGCAGGTCACTGACTTTTTCAGATAGTTCTTTTTGAATGACCTTTTTCGCATCTGATGTTTTGGCTTTCTTCAAACGTTTCGTAAAGCCTTCCTGTTCAGACACTAGATCGGTAAATTCTTCATTTGCATATGTCACATAATCAGGATAAAGGTTTTTCTTTTCACTTAAGGACAAGGTGATTTTTTCTTTGATGGCCTTTTTGTGTTGCTTCTTCGTGATGACGCCATCTTTTTTCAAAATACCGAGCAGCCGTTCCTGACGTTTCTTTGTCTGCTTAAATTGTTTCAAAGGATCATAGAGCGTCGGATTATTTGGAATGGCAGATATAAAGGCCATCTGGGCAAGTGACAAAGAACTTAGCGGTTTATCAAAATAGTAATTAGCCGCTGAGCCAACACCATAAACACCGTTGCTGAAATAAATGGTATTTAAATAGCTTTCGAGAATTTCATCTTTTGTGAATTTCCGCTCTAGTTCATAAGAATAGAGCAGCTCTGTAAACTTTCGGCTGAATGAACGTTCATGGCTTAAATATAAGTTACGGGATAACTGCTGTGTGATGGTACTTGCCCCCTGGCTTATGCCTTGGCTTTTGACATTTGCGGCAAGTGCTCGAACAACTCCCATAAAGTCAATGCCTTTATGGTCATAAAAGTTGCGGTCCTCTGAGCGGAGGAAGAGCTCCTTCACATGATCAGGAATTTTATCGTACTCCACGAATACACGGTTCTCATCGTTTGACACGATCTCAGAGATCATAGATTCATCCCGATCATACACATAACTGTTTTGGGCAAAATCTATCTTTTCTAGCTTGATTTTTTGATCAAGCACTTCGTTAACAGGCTTTACACTTGCAGCTTCTTCCTTTGATAGATAAAAAGTCAGCATAAATAATGGGATCAAGGCAGCAAGTAATAACCAACCAATGATTGCACGAAACATGAGGTCACTCACTTTCTTCAGATTTCTAGCCATATCGTACCATTCTTTTGCACATACGAGAAGGTTATTTTTAGAAAACGATGGGCATGAAGCCTGGAGAAGAAGGAGTCTGGAATGAAAAAAGAGTATCTGATGATGAATCAGACACTCCTTTCTTTTGTTTTGGAATGAGAGCGAACCGCCCACAAGAACAACGCACCAAAAAGGAAAATACCAGAAGTGACATAAAAGACAGCCGGTATCCCGAACTGACTCGCCACAATTCCCCCAATGACTGGACCGACGACATTCCCAAGAAAGCGGAAGCTCACATTATACCCAAGGACCTCTCCTTGCATAGAGGCAGGGGCTTTGATGCGAATATACGCCGTTGTACATGGGATAATACCGCCAAGTGCCATTCCATATAGAAAACGGAAAATGACCAGCATGACATAGGAATCAGCCATCGCTTGCGGGATAAATAAGATGGAGGACAGGATGAGAAGGGCGAGCAGCACCTTATCGTGTCCGATTCGATCCCCAAGGTCTCCCCATTTTCTTGTAAACAACAGATTGCCAAGCCCTGTAGCGGAAAATGCCAACCCAGCAAAAAAGGCGAGATTCTCTGGCCCATGTAAATCATGGATGTATAAGGCTAAAAGTGGTTGAATGCTAAAGTTCCCCACTTGTGTAATAAAGGTTAATAGCATCGTGACAATGAGCAAAGGCTGTTTCAAAATATGGACGAGTACATCCTTGCGCGAGTACGAGATGCGTTTTGCTTCTTTCAATTGGATGGGCTGTTCTTTGACGCCGAAGATAATCACAATGGCAGATAGATAGATCACAGCAGCGGTTACAAAAAACGTATAAATGAATCCAACACTGTCTGCCATGAACCCGCCCATTAATGGACCAAACAATCCTCCAGCGACATTACTCATCTGCATCGTTCCGAGTGTTCTTCCGGCTGTTGCCTTTTCAGTTTGAGCAGAGACGAGCGCCATCGAAGTGGAGATAAAACCTGTCACAAGTCCCATAAAGAGACGTAGTGCAAATAGCTGATAAACGGTTTGAACAAGTCCCATTAATAGAATACATGTCGCAATCCCAATGCCATTGAGGAGTAGAATTTTCTTATAGCCATGCCGGTCCCCAATTCGCCCCCAAATCGGAGAAATCAGAAAAGCCGTTAAAAACGTGACCCCAAAGACATAGCCGCTCCAGCTCTGGACAAATTCATTTGAATAGCTAGGATCAAGAGACTCTATGTATAGTGATAAAAAAGGAACGATCATTGTGATACTGGCAGATACAAAAAAGTTCACAAACCACATGATGTACAAGTTTCTTTTCCTGTTTGTGATACAGACCACCTTCTTTATTTATTTCGTGTTCCTTAATAATTATAAAGGAAAGTACACGATCTTTCATCTCATGGATAGGTTGGGCCTAGTGAATCTGTATTATTTTCACGAAAAAGAAGTGATTTCAAAGTCCGTCTTAATATAATGATATCAGAATGAAAAATAGACGAGAAAGAGAGGTGAGACTGGTGGAACAGAAGACGCTGCTTGTGGTCGATTTTGAATTTACGATGCCTGACGGAAAGTATCACCCGCAAAATTTCCACCCTGAAATTATTGAGGCGGGTGTAGTCAAGGCAACGAGTGAAGCCATCATAGATACCTTCTCCAATTACGTTAAGCCGAAAAAATTCCCAAAGCTGACGAAGCGCTGTAAATCGTTTCTTGGCATTACGCAACAGGATGTAGAGAGCGGTATGTCATTTGAGGCATTTATTGAAACATTGAAATCGCTTGATGGGGGAGAAGGCTGTGAGATTATCACTTGGGGAAATATGGACATGAAGGTGCTGAAGCAAAACTGCATGTTGAATCACGTTTCCTTTCCGTTTAAAGGGAACATGCGGGACCTCGCCTTTGAATATAAGACCTTTTTTGGTGATAGAACATTGACAGGACTTCGAAAGGCGGCGAAGGAATACGGCAGTGAGGGAGCTGGTAAGCATCATAAAGCACTCGATGATGCCATGACAACTTATCAGCTATTCACCCTTTTTGAAAAAGACAGAGCCTATGTAGAAAATCCGAAAACAACGAAAATTGGTGAACTTATTGATTTCTCTCATTTTTTTGATTCGGCAGATTAGCGAGCGTCTTCTGGAAAATAGTCTTTTTCAAGGGAAGAAAGGCAGGCTCTTGATTTTTCAGCCCAATTGGAATCATCTACGCTTAGCGCTTGTTTCAATTTGTCTACGGCTTCTTTCAGTGACACTTCATAATCAGGGATTTCGCCATCATAGGGCTTAACCATATGATGAGGAATATTCGTCTGTTCTCTAAATGCCAAAGCGCGTCTTTCTTGAAAAAAAGGTACTTCTGCTTGTTTAGGGTGATGAAGGTCGCCTTGGGTAGGATGTGTAAGCACTGCTTTTACTTGAATGAGGCAGGTCGATGGTTTGACTGCTGTTATTTCCCCAATGTACACACCTGTTTTATAAAAGCCTTTCACGATTTGTCCAATTTGAATGTCTGTCATGTGAAATTCCTCCAAATCCTTCTCGTAGGAAGGTATTTCATTTCTTTTAGCTAATATAGTGAAGTAAACGAGTAAAAGTAAAAAAGGGGGAATGGCGAATGCTGTCGTTCATCGCATTATTTCTACTGTATTTTCCTGAAGATAAAAGGGAGTACATCCCAGCGGCGATCACCACGGTGCTTTTCTTTACTGCTGCATTTATTTGTTTTCGTCTGATCGTCCGTGCTTCTAAGAAGCAGGAGCAGAAGGATGAAAAGTGGACAAAAAAAATGGATTGATCATTTTCTTCTTGTATCTTCAGGAAACTTCACCGTGACGGTTGTCCCAGACTGTAGCGAGCTTTTGAAACGAATGGTTCCATGATGATTTTCAATGATTGAAAAAGTCACCGTCAGCCCGAGTCCGGTCCCTTTATTTTTCAAGGTGTAATACGGCTCGCCAAGCTTTTTCATTTGGCTTTCTGTCATGCCTATCCCATTATCGACAAAATAAAGGCATATTTTTTGATTCTCTTTTGATGCAAACAGTTCCACTTTCCCTTCATGTTCGGGAGCTGCTTCAATGGCATTTTTGATCAAATTAATCATCACTTGCTTAAGCTTAGTTTCATCCCCTTGAATGAATAAATCCGGTTCAATTGATTGATGAATTGTGACCGATTTAAAGTTAGCATAGGACGTCATGAGCGATGCGCATTCTTCGATCAATTTGGATAGATTCAAAGATTCAATTTGATAATAGTTTTGCTTGGCGATATCAAGATAACTTGTGATAATGTCCTGCGCTCTGTCTAACTCTGAAAGGACAAGGTTTTTATAATCTTTATTGGTCGACGATTCTTTTGTAGGATCATTTGAAAAAAGCAATTGAATAAATCCTCTCACAACTGTCAACGGATTACGCACTTCATGGGCGACGCTTGCAGCGAGTTCACTAACAATGGTCAACTTTTCTGATTGGACGAGTTGTGTTCTCATATGCGCATTTTCTCTGACGAATTCAATGGAATAGATACTGAGCACGAGAAAGAATATGTAGTAAAGGGTTGAGAAAAATAACTCAAGGAATTTTTGCTGCATAATAAAAGCAGGACTATACTCCACTAAGCTGACCACAAAAAGCCCGATATATATGATGATCCCTTTGGATAGACCGATGATCACCCCGTATATCACTTTGTTCACCTTCGTGTATTGCCGCCACTTCCGGTGGTACAGGAAAGGGATAAAAAAGTAAATCGGTAAAGCGATAAGTCCGACCCATAAAAAGGAGCCATACATCACGAATTTCACGATTGAGCTGGCGAGTATTGCCACGATACCTGTCGTGTACCCTCCGTATAAAATGGCAAGTACTAGGGGAATCGATTGAAGCCCAGTCTGCAAATCTAAAATCGAACCAACTGGATATATAATACATAGTGCTGAAGAGATGGATGCAAATATTGCGATGAGCAGTTTATTCGTTTTTGGGAAAAGAGCAGGGGCACGGCTTAGCCATAGCGCATGATATAAAAAGATTGGAAATAGAATAAAAGATACATGAAGCAAAAAATCCTTGAACATTTCCATTTAAATGCTCTCCTCGTAAATAATTGTAATTCCTCTCATTATATCATTTCATGAACAAAGTAGATATGCTAAAAGGATGGTTTTTTCTTTAAAAAGAACACCCGCTAGGATGTTCTTTCTGTAGAATTGGGATTATTCGGTTGAAGGAGTGAAAGCTTGATGGAGCCGTCTCAGCCCTTCTTTTACCGTCGAAGCAGGACAGCCGAGATTCATCCTAATAAAACCGTCTCCTTCGTGTCCATACACGTGACCAAGTTCTAGTATCACTTTTCCTCTTTTTAGTAAATTTCGTTTCAATTCTGCTTCAGTAAATTGAAAATCACGAATGTCTATCCATAATAAATAAGACGCATCCGGTTTCATATAACGGACATTTGGTAGATGTTCGTCGATATAGTCCATCGCAATCTGTATATTGCTTTCGAGATAAAGTACAAGTGAATCGAGCCATTCGTCTCCATGGCGATAAGCCGCTTCCATCGCAGGAATCCCAAATGCATTCAGATGTCCCATCCCATTTCGCTGCATTTCATTGGTGAAAAGGGTTCGTCTCTCTTCATCTGGAATGACAATCGCAGACGCCTGAAGCCCAGCTAAATTAAACGTTTTACTTGGGGCAAAACAAGTGACCGTGATGCTTGCGATGTCGTCAGATAGACTGGCGAAAGGAACATGCGGCTTGCCATAAAGCATAAGATCGGAATGAATTTCATCGGAAACCACCGTCACCCCATGCTTCACGCAGAGTTCTCCCACTCGTTTTAATTCTTCGCTTGACCAGGCTCTTCCAGATGGATTGTGCGGATGACAAAGGAACATCAGCTTCGCTTGTGGTCTGCTTAGTTTTTTCTCTAGGTCATGAAAATCCATCATGTAACGGTCATTCTCTATTTTTAAAGGATTGGTTGAGACTTTACGTCCATTTTTCTCGATCATTTGATAAAAAGGCGCATAAACTGGCGACTGGATGACCACTTCATCGCCGGTTGCTGTAAAGGCTTGGACAGCTAAGCTAAGGGCTGTCACAACACCTGGTGTGAAGAGGATCGTATCTGTCTGAATTGTCCATCCATGCCTTCTGTTTAACCAGCCAGCCACTGCCTGCTGCGTATCCTGATCTTGATATGCATAGCCAAATACACCGTGATCTAATCGTTCTTTTAATGCATCAAGCACGACTTGTGGTGCTTTAAAATCCATATCTGCCACCCACATAGGCAGCGCATCTTTTGTCAGGAACAAGGACTCTGCCATGTCCCATTTGACTGATTTTGAACCTTTACGTATGATCTGTTCGTCGAAATTCATGAAACCCACCTCTAGCTGTTTTTCAACCATTGTTGGTTGTGCTAAAATAAACATCACAAAATTTATTATAAGCGGTGATCCCCTTGAAAGATAGTCAAGCGATAGAAGAGATGATTCAACTGATAAAGGCATGGGACCCATTTCATTATGGAGAAGACTTTTATGAAACGGAGCCAGCCGACGTCATGAGCGCATTATATGACGCAGAGGACTCGATCTCTTTTGCAAAAGAGATTCAATCCATTTACCATCTTTCCTTTGAGCAGCTTCTGCCGATAGAGAGCTGTCAAGATCTAGCGAATCAGTTATTTGTCATGAGAGACAGCCGTTCTTGCTCACGCTAAGATAAGCTGAAGTTGCCGATTTGATCGGATATAAAGACCGGATTCTCCTCTGGGATGAGGTGCCCGGTTTTTTTTAATGCATATAAAGTAGAATGCGGCAAATCTTTGTGGAGTCTTTCCCCAACTTGAAGCGGAACGATCCGATCTTCTTCGCCCCATATCAGTAGCACAGGTGTCTCCATTTTTTTCAGTACATCTGACGTCAAATCTCCTTCCCGATGCCGGACCAATCGCAAAAGTCCTCTAAAGATTTTATCATCGGAAAAAGGCTTCAAATATCCGTCCACCATCTCCTGATCAATAATAGAATGATCGTGCACAACAGCAGTTAAATTATGCATAATGCCTTGTTTTAAAAGCTTTCTTTTTAAAAATAAATAGAAATATGGGATATACGTGCTGTAAACAAGCGCTCTTTTGGATTTATTTAAATACCCTGAGCTGCATAAAAGAACCGCTTTTTCAAATAAGTCTGGGCGTTCTGATGCAGCATATAAAGCGATCTGTCCACCCATTGAATGACCAACTAAGGTGGCATGCTGGATGTGCAGGTAACTAGCTAGCTCAATAATAATTTTCCCCATGTTTCTGTAGCTGTAAATAAAGGTATTAGACTTCTCAGACTGCCCAAAAGGAGGCAAGTCCATCGCGATTAAATCAAAATCTCGTTTGAGAAGTGGGATGAGCTTTCGATAACTGAAGGTAGAAGAAAATAGACCGTGAATTAAAATCAACGTCTTTTTCCCCTTGTTTGGATAATGCTCGTAATAGATATCTAATCCGAATTGACTTTTCATATATGCTGGCTGAACAATGTCCACACTCATCACTCCGATACTTGATACTCACTCTCTATTAGGTGACTGTATTGTACCCTAAAAAGTGGATTTTAAGCTACGATTTGAATGTTTTCCCTGCTTAGCATAATGGGAAAAACGTGCTATAATGTTCAGAAGATTTTTTAAAACTAGCTTTTTACATTCAGAGGTGTGAAATCAAATGAAATTAACAGAAAAAGAAACTGAAATATTAGAGATTTTAGATGAAAACAGCCGCGCCGATTTAAATACAATTGCAAAAATGGCGGGTGTGACAACAGATGAAGCCGAAGCCATTATTCAAAAACTTGAAGATCAAAAAGTCATTATCGATTATTCGACGATGATTGATTGGCGAAAAGTAGATGGTCAAGAAGGTGTCACAGCGATGATTGATGTCAAAGTCACACCGAAAAGAGGCGTTGGTTTTAATGAAATTGCTGAACGCATTTACCGGTTTCAAGAAGTCGAGTCAGTGTATTTAATGTCAGGTGCTTATGATCTATCCGTTGTGATTCGAGGAAGATCCATGTCTGATGTGGCTCGATTTGTTTCCGAAAAATTATCGACACTCGATTCCGTTGTTTCAACAACTACCCACTTTATTTTGAAAAGATATAAACATGATGGGAAAGTATTTGACACTGGGGATGATGACAAAAGAATCGTGGTGTCACCTTAAATGAAAAAGTCTTATTTATCTGATACGGTACAAAGCATTCAGCCGTCAGGTATTCGAAAGTTTTTTGATTTGGCAGCAACGATGGAAGGAGTCATATCCCTTGGTGTCGGTGAGCCAGATTTCGTGACAGCTTGGAATGTGAGAGAAGCGAGTATTATGTCATTAGAGCAAGGGCTCACTTCTTATACGGCGAATGCGGGACTGCTATCTTTACGAAAAGAATTGAGTCACTATTTATATAAGCGATTTCACATTGATTACAGTCCAGATGAAGAGTTGATTATTACGGTTGGTGGAAGCCAGGCGCTTGATTTGGCTTTTCGGGCAATTTTAAATAGTGGAGATGAAGTCATCATTCCAGAGCCTTGCTTTGTTGCCTATGGTGCCTTAACGACACTTGCAGGCGGGGTACCTGTCTATTTAAGCACATCTGCTGAAAAAGATTTCAAAGCGGATTCTGCTGACCTTTACACAAAGCTCACGTCTAAGACAAAAGCCATCCTGCTCTGCTCGCCGTCAAATCCTACAGGGTCTGTCTACTCAAAAGAAGAACTTGAGGATATAGCTGTGTTTGCAAAAGAGCATGATCTTTTAATCATCACAGATGAAATCTATGCAGAGCTAACGTACGATGAAGCTTTTACAAGTGTTGCGGCGATTCAAGATATGAAGGAAAGAACGATTTTGATTTCAGGCTTTTCAAAAGGGTTTGCGATGACAGGCTGGCGCTTAGGGTATGTGGCAGCGCCACCTGAACTCCGAGACGCCATGCTGAAAATACACCAATATTCTATGATGTGTGCCCCTGCCATGGCACAATATGCGGCAGAGGAAGCATTGAAAAATGGACTGGAAGATGTAGAAAAAATGAAAAAAAGCTACAGAAGACGTCGCAATTTGTTTGTGGGTTCATTGAATGAACTTGGGCTAACGTGCCATCGACCAAACGGAGCGTTTTACGCCTTCCCATCCATTGTAAGCACGGGTATGTCCTCAGAGCAATTTGCAGAGGAGCTGCTGTTAAGCGAAAAAGTAGCGGTTGTACCTGGGAATGTGTTTGGTCCAAGTGGAGAAGGACATATTCGTTGTTCATATGCTTCGTCACTGGAGCATTTGCAGGAAGCACTTTCAAGAATTCAACGATTCTTACAGGATAGACAAGTCAAAGAGGAAATACCTGCCACCATCTTAAAATAAAAAAAGGCATCAGTCCCATGGACTCATGCCTCTCAAATTAGGGGGGAATACTAGAAAGCATTCTTGTTTTCATGTATTCCCCCTTTTCATGACATCTAAACCGATTCAAAAAATATTTTGCGTAACTGACCGTTCTATGATATAGTTTTTAATTGCGTATAAACGAATATTAAAACATTTATTTAGGAGTTGTTATCATGGCGACAAAGTTTGAAGTAGGCAGTGTTTACACTGGTAAAGTAACAGGATTACAAGCGTATGGTGCGTTTGTTGCATTAGATGAAGAAACTCAAGGACTTGTGCATATTTCTGAAGTAACACATGGCTTTGTAAAAGACATTAACGAGCACCTTTCAATTGGTGACGAAGTTCAAGTGAAAGTTCTTTCTGTTGATGAAAAAGCTGGTAAAATCAGCCTTTCTATCCGTGCAACACAAGAAGCACCTGAAAGAAAAGAAAGCAAACCAAAGAAACAAAGACCACAGCAAGTAAAAGAAGAAGCGGCTACACCACAAGGATTCAATACACTTAAAGATAAACTTGAAGAGTGGATTGAGCAATCGAACCGCAAAGATTTAATCAAGAAATAAAAAAACACCGCATCACACGGTGAAAAGGCTGCCTCATGTAGGCAGCCTTTTTTTATATCCATTTCTTTAACGAATTTCTGGATTCGGCTCTTCGGCAGTTTCTGTACTTGGCTTAAATAATAGGCCAAGATTGATCAGACCTGCAATTCCAACAAGACCATAAATAATGCGTGATAGTGCAGAACCTTGACCGCCAAAGATCGCTGCTACTAAGTCAAATTGAAAAAAGCCGATTAGTCCCCAGTTAATAGCACCGATAATCGTGAGCACGAGGGCAATACGCTGAATAGCGCTCATCGTGATTCCTCCTTTCGCTACAGCATCAATACATTTATATTTTGCAGATTTTTAGCCAAACTATGCGTAAGAAAATCGATTGAAGCAAATTCCTTTACTTTTGGAATGAATGAAGCGCATAATGTAGCGCGAGGAGGAGATCACATGGATCAATTTACATATTGGAACCCTACAAAATTAATCTTCGGAAAGGGAGAAGTATCAGCCCTTTCAAATGAACTAAAACACTACGGGAAAAACGTATTGCTTGTATATGGTGGAGGCAGTATTAAACGAAACGGCCTTTATGATGAAGTGATCAACATCTTGAACGAATCTGGAGCGACAATCACGGAGTTGGCTGGAGTTGAACCAAACCCACGTTTAACGACTGTGAGAAAAGGTGTTGAACTGTGCAAAGAAAATCAAATTGATTTTATTTTGGCAGTTGGTGGCGGAAGTGTCATTGATGCGACGAAAGCCATCGCCGCTGGCGCAAAGTACGATGGAGATGCTTGGGATATTGTCACGCGAAAACATGTTCCAATGGAAGCCGTCCCATTTGGTACAATTTTAACACTTGCCGCTACAGGTTCTGAAATGAACTCAGGATCAGTAATTACAAACTGGGAAACAAATGAGAAATATGGCTGGGGAAGTCCCGCAGTATTCCCTAAATTCTCGATTCTTGATCCAGTAAACACATTCACTGTTCCTAAAAACCATACGATTTATGGAATGGTCGACATGATGTCACACGTATTTGAACAATATTTCCATCATACGAACAATACGCCATACCAAGATCGGATGTGTGAAGGACTTCTTCGGACAGTGATGGAGACGGCACCCAAATTAATCAACGACCTTGAGAACTATGAGCTTCGTGAAACCATTTTATTCACCGGAACGATTGCACTCAATGGAATGTTGTCAATGGGCGCACGTGGTGACTGGGCTTCTCACAACATTGAACATGCGGTATCAGCTGTCTATGATATTCCTCATGCGGGCGGACTTGCGATCTTATTCCCGAACTGGATGAAGCATGTCATTCAAGAAAATCCCGCCCGATTTAAGCAACTAGCCGTACGTGTATTCGATGTGGACCCTGCGGGTAAAACAGAGGAAGAAGTAGGGCTAGAAGGAATTGAAAAACTTTCTGCATTTTGGACAAGCTTAGGTGCACCAAGTCGTTTAGCTGATTATGAGATCACTGATGAAAAAATCGATCTCATGGCAGAACGTGCCATGGCACGAGGCGAATTTGGTCATTTTAAAAAGCTAAACAAAGAGGATGTACTGGCGATTCTGAACGCTTCCTTATAAAAGATCATAAAAAAGATAACTGGCTTCGACGGTTATCTTTTTTTGAGTTCACTGGGGACATATGTTACAGTAGACTTTCATATTTTTGGATATATTTGTAGTCAGGAGATGTTGCATCAGATGGAGAACTTTATTTATTATAATCCGACGAAATTAATGTTTGGAAAAGGTCAACTAGAAGGGCTAAAAAGTGAACTCACCCGTTATGGGAAACGAGTGTTACTTGTTTATGGCGGCGGCAGTATAAAGAAAAATGGTCTTTATGACAAAGTGACCCATGTTTTAAAAGAAGCACAGGCTGAAGTATTTGAACTAGCTGGCGTTGAACCGAACCCCCGCCTCACCACAGTGAAAAAGGGAATTGATATTTGCCAAAATGAAAATATCGATTTTTTATTAGCAGTTGGCGGCGGAAGTGTTATTGACTGTACGAAAGCAATTGCGGCTGGAGCGGAATATGAAGGTGATGTCTGGGACATTATCTCAAAGCAAACAACGGCTCAAAAGGCATTGCCATTTGGCACAGTGCTTACACTTGCAGCTACAGGTTCTGAAATGAATCCGGACTCTGTCATTACAAATTGGGAGACAAATGAAAAATATGTGTGGGGCAGTTCAGTGACCCATCCTGCCTTTTCTATTTTAGACCCTGAGCATACGTATTCTGTACCAGAGAACCAGACAGTCTATGGAATGGTCGATATGATGAGTCACGTGTTTGAGCAGTACTTCCATAATGCTGGGAACACGCCTTTACAGGATCGTATGTGTTTTGCTGTTCTTCAAACTGTGATCGAGACAGCACCAAAACTCCTTGAGGACTTACATAACTATGAACATCGTGAAACCATTCTTTACGCAGGAACCATCGCTTTAAATGGCACGCTACAAATGGGCTATTTTGGCGACTGGGCATCGCACACAATTGAGCATGCTGTATCGGCTGTCTATGATATCCCGCATGCAGGCGGACTTGCGATTCTGTTCCCAAATTGGATGCGCTACACACTAGATCATAACGTTGAGCGTTTTAAGAACTTGATGCTGAACATGTTTGACATCGACACTGAAGGGAAAACGGATCGTGCCGTCGCATTAGAAGGAATTGATCGTCTGTCAGCCTTCTGGACAAGTCTAGGGGCGCCTAATCGTTTGAGTGATTATCACATTGGTGAAGATGAATTAGACAAGATCGCAGACATCGCAGCGAAAGAAATGGAACATGGCGGTTTTGGCAACTTTATGAAACTAAACCGTGATGACATTCTATCTATTTTGAAAGCTTCTTTATAATACTCATTTCCGCTTCTCATGAAGAGAAGCGGCTTTTTGATGTAGCAGTGACGATCACTTGATTTCAATAGCCAGTTCCGCTAAAGTGAAAGGGACATAACTAACGTAATGGAGGGCTTACAAGCGATGACACATATTCAATTTGACTACTCGAAAGCGTTACCTTTCTTTCAGGAACATGAGCTTACATACTTAAAAGATTTTGTGAAGGTTGCCCATCATAATATTCATGAGCAAACAGGCGCAGGCAGTGACTATTTAGGCTGGGTTGACTTGCCGAAGCAATATGATCGTGAAGAATTTGCTCGCATCAAAAAAAGCGCGGAGAAGATTAAATCTGATTCCGATGTTTTACTTGTTGTAGGAATCGGTGGCTCTTATCTTGGCGCTCGTGCGGCAATCGAATTTTTAAATCACTCTTTCTACAATGCTTTGCCAAAAGGCAAACGCCAGACACCACAAATCATTTTCATTGGGAACAACATCAGTTCTTCGTATTTAACTGATGTAATGGATCTCTTGGAGGATGCAGACTTCTCAATCAATGTGATTTCAAAATCTGGTACAACTACAGAGCCAGCCATTGCGTTCCGTATCTTTAAAAAGCTCCTCATTGAAAAATATGGTGCAGAAGAAGCGAAAAAACGTATATACGCCACAACTGACAAGGCGCGTGGTGCACTGAAAACATTAGCGAATGAAGAAGGATACGAGTCATTTATCATCCCTGATGATGTAGGTGGACGCTATTCAGTCTTAACGGCAGTTGGTCTATTGCCAATCGCTGTGAGTGGTGCAGACATTGATCAGATGATGGAAGGTGCTGCAAAAGCGAGCGAAGACTACTCTTCATCTGAGCTATCAGAAAATGCTGCGTACCAATATGCTGTTGTCCGAAATGTCCTTTACAATAAAGGCAAGACAATCGAAATGCTGATCAACTATGAGCCAGGATTACAATATTTCGCAGAGTGGTGGAAACAATTATTCGGTGAAAGTGAAGGGAAAGATGAAAAAGGAATCTATCCTTCATCTGCTAACTTCTCAACAGATCTTCATTCACTTGGTCAATATGTACAAGAGGGAAGAAGAGACTTGTTTGAAACGATCGTAAATGTAGACAAGCCTAGACATGAACTTGTCATCGAAGCCGAGGAGCAAGACCTTGATGGACTGAATTATTTAGCGGGTAAAACGGTTGATTTCGTCAATAAAAAAGCATTTGAAGGAACGATGCTTGCTCATACTGATGGAAAAGTACCGAATCTGATTGTCACGATTCCTGAAATGGACGCATATACATTCGGATACCTTGTTTATTTCTTCGAAAAAGCATGTGCGATGTCTGGCTATCTGTTAGGGGTCAATCCATTTGATCAGCCTGGCGTAGAGGCGTATAAAGTCAACATGTTTGCTTTATTAGGAAAACCGGGCTTTGAAGAGAAAAAGGCAGAGCTTGAAAGCCGTCTAAAACAATCATAAAAACAGAGCACACCTTGTAAAAAGGGTGTGCTTTTTTTGGTTTGTTAATGGTTCTGTGCAAGCCTCCAGCCGTTTTGTACATAGAATAGCTAGAGGAGGGTGAGGAGATGAGAACAAATCACATATATATTCGAGACATATCGGGTCAGGCCATTGTAAACTTTGGAAATATTGGACGCATTAGTCCGATGAGTGCTGTGAAGGAGACAGCAGGAGCAGGGAGTGACAATGAGAGCAGTACGATAGCCAATCAACCCTTGTTGGATGCTGCTTTTACAAACAATGTACAAATCTCGAGGGCAGATGTATGAATTCCCTTGATTAACGAACCCTATACAAAAAGGAGGGTTTCGTATGATTCATGTACCATCCAAACTGACAGGTGAAAGCTATTCACTCTATCATTTGGAAGAAACCATGAAGCCGCTCGGCTACGTCATTAATGGCAATTGGGATTATGATCACGGCTATTTTGATTATAAAATTGATAACCGTGATGGCTACACCTTTCTCAGAGTGCCATTTACCGCTGAAAAGGGTCAGCTTGATCAGCCAGGCGTTGTTGTGAAAATGGGACATCCATTTCTCTTAAAGCATGTCTATCAGGACAAATTAGATGATCATGCGATGGTTGGCAATATAGCGGCATCATTTAACCAATTCCAAGAACCAAAAGAGAAAGATGGAGATGTGTCAAAGGTATATGTAGAGATTGGCTTTTCATTAGTCAAGGAATTGGAAGACGCCCTGCTTTAAAGGATAATCGGCTCGTCTTCTGGGTGAAGTTTATATCCGAAGGAAGGACTCATCATGGGTCCTTCTTTTTGTTGTACGATTGAGGAAACAATTTTCTTCTTCGTCATGTATTGAATCAGATGCCATATCTTAAAATAAGGGAGGAGAGGGAGGGATTCAGAATGTCGTTTGCTTATAAAACCATACTCCTTTTTATCGGTGTACACCTACTGTCATCTGCTGTGATCTTATTGGTGTTTGATTTAAATGCTGTGAATCACTTCGTGAATGATTTCTCCAGGCTACGTTTTTTTCAAGATCTATATGGCACAGTGACATTTTATACAGCATGCTTGGGCGTCTTTTTCTTTTTGATTGGTGCTGTGATCCCCCTTAAAAAGACCTAGTGCTTTTTGCTGTACACGTTACATAAAAGTCATTAAAATTGTAAATAAATATATAAAATAAAAGGAAGCTGATGAGCATGCTGTTTTTTTATTTTTTAACATTTGCCGCATTGGGTTTGTCATTTTGGGCACAATTTAAAGTGAAGAATAACTTTGAAAAGTATTCGAAGGTCGAAGCAACCAGTATGAAAACAGGTGCTGAAACCGCTCGATATATTTTAGATCGCAACGGGTTATATGATGTACCTGTTGAACCGGTAAGAGGAACTTTGACTGATCATTACGACCCGACACAACGTGTGGTTCGTTTATCTGAACCAGTGTATTATGGCCATTCGATTTCCGCCATTTCAGTCGCATCACACGAAGTTGGACATGCCTTGCAGCATCAAGAATCTTATGGTGCGCTTGTCTTGAGACATAAGATCTTTCCTGTTGTGAACTTTGCATCTGGTGTTGCCCCAATGCTTTTCCTTGGTGGATTATTGCTTGGCAGCCTTAACTTAATCGGGCTTGGCATTATATTGTTTTCAGCTGCTGTATTCTTCCAGCTTGTCACATTGCCTGTCGAGTTTAATGCAAGTTCTCGTGCAAAAGAGATCATTGTTTCAGAAGGAATCATTAGAAGCAGTGAAGAACGAGGAGTTAATAAGGTATTAAATGCTGCAGCTCTTACGTATGTAGCAGCGGCTCTTGTCTCACTATTTGAATTGCTTCGATTTGTCATGATCTTCCTTAGTGGCCGTAATGATTAATTGACGCCAAAGGAGGTGAACCCTTACCAATGATAGGTAAGGGGTTTTTTGTATATTTTAAATGTGTTTTTAGTCATCTTACTCATTGCGGCGACGGCATTTTTTGTTGCCACTGAATTTGCGATCGTGAAAATTAGGGGTTCGAAAATCAATCAGTTGATTGAAAGCGGAGATAAAAAAGCGATCCATGTTCAGAAACTCATCACTAATCTCGATGAATATTTATCCGCATGTCAGCTAGGTATCACCATTACCGCCTTAGGTTTGGGGTGGTTAGGAGAACCAACTGTTGAGTATTTCCTTCATCCGATTTTCGAGAAATTTGAGATCCCTTCAGCGTTGACAGACATATTATCGTTTATCATCGCATTTGTGATCATTACCTTTTTGCATGTGGTCATAGGAGAGCTGGCACCAAAAACCATTGCCATACAAAAAGCAGAAGCCGTCAGTCTTATTGTGGCAAAGCCACTCATTTTTTTCTATAGAATCATGTATCCATTTATCAAGACGTTAAATGGTGCTGCACGTGCAATTGTGAAATTATTAGGGTTTCACACTGTCAAAGAACATGAGGTGGCGATCAATGAGGAAGAATTGCGTCTTATTTTGTCTGAAAGCTATGAGAAGGGTGAGATCAACCAGTCTGAATACAAATATGTGAATAAAATATTTGAATTCGACAACCGTGTGGCAAGGGAGATTATGATTCCTCGGACTGAGATTTCAGCCATTGACATTGAACAGTCGCTTGATGATGTCACACATTATATGCTGAATGAAAGGTATACACGTTATCCAGTCATTAAAGAAGACAAAGATCACGTGGTAGGGGTGATTCATAGCAAGGATGTGTTTAAAGCAAGCTTCCTGCATCAAGATGTCACCATTGAGGATTTGATGCGTCCTGTGATTCGGGTGATTGAAAGTACACCTATCCAAGAATTACTCATATTGATGCAAAAAGAACGGATTCATATGTCAGTACTAGTGGATGAATACGGCGGAACAGCCGGACTCGTCACTGTAGAGGATATATTAGAGGAGATTGTGGGTGAAATTCGTGATGAATATGATCAAGATGAGACCCCGCATATTGTCAAAAAGGGTGACTACCACTATGTGATGGATGGGAAGGCACTGATTGATGAGGTAAACGAATTATTGGATCTCGCCATAGAGAATGATGATGTCGACACAATTGCCGGCTGGATCATGACACATAAAATTGACTTTGCCAATGGAGATACGATTGAAGCTGAAGGCTGTGAATTTAAAATATTGGATGCGGAAGATCAT
Source organism: Bacillus pumilus (assembly GCA_001938995.1). GTDB lineage: Bacteria > Bacillota > Bacilli > Bacillales > Bacillaceae > Bacillus > Bacillus pumilus_G. The sequence goes on along the minus strand of MKZN01000013.1, from coordinate 55,332 downwards.
CATATACGAACCATCGAAATCAAAAAAATTCATTTTTCGTAAAACCTCGTACTTGTTGACGAGGTTTTTTACTTGGTAAACTTTAGGTGGAGCGGTGAAGCGATTCGATTCGTTCAAAAAGGGTATGGTTTTATAGAATCTAGCGAAAAGGAGTATCTCATATGAGAAAAATCAATGTACAAACAGACAGACGTGATGACATGATAGATGTGACACATGAAGTCCTTCAATATGTCCGGGAATCAGGGGTTGAAAATGGAACAGTCATGATCTACTGTCCTCATACGACAGCAGGTATTACCATCAATGAAAATGCTGATCCAGACGTGAAACGAGATATGTTGCGCCGGCTTGATGAAGTATTTCCATGGGAACATCCGAAGGATCGTCATCTGGAAGGAAATACAGCAGCACACATGAAAGCTAGTTTTATGGGCGCCTCACAGCATGTATTAGTCAATCAAGGTGATCTCGTGCTTGGTACGTGGCAGGGAATTTACTTCTGTGAATTTGATGGGCCGAGACACCGCTACTTTTATGTACAGGTGTCTTCAAATGAGTAAAAGGTGGGGATGATAGATGGGAGAATTAACATCATTACTTCGGATCAAGCATACGATCATTCAAGCTCCGATGGCAGGAGGAGCCGTAACACCGGAGCTTGTGGCAGCTGTTTCAACGTTTGGGGGGCTTGGCAGTTTAGCAAGTGGGTACCTAGAGCCAGAGAATATGAGAGAGCAGATTAGACAGGTGAATCAGCTCACTTCTCACCCATTTCAGGTAAATGTTTTTGTACCAGAGTCTATTCCAGAGATGACAGCAGAAGATCTGACGTTTTGGAAAAAGCGATTGCCAGAGTTGCCAGACGCACATGGGCTACCTGATGAACAAGCATTATGGGATGACTTTGAACAAAAAATGAACATTCTCCTAGAGGAACAAGTGCCCATTGTATCGTTTACGTTTGCTTGCCCAAATGAACAAACGATTCGCCGTTTCAAACAACTAGGAACGCTTTTAATTGGCACGGCAACAACAAAAGAGGAGGCGCTGTTTTTAGAAGAAAAGGGAATGGATGCCATTGTGCTACAGGGGAGTGAAGCAGGAGGTCACCGGGGGACTTTTTTACCTTCAAAGGGAGATGCTTTGCAGGGACTCATCAGTCTCATCTCTGAGGTCAAGCCATTATGTCATGTCCCTTTAATTGCTGCCGGCGGCATAGTCGAGCGAAAAGGTGTGGAAGCAGTCCTTCAACTTGGAGCAGATGCAGTTCAAATAGGGACACGTTTTTTAGCCAGTGAGGAAAGTGCTGCACCCGATGTGTATAAACAGGCGATTTTACAGGCAGAGGGCAGTGAAACAGCCATCACAAAACTCTTTTCTGGGAAAAGAGCAAGAGGTATTGTGAATCAATGGATGGAAAAAGAAAGACCGCATGAAGAAGCCACCTTGCCATACCCGGTTCAGCATAGGTGGACAACACCGATGAGAAAAAAGGCAGCCGCTGAGGGGAATCTTGATCAGATGGCTCTTTGGGCAGGTCAAGGTGTTGGTCGTATTCAGTCCATATTACCTGTCAAAGATATTATGCAGGAACTTTCAAAGGCATAAAATAATTGGGGTGATCGAATGGAAATCCTAAAACATTCATACCGAAAAAAAGGTCAAATCGAATTTGTTTTTGATGACTTTCCACACTCTGCTGCCGTCCTTACTCCCATTCGCCACTACTACTTTGTCCGTTATGTGAAATGGAGCCAGCAAGATCCTCCAGTCACAAGAAAGGATCTAGCAGAAATGGAGATCCTTGCGAACAAAATGCTCGGTTCGCTCCCATGTTATCGTGAGCGGAAGGCATACAAAGGCCCCTTGTCATAATTAACAGACAAGAGGCCTTTTTTAGCTGCCGAACATTTGCCGTAGATAAATGACATCCATCCGGGTCGTTTGCGGGAGTAAATAAGCAGACTGAACGGCACCTGGTCGCCTTCTGCTATTCAATTTGTCGATAATTTCTGCAGCAGTTAATATACCAAGTCCATGCCCATAATATTGATCTTCTCCTAAGTAAATGACATTTTCTCCGCGCCATTGAGACTGTTGATAGCTAAATTCTGGATTCTCGAAATATAAACAATCTCCATAAATAAAGTCATTTCCCCGTTCTGTATAAATCGACAATGTATCATAATGCCAGTCATACAGCGTTAACGTTCGCAGTCTGCGGTTGAACTTCTCATCTCCTACAGTTTGCAGAACCCCCATATAAAAGACAATGACAATGGCCGTCGCACATTCAAACGCATATTTTGACCCATTTTCAAAAATGTCTTTGATTCCTTTAGACGGTTCGACTTGATAGCGTAATTCAAGTGCACCGGCCTCTGAGACTCGCCAAAATTCTTCATTTGCACGTGATCGCTGAAAAACGGCAAAAGAGGCACCACTTTTATTCAAATCTCTTGCGGCATTCATGATGTTGGCTCTTAAAGTTACCTCAAATAATAAATCAGATGCTTGCCTATAGCGGAACGTATCATTCGATGCTTGTAACTGCATCAAGATGATTCGTTTTTGTCCTTCTAACTGAAACGCTGCCAGCTGCTCATTTGTCACTGGCTGTCCTGAAAGGATAATCATATCAAAAGCGCCCTCCTTTTTTACTAGCGTATGCATGATGCTTGGGCAAGGAATCAATTTGTGAAATTTAACAAAAAGACATCCTTTTTATTTCAAAAACATGAAAAAAATATGAAATTGTCCGATATAAAAGATAACGTCTATAAGGAGGAAAAAACATGAAAAGTGTCATAAAATGGTTGAAAAAACCATCGATTTCAAAGAGATTGATTATTTCATTCGCGCTTGTTCTTGTATTGCCAATCATCACACTAAGTGCGATTTCATATCAGATTGCCAAACAAGAATTAGATCATGAAATCATGTACGGCGCCAATGCAAGAGTAAATGAGCTAAATGACATAATCGAACAAAAACTGGTGAACAAAAAAAATGCAGTAAAGTTATTTACGCAAACATCCACTGCAGAGGACTTTAAGAAAAAAAATCAACGTGAACTGTATGAGCATTTTGAGATATATAGCAAAATCAATGATGAAGATGTTGTTGGGTTCTATGCAGGAAGTAAAAAGGGTGATTTTATCCAGTATCCTGATGTGAAAATGCCCAAAGGCTACGACCCTACCACACGCGATTGGTATCAATCAGCCATGCAAGATCAAAAAGGGGAACCGGTCATCACCAATCCTTATATTTCAGCAACAACAAATGGTATGGTCGTGACAATCGCACAGCGCTTAAAAGATGGTTCCGGAGCAATCGGTATTGATATAGATGTTCAGGATATTGTTGATAAAATTAAAGAAATTAAGATTGGCCGAGAAGGGTATCCGTTTATTGCGAATAAACATAAACAATACGTCGCACACCCAGAAGAAAAATCGGGCGCTCGGGTCACAGAAAATATTTCATCAACCCTTTATAACGATAAAGAGGGAAAAGCTACATATGAGAACAAAGGACAACAAAAGCGTCTCGTTTATGTCACGAATGATTTAACAGGTTGGAAAATTGCTGGAACGATGTTTGTATCAGAGACAGAAGAAGCAGCACAGCCGGTTTGGAATTCTGCCATTATTCTTTTAATTACTTCTTTTATCCTTGGCGGTATCGCAATCTTCTTCATCGTTCGATCCATCACGATAGGATTAAGAAATCTTGTTGATTTCTCAAACAAAGTGAGCGAAGGTGATTTAACCGAAACCCTTGAAACCAAATCGAAAGATGAAATAGGCGACTTGACGAGAAGCTTTAGCAAGATGAGTGAATCACTTCGCGAAGTCATTCGAGCGGTGCAACAATCTGTCGACAATGTGGCTTCGGCTTCTGAGGAGCTGACAGCAAGTGCTAGTCAAACGAGTCAGGCAACAGAGCATATCACCATGTCGATTGAACAATTTTCAAATGGAAACGAAGCGCAAAACGAGAAAGTCGAATCAAGCACCAATCAACTTGTGGCGATGAATGAAGGACTGCAAGGCATGTCACAAACGTCATCAGAAGTCGCGGTAGTATCACTACAATCGACTGAGGCAGCTGGTCAAGGCGGTCGTGTCGTTGAGAGCACAGCCAATCAAATGAAACATATTGATACATCTGTTCAAGAAGCTGAACAGGTGATGAAAGAATTGGAATACAAGTCGAAAGACATTACAAGTATTTTGAATGTCATTAATGGCATTGCGGATCAGACGAATTTACTAGCACTCAATGCAGCCATAGAAGCAGCAAGAGCTGGTGAATCGGGTCGAGGCTTCTCAGTCGTTGCAGAGGAAGTCAGAAAACTAGCTGTACAATCAGCAGATTCAGCGAAAGAAATTGAAAACCTGATCCAGGAAATTGTATTAGAAATCGCCAAATCTCAAGATATGTTCAAAGCCGTCAATCGAGAAGTACATGCAGGACTTGGGATGACAGAAGAGGCAAAAGAAAGCTTCCAAAACATATACGAGGCAGCGGAAGGGATGTCGCAAAAGCTTACCCAATTAAACGATAACGCTGTCGATCTATCCAGTGGATCGAAGCTTGTCTCTCAAGCCATGCAGGAAATGCGTCAAGTTTCAAGAGAAAGTGCAGCAAGTATTCAAGATATTGCGGCATCAGCTGAAGAGCAGCTCGCATCAATGGAAGAGATCACATCATCCTCTGTGACGCTTGCGAATATGGCGGAAGAACTAAAAGAATTAACCAGTCGATTTAAAATTTAATCATATATGAAAAAGTATCCAAGTTTATTTTGGGTACTTTTTTTAATTATATTTCTTTTCGGGACTCTAAATTCATGACTTATATCCGATATATTAACTTAAGAGTAATAAGGAGGAAAGAAAATGACAAAGATGATTCAATGGTTCAAAAAACCATCCATTTCAAAAAAATTAATCTTCACCTTTTTGTTGGTCCTCGTTTTGCCAACACTGGTCCTCTCCATTAGTTCATATTTCACATCAAAAACTGAGTTAGAAAAGCAGATTATGGGCAGTGCCATGAGTCAGGTCAATACGTTTGATGCATTAATCAATGATAATATTGGAAACAAAGCAGAGGCTGTCAGCGTTTTTGCAGAGACGCTAAAAGCTTCTAATATTCAAGAAAAAAATAGAAAAGCGACCATCAAAGAATTTCAACAATATGGAACAATTAATGAAAAAGAAGTTGCTGGGTTTTATGCAGGGTCTGAAAAAGGATTGTTCATGCAATACCCTGTAGAAAAAATGCCAGATGGCTATGATCCAACAGAACGCCCGTGGTATCAAGAAGCAATGAATGCAGAAAACGGCAAGCAAATCATCACAAAGCCCTATCAATCCTCATCAACTGGTAAAATGGTCATCACCATCGCAGAAAAAATGAAAGATGGTTCAGGTGTGATCGGGTTAGATATGGAAATTGATAGCGTGCTTGAAAAACTAAAAGAAATCAAAATTGGGGAAAAAGGCTATGCCTTCATCATGGAACAGGATCAAACCGTTCTAGCTGACCCAGCTCAAAAAACAGGAAGTAAGGTAGATAAAAGCCTTGCCGATATTATTTATCAAAAGAAAGAAGGAAATGGTGATTATACCTTTGAAGGAATCAATAAAAAAGTTGCGTATGTGACCAACGAACTGACAGGCTGGAAAATTGGTGGAACGATGCTTGTATCAGAAGTAGAAGATGCAGCTAAGCCCGTTTTCAATACAGCGATCATCGTGTTTAGTGTGACACTCATCGTAGCAGGAACCCTAGTCTTCTTCATCGTTCGCTCCATATCAGGCAGATTAACTAGCCTTGCCAATTACTCGAAAAAAGTTAGTAGTGGTGATTTACGAGACAAACTAACAGTCAATTCAAATGACGAAATTGGACAAGTCTCTAGTGGCTTTAATAACATGGTTGACTCATTAAGATCTCTCATTGGTGCGGTCCAATCGTCAGTTGAAAACGTTGCTTCTTCATCAGAAGAACTGACTGCAAGCGCAGAACAGACAAGTAAAGCAACAGAACATATTACATTGTCAATTGAACAGTTTTCAAATGGTAACGAAGCGCAAAATGAGAAAGTCGAATCAAGCACCAATCAGCTTGTGACGATGAATGAAGGACTGCAAGGGATGTCACAAACGTCATCAGAAGTTGCGGCGATATCATTACAATCGACTGAAGCAGCTGGTCAAGGCGGTCGTATCGTTGAAAGCACAGCGAATCAAATGAAACACATTGACACGTCCGTTCAAGAAGCGGAACAGGTCATGAAAGAATTAGAAGACAAGTCAAAAGATATTACGAGTATTTTAAGTGTCATTAATGGCATTGCCGATCAAACAAATTTACTAGCACTCAATGCGGCCATAGAAGCAGCAAGAGCTGGTGAATCAGGCCGAGGCTTCTCAGTTGTTGCAGAGGAAGTCAGAAAACTAGCAGTCCAATCAGCAGATTCAGCGAAAGAAATTGAGGACCTAATCCAAGAAATTGTTTCAGAAATTGCCAAATCTCAAGACATGTTCAAAGCTGTCAATCGAGAAGTACATGCAGGACTCGGTATGACAGAAGAAGCAAAAGAAAGCTTCCAAAACATATACGAGGCAGCAGAAGGAATGTCGAAACAGCTAACCCAATTAAACGATACAGCTGGCGATTTATCCAGTGGATCGAAGCTTGTCTCTCAAACCATGCAGGAAATGCGTGAAGTGTCGAGAGAGAGTGCAGCAAACATTCAGGACATCGCAGCATCAGCTGAAGAACAGCTCGCATCAATGGAAGAAATCACTTCATCCTCAGTGACGCTTGCGAATATGGCAGAAGAGTTAAAAGATTTAACGAGTCGATTTAAAATTTAATCAGATGGAAAAAGTACCCAAATTTACTTTGGGTACTTTTTTAATTATATTTCTTTTCGGAACTCTAAAAGTTATGACTTATACCCGATATTAACTTAAGAGTAATAAGGAGGAAAGAAAATATGACAAAGATGATTCAATGGTTCAAAAAACCATCTATTTCAAAAAAATTAATCATCACCTTTTTGTTGGTCCTTATTTTGCCGACATTGGTCCTTTCCATTAGTTCATACTTTACATCAAAGGCAGAACTTGATAAGCAGATTATGGGTAGTGCCATGAGTCAGGTCAATACGTTCGATGCGTTAATTAATGATAATATTGGAAACAAAGCAGAGGCTGTCAGCGTTTTTACTGAAACTCTAAAAGCTTCTAATATCCTAGAAAAAAATAGAAATGCGACGATTAAACAATTGCAACAATATGGAGCAATTAATGAAAAAGAAGTCTCTGCCTTCTACGCAGGATCTGAAAAAGGATTGTTCATGCGATACCCTGTAGAAAAAATGCCTGATGGTTATGATCCAAGAGAACGTCCATGGTATCAAGAGGCGATGAATGCTGAAAATGGAAAACAAGTGATCACAAAGCCATATGTAGCGGCGTCAACTGGTAAAATGGTCATCACCATCGCAGAAAAAATGAAAGATGGTTCAGGCGTCATCGGGATTGATATGGAAATTGACAGCCTAATTGAAAAACTAAAAGAAATCAAAATTGGGCAAAGAGGCTATGCCTTCATCATGGAACAGGATCAAACTGTTCTAGCTGACCCGACCCAAAAATCAGGAAATAAGGTAGATAAAAGCCTTGCCGATATTATTTATCAAAAGAAAGAAGGAAAAGGTGATTACACCTTTGAAGGAATCGATAAAAAAGTTGCGTATGTGACCAATGAACTGACGGGTTGGAAAATTGGTGGAACGATGCTCGTATCAGAAGTAGAAGATGCAGCTAAGCCGGTTTTCAATACCGCCATTATCGTGTTCAGTGTGACACTCATCGTCGCAGGAACCCTAGTCTTCTTCATTGTTCGCTCCATATCTGGCAGATTAACTAGCCTGGCCAATTTCTCGGAAAAAGTAAGCAGTGGTGATTTACAGAATAAACTGACAATCAAATCAAATGACGAAATTGGACAAGTTGCCAAAGGCTTTAATACCATGATTGATTCATTAAGATCTCTCATTGGTGCTGTTCAAAGCTCAGTAGAAAATGTTGCTTCTTCATCAGAAGAACTCACCGCAAGCGCAGAACAAACAAGTAAAGCAACTGAACACATTACATTATCCATAGAACAATTCTCTAGAGGAAATGAAAGTCAAAATGACAAAGTAGAAACGAGCTCCGTGGAGTTAGAGGAGATGAATCGAAGCCTACAACAGATGAATGAGGCTGCTCAATCCATTACCACATCATCAATCAAATCAACAGATATCGCAGGAGATGGCGGTCAGCTTGTTGAAAAGACTGCTTCACAAATGAATGTCATTGATCAATCAGTGAAAAAGGCAGAACACGTCATTAATTCACTAGAAAGTAAATCAAAAGACATTACACAAATTCTCGGGGTCATCAATGGCATTGCCGATCAAACGAATTTACTCGCACTCAATGCGGCCATAGAAGCAGCAAGAGCAGGTGAATCGGGTCGAGGTTTCTCAGTTGTAGCAGAAGAAGTGAGGAAACTCGCTGTTCAATCTTCAGGTTCAGCAAAAGAGATTGAGAACCTGATCAAAGAAATCGTGCAAGATATTGATGTATCACAGGAAGTGTTCTCAGCAGTAAACCATGAAGTGCAATCAGGGTTAAACTACACGGAACAAACGAAAGTGAGCTTCCATGATATTTTTGACATGACAAAGGAAATTTCAGATCAGCTACAATCCATGAATCAAACCGTTGTTCAGCTTTCAGAAGGCTCAGCACACGTATCAGAAGCTGTACGTGAGATCTCAGATGTATCACGCGAGAGCTCAGCGAATATTCAGGACATCGCAGCATCAGCTGAAGAACAGCTCGCATCAATGGAAGAAATCACTTCATCCTCTGTGACGCTTGCGAATATGGCAGAAGAATTAAAAGATTTAACGAGTCGATTTAAAATTTAAATAAATTCCATGAAAAAGTATCCAGATTTGTCAGGATACTTTTTTTATTTTTCACAGCTTCATTTCGAGTCTCTAAAAATATGACTTTCATCCGATAATAATTGAAGAGAAGCAAAGGAGGAAAGAGAATATGAAAAAGATGATACAATGGCTCAAAAAACCATCTATTTCAAAAAAATTAATCAATACCTTTTTATTGGTCCTGATTCTGCCGACATTGGTCCTCTCCATTAGTTCGTATTTCACATCAAAGACAGAGCTAGATAAGCAGATTATGGGCAGTACCATCAGTCAGCTCAATACGTTCGATGCGTTAATCAATGATAATATCGGAAACAAAGCAGAGGCTGTCAGCATATTCGCAGACACTTTAAAAGCTTCTAATATTCAAGAAAAAAATAGAAATGCGACCATCAAAGAATTGCAACAATATGGAACAATTAATGAAAAAGAAGTCTCTGCCTTCTATGCAGGATCTGAAAAGGGATTGTTCATGCAATACCCTGTAGAAAAAATGCCGGATGGCTATGATCCAAGAGAACGACCATGGTATCAAGATGCGATGAAAGCAGAAAACGGCGAGCAGATCATTACAAAGCCATATCCTGCCGCATCAGGTGGTAAAATGGTCATCACCATCGCGGAAAAAATGAAAGATGGTTCAGGCGTCATCGGGATTGATATGGAAATTGACAGCCTGCTTGATAAACTAAAAGAAATCAAAATTGGTCAAAAAGGCTATGCCTTCATCATGGAACAGGATCAAACTGTTCTAGCTGACCCAACTCAAAAATCAGGAAGTAAGGTAGATAAAAGCCTTGCCGACATTATTTATCAAAAGAAACAAGGAAAAGGTAGTTATACCTTTAAAGAAATAGATAAAAAGGTTGCCTATGTAACCAATGAACTGACGAGCTGGAAAATTGGTGGAACAATGCTCGTATCAGAAGTAGAAGATGCCGCCAAGCCGGTTTTCAATACCGCCATTATCGTATTCAGTGTGACACTCATCGTAGCAGGAACCCTAGTCTTCTTTATCGTTCGCTCCATATCTAGCAGATTAACTCGCCTAGCCCAATTCTCGAAACAAGTAAGCAGTGGAGATTTACGAGATAAAATTCAAATTCAATCAAATGACGAAATCGGACAAGTCGGTGAAGGCTTTAACACCATGGTTGACTCATTAAGATCTCTCATTGGTGCTGTTCAAACCTCAGTCGAAAATGTTGCCTCTTCTTCAGAAGAACTAACCGCAAGTGCGGAACAAACTAGTAAAGCAACTGAACATATTACATTATCCATTGAACAATTCTCTAGAGGAAATGAAAGTCAAAATGATAAAGTGGAAACGAGCTCCATGGAATTAGCGGATATGAACCAAAGCCTACAACAGATGAATGAGGCTGCTCAATCCATTACCACATCATCAATCAAATCAACAGATATCGCAGGAGATGGCGGTCAACTTGTAGAAAAAACCGCTTCACAAATGAATGTCATTGATCAATCAGTGAAAAAGGCGGAACACGTCATCAACTCACTAGAAAGTAAATCAAAAGACATTACACAAATTCTCGGCGTCATCAATGGGATTGCCGATCAAACGAATTTACTTGCGCTCAATGCGGCCATAGAAGCAGCAAGAGCAGGTGAATCAGGTCGAGGTTTCTCAGTCGTAGCAGAAGAAGTGAGGAAACTCGCTGTTCAATCTTCAGGTTCAGCAAAAGAGATTGAGAACCTGATCAAAGAAATCGTGCAAGATATTGATGTATCACAGGAAGTGTTCTCAGCAGTAAACCATGAAGTGCAATCAGGGTTAAACTACACGGAACAAACGAAAGTGAGCTTCCATGATATTTTTGACATGACAAAGGAAATTTCAGATCAGCTACAATCCATGAATCAAACCGTTGTTCAGCTTTCAGAAGGCTCAGCACACGTATCAGAAGCTGTACGTGAGATCTCAGACGTATCACGCGAGAGCTCAGCGAATATTCAAGACATCGCAGCTTCAGCGGAAGAACAATTGGCGTCAATGGAAGAAATTAGTTCATCCTCCGCCACACTTTCTTCTATGGCAGAAGAATTGCGTGACCTCATTAGCAAATTTAAGATCGAATAGAAACACTGAAGGTGCCTCTAGGCGGAGGCTCTTTCCTCTTTATAAACTAAGAACAGCAGATATTTACGACTATTTTATATTTCATCGGTTTTTAAACTTGCAAAAGTAATGCTTTTTGCCTATTAATATAGTAGTGAGTTTATAAAAAACAAATCAAAAGGAGTAAAAAAATGAAAAAATTCAATTTTTTTAAGCGCTTTACGATGATAAAAAAATTAATTACCGCTTTTTTATTCATTCTTCTCGTACCCATTCTTGTATTGGCAACGTTCTCTTATGAAGTGGCATCCGAATCGCTTCATGAGGAAATTATGTCTAGTGCTGCAAATGGTGTTCAGCAATTAAATGATTCCATTAATAAAGAGGTTCAGCCTAAAATTGATATCGTTACATATTTATCTCAATCTTTTAAAAAAGATAAACTGAAAGCAAAGAACAAAGAGGTACTTATGATGCAATTAGAGCAATTGGCGAAGACAGATGAAGATGTGGTTGAGGCGTTTGTAGCAGACCAAAATGGTAAGCTATTTGAATATTCCGAGTTACATAAAGGCAGTGCAAAAAGTGCAAAAAATGAAGATTGGTTTCAACAATCGATGAAAGAGCAGGACGTGATCATCTCAGATCCTTTTGTTGACAAGTCATCTGATGACCTGCTCATCACGATATCAGAACAATTAGCAGATGGTTCTGGTGCCATTGGTATCAATATGCGTCTCAATGAAGTGATAAAGGATACATTGAATATTAAAATTGGGAAAGAAGGCTATGCCTTTGTGACCACATCAGATCAACGGTATGTTGCCCATAAAACAGAAAAGACTGGTGAGAAATTGACAGGTGATTTTGTCACACAGATGTTTAACAAAAAGGAAGGCAGTTTTGAATATGATTACAATGGGCAGCCAAAGTTCATGTTTTTTGCGACCAATGAGGCCACTGGCTGGAAGCTAGGTGGGACGATGTATGAGAATGAAGTAAAGGAAGCAGCACAGCCTGTGCTTCAATTAACGATGATCATACTTGCAGCATCCATTGTGATTGGGGGAATCGCAATCTATTTCATCATTAGATCGATTCGAAAACCAATGATAGCGCTATCTGAATCAGCTGAGAAAATTAGTCAGGGTGATCTCACACAGCAAATTGAGATTCGTTCTAACGATGAAGTCGGCAAGCTTGCACAAAGCTTTAACGATATGTCAGCAAAGCTGAAACAAGTCATTCAAGCCGTCCAGCAATCAGTTGAAAATGTGGCGGCCTCATCCGAAGAACTGACGGCAAGTGCGGGACAGACAACCCAAGCGACAGAGCACATTACATCATCTATAGAACAGTTCTCAAACAGTGCTGAACATCAGAATGATATGATCGAAAAAAGCGCTTTGCAATTGAACGAAATGGACCGCAGCTTAACACACATGGTCGAAACAATATCTCATATGACGGAGTCGTCGGTTGAATCTAGCGAAACCGCCGAGGGTGGTGGAGAACTCGTACAAAAAACAGCAGGCCAAATGCAAATCATTGAACAGGCAGTCAAAGAAGCAGAGCTTGTCATTGCAGGTTTGGAAAAGAAATCAAAGGACATTACAAACATTCTCGGTGTCATTAATGGAATCGCAGATCAGACGAATCTTCTTGCCTTAAATGCAGCGATTGAAGCAGCAAGAGCAGGAGAAGCTGGAAGAGGGTTCTCAGTTGTCGCAGAAGAAGTGCGCAAGCTGGCAGAGCAATCAGGCAGCTCTTCAAAAGAAATTGAAAGCCTAACGAACGAGATTGTGGAGGAGATTGAAAAATCACAGCAAATGTTTAAGCAAGTAGCAGGTGAAGTTCAATCGGGATTAAAAATTACAGATGAAACCAAAGTGAGTTTTGAGAAAATCACCCATAAAACATCTGAAATGACAGAAGAAATGAAACAAATCAATGAATCTGCGTTGCAGATTACCCATGGCTCGAAAGATATGTCACAAGCTGTTCATCAAATCGAAGAACTTTCACGTGCAAACTCTGCAGGCTTCCAAGATATTGCGGCTTCAGCAGAGGAACAGTTAGCATCAATGGAAGAGATCAGCTCCTCCTCCGCAACTTTATCACAGATGGCAGAAGAATTAAGAGAGATCATCAAACAATTTAAAATATAAGAGAAAACAGCGGAACACCTGACATTTGATGTCAGGTGTTTTTCAAATCCTTGCATAAAATTTGGGTAATTTATACGTATTTTAACTTAAATAAATAAAAATAGTAAACAACCTAGTAGTACTTCCGATATATATACTATCTTACTAAAAGGGGTTTTCTTTTTTATGAAATTCATACAGTATTTCAAAAAGCCATCCATTTCTAAAAAGCTCGTATTCTCATTCTTATTTATTCTTTTATGTCCAATTATCGTTTTGGCGTTTTCATCCTATCATACTGCAAGCACTTCCTTAAACGATCAAATCATGCAAAGCGCAAAGGAAAATGTGGAGCAGCTTGATAGAAATATTACGAAGGTTGTCAAAGGTAAAACCGATGCAACCGATTTCTTCAGTCAATGGATCACGGCGAAAAAGCTTAAGCAAAAAGGGACGACAGATATTCAAGGACGATTTGAACAGTTCATGAGTATGAATGAAGACACAGAAGGTATTTTTGTCGCTTCAAGTGATGGAAAAGTGTTTACAAGATATCCTGATAAAAAAATGCCGGCAGATTATGTCGCGACGGAAAGAGATTGGTATAAAGATGGCTGGGCCAAAAATGGTGAGCTATCTGTCTCTGCTCCATATCCAACTGCCTCAACAGGTACGCTAGTTGTCACGATTTCTAAAAAATTAGAAGACGGTTCGGGTGTCATTGCCATGAACTTAGACATTGCGAATCTAGTAAAAGAATCAAATAGCATCAACATCGGGAAAAAAGGCTATGCCTTTATCGGAAGTCCTGATCGTACCTTTGTTGCACATCCAACAAAAAAAGCTGGAACAAAATTATCTGGTGATTGGTTAGATAAGGTTTACACAGAAGATGAAGGATTTATCAGTTATCAGCTTGAGGGTAATGAAAAACAAATGGAATTCATGACGAACAAGCTGACGGGCTGGAAAGTTGTCGGTACAATGTTCGTGAGTGAGGTGGAAGATGCTGCGAAGCCGGTCTTTAACATGGCCGCTATCATTTTAGTCGGCGCCCTCATCATTGGCGGTATTTTGATATTCTTTATCATTCGTTCTATTACGAAACCACTTTCCATGATTGTCGCTTCTTCCAAGAAGATCAGTGAGGGAGATTTGACAGAAAAAATTACTGTTCGATCAAAAGATGAGTTTGGCCAGCTGAGCGCAAGCTTTAATGAAATGAGTGAATCACTAAGAGATGTGATCGAAGCCGTTCAGACGTCAGTTGAGAATGTCGCATCATCGTCTGAAGAACTGACGGCAAGTGCAGGTCAAACAACGCAAGCAACAGAGCATATTACATCATCAATTGAAACTTTCTCGAATGGAAATGAAAACCAAAGTGAAATGGTGGAACAAAGTGCACAACATTTGAAACAAATGAACGATGGTCTAAACGAAGTGGCACAAACTTCTGATGTGATTACCGCGTCATCTGCTCAATCGAAAACAGTGGCTGAAACAGGTGGACAGCTTGTGGAGCAAACGGTTGGACAAATGCAAACAATTGATCATTCAGTGAAAGAAGCTGAAAGTGTCATCAACGGCTTAGAGCATAAGTCAAAAGACATTACGAACATTTTAGGTGTCATCAATGGCATTGCAGATCAGACGAATTTACTCGCACTCAATGCAGCAATTGAAGCGGCAAGAGCTGGCGAATCAGGCAGAGGTTTCTCTGTTGTAGCAGAAGAAGTACGTAAGCTTGCCGTTCAATCATCGGATTCAGCAAAAGAAATTGAGAAACTCGTGAAAGAAATTGTATCTGAAATTGAAACATCTCAAAATATGTTCAAATCTGTGAATGAAGAAGTGAAAAGTGGACTTTCAATTACAGACCAAACGAAAGAAAGCTTCTCACAAATTAACCAACAAACAGCAGAAATTGCAGCAAGAATTAATGAAATGAATACAACTGTACGTGAACTATCAAAAGGCTCTGAACAAATTTCAAAGGCAGTCAATGAAATTGCTGATGTATCTAGGGAAAGTTCCGCAAGTATCCAAGATATTGCGGCATCTGCTGAAGAACAGTTAGCTTCAATGGAAGAGATTAGTTCGTCATCAACGACGCTATCTCAAATGGCGGAAGAGCTGCGTGAGTTAACTAAAAAATTCAAGATCAATGAATAGATGAACAGGTGAAAGTGGTTCTCCTAAGGGGAACCGCTTTTCTTTTTAAGTGATGATCTCGTACAATAGAGATATTAGGATGAAAAGGAGAGATAAGATGCGTCTATCAGATAAAAAGGTCATTGCTTTTGTGAGTGATGAGTTTGAGGATTTAGAGCTATGGTATCCGGTACTTCGTTTAAGAGAGGAAGGGGCAACGGTTCATCTTGTAGGTGAAAAAGCAGACCATCAATACATTGGAAAGTATGGTGTACCTGCCGTGTCAGATGCAGATTTTTATTCCATTACTGCGGATGATTATGATGCTGTACTTGTTCCAGGCGGATGGGCGCCTGATAAACTACGCCGATATCCAGAAGTATTAGACATCGTTCGCACGTTTGATACACAAGGTAAACCAATCGGACAAATTTGCCATGCTGGCTGGGTGCTCATTTCAGCAGGGATTCTTCAAGGCAAAAAAGTCACAAGTACCCCCGGCATTAAAGATGATATGACAAATGCTGGCGCTGTCTGGTTGGATGAAGCCGTCGTCACAGATGGTCACCTCGTATCAAGCAGACGTCCGCCAGATCTTCCGCCATATGTAAAAGCATTTGCCGATGTATTAGCGGCCAAGTAATTCTTTCACACAAAACAGAACAAAGGGCTACGCTATGTTTGTTGTTCCCTTTGTTCATGATTTAAAAGCCTATTCACCTGTCTTTCGGTCAGCAGGATACATGATGCCCATCTGGCGTCTTGCCTCGTCCATCACAGACATCGTTTGAACGGATAAAGCAAACGTATTAATCGGTGACTGCCCCTTTTCTTCTTGAATACATTTGATAAAATGCTCAATTTCATAAAACATGGCTGGCTGATCATCTTTGAGAGAAATGTCTTTTTGATTTCCATCGCGATTGTGAATGGTGATACGAGAAGGGCGGTGGAATTGGTCCATCACCATAGTGGCATCTTCTCCTTGAATTTCAGCAGATAAATGAGACGTAGAGATTTTAGAATGAAAAAGAAGTGCTTGATGCTGGTCATACTGCAAAAGTAGCGAGCCGTTTCCATCCACACCAGAAGACAGTTTGTAGCCTCTGGCTGTGATTTCATGAGGCAGTCCAAATAAATCAATCATTGGAAAAACGAGATACACACCGATATCCATTAAGGAGCCATTAGAAAGTTCAGGCTTAAATGCGTTTAGGGTGTGACCATTTCGATAATCATCATATTTGGAGGAATATTGACAATAATGTGCCACCACTTGCCGAATAGTGCCTAGTTCCTGAAGATGCTGTTTGACTTGAAGGAAATTTGGCAGAAATGTGGTTTTCATCGCCTCCATCAAACAAACTTGGTGTTGTTTAGCTACTGCAATCATTTGTTCAACCTCTTTCCGATGAGAGGCCAATGGCTTTTCGCATAGTACGTGCTTTTTATGTTCCATCATCAAGATGGCTTGCTCTTTGTGAAGGGCGTTAGGACTGGCAATATAGACAGCATCAAATGCATCACTTGCCGCCATTTGATGTACATTTGTAAAGACCGTTTCAATGCCGTATTTCTTGGCAAACGCTTCCCCTTTTTCAGCGGAGCGTGAATAGAAGGCTGTGCATGTGAAATCTGCAATTTCTTCACCTGATTGTAAAAATCGATCGGTAATCCAATTGGTTCCTATCACAGCAAATCGAACCATGTCATCCCCTCCATCTTCTTTTCTCTGATTATACAACCTTTGAAAGCGTTTGTATGAAAGGATATTCTTTTTTATATAAAAGCTGATGAAACCTTTTCAATGGCCGGTGCGTCTTACATAAAGGATATAAATGTTCGAAAAGTGGTAGTTTCTCCTTTCATTCGGGTAATACTCAAAAGAAGGGAGAAGAGGAAACGAACATGAAGTACACCTTACACATAGGAAGTACATACATGTTTTCGCTAGTATTCATCGCAGCCGGTGTTTTTCATGTGTTAGAGCCGGAAGGCTTTGCCCGTATGATGGTGGGGTGGCCCTTTCCTTATGTGATCGTCTATACGACTGCTTGTTTGGAGTGGTTGATGGCAGGTCTCCTCTTTCTGCCAAACGTAAGAAAACAAGCGGCAAAGTGGATAGCTGTCTATCTGATCTTGGTTTCCCCAGCAAATCTATTTGCTGCGCAAGTAGGCATCCCATTTCCAGGACAAGAGAGTACAGAACGAGCCGCATTGTGGCTAAGGCTCATTGGACAGCCGCTTCTGATTTTATGGGCAATGTCCATTGCTAAATGGGAAAATAGCAGAAACAATGATCACCAAATCATGATGAAGTAGTGTACAATTTACTAATAAATAGCCGGTGTTTGGAGGAACAATATGAATTCTATGCAAATGTGGAGCAGTCGATTTAGAAAGTTTTTTCTGGATAACAAGTTTGTTCTCTTTTTACTCATCCTGTTATTAATCGGGTTGAATATCCTTGTTTTCATGAAGACATCTTTTATTTTCACACCGCTCATTGTACTGATCAAAACCATTGCCTTACCGATAATTTTAACTGGGGTTGTGTATTATTTATTAAATCCAGTGGTCAACTTATTAGAAAGAATGAGAGTCAAGCGGATTTATTCAATATTGCTTTTATATATTGCCATTATTGGCATTATCACAGTGACGATTGTGTCCATAATTCCATTTTTACAAGCACAAACGATGAGTCTGTTTCATAACCTGCCGAAATACGTCGATACGGTAGAAGACCAGATTAGACAATTAACTGGCAGTAACTTCATTAATCAAGTGCAGAATACGATGAATTTTAACGTGTCAGAATTAGCGAGTAAAGCGTCAAGTCAAGCGACAAAGATTTTGGAAAGTACTTTCACAGGCGTAGGGACATTCCTAGGTGCGCTGACTGAAGTCATTATCTCGATTGTGACTGTCCCATTCATCCTGTTTTATCTATTAAAAGACGGCAAAAAACTGCCTGATTATTTCCTGAAGTTTATTCCGAATAAGCTAAGAGAACACACTCATGTCGTGCTTCATGAAATGAATCATCGTCTGAGCTCGTACATCCTTGGTCAAATCATTGTCAGCTTCTGTATTGGCATCTTGCTTTTAATTGGGTACATGATCATCGGCTTAGATTACGCTTTACTGCTAGCCATTATTGCTGCGTTTACAAGTGTAGTTCCTTATCTTGGGCCAACGATTGCCATTACACCAGCGATTGTCATTGCGCTCGTAACGTCACCAGTGATGCTGCTCAAGTTGATCATTGTTTGGACAGTTGTCCAGCTCATTGAAGGGAAATTTATTTCTCCGCAGGTCATGGGGAAAAATCTCCATATCCACCCGATTACCATCATATTTGTTCTGTTAACAGCAGGGAAGCTGTTCAGCGTGGTAGGTGTCATTGTCGCTATCCCTACATACGCAGTTCTGAAAGTCATCACAACCCATTTATTTGATTGGTTCAAAATGCGATCCAATCTGTATAAAGAAGAAAAGGTTTAATGTCATAATCTTTTTTTGAAAAAAGTATAGTATCATAAAGACGAGCTTTCGAAAAAGAAAGCTTATCTTTATGTGAACATAGAAGTTTGACCTGTTCAAAAGATCAGAAGTGAAAGGAAAGAAAATCATGAATGTATGGGAATTATTCGTGGCACTGGTTTTAGGAATTGTAGAAGGTTTAACAGAATATGCGCCTGTCTCGTCTACTGGACACATGATCATAGTCGATGATCTTTGGTTAAAATCGAAGGAACTCATTGGTTCAGAGGCGGCGAACACATTTAAAGTTGTGATTCAGCTAGGCTCTATTTTAGCCGTGATGATCGTGTTTAAAGATCGTATTCTGAATTTGTTAGGTTTAAAGAAGAACATCACTGAAGAACAAAAGCGTAGCGGACATAAGTTGACCATTGCTCAAATTGCTGTTGGACTCGTCCCTGCTGTTATTTTAGGATTCTTATTTGAGGATTACATTGATAAATATTTATTTGACGTCAGAACGGTAGCCGTCGGTTTGATCTTAGGAGCAGTGCTCATGCTTGTCGCTGACTGGATCAACAAACGTAAAACAGAAACACATTCTGTTGATAACATGACCTATCGGCAGGCTCTTTATATCGGGCTGTTTCAATGTTTGGCATTATGGCCTGGCTTCTCACGCTCAGGTTCTACCATCGCAGGTGGTGTCATCCTTGGTCTGAATCACCGAGCTGCGGCTGATTTTACGTTTATCATGGCGATGCCAATCATGGCGGGCGCAAGTTTCTTAACACTCGTCAAAAATGCAGAGCATCTAACAACAGATATGCTTCCATTCTTTATTGTCGGTTTTGTGAGTGCATTTATTGTGGCTCTGTTCGTTGTTCGATTCTTCCTCAAACTGATCAATAAAATCAAACTGGTGCCTTTTGCGATTTACCGAATTATTCTCGGTCTGATTTTATTTATTCTGTTTATGTAAGTATGTAAACTACTCTTTTAGAAGGGTAGTTTTTTATTTGCAGCACTTTTAAACAGGAAATAAATTCTCTGAAATTGGTATAAAATGAATCTATTCTCCTGGTTTAGTGTTTAAGAGACAGGAGACTACATAAACACCGTGAAGAAGGTAGAGGGACTGTCAATTTCCATAAAAGATCACAAAAAGTCTGCCGCATCAAACGGCAGACTTTTTCTTATAGCGCACATTCTTCTATCTCAAAACCTAAATCCTCAATGATATGATGATCTGTTTGCACTTGTTGCCCCTTTGTGGTCAAATAATCGCCAACGAAAATAGAGTTTGCAGCATACAGGGCAAGCGGTTGGAGTGTACGTAAATTAAATTCTCGCCCCCCAGAGACTCGAATTTCCTTTGTAGGGTTGATGAATCTCATCAACGCCAAAACCTTCAATGCCTTGATCGGATGTGTTCGTTCTTGATGCTCAAGGGGGGTTCCTTCAATGGCATGAAGAAAGTTGACTGGAATCGAATCAGCATCAAGTGCTCTGAGAGCAAACGCCATTTCAACAATTTGCTGATTGCTTTCACCCATTCCAATAATGACCCCTGAGCACGGTGACATTCCGGATTGCTTGACCTGCTGAAGAGTTGAGACACGGTCGTCATATGTATGGCTGGTTGTAATGTGCTCATGATGGTCATGATGTGTATTGATATTGTGATTATAGCGATGAACACCAGCTTCCTTCAGTCGCATCGCTTTTTCTTCATTTAATAACCCTAGACATGCACATACTTTCAATGGCATGGTGTCTGTGATCTCTTTTACTGCCGCAGTGACCTCATCTAATTCCCGGTGCGTAGGCGCTCTCCCACTTGCCACAATGCAATAAGTACCTGCTTTTCGTTTTAATGCCTCACGTGCGCCTGCCACAATGGTCTTCTGATCAAGCATCGTATATTTTTCAACCGGAGCGCTTGAAATCACTGACTGTGAACAGTACCCACAGTTTTCTGGACAATATCCACTTTTAGCGTTAAAGATCATATTCAACTTCACCTTTTTTTGGAAAAAATGATATCTTACTTGATAGGCTGCGTGCATAATAGGTAACAAATCTCCGTCATCTGCTTCAAGAATGTTAAGGCCCTCTTGCAACGTAATCGGTTCATTTTTCATCGCCTGCTCCGCTATTGCTTCCCAAGACATAGACGTTTGTTTTGCCATCATAAGCCCCCCTATATATGTTAACTTAATATTATTAAAAGTTAACATATATGAGGGGCGATGGCAAGCACTGGTGAATGTCCAAGTGCATTCAAATCAGCATCACCAAAAGACGATGAACATAGGTCATCGCCTTTTGATATGTATAGATGGATAGCTTAGCGAACCGTAATATAGTTAATGACACGCTCACCCAATGAATTATAGTAGGAAACCGTCACAGAACCGCGTTGTACAGCACGAATCCATGTGAAATTCGGAGCAGTTTGGTCTAATTGGATCGCATAAGTTGCACCCGTCACAGAGATTTGGCTTGCTGGAAGAGAGACAGCGATCGATGAACCTACAGGAAGCGTACGGTTCACAGTAATCACTTTATTCATAATAGGAGCTTTTGCTATGACTGGTTCTTTAGGCTGTGCAGCTGCATGAGCACCTTCTGTTTGGAAGAACGTAAGAGCACCATTCTCTTTTTCAGGAGAAAAAAGAGGCATAAAAAAAGCTGGGCATATACCCAGCAATGTGATGCTTTATCAATAGAGATCATGAGATACTATGCGTGCAGCCGGAACCTATTTGTCATCTTGCTGTTTTGGCTGACGGCCTTTTTGCTTCTCTTTCTCTTTAATGTAGTGAATAAAATCGATGGTTTGTCTTCGTGCTTCTTCGGAAAAATCGGAGGCAGCTTTAAACGCAATTTGTAAATCAGGATCATTTGCAAGATCATGATCGACCATGCTTTTGTCTTTCCCTGTAAGGAGATAATCTGTTGAAACCCCGTACAGTTCAGCGATTTTTACAATCATCTCACCGTCTGGTTTTCTTAGTCCATATTCCCAGTTTGCATAGGTAGACATTGCCTTTAATCCGAGTTTTTTAGCAACGGTTGACTTACTCCATCCATGCTTCTCTCTCAATTCAGTTAAAATCTTTCCAGTCATATTTTCCATTGGAAACACCTTTTTTCTTATTATGTGTAAATTCTATCATGAATTACACGGAAAAGATAAATAAATACACAAAAAGAATAAAAAATGATTGACTTACCCTTTATGTGTATATTATCATCATGAATATAACTTACACATATCGAGTAATGATTAGAGAAATGAAATTTGAAAAATGACGAAAAGATTGAATGAGATACTTGAAATGACAAACCAATACTGCTTTTAAATGAATTACTCTAGCATTAGAAGTGGTGAAACATAAGGAATAAGTGATTTTTTTTGCTTCTGAGTTACACATAAAGGGTAATTTAGAGGCAGGTTCATCTGAATACATGTGGAGGGAGAGAAAACTAGAATGAATATTGAACATCCAATGGTGACACAAATCAATGATTTTGGATACCCAAAATGCTATTGGTCATATGATCTGAAGCGATGCGGTTATCAAACAGAAAGAGAGGAAGGTCAGGAGGGTGCTGATGATGACGAGACACCAGTTGAGATTTGATCCCCGTAAAGAAGCGCAGCTTTGTTTAGTGCAATCTGGCGGCTGGATCACCATCTATCAAAACGAACCGCATTTTGCTTTTGCTACAGCGTAAGAGAAGCAGACATACATGGACCTTATGGCAGCGCAATCTGCTGATGAAAAAAAGAGGGAGAGGAGCAGAGCGAAATGAATCGATTAAAGCTAGCCGCTGCATTCATGATGTTTTTGCTCAAAGCGAGTCAAAAGGAGCAGGACATCAGGCAGTGGGCTAAGGATGACGGAAGACAATAACATGGTCATTCATTTTATCGTTGATACAGAGCATGATCTGACAAAGAATCAAATCATCCAAAGAATGAAAGCAACCGCGAAAGAACAATGTTCCGAGATATTACAAGGTGCACTTTCTCTAGACATTCGGATGTTTTCCAAGATGCCACTCGACATCGCCAGTTGTCAGAAGAAACGTATATTTGCTGAAAAAGGCTTCGTGCGCCCTGTTCACTTACACAGATGCCAACCAAGTTTGCAAGAGATCCAGGAAGCACTTTGTTCCATTATTTATGAAAAACTTGGGCAAGTTGTCGAATTAAAAGTTTCTCAGTTTTATAGTATACGACCGAGGATTGAAATGATTTTAAATACAATGGATGACTTTAGCGGGTCATAACAAAAAGGAGATCATCAAATGAGCGAGCCAAAACAACTATTCATTCAAGAAAATCACACAATTGTTGGTGAAATAGAAGAAGGAAAGATTCAAGTGATTGTTCTAGATGGAACTGTAGGAACGGCCTATATGATGGACGTGCCTGAACACGGGAAAACCATTATACAAACAGCAAAGGGACAATTTGCAAGAGTGGATCACGAAATAGGTTTCAAAATCTAATTACTAGCACACAAGACAACATCATACGTCCAAGACGGAAAGCCTGCGGACACTGATCAAGCCCCTTTTTATTCGGGACTGATTGGTGTCCGTTTTTTTGTTCATAAAAAAGGAGAGATCACACATGCATGATTTACTAATAGAATACAAACGAGCACTAAAGGACGCAAGAAAACGATACGAACCGCTTCGTGAAAAAGAGGACAAGCAACTGACAGATCAAGACAAGCATGATAAAAAAATTATCGCTAGTATGGTAAGTGATCTAGAATACGTAGTGGAATGGCTTCAAATTGGCAGACAGCCAGGGGCACGCAGAGGATTAGACAGGCGTTCTGTCTATCAGCGCACCATGCTTGCCGACCCAGAAGTACTAGAAGCATTATCACATGAATATGCCCTCATTCAGGAAAAAGAAAGAAAGATAAGTGAACAGGACAAAAAAAGAATTGACGAAGCCTTGTCCGTTTTAACAGATCGAGAAAAGGACGTATTCTATATGCACACAACACAGGGACTTTCATTTAGTGAGATTGCCATGACCCTAGATGTAAAGAAAGGAACTGTGCAAAAGCACATGGAAAGAGCTCGAACAAAAATGTCTAAGAAAGTAGAAGAATGCCTATTCGAAGTAGCTGAATAGGCGTTTTTTTCTGTAGAAAATAAATCAATTGATGTTTGTCTTACAGTTGCCACCTATAGTTAGACAGACCAAACAAATGTTTGCTGATCCTACACAAATGATTCTTCTCAACAAATCAATCGAACTTAAAGGAGGCGGCAGGTGAATGTAAATGAAAGATAAACGGATTTATGCAGAGCAGGATTATATGAAAGGGATGACGTATCAGCAACTAGCTGATCAATACAACGTCTCGATTCATACCGTCAAATCATGGAAAAGGCGCTATGGATGGGAAAGAAGAAAGACTCCATCCAATCAAGCGCATGCCATCTTCAATCAATTTCTTTCGGATGAAACGATTGAAATCATGGAGAAAATGGGCGGACGTACATCATTAGATTTAATCTGGGATCAAATTCAAATTCAATACGCAGCGATCATTCGAGCGCAGCGGATTATGTTCGTAGCGGATCAGGATGAAATGATCAAAGAATTGAAAAAAGCGACATATATGGCTTCAGCGCTGGAAGAAGACACAGGAGAAGAGATTCAGCCAGAATCAGTAAGGGGGGAGGAGGAATTTACCTTTCAATTTTCATGGGATCGACATGCGACTTTTTTAAATGCCCAATCGCGTGCGATGGGAGAGCTTAGGCGTCTTATTAAACAGTTTGAAGAACTTGCACATGCGAAGGATGAACGCAGATTGAGGCTGAAACAAATTGAACTGACTATAGAAAAAACAAAAAAAGCAGTCCGTGAAGAAAAAGAGGAAGATCTCCACATTATGATTAAACGAAAAGAGGAAGACACATGACGCCCGTCATTGAAAAAGAAGTCAATCCTCACTTTGAAGACTTTCTCTTTGATTGGCATCAAAAATTTCAATTTTTAGTCGGCGGTTATGGGTCTTCCAAAAGCTATCACATTGCGTTGAAACTGATTTTAAAGCTACTTGAGGAAAAAAGGACAGCACTTGTCATTCGCGAGGTATATGATACGCACCGAGAGTCGACATTTTCTCTTTTACAAGAGATTGTCAGCGACCTTGGTATTGAGCATTTTGTGAAATGCCGCAGTTCACCGCTTGCCCTGACTTTTCGAAACGGCAGTAGCATTTTATTCAAAGGATTAGACAAGCCTGAGAAACTGAAGTCCATCAACAATATCTCAATCATTTGGATTGAAGAGTGTTCGGAGGTTTCTTATGAAGGCTTTAAAGAACTCCTTGGAAGACTGCGCCACCCATCATTACGACTTTATATGATGCTATCAACCAACCCTGTTGGTCAGGATAATTGGACATACAGACATTTCTTTCGAGATGAACAGCTGAAGCGATTTGTCCTTGATGACGAGACATTATACAAACAGCGAACAATTGTCATAAAGGATACGTACTATCATCACTCGACGGCAGAAGATAACCTATTCTTGCCTAAAAGCTATGTCCATCAACTGGATGAACTAAAAGAATATGACCCGGATCTATATCGAATTGCGAGAAAAGGTCATTTCGGGATCAATGGCACAAGGGTTTTTCCACAATTTGAGGTGAGAGCCCACTCTGAAGTAATAGAAGCAATTCAGCAGATTCAAAGACCGCTCAAACGGGCAGGCATGGATTTCGGATTTATCGAATCGTACAATGCTTTAGTTCGTTTAGCCGTCGATCATAAGCAAAAATATCTCTATATTTATTGGGAATATTACGATCGCGGCAAAACCGATGATAAAACAGCTGTCGATCTGAAAGAGTTTATTGAGTCAAAGGAACTGATCAAGGCAGACGCAGCAGAGCCTAAAACGATTCACTATTTTCGGCAGAATGGATTTCAAATGGTCGCTGCCCATAAGTTCCAAGGCTCACGCTTGCAATATACAAAAAAGATCAAGCGGTTTAAGAAAATCATTTGTTCTGATGCCTGTCCATATACGATCTATGAACTTCAATCGCTCACCTATCGGGCGGACAAAGACGGACGCCTGCAAGAAGATGAATTTCAGATTGATCCGCACACATTATCGGCGATTTGGTATGCACTAGATGATTATGAAGTGACGGATTTAAAGGAGACCGCTTCAGAGCGCGTTCGTCCAAACAGAGAGAGGAGGTCCATACAATGAATCAAGTCAAAGCAACGATTATGAAAGCCAGTATGTCTGATCATACAAAACAAATGTATGAGGATGAATTTTCATATGAAAAAGATGACATTGTTCCCCCGCCGTACCATATTGGTGAATTAAAAAGCATGGCAGAATATTCGACCATTCTCCAGCAGTGTATTGATGCGTATACAACAAATATTTTAGGCTTTGGGTTTGGAGTCGAATACGCATTTGACTATAATGCTGAAAGTGTTTCTCCAGTAAAAAAGAAAATAGCAGAGCAGGAATGGACAAGGCTCGAAGAGTTTACAAAGTACATGAACTACGATGAGTCTGCTGATGTGATTTTTGGATATGTCTTAGAAGACCGAGAAAAAACAGGAAATGGTTTTTTAGAGGTCTTACGAGATGGACAAGGAAAACCAGCAGGAGCTGAGTACTTAGATGCACTCCATATCCGTATTTGTAAGCTCAGTGAGCCTGTAGACGTCACTTTCCGGTACACCGAAAACGGCGACATAAAAACGATGGATCGAAAAAAACGATTCCGTAAATATGTGCAAGTGATCAACGAAAAGAAAGTCTTTTTCAAAGAATATGGGGATCCGCGGATCTTAAATTGTGAAACAGGAATGTACGATGATGCCACCCCGGAACCACTCAGAGCAACAGAGGTCGTCCATTTTAAAATCGGCAGCGGAACATACGGCGTTCCCCGCTGGATTGGCAATATTGTCAATATGTACGGAGCACGTAAAGCGGAAGAGCTGAATTATTTATATTTTAAGCAAGGGCGACATGTACCCGGCGCCATTATTGTGGAAAATGGAATGCTCTCAGAGGCATCCTACCAGCAGCTTCAGGATTATATGGACGATATTGAAGGATCTGATCACGCACATAAATTTTTATTGCTTGAAGTAGAAGGTCTTCCGACTGAAAAAGGGTTAACAGGTGAAGAAGATGTATCAAATGTCAAAGTGAACTTTAAATCCTTAGCGGAGATTTTGCAAGAGGATGCACTCTTTTTAGAATACGATGAAAAAACAAGGAATAAAATCCGCTCCGCTTTTCGCCTACCACCAATTTATACAGGCGAGTCACAAGATTATAACAAAGCCACAGCAGATACCGCGCGTAAAACAACAGAGGAACAGGTATTTCAGCCTGAGCGGCACCTCATTACAGGGAAACTCAACACACTTTTCCTGCCAGATCTTGATATCTGGCATGTTCGCCTTCTGTTAAATGGTCCTGACTTTAGAGACCCCCTAGAGATCGCCAAGGTCCTTACGCCATTTATTCAGGCTGGGGCAGTGTCGCCAAACGATTTGCGAGATCTGGCGGGACGTATTCTTGGGAAAACATTAGAAGAATGGCCTGAGGAGCAATATCACCGGCCTTTACAAAGCGGCATGAAAGCCGCTGATGAATCATCTCAAGCAAAGCCGAATGAGCAAGAAAAAGAACCTCAAACACATCAGCTTAATGAAAGGGGGTGAACAGATGCCAAGAGAATTGAGGAACGCAAAAATTACGCATGTCTCGTATGTAGACAGGGCGGCAAACCAAAAAAAATTCTTTTTGATGAAGGCAAAAAGGCAGCCTGACTTTCAAAAGGAAGTGAGTGTCCTAACAAAGGCAGAGGATGCTCATCGTCTTGTGTATGGTGTTGTGTATGAACCGAATACACCAGATGCCCATCAAGACTATATGTCCGCCAAGGAAATTGAAAGAGCGGCACACGGATTTATGAAAGACGCACGTCACATTGACAAGCAACATGATTTTCAAAATGGTGTTGGCGAAGTCGTTGAATCCTATATCGCTCCAGCTGAATTTGAAGTAGGCGGAGAGCTGATTCAAAAAGGATCTTGGGTACTTGTGACCAAAGCATCTCAAGAGATTTGGGAGCAAATTCAGCAAGGTCATATTACAGGCTATTCAATGGCAGGGACGGCGGACATCATCGCGATCGAGGAACAGGATCAGCTTCTATCTCAAGGAACAAATGAGAAGGGGCTTTTTTCTTTGCTGAAACATTTCTTTTTGAAAGAGGAAGGTGCAGACATGTCACAACCATTTTGGAGCGCATTAGACCGTTTGCTGGAAACATTACAAATAAATGATGGCGATGAGTCTAGCGTAAGAGCAGCACTTGAACAATTGATTCCAATTGCTCAAGAAGTGTTGAAAACAGATCATGTTCTTCAAGCGATTGGAGAAAGGCCAGCCTCCATCCAGAAGCTTGACGATGCATTGACGACTGATCAAGTACGTGAACTAGAAAAAGCAAAGCTGGCGATAGAGAACGTCTTACAGCAAGCAGGAAAACAGGAAGAAGAACAAACAAGTGAAGAACCAGTCCAAAAAGTACTGGAGCAACTAGTTGCTCCAATTCGTGACCAGTTATCTTCATTAGAGACATCAGCTAGCAGAGAAACCTTCGCGATTCAGCATGTGCTAGAGGAGCAGCTATTGCCAATTTCTGAGCGCATTCACAAGCTAGAGAAAGCAAGAGGTCTTTCAAAACAAACAATCCACGATACACAAAATGACAGCTCAAAGCCCGTATGGGATGGCTTACTATAAGCCTAAATAAGGAGGAAAAAGTGTGAGAAATCAAGAGTTGATTCGTAAAGCTGAAATGACATTGGACAGCTTAAAAACCGGCGGTCTCATGAACGCCACCCAATCCAACACGTTTATTCGGATGATGCAAAATACACCAACTATTTTAAATGATGCACGTATCATTCCAATGGAAAGCGATTCGCAAAAAATCGAAAAAATCGGCTTCGGTCAGCGTATTTTGCGCCCGGCAGAAGAAGGAAAGGCACTTGGCACAAGTGACCGTGTCGTTCCAACGACAAGCACTGTCCAGCTTAATGCAAAAGAAGTCATTGCAGAGATCCATATGACCTACGACAGCATCGAAAACAATATAGAAAAAGACGGAATTCAGCAAACCATAATGCAAATGCTGGCAGAACGAGCAGCGGTGGATATTGAAGAACTGATCGTCAATGGGGATACAACATCATCCGATTCATTTTTGGCACAAATGGATGGCGTGAGAAAACAAGCTGTGTCTCATCTTGTTGATGCAAATGGAGAAGAAGTGAGCCGTCAATTGTTCAAACAGGCTTATAAAGCCATGCCATCAAAGTATTTGCGTGTACCGCAAGATTTCCGTTTCTACACATCGCCTAGTCTAGAGGTCGAGTGGAAAGATCAAGTAGCAAATCGTCAAACAGGCCTAGGAGATGCGGCGATTCAAGGTGGACTATCTTCAGCATTTGGCGTCCCGATCAAAGGAATCGCTAATTTGCAGCCGTATGAAGAAGCAGGCACAGACGTATCAGATATCTTACTGACACACCCTAAAAACATTATCGTAGGTTTCTCTCGTCATATTCGGATTGAAGTAGAAAAAGATATTCGCAGACGTAAGTTTATTATTGTCCTGACAGCAAAGCTCGACAGCAAATTTGAGGAAGAGGATGCTGTAGCAAAAGTAACGAGAGTGAAAGAGTAGGTGACGGCAAGTCATGATCATTACTGCTGAAGAAGTGCAAGCCTATTCTGTATTTGAACGTGTGAAGAATCGAACGGTAGAGAGACTGACAGCAGATATTGTGGAAGCAGAAGCGGCGGTATTTCAGATCGTAGGTCACGACTTTACGAACGAAAAATATCAGCCCATCCCTGAAAAGGCAAGAATCGCCGTATTAAAAATGGCGCAGTATTTTGCTCTGCTGAATGATGATGAATCGATGATCAAAGGCGTCACGTCTGAAAAAATGGGCGATTATTCATATGCGAAGGCAGCTGATCAAGTGAAAGGCAAGCCTAATGTGTACGCCCTTCTTGCTGCCTTCATTGAACCATCATTGACAGCCGGAGGTGCTAAATTAAAGGTGAGATCATTATGAGTTATCACTCCCTATTAACCGATCGCTGTGATCTTTTTCATCTTGAAGAGGAGCGACCGGTGAACAGTAAATTTGGTATTCCTGTTGGAGATTTGCAAATGACACAGGCCTACCCACTTGCTCCTAGTTCAAAGGATCTGGCTTGTTATGTCATAGAAAAAAATCAGTCACTCGTGCAAGAAGAACCGAATACAGTCATTTATCAGACCTATCTTGTCCATTTCCCTTTAGCAAGTGATATTCGCTTGCATGACAAAATAGTGTGGAACGGAGTCTCGCTCAAGTTGCACCAACCAAAAATAGTGAAAAACCATCACATTGAAGTCATGGCAGTCAGGAAGGAAAATCTATGAAAATCGTGGGGCTTAACCAGTTGCTTTCACAGCTTCAACAAGCATGTGATGGCGGACTAAAGGCTGAGTATCAAGAATGGTTACAGGAAATGGGCTTACAGCTGTTAGACATCGTACAGGATGAAATCATCAAGGGAAAGTCTGTCAATAGAGGCCAGCTTCTTCGATCCTTTCAAAAAGGTGACAAGGAGAATCATTTTCTGATCACCCGCGGTGGTCTTTCGCTAGAGGTCGGGACACAGCTTGATTATGCCTCCTATCTCAATGATGGACATGCCACTTCTGCCAATGGGGAGAGAAGATGGGTCCCAGGCAGATGGACTGGGACTCACTTTGTGTATGATCCAAACGCGAGCACAGGGATGATGCTTGCATCTCAATGGATTGACGGAAATGGCTACTGGGACCACGCTGTCATGCTCTATGAACAAATGTTTGAACATTCGCTAGATCGAAAGCTGCAAAGCTGGATCGATCGACATTTTGGGAGGTGATGGAATGAATCAAGAAGTCGGGGCAATCATGCATTATCTATACACACAATTTCCTGTGAAAATGTATGATCGTCTTTTACCGGAGCGCTTTCAAGTTCCTTCTCTTTATGTGCCGCCAGTGACAGTCATCAGCGGTCCAGATACAGTATCTACCTTTATGAAATCCTATTCGTTGCAAGTGAAAGTGTTTCACATCGATACAGAAACAGCGCATGATGCGGCAGAAACGATCGTTGATGCATTGCTCGCTGATCGTCAAATCATTCAGATGATCAGTGAAGACGGAGAAATGCTTGATGAGTATGTCCGCATAAAAAAAGTGGAAACAAGAATCATAGATCAAGGCGTGGCAGCGATTGTCCTGACATGGGATAGCAACTATTGGTACAACCGAGACAAACAGCCAAGCCTTGAAGGTATCAACTTTTCAGATGGAGTGATCAAACGTGAGCAAGACTAAAAAAGCACAGCTCGACGAAACAGCGGGCGAAGAAAAAGAATTTGGCTTTTCATTTGAAGCCTTAAAAGAGCACAGTAAGGATCTTTTTGGAGTAAAACCAGAAATCCTAGAGGGTGCTCTTTTTTATATCAAACATGAACCAATTACAAAAACAGAAGCAAAAAAGCACATTGATGCTTTTTTGTCCAAGGAGGTTTAAAGGATGAACGGAGGCACGTTTACACTAGGTACAGAGAAAAAGCGTCCAGGCATTTACTTTAATTTTAAAACAACAGCAGAACAACGGATTACATTAGGCGATCGAGGAACGGTGGCACTTCCTATGGTGATGAGTTGGGGAGAACCTAAAACCTTTATGTCCGTTTCTGATATGGAAGACCTCAATAAAAAGGTGGGGCTCAATATTGATGATAAATCTCTCCTACTTTTCCGTGAAGCGAAGAAAAAAGCACAGACCGTTTTGCTTTACCGCTTAAATGAAGGAGAAACAGCCAAAGCCGATATCGCAGAAAACTTTGTCGTCACTGCAAATTATGGTGGTCTCAAAGGAAATGAGATCACAGTACAAGTCACAGAAAATGTACTTGATCGTAAGAAGCGAGATGTCATGACCTATCTTGGAACAGATATGGTGGATAAGCAGGTAGTCGCGGATGTAAAAGACCTTGTGAAAAACAAGTATGTACAATTTTCTGGTGAAGGGGAAGCAGTCATCACAGCAGGTGTGACGCTCCGTGGCGGGAAAAATGGTGTGGCAAGTGTCGCAGATTACACAGCCTTTCTAGAAGCAGCAGAAACCGAATACTTTGATGTCATTGTGCTTCCGGTTGATAATAGTGAGCAATTAAAAGCGACCTTTGCCTCATTTATTCAGCGATTACGCGATCAGCAAGGGCGTAAAGTGCAAGGCGTTGTGGCAAATTATGCAGGTGACCAAGAAGGGATCATCAATGTCACAAGTGGTGTTGTCCTAGAAGACGGAACCAAACTGACACCTGCCCAAACAACGGCATGGGTCGCAGGAGCAAGTGCAGGAGCAAACTTCAATCAATCACTTACCTTTGTTGAATACGAAGGGGCAGTAGATACATTAGAACGTCTTGATAATGATCAAGTGGAATACCGATTATCACAAGGCGAATTTCTTTTCACCTTTGATGCACGAGATCGCACAGTCAGCGTTGAAAAAGATATAAATTCCTTAACAAGCTTCACGACTGAAAAAAACCAGCAAATGGCGAAAAACAAAATCATTCGAGTGCTTGATGCGATCAACAATGATTTAACGTTTGAATTGAAACAATTGATTAAATTACGCAAAGCCAATGGCAATGACATTCCAGCATCAGATGATGGTGTGCAGCTTGTGAAAACACTGATTACGCAGTATCTCACACAGCTCCAAGATGGCAGCGGCATTACTGGCTTTAACTCAGAAACAGATATCGTCATTGGTCTCAATGAAGATCGTGATGGATTTATCATCGATTTAGCTGTCCAACCAGTGGACGCAGCAGAAAAATACTATTTCAATGTGGAGGTGAAGTAAGATGGCTTTTAAAGCGCAAAATACAATTTCAGGTAAAGAGGGTCGTCTTTTCTTAGAAGGTGAGGAGCTTGCATTTATCAAAACCTTCGAAGCAAACGTGGAGAAAAATAAATCAGAAGTCAACGTCATGGGACGCCGTATGACGGGTCATAAAACAACCGGTGCAAACGGAACAGGAACGGCGACATTCTATAAAGTCACATCACGTTTCGTTCAATTAATGCTAAACTACGTGAAAAAAGGGGAAGATCCATACTTCACCCTTCAAGCCGTTCTGGAAGATAAGTCATCTGGAAGAGGCGCAGAGCGTGTGACATTATTTGATGTCAATTTTGATTCAGCGAAGATTGCTGGACTGGATGTCGATTCAGAAGCACTTGAAGAAGAAGTTCCGTTTACGTTCGAGGACTTTGATCTTCCTGAAAAGCTGAAGAATTCCTTTTAATGAACAAAAGGCATACAAATGACGAAAATATATGTTATTTTTATTTTATTCAACGATATGGTATAATTTTTCATAGTTACAGAGTAGCTACAGAAGAGTTACTGTGTAACCCCAAAAAGTTTCTTAGAAATATGTTTACATGCAAAGTACTTTGCATAAAATAAAAAGAAGCCAGGATGCGTCAACATCCCGGCAATGTACAATTTGGCCCTCAAGGGGCTGGCTAATCGAATAGGATGTTTTAGGATAGACTTCCCTTTTACCTACCAAAGCTCAAGGGGGAGTCTATTTTTTGTCTATATACGTCAACAGGGTTATGATAAATGACCCGAAAGCAAGCATTAACATTAGTGCTTGAAATGTTGACATGCGCATCACCCCCTTCCTATCGGGGATGAGCCAGACACCCTTGAGCTAGCCGTTCAATTGTACAATTTAGATTATACATGAAAAGATTGGAAAGCACATTCAAAAATGGATGTGCTTTTTTGCATTCAAAAAAACATAACAAAGGGAGTTTTTAAACATGAGCGAAAAACAAACATTTGATCTTTCATTTTTTATGCCAGGACAAACAGTAGAAGCGGAAGAGGTCAAAGTACCAATTTCTAAGCGTTTTGTTGATAAAAAAGGGAATGTCATTCCTTTTGTCTTTAAAGCCATTACAACTGAACGCATTGATGAACTGGAAAAAGAAAACACGACCTTCAAGAATGTCAAAGGCAGGGGCCGCGTGAAAGACTTAGACAGCCAACGCTTCTATGCACGAATTGCCATTGAATCAACGATTTACCCAGATTTCCGCTCGAAGGAATTAAGAGAAGCCTACAGCACACAAGATCCAGTTGAAGTCGCAAAACGTGTATTATCTGTCGGCGGTGAATACGCAAACTGGTTAAACAAAGCGATTGAAATCAACGGATTCGAAGACGAAATTGAAGATTTAGAAGAAGCAGCAAAAAACTAATAAAAGATGGGGATAAAGAAGCTGTGTTTCTATACTATGCCATGCACGAGCTACACTACTCCCCATCTGAACTGCTCGATTTATACGAAGCCCCAAGACAATTCAAAGCGTTCCTATTTGGACTAATTAGCTACAAACTAGAAATTCTAGAAAAAGAAGCAAAGAAAGGAGGGACATAAACTGGCTAAACTCACTGCACGATTTGATTTAGAAGACCGGGTATCAAAGAAGCTTTTACGAATTCAAAAACGGTTTCAAACGTTTGAGAAACAGCTCAAGCCATTCAGAAAACCTGTCAAAATCAGCTTAGAAATGAATGAACAGAAGTTAAGAAACTTCAATTTATCGATTCGAAAACTATCCGTCTTAACCATGAAGCTAGATCAGGGGATATATCGTGAGCTGAAATCAATATCAAATCAATTGAACTTAATCTCTAGTGAATGGACCATATCCATTCAAGCAAAAGGACTAGAATCAATTACATCTAGTGTTGAGCGTTTGAAAAAGACATTATTAAGCCCAATGGCGCTTACTTTTCACATAAACGATCAATTGTCAGAAAAAATAACAACGATCAAAAAATCGATCCTTCAGCTCATGAACAGAACGTACTATTTAAGATTAAACATGATCGACCAAGCCACTGCTGCCATTCAACGAATAAAAAAGACACTAAGAAGCTTGACGATGGCTAAACATGAAATCAGAGTGTCTGTCCAAGACAATGCGAAGAGTAAGTTGAAAAAACGAGATAAGGCAGAATCAGTTGTAAAAGAACAAGGCATAAAAAAAGAACCTGAGGCTGTTACCACATCTGCTAAAACAGATGACAATAAACAGAATGGACTCCAAAAATTTGCGAATCAGACAATAAAAGAAGTCCAACAATATGCGGGTGACGTGGCAGATAAAGTGAAGGAGACATTCAGTCCTAAAAACTTTTGGGACACTGAAGCACTTCCCTGGGTCGAAAAGAAACTGGGCGATTACCAACAAGAAGTGTTTAGCCGAATCCGTGAGAAGATTAAATTTAATCCTGAAAAAAAGCTAGATGAATTATTTAATTCTGGATTAGATCGAATCTTTGGTTCTAAAAATCAATCGAATGAACAAGTAGATCAAAACACCAGTACACCTTCAAACCCACCTCGGGCGGAAGAAACGCGAACCAGTCCAGCTCCTAGACCCCAACAACCGTCACGAAGTGGGAAAGGTTTGTTTCGTACGAGTTGTTGTCCCTGTTGTGCAAGAGGCATGAGTAGGAGAGGAGCTACTAGAACAAGAGATAGAAATGGTCGTTCGCAAAGACAACCAACGAATCCTACTAGTACAACAAGAGCAGAAAGAAATAGAAGATCACCTCTTACTAGTATAGGTCAAGGGAGTAGTAAGCTACTAAAAAAAGTACCTCTTATTGGTGGCTTACTAAGCGCAACGAATTTAATAGGCATGAAAAAAGAGAATGCTGGAGAAAAGATCGGTGCAACTGGAGGGGGAATTGCCGGAGGAATGGCTGGTGCTGCAACTGGTGCTGCTATCGGAAGCGTTGTTCCCGTTATAGGCACAGCGGCTGGTGGTTTAATAGGTGGCATTCTTGGAAGCATGGGCGGTGAATCGATTGGTGAAACGATCGGAAAATGGTTTGATGGGGGCGGATTTGAAAAGATTGGTCAAAAGGCCATAGAAATCAAAGATCAAATTGTTGAAGTTTGGTCTACAGTCGCCGATTGGTTCAATGAGAATGTATGGGCGCCTTTAAGCGGGACAGTCGTTACAGTAGCCACGACCATCTGGACAAGCCTAGTCAATGCATGGACGTGGATTCAAGAAACATTCAGTGCAGTTGCAGGCTGGTTTATTGAGAACGTATGGACACCTGTAAGCAGCGCAGTCATTACGGTAGCTAAAGGAATTTGGACAGCGTTATCGGGTGCGTGGAAAATTATTCAATCGATCTTTGGAGCAGTATCCACTTGGTTTATGGATCATGTATGGAATCCACTAATAGAAACCGTTGGAACCATTAAGGAAGGCATTGGTGAAAAGTTTAAAGCAGCGTATAAAGTGGTGACAGATATATGGGACGGATTATCTAAATGGTTTAAAGATCATATTCAGACACCGATCGTAAAAGTGGCGGGAGCCATTAGTGACGGTTTTTCTAAAGCATTTGGCTGGGTCAAAAAGATTTTTGATAAAGCAGGCGGTGTTGTGGATTTAGTCGTGAATTGGGTTACCGGAAAACCTGATAAAAATGCCACAGGAGGCTATATCACCCAGCCAACCTTGTCATGGGTCGGTGAGGCTGGTAACGAATTTGTCATTCCAACTCAAAATAACCGGGGGCGCGGGAAAATGTTGCTTGCAAAGGCGGCTTCTCATCTTGGAATGTCTGTTGTCCCAAGCGGCGGGTCAGCAAGTCCTGTGGCGAGCTCTCCAGCAACTACTCCACGTTCTTCTGTGGGCCCAGTAGGTGGATCTTTATCAATGAGTGGAAACATGCAAGCTGCCGGTATAGGTGCGCAATTTAATACCGATTTTGAACAAGGGTTACATCATCATGTAATCTCTATTGATCAATGGAAGCAAAAGAACATTCAACAGCCATTTGGCCAATTGACAAGAGATACAGGCAAGTATGGACAACAAACGGCTTCCGCTTTTGCGACTGGCCAACAGATGACACCAACAGGAACAGATCGCTTTTTGCAAAATGATGTAAAAGCTCCGTATCAGCAAGTGCTGACAGCTTCATCAACTTGGGGATCAAGTACTGTAACTGGTTTTGCAACAGGGCAAAATGCCACATCCATTGGCACGAGTCAATATGTAAACCAACACGTCAAACAACCATTCCTTCAAGGAAAACAAGAATCACCAGGTTGGGGATCAGGAATGATCGATGCCTTTAACAGCGGCATGCGCTCAAAATCCGGTGAAGTCACGCAAGCAGCCAAAGAAATGGCGAAGAAAGTAGAACAGGCGTTTAGAGAAGAATTAGACATCCATTCCCCATCACGTGTCATGATGAGTCTGGGGAAATTTGCATCGATTGGTGTTGTCAAAGGTCTGGATTCAGTTGATGTGAAAAAGTTTGCTGAAAATCAGGCTGGATCATTAATAGGCGCCTTCAGCGGTATGGGAGCTTCAGGTCTCAGTGTTCATCAATGGCTTATGGCGGCTCTGATGGCGACTGGCACATCCATGAACTGGCTGCCTGGTCTCATGACGATTGCTCAGCATGAATCAAATGGAAACCCAAGAGCGATCAACTTATGGGATTCCAATGCCAAAAAGGGAACCCCTTCAAAAGGACTCATGCAAACCATTGGACCGACATTTAACTCCAATAAAGGCAAGGGTATGAATGATATATGGAACCCGATCCATAATGCTGTAGCGGCCATCAACTATATTAAGGGTAGATATGGAACAGTCTTCAATACGCCAGGTTTACGCAGTATGAGAAAGGGTGGTCCTTATAAGGGCTACGCAAATGGCGGGCTGATTACCCAAGAGCAGGTAGCGAGAGTCGGTGAAGGAAACAAACGTGAATGGATTATTCCAGAAGAAAGAGGTATCCGCGGGAGATATTTATTGACGCAAGCAGCCAAGGCACTTGGTATGCAAGTATATGATCCAGCAAGTGCATCTTCTCCTTTACCAGAATCACAAATGCAGCAAGTGACATCTACTCAGACAACTGGCAGCACGACATCGTCAGGCAATAAACAAATCACCATTCAATTCAATGGGGATCAGCATTTCCACAACGGACAAGATCAGCAATCGTTTGTCGAAAAAATAAGACAAATGCTCATAGACGAACTGGAAGTAGAGCTTCATACAGGAACGAAGGGGGTCGTCATCGATGGGTAAATCAGTGTATCAATTATGGATTTCCCAAGGAAAGGACAAGTTGCGATTCCCTGTCCTTCCATCTGAACTAGAAATCACAAATAACGTGCAAAATGAAACAGTGAAGGTCGCCTCATTTGGAGAGCTGACCTTTATTGATGTTCCATCGGCAAAACAAGTGTCATTCACATCATTATTTCCTAAGAAATATTCGCCGATTGCTGAATATAAAAGCATTCCATCACCAGAGAATGCAATAGCGAAAATTGAACGAATGATGCGTTCGAAGAAGTCCGTGCGCTTGATTGTCACAGGGACAAAAATCAATATGACGTGCAGCATTGAAAGCTTTACACATAAGGAAGGGTCATATGACATTGGTGACCGTGAATTTACGATTGATTTAAAAGAATACAAAACCGCTTCACCTAGGAAGATCAAGCGAAAGAAAAAAACAAAACAAACCAAAAAGAAAAGAAGTTCAAAAACACCACCAAAGGTGTATACCGTCAAAAAGGGCGATACGTTGTGGGCCATATCAGGCCGATTTTATGGTGACAGCACAAAATATAAGCGTATTTGGAATGCCAATAAAACTGCACTAATTAAACGTGATAAACGTAATATCAAACAACTAGGACATTGGATTTATCCTGGGCAAAAACTAAAAATACCACAATAGGGGGGCTGACATTGATTGAGCTTTTTGCCATCAGGAGCGGTACCATGTATGAGCTCGTCACAGAGAGTGTGACACTTCAGGGGCAAAGGTATCAAGCCCCCCGCTCTATTCAGGCGAACATTATCACAAAACAAGGCAGTCAAACCTATTACCGTGTCTCTGAAGGAGACACGGTTCTTTTTAAATGGAAAGGAAAAGAGCTGTTCAGGGGCATTGTGTTTTCCCGGACACCCGTTGAAGGGAAGCTGACCTTTACTGCATATGATATGCTCCAATATTTAGTGAAAAACCAGGATGTATACGTTTTTTCTAATCAAAGAGCAGACCAGATCTTAAGGCGAATAGGAACTGACTTTCAAATTCCGATGACATCTATTGCAAATACAGAACATGTCATGAAGTCACTTGTCTTCAAAAATGATACGAGTTTATATGACATTATTCTGAAAGCATTAAAAGAAACAAAGCGTCAAACCGGTAGAAACTATCAATTGTATTCTGCTAAAGGAAAGTTGGGATTGAGGGCGTGGCCAGATCCAGAGGATGTATGGGTCATTGAATCAGGTGTGAACCTCATCGGTTATCAGTACAGTACCTCGATTGAAGAAACAGCAACTCGCGTCAAGCTGCGCACTTCTGTAGATGAACAGGGCAAGAATAAGAAAAAGGGCAGTAAATCAGATATCGTGGTCATTGAACAGGATAAAGCAGGCCAAAGCAAATATGGTATTTTGCAGCATGTTGAAACAGTAACAGGTCGAATCAACGAGCCACAGCTACAAAAAAGAGCCTCAGTGCAATTAGCAGAAAAGAAAGGCGTCAAACAAGAAGTGAAAAGCATCCAAGCGCTAGGAATTCCTGATCTGCAAAGCGGTCTCCCGATCTATTTGAAAATCCCTGAAATCAACGTCAAAAAAACTTACTGGATTGATCAAGACAAACATGAATTCAAAGGGGCCAAACATACCATGACGATTGATGTCGTTGAAAAAAATACGATTCCAAAGGGTGATCAAGCGTGAGACTAAGTGAAGCGATCAAACGATTGGCCATCAATGCAGTGGATGCATCCTCACCGATTGATCTTGTCATAGGAGAGGTCATGGCAGTTTCCCCTCTCAACATCCGATTAAATGAAAATAGTAAGCTGATTATTCCGGAAGAACTGCTCATTTGGCCAAAACGCTTGAATAAAGGTGAGGACGATGAACTGAAAGCGGGAGACAGCATTATGGTGCTTGCAATGGCAGGAGGACAGTCCTTTTACATCATCGACAAAATGTAAGGGAGGTGATGGGCATGGCACTATCACCAGAGGAAGAAATAGAGGAAACAGAAGAAGAGGAAGAAGAGGTGGAAACCTCGACGACATATCGCATTGATTTTGAAAATGGCAGGCTGACAAACGACCAAATAACTGGCACTCAGGCGATACGTCAATTTATTTATATGACATTACGAACAGAACGTTATGCGCAGCCTATCTATAGTCACGACATTGGTACTGAAATCCAAGAGCTACTGACAGATACGGAGGCAACCGATGAATACAAAGAAATGGAGATTCCGAGGTTGCTAGAAGAGGCCTTGCTCGTCGATGAACGAATTGAACGGATTGAAGAAATAGAGATTACCAAGCATCACGACGCTTTTCAAGTCAAATTAACAATTCTCACAGATGAAGGCACTTTAGAAATAGAGGAGGTGATGGGAGACAATGTTTGAAGAACAAACGTATGAAGCATTGATGGAAAGAATGTTGGACAGGCTGCCTGATGACATTGATAAAAGGGAGAACAGCGTCATTTGGAATGTCTTGGCTCCTGCTGCTGCTGAATTGGCTCAATCCTACATTTGGCTTGATCAAGTATTTGAGCTTGTGTTTGCAGATACAGCGCAAG
Organism: Bacillus pumilus; assembly: GCA_001938995.1. Classification (GTDB taxonomy): domain Bacteria; phylum Bacillota; class Bacilli; order Bacillales; family Bacillaceae; genus Bacillus; species Bacillus pumilus_G. The sequence goes on along the minus strand of MKZN01000013.1, from coordinate 14,526 downwards.
GAGAGTTTTTAGATAGACGGGCTGCAGAAGTTGGAATTGAACGAAAGTCTGCGACCAAAGCGGTTTGGTCCGCATTCATCCAGCCAGAGAATGTAAACATTCCAGCAGGCTCGCGCTTTTTTATTGAAGATGTCTATTTTCAATACTTGAAGGATGGGACGCTAGAATGTGAAACAGCTGGTACAGTCGGAAATGGACAGTTGACAGATCAACCGCTACTCTCCCTTGATACCATTCCGGGACTTGAATCGATCATCATGAAAGAGCTTTTGATACCAGGGCAAGAGGAAGAGGGGGACAGCTCTTTATATGATCGATACTTAATCCGTGCAAGGCGAGAGGCTGTAAGTGCCAACAAAGCGCATTACAAAAAATGGGCTGAAGAAGTCACAGGTGTTGGCAGAGCCAAGGTCTTTCCTCTTTGGAATGGAGAAGGAACGGTCAAAGTTGTTATCACAGACGGCAATTTAGATGTTGCATCCGATCTACTTGTCAATAGGGTTCAGGAATATATCGACCCAGTGCCAGGAGAAGGAGAAGGTCAAGCACCGATTGGTTCAAAGGCAACCGTCGAAAGTGCCAAGTGGTTGGATATTGACATAAAAGTGTCGGTAGAGCTACAAATGGACTGGACACTTGAGGGAGCACAAAAAGAAATAGAAGAAAAGGTAAAAGCGTTATTAAAATCGATCGCGTTTGAAAAAAGCACCATCCGCATGTCCGCCTTAAACGATATTCTTTACCATTCGGAAAGCGTGTCAGATTATGCAAACGTATTACTGAATGGAGAGACGAAAAACTTAGTGTTAAAAGACATTGAGATACCACGTCTAAGGCAGGTGAAGGTTATTGAGCAAACATGATGACATGAAAGCCTACTTGCCGTCTTATTTCATCGAAATTTATGAAGTGGATCATGTCCTAAAGACGGAGGCTCCAGAGATCGAGCAGATGGACGAGTCCATTTTTGAATTAACGGATCAGTTTTTTCCTATGACTGCAACGTGGGGATTAAACCGGTGGGAAAGAATGCTAAAGGTGCAGCGGGAATCAGGCGATTCGATAGAACTACGCAGGGCACGCTTACTCAATATGATGTCAAACATTCCACCGATTACCTATCTCTCGTTAGAGAAATCCGTGAATCGCTTTCTTAAAAACCCAAGTGCCTTCATCCGCCTCACACCCAATCGCTATCATTTTGCCTTACGTGTGAATCTGGATGACCTGCAAAACACAAGATATATTGTAGAAACACTTGAAACATCAAAGCCGGCACACTTGGCGTACACATTTACAGGTGTGCACCATACCGACGTTCATGAAAACAATGAGCATCATCAGCGACTCACACTACGAAGTAGAGTGGGCTTTTTTGATCATATCCCAATTTTACTAAATGGTGAATTTCTATTAAATGGGACGTTCTATCTCAGCGGGACACGCGGGATGACAGATAACCCTGTTCGTTTTCAGCATACGTTGAACATGAGAATGCCACTTCAAAATGAGCATGACACAAAATATCGCATTGCCTATGTCTTGACTGGGGCAGCGCATGAGGCGAAACAAGAAACTGCGCTAATTATGCGTTCAAAACAGCAATCGCCACATCACACAAAGAAGAAGATGACGTTCCGCCTACCAGTACATGTTCAAAATGACCAAGGTGGTAGTTTACAAATCAAGGAACATTATTGGATTCTCGACGGATCTGTACCACTAGACGGTTCAAAAATGCTAGCAGCAACATCTAAAATCATAGAGCTATAAGGAGGATCACAATGGCTGATCAATTAACTGTAACAACACTGTATGCACGTCAACAAATGGCAAAGGCAAGAGCAGAAGGAACGAAGCTCACAAAAGTCGTCAAAATGGCATTTGGAAATGGAGGAACAAAGGATGGAAAGCCCCTCTCTCTTGACGGCACTGAGCAAAAACTCAAAAAAGAACTGATTCAAAAAGACATTGATTCATTCACCTTCATGGAACCTGCGAAAATTCGCTACACCTGCACCATCGCAGAAGGAGAACTTGCAGGAGAAGTCATCAACGAACTAGCACTCGTCGACGAAACCGGCAAATTCACCGCCATCCGCACCATGACAGACAAACAAAAAGACGGCGACATCGAATTCGTTTTTGAGATTGATGATATTTATTGATGGAGGTTATGTGAAATTGGAAATTAAAACCCCTAAAACCTTTGTAACCTCTGATAAAGCTCATGCTTCTTTATTTAATAGCATGGTAGATACATTAGTTGAAAATGATCATATTTTCAAAGAAAAATTAGAGGATATCAAAAATGAAACACTTATAAACTTAGACAAAGAAAATAGCATCAAAGATGCCACTGTTAGTGGTATGGATTATCCAAATGGCATAACGTTAATGAATATCGGATCAGATAATGAAACGGGATATCCTACAAAGTTTGGGTTTGTTAAAAATGAAAAGTTAAATAATTATCGTTTTACTCAGTACTACTACGGCAACGGAAACGAGACAGGTGGTCATTATTTAAATACAGGTATTTGGTATAGACATTGGTATATCTCTTCTGGCTGGACGGAATGGCATAAAATTTCTGGATTTCGCCATTCGAATATTTCTACAACTGGTAAGCAGCTATTAACCAAAGGGGAGTATCAAAAAGTCCTTTTTAATAGGAAGATAAAGGATAGTCATGGCGCTTTTGACATCAAAAATAATCGTTTCATTTGTCCGGAAAATGGGATGTACTTGGTGAATGTAGGCATATATATTGATAGCTTTCAGAGATACGCTAACTTTGAACTATCTGTTTATTTAAATGGAAAAAGGTATAAGAATATTGCACATCACAGACAGAGCCCTGCAAGCCCATCAGATACATTGAGCTTAAGTTTTGGTCTTTATGGGACTGCTAATGTTCCTGCTAATAAAGGTGATTATATAGAAATTTACATGTATGTAGGGTATGACGGAGAGACCAGTCGTTATATATCTGATAACCCAGGTTGGTACAACTATTTTGACATTATGGAAATGGGCGGAAGAAATTTCCCAAGAGTGTAGGAGGTATTTGATGATTTTATATGAAGCCATTAAGTATAAATACCCCTTAGCAGATCCGCAAAGGGATTTTGAACTAAGGAATGACGGGGCTGGCTCGTATATAGACAAATGGCATCTCGATGTGCCAAAGCCGACTAAAGAAGAATTGTTAGAATGGTGGGAGGAATCTCAAAAATATCCACGATACCAACCGCCACTCCCACTAGATTTTCTAGCGAAGGAAATAGCAAAAGAAAAACTAGCGAGAAAACAACTTGAACAGCAATATCAGCTTTTAAAGAACGAACTGAAAGCACTCAATAGAGACAGCCCTTTTCAGCAAGGGGAGGTTGAGATATGAATTACTGGGTTACAGCTTTATATTTTCAATGGGTTACACCGGAGATGGTCAAACAAGCAGTTGAACTAGGTGATTGTTCCATTGAGGATTTAAAAGAAGGTTGGCAGCAACAGTTGATCACTTTAGAGCAACTGAAAGTAATTAACCCTAAATTCGAAGCAAAGGAGTGAATTTGAATGGAAATTAAAAAACCAAAATCATTTGAGGTTAATGACAAAGCCCATGCTGATTTATTCAATGACATGGTCAATATATTAATTGAAAACGACACTACACTTCTAGAGCAGCTTATAGGCCATACAAATGAGACGGATCCCCATGCAACAAAAGCGGAAAAAAAGAAATGGAACGAATCGCAGATCTATAAGATAACAGCAGATAATGGGAAGCAACTGATCAATATTCCTGAAAATGGTAGTGTTTTTGATGCGATTAAAGACAAAGGGACATGTACATTTTATGCAGCTCCTGGAGTCGAGGATTCCCCAGCTCCAGCTAATATTTCTTTAAGGGGCTTACAGATAGTTGGTCAAGATAATATTGGGGCTGGTTATGCTGTGGATATTGCGGGTAATGCTTATAGTTTCTATTATAATTTTGGTCATTCGGCTATTAGGTGGACAAAGCTTCCCTCAAACGCAGAAAGAAATAAATGGAACGAAGGGCAGTTATCAAAGATTACCTCAGATAATGGAGGGGTCGTTTTGTCTGTTTTTGAAGGTGAAGATTTACTTGAAAAAATGATTTCTGTTGGTGCGGGACATGGAACGTTTTATGTTACAGGTAAAGCATTGAATACACCTACAACAAGATCTTGTCGAGGCATGTATCACTTTACATCTCAAGATAGTTCAGGGAAAGGTACGTTTGGGTGGGTTATTGCTATAGATTACAATAATTACATGTATACAAACTATCTTGACTTAAATTTGGGGTGGCAAGGCTGGAAACAAGTATTAACAGTGGAGGATTTATCAAATGTTACCTTCGTTGATACGTATGATCAGGATAATTCCTCAGTTTCAGCAGCTGAAAATGTGCCAACAAAGCTGAATTTTGGCGAAACGAGATCAGATGATTTAGGAGAATATAATCGTTCACGGTCTGAGATCACATTGAAAAATAGTGGTCTCTTTTTAATTAGACTTTATGTTAATAGTAATAACATTGCAATTGGATCAGATAGTATTTTGTCATGTTATGTAAATGGATCAGAATATCAACGTCTGGGAAATTGGAACCCAGTGATCTCATCCAGTGTATGTGTGCTATACCTTCAACAAAAGTTTAAAGCTGGCGATAAGCTCACCTTTTATATTACCCCAAAGAACACAGGGAGAACTATCACGGTAAATAGAGCTTATGTCACGTTATCTCAGTTGAGATGAGTCCATTCAAAATAGAAGGTGGGTGAGCATATTGGAAGTGGATGTCGTCCAAAACTTAATGACCCAAGGACCATTTGCCGTTCTCTTTTGCTGGATTCTGTTTTATGTTCTCAATACAACGAAAGAAAGAGAAAATAAACTCAATGCACAAATCGAAGCGCAAAATGAAGTATTGGCGAAATTTAGTGAGAAGTATGACGTTGTCATAGACAAACTAGACAAAATAGAACGAAATTTAAAATAGGGAGAAGTGAATCATGAATACATTAGACAAAGGCACTGTAATGAGAACAGTGCTTCTTTTGATTGCACTTATTAATCAAACACTTGTGATGTTTGGGCAAACGGTTTTGCCAATTAGTGAAGAGCAAGTGCAAACCGCAGCAGAGGCGTTATACGTGGCAGGCTCGACATTGTTCACAATGGTCATAGCGGTAATTGCTTGGTTTAAAAACAATTATGTCACCTACAAAGGCCAGTTGCAAAAAGATGTCCTAAAACAAAGAGGGTTAACAAAATAAAACTTGAAGGAGAAACAATATGGTGAAAATCATTCAAGCGTACATCCCAAAACACAATCGCAACAGACCAAGAAATGTGATGAAGCCCCTCTATATCACGGTGCATAATACATCTAACACCGCAAAAGGTGCGAATGCGGCAAATCATGCAGCGTTTGTCGCACGTTCAAGCACCGGTGTCAGTTGGCATTACACTGTCGATGATCAGGTGATTTATCAGCATTTACCGTTAAATGAGAACGGCTGGCACGCAGGGGATGGTAGAGGAACCGGGAATATGAAATCAATTGGGATTGAGATCTGTGAAAACGCAGGGGCAAACTTTGAACAAGCTGTTGAAAACGCACAATGGCTGATTCGGAAGCTAATGGAGGATCTAGGCATACCTTTGACAAACGTTGTGCCCCATAAGCATTGGAGTGGGAAACAATGTCCAAGGAAACTGCTAGGACGCTGGGATCAATTTAAATCTGGAATCGCAACAGTCAAAATGGGTACAAGCGCAATGAAACCAATGAAGCCAGAAATCTTGAAACAAAGAGCGCCGGTCACAAAAAAGAAAGCTTCACAAAGTCCTTCAGATATGCCATCTGGTATTTTAAAAATAACCAAACCATTAACGAAAGGTCCTCAAGTCAATGCTGTGCAAAAAGCGTTATCATCCCTATATTTTTATCCAGACAAAGGGGCAAAAAACAACGGGATAGACGGTTATTATGGACCAAAAACAGCAAATGCCGTTAAGAGATTTCAACTCATGAACGGCTTACATGCGGATGGCATTTATGGGCCGAAAACAAAAAACAAAATCGAACAACTGCGCTTGAATTAATATCAGATAGACAATCAGTGAGTAGAGGATTCTTTACTTACTGATTGCTAATATATAGGGGAAATTTACATTAATTGTGGTATAATGTGGGTGTCTTGATCATAGAGAGAAGGAGGGAAGAAACATGAAAAGAGAACTGTCCCAAGTGATCATTTTGTCGGTGTTACTGATCTATTTTACTTATAATGGCATCACGAGCGATTTTCCTGTTCCATACACGATCACCCTGATCATCGCTTATCTTGCTGTGATCACCTATCGAGTCATGAAGGTGTTAAGATTAAAAAAGGAGAAAGGAACCGAGACACTTAATAAAACATAAAAAAACCATCCTTGATTTCTCAAGAATGGTTTTTAAGATGGAGCATAGCGGGATCGAACCGCTGACCTCTACGCTGCCAGCGTAGCGCTCTCCCAGCTGAGCTAATGCCCCGAAGTCTTACGACATATTTTATTATAATCAATCCTCCTGTTAAATTCAAGCTGTAAAATGCAAACAACTCTTCTATTTTTCTTTCCGATCAATCGGAATATATTCAAAAATTTCTCCAGAATGAACAGATTGGGCTAAACGTTTCAACCAATCATAATAGGCTTTAGAGCTTTCAAGCTGTTCGTAAAGCTGCTCGGCTTCTTCTCTGACGGCTTCCTCTGCCTGATCGTCATGTGCCACATCATGAAGACGTTTTTGTGCTTCTTCAATCGATGCAAGATTGACCTCTACTTCACGGTCCCATTTTTGCGGAAAAAAGTTTACGAAAAACTTAAAAAAATCTTTTTCAGCGACAAAGCTGTGTTTTCTTCTACCGCGGTGAAATGTTTTTTTTACGATATTCATATCTTGAAGCTTTTTCACACCTGTACTCATACTCGGCTTACTCATTTGTAACTCTTCACGCATTTCATCAAGCGTCATTTCCTCATGTAAATACATCGTCCCATACAAGATCCCTGCACTTCTTGTAATGCCATAGAGATCCATCGTCTCTGCAATGGAATCAATGACGAGATCTTTAGCAGCTAAAATACGTTCCTCTGCTTGTGGCTGTTCCTGCTTCTTCATCTTGTCCCTGCTTTCTATTAAGAGAATTCAATACGTTCAAAAAAATCTTTATGGACTATATGTTAACGAAAGAATACAAAATGTCAAAATAAATGAAGCATTTCTCCCTTTGACAGAAAAATTTGAACATGTTAAGTTAATTATGTTCAAAACGTTAAATTTTTATTTAACAAACTTACCAAAGAGAAAATCAGAGGAGGTTCCTTCTATGAGTCAAACACTATTTATAGATGGACAATGGGTTGGCGCTAAAAGTGGCGACACGAGGGACATCATCAATCCATTTAATCAAGAAGTGATCGCGACAGTCAGTGAAGGATCAAGAAATGACGCGCAGCTAGCGATTAAAGCAGCGAGAAAAGCCTTTGATCAAGGGGATTGGGCGAACTTGCCTGGAATTGAAAGAGGAAACATTGTCTTTCAGATTGCTGAATTAATTAGACGTAATCTAGATGAACTAGCAAAACTAGAGTCACTTGATACAGGTAAAACCTTAGAGGAAAGTAAAGCAGATATGGACGATATTGCAAATGTGTTCCAATATTACGCAGGACTTGCCGACAAAGATGGTGGGGAAATCATTGCATCGCCTATCCCGAACTCGAAAAGCGAATTAGTCAGAGAACCGGTCGGTGTATGCGGGCAAATCACCCCTTGGAACTATCCATTGCTTCAAGCAAGCTGGAAAATCGCTCCTGCTCTGGCGGCGGGGAATACAATCGTACTAAAGCCAAGTGAAATTACACCATTAACCACCATTAAAGTATTCAAACTCATGGAAGAAGCCGGTGTTCCAGCAGGCGTTGCAAACCTAGTACTTGGACCTGGCGCAACGGTTGGTGATGAGCTTGCTGTAAACGATCAAGTAGACTTAATCTCGTTTACAGGCGGTATTGAAACAGGAAAGAAAATTATGCAAGGAGCCAGTGGGAATGTGAAAAAAATTGCCCTTGAGCTCGGCGGGAAAAACCCGAATATTGTGTTTCAAGATGCTGATTTAGACGTAGCGGTTGACCAGGCAATGAATGCTGTGTTCTTTCATGCAGGGCAAGTGTGTTCAGCAGGTTCACGTTTGTTAGTGGAAGAATCCATTCATGATCAATTTCTAGAAGAACTGGTGAAGCGGACGAAAAAAATCAAACTAGGCAACGGCTTTGATGAAGGAACGCAGAGCGGACCGCTCATCTCTGCTGAGCATCGAGAAAAAGTAGAAAAATACGTTAGCATCGGTCTAGAAGAAGGGGCAACGTTAGAAACAGGCGGAAAACGACCAGAAGACGCTGAGCTTCAACTTGGTTTCTTCTACTTGCCGACGATTTTCTCTGGCTGTACATCTGATATGCGAATTGTGCAGGAAGAAGTGTTTGGACCTGTATTGACAGTAGAATCCTTCCGTTCAGAGGAAGAAGTCATTCAGTTAGCAAATGATACGATTTATGGTTTAGCAGGCGCAGTGTGGTCTTCAGATATTAGCAAAGCGGAAAGAGTGGTTCGTCAATTAAGATTAGGAACAGTCTGGATCAATGACTTCCATCCTTATTTCGCTCAAGCGCCTTGGGGAGGTTATAAACAATCCGGCATCGGGCGTGAGCTAGGACGAACGGGTCTTGAAGAATACACCGAGCTAAAACATGTCTATCGAAATACACAACCCAAAGCAGTTCATTGGTTTAAATAAACATCACTTATTGGAGGAGATTGAACATGACATTAAATATGAAAATTGAAAGCATGCAAAAATTCCATACATTTGAAATTCCGACTGTCATCAAGCATGGCATTGGTGCCGTGAAACATGTCGGGGAAGAAGTGAAAGCATATGGCGTCACAAAAGTCTTGCTTGTAACCGATCCTGGTATTTATCAAGCTGGTGTTGTCGATCCTGTCATATCTTCATTAAAAGAAGCGCAAATTGATGTCGTCCTATTTGATAAAGTAGAGCCAAACCCACCAGTACGTCTTGTGAATGAAGGATCAGCTTTATATAAAAAAGAGGGCTGTGATGGTTTGGTCGCAGTAGGTGGTGGAAGCTCGATGGATACAGCGAAAGCCATTGGTGTGGAAGCGACGCATGAAGGATCAGTCCTTGATTATGAAGCAGCAGAGGGCAAAAAACCGCTAGAAAATAGAATCCCTCCTTTAACGACCATCCCGACAACAGCTGGTACTGGTTCAGAGGTAACGCAATGGGCGGTCATCACAGATGAAGAAAGAGAGTTCAAATTCAATACAGGTGGCCCGCTTATTGCCGCTCACTTAACAGTGATTGACCCAGAGCTTCATGTTTCGATGCCACCTCATGTCACTGCCATGACTGGAATTGATGCGCTGGCTCATGCGATCGAATGCTATACGATGAAATTTGCTCAACCAATTACGGATGCGGTAGCGCTAATGGCGATTGAATATGCTGCTCATTATATTCGCCGTGCTTTCGCCGATGGTGAAGATTTGGAAGCAAGATATGGCATGGCTCAAGCTGCAATGCTTGCTGGACTTTCTTATGGAAGTGAATCAGCAGGTGCAGCGCATGCCATGAGTCAAACACTCGGAGGAATAATTCCAGTAGCTCATGGTCAATGTGTAGCAGCGATGATGGGACCTGTGATGGAATATAACTGGAAAGGGTATCCGGAAAAATTTGCCCGGATTGCTCAAGCATTCGGCATTGATACGAGCAGAATGTCAACTGAGGATGCAGCCAAAGCAGCTGTTCGTTGGATGTACGAATTAGTAGAGGACCTAGAAGTGCCTTCATTAGAAGAACAAGGCGTATCGAAGGATATGATTGACCGATTATCTAAAGAAGCGATGAAAGATCCGCAAACAGTTGGAAATCCAAGAGACCTAAACGAAAAAGCATACAATTGGATTTATGCACGTTGCTTTGATCTAACACCTAAAACAGTGTAACTCAAAAAAGGACTCCCCCTTCTGGGAGTCCTTTTTATGCCTTATAAATGTTCTTTAATCTCTTTAATTTGATGAATATGACGTTTCTCATGTGCGCCGATAAAATCAAGATATTGCTTAAGTGATAACTCTTCAAACACAGGATGTGCAATCACTCGTGTGAAATCTTCTTCAGTAAACGTTGATAAAATTTGATTCATTTGCTCGCGTGCTGTATCGAGCTCATCCTTTAACTGTGTAGGTGTAACATACTTGCGGTCAGGCGCAACGATACTAGGCGCAGTAACTTTTCTAGAGCGGTCTTCTGCCATTTCTACTGGCTTTGGTGTGTATTTTTTGATCGGTGCTTTTTTTCCATTTGTAGCTAAATGATTTGCTGCAACTAAGTCCATTTTCTTTAGATGATCTGCCACTTCTTGAATACTCCAAGTATCATCAGACATTTTTTTGTTTAATTGTTCTTCGTTTACACCTTGTAGCTCTTGCCACAACTCTTGTCTTGCCTCATGTAATAAACTCAATTTCATCACCTCAAGAACAAATTTTACCATACTGTGTCATGACAATCATTCTTCAACTATCGGAGAATTCCAAAAGAATTGTGATGGAAAATGAAACCTTTACAAAAGTGGTTCGTATTACCTGTTAGAAGGAATACACTGGAGGTGGGAATGGTCTAAAGGAAACGAAATTTGTTCATTTCATGAAGAAAGGGTGAGGAAGATGGATGTGTTCGGGTTGCCACTTCAGACGTTGTATATATACATATTGATCATTTCAGGAATCCTGACACTTGTTTTCGTTTTTTTCGGCGATGTGTTTGATGGATTGTTTGAAGCGATCCCTGTTCCATTCCTTCAGCCAACATTGGTCCTCGCATTTCTTACCTTTTTCTCAGCTGGAGGGCTGATCACTGAAAAAACCGCATTGATAGGAAGTGGGCTGGGAGCAGCTTTGTCTGCCGTAATCGCAATTGTTCTTGTGATTTGTTTGAATGTATTTGTCTTAATTCCGCTTTCCTCGGCTGAAGAGTCCCTCTCCTATAAGGAAGCTGATTTAAAAGGGAGAACTGGGGAGATCATTGTATCTGTTCCGAAAGACGGGTTTGGAGAAGTGCTGTTAATCAGTAATAGCGGCAAAATTTCAAAGCCAGCCGTCAGTTTCGATCAAGAGGAGATTCCGTATGGAACCCGCGTACTTGTTGTTGAAGTGAATCAAGGTGTTTTATCTGTTATACCAAATGAAGAAATATTATAGGAGGGAAAGCTATGCCAGGAACAACAATTTTGATTATCATTGGAATTGTCCTTGTCATTCTTATTGCACTTATTGGCGTATTTGTTTCAAAATATCGGACAGCAGGTCCAGACGAAGCGTTAATCGTGACGGGGAGTTACTTAGGAAGTAAAAATGTCCATGTGGATGAAGGTGGCAATAAGATTAAGATTGTCAGAGGGGGCGGGACATTTGTACTCCCTGTCTTTCAACAAGCAGAGCCGCTTAGTTTACTTTCTAGTAAGTTAGATGTCTCAACACCTGAAGTTTATACTGAGCAGGGTGTACCTGTGATGGCAGATGGAACGGCGATCATTAAAATTGGGGGATCAATTGAAGAAATCGCAACTGCTGCAGAGCAGTTTTTAGGTAAATCAAAAGAAGACCGCGAAAATGAAGCAAGAGAAGTACTAGAGGGCCACCTTCGTTCGATCTTAGGTTCCATGACAGTTGAAGAGATTTATAAAAACAGAGAGAAATTTTCTCAAGAAGTACAGCGTGTAGCATCTCAAGATTTGGCGAAAATGGGGCTTGTTATTGTCTCGTTCACCATCAAGGATGTCCGTGATAAGAATGGGTATTTAGAATCCCTTGGAAAGCCAAGAATCGCACAAGTAAAACGTGATGCGGATATTGCAACCGCTGAAGCAGATAAAGAAACACGTATTAAACGTGCAGAAGCAGATAAAGAAGCGAAGAAATCAGAACTTGAGCGTGCAACTGAAATCGCTGAAGCCGAAAAAATCAATGAATTAAAAAGAGCAGAATTCAGACGTGAACAGGATACAGCGAAAGCAAGCGCTGACCAAGCATATGATCTAGAAACAGCGCGAAACCGCCAGCACGTCACTGAGCAAGAAATGCAAGTCAAAATCATTGAACGTCAGAAACAAATCGAACTAGAAGAAAAAGAGATTCAGCGTCGTGAACGTCAATACGATTCTGAAGTAAAAAAGAAAGCAGATGCTGATCGTTATGCTGTTGAGCAATCGGCTGCGGCAGAAAAAGCGAAGCGCCTTGCTGAAGCAGATGCCAAGAAATACAGCATTGAAGCCATGGCGAAAGCAGAAGCGGAAAAGGTCCGAATTGATGGGCTGGCTAAAGCTGAAGCTGATCGTGCGAAAGGTGAAACAGAAGCAGAAGTCATTAGACTGAAAGGACTTGCCGAAGCCGAAGCCAAAGAGAAAATTGCTGAAGCATTCGAACAGTACGGTCAAGCTGCAATCCTCGACATGATTGTGAAAATGCTACCTGAATATGCGAAGCAAGTATCTGCACCACTTTCGAACATTGATAAAATTACAGTTGTTGATACGGGCGGTAATGGGGAAGGAAGCGGCGCCAATAAAGTCACAGGCTATGCAACAAACCTGATGTCCAGTCTACAAGAGAGCCTCAAAGCATCTTCTGGTATAGATGTAAAAGAAATCATTGAGAACTTCTCGGGAAAAGGGAATGTCAAACAAAGCATTCAAGAACTCACGAACGAAATCAAGCAACCAAGAAAAAAAGAAACTGTTGAAAATCAAATAGAGGAATAAAAACAATAGACACCTTCCATCAGAAGGTGTCTATTTCATTGAATGGAGGAAGCTGTACATATTAAATAAGTAGAAACACAGAATTAAATCGTCAGCTTCCAATAATAATGAGAGAAAAAAGTGAAAAGTGTAGCAAGTAATAGATAAGAGATGATAGGAGAAGCTTCTACTTTCCCTTTGATACCTGCAATTTTTAATGCCTCATAAAAACCTGCTAAAAAATATGCGAGACTGAGTATATAACAGCAAAGCATAATGGAGTAAGGATTCATTTTCGTACCTCCAGCATGAAATCTTCTACTATTAATAGATTCCAAATAGCAGCAAATTATGCATAAAAAAATAACCAGCTGCAATTAGCCAGTTATTTTTGATGTGGCAACACCAAACGTGATGCAGTAGGGATGAGAATACAAAGAACGATACTACAAATGATAAAAGAAGGAACCATATAAGAACCGTTATAAATTAAAGAGTAAACCCATCCTGGTGTTCCTTTCGGTGCATAATGCGAAAAGAAAATGACCCCAGAAGTAAAGAATGTCAGCAATCTAAAGAAACTTGCCACAAACACAGATAGCGTAATATAAATAATTTGTTTTTTTCGATGCTTCTCTTGAATTGCTGTTTTAATCAAACCTGCAAATATTCCGCTGAGACAAATCACAACAGATGCAACGAAATAATCTAAAAATCCCTGAACAGGCGTTGCGATAATGGGATTATTCAGGAGCTGAAGTCCAGCAATCAATACACCAATGATAAACCCGGTAGACATTCCCCATCTAATTGACATGAGAATCACCGGAATCATGATAAGTGCAAGGGAACCGCCATTTGGCATCCTAAAAAATAGACCTGATAGGTAATCTAATACAAGTGCAAGCGAAGTCATCATCGCGATTTCCATCAGACGTACTAATTGATTTGTTTGTTGCATACAAGTATCTCCTTTTCATGAAGTGAGCAAGGAGAGACCCTGTAAGGATGAGTATGTTATTCATAGAAAAACATATGGGATTGAATACAAAGCGCATATTCAAGTGATTCCACATTCCTACATCAGTATTAACTGACAGGTTCAAAGGGTCAGAACAACGAAACGTTCACTCTCAGCACAAAGCTCCCCCTGCGGTTATTTAATTTCAAAGCTATTCTAAATATACTAGAGAGCTTGATGATCAACAATAGAGAATTCTTAGCACTAGTACTTTTTATCTGATTATATAGAAAGAAATAAGGAAAAATAAATTATTTGAAAAAAATACTTGTTTCTTTTTTATAAAGGTGTTATATTTATAAACGTCGCTGAAACAGAGCGATTGATAAATAACATAAAGAAAAAAGTTATTGACTTATTCTTGGTAGAATGTTATATTAATAAAGTCGCCTATGAGCGATGGAGAACATGATCTTTGAAAACTAAACAAGACAAAACGTACCTGTTAATTCGAGATTTTATAAAAAAATCCTATGAAACATCATAGGTAGTCAGTCAAACTGACGAAAAACGAAACTTCGGTTTTGTTCTTTTTCGGAGAGTTTGATCCTGGCTCAGGACGAACGCTGGCGGCGTGCCTAATACATGCA
>MKZN01000012.1 GCA_001938995.1 Bacillus pumilus | reverse complement strand
ATGTCCCGCAAAGGGACGCCCGCTGATAATGCCTCCATCGAATCGTTTCATTCCTCACTAAAGTCTGAAACGTTCTATCTTAACAGTATTGACCGAACCACGACCACCATCGTAGAACGCACTGTCATAGAATACATTCATTATTATAACAACATTCGCATTCAAACGAAACTAAACAACCAATCACCGATAAACTATCGGCAATTGGTTGTATAAAGGTGTTTTGATCCCTGTCTCAAAAACGGGGGTCAGTCCCGATGAAGCAGGCACTTTTTCATTTGAAGCATAATTCTTTATTCTATATCTGCATCATAGGCTTTTTGTGTCAGCTGGCTGACGACTTCTTTTAAGCCATTCGGTTTATGAAATTCAACAGGTGTGTTTCCTTTTTCAAATATGATTTGGTCTGCTTCAACCAATACAACATATCGATTGTTGACCTTGGCGATATGAATTGAGTGACCAAAGTCGGCTAGCAGCCCTTTGATTTCTGTTTCACCTAGCCGCATTTTCATCGTGATATCAGGTGTTTGTTCGACGATGTGTGAAGCAGCTAACGTGACCTGTTCTGTATCGAGGTGTTCCCTGATCTCACGTTTTTCACTGGCTTCCCATATTTCAAGGTCTTCTTCAAATTGTTTTAATTCTTCACTTTCATCTTGAAATGTTTCATATACATGTTCCTGCACCATATTCATGACCTGTGACTTCATGATTTCAGGCATGGATTCTCCGTACTCAACAAATTTTAGAAAGTCCTCAAAATAGCGCGCGTGTGATGATTGATGAATTTTCACTTCTGCTTCCTCTGTCATGCCGTCTTCAGGCATGTACGGATATTGAATGGATTTCATGTTTTTTGTTGTAATCGCCATTTCCACTTTTCGAATTAAGGTCGATGTATCAGCAATCGATGCGACTTTTTGTTCGAAATCGCATTTCATAATAAAAACAAAGGAGTCATCGAAGTATTTTTTCGGAACGGCAGACGCAACTAAAAAGACGCCGCCCCTGACAGCACTTGTATCTAAATATGTGCGAACAAATTGTTCACTGCAATCATCAAACATCTCTTTTGTGTCAGCAAACCTCGTCTGGTGAAATAAATTGTAGTTCGGATTTGAATCGAGGTCATGACCCGGTTCTACAATAAACCGACCAATTTTCGTTGGTACTTGTTCAGATTTAGGGTGTCTGTCGACTTTGCGTTTGACGATTTTTTTCAACTCACCGTCTAGAAAGTCTTTCAGTTCACTTTGCTCAAATTCCTCTTGGTCTAAAGTTTGGTAATGTTTAAATCGTTTATTCGCTTGTTCATCTTTGCCTTCCACTTCAATGACAAAGAATGATAGAAAACGTATCGTAAAATCCACTAATTGGTCACCACTTTTTCTTCATCAGATATGTTGAGTATAGAAAAAGGAGTGAAAAACGTCAATGAATGGAGAAAGATCGTGTCATTATTTCCCGAGAAATGTTTTTTGAAAACACTCGATAATAATTATCATTCTTGATAGAATGATAAAAGAAAAGAAGGAACCTGCCAGTTCCTTCATCTCAAAAGTCACGTATTATTTTGTTTCGAATGTTTCGCAATCTGTTTCTGCATTGCGAGTCACATTAGTCAATGTGTTTTTACCGATCTTAATTGTGGAGGCTGTACAGCTGTTTTCAGCCCAATAACGGCAAGAGTTCACTTCACAAAGTACGTTTTGTGCCATAGGGATTCACCTCCGTCAATCATATTGTGAATGAAGCAAGCTGCCACTTGAGTTCTTCAATCTAGTAGTCTCTTCATCTTAAGAGGCTGTTTGTGCTGTTTTTACACGTGTTTATCATGCGATCTACCCTGAAAATAAACAATTTAAACTTTTAAGAGCGAGGATATACATCTCGCTCTTTTTTCTTTGTGAAAATAGATAAATGCTAGGTGGCACGATCTCTGCATTTTACATATAGATAGAGTAGATTCAAAACCTGATGTCGGACAAAGTATAAGGATGCACATACTCAATTACCGTATGAAACTAGGGTTTTTTATCAAAAATTTAAAATTTCATAGAGAGATGAGGGGAGAAGATGAAGGCAGTCATTCTCTGCGGAGGAAAGGGAACGAGAATGAGTGAGGTCACACAAGCGCTTCCTAAACCACTTGCTATGATCGGAGATCGGCCTATTCTATGGCATATTATGAAAATCTATCAGTATTACGGTGTAGACGAGTTTATTTTATTGCTTGGATATAAAGGTGAGAAGATCAAGGAGTATTTTCTCAACTATGATTGGCGTCATCATAGCATGAAGCTAGATATGTCGACTGGTGAAATGAAGTTATTAGGAAAGTCGGAAAACTGGAACATCACCTTTTTAGATACAGGTCAGCATACGATGACAGGCGGACGCTTGAAACAGGCAGAGGAAACCATTGGTGATGAGACCTTTATGATGACTTATGGTGATGGGCTGGCGAATATCAATCTGTTTCATTTGCTGAAACGTCATCAAGATCATGGGGCGGTTGCCACTGTGACAGGGATTGAAAAGATGTCACAGTACGGCACATTGAAGGTATATAACGGGATGGCACAATCCTTCACTGAGAAGACAGATAGTATCGGGATGATCAATGGAGGATTTTTTGTGTTGTCTCCAAAGGTGTTTGATTATCTATCTGACGATGACCAATGCGTGTTTGAAGCGGAGCCGCTCCAGCAATTGGCACACGATGGTGAGCTGGCTGTTTATGAGCATCATGGATTTTGGACAGCGATCGATACGTATAAAAATCTAAAGGAAATCAACGAGATGTGGGCCCAGGGAAAACAACCATGGAAGGTTTGGTGACGGCATGAGCGGATTTTGGAGTGGGAAAAATGTATTTGTAACGGGATGTACAGGGCTGTTAGGAAGTTATTTGGTTAAGGAATTGATTGATCAAGGAGCGAATGTAACAGGGCTTGTACGCGATCAAGTGCCTAGATCGAATTTATATGAAGGCAGTCAATATCAAAAAATGAATGTGGTGCAAGGTGCATTGGAGGACATGCAGACGATTGAACGTGCGCTAGGAGAATATGAAATTGATACCGTCTTCCATTTGGCGGCTCAAGCCATTGTGGGTGTTGCAAACAGACATCCTGTTTCTACATTTGAAGCCAATGTTTTAGGGACATGGAATGTGCTCGAGGCTTGTAGACGACAGCCTTTGATAAAACGAGTGATTGTGGCATCAAGTGACAAAGCATATGGTGATCAAGAGCAGCTTCCTTATGATGAAGAGATGCCGCTCAACGGGAAACATCCGTATGATGTGTCAAAAAGCTGTGCAGATTTAATTTCTCACACGTACTACAATACCTATGGACTTCCAGTGTGTATCACAAGATGCGGCAATTTATATGGAGGCGGTGATTTGAATTTCAACCGCATTATTCCGCAGACCATTCAGCATGTTTTAGAGGGGAAGGCACCGGAAATTAGAAGTGATGGCACATTTATTCGTGATTATTTTTATATTGAAGATGCGGTGAAGGCCTATTTGCTCTTAGCAGAGAAAATGGAGGAGAAGGGACTTGCTGGAGAAGCCTTTAACTTTAGTAATGAAATTCAACTGACGGTTCTAGCGCTCGTTGATAAAATTTTAAAGGCAATGGGGAGTGAATTGAAACCTCGTATTCTCAACCAAGGAACACATGAGATTAAGCATCAATATTTGTCGGCAGAAAAAGCAAGAAAGCTGCTAGATTGGAAGCCTGACCATTCCATCGATGAAGGTTTAGCGAAGACGATTGAATGGTATCGAGAATTCTTTCAAAAATAGAGGTGTCAGTAGATGAACAGCCTATATTGTACGGTTCTATCAAGTGGAAGGCTTTATCAAGCCATTGCGTTTTTTTTATCGTTGAAGCAGGTAGAAGAGGATGCTGTCATCAAGACGTTATGTATGGATGACGCAACATTTGATCTGCTACAACAAATGAAGTTCCCGCATGTCGATTTTGTTCATGTCCGTGAGCTTGAATCGCCTGAGCTACTAAAGAAGAAAGAGGAACGAGACGATTCAGAGTATTGCTGGACATTAAAGCCTATTTGGGTTGAGTGGTTATTTGAACAGGAAAAGGTGGATCATGTCACATACCTTGATGCAGATTTGTTCTTTTATGAGAGTCCACAAGTCGTTTTTCAAAACCAGCCGGAGGCCTCTGTTCTCCTGTCGAGAGGGGATATTGTGATTCCAAGCTTTGAACCAGAGGAAGTGAAGATGCTTCAAAAGCTTTTGGGGAGATATAACTCAGGTTTCATTCATTTTAAGGGAGATGAAGCTGGTCGCAAGTGTCTTACCTGGTGGAAAGAAGAGTGTCTAAATGAATGCAAAAACGCGCCAGGAGAGGGGAAGTTTGGTGATCAAGGCTATCTGGATCATATGCCTGTGCTGTTTGAAAAGGTAGAAGATATTGAAACAAAAGGCGTCAATATTGGCCATTGGAATTACGGGCAGCATTCTTATCAGGAAGAGAATGGACGGATTCTGCTTGAGACTGGGCATCCGCTCATTTGCTATCATTTCAGCGGCTTTCGAATCATGAGTAAGGATGACATGCAGCAAATTCATGAAAAAGGAAGACATGACCTGCCATTTTTCCAAGAAGCCTATCGGGAAGTGCTCCGTCATGTCATTGAATCAGTGGCGCAAGTGAATCCTATGTTTAACGGCTATGCCAAACGGGAGGAGGATGACGCATGAACGAAAAACCAAAAGTAAGCGTCATTATTCCTAGCTATAATGCCAAAGAGCGTTTAGAGGGAAGTTTGATTTCCTTAACGCTTCAGGAAACGGATTTTCCATTTGAAGTCATTGTAGCGGATAATGGGTCAACCGATGGAACGATGGAAATGCTCGAGAAAATTGAGGTCAATTTTCCGTTTAAAAAAGTGCGTATTCCTGTGAATCAAGGGATTGCAAAGGGAAGAAACCATGCAATTCGGGAGGCGGAGGGAGATCTGCTGATATTCCATGATAGTGATATGCTGGCAGAACCGCAGTTTATCCAAAAGCATGCAGAGGCGCATGCTGATCAAGAGGATCTCGTCATTTGCGGTGTTTGCTGGAAGCGGATCTATCGTTATTTTTACACTTCGTTTGATAAGGATCATATGAAACAATTGAAAAAACAAGGTCTTTATCAAAGGGAAATGGAGAACAAAACGCCACTTTTATCGATGGAAGACGTGAAAAGCGGTGCTTTCCTAGAGAAAAGTTTCGACTTACAGTCTGATTTTATTAATATCCTCAAGGATATCCTGGAAACGTACCACTATGATTTGAGCTCCTATGAACTGCCATGGCGCTTTTTCATTACAAATAACTCCTCTGTGAAGCGACAACATGTCATGGCGCTAGGGATGTTTGATGAACACATCGTTCGTTATGGATTTGAAGACTATGATTTAGGTATACGTCTTCATCAGCGTGGTCTCTCCTTTGAATTGAGGGAGGATATCATGAGTGTGCATCAGGAGCACCCAAGTAACTTAACGTCATTCGACGACATCAAATATAATATTTTGTATATGTGCGAGAAGTACAACAATATTGATTCCATTGATGTTCATTTGGCTTTCTCTGGTCTTTTTTCTCACACTGTGACAAATGACATTGTGAAAGAGATAAGGCGGCTGCGGGAGAATCCCGCCTATGATGGACTACTGTCCTATTTTTTAGAGTTGCTTCATATGATCACAGAGCGAAATGTAGGCATGAAACGGGCGAAACGAGATGCGCTAACATCGAGTCACTTTCCATTGAAAAAGCTATCAGAGTCCGCTCAGCTTGCAAGACAAGAGTATGGATGTTCGATTCTTGTTGAAGCAATCCAAGGATTGACCAAAGAGTTATTACGCGTGGATTTGTTTCAAGTGGATGTGTTGTAGATGGCGTCCTATCATTTTACAACCATTGTATCGAATACCCATGTCTTTAAGCTGCTGGCTCTCATTCATTCACTTGAACAAACGGCTCATTCATTTCAGTTGTCTGTCTTATGTGCGGACCCTTTGGCGTACAAGGTATTAAGTCAGTTTCCTCGCCCGCATGTCCATTATGAACAACTTCAAAATATAGAGGATGATGCGATACGAAAGGCAAAAGAAAACCGCACGTTTCATGAGTATTGTTGGACGTTAAAGCCTGCCTTTTTGCTGAAGACCCTTGAGTCCTCACAAGCAGATTATCTTGCTCATTTGGATACGGATTTATATTTTTATCATGATCCAGAGGCGATTTTTGCAGAGAACCCGCTTGCTCACTTATTTCTGACCGATCATATGAATTCCAAACGGTTCTATCATTTTTATGAACTGTCCGGCCGCTTTAATACGGGTTTTGTAGGTTGTCGTAACACACACGTCGCCAAACAGGCTGTGACGCAATGGAAAGAGAACTGCATTGCGCATTGTACAGTAGAAATGGATAAGAAAAAGAAGACATACGGGGATCAGCGCTATGTCGAACGATGGGTAGACGATTTTGAAGGTGTCCATGTGGTGCGATCGAAGGGAGCCAATGCGGCGATTTGGAATATCGAAAACTATCAGCTTTCATTTGATGAAGAAGACTTTTATCTCGACGAGAATCCGCTGCTTTTCTATCACTTTTCTGCTTTTACGATTATTGATCAGAACACCTTTAACCTCAATTGGTATTATTATATGAAGGATCAAATGCTCGTGGATCATCTTTATATTCCTTATGCCAATTTGATTCATCAACAAATTCAACAGGTGCAAGAGATATTCCCAGAATTTGAGCAAGGATTTATAGCGAAAGAGCATGTACCTGACACGCATTTTTATAAGGTGTAAAACCCGCTCATGGCGTTGAGCGGGTTTTTTATTTTAAGATTCGTTCCATTTGGAGACGGTTCGGTCACTAGGAAGAAGGACAGCTAGGATACCTAGAATCGGTAAAAAGGCAGCACCAATCATTGTAGGGGTTAGTCCGAAGGCATCTATCAATGAGCCGAGGGCAACCGATCCGATTGCGCCCATTCCAAAGGCAAGCCCAACTGTTAAACCAGACATTGTGCCGATTTTCCCGGGAAATAGTTCTTGAGCATATACCACGGTTACAGAGAAGCTTGACATCAAAATCAGCCCAATGAGACCAAGTAAAACATAGGCAAGAACTGGTCCGGCAAAGGGTAATATCAGTGCAAGTGGAAACGATGAAAGTAATGAAAGCAATATGACATTTTTTTTACCGAAACGGTCCGCAAGTGGCCCGCCTAAAAAGGTTCCGACAGCTCCTAAAATGAGAAATAAAAAGATATAGGTCTGTGATTCTTTAATGGTGACACCATATTGTTCAATGGCATAAAAAGCATAGAAATTAGAAATGGCATTCCCATACCACGAGCGGGCAAAAATAAGAAATACGATAATACCAAGTGCTGTAAGTGCTGATTTGCGGTGAATAGCAGGTCTTGCCGCTTTCGTATGAACTTTCTTCGCTAGAGCTCTCATTGTATGTAGCTTCTGTGCGTACCATCTCGAAATATAGAGGAGGAAGCCGACAGCAATCATTCCAACAATCGTAAACCAAGCCACCCCAGGTTGACCAAGCGGGACGAGCATGAATGCAGCGATGAGTGGTGCAAAAGCTTGACCTGTATTACCTCCTACTTGGTAGATGGATTGGGCGAGTCCTCGTCTTGGGCCAGCTGCCATATTGGCAACACGAGAGCCTTCAGGATGAAAGATCGCAGAGCCAAGTCCAATCAACACAACGCAAAGCAAGATGGTCGCAAAGGAAGGGGCAAAAGCTAGCCCGAAAATACCGATTGCACTTGAGAATAAGGCAACAGGAAGAGCGTAAGGCATCGGCCGTTTATCTGTGTACCACCCAATGGCAGGCTGCATGACCGAGGAGACCATATTTAATGTGAACGCAATGAGGCCTAGTTGTGTAAAGGTCAGCCCCATTGAGCGCTCTAAAATAGGAAACATGGCAGGAATGACAGCTTGCAATGTGTCATTGAGCATATGACAAATACCAATCACCAATAAAATGGGATAAACCGTCGAACCTGTTACGGCTTGTTGAGGTTTATCTTTTGCCCGAGCAGTAATAGCCAATGAGACTACCTCCTTTCATTCACTTATTTCCTTTTTGGATTACTCCCATTTTATTCATAAGGTGAAGTATGAAGCAATAGCAAATGGTCATGATTTAGAAAAAAAGAGACACAACGCATCATTGAGTGCGTTGTGTCTCTGGATGATTATTGATAAAAAGAGGCGATGATTGGTTTCATTTTTTCAATGACAAGTCCGCTACCCCCTCGGTCTTTCACGCCTTCGATCATTCCGACGAGGACGTAATCCTCTTTTTTAGGATTAAAGGCGAGTAAAAATCCGTTTTCGGTACCATCTGTTGCACCTTGTTTGCTTTTCAGCTCCGCTGTTCCGGTTTTAGCTGCAATATCTGCTCCTTTTATTTGTAAGGAGCGAGCTGTTCCATTTGGATGTGTCACGACTTGCACGAGCGCGTCTTTTACAGTGTTTGCCGTGTCTTCTTTCATGACTCGTTTTGGTGAATCCGTTTTTGCATCTTGAATCACTCTTGGGTAGACAAGTTTGCCTCCTGTTGCGAATGGAGAATATGCATGGACTTGCTCGATTGGTGACATGAGTAGTTCACCTTGGCCATACGCCGAGTCAGCGAGTAGGATATCAGATTTGATGCCATCGTTTGACACTTGTGAAGCTTTCATCGTAAATGGGATGCGTAAATCTTCACCGAAACCAAATGTTTTCACTCGTTTCTCATATTCATCTTTCCCAATGTCGAGCGCTTCCTGTCCGAAATAAATATTATCTGAGTATACAAGGGCATCAACCATACTCACTTGTTCCTTTTCGTGAACGCGTGTAATGTGATAATTTCCCCAGGATTGATCCTTTTGCCACTTCAGTCCTTGTATGGTTCGCGTCTTATTAGGCTTTGTGACACCTGTTTCGAGACCAATGGCAGCTGTAATGGTTTTGAACGTGGACCCTGGTGCATACCGGCCCGCATATCGAGCTTGGAATGGGAGGTCAGGGTTATCACTGTATGCCTTGTATTGCTTAGGTGTGATGCCATTTGTCATGAGATTGACATCGTAGGAAGGGGTGCTCACAAGTGCTAATAGATCACCTGATGCTGGACTCATGATGGTTACAGACCCTTTTTCACCTTTCAACTGTTGATAGGCTTTTTTCTGGAGTGACGCATCAATCGTTAGTTTCACGACTTTACCATCTTTTCGGTCAGCCTTTTGCAATGTTTCTTCAATGCCTGTTTCATCATGAACGATCATAATGCTTCCACCATCTTGACCTCGTAACTGTTGATCAAATGTGAATTCAAGACCGGTTTTGCCAATGATTTGATCTGCTTTTAGTGCGGGGTTTCTTTTCAAATCATCGGCATTTGCTTTGCCCACATAGCCAGTCAAGTGAGCAGCTGCTTCATTATATGGGTAGTAACGCATTTCCTTTGATTGGTAGGTGACACCGTTTATATCCTTAGGGATTGTTTTTTGCTTCAGCATCGTTTTCAGCGGGACAAATGTGTCATCTGTGACCCATGCTTGTTTGAGCTGGTTCTGAATGAATTCTTCATCTATATCAAAAGCTGTGCTGATTTTCTTCAGATTGCTTTCTTTTGCCTTCCCAGTTCCGAGCTTTCCTGGAATTACACCAAGTGTGTTTCCGCCAGTTGTTTCCGCTAAAGTTCGCCCTTTTCGATCGACAATATTGCCGCGTACAGCAGGGTCCGATTTGACTTGAATGGTGTCGCCCTTTTCCATTTGCGGAAAGATCAAGTTTGGTTTCCAGTCCACTTTCCACTTGTCATTCTCTTCGGAGAGGACACCGCGGTAAGATTGCTTTGTCAATTTTCCGAAAGAGGTTTTCATCGAGAGGTCATAAGAAAATTGATATCCATTTTCTTTGTCCTGTTTTTCTACTTTGATGTTTGATACGTCTAGATCATAAGCACCGATTCCGTTAAAAATATTGTCGTATTTCTCCGCTAACTGTTTTTTGGAGAAGTCATTGGCTTTCAGAGAAGCGCTTGTGACTTGATCTGCTAACTTCGTAAAGTCTTTCTTCTCGATCCGTTTTGTAAAAGATTCAGCTGCTTGTAAAGCATCCTTTTCTTTTGAGAAAAGGGGATCTTTTAAGAAAAATAAAGCAGCAGCAATCACGATGATGCTAAGAAGAGGAATGAAGACCTTTTTCTGTTTGAAAAATGGTTTTTTCTGCTCTGTATACAATGATAACACCTCAATTTTTGTTTATATCATCTATATTTTACAGTGATCGTCAATGATTTGTATAGTTTCTCCTATGAAAATAGACCGGGTTTCGGAAATGTCTTCATTTTTTCTTATGATTGAAAGGAATTCTTTCGGGATCATCGAATGTGGAAAATGGGGGATGTTTTCCAATCCAAATACTTTCATTGCTTGGGGGAATTTTATGGCTTATCAAAAGGTGAATATGACTGGACTTATTCTTGGACCGACACTATTCTTACTGATCTTCTTACTCATACCGGATGATGAATTGGCGTATGCTGCGAGAGTGGTACTAGGCATTACAGCTTGGACAGCGACTTGGTGGGTAACAGAAGCATTGCCGATCCCAGCAACATCTTTATTACCGATTATTCTTTTGCCCACACTTGGCGGACTATCGATGGAAGAAACAACGAGGTCCTATGGAGATCCGATTGTCTTTATGTACATGGGCGGATTTATGATTGCGATTGCGATTGAGAAATGGAATTTGCATAGAAGAATGGCTTTACATATTTTGAAGATCATTGGTACAAGAAGTGACCGAATCGTATTAGGGGTCATGGTGGCTACCGCCTTTTTGTCGATGTGGATTTCAAATGCAGCGACAGCCCTCATGATGCTGCCAGTAGCACTTGCCGTAATTAAAGAGGTAAAAGCGAATCACATCTTAACAGGTGACTCTCTTGACCGGTTTAGTAAAAGTATCTTATTGTCAGTTGCGTATTCAGCGTCTATTGGTGGATTGGCGACCCTTGTTGGGTCTGTCCCAAATGCTGTTTTTGCCGCTATGTCCAAAAAGCTATTGGATCGAGATATTATGTTTATCGAATGGTTTTTGTTTGGCTTCCCGGTCGCTATTGTTCTTCTCTTTCTCTTATATCTATATTTGACAAAAATCCAGTTCAAGGTCGGGCATGCGGGTGATATGAGTGCGTCATTCATTCGGAAGAGTTTAGAGGATTTAGGGAAAATGAAACAAGAGGAAAAATGGGTATTGTCTATTTTTATTATGACGGCTTTTTTGTGGATTTTTAAAGGCATATTGTTTGGAGGGCTTGCAATATCTGATACGTCTATCGCTATTATGGGAGCGAGTTTGCTTTTTCTCATCCCAGCTACAAATGGGGAGAGGATACTAGAATGGAAGGATACGAAACAGCTGCCGTGGGGGCTATTGCTGTTATTTGGTGGAGGGCTTGCACTTGCCACAGGTTTTGCAGAAACCAATCTAACAGGATGGATTGGAGAAAACCTACAACACTTACAGGGGCTTTCATATCTCACGCTATTAATTATTTTAACGGCGGCTATTTTATTGATGACAGAAATGATGTCGAACACAGCTGTCGCCAATATGATCATTCCTATTACGGTAGGGCTTGGTCTTGCGATAGGGGTAGAGCCATATGGTTTAATGGCTGCGGCTGCATTAGCTTCCTCCTGTGCCTTTATGCTGCCGATCTCTACACCACCAAACGCCGCTGTATTTGGTGCGGACGTGTTGAACATATCAGATATGGTCAAGGCAGGCTTTTGGCTGAATCTCATCAGTATTGTGGCGATTGTCCTCGCTGTTTATTTCTGGCTGCCAGTCGTGTTGAACAGTTGAGCGAGTTAAGAGGAGGATGGTTTTGATCGGATTGATACTGTCGGTGTAGGTGAATCTGTTGGTTTTGGTCTGGGTGTTGCCTTTCTTAAGCCTGTTTCTTTTGGCGAATAATAGGTCGCCCCAATATTTAGTCTACCTTGAAGCTGATCAATCGAAAGCTCCCCGAATTCTAAGTGGTAGTCAATTTTGTCCACATGCAGGGTCTCAATTTGAATGTGAGTGTCCTGAGAGGCGGGTGAAATGGATTTAGATATTGTTTCCTCAAGAGCGGTCAATCTTTTTTCCAGCTCGACGAGAGTTGGAGAAGGCGGATTGGGTTCAGTTTTTTTAAAGAGTGATTGAATGAACTGTTTCAAGCTGACCACAACCTTTTCTTGCGCTTTGCTTTAGTCTATGGAAAAGCTATCAGATATATACTTATAGAGATGATGAAAGGGGAGAAGTCTATGCTGCCTACAAAGATTCACATTGGCAACATGAAAACAAACTCTATTGGTACAGGGTCCTCGATGACATTTGGTTCGGTGATGATGACCAATCACTGCTGTTCCATGAAAAGAAACAACGGTTTCGGTGAACAAAATGCGGATGGTGTGATCACGATCCTGCCGATTGAAACGATTGATGATCGTGATCTAATAGACGCAGTCAGTCTCAATATTCGTCATCTATGATAATCGCAGTTGCTTTACCTTCATCCTTTTGCAGTCGGATGTAAAGGACACCGTCTTTAAATGCCGCATTCATTTTGCCAAGAATGATATCGGGAAGTCGAATTTTTTTTTCGAATGCCCCATAATTTCCTTGCTTTTGGCGAAAGTCTTGGTCATGAAAAAAGGAAAAACGTTGCCCTTTGATGACCAAATATTCTCCATATGATAACACCTGGACATCTTCCTTCCGGTATCCAGGTAAATAGAGTAAGTACTGGAATTCTGAAGGGGTTTCCACAATATCTATTGGTGGAAACGACGTATCCGATCCTCGCTGATCTTGTTGCGAAAATGTAAATGGGGATGGACCGTTTGCCATAAAGGGGGACCTTTGCTCATCATCAAAAATCATTTTCCAAAAATCATCACCATGCATTTTCTGGGCAATATCCATCCACTGCTTCATTTTTTCGAAGTCCATGTGAAGACCTCCTGTTAACATACTTGAAGGGTGCTCGCATATACCTATAAAAAGGAGGTTTATCTGTGGTTCAACCAACTCCGTATATCAATATTAATATTTTCATGTTAAAAATTAATTCCTTTGAAAATGCTTCGGCAGTGAATGTCGGACAAAATTTGTTAGCCGAGTGGCAAAACTCAGATAAAAAAAACCAAGGCTACGGACAGAATTTCGGAGATGCCAGTGGTTTTGTCGGGACAAAAAGCCATGTAGATGATCGAGATCAAGTGGATTCACCCGCCTCTTTTTCACCAGCAGCTAAGCCCATTCAAAGGAAGTGATGTTTGATGTTATTTTCGCCCTCAGTCGTCAATGTCGGTGCCTTTAAGGTCAATGCGATGGATCGCGGTGCATCACTGACGCTAGGTCCTTATCAGCAAGTCGATTATTTTCTTTCGATGAAATTAAACCAAGGGTTTGGCGAGGACAATGGAGATTGTTCACCGCTTGTCATTCCGATATCAAGCGTATTTGATCCAGATATGGTGGACTCGAATTCAGCCAAAAACAGTGTCATTTAACCAAAAAAAGAGACCGGGAATTCCCGCGTCTCTTTTCTAATGTGTTTTATTTAAATGGCTTTTTCGTCTTGCGTAGGTGAAATAGACAATGATACCAATGACCAACCAAATGAGGAAGGCCTGTTTTGTAAATGTATCAAGTGTGATCGCTAATATGATACATACAATGGCACTAATAATCGGAAGAACAGGCACGAATGGTACTTTAAAAGCTGCTTTGACATGTGGATACTTTTTCCGTAAAACGATGACAGCAATAGAGATCACTGTGAAGGCAGCGAGTGTTCCGATGCTGACTAATTCTGCAAGCGTCGATAAATTCACAAATCCAACGATACATGCTGCAATCACACCTGTCAGCCATGTGTTTTCAAGTGGTGTTTTGGTTTTCGGATGAACCTTTGAGAAGATCTTTGGCATAAGGCCATCACGGCTCATCGCAAAGGTTAATCGAACCTGTGCATACACTAATGCGATTAAAACCGTTGTAATCCCGATAATAGCACCTGCTGATATGATCCCTGCTACACTGTTGAGGCCGACGACTTGAAGAGCAAAGGCAACAGGATCGCTGACATTCAGCTTTGTATAATGAACCATCCCAGTTAAGACAAACGACACACCAATATATAAAATGGTGCAGACGCTGAGAGCACCGATAATTCCAATCGGCATCGCCTTCTGCGGATTCTTAACTTCTTCAGATGCATTCGCGATGGCATCAAACCCAAGGTAAGCAAAAAAGACAGTAGCTGCCCCTGCGATAACGCCCTTAAATCCCATTGGCATAAAGGGTGTCCAGTTTTCAGGTTTTACATAAGCGAAACCTGAAATGATAAAGAGAAGAACAATGGCAATTTTGATCAAAACAATGACATTATTCAGTTTGGTGCTTTCTTTCACACCTCTTGAGACAATAAAGGTAATGAGTAAGATAATAAGTGCGCCTGGGAGATTGAAGACAGCCCCATCAGCGGCTCCAGGTGCAGCTGATAATGCATCTGGAATATGCAGGCCGAATCCACTGAGCAGTGATTGAAAATAGGACGACCAACCACTAGCCACCGCAGAGAGTGCCATCACATATTCAAGCATTAACACCCATCCCATTAAGAAGGCAAGGAATTCACCAAGTGTTGCGTAAGAATACGTATATACACTTCCTGACACAGGAATAGATGATGAGAATTCTGCATAACAGAAAGCCGCAAGGGCGCATGCGATCGCAGCCAAGATAAAAGATATAATAATCGCAGGTCCCGCATCTTTCGCTGCAGCAACCCCGGTGATGACAAATATACCAGTCCCGACCACACAGCCAATGCCAAGCAAGATTAAATCAAACGTATTCAAAGAACGACTGAGCCGATTTGTTTGACTTTCAAGCATGAGCTGGTCGAGAGACTTTTTTCGGAATAAAGAACTCATGTTGACCTCCTAATGGATAAATCTTTTTTTAAGACGAATGTTAGTATATGCGCAAATCGCAATTTAGTCAATTGGTTGAAAAACGCTTTAAATCACTAAAGTATTAAACGCCACTAGCGCTTCATTACGCATAGAGAAGCATCCGCCAGTAGATAGCAGGCGGATGTATCACAGAAGGTTCAAGTCTGTTCAGCAAAAATTTTTTCATTGTACAGTACGCTTGGGTGGGTCGGATAATGTGCTGAGGAGGCAAGATGATGTTTTTTTGCCTCATCCAGATCGCCGAGTTGATAATAACAATAGCAAAGCTGGAGATGAGGGTACCACGTTTTATATTGCGTGAGTGTAAAGGCGGTTTCGTTTTCAGGAGCATTCAACGCTTGCTGATACCAAAAGATTGCCGCCTGATGTTTGTTTTGCACTTTTAAATGATCCCCGATCCTACAGCAAAATTCAGGGCGCGGCTGATCGTATAAGAAGGAGCGCATCAATGAGGATAAGGCTGCTTCCTCATAACCTGTCGCAAAATAGCAGTCCGCTAAATATTGGCATGCCCGAATTTCATCCTCGATCCAACACTGTTTTGTCGCTAAAAACCGATGATAAAAACGAATTGCTTTGACAAGCTGACCGTTATCTCGTAATTCATTGGCAAAGTAAAAGAGGTCACGAGGCGTCATGTCCTCTCCTTTTTCAAGCATGTCTTCATAAATTCGGAGATTGCGACCAGGCTCACTGGCTGTCGTTTTCTTGCGCTTCTGATGCGTGACGGCAATATCGGCTGGCACAATGTGTCCATACACTTGAAGGAATTCATGAACAGCTCCATACCACTGAAAATTCAATGCTCGTTTTACAAGCCGATTCCTTCTATATTTAAAATTCACCTGACCCTCCTCATCAAATCCAACGTGATAAAACATGGAGACGGCATCCACCACTGGATCTAGTGATTGCTTGAGCTCCAGTAGCTTTTGGCGGTCTTCTTCGAGCAGCACGTCGTCTGCATCAAGCCATAATATATACTCCTTTGTGGCATGCGAAAAGGCAAAATTACGGGCTTTGGCGAAGTGCTGAACCCATTCGAAGTCTATCACGTGTGCTGTAAATGATTTGGCGATTTCCTTCGTTCGGTCTGTTGAACCTGTATCAACGATGATCATTTCATCGACAATGTCTTGAACGGAGGAAAGGCAGTCACTTAAAACCTCCTCTTCATTTTTCACAATCATACATAAGCTAATGGTTATCATCTTTAGATCACCTCTTCATAGTGTATCGAGCAGCAAAAGGAAACATTCTTTTTGGCAGCGGGTTTTTTAAAACTAGTTTTCTGTGACAGGCTGATTTAGAATAAAGGAAGAATCTATGTAAGGGCTGATAAAAATGAGTTTATTGAATGTTGAAGGGTTATATAAAACCTATGGCGAGAAAACGCTGTTTGACCATATCTCTTTTCATATAGAACCAAAGGAACGAATCGGATTAATTGGACCCAATGGAACAGGGAAATCGACGCTACTGAAGGTGATCGCAGGACTTGAATCATATGAAGAGGGGGAGATCACGAAAGCGGGTACACTCGATATCGAATATCTAGAGCAAGATCCTGAAATGAACGGGAATGAAACGATACTCGAATATATATTTTCTGGAACGGCACCCATCATTCAAACGATGAAGGCCTATGAGCAGGCGATCGCTGATTTAGAGGAAGAGCCAGGAAACGCAGCCAAACAAGAGGCACTTATGCGCATGCAGAATCGAATGGATCAGGAGGATGCATGGGATGCGAACCTTTCGGCGAAAACGATTTTGACAAAGCTAGGTGTTAAAGACGTGAACCGCTCTGTCCAAGCATTATCAGGGGGACAGAAAAAACGTGTGGCGATTGCCAAAAACTTAATACAGCCTGCGGGATTGTTGATTTTAGATGAGCCGACGAACCATCTAGACAATGCAACAATAGAATGGCTCGAAGCATATTTGAGTCAGTACACCGGTGCTGTCATCCTTGTGACCCACGATCGCTATTTCTTAAACCGGGTAGCCAATCGGATTTATGAATTAAATCAAGGACAGCTTTATACGTATAAAGGAAATTATGAAGTGTTTTTAGAAAAACGAGCGGAAAGAGAAGCAGAGACTCATGTGAAAGAAACAAAACGCCAAAACCTGCTAAGACGTGAGCTTGCCTGGCTGAGAAGAGGAGCCAAAGCTAGAACGACAAAGCAAAAAGCACGGATCGGCAGAGTAGAAGAGTTGAAGGATCAAAAAGGGCCAGATGCAAAGGGTGAACTTGATTTCGCTATCGGTTCACATCGTCTTGGGAAACAAGTCATTGAAGCCGAAGACATCACCATTTCGTTTCATGGTCAGACACTGGTTGATCGGTTTACAGATTTAGTCGTGCCAGGCGAACGCATTGGGTTCATTGGACCGAACGGTGTGGGCAAAACCACCTTGCTCAATTGTCTAGCAGGCAATATGGAGCCGACAAGCGGACAATTGGTCATTGGACAAACGGTTCGTATTGGCTATTATACGCAAGACCATAAAGAAATGAATGAAGAGCTAAAAATCATTGATTATATCAAAGAAACAGCCGAAATTGTCAAAACCTCCGATGGCGCGATCGTAACGGCAGAACAAATGCTAGAACGGTTTTTATTCCCTCGATCGATGCAGCGGACCTTTATTCGTAAGCTGTCAGGTGGAGAGCGACGCAGGCTGTATTTATTGAAAGTCTTGATGGAAGAGCCGAATGTTCTCTTTTTAGACGAGCCGACGAACGACCTTGATACAGAGACACTTAGCATTCTAGAGGATTATTTAGAACAGTTCCCTGGCGTTGTCATCACGGTATCGCATGACCGCTATTTCCTTGACCGTGTCGTCAATCGTTTGCTTGTCTTTGAAGGAAATGGCCGAATCTCACATTTCCAAGGGGCTTACAGTGATTACATGGAGCAGGAGAAAGAGCAGAAACGAACAGAGGTGAAACCTGCTGACAAACAAGAAGCAGCAGCGCCTAAAAAAAGAAAAAAACTTTCCTATAAAGACCAGCTTGAATGGGACGGAATTGAAGACCGGATTCAGGCGTTAGAGGAAAAACATCAGCAGCTCGAAGCCAGTATTGCAGAGGCAGGCAGTGATTTTGGAAAGATTCAAGAGCTGATGGATGAGCAAAAGGCTGTATCCGAAGAATTAGAACAAGCCATGGATCGCTGGACAGAACTGTCGCTGATGATTGAGGAATTAGAAAGCAATGAACCCAAAAAACTGTAGAGAAGCTCTACAGTTTTTTTGTAGGAATACATTGGAAACCATATGTGGCAGTACGATCTGGTTAAATGATAGAGGAATAGCTTGATAAAATGCAAAACAGACAGAATGAGATATTCTGTCTGTTTGACCCTTAGAATGAATATGAGTCGCCATCATTTGGCATAAATACATTCGAGTGTATTCCTCTTTCATGGATAAAGCTTTTGAGTTCTTCTCGTGATAATGTCCAGTGATTGACTGCTTCCATGTGGACAGTGATGATTTTTGCTTCAGGTGCATGTTGTACGACTTGGTATACACCATTTTTCCCCATTACTAGAGAACCGCCAACAAGGAATTGATTATCCCCAGCGTTGACAACAATGATCTCTGGTTTGTGCGTACCGATCGCTTCTTTTACGGCATCATACCAAACTGTATCGCCAGCAACGTATAATGAAAGGAGTTCTATCAATGCTAGATCATACGGATATACGAATCTTAGACGAACTTTTTAAGAACAGTCGAATGACCATGAAGGAGTTGGGAGAGAAAGTCCATTTGACGGGACCAGCTACCTCCACGAGAGTGACAAAATTAGAGGAAAGCGGGGTCATTGAGGGATACACCTTGAAAGTAAACCGGGTGAAATTAGGTTGTTTCATACACGCTTTTATAACTGTGATGACAGAAGGTATTTGTCATAAACCCTATTTGACCTTTATCAAAACACAAGAGAAATATATATTGAATAACTATAAGACTAGTGGAGAAGGTTGTTACCTCCTCGAAGCTCAATTTCCATCCACTAAAGTCATGAATACATTTCTAGAAAAATTAAACGAGCATGCAAACTATAAATGATCTATTGTGATTGATAAATAGCCAGCTTTCGCTATCATTGAATAAAAAAATGGCATTACATTTTGTTTGATCACAGATGTAATGCCATTTCATTTATCTATCTTTTTTTATTAGGTTTTGATACTAGAGTACTTTTGTGGTCCAAGATTCACAATTCCATGTTTCGGTCGCCACATCTTGATAAAATTCAGGTTCATGGGAGATCAATAAGACGCTTCCCTTATATTCTTTTAACGCACGTTTTAATTCTTCTTTGGCATCGACATCCAAATGGTTGGTCGGCTCATCGAGTACAAGCAGATTCGTCTCTTCATTGATGAGTTTGCAAAGTCGGACCTTTGCCTTCTCGCCGCCGCTTAAAACAGACACGCGGCTTTCAATATGTTTTGTGGTTAACCCGCATTTTGCAAGGGCAGCTCTTACTTCATATTGTGTGTAGGAAGGGAAGGTGCTCCAAACCTCTTCTATACACGTATTGGTGTTTTGCTCTTTGACTTCTTGCTCGAAGTACCCAATGTGCAAGAACTCTCCGCGTTCTACTTCACCAGAAATTGGCGTGATTTCCCCTAAAAGACTACGTAACAACGTGGTTTTTCCGATCCCGTTTGCTCCGTACAACGCAATCTTTTGTCCTCGCTCCATTTTTAAATTCAATGGACGAGAGAGCGGTTCGTCATAACCAATCACTAAATCCTTTGTTTCAAAAATCAATTTGCCAGATGTCCGGGCAGGCTTGAAGTGAAACTCTGGTTTTGGTTTTTCTGCCGCCAGTTCAATCATGTCCATCTTATCTAGCTTCTTTTGACGAGACATCGCCATATTTCTCGTGCTGACACGAGCTTTGTTTCGCGCGACAAAGTCTTTTAATTCAGCGACTTCTTGCTGCTGTCTTTTATAGGCTGATTCGAGCTGCTGTTTTTTCACTTCATAGACCTGTTTGAATTGATCATAATCTCCAACATAGCGAGACAATTCCTGATTTTCAACATGATAAATCAAGTTAATGACACTGTTTAAAAACGGAATATCATGTGAAATGAGGATAAATGCATTTTCGTACTCTTGTAAATAGCGTTTGAGCCATTCAATATGCTGTTCATCCAAATAGTTGGTCGGCTCATCGAGTAGGAGAATTTCAGGCTTCTCTAATAGCAGTTTGGCGAGAAGCACTTTCGTACGCTGTCCACCACTAAGTTCTGTTACATCACGTTCCAGCCCAAGGTCTGTTAAGCCAAGACCTCTTGCAATCTCTTCCACCTTTGAATCGATGGTATAGAAATCATTGTTTGTCAGTGCATCCTGAATGACACCAACTTCCTCTAATAGCTTCTCCAATTCATCAGGACCAGCCTCGCCCATTTTGCCATACATGTCGTTCATCGTTGCTTCCATGGCGAATAAATAATGAAATGCATCTTGAAGCACTTCACGGATGGTTCGTCCTTTTTTCAACACCGTATGCTGATCAAGATAGCCAACACGGACATTTTTTGCCCATTCGACTTTTCCCGCATCAGGCTCAAGCTTGCCTGTAATAATATTCATAAACGTGGACTTTCCTTCACCGTTGGCGCCAATTAAACCGACATGCTCGCCTTTTAATAAACGGAAGGAGACTTCGTGGAAAATGGCTCTATCGCCAAATCCATGGCTTAAATCTTTCACAGATAATATCATTTTTTACACCTCAAATAGTTTCAAAACGGCTAGTGCCTCTCATGATTATATCGAACTGTTCGGCTCGATAAAAGCGTCAAAAGAAAAATTGCGTTTCAAAGCTGATTTTGAGATACTTAAGGATAGATTGAATCAGGATAAAGGAGATCGACATGACGGAAACTTGGGCATTTATGAAAGAAGCAAAGTCATTTATTCAAGAAAACTTTGAAGCGGCTGGCTTTGAAAAACCAACAGCTATACAAGAAAAAACAGCAGAATGGATTATGGAGAAACGTGATGTGATCGCAGAATCGCCAACTGGAACAGGGAAGACACTTGCGTATGTTCTACCGCTTTTAAATAAAATTGATGCCACAATCAAACATCCGCAAGTATTAATCTTGGCACCTTCAAGAGAACTTGTGATGCAAATTTTTGACGTGGTGCAGGAATTCAAACAAGGCTCTGACATCAAAGCCGTGTCACTGATTGGCGGAGCGAATATAAAGAAACAACAAGAAAAACTTAAAAAACACCCGAATATCGTCGTTGCAACACCGGGACGAGTGCAAGAATTAATCAAAATCAAGAAACTGAAAATGCATGAAGTCAAAACGGTTGTATTAGATGAAGCAGATCAGCTGCTTGTCCCAGAGCACATGAAAACGATTCAAGCGATCATTAAATCGACATTAAAAGAAAGACAAATTCTTTGTTTTTCAGCCACATTAAAGGAAGAAACGGTTCAACTGATCAAAGACATAACGTCTGAACCAGAGGTGTTGAAAATTGGCAGAAGCCAAGAAGAAGCGCAAAAGGTAGGGCATTACTATCTATTATGTGATCAGCGAGATAAAGTGAAATTACTGCAAAAGATATCACGTCTTGACAACATGCAGGCGCTCGTCTTTGTTCGTGATATTACGAATTTAAGCATCTATGCAGAAAAATTAGCCTATCACCATGTCGATCTTGGTGTGCTTCATAGTGAAGCCAAAAAAGCGGATCGTGCTGTCATCTTGAAAGCATTTGAACAGCGTGAATTCCCGCTTCTTCTTGCTACAGATATTGCAGCGAGAGGCATTGATATCGACGATTTGCCATATGTGATTCATGCGGATCTGCCAAATGAAGATGGCTATATCCACCGTTCAGGCAGAACAGGCCGTGCAGGAAAAGAAGGGGCTGTGATCAGTCTTGTCACACAACAAGAGCATGCCATGCTGAAAAAAATGGCGAAAAAGTTGAACATCTCGATTGAGGAAATCGTGTATAAGCAAGGACAATTGCAGCTAGTATAAATCATAAGAAAAGACCCCGCCAAACGGCAGGGTCTTTTCTTATGATGAAATTTTCACAAGCTGTTTTCCGACATTCTCCCCTCTGAATAGCCCTAGGAAAGCATCTGGAATGTTCTCAAAACCTTCGATAATGGTTTCTTTGTAAGTCAGTTGATCTTCTTTCACCCATTGTGCGAGATCTTTTGCCGCTTCTTCAAAACGATCTGAATAATTGGATACAATGAATCCTTGCATCAATGCGCTTGTTTTGATGAGTTTTGTTTGCACGCGTGGTCCGATGTCCTCGCTAGGACTAATATTATAAGAAGAAATAGCCCCGCAGACTGGGATACGAGCAAAACGATTTAAATGATTCATCACCGCATCAGAAATCTCGCCGCCCACATTATCAAAATACACATCGACACCGTTCGGACAGGCATTTGCAATGGCTTCATCCAAATTTTTTGTTGTCCGATAGTTAATGGTTTCATCAAAACCGAGTTCTTTTAGATAAGCCAGTTTATCATCAGATCCGGCGATCCCAACGACATGTGCGCCTTTGATTTTAGCGATCTGTCCGACAACCGAACCAACAGCACCTGCTGCTCCAGAAACGACAACCGTCTCGCCTTCTTTTGGCTGACCTATGGAAAGGAGTCCAAAGTAAGCCGTTTGTCCTGGCATGCCTAAAATGCCTAAGTAATAGGATAATGGCGCAATGGATGGATCAATTTTTGTCAGATTCTCTGCTTTTGCGGTGGAGTATTCTTGCCAACCTAGGAATCCAAGGACAAAATCACCCTTTTCAAATTGAGAAGAGTGTGACTCAACCACTTCTCCAACAACACCACCTTGAATCACTTCATTCAGTTTAAACGGTGGTGTATAAGATTTGGTATCCTGCATTCGACCTCTCATATAAGGATCTACAGATACATATTTTGTTTGAATCAAAACTTCGCCTTCCTGAGGGACAGGTATATGAACAGTTTCAAAGTGAAAAACATCTTTAGTAGGTAACCCATTTGGGCGTTTGGCTAATTGAATTTGTTGCTGTTGGCTCATGTCAAATCCTCCCTTTCCTTACATCCTATATTTACCTTAACATGATGTTTCTTTTCATTCAAAACATACGATCTATTCAAAACACACACCAAAAAGCAGTCACTGCTTTAAAAAGAGAGACTACTTTTTTTGAAGAGAGACAGAGAGAAACGGTGGAAGTGAACCAAATAGTTGATATACATCCGCATCACGTTCTTTTAGCAGATATTCATTTGCATTTTGTATGGAGGCTTTCATCATATCGCACGTGACAAAAGGAAAAAGGAAATTCAAGTATGAGGACAACAAGTCTTGTGGATCTTGTTCAATCGATTCTATATCCCCGATGTTCATGATCATAGAGAATAGATAATCAATAGAGATGTGAAAGTGCTGTTCAGCAAACAATGTAAGCGGCTGTGCCTTTGTATCTTCAGGATACCATTTGTTAAAAAGCTGTTTCACCAAATCACTGACAACCCAAGCGTTAAACTGTTGTTCAGCTGAAAAGTAATACATCAGCCCACCTCGTTTCTAGCCTCCAGTATCAAAATCGTACAACAAAATAATACAATTGAACACCAATATTCTGAAAATTTAGTCATTTTTACAGGTTTTTTGTCAATCATAAGTCAATAGACATGGTACACATCAGTGGCGATTTGAATGTGCAGTTGGGATGTTTAATCACAAAAGTGACGGGTAAAAGATACGTAAGACGTTAAAGGAGGAATATGAAATGAAACCTGTTGTAAGAGAGTATTCAAATGATGAAGCACTTCAACGAGATATTGAGCAATTAAAAGAACTCGGCGTTGCAAGAGAGGACGTTTATGTTCTATCCCATGACGATGATCGAACAGAACGAATCGCCAATAACGCAGATGCCAATACGATTGGACCGAGGGAAGTTGGGCTTAAACATGCTGTAGGAAACATCTTTAGCAAGAAGGGTGACGAACTTCGCAACAAAATACATGAAATGGGTTTCTCGAAAGAAGAAGCCGAAACATTTGAAGAACATTTAGATGAAGGGAAAGTCCTTCTCTTTGTAACAGACCACGAAAAAGTGAAAACTAGGGCATAAACATGATGATAAGCCTCTTACTTGAGTAAGGGGCTTTTTTATGTTCACCTATATCAATCATGCTCCTTTTATATAACTGACGTCACAAAAATGTTGAAAAAGCGTTCAGTGATGTCCTCTTTTGTTGGGCAGGTGGACGTGTAAGTGCATCATTTCTAGAAGCATCTCTTGTCAACGAAGCTGTCATTTATATGGCACCGATATTGATTGGTGAAAGAATGCGCCAACATTATTTGAATGGGAAGGTGTGCAAAAAAAGGAGCGAACCGTCCAGCGGACATTGAATATAGTATGGTAGGTAAAGATTTGAAAATGACAATGGAATTTCAGAACAAAAGACCTTGTGCATGGAGTGCAAGGTCTATTCGATGTTTCTAAATAAAAATAAAAATGTACATACACCTTTCCCGGTGAGGATGAATACGATGGATGGGGTGATTCTATGAAAAAATGTAGAAAATGTGGAAAAACAAATCCAACCCATTCTAATGGCTACTACCAAAAAGGAAGCTGGTATGATGCGTACAAGGATAACGGATGGGAATGCGATAGTTGTAAAAAAGGAAAAACAAGAAAATCAATGAAAAATCCTTGCTGTGGAAAGGACCCTTGTGTTTGTGTCATCCAAGGGCCTTCAGGTGGAAGAGGTAGGAGAGGCCCAATCGGTCCAGTAGGTCCACCCGGTCCAATAGGTCCAACAGGCGCCACTGGAGCGACAGGAGAAGCAGGGGCAACTGGTGTAACCGGCGCCACAGGAGCCACAGGAGCAACGGGAGCCACCGGCGCCACTGGAGCGACAGGAGAAGCAGGGGCGACTGGTGTAACCGGCGCCACGGGAGCCACAGGAGCAACGGGAGCCACCGGCACCGGCGCCACTGGAGCGACAGGAGAAGCAGGGGCGACTGGTGTAACCGGCACCGGCGCCACAGGAGCAACAGGAGAAGCAGGGGCAACTGGTGTAACCGGCGCAACAGGAGCCACAGGAGCAACGGGAGCCACCGGCACCACTGGAGCGACAGGAGAAGCAGGGGCAACTGGTGTAACCGGCGCCACAGGAGCCACAGGAGCAACGGGAGCCACCGGCACTGGCGCCACTGGAGCTACAGGAGATACAGGTCCGACAGGCGCCACAGGAGATACAGGTCCGACAGGCGCCACAGGTGTAACGGGCGTCACGGGAGATACAGGTGCCACGGGCGTCACCGGAGTTACAGGAGATACAGGTGCCACGGGCGTCACGGGAGCCACAGGAGATACAGGTCCGACAGGCGCCACAGGTGTAACGGGCATCACGGGAGCCACAGGAGATACAGGTCCGACAGGCGCCACAGGTGTAACGGGCGTCACGGGAGATACAGGTGCCACGGGCGTCACGGGAGCCACAGGAGATACAGGTGCGACAGGCGCCACAGGTGTAACGGGCGTCACGGGAGATCCAGGAGCCACGGGAGTCACCGGAGCTACAGGAGATACAGGTGCGACAGGCGCCACAGGAGATACAGGTGCGACAGGCGCCACAGGAGATACAGGTGCGACAGGCGCCACAGGAGATACAGGTGCCACGGGAGTCACCGGAGCTACAGGAGATACAGGCGCCACGGGAGCTACAGGAGCTACAGGCGCCACAGGTGCCACGGGAGTCACCGGAGCCACAGGAGATACAGGAGCTACAGGCGCCACAGGTGTAACGGGCGTCACGGGAGACACAGGTGCCACGGGCGTCACGGGAGCCACAGGAGCTACAGGTCCGACAGGCGCCACAGGTGTAACGGGCGTCACGGGAGATACAGGTGCCACGGGAGTCACGGGAGCCACAGGAGATACAGGTGCGACAGGCGCCACAGGTGTAACGGGCGTCACGGGAGATACAGGTGCCACGGGAGTCACCGGAGCTACAGGAGATACAGGTGCTACAGGCGCCACAGGAGATACAGGTGCCACGGGAGTCACCGGAGCTACAGGAGATACAGGCGCCACGGGAGCTACAGGAGATACAGGTGCCACGGGAGCTACAGGAGATACAGGTCCGACAGGCGCCACAGGTGTAACGGGCGTCACGGGAGATACAGGCGCCACGGGAGCCACAGGAGATACAGGTGCCACAGGCGCCACGGGAGCCACAGGAGATACAGGTGCCACAGGCGCCACGGGAGCCACAGGAGATACAGGTGCCACGGGAGTCACCGGAGCCACAGGAGATACAGGTGCCACGGGCGTCACCGGAGCTACAGGAGATACAGGTCCGACAGGCGCCACAGGTGCCACGGGCGTCACCGGAGCCACAGGAGATACAGGTGCGACAGGCGCCACAGGTGTAACGGGCGTCACGGGAGATACAGGAGTCACGGGAGTCACCGGAGCCACAGGAGATACAGGTGCGACAGGCGCCACAGGTGTAACGGGCGTCACGGGAGATACAGGAGCCACGGGAGTCACCGGAGCCACAGGAGATACAGGTCCGACAGGCGCCACAGGTGTAACGGGCGTCACGGGAGATACAGGAGCCACGGGAGCTACAGGAGATACAGGTGCGACAGGCGCCACAGGTGTAACGGGCGTCACGGGAGATCCAGGAGCAACGGGAGTCACCGGAGCCACAGGAGATACAGGTCCGACAGGCGCCACAGGTGTAACGGGCGTCACGGGAGACACAGGTGCCACGGGAGTCACCGGAGCTACAGGAGATACAGGTGCGACAGGCGCCACAGGTGTAACGGGAGTCACCGGAGCTACAGGAGCCACGGGAGTCACCGGAGCTACAGGAGCCACGGGAGTCACCGGAGCTACAGGAGCCACGGGAGTCACCGGAGCTACAGGAGCCACGGGAGTCACCGGAGCTACAGGAGCTACAGGAGCCACAGGTGCAACAGGTGTCACCGGAGCAACCGGTTCAAGTGCAATTATTCCATTTGCATCAGGTTTACCTGTCGCTTTAACAACGATTGCAGGAGGTCTCGTCGGAACATCTAGTTTGGTCGGATTTGGAAACTCTGCTACAGGTGTCAGTATTTTAGGTGGAATCATTGATTTAACAGGCGCAGCCGGTACACTTCTCAACATGGCGTTTTCTGTCCCGAGAGCTGGAACCATCACTTCATTTGCTGGGTATTTTAGTACGACAGCAGCTCTTGCTTTAGTCGGAACGAATATTACAGTCACAGCAAGACTATTTGCCTCACCGACACCAAATAATAGCTTCACTCAAATAGCAAGTGTCACGTTGGCGCCAGCGCTAACCGGCATTTTATCGATAGGTGCTATTTCAAATGGCATCGCTACAGGTCTGAATGTACCAGTTACACCACAAACAAGATTGCTCGTCGTTTTCTCTGCAAGTGCTACAGGTTTAAGCTTGGTGAATACCGTAGCCGGTTATGCGAGTGCAGGTTTATCCATCACGTAAGACACACAGGGATGACTCAGATCGAGTCATCCTTTTTTTGTTTGAAGGAATTTTCTCTCAATTTAGA
The DNA here is from genome assembly GCA_001938995.1 of Bacillus pumilus. Taxonomy (GTDB): domain Bacteria; phylum Bacillota; class Bacilli; order Bacillales; family Bacillaceae; genus Bacillus; species Bacillus pumilus_G. The sequence continues at coordinate 88,313 of MKZN01000012.1, read as the reverse complement.
AGGGAAAAATGATATGATTTTCTAAGAAGAAGCGATTGATCTACTTGAACTAGGGGTTGTGGTGGTGAGGATGAGCAAGAAGAAGGTCACTTTACAAACGAAAATATTGGGCTTAATTATCGGGCTGCTGCTTTTTGTTATTGCTTTACTGACCGTTTGTTTTGGATTTCTTCAAACTTCAGAGAGGCAGAGACAAGCTGAACAGCTGGCAGTGCAAACGGCTAGGACGATCTCATATATGCCACCAATTAAAACATCGGTGGCAACATCTAAAGCGTCTCATCATCAAGAGCAGGCTGTACTTGAGCAAATGAAAGATCAAGTTTCGGCACATGCCATCTTGATCACCAATCGAAAAGGGGAGGTCCTTTTTCATACGTATCATGGACATGTCGGCAGAACGGTCAACCTATCTGAAGGAAGGAGTACTTTGCTGTTTGGCGGGACATCCATTTCGACAGGTGACTCTGATGGCGAGACCGTTGTCAGAGGCAGCGCGCCAATTATGAAAGAAACTGGACAGCATGAAGAGATTATTGGAACCGTCTCGGTCGAATTTTTGAAAAAAGAGATTGATCAGGCAACAGCTCATCAACTGCTGACGCTTAGTTATATGGCACTTCTCGTATTACTCCCTGGTATATTCGGTGCGATTTTTTTAACAAGAAGTATTCGAAAAGATACATTAGGGCTTGAACCGCATGAGATTGCTTCCTTATATCGAGAAAGAGAAGCGATGCTATTAGCCATTAAAGAAGGGATTATTGCGTTTGACCGCAAAGGAACGATGACGATGATGAATACATCTGCAGAACAGATGCTACAAGTTTCTAAAGACAACCCCCTTCATATTGACCAAGTACTGCCAAAGGCAAACCTCCTGTCCTATTTAACGTTAGAAACGATTGAATCGAACTTAGAAACAGTTGTCAATGATAAAACCTTTGTCTTAAATATGAAGAAAGTTGTCCAGGACAATAGAGTGTTCGGAGGAATTGTGAGTTTCCGAGAGAAGACAGAGCTGACAAAGCTGCTAGATACATTGACAGAGGTGAGTCAATATTCAGAAGATCTTAGGGCGCAAACGCACGAATTCTCAAATAAGCTGTATGCCATTTTAGGATTGCTTGAGTTGAACCAATTTGATGAGGCCATCGATTTAATTAAAGAAGAATATACGCTGCAAAACCGTCAGCATGATTTATTGATGAAGCAAATTCGCTCACCTAAAATACAAGCCATTTTACTTGGAAAGTTAGGAAAGGCATCTGAGAAAAAGGTTCATTTCCATATTGATGAAAATAGTTCATTGGAACCACTACCCCCTCATATGAGTCTTTCTCACTTTATCACGATCATTGGCAATCTCGTAGACAATGCCTTTGAGGCTGTTTTAAATAAGGAGAAGCGCGAAGTGGCTTTATTCATCACAGACATTGGGTTTGATATTATTATCGAAGTGTCCGATTCAGGTGAGGGTATAAATGAAGAAAAGCTATCGCATCTTTTCACAAGAGGTCATTCGTCCAAGGGAGAAGGACGAGGCTACGGACTAGCCAATGTCAAAGAAGTATTAGACGAGCTCGGGGGATGGATTGAGGTTTCGAACCAAAAAGAAGGCGGTGCCATCTTCACTGTATACATACCGAAAGGCACAAAGGGGGAATAGATTGTGATGAAAGTACTCATTGCGGAGGATGATTTTCGCATTGCTGCGATTCATGAATCCTATATAGAAAAGATACAAGGCTTTGAAGTCGCCGGGAAAGCAAAGAGTGCAAAGGATATGTGGGAGGCGCTACAAAAGGAAAAAATCGACCTTATTTTGCTGGATGTGTATATGCCTGATGAACTCGGGACCAACCTGTTGCCGCGATTAAGAGAACGTTATCCAGAAGTCGATGTGATCATCATCACTGCTGCAACGGAAACGATGCTTCTCCGAGATGCGCTTCATTATGGCGTGGCGCATTATTTAATTAAACCTGTGACGGCTCAAAAATTTGCAACAGTCCTAACGGAATATAAAGAAAAGAAAGACCTGATCAACTCAAATGATGAAGTCAATCAAACGATGATTGATCTATTGTTTGGCCAGATGCAAGAAGAACAAAAAGAGGACCAAGACCTTCCAACAGGGGTCAATTCACTGACTTTAGACAAAGTGAAAACATGGATGGCATCAGTGAAAAGCGGAATGACCGCTGAAGAACTTGGAGAGAAAATGGGCGTATCACGAACAACCGCAAGACGTTATGTCGAATACCTCGTTACAACGGGAGAATGTCGAGCAGAGCTTGCATACGGGATCATTGGCAGACCAGAAAGAAGATATTATCCCGCCCATGATCAAACGGAGTCATAATCGATGAAAAAAGTGATGCTTACTCTCTTCATCTGCTCTCTTTGTATTACGCCTCCCTTTCATGAAAAAAAGGAAGAAGACTCAATCATGCACCGTAAGCCGCTATCTATTGTGGTGTCTGGTGTGCCAGACGGCGGCTTTGATCAAACAGCTCAGGTGATGAAATCAGTACTAGAACAAGAGAAGCTGGTGAATCAGCCTGTGAAGATCCTTTATCAAAGAGGTGGGACGGTGGATAAAGGTTGGACCTATATGATGGAACGAGATGCCAATTATATCAGTTTAAATTCAAGCTTACTCTTAAGCCGAAATTTGCTTGGCAGTAGTCATGTGACGATGAATGATGTGACGCCACTTGCGATTCTTGCGGAAGAGTGGCAAGTCGTAGCAGTCCCTACTCACTCCCGTTTCTCAAATGGAAGGGAACTTTTGAAAACACTAAAGAAGAGTCCAGATTCCTTAAAGATTGGGTTTGCCCCTGATTTTGGGAATGATGATCAAATCTCGTTTGCACGGGCAGCGGAAATGGCTGATATAGATCCATATCGCATTCAGTTTTTGAAATTTGACAGTGCAGATGACTTATTTCAAGCGCTCATAGACCAAAAGATTGATGCAGCGACTACGACGATCACAGAGGTCCGTCATGATTATGAAAAAAAGAGACTAAAGCTCATAGCCACAACAACGGATCAGCGTTTAGAGGGATTTGAAGATGTTCCTACTTGGAAAGAGCAGGGGATTCCACTCGTCTTTTCACATTGGCGTGGTGTGATGGGACCAAAACAAATGAATCAGCATGAAGTGCGTGAATGGGATCAGCTCCTTCAAAAAATGACACAAACAAAGGCATGGAAAGAGCAATTGAAGCAAAAGGGATGGACAAGCCGTTACATGAACAGCAAAGAGGCAAAGGGATTTATGGAAGAACAATTAATGAGATATGAAGAATTGATTCAAGGAGAACAAGCGATCAAGTGAGATCGCTTTTTTCCATGAGAGACAAATGCACAAAATGCACAAAAAGCATTTATTAAACGAAAAAGAATTAAATTTCATAATATTTACTTCGATTTATTCGTCAGATATGATGACAAAAAGGGTTGGAAATGGGATACCAACTATTTATGAAAGCGTATACAACATAAGGGGTGAACAAAGTGTTAGCGATCTTAGGATTTCTTATGATGGTTGTATTTATGGTATTGATTATGACGAAACGTCTATCTGTTTTAACGGCATTGGTGTTAACTCCGATTGCATTTGCTCTAATTGCAGGTTTTCATTTTACAGACATTTCAGACATGATTGTCAAAGGTGTGCAGCAAGTCGCACCGACCGCTGTCATGATCATGTTTGCCATTTTATACTTCGGTATTATGATTGATGCGGGTTTATTTGATCCGATGGTGGCGAAAATCTTAAAAATCGTCAAAGGAGATCCATTAAAAATTGTTGTCGGAACAGCAGTTTTGACCATGCTTGTTGCACTTGATGGTGACGGGACAACGACATACATGATTACAACAACAGCGATGCTTCCGTTATTTACACTGCTTGGCATTCGTCCGATTATTTTAGCAGGTATTGCCGGTGTTGGCATGGGGATCATGAATACGATTCCGTGGGGCGGGGCAACACCTAGAGCAGCGAGTGCACTTGGCGTTGATCCATCACTTTTATTTGGGCCGATGATCCCGGTCATTGGTGCAGGGGTTCTGAGTATGGTTGTGGTTGCGTACTTTCTTGGAAAAGCCGAAAGAAAACGGCTTGGTGTGATAGAGCTTGATCAGCCAATTCATGCAAATGAAATGGCGGCGGCACTGCAAGATGACATCAAACGACCGAAACTATGGTGGTTTAACCTTACCCTGACGTTGTTATTGGTGCTCTTGCTTGTGTCAGGCAAAGTGAGTTTGACCGTCTTGTTTGTACTTGCTTTCTGCGTTGCCATTATCGTCAACTATCCGAATTTAGAGCAGCAGCGTGAGCGCATTGCTGCCCATTCAACGAATGTACTAGCGATTGCTTCCATGATATTTGCGGCAGGTGTTTTTACAGGCATCTTAACTGGCACGAAAATGGTTGATGAAATGGCGATCTCTATTGTTTCGGCTATTCCTGAACAGCTTGGCGGATTTATCCCAGTCATCGTCGCATTAACAAGTGGGATCTTTACCTTCTTCATGCCGAATGATGCATACTTTTATGGTGTGCTGCCAATCCTATCAGAAACAGCGGCAGCGTACGGTGTTGATAAAGTTGAAATTGCGAGAGCGTCTATTATTGGGCAGCCGATCCATATGTTAAGTCCACTTGTTCCATCTACTCATTTACTTGTTGGACTTGTGGGGGTTTCACTGGATCAGCATCAGAAATTTGGGATGAAATGGGCTGTACTTGCAGTCGTAGCCATGACCGTTATGGCGGTTCTGCTTGGAGCGATTTCGATCTGGTAAGTGAAAGAGTGTTCTGCTGTAGAGCAGGCACTCTTTTTTAGGTCGAATTTCCGAACAAACTCCTTTCATTTTCCCTATAGAAAGCAAACTCAGCTCATCCTAAAGATATATTTTTGAAAAATGATGACACTTCTGCTGTTTTTTTCTTTATAATGCAAATCAATGAAGGGAGAGGATAGCATGTCCAAAGGAAAAGGCACAATTCTTTTTACTGCTGTATGCTTCATTGCAGGAAGTTTGTCGATGGTCATTCCAGCTTCAGCGAATGCAGACACCCCTTATTATGGAAAAAGTTACGAACAGCCAGCCTCGGTCAAGAAACGATACCCTGAGCCTCACGAGACGTTCGGCACCCCAGCCTTTGAGAAAAAGGGAGAAGCCTTTACCACACAAGAAGAGCTCCAAGATTTTTTACATGACATTGTCCGCAAAAGTCCTTATGCCACACAGAAACAGATTGGTACCTCCATAGATGGCCGGTCGATCCCAGCGCTCTACTTTACGAAGGATCGGCACATCTCACCACTTTCAAAAAAGCCAACGATCTGGCTTCAAGCACAAATACATGGAAATGAACCAGCCTCCGGCGAATCTGCTCTTGTCGTCGCCAAACGACTTGCAGGTGATGAAGGAGAGCGGGTACTAAATCATGTCAATATCATCATCGTACCAAGGATTAACCCAGATGGTTCCTATGCATTTGATCGCAGGCTTGCAAATGGAAGTGATGGTAACCGCGATCATATGACATTAGAGTCCCCAGAGCTGACCGCCCTGCATCAAGAGTTTAACCGCTATTCACCAGAGGTTGTTATTGATGCTCATGAATATGATGTAGGTCAGAAGCAGTTCGCAGATATTGGTTCATCAGGTGCACTCAAATATCATGATCTACTCATTCTATCAGGGAAGAATTTGAACATTCCTGAAAGCATTCGGCTCACATCAAATGAATTATATGTAAACGGAGTTCGAGAAACGCTGACGAAAAAGGGATTTTCCAATGATTTGTATTATACAAACACAAGGGGAGAGGACGGGAAGATCGACCTCTATGAAGGAGGAACGGATGCACGTATTGGCCGAAATGCGCTCGGGCTCTCACCAGCCTTGTCATTTCTTGTAGAAAGCAGAGGTATTGGGATTGGCAGGGAGGACTTTGCCCGTCGTGTGGCTGCACAGGTCACCACCCATGAAAAAATCATTGATACAACAGTGAAACATGCCAAACAAGTGAAACAACAAGTGGTGGCGGAGCGTTTAAAGCTAGTGAAAAAAGGACTTCAAACAAATGATGATGATCAAGTAGTCATTCAGGACGCATTCCAATCACCTGTTCACGATTCACTAGAAATGGTCGAAATTGAGAAGGGACAAGTGGTCCATGTGCCAGTACGCTTTCACAGTGCGAGTGATGCTGTGCCAGTTCTCACAAGAGAAAGACCTACAGCTTACATCATCCTACCCGGGCATGAAGGAGTAGAAAAAAAGCTAAACACATTAGGTGTAAAGAGCGTGACATTGCCTGTTGGTGTGAAATTACCGGTACAGGCCTATCAAGTGACAAAACGAGAGGAAAAGAACCAAACAGATATTCAGCTTGAGACGACATTCATCGAGAAGAAACGGCAACTGCCAAAAGGAAGCAAGGTGTACGTCACAGCACAACCACAAAATAATTTACTCTCACTTGCCCTTGAACCAGAATCAAAAGACAGCTACATGTCATCAGGTTTTATCGCTTCAAAGGTAGGCGATGAACTGCCAGTCTACCGTTTCTTGCTTCATCAAAAAACGTTAGGAATCAATTAGACAAGCGGCACAATATGTGCCGCTTGTTTGATTTCCCTCCGACGAGTAAATCAACGTTTTCACGAAACTCTTTCATAAGATCGATGTCATCAATTTGATCACAAACGATGATATCTGCCATTCATGAACCGAGAAGAAAATGCGCCATACATTCGTTTTTGCTCCAAAGACCATTCAAATCATTTCATTACCCACTGTCTAAGGACAAACGTCGCATGATTTGATAAAAAATGGGTTGAAACAAGTGAATTTATCAATTGAAACAGCTACAATGGATATATTCGTATTAAAGAGAGGCGAGTATCTTTGAGTAACCGGGAAATGTTGTGGCATGAAGCAGAAGCATTTATTACTTTATGCTATGAAGAATTAGGCAAGTCAAATGAAGAGAAAGCAGCACGTCTGCATGAAATAAAACAAGAGATTGAGTGTCAAGGTTTTTATACTCATACAACAGAAGAAGTAGCTCACGGCGCTAAAATGGCTTGGCGCAATAGCAATCGCTGCATTGGTCGTTTATTTTGGTCGACACTACATGTTCATGATTGCCGGCATGTGAAGACAGAAGATGAGGTGAAGGAGGCACTCTTTCATCATATTGAATATGCGACAAATGGTGGGAAAATCAAACCGTCCATTACGATTCTTCCGCCAGAGTACGAGGGACGGAAGGAAGTTGTCATTTATAATCATCAGCTTGTTCGTTATGCAGGGTATGACACGGAACATGGCATCATCGGAGATGAGGCATCACTTGAATTGACAAAAGTGTGTGAAGCACATGGCTGGAAAGGGGAAGGCACGCATTTTGATCTTCTGCCTCTCATGTTTCAAGTAAAAGATCAGCCGCCTGTTCTTTATGATCTTCCTAAAGAGATCGTCCAAGAGGTGGAAATCACACACCCTGAATATGAAGGATTTCATGATTTAGGACTCAAATGGTACGCCGTTCCGATTATCGCTGATATGAAATTAGAGATTGGCGGCATTCATTACAATGCAGCACCGTTTAACGGCTGGTATATGGGGACAGAAATTGGTGCACGGAATCTAGCTGATGAAAACCGCTACAATATGTTGAAAAAAGTCGCGTCTATTTTAGGACTGGACACCACAAAGAATGCCTCCCTTTGGAAAGATAAAGCCATAGTGGAATTGAATGTGGCGGTGCTTCATTCGTATCGTGAAGCAGGGGTGACCATTGTCGATCACCATACAGCAGCTCATCAATTGAAACAGTTTGAAAAGCAAGAAGAAAAAGCTGAACGCCAGCTGACTGGGGATTGGACATGGTTAATTCCACCGGTATCACCCGCTGCTACCCACATCTTCCATCGACACTATGACAATGCCATTGTGAAACCGAATTATTTTTATCAAGAAAAGTTCTATCAAAAGATAGAAAAATCCTAGCCAAAAAGCTAGGCTTTCAGCGTGTAGACAAACCTTCGCATTCGTTGTCAGCCCTGCGCGCTGGTGCTCTCGAATGTTCAATTCGCTCCAGTGCTCGTCCTTCCTAGACTTCAAGGGTTTTCAATCACGCTGAAAAGAAGACAAAGGACTAAAATAAAATCATTTTAGTCCTTTGTCAACAATCTGAAAGCCTAGCCCAAAAGCTAGGCTTTTTGGTGATGCGTCACATTACCAACCTTTTATCTGAAAGTCCGAATAACGGGCTAACTCGCTTATTGGCTCCAATTCCAAATGTGTGACTTTTGAAAAAGGACTTCCTTTTCGGACGGCTTCTAGGAAGTCATGAACCTTCTGGTGTTCACCTTCTACTTTTAACTCGACATGGCCTTCAGCTGTATTACGCACCCAGCCTTTCATGCCTCGATCTACCGCTTCACCTTGGACAAAATAACGAAATCCAACCCCTTGTACCCTACCTTTGACAATGGCATGATAATGAATCAATGTCATCTCTCCTTTTTTTCCATCGTATCATAGGCTGTCCCAGTCCTTCACGCGCTGACTTTAATTTGAATGTCAAACGGTGTAAAATAGAAGCAATCGACGTAAGGAGTTGGCGATCGTGGGGCAGAAAAGATACGACGTAGAAGGAGTCCAAGTAGGTCAACCTATCACCACCTATGCAAACGGGAAAGAGATTCAAACAGCCATCACCAAAAAGCGTATTCACGAGCCAGTGTATTTGAGTAAGCTTAATTTTGAAGGAGATGGACAGGCTGATTTGGTTCACCACGGAGGCTATGATAAAGCCATTTGTGTATTTCCGTATGATCACTATGCTTACTTTGAACAATTTCTAGGGACCTCGTTACAGGCGGCAGCCTTTGGTGAAAATTTGACGGTGCATCGGCTTGTAGAGACAAAGGTGTGTATTGGAGATGTCTTTCAGCTTGGAGAAGCAATTGTCGAGGTCAGTCAACCAAGGCAGCCATGTGTGAAACTATCTCTGAAACACGGCAATCCGAAACTGATGAAAGAAGTACTGCAAACAGGGTATACGGGTTTTTATATGCGGGTGTTACAAGAAGGTATGGTGTTTCCAGATCAACCTCTTATCCTAATGGAAAAAGCTTCTCATTCCATCACGGTACATGAGGTCAACGAGGTTAAATATCGACAAGTACATCCGGCAAGATTGAAAGCTGTCCTCGAAGTAGAGGCATTGGCAAATACAGTGAGAGCGTCACTAGAGAAACGAATACAGCACATATAAAAAAGCCGTACATCATCACAAGATGTACGGCTTCCATTCATTTATCAGCTTGGTTTTGTCTGCTCAAGAAGATTCGCAAGAAAATAGGTTTTAAAACTCTGAAGTTTTCTTCCTTCATACTTGGTGACACCAAGCTTCTTCAATTCTTCGACATACCAGCCTTTGCTACCATAATGCATGATAGAAAACTCCTTTCAATGGAAACTGCCTGCATTGTAATATCTCAAAAAAGGAGATGAAAAGTGTGTAGGCGGTCAAAAATGAAAACTGATTCTATCTCTGCCTATGACCCATGTATATGCTGGAAACGATGAATTATGAATTTGGTGGATTGAGGGTGACAAGGATCATGCCAATGGTCATAATCATGATGACAACACCAAGGTAAGTCATCATGGATTGCTTCTTCTTGATACCAACGATTGTTAAGATAATACTTTCAATAAAAAAGATCACACCTATGATGATGAACCACATATCAATTAAGACCCCTTTCGCATATCTTTGCCTATTTTACCACAGCATGTTTGTTTCGTCGTGACAGTTTCGTGAAGGACACGAAAAATCCCCTCTAGTCAGAGAGGGGATCTCGTTGTTTAAAGTTTCGTTAAAATGATCGGTTCGTCTTTTGTGATCACAATTGTATGCTCAATCTGTGCCACAAGGCTTTTATCAGGTGTTTTAAATGTCCAGCCATCATCAGCCTGATATATGGATTCAGCATTTGTTGAAATGAAAGGTTCAAAGGCAATCACAGTGCCATTTTTAAACAAAGCATTATCGAATGGATCATAATAGTTCAGAATATGGTTTGGTGCTTCATGTAAGCTCTTTCCAATACCGTGTCCTGTCAGGTTTTTAATGACCGTAAACCCTTGTTCTTTAGCCGTATTGTAGACTGCACGGCCAATTTGGTTTTGTCTTTTGCCGGCTTTTGCATGCTTTAACCCTTCAAGGAACGCATCTTCTGCACATTGACACAATGCTTCAAGACGAGCGTCACCTGTTCCTAATACAAAGGAAATCCCTGTATCCGAATAATATCCGTCAAGCTCTGCTGAGATATCGATGTTAATGAGGTCACCGTCTTGTAAAATGGTTTTTTCACTCGGAATCCCATGTGCGACTTCATCATTTACACTAATACAGGTTGTACCAGGAAAATCATATTCTTTTTCAGGGGCTGAATTAGCTCCATGTTCTTCTAATATTTTTTTCCCGATCAAATCTAATTCCTTAGTGGACATGCCTGGTTTCGCTTGGCTTTTCATTTCTTCTCTAGCCCACGCGACAATTCGGCCGACCTTTTGTAAGGCTTTTAACTCATGATCATGTTTGACAATCACTGTTCATTCCCGCTTTCTATAACGTCATTCTATTCAATAGCTTACCACATTTTATGCCAAAGAGTAAAAGTCGGAATATCATTTCACGGTGGACAAATTGGTATAGATAACTAGATGTGCATATGATATATTTTTTATGAACATCATGTACGATTTGGTCATGATGATGACAAAGGGGGGAGATGTCAGATGGTGTTTCAGTTTTTTCAAAAGTTAGGAAAATCATTTATGCTTCCAATTGCCGTACTACCTGCAGCAGGGATTATTTTAGCGATTGGGCGTGAGGATGTATTCAATATCCCGTTCATTCATGCAGCGGGGAATGCAATCTTTGCGAATTTGGCCTTGATTTTTGCAATGGGAGTAGCAATCGGGATGTCCAAAGATGGCAATGGGGCAGCGGCGTTATCAGGCGCCATCTCTTATTTTATTTTGTCAGCCGGAACGACGACCATAAACTCGACGAACAATATGGGGGTATTGGGCGGGATTTTATGTGGACTCTTGGCAGGTTATGTATACAATCAATTTAAGGATACGAAGCTGCCAGAGTACTTAGGATTCTTTAGTGGTAGACGGCTCGTGCCAATTGTCACAGCCTTTTTCACCATTTTATTAGCAGCCGTATTTGGATTTGTATGGCCACCGGTTCAAAGTGTGATCAATGATTTGGGTGAATGGATTTTAAGCCTTGGCGCAACTGGAGCAGGGCTGTTTGGTTTCTTTAACCGATTGCTCATTCCACTAGGGCTTCATCATGTGCTTAATAACTTATTTTGGTTTCAATTTGGGGAATTCAACGGGGCAACAGGTGATTTGGCGAGGTTTTTCAAAGGGGATCCGAGTGCAGGCGTCTTTATGACAGGTTTTTTCCCAGTGATGATGTTTGGTCTGCCTGCTGCATGTCTCGCTATGATTGTCACAGCAAAGCCTGATAAGCGAAAAGCAACAGCCGGACTGATGATTGGAATGGCGTTGACATCATTCATTACAGGGATCACAGAACCCATTGAATTTTCATTTATGTTTTTATCTCCACTATTATATGGGGTTCATGCCATATTAACCGGTTTTTCACTCTTTATCGTTAATACCATTGGGATTCATAGCGGTTTCGCTTTTTCAGCAGGTGCGATTGACTACATATTAAGCTTTGGGATCGCACAAAAGCCGATTATGTTATTGGTAGTCGGGGTGATATATGGCGCCATTTACTTTGTCGTATTCTATTTCCTCATTAAATTACTCAATCTGAAAACACCTGGTAGAGAAGATGATGACATAGCTGATCTTGCAGAAAAGAATGCAACTAATACAGGGGAAAGTACGCTCTTAGAGGGATTGGGTGGTAAAGGCAATATTACCACCATTGATCATTGTGCAACGCGTCTTCGGTTAACTGTAGAAGATACAAATCTAATCAATGAAGCAACACTGAAAAAGGCGGGCGCCAAAGGGGTACTGACTTCAGGGAAAACTGCTGTACAAATCATCATTGGGACGAATGTGGAGTTTGTCGCAGATGACCTACGGCAACAAGTAGAACAAGAGTAAAAGGAGCGTTCAGCCAGTTCACATGGGCTGAACGCTTTTTTGTTTGCGCTGTTCGATTACTAGGACAATACTAATCACCACAAGTAAAAACCAAGAGCTGATTTTCCCGAGATGGACAAGAGACCAAGCTTGCTGTTGATTCGGATATTGCCAAGCCCCTAAGAACGTGGTGACGTTTTCCGCAATCCAAATGAAAAAGCCAATGAGAAGAAATGAAACAACAAGTGGCATATAAAAGGTAGAGGCCCCGACCTGAAAGGAAACAGCTGTTCGACGAAAGACCACCACAAGGAACAGTGTCAGCCACCAGCGCAGATCATATATCCAATGATGTGTGAAGAAATTGAGATAAATACACATACTAATACCAATAGAAAAAAACGGGTGAGGCCATGAGATCACGTGAACATGAAGACGAGAAAAGGCCTGATATATATAACTTGCCACACTAGCATACATAAATCCGCTATAGATCGGAACACCAAAAACTTTCGTATAGGCTTCCTCAGGATAGGACCATGAACCCATATGTACTTTATATATTTCTAAGCACAGTCCAATGAGATGGAAGAGACAAAGTACCTTTAGCTCAGCCTTCGTCTCAAGTCGAAGGTACAGCATCAGCATCTGTGCGATGAGACATAGTAGCAGTATGAAGTCATAACGATGAAGATAAGGAAGAGAAACGACCTTAGATATTGCGAGTGCTGCAAAGATCATGACTGGGAACAGACAAGATATCGCCTGTAAATAAGCAAAATGAAATAATCTTTTCATATCAGAACAAACCTCTTTTCATTATCTGAACTGACTTAGACGGTTGAACGAACGGAAAAGTTCTCCTACTCGTTATTCATGAACAATTTGTGAATATATATGTGAAAAGGATCACAAATGAAAAATCCATAGTATAATGAGCTCATAAAGAAAATGTGAAATATTTCACATAAATTAAAAGGAGGCTTCATCATGTTTACAAAATTCTTACAAACGAATGTATGGGCGGCCGTTTTACTTTTGGTAGCAAGACTCTATATCGGGTGGACTTGGCTGACATCTGGTATTGGAAAATTAACAGGCGGATTTGATGCATCAGGCTTTTTACAATTTGCCATATCTGAACCTGTCGTCAAAGATGGACATCTTGTATATCCGTTCTATGTATGGTTTTTAGAAAGTGTCGCCTTGCCAAATGCAGGACTGTTTAGCTTCCTTGTCATGTGGGGAGAAATCTTGGTTGGTGTAGGATTAATTGTTGGCTTATTCACAACAACGGCAGCCTTTTTCGGTAGCGTGATGAATGTCTCATTCCTACTTGCTGGTACCGTCTCTGTCAATCCGCTTTTCCTTCTCATTGCCATCATCATTATGGCGGCGAAAGGGAATGCAGGAAAAATTGGTCTTGACTATGTTGCAGGTCCAGTATTCAAACGAACAATCAAAAGAAAGCCACATTTAGAAGTGGCATCATAATAAAGAAAGCATCCTCAGCTTATGCGAAGGATGCTTTTTTATGTTGATTTAGCTCTAATGAGATTGATATGCAAGACAGTACGTTCGTGTTGATCGATCTCAGGGTCGTCTCCGGCAATCAATTCGAGTTCATGATCACCTGCTCGATAGACATATTTCTTCTCATTTGTTTGTGGGATTTTTTGCTTACTCGGTGCATCTAGAACCAGACGCAAAAAAACCAGCGGATCATGAGATCGGCTGGTTTTTATTGAATGAGAAGGCTAGTGTGAATTAAGATTGGTCCTTTTCATCTTGTACTTTCTTTGTATAGTCATAGTCATTGCGATCAATCGGTGTGAAGCCTTTAGGCTGATAGAAACGGAGTAAGTCTTCTGTGACGATCTTATCAGAGGTCTCCAGCATCTTTTTCACCGTTTCATTTTGTTGGGTGACCTTGTCCGTTGGCTCGATTTCTTCGCCTGTTTTATTGCTGTAATAGTGATTGCCTACTTTTGTGTAGTCCTTCGACACGAAGTCTCCGTTTCTAAAAGGCACAAGCTCTTTAAACTGGTGAGATAAGATATCAGAACCGGACATTAAATAGTTCTTTGACTCTTCACCAAGCAGGTGCAGAAGGGTTGGTGCCACATCGACTTCACCAGAGTATTTATGAATCTGTCCGCCTTTCACACCTGGCACGTGAATAAAGAGCGGCACACGCATGAGCTGGGCGTTTTCATAGTCTCCAATGGGTTGACCTATCACTTTTTCCATCGCTTCATTATGGTTTTCTGAAATACCGTAATGGTCTCCATACATGATTACAATGGTATTGTCGTATAGTCCGGACTTTTTCAAGTCTTTGAAGAACTGTTCAATGGACTCATCTAAATAATGAGCAGATTGGAAGTAATGATTGACAACAGAGTCGCCGAAATCACCAGGTTCAAAATCAGTATCTCCTTCATCCATACCAAATGGGAAGTGGTTTGATAACGTAATGAACTTCGAATAAAACGGTTGTTTTAGATGTTCAAGTAGGTGCATGGATTCTTTGAAAAACGGTTTGTCTTTCAGCCCGTAATTCTTCGTCTGTTGCTCGTTCATATCGTAATACTCAGAATCGTAGAATCTGTCATACCCAAAAGATTTAAACATTTCATTACGGTTCCAGAAGGTTTTGGTATTCCCGTGGAACTCTGCTGATGTGTAGTGCTGCTTCTTCAAAATACCAGGAAGGGCATGGTACGTATTTTGCGCTTTATTGATAAACACAGAACCCTGTGATAATGGGAAGAGCCCAGTATCCATCATAAATTCAGCATCAGACGTCTTTCCTTGTCCTGTCTGATGGAAGAAGTTATCAAAGTAAAACGTTTTGTTGTCATGTGCCAATGAGTTTAAGAACGGCGTCACTTCTTTGCCGTTCACCTTGTAATCAATGACAAAGTTTTGCAGAGATTCAAGAGAAATTGTAATGACGTTCATGCCTTTCGCTTTCCCGAAATAGGCTGGGTTTGGATCGGCGTTATTTGCTTTCAAATAATTCTCTACATCTGTCACATCACTTGAGTTTGCTAGAGCACGCTGGCTGTTTGATTTGACATTTTGAATGGCATCAATAACTGTAAAGTTATAAGTGCCCAAGTATTTTACTAAATAATTGCGGTCAAATGATCTTGATAAAAGCTCAGGACGATCGATCTCTGCAGCCACTAAATTCAAAACAAAGATCATGACAGAAGATGCAAGAACGAGTCTAAACGATTTTGACTTTTGTACAGGTGCGTTCATTGTGCTTAGTTGTTGCTGCCGTTTCATGCGAACTGCGAGTACGATCAATATGATGGTATCGATAAAATAAAACACGTCAGTCCAACGCATGAGTGAGAATGCACTATCACCTAATTGTCCGCCATTCGTTCCTGCCTGCATCACAACAGGCAGTGTGATAAAGTCATTGAAGAATCGATAGTACACGATGTTTGCATATAGTAAAAAAGACATGAAAAAGTGAATCACAATGATAGCGGCAGGCTGCCATTTTTTCTTGAACAATAAAGCAAAGCCAAGAAAGAACAAGCTGGAGCTAATAGGATTCACAAAAAGCAAAATATGCTGTAGCACATTTGATATACCAAGTTTAAATTCAATTACATAAGCCGAATACGTTTTGAGCCAAAGTAAGACGGCTGCAATCAATAAGAAGCCAAGGCCTCTTTTTTGAATAAATGTTTTCATGAAAACACTCCTTTTCTCCGATACACGGAAGAGACGGAACGAAAGAAAACGAACCATTAGAATATACCACGAAATACAGAAATAGAAAAGCGGTAACCAGTATAGGCGTGAAAGGTTTGTCCCAAAAATAAAGGAGAAAAATTGAAAATATTCCAGAATCGAAAAACTTTTTATGAAAATTTTCTCATTATTAACAGAAAATTCAGGACTTTTACTTGTTGCTATATCAATAAAACGGGTAAAAAGACACAAGTCTAAAGAATTAATTTAATTCCTACAATGCAGTTTTTAAGGGAATTTGCAGTGTTTATAATGTTTATGCAGGTTAAGTAAAGAAAATGAGCACATGAACTTTGAAACTAGATGGATAATTATTCCTCCAATTTAATATATTGATATATTTTATTGTTTTGCAAAACTCATACTTTCGATTTGTTTTGTAAGGGTTTTACTAATTTTATTAGTTAAACAAATTATCTAAGTATACTTAAGTGGCCAGATCGAGACTATAAACTTTTCAATTGACGTCGATATAGAGATTGACAGGAAATCTTCCATTGAAAGGATTGATAGTATATGACTGTAAAAACAGAGAACATCGTTCAAAACTGGTTTCCGAGTGAGGACGGAAACGCAGGGGAGCGTAAAGAACTCGTCAAATTAATGGAACAAATTATTTCAGGGGTCGATGACCTGAAAGATCCAAACCGTGCACACCTGAAGGGTGAGAAGGATCGTGGAGAGGACTTTTACCAAAAGCTGACGGAAACAAGCCAGATTCCGGTAAACAGCCAAAAAGCAGAGCATGTGAATGAAGAATTACTCAAGCTATTACATAACCATCCATACCATACAAAGTATTTCTTCACGAACATTTTGCCAATGGCAAGTACACCAGGAATATTAGGCATGCTGACTGCTATGCTCGTAAATGGAAATAACTTATGGGATGTTTATGGGCCAGCAGGTGCTGAAGCTGAGGTCAGAGTAGTCTCAATGATGTCTAAGCTCATTGGATATGATCCAAATATGAGCGGAGGATACACAACATGGGGAGGACAAGGGGCGATTTTCTCAGGACTTCGTTTAGCGATTGCAAAGGTTGCGCCGGAGTCCTCACGAAAAGGTGTCCCGCAGAATCTTTATGCGTTTTGTTCTGATGCAGCCCATTACAGCTTGTTTAAATCAATGGAAGCAACAGGACTTGGCACAGACAACTTGATCAGAATCAAAACGAATAAGGATCATTCGATGGATATGGAAGATTTACGTTGTCAAATGGACCGCGTTGCACAAGATGGCGGAATTCCCGTTTATATTGTGGCAACAACCGGCACAACAGATGCCATTGCGATTGATGATGTAAAAGAGGTACGTGAAACGGCAGAAGGAATTGCTGAGAAGTTTGGACTAAAAGTGCCACATATTCATGCAGATTCAGCACTGGGCGGATTTTTTGCTTTCTTTAATGAGTACGATCTATCTAAAAACCCGTTGCAATTCTCAGACGGTGTTCTTCGTATGTTAAAAGAAATCAAAGCGAAATTCCAACATCTTTCTCTTGCAGACACCATGTGCTTTGATTTTCAAAAGCTCGGACAAACACCTTATACCTCTAGTTTATTCTTAGTGAAAAACGCTGCTGACTTAAAGCGTTTGGACCTTGAAGAACAAGAAACACCATATGTTGGGCATAGGGGCTACGGGGAATACCATACAGGGTATACGCTCGAGTGCTCAAGAATGGGAAGCTCGATCAGCATGCTGAGCGTGTTGTTAACGTTTGGAATTGAAGGCTATCAGCGCTTACTCGGTCAATTTTTAGAGGTAAACCTTGCATTTAGAGAAGCACTACGTAAGGAGATTCCGCAAGCAGAAGTCGTCAATGAGGACAACGTCGGAATGGCTACCTTATTTAGAATCTATCTAGATGACTCTCCGCGATTTAAACAAGAGATTTCTGGAGAGGCGACAGCCATTGAAATTGAGCGGAACAATGAATTGAACAAAATGTTGTTCGAAAAGCTTGGAGAGAAAAGAGACGAGATGTTCTTTGGAGACACAACGAAGTTTTTACTTGTGAATTCCACAGAAGGTCAAGAATTCTATCTGAGTGTTAGTAAGTTTTTTGTCATCTCACCATATACGTTACCGGAGCATATCCCCCACATCGTATCTTATTTAAAAGATGTGATTGCATCTGTTTGTGGCCAATTTGAAAGTGTACATGCTTAAATCAAATCTGAGAGTGGAGATGTAGAAAAAAATGGCGAAACAAAAGAAATTTGGAGGATTAACGATTTCCTCCAAAATCATGTCAGTCGTTGTCGGAATATTACTCTTAACCGTTGCATTATTTGTTCTAACATTCTATTTAGTCAGCCAGGATTTATCTTCCCAATTATTAAAACAATTTGATCATCGCTTAACAACAGATATTGATACTGCTAAAGATGTAATTGATCATGTTGAAGGAAATGCCTTAAGCATTAGCGGGAAAGACGATCCGCTTTACATTGAGTTGAAAAAGAATTTCACTGAGCTTCAAGAAAATCATTCGCTTGAGAACTTATACTTGTTATCAAACAAGGGCGGGAAAGAAAGAATCATTGTGTTAACTAATGAAGACAATGATTTTGATCAGGATTATCCATTTTCAGATGAGATGAAACAGGCTCTTTCCCAAGATCAAGTCATCAAAAGTGATATTTACAAAGACTCATTTGGAACGCATAAATCAGTCTTTTTACCACTGAAAGATTCAGATGGTGAAATGACTGGTATTTTAGGGATTGATTTAGATGCGTCGGTCGTGCCAGAAACGACGAAGAAACTGACCATCTATATTAGTGTTGCATCAGCTATTGTCCTGATTGGTGGATTATTATTCTCATTTATTATGGGAAGAAGAATTGCCAAACCAGCACGTTCATTGATGGAAACAGCCAATCGAATTGCAGATGGAGACTTAACTGGAACGGTAGAGGTTGAAAGTAAAGACGAGATTGGTCAATTAGCAGCCTCCTTCCAAAAGATGCAGGAGCGAATCAAAGAGCTAATAGCCAAGATTTCAAACTCATCAAACGAAGTGTCCAAAATGTCTGCACAGCTTCGCACGGTGACGAATGAATCTAGTCAAAGTGCTCAGCAAGTGTCAGAAGCCATGATCAATATGAGTGAAGGCATCAATGACTCTGTGGCAAACATTACGGATTGTACAACGTCAGTTGCTGAAATCGATACACAAATCGAAGGCGTCACGAAAGAAGTAGGTGAAATGACCTCTGTTTCATCGAATGTACAGGAGCAGTCAGAATCAGGACAGAAATTGGTGCAGCATGTGCTTGAGCATCTTAATGTGTTACACGACATGATGACGAACTCTAAGCAGGCAGCAGTAGAATTACAATCACATTCATCCAAAATTGAAAGTGTCATCTCGATTATTACGGACATCTCAGCACAAACGAATTTACTCGCACTGAATGCTTCGATTGAAGCGGCACGTGTTGGAGAAGAAGGAAAAGGGTTTGCTGTTGTGGCAGATGAGGTTCGTAAGTTAGCTGAGCAATCGGCTGAAGCAGCGAAGACCGTGTCAGGCTTAGTCATTGGCACACAGGAAAACAGTCAGCGTGTGCTTGAAAGTGTTGAGGAAAGCAGTCGTGCAGTGGAAGAAGGACGTGAGCAAATGCAAGGAACGTCTCAGAACTTTGCTGTCATTTACGAAGGCGTCTCGCAATTTTCAAGAAGAACCAACAATTTGCTTGAATCCATTCAACAGGTGGAACGAGCGTATCAAACGATTTCAACATCGATTGAACAAATTTCTGTTGTGTCAGAAGAACACGCAGCCAGCTCTCAAGAAGTAGCGGCAGCAACAGAGCAACAAAGTGCTGGTATTCAGCAAATCTCAAGTTCGATTGAACAGCTCTCTGACATGTCAGAAGATTTAGCACAAATGGTATCAACATTCAAAATCGACAAACAATAACTAGAAAGCTGACTCTTGAGAGAGAGTCAGCTTTTTTGCTATGCTTGATCAAAAAGCAGCAACGATAAACACAAAAGAAAAAGTAAAGAATTTAAGGAAAGTAACAACAAAGCGTCAAACAGTTGCACATCCTGATCACAAACGGTCTATGAAAAATAAATTGAGAATATAATATCTTGTCACGCTGCCTTCCGAGAACATGGAGGTGGCTTTTTTTATGAAAGCGCTACAATTAATTGTTGACTACATGTATATACAAGTATAAAATATGAATCAAACATGTATATACAGGTTTGATTCATTTTCTTATAAAACGATCTCGGAGGGGATAGCATGGCTGATTATCAGGCAGCAGTAGATCAGATTGTGAAAGCCATTGGCGGCAAGGAAAATATTGATCAAGCGACACATTGCGTCACAAGGCTTCGATTTGTCCTAAAGGATGAAGGGAGAGTTGACGAGAAAGCACTTGAACAAATTGAAGAAGTAAAAGGGTCTTTTTCAGCGAATGGTCAATATCAAGTCGTCATTGGTCAAGGGGTTGTGAACCGAGTATATGCTGAAATGGTCAAACAAACGGGGATTGGGGAAGCAACGAAAGAGGACGTCAAGCGTGCCTCTGACCAGAAATTGAATCCATTACAGCGTGCTGTGAAAACGCTTGCGGACATCTTTATTCCAATTCTTCCGGCGATTGTGACAGCTGGTTTGTTAATGGGGATCAATAATATTTTAACAGCTCCTGGTATTTTCTTTGATCAAAAATCAATT
Source organism: Bacillus pumilus (assembly GCA_001938995.1). GTDB lineage: Bacteria > Bacillota > Bacilli > Bacillales > Bacillaceae > Bacillus > Bacillus pumilus_G. The sequence continues at coordinate 67,633 of MKZN01000012.1, read as the reverse complement.
GTGGATGTATACCCAGCTTGGGCTGATTTAGCGAATATGATCAATCTCATTGCAGGGACCGCCTTTACGTTCTTACCAGCACTAATTGGCTGGTCGGCTGTGAAGCGATTCGGTGGGAATCCACTTTTAGGGATGGTACTTGGACTGATGCTTGTTCATCCAGATTTGTTAAACGCTTGGGGATATGGAGCGGCTGAAAAAACGGGTGACATTCCCGTCTGGAATTTGTTTGGACTTGAGGTGCAGAAGGTAGGATATCAAGGGCAAGTTCTCCCTATACTAGTCGCATCCTATTTGCTTGCAAAACTCGAACGTTTTATAACAAAACGTACACCTGAAAGCATTCAGTTGTTAGTTGTAGCTCCGATTACATTGTTATTGATTGGTTTTTTATCTTTTATCGTCATTGGACCGGTCACTTTTGCCATCGGGAACGTGTTGACATCTGGATTAGTGACAGTGTTCCAGCAATTCGCAGGACTTGGCGGTCTCTTATATGGCGGATTGTATGCTGCACTAGTCATTACCGGTATGCATCATACTTTCCTAGCGGTTGATATTCAATTAATTAACTCAAAACTGCACGGGACATTCCTGTGGCCAATGCTTGCGTTATCCAATATTGCACAAGGGTCTGCTGCACTTGCAATGATGTTTGTATTAAAGGATGAAAAACAAAAAGGACTCTCACTGACATCAAGTATTTCCGCTTATTTAGGGATTACCGAACCGGCGATGTTTGGGGTGAACCTCCGCTATAGATTCCCATTTATCTTTGCTTTGATTAGCTCAGGATTAGCAGGGATGTTTATCGCCTCACAAGGGGTACTCGCCAGTTCAGTCGGCGTTGGAGGCATTCCGGGGATTTTCTCCATTATTCCAACATATTGGGGTGCATTTGCGATTGGAATGGTCATAGTTCTCATTGTTCCATTCATCGGTACCCTTTTATATGCAAAAATGAAAAAGAAAAAGGATGATATGTAAGCCATTCTCTTTCAGATCATAATATCTAGTGGTGGTGAAGGATGTTGAATCAACAAACTAACGAACCGTGGTGGAAAAAAGCGGTCGTCTATCAAATTTATCCGAAGAGCTTTTTAGATACAACTGGCTCTGGTACAGGTGATATCAATGGTGTAACAAAAAAGCTCGACTATATAAAAGAACTTGGGGCGGATTGTATTTGGCTAACCCCTATGTATGAATCACCGCAATACGATAATGGCTATGACATTAGCGATTATCAGAAAATACATGAGATGTACGGCACAATGGCTGAATTTGAACACATGCTGAAAGAAGCCCATGACCGAGGAATCCGTGTCATTATGGACCTTGCTGTGAACCATTCATCGATTTTCCATGAATGGTTCCAAGCTTCACGCAAATCAAAGGAAAACCCTTATCGAGATTATTATATTTGGAAGGAGCCAAAAGCAGACGGATCTCCACCGAATGATTGGCAATCGAAATTTGGTGGTCCTGCTTGGGAGCTAGATGAAGCGACAGGGGACTATTACCTTCATTTATACGACGTCACCCAAGCAGATCTCAATTGGGAACATGAAGAAGTACGCAGGAAAGTATATGACATTATGCATTTTTGGTTTGAAAAAGGAATTGATGGATTCCGGCTGGACGTCATCAATAACATTTCAAAGGATCAACGCTTTTTAGATGATGCCGGGCAATCAGTACAAGGTGACGGCCGCATGTACTATACGGATGGCCCGAGAATTCATGAGTTTTTACACGAAATGAATCAGGAAGTTTTCTCGAAATACGATAGCATGACCGTTGGAGAGATGTCTTCAACCAATATTGCAGACTGCATTCGGTATACAAGACCTGATCGGCAGGAACTCGATATGACGTTTAACTTTCACCATTTAAAAGTAGATTACCCAAACGGTGAAAAATGGGCCATTGCGCCATTTGATTTTCAAGAGTTGAAGTCCATCCTGTCCGAGTGGCAGACGAAAATGCATGAGGGCGGCGGCTGGAACGCATTATTCTGGTGTAATCATGACCAGCCTCGCATCGTATCAAGGTACGGTGACGATGGCACGTACCATCAGCCATCAGCGAAAATGCTGGCAACCACGATTCATTTGATGCAAGGTACACCGTATATTTATCAAGGTGAAGAAATTGGGATGAAGAATCCTGGTTTTAAAGATATTTCTTATTATCGTGATGTAGAATCACTGAATATGTACGACATGATGCTTGAAAAAGGGAAAACCGAGGAAGAAGCGCTGACGATTTTACAGGTCAAGTCAAGAGATAATGCCCGCACACCAATGCAATGGACGTCAGGGGAAAATGCAGGCTTCTCAAAAGGAACGCCTTGGATTGATCCTGCAAATAACGACATTTCAGTGGAGGCGTCATTAAAAGACCGGACATCGATTTTCTATCATTATCAAGCCCTTTGCAGGTTGCGCAAAGAATATGATGTGATCACGTATGGAAGCTTTCATTTGCTATTGGCAGATGATCCAAAGATTTTTGCCTATGTCCGCGAAGGGAAAGATGAGAAGATTCTCGTTGTGAATCACTTTTATGCAGGAGAAGCAGATTTTGCACTACCTGATGCATTATTAAAGGATGCAGATGAGATGGAGGTTCAAGTTCTGTTATCCAATTATGAGGATGTCCCGGCAGAGATCAAGGGCTTTACGTTGCGTCCATACGAGTCAATCGTTTATCATTTAACCAAACGCTAGTAAATGGGGCGGAAGGAAAATGAAAGAAAATAAGTTTCGAGCAATTTATGATCAGCTCGCTAGACGAATTGAACAAGGTGAGTGGCAGGATAAGGGCATTCTTCCATCAGAACATGAACTATCCTTGATGTATGACACATCTCGGGAGACAGTGAGAAAAGCATTAAACATCCTTGTGCAAAATGGATATATCCAAAAAATTCGTGGGAAAGGCTCTGTCCTACTGAATCGGGAGAAAATGCAGTTCCCTGTTTCAGGCCTGGTGAGCTTTAAAGAACTTTCCCAAACGCTTGGGAGAAAGACCGTCACAACTGTACATGAATTTGGGTTAACCAAACCGACTCCTTATCTTCAGACTCAGCTCAAAATCAATGAGCAGCAAGACGTCTGGAAAGTCATTCGCTCTCGCAACATTAGCGGAGAAGAGGTCATTTTAGACAAGGATTATTTTTTGCAACAACATGTGCCGACATTGTCAAAGGATATTTGTGAAGGGTCGATCTACGAGTATATTGAAGGAGAACTCGGTGTATCGATTAGCTATGCTCAAAAGGAATTCGTGGTGGAACCTTGTACAGAAGAGGACGCGCGATACCTTGATTTGAATGGGTTTGATCATGTAGTAGTCGTGAAAAACTATGTGTTTTTGGAGGATACGAGTCTATTTCAATACACAGAAAGCCGCCACCGATTAGATCGTTTCAGGTTCGTTGATTTTGCAAGAAGAGAAAAGATGGACAGAGCATAGGCTCTGTCCATTTCTATTAGGATGACACATCTTTTCTTGTGCGCTTGCGTTGGTAGTAATAAAGGATGCCGCCTGAGGCGAGCATGAGTAAGCCAATCAATACAGCCGTATACATCATAGTTGCCGTATTCGGCAGTGTACCACCTGGTAGGCCGGTTCCATTTTTGTTTGGGTCCGTTCCGCCGGGCGCTGATGTACTGCTGTCTTCACTGGTTGAATTTGGCGTCGTTCCATTGGCTACACGTTGATTGAGCACAGTGTATTCGCTAAAGTGTTTTGTTTTCCCTGATACGACCCCGTTCTCGAATGAACCGTTACTTGTTTGGATGTAACGATTTTTCTCACGATCGACAAAATAGACACTAGGTTTCTTCGCTTTTTGAGGCTCGTCTAATGTAAAAGAAAGGGTCACGGGTTCTTTAAAGGTCGACACTCTTTTTTCATCTTGTTTGATTTGGAAGTCATATGTGTCGGTTAATGCGTTTTTCACCTTATTTGTTTTCACCACCCGTATATTCGCGCTTTTCTCTGACAAATTGGAAAGCGGTAATGCTAGTCCCACTTTGTCATGATAGATGGTGACGTTTGGATCTTGTTCTCTTTTTTTCAGCGTGGCTACTTGCGCTTTTGATAGAGCCAATTGAACGCTTTTCGCTTCGACCGCTTTTTCTAAATAGAGCAATGCTTGGTTTGTATGCTGTACATATGTTTGGAATTTCTCATCATCTTGAATGTCAAAGGCGCCTTTTCCTTTAGCACGAGGAAGGAACACTTCTTTCACACGATGGTCGATGACAGGGGAAATATGACCGTCCGCTTTTTCCACTTGCTCTTTGAAAATTTCATAGTCCACATAACCTAAGTCTTCTCCATAAGAGGCTTCTGTAAAGACGCTGTAACCATCTCCACCTGTGCCAACAAATGCGTTTGTCGCCACGCGGTATGTTTTCTGGTCATCAATGTCAGACAGGTTGCCGTCTTTGTCCTTGAGTTTGACATCAATCAATCTGCTGCCAGCGGGTTTACTAAGTGTAAACGTATATTCAATGCCAGCTACATGAGGGAATGCGCCTCCGCCTTCTTCAATGCCTGATAAGCCTTGTTCGAGGGCTTTCTTAATTTGACTGCCTTTTAAATCTGCTACATACAGCGTGTTTCCAAAAGGCATGACCGTCAACAAATCACCTAATGTCATATCCCCTTTTTCGATGCTACTTCGGATGCCGCCTCCATTTGTAATGGCAAGGTCAGCACCAGCAGATTCCTGCGCTTTCGTTAACATGCCATCTGCGATAAAGTTGCCAAGGTTCGTCTCTTTTGAGCGGACGTTCTCACGTTGTCCGTCTAAGAGGACATCGGTATGACCGATCTTTTCTGTTTTTAGATCTTGAATATCGGCTTTGTACTGGTCAAGGATCGCTTTTGCCTCAGCATCTTCTTTTACAGAGTCATCAATGGTGATGAGGTGAAAGGAAGATTCTTTTGGTTGAACAACGCCTTTTTGATCAAAGGCTACGTCCACCTGACCTAAAAATTGTCCATAATCTTTGACCTGTGCCACGATCGTCGGTTCTTTTTTATTGATGACCTTTAATTGTTCCACAAGGGTGTGCGTGTGACCACCTATGATTAAATCAATGCCGTCTACTTTTTGGGCTAGCTCAAGATCACGGTTATAGCCGATGTGTGTTAAGGCAATGATTTTATTGATCTTTTCTTCTGTTTGAATGGTGTTGACTGTTTCTTTTGCTTTCTTGTATGCATCTTGAAATTGAATGTTTGGACCGCTGCTGGATGTAATAGCAGTGTCTTCAGTTGTTAAGCCAAACACGGCGACCTTTTCACCATTTACATCAAGTAAGATGTAAGGGTAAATTCCCGCTTCTTTTTTCTCACCAGCTTTGAAGGTTGCTGGTTTTTTGACTAGGTCACTTAACTGTTTTTCCTTAGAGACATCAACGTTTGATGACACAATCGGGAAGTGAGGCTTTTCAAATCGATGACGGTTGTTGGCATCGACTTCTGAAGCATCCCCTGTCAGGAATTGACGAAGGGCAGTTGGGCCTTTATCAAATTCATGATTTCCGAACGTCATCGCATCGTATTTCATCAAGTTCATCAGCTTCATATCGGCAAGTCCTTGCCATTTTGTGAAGTATAGGTCACCGGAGAAGACATCTCCAGCGTCTAATAAAAGGTGGTTCTCACTTTGAGCACGCACTTCATTGATTTTTGTGGCGCGTCTTGCGGCATCATCAAGGTGTGCATGTGTGTCATTTGTATGCATCACGGTTAAATTCCAGTTGTCTGACGCAGGCGGTTCTGTTGTGCCATCTCCTTTAAAGGATAGCTTGTACACTCCAAGTCCATCTGTGTTTGCTTGACGAACAAAGTCTACGTTGTTTGATTTCTCTGCGAACGGTTTAGCGAGCAGTGAAGACTCAAAGGTTAAGGTTGCCCCTTTGACTGGGGCAATAGACCAGTTTTGATCCGCACTTGGATTTATGGTTTTTTGATCGATGATATAATCCATCAGCACTTGACGGTTCTCATCTGCTGAGGCAAGCACTACTTTATCTTGCGTCAGATGCGGAAAGCCTCCACCACCAGAAGCACGGTAGTTGTTTGTCACGACTAAAAATTCTTGATTGCCTGAGACAGGCTTTCCATTGTAAGACAGGCTTTTGATGCGGTTCGCATTGGCATTTACAAGTGTACCTGTTGTGCTATATTTGGCAGGCTGCGTTACATCCACTTGATAGGTAACACCATCGATCACATCGAAGTTGTACGAGCGATATTCTTCGTTTAAAATCGGCTGTTCGTTTGTATCATTTGGTTTGATTTGATTGAATTGTCCAGCAGCCATTTCTAACCAATCTTTCACTTCACTGCCTTTGAGTTTCACGATCTGCACGGTGTTATCGTAAAGATACAGATCGCCAATATTTTTAATCGCTAAATCCCCTTTTGCGATATTTGTATAATAATTTACGCCATTTCGGCCGCCAGCTTTAAATGGCGCACCTGCAGATAAAATCGGCAAGTTTTTATACGCAGTGTCTTTCATTTTTTCTTGCGCATACCATTTTTGTGCATCTGTCACAATTTGAATAGAAGGGTCATCCATCACTTGGGCAAAAAAGCTGTTAATGTCCGCTTCTGTTTTTCCAACGGGTTTTCTGACGTAATCAATTGTTTGTGTATGAGTCGTTTGTACGGCACTTTTCACTGTGCTGTTTTGAGAAGTGACCTGCTCGACTGATTCAATTTTGCCTGTTCCGTTTGTGATCTTCCAATTGCTTCCGTCAGGCTCTAGAGTTAAATCAATCACACCAAGATAGCTTCCCCAGTTTTTCGACATGACGACGGGTATGCCGTTGATGGTTCCTTTTGAGACATCGAATTTGTCTACGCCTCTATATTCAGAGCTTGGGAATGTGCCGTGCTGATGACCAGACACAATCGCATCGATGCCTTTTGTTTTAGTGGCTAGGTCAAAGATCATATTTTCTGACCCTTTAGGCGAAGCTGTTTTTTCAATTCCTGAATGGGCAAGAGCGATGATGACATCTGCGCCTTTCGCCTTCATTTCAGGAATGGTTTCATTGGCGGACTCGACGATATCTTGCACTTGTACTTGTCCATCTAAATGTTTCTTATCCCACGTCATAATTTGTGGTGGTACGAATCCTATGTAACCAACTTTCACAGTTTGTGAGGCTCCATTTGCGTCTTTAAAGGTTTTATCTTGGATCACATAAGGAGTAAAGCGATGTTCTCCATTTAACTTTTTGACGTTCGCATTGACAATGGGGAAATTAGCGCCAGCAATGGTGCCGTCAAGGAAAGGTAATCCGTAGTTAAATTCATGATTGCCAAGTGTTCCTGCGTCGTATTTTAGTTGGTTGAGTGTTTGAATAATAGGGTGAACCTTTGTTTGATTGATGATGCTGTCTTTCTCATTTTTGTAAACGTATTCTCCAAGAGGGGTTCCTTGAATCAGGTCTCCGTTATCCACAAGGAGTGTATTTGGGTTTTGTGCCCGATGTTTTTCGATCAGCTCAGCCGTTTTCGCCAAACCGAACTCATTTGTTTCTTTGTCGCTGTAGTAATCGTAATTCATCATGTTGGCATGGACATCTGTTGTGGCTAAGATGCTGACTTGAACGGCTTTGCCGCTGTTTGTTTCTGCTTGAATCGGTATTGCTGGGAGAATGAGACTAATTATCATCATGGAAGTGAGCAGAATAGACAGGTTTTTCCTTCGTATAGACCTATGAGCAAGCTTCTTCACCTGATCTCCGCCTTTCTAATATTTTTGACCACAATACCTATTGTAGGAATGTTTCGTTAACTTTTGTAGTTATTTTTTGCAGATTCTTGTAAAGATAACATAAATCATACAAATTACCTTGTTGAGGGAATAAGAATGAGTCTAAATGCTTATTTCTGTCATAAGGGGTTCTCAGATCGGAATAGAGCGTTTGATTTCAACATATCGGGGTATAGTGTGTAGTGTAAACGATAATCATGCAGGAGGGTTTCTACATGGGTAAGAAAATTGCAGTTGTCTTAACAGATTACTTTGAGGATGTTGAATTCACCGAGCCTGCGAAAGCCTTTTTAGACGCAGGTCATGACATCACAGTCATTGAAAATGAGAAAGGAAAAACAGTCACAGGAAAACAAGGAGAGGCAAAAGTGAGTGTGGATGCGTCCATTGATCACGTGAAGCCAGAAGACTTCGATGCACTTCTCATTCCGGGCGGATTTTCACCAGACATTTTGCGTGCAGATGATCGCTATGTCCAATTTACAAAAGCATTTATGGATGAGAAAAAACCAGTCTTTGCGATCTGTCACGGCCCTCAATTGCTCATTACAGCAAAGACGTTAGATGGAAGAGGGGCAACCGGTTACACATCCATTCGAGTTGATATGGAAAATGCAGGCGCACAGTTCAAAGATGAAGAAGTTGTTGTATGTCAAGATCAGCTTGTGACAAGCCGTACGCCAGATGACATCCCTGCCTTTAATCGTGAATCATTAAAGCTACTTGCAAAATAAACAAACCTACCATAAGAGAAGCCAGCACTTTTAGGAGGTGCTGGCTTTTTGATGCGCCATTGATACAAGAAAAACTGCTCAATGATGATCGAGCAGTTCGTCTCACGTTATTTTCTTAAATTTTTAAGCTCACTTGCGATGGCTTGCATTTCACTTGGGCTGAATGAAGATTTCTTCATTACCATTTGGTGAAGAAATTCGATATCTTCGTACTTGTCTGGACTGAAGTCCTCGGCTTTGATGACGCCAATATTCAGCATGTTTAACTTTTGCGAAATGTCTTCAATTAGCTGATTGACTTCAGCCGCTTTTGGCTCTGACAAGGGCGGCACGTCCTTTCCTGCATGTGTCGAATAATATGTCTATTTTAACAGATATGTGAAAGAATAAAAGGTCTATTAAGACGAGACGGTGATGTTTTTCTCCTTTTTCTCCTGTTTGATCTTATCAAGGATTCGTTTTGTTTCAAATACCACAACGCCTGATAAACCGATCAGCCCAATTAAGTTGGGAATGGCCATCAGTCCATTTAGCATATCCGCTAAACCCCAAACAAAGTCATTTTTAAACACTGCTCCGAAAAAGACAGCAATGACAAACACGATGCGGTAATACATCACATACGAATCTTTGGCGAGATATGTAAAACATTTCTCTCCATAATATGACCAACCAATAATGGTTGAATAAGCGAATAAAAGTAAACCAATTGCGACAATAGTAGAACCAATTGGACCGAGGAAATGAGCAAATGATAAGGAAGTGAGCGCATCACTTTTCTCGCTTACATACAAATCTGCCATCACAATGGTAATACCAGTAATGGAACAAACAATGATGGTATCAATAAATACTTGTGTCATTGACACGAGGGCTTGTCTGGCTGGCATATCAGTTTTCGCCGCAGCTGCAGCGATGGGAGCAGATCCAAGACCTGCTTCATTAGAAAAGACTCCCCGTGCCACACCCCAGCGAATCACAGTTCCGATGGCACCCCCAGCGACGGCTTGACCAGTAAAAGCATCAGAGAAAATTAACCCAACTGCGCCCGGAACAAGATCGGCATTCATCACAAGAATGATCAGCCCACAAATGACGTAGAATAAAGCCATGACAGGGACAAAAATAGATGTCACTCGACCAATGGTTTTAATTCCGCCTAAAATGACAAGTGCAGTAAAGCCTGTAATGATGATGCCTGTAACCCATGTCGGAATTTGAAAGGTTGAATTCATGACCCCAGAAATGGAATTAGACTGTACAAGGTTCCCGATCCCAAAGGCAGCACAGGCACCAAAGATAGCAAATAGCACCCCTAGCCATTTTTGCTTCAACCCATGCTCCAAATAATACATAGGTCCCCCTGACATTTCGCCTTTTTCATTTTTGACTCGGTATTTGACGGCAAGCACCGCTTCGGCAAATTTAGTGGCCATTCCGAAAAATGCAGCAAACCACATCCAAAAGACAGCACCGGGACCACCGGCAATGACAGCCGAAGCAACCCCTACAATATTACCTGTCCCGACTGTTGCAGCAAGTGCGGTCATTAATGCTTGAAAATGAGAGATATCGCCTTCAGATGTTTTGTCTTGTTTAGAAAATGCGAGCTTTAATGAGTAAGGAAGTAATCTAATTTGTATGAAGAGAATGCGGAAGGTGAGATAGATTCCAGTACCAACAATTAAAATCAATAGGGGAGGTCCCCATAAAACATTGTTCATACTCGTGACAAACTGTTCAATTATTCCCATCTAATATCCCCCTTTTTTTGTGTGATTCTCCTAAAGTTTCTCTTGTTTTTGTGTCATTTGTCAATGCTCATGGACGTTTTTATTGAAACGTTTTCAAAAAGAAAAAAGGCTTGATATGATAGAGAAGGTTTTTGAAAAGGGTTGTAAGGGAAAAGATAGGAGGAGAATCAAGAATGATTCAAGTATTATTTGTGTGTCTTGGCAATATTTGCAGGTCCCCGATGGCAGAGGCAATGTTTAGAAAAAGAGTAGAAGATGAAGGGCTCTCTGAGCATTTCGTGATTGATTCAGCAGGTATTGGCGGTTGGCATCAAGGGAGTCCACCGCATGAAGGAACAATGAAGTTACTTGATGAAAAGGGGATCAGCTATGAGGGGCTGACTGCAAGACAAATCATGGATGAAGATATCATAACATACGATTATATCATTGCGATGGACGCTGAAAATGTAGGGGCACTTCGCAGTATAGCCGGTTATGGGAAACATCACTTTATTGGCCGTCTTCTCGACTTTGTAGAAGACGACGATCGAGATGATGTGCCAGATCCTTATTACACGGGGAACTTCGAGGAAGTCCATGATTTAATTGAAACAGGAATTGACCGGTTTTTGACGTATGTAAAGAAAGAGCAAAACCTTTAACTGAAAGGAGATCAAATGAGATGGAAGAGAAAAATCAAATTGCGCTTCGAGGAGCTATGATTGGAGCAGCTTGCGGCTTACTACTGACATTATTTCATCGACCGACAAGAATGGCATTCAAGGACAGATGGGATGACTGTCAGCATAAGTTGGAGGAATACTGCCATGAGCCAGGCAAGGTGTCTGCTTGCATGAAAGAAAAAATGGAAGAAACGAAGCAGCTGTTGCGAACAGTCTCAGATGATTTGTCATTTTTAAATGAACAAATGAATCAGTTAAAGGAAACAACACCAAAAGTGTTAGAAATTATTGAAGAAACAAAGGATCACTTTCGATCTAAATAGACAGATTGATCACTGGAGCTGAGGCGTATGAGTTTTTTGAAAGCGTTGATTAGTCGCTTTTTACTTCATGAAGGATCGGCAAAATCTGCCGAGCTTGCTTATTTCTTTTTGCTTTCATTATTTCCGTTTCTCATCTTCGTTTTGACACTGGTTGGTTATTTGCCACTCACTTCTAAAGATGTGCTCAATGTCATATCTGGCTATGCGCCGGAGGGGGCTCTTTCAATGATTGAATCCATTGCGGAGGAGACACTAAATAATCGCAATGGCGGATTATTGTCATTTGGGATTATTGCCGCTCTTTGGTCTGCGTCCAACGGTATTAATGCAGTCGTAAGAGCATTTAACCATGCTTATGAAGTAGAGGAAAATCGTTCCTTCATTCTCGTACGTTTAACATCCATGATTTTAACCATAGCCATGGTCCTGACCATTATTTTCGCCTTGATGCTACCTGTCTTTGGAAAAGAGCTAGGCTTATTTGTCGCCAAATTAGTTGGTCAATCAGATGCCTTTCTGACGATTTGGGCAGCACTCAGATGGATCATCAGTCCGCTGATTTTACTGTTTGTGTTTACATCACTATACTACTTTGCACCAAACGTACGACTTAAGTTGAAATTTGTGCTACCTGGTGCCATTTTCGCTTCTGTTGGATGGATTCTTGTGAGTATGCTGTTCTCATTTTACGTTGGCGAATTTGCTAACTATAGTGCCATGTACGGAAGCATCGGGGGGATCATTATTTTAATGATCTGGTTTTATCTCACCGGCATCATGATTATTCTCGGCGGTGAGCTCAATGCGCTTTTACATAAACGTAAAATCGTACCAGGCAAACTATGACGAAAACAGGGCATCCTAAAGGAGAACAAAACTTGTTCAAATAAATGGATGGGGGAATCAATCACATGTCTAAACAATCAAAAAAAGGCGGAAGCAACACAAAACAAAACAAAGGCCATCAGCCAAAGCAAAAAACTAGCGGAAGTGCTAACGGTCAGAATGGCTATCACTAGATGAACAAAACCTCCCCTGCACATACAGGGGAGGTTTTTTAATGGTTAACACTGGAGGATAAATCATCTGTTAGATGAACCCACGGAAGCTCAAGAGAGGCGCATCAGGCGCATCAGCATAGGCAACATGAATCTTTCTCTAATTATTGACTTTCTAGCACAGCCGACGTTCTCCCGAAACGAACACAACAAAACACGAAGAAGACGACCATACTGACGAGGTAGAGTAAGTTTACACCCTCAAACGTTTGAACAAAGAATCCACCTAGAACCGGTCCAAGAATACTGCCTGCACTAAATGCCATTCCGCACATTAAGTTCCCGGCAGGAAGAAGCTGTTTTGGCAAGAGGTCTGTCATGTAACTGATGCCAAGTGAAAACGTAGAGCCAACAGCCATTCCAGCTATAAAAAAACAGACCGCAACAGCTAAAACAGAGTGGATGAAGATACCTGCCAAAAGAAAAAAGAATGCCCCGGCGAGTGTAACACATAAGATGAGGCGACGCCTGCCATACCGGTCGCTGAGCATCCCGAGGGGAAGCTGAAACACAATACTTCCAATCGCAAACGCAGGTAAAATAAATGCAACAGCATCTACACTCACTCCGCTTCTCAGTGCATACACAGGGAAGTTACTATTGAGTGTCGTTTCTAAAAAGCCATAGCAAAAGGGCATCATAAACGCCACCCAGCCAAACTGAAAGGCTTTCTTAAAGCGTTTTAAACTATTTGTATGCTCTGTTGTCTGTACTTCATCTGTATCTGGATATGTATTTTTCAAAGCAAAGACAAGCAGCCAAATACATAAACTAACAGCACCTGACACAATAAAAGGCAATGATGGATTGATTTCAATCAATGGTGTTAAAAATGGACCAGCTGCAAAACCGAGTCCAAAGGACAAACCATAAAGTGAAATATTCCGTCCGCGGTTTTGAGGAGATGACGCATAAGTCACCCACGTCTGGGTCGAAAAATGCAGCATATGATCCCCAATGCCAATCAAGAGCCGTAGGAAAAACCAAACGACAAAAGACTCAAAAAAGACAAAGCTAAACAAACTGCAAAAGACCGCCGCTCCTCCGATGACAATTAAAGGCTTAAATCCAAAACGACGAAGTGGTGCTTCCATAAAAGGTGACGCAAGCAGCACGCCGAGATATAAGCCGGTGGCATGTAAACCATTCAACGTAGGGGAAGTGCCCGCTTGTTCGAAAATAATCGAAATAACAGGGAGTAGTGCCCCTTGTGAGAAGCCAGAGACGGATACAAGTAAAATTAACATCAAAAAATGAATTCTCGACATAAGAATCTCCTTACAAGTTCATGCTTTCATCGTACAATGGAACAAAACGGGTTTCAATAGAAAGGTGGAAAAGGAATGAAGCTAACATACGATCATGACCGGTGGGAGGCGAATGCAGGTTATGGACCACTACATATCTCAAGAGAAGAACAAGCGGGGTATAAACCATATGAATTGTTCGTATCAGCCATTACAGGTTGTTTAGGAGAGGTGCTCATTCAAGTATGTCGAAAAAAACAAATCACCTATCAAGAATTGGCGATCTTACCTCGCGTGACAAGAGAAGGAGCATTGAACAAAATCACGTGTATTCATTTCGACTTCACCTTCAAAGGAATTGAAGTTTCAGATGAACAGTTAGAAAAAGTCATCAAACTTGCGATGAGAAATTGTTCCATGATGCAATCCGTCATAGGGAGCATCAAGATGATCTTTTCACATGAACGAATCTAAATGTATATGATCGCGACACTCACGACAGAATAACAGTCAGATAGGATATAAAGGAGAATGGCTGTATGAACCGTTTGTTTCTTGTGATTGTCGCGATAGGTGTCCCTCTTTCTGTGATCGGAAGCATACTCCACTTCCCGCAGGTTGTCATGTTTGTGATTTACTGTATCGCCATTATTGGTCTAGCTAGTTTTATGGGAAGAGCGACAGAAAGCCTCTCCATTATTGCGGGCCCAAGAATCGGTGGGCTTTTAAACGCCACATTTGGAAATGCTGTGGAATTCATCATTTCGTTCTTTGCATTAAAACAAGGACTTACTGCCATCGTCCTTGCTTCGTTAACCGGGTCGGTCATCGGGAATTTACTATTAGTAGCCGGTCTGTCTTTTTTCATTGGCGGGTTAAAATTCAAGCGACAGGAATTTAATGTCCATGATGCTAGGCATAATTCTGGTTTGCTCATGTTTGCCATCATTGTGGCGTTTGTCATTCCAGAGGTTTTTTCGATAGGGATGGCAGAGGATAGACAATTTGTATTAAGTGTTGGGATTAGCATTGTGATGATTTTGCTCTATGTCGCAGCGCTTTATTTTAAATTAGTCAGTCATCGTGGAGTCTATGTTGTGAATCAGGAGAATATGAGCGAGAAATTAGAGGATGAAGAAACACCAGAATGGTCCGGTATGTTTGCAACCTTCATTTTGCTGCTTGCGACCATTGCGGTTGCGTATATTTCCGAGCGGCTCGTTCATACATTTGACACGGTGGGAAAACAGTTTGGCTGGAGTGAGCTATTTATTGGGGTCATCATTGTCGCCATTGTAGGAAATGCGGCAGAACATGCCTCTGCTGTCATCATGGCGTATAAAAACAAGATGGATGTAGCCGTTGAGATCGCCTTTGGCTCCACCCTTCAAGTGGCCATGATGGTAGCCCCGATTCTTGTGATCAGCTCACTTTTTTTCGACACACAGATGCCGCTCGTCTTCTCATTGCCAGAACTGATTGCCATGGCTTCCTCAGTATTGCTGACGATCATTTTATCGAATGATGGTGATACGAACTGGTTTGAAGGTGCGACATTACTTGCTGCCTACTTCATTATGGCGATTGGATTCTTCCTTTTATAATCTTTTGAGGATAAGGGACGTCATTGCGGAAAATACTATGGAAAAATGAATGAGAAAGAGTGATGATATGAAAAAGATGCCTCGCATCATGATGGTTGTTCTCTTATCCTTTAGTTTTCTATACAGCTTACCAGCAGAGGCGGCAAAACCGTTTAAGGTGCCATCTTCTGTCGCCAATATCTCAAAGGAGAATACGTATCCGAACGCGTCACAAGATCAGCCGCTTCTCCAGCCGAGCGAGCTGACTGCCGAATTATTTAAAACCACCAACGTACCTATTGAAAACACCCATTTGATTAAAATGCTGAATGAATCAAGTATCTCTGGTACGCCGCTGGCCGTTGGCTACCGTGCGACCATTTTTCTTGGAAGATGGGCGCTTAGCTACGATTCAAACGAAACGGTCGCTAACTGGGAATACAAAAAGGTGAATACCAATCATATTGATAACAGAGGTGGTAAGAAAACAGCCGTCGGCAAATATGTGCAAAAGCAGCAAATAAAAGTAAGTGGCGGACTCACAGCAAAAGTACCAAACCCAGAAGATGTAAAAACATTGATGATGCAAAAATCCATTCAAAAAACAAAGCTACCGCTTGCCTTTGACACCGTAATTGGTGCAGGAACAAAACGAGATCAGTCGTACCATGTGTCTCCGAAAAAAACAGCATCCTTGCATGCCTACGCTCCTGCCATTAACGAAAAAGGGAAAGTCACATATGGCGAAGTGTACCTTGTGCTAAAAGGGAATAAACGCAAACTCGTTGTGAAAAACGTGACCTCACAAGGAATCGGTGCATGGATTCCTGTTCAGGATCACCTGACGTTTGGGTTTCAAGGAATGAATTAAAAAACAGTCATCTCCTCGCATCAAGTGAATCAGAGGAGATGACTGTTTGGTTTTGACTATTTTTTCTCATACAATGAGCGGTCTTCTTTCTTTCACTTATGTAAAAGTCAAAAGCATTATATAAATACCACGCTATGAAAAAAAAGAAGATGACTTTTGTAAATGTAGTCAAGTTGCCTGAAAATCAAGCACAAAGAAATAAAAGGGATGATCATAAATCCATTATACGACAGCCACCATATCTTAAACATAGAACTCAGCCCCTTAGAGAATGGTATAACATATCCATTTATTACAATTGGTTATGTGAATCGTAAAGTATGAAAAAGCCACTGCGGAAGTTAAGTTCAACTTCTCCAGTGGCTTTTAAATGTTCTTTATTCTCCTAAATCCACATTGTGATAAACCTGCTGGACGTCCTCTAGATCTTCTAATACATCGATTAGCTTCTCAAACTGTGCCTGAGATTCATCATCTAATGTGATGTCATTTTGCGGGAGCATGGTGATTTCAGCAACAGTGAATTCTTCTACACCCGCTTGTTGGAATGCCTCTTGTACTTGATGGAATTGATCAGGTTCTGCGTAGACGATGACCGTTTGATCTTCTTCCATGATGTCACGTACATCAATGTCAGCTTCCATTAAGAGCTCAAGGGTTTCTTCTTCGCTTTTGCCTTCGACACCGATGACAGCGGTCTGATCAAACATGTACGCAACCGATCCACTGACGCCCATGTTTCCGCCGTTTTTCCCGAATGCCGCGCGAACATCTGAAGCTGTTCGGTTCACGTTGTTCGTCAAGGCATCAACGATGACCATGGATCCGTTTGGACCAAATCCTTCATAGCGAAGCTCATCGAAGTTTTCTTCTGAGCCACCTTTTGCTTTTTCAATGGCGCGGTCCACAATATGTTTTGGGACACTATATGTTTTGGCACGTTCTAGGACAAAGCGAAGTGCTTGGTTGGATTCTGGGTTTGGCTCACCTTGTTTGGCAGCCACATAGATTTCACGCCCGAATTTTGCGTAAATACGGCTAGTATTTGCATCCTTAGATGCCTTCTTTTCTTTAATGTTATTCCATTTACGACCCATCTTATTCACTCTCTTTCACTTAGTAAATACACAGTATGAGGGTCCCCATGCTGCATGAAATCAATCCGCCTTCTATTATACATGAATGGGTCAAGGGGATAGAAGGGAGAGGCAAGAAAAAAATGTGAGCGGATGTGGATATGGCAATGAGAAGGCTTTTAATTTGATAAAAAATAACCCCACGAAAGGATGAGGTTATTTGATAGGCTGTGGATTAACGAGATCTTCAAGTAATCTGACCTCATGCTGATGGAGCTGTTTGATCATTTCTTTACGGACAGCGAGGGCAGCTTCGAAGTAGTGTTCATCTGCGACCATCCCTTTGACTGTAATTTCAATCCCGCGATTCATCTTGTTGAGTCCCATAATCCCGTGAACTTGAAAGGGTTCTATGGCGTTTTGAAATTCATCTCTTTTTAGAAAATCATGATGATGTTGATTCAACTGATCACACGCAACTTCAAGCGCTTGAAACGCAACATCTGGGTCTTGATTGACGCGAATTAACACAGACTCCGTAATGCGCATATAATCCATGTTGTAGTTTTGAAGTTGCCGGATGTCTCCATTAGATATGGTTAATAGCTTACCGCTCCATTCTCTAATTTGAAGAGAGCGGAGACCAATCTCCTCAATGGTGCCATTAAAGAGATTATTCACCGTCACATAGTCTCCTTTATGTATCTGTCGTTCATAGATTAGGAAGATGCCTGCCAAAATATCACGAATCAGCGTCTGTGCGCCAAAACCGATCACGATTCCGGCGACACCAGCACCTGCAAGAATTTTTCCAAAGTCATGAAAGAAAAGAGAAATGACATACAGCACAAAGCAAATAGAAGCTGTGTACTTTGTAACGGACTTCACCAGACTCTCAATTGTTTTCTTTTTCTTATCTTCTATAAACTCGGTTCGTTTAAAGAAAATTTGAAGGGCTTTGTTGATGAGAAAGACGGCAAGCCAAAGCACGAGGCCAACAAGTAAAATTTCAATGTATTTGTTTTTGACCACTGTCAGAAATGTTTCGTCCAATAAAGCCTACCCCCTGGCTACGCGAGAAGTAAAATCAATCTCTTGATAATAGCTGTTTTTCACAAGAACATTAGGACCAAGGCATTGTACACTTGGACAATGACAGTTGAGCTCTTTGGCTAACTTGGTGTTCATCCAGCGCGTGTATGCGGATTGCAGTGTATCGGTTTCAATATTCCCAAGCGGCGGTGTATCGCCAAAGTCTGTCACTATAATATTCCCATCAAAAATATTCACATTCAACCGTGAGCGGCCGTCAGGATCATTTCGGACCGTGACATTTTTCGCTTGACGCAATCGCTCTAGTAGGCGCTGATCTTCTTCATCTGTGCTACATGAATAAAAGGGCAAGGTGCCAAAGAGCATCCATGTGTCCTCATCACGAATATCGAGTAGCTGATGAATGGCATGACGCATTTGCGGGAGCGTTAATGATTCAAGCGCACTTGCGAAATCACTAGGATACATCGGATGGATTTCGTGACGCTGACATTTCATTTCCTCCACGATTTGCCTGTGGATGTGTTCAATATACGGTAGCGTACGTTTATTCAGCATCGTTTCAGCGGACACAGTGACACCTGCTTTGACAAGTGCCTGACTGTTCTCGATCATTCGATCAAAATATTTCGCTCGCTGCTCAAAGGTTGGTTTTCTGTCCATCATCGCAAAGCCAACCGTTGCAAATTCTTCAACCGTTCCCCAGTTATGTGAAATGTGGAGAACATCTAAGTATGGAATGATTTCCTCATATC
The DNA here is from genome assembly GCA_001938995.1 of Bacillus pumilus. Classification (GTDB taxonomy): domain Bacteria; phylum Bacillota; class Bacilli; order Bacillales; family Bacillaceae; genus Bacillus; species Bacillus pumilus_G. Next base: position 48,698 of record MKZN01000012.1, on the reverse strand, counting down.
GAGCCAAATCGAGCGTTAAATTTGAATTGATTTGTGTACGGACGCCGCGTTCATGGGCATACTTTAATAAAGGCACGACATATTCACGTACAGATTTAAGAGAAAGCATCGGTTCACCGCCGGTAATGCTCAGTGAGCGAAGGAGCGGTACTTCATCTAAACGGCGAAGCATTAAATCAAGTGGCAGTGCATTCGGGTCCTTCGGCTGTAATGTATAGCCAACTGCACAATGCTCACATCTCATGTTGCATAAATTCGTCGTGGTAAATTCAATATTTGTCAGCTTCATGTCTCCGTATTCCTGCACATCGAGATAGGCTTCCCAAGGGTCATATGCAGGTGTAATCGGGCGAAGGGCTGTTTTTTGATTCATGGTATCTATCTCCTTTTCATTCGGGTAAAAGACCCGCCAACAGTTAATTTTAAGCCTCCCGACCGTTATACGCAAGGGGGGGAAGGGACAGAATTGATTTGCAAATAAAAAAAAGATAAGCTATAAACAAATGCTAAAGGGAGTGTATGTATGGGCAAGGCAGCAGATAGCAAAGAGCAGCAAGTTGATTATTTAAAGAATCGATTAGATATGTTTATGAGCGTTATTGATTCATTAGATCCTGAATCAACAGACGTTGAAGATATAGACAGACTGATCCAGATGATTGACGATTTAGAAGCGAAATATGAACGGTTTAAAAGCGATTGGAAAGACGAATAGCTCGCGCTTGGCGGGCTATTTTCTTTAAATTGGTAAGTAAATGGGCGTATGAGACTCGTTCATCTACTGCACAATAGAAGTAAAACCGGGAAGTGACGTAGATGAAAAAAATGATGTTGATCTGTTTATGTGTGCTATTTATGTCGTTGCCCCTTTCAGAAGCTGCAGCTGTCTCCAATAAATCCATCCATTGGGGGTTTGCTAAAAGCAAGCAACACAAGCCAGCAGATGCTGGGAAGGAACTGACGACACTCCTAAAGAAATATGATGCCTTCTATTTAGGCGACACGAAAAAGAAAGAGATATACTTAACGTTCGACAATGGCTATGAAAATGGGTACACACCAAAGGTTTTAGACGTATTGAACAAGCATCAAGTACCAGGTACTTTTTTTGTTACAGGTCATTTTGTAAAGGATCAGCCGCAGCTTGTGAAACGCATGGCGGAGGAAGGGCATATTATTGGAAACCATTCATATCATCATCCAGATTTAACGAAAAAAACGAAGAAAGAAATCAAAGAAGAGTTAGACAGAGTAAACGAAGCTGTGTATAAAATAACGGGGAAACAAGATAACCTTTATCTCCGTCCACCACGCGGGGTATTCAGTGAAAGAGTATTAGAGGAAACAAAACAACTTGGCTACCAAACCGTTTTCTGGTCAGTTGCCTTCGTGGATTGGCATATTCATCATCAAAAAGGAAAGCAATATGCTTACGATCAAATGATGAAGCAAGCTCATCCAGGCGCCATTTATTTACTTCATACCGTTTCACGAGACAATTCTGAGGCTCTGGACGATGCGATCACATCTCTAAAAAAACAAGGCTATTCCTTTAAAAGTTTAGATGACCTCATGCTTGAAAAAGTATGGCACCTCCCTCAGCTATAGAAAAAAGCTTGCAGAAAACCTGCAGGCTTTTTTGGTATCGCTATTTAAAAATACGGAACCACCCTTTATGCTTAAACCATAGAAGCATACTGGATACAAGAAGCGCCATGAAAATGAGCACCCCAAAATAGCCGTACTTCCAATGCAATTCTGGCATGTGATCAAAGTTCATCCCATAGACCCCAACAATAAAAGTCAGAGGAATAAAGATGGTGGACACAATCGTCAGTGTCATCATAATCGCATTCATTCGATTGGAATTCAGCGTCTGATAGCTGTCCCTCAGGTCGGCTGTCATGTCCCTGTTCGACTCGACGATCTCCGTTAATTTTAGAAGGTGATCATAAATATCATTAAAATACGCTTGCCGGTTTTTATCGCTTTTCATCATATTTATGTTCACAATTCGATATAAAAGATCTCGCATCGGGATAATCGTTCTTCTTAGCTTTAATAAATCTGAGCGAATACCGAATACTTCGTTCATTAATGTTCCGTATGTTTTATGACCTTCTTCATCCTCAATTTCATTCAGTCTGTCTTCAATTTGATAAATAATAGGGAAGTAATCATCAACGAGTTGGTCAATCACCATATAGGCAAGATGCTCTGGTCCGCTATTTCGTGCCTGTTCAGATCCCTTCAGCTTCCCAATTACTTGATCCATGTACAGTGCTTCCTTTAAATGAAAGGTAACGACATAGTTTTCACCAACAAACAGATCGATTTCCTCAGATCGAAGTGTTTGTTGATTGAGAGCATGAAGGACGAAAAACAAATAGCCATCATAAATATCAAGCTTTGGACGCTGTAAATAATGGAAGCAATCTTCAATCGCTAGCGGATGAAACTGAAAAAATTCCTTCAGCATCGCTGCTTCTTTTTCCGTTGGCGCATAAAAATCGATCCAATACCAGGCGATATCGGGGCTTGAAAGCTGCTGCAAGGTTGCATGTTCAATCAAGTCGCCGTTTTTTGTCACTGCAAGTTTTCTCAGCATGTGTACCCCTCCAGACATGCATTATATCATGAAGCAGTGTCATTGATGATATACGCCCACATCATAAAAAAGCCGATCTCATGATTGAGATCGGTCCATGTGCGTGTATGATTGATGGATAAAATCGAGAATTAAGGACGACGGAAGTTAACGAAACCACCGTTACGGTCGAACCAACCTCTAAATGCCCAGTTGATGTAACCGCCATCACCTTTGTTTGTGAAAGATCCATTTTCAAATACCCAAACGCCATAAGTGATGCTTCCGTATTTTACAGTAGCAAACGTTTTGACACCACTGAAACGAGTCTCATAGCCTTGGCTTAAGTTAAATACCATGACATTGTATCTAGCGCCAGCAGCATAGAAAGCAGACTCCATAAGACCTTTTACAAAACCTTCACGGTTTGTGTTTGCATTTGCCGCATTAATTAGTGCATTTGCAATACCAAGTACATCAAAGTTAATATTCACGTTTGTTGCATTTGTAGTGGCTTTGCCTTCAGCAGCTTTGTTTAAAACAGTTTGTTGAACAGTTGTTGAAACTGGAGCCGTTTTTTGCTCAGCAGCATCAGCAAATACTGGCAGTGTCGAAGAAACAGCAGTGGCAAGGGCAACAGAAAGAATTGTTTTTTTCATTGGTCGGATCTCCTTTGTTTTTAAAATTTTGGGGTCTTCTTGTAAAACGTGATACTAGGTAAAGCCGGTTATCAATGAGGTAAATATGTTCCTGCAAGATGAAACAAATGATTGCCTAATCCGCTAATTTCTTTATTCACCTCCTTGATATGTCATAATTATACAAAAATTTTCAAAGTGGAAGATATCACCCATACGCTCTATTTCTAAATAAAGGAAAATGATCCTGGAAAATTGAATGATCTTGTCGAATTTTAGTTGAATTCACCTAATACATTTTATAAACCAAAAGGGAATGACGCAAAAATAAGGAAGATATAACTGATAAATTCTTGTACTCTTTATGTTGTAAAGTATTCAATATAGAGAATGATTCATGTGAAATGAATCAATTGTAGGTCATCTTTAAAGAAAGGAAGAGGAGGATATGTGGGAGAAAGAGCTGGTGGTTGAACCGCCGTATCAATTCGATCAAGTGCTAAGGCGTTTATCGAATGACCCTTTAAAAGCAGTTGATTTAAACAATAGAGAAATCAAAGTGCCGATGAGAATCGATCGAAATCCGTATGTTGCCATCGTTCAATCAACTGGTACGACAGCAGCGCCCACATTCCGGGTACGCGCAAACGGCCCAGAGGAACCAATCGTCTCTGACATCAAGCGGATATTCGGGATGGAGCATCAATTACAAGTTATACATGATCATTTTTCTCAAACAAATCTTTCATCTATTTTTCAGCGTCACATAGGGACACCGCTTATGCTGGACTTCCATTTATATCATTGTTTGATGAAATGCATCATTCATCAGCAACTCAATCTTTCGTTTGCGTACGAGCTGATGAAGCGATTTGTCCATATCTACGGCGAGCTAATAGAAGGTGTTTGGTTTGACCCTTTACCAGAAACCATTGCCGACCTTGAAACAGACGATTTGCGAAAACTCCAATTCAGTCAGCGAAAAGCGGAATATGTGATTGATCTATCGAAACGAATTGCGGACGGCACTTTATGCTTGGAAGAATGGCACCATTTGACGGATCTTGAAATGGAAGAACGTCTCCTTCCGATTAGAGGCATTGGACCTTGGACGGTTCAAAATGTCCTCATGAATGGATTAGGAAGACCAAATCTTTTTCCGGTGGCAGATATCGGTATTCAAAACGCAATTAAGCGGCACTTTGACCTGCCTGAAAAGCCAACAAAAGAGGAAATGGCCGCCTTAAGCAAGGAGTGGGAGCCGTATTTAAGCTACGCTTCCCTTTATTTATGGAGAAGTCTTGAGACGGATAAATAAATGAAAGACATTTTCTCTCTTTGGCCAAGTCGTGATATACTAATGAGATCGAATAAAATGAGGATAACCTATAAAGGTTCTAATAGAACGGAGAATGAAAGTGATAGAAAAACAGCAAGGAGCCCTTCTTCAAAAGGGACAACAGTTCCCGCTCACGATTAAACGCCTTGGCATTAATGGTGAAGGGGTCGGATATTTTAAAAAGCAAGTGGTCTTTGTGCCAGGCGCGCTTCCAGGGGAGGAAGTGGTCGTGGAAGCAACAAATGTACAAGCGAAATATGCAGAAGGTACAGTCAGAAAAGTGCGAAAGCGTTCGGAGCATCGAGTGAAGCCGCCATGCCCAGTTTACGAGCAATGCGGCGGTTGTCAGCTTCAGCATTTGGCGTACGAGCAACAGTTAAAAGAAAAACGTGATATTGTCATTCAATCAATGGAACGACATACGAAGCTATCGGTTGAAAAGCTAGACATCAGACCAACAATCGGCATGGAAGATCCGTGGCACTACCGCAATAAAAGTCAATTCCAAGTCGGACGATCTCATAGTGGAGACATCATTGCAGGACTGTATGGACTGAATTCGCATAAGCTCGTCCCAATAAAAGAATGTATCGTTCAGCATCCGAAAACGAACAAAACAACAGGCGTCGTCCGCAAAATTTTAGAGAAATTCGGCGTATCGGTTTACAATGAACGGACAAGAAAAGGGGACGTACGGTCAATTGTCGTGCGAGTCGGTTTTGAAACAGGGGAAGTACAGGTCGTCCTTGTCACATCAAAACTTGAATTTCCAAAGAAAAAAGAAATTGCCGAAGCCATTCAAAAACGACTGCCAGAAGTGACATCTATTATGCACAATATCAATGGGGAAAAAACATCAGTCATTTTTGGACATAAGACATCACTCTTAGCGGGCAACATGGTCATCCAAGAGTTTCTAGGCGACGTCTCATTTGAACTGAGTGCACGCGCATTCTTCCAATTAAATCCGAAGCAGACCTTAAAGCTTTACGATGAAGCCAAAAAAGCAGCCAAACTGACCGGAAAAGAAAAAATCGTTGATGCCTATTGCGGCGTGGGTACCATCGGCATGTGGCTCTCAGATGGCGCAAAAGAAGTGAGAGGAATGGATGTCATCAAAGAATCAATCGATGATGCCAAGAAAAATGCCAAAAAACACGGCATGAACAACACGACCTATGTGACAGGAACAGCAGAACAATGGCTACCAAAATGGGCCAAAGAAGGCTTCCGCCCTGACGTCATCGTCGTCGATCCACCAAGAACAGGCTGCGAGCGCACCTTCCTAGACACCGTCAAACAGGTCAAACCAAAACGCTTTGTCTACGTCTCTTGCAACCCATCCACACTAGCAAAAGACCTCGAATACTTGTCAAAAGACTACAAGATCGAATACATGCAGCCTGTGGATATGTTTCCGCATACCGCGCATGTGGAGTGTGTGGTATCGATGACTAGAGCTGAGAATTAGTATCCATAAAACACAGGGCTTCCAGACATTCAGTTTTTCTCTAGCTTGATTTACCAGAGATGACAATGTCAAGGAGTCCTTTTTTTATTTTTGTGATTAAAAGTGGAGAAATCTTATGAAAAAACAAGATTTAATTGATACACTAACACCTAAAAAAATAGAAGAAATTAATCAAATTTTATTATACGATTTTGATGCAATAAAGATTTTTAAAAAAGATGAACGAATAAAATTCATTTTACATGATCCCTATTGTCCTGATAAAAGTCTAATCCAAGGAGTGTATGTCATCTATAAGAAGTCTATACTCAATTTACTTGAAGGTAGGATTAGTTCTATTCATAGTGTTGAATACTTTCACACTAAGAAAAAGGATCGAACGATAACTGAAGAAAATATAGAATATGTATTAGAGATAGCTACAGTTGTGGTTCTTGCAAGTGAAAATAATGAAGTATTGACGAAGTATTTTTATAGTGGATCAAAAGACAAAAAAGATAAGGGAACGATTCCTTATCTTTTTTACGTCTAAACGATTTCATTGAACAATCAATCATTTCTAGAATCTAAGTTGGCACTTTATCATGATTTTTCTAATGATTGACGCTATCAATTGACGAAAGATCCATCAATAAGCGAAGATAAAAGAAACTGTAAGATAAAGGGAGACGAATCATGATTCATATCGTATTTGGCGCTGCAACTGCAGGTAGTTTAAAACAAGCATTACGTGGAATGAAACAAAAACCAGTGGATGACATCATCACCTTTGATGACATATACTCCATTGGCCCACTTTTGCACTTACATGAACGAAAAGGACAAGAGGCACGGATTGAATGGATGCGTCACGTCATGTCCAATGAATTTGGTGGATATGATGACATGGTCATCGATCAGCAAAAAATGCTTCAACAAATTAAGGACATTAAAGATGATTCCCATCTGTTGATTTGGATGGGCAACAATGCACATGAACAAGTAGGCCTTCGGTATGCTATGTATTTATTAAAGGGAAAAAAAGTTGACGTGTCTGCAATCAATACCACGATTGCATATGATCAGCTTTTTAATACGAATACGATTCGCATGGACCTTCGACATACTGGAGAAATTCCATCAGAAAAGTTTAAAATCATGTTCGAAAGTAAACAGCACATTCACACCTTTACCAAGGAAGAAAGAGAGAGATTACAAGAAGAGTGGCTTCATTTTGCTGATAAAGATCATACATTAAGGGTATGGCGGAATGAACAAACGATTAGCATACAAGAAGATGAATTTGACGCGTATATGGTCAAAATGGCCAAGCGGGTTCATCAGTCATGCCAAGATGAGGATTACATCAAGACGCCTCGCTTAATTGGAGAAGTCATCGGTCATTTAGAGCAGTATATTGGAGATGAATTTATTGAGTATCGGCTAAAGAAGTTGATTGATCACGGTGTTTTTGATATGAAAGGAAAACGAACTTCTATGCGTGATTACTCGATTAAACTGACAGCGTTCGGTCAGCACTTCAAAAAATGGGTGTGCTGTCGCGAGTTTGAGGATCACCCTTTTGTGAAAATAGAAGGGACTTACGGTGGTGACCCTTTTCATTGTGGACATTGTCAATGTCATTTAGAAAAAGATGATGTACCTCTAAGCGATACGATCTTTTCAAACATCTGGAATTGGAATGTTCAGTATGGACGCTGGTTTGACGAAGAGACAGAAGATTTGTTACCAGATGGGGTGGAAATGGAAAAGAAGTTCAATCAAGAAGGAGAACGCATGACAGAAAAAGTAAAGCGGGCATTATCCTCTTCGTATCAGATAGAGTATGTACCATGTGAAATGACGAGATATTATTTATAAATAAAAATGTTTATTTAAGGGTTAGACATTCATGTTTCATTCTTATTTTTAATAATGAGGTATTGCTCATTAGACTCTTAAAAACCGAATCTGCGATAGAAAGGGAATTTATTGAAACATTTACTCAATAAAATCGTAATAAAGATAGAGCGCTTCATCAGAACCATTTAAAAGAGAGAGGGTATTGTATGGAACAAGCAACACTAAGAAAGATGAGAATAAAACAAATAGCCGCCTCCAACTTGATAGCCGGCATAATGATCGTGATTTTTTTTATCTTGATTCAAATCTTTGAAATCCAATTCACACACTTCTTTTTTTGTTTAGGACTTCTTATGCTCCTTCAAGGCATTTTAGGTTTGAACAAAAAAAGATCGAGGAAGTCGTTTATTCCAATTTTTGAACAGGTAGCCATTTATGAAAAGTCGAAATTGGGGAAAGAGTGGGAGAAGGAACAGAGAATAGAAAATATTTCAAAATTTTTAATAAGTGGTCTTATGTTCCTTCAATCATTTAGCTTCCAAAATGAAGAGAATCCATTCTTCGACATACAACCTATGTTTCTATTGTTCATATTGGTGATACTTCTAGCTCTGATCAATGTGAGTATGCTTTTTCGTTTTAGCAAAATTGATCGTTCTAATCAGGAGCATGAATTAAAGGGGTATACAAAGGATTCGTATATGATGGCAATTGCTTTAGGATTCTTGACAGTTATCGTCATATTCTTATATATCATCAACTTTGTCATTACATAAGACCTAATCACTTAACATTTCGAGGTGAAACAAATGAACTCAAACATACAAGAGCTGATAGAAAAGACAAGGATGAAATTTGGCTTAGATCATTACCATTTAAAAAGGCAAGGGTATAGCCGATATGTCAATATGTTCAATGAAACAATTTATCGATTTAGTATGGAATGGTTTCCCCCACACCAAGCTGAACCTGAGGACGACGATTCAAATCCAGAAGGAACAGCAGTGATCGAGGTGAATTTGAATACTGGTCAGTATGAGATGGTTATTTTTGTCATGGGCAAAACCTTCGCCAAGGATGGCGTCAAGTTTGACAGCCACAATCCAAATGACATCATCCACTGGGTTGAACAAGAAACGGGGCTCACCTACAAGGAACATTTTCAACTACAGAAAGCTGAAGATGGCGAGCTTTTTTTCGATGAAAAAATGGATGGTTATCCAGTGACTCCTTCTGGAACAATTGAAGTGAATTGGGATCAAGATGGAAAGCTCGTTTACTTTGTGCATCATGGCCCATTTTTAGCGAAGAAACTCATGAGAAACGAAGAGTATGCGCTGTGCGTTGAGAGAATCGAGGACATTGCAAAGCAACAAGTGCAGCGGCTTGAATGGCCTTCCTTCGAGCAGAATCGAATCCGTTCTGTTTATGCGCTGGAAGAGATCTATGTCAAGAATGATGGAACAGGAAACATTCCGTTTGAATGGGGACATGAAGAAACTCATTGCATAAAAATGAATCAGGTGATGGAATGGGATGAATCATTAAACGACTCCTTTGAAAAAAAAGAATTGAATATACATGAAGACATTTCAGCTGAACAAGCCTTTTCGTTTGAACCTTCACCAGATACAATGCCTATATCACGAGAAGAGCAAGACGAGTGCATAGAAGCGGTACGAACCTTTTTACGACAGGAATACCCTAAGGATACAGGAAAGTGGGTACTAAACACACTGCATCGTCATCAAGGTTATATTCATGCGATATTGAAAGCGAGTCATCAAGAAGACAGTGGTTTTATGGATAAAATAAAGGTCTTTATTGATGCCAACTCTTTTAAAGCAGTCAATTACATAGATAAGAAAGAGATGTTTCAAGTATGCGGGATACTAGACCCTTTTCAAGCAGCTAGTGAAATCACCATATCAAAGAAAGAAGCATTTGAAAAATTGAGAGATTACTTGGAGTTAACCCCTATCTATGTGTACGACTTTGTGCAAAAACAATACGTTTTATGTGGAAAGCTGGATTGCCATTATGGTGTGGATGCATCCAGTGGTGAAGTGATTCCGTTACAGGGCATTTGAAGTCATGAAGACAAGACAAAAAAGAACAGTAAAAAAACTGTTCTTTTTTGTCTATCAACCTAATTTTATGAATAAAAATGGAATTTTGTAGAAGGTATTTGTCGTTTTATCACGAAAGAAAAAGATATGAATATGATCATAGGTCCATCGTTTGAATTCATGGTTGAGTCAATGAGAAGAAATAGTAAACGTCATACATATTGAGTATTCATGACAGTACAGTTGATCTACGATTGATTTCCAGAAAAAGAATATGTGTCTTGAGTATGGTGCAAAAATACGTGTACCGAGGTCATATGATGAGTTCAAAGTGTTTGTTTTAAGGTGAGTTGAAGTCATGATAGAGGAAAGTGAGGATAACGACTTGAGTACATTGGAAGTGTTTCGTCAGTTTTTAGTTGACCATTATCCTGCATTACAAGATGAGCTTTGGTTAAAAGATGTTGATACCCTTCGAATCTCTCCCATTCTTCACCCTTTTCTAAAAAGTAAGTTGCCAGAAGGGATCGAAAAGTTTACTTGTGTGTTATTCACGCAGCAGACAGCTCAAATGGCTGCTCCGCTCAAAATCTACGTTTTATTAGATGAATATGAGCAATCACTTTACGCCATTGATATGATGAATGACCAGATGGTGCTTCATTAAAGCGAAAGGCAGGGTGAGAGTCTCCTGCCTTTTGTACGACATCACGCATACAACTTCAGCCCAACCACACCAATCACAATCAGCAGCAGGCTCAAAATCCGAATGACGTTTTTCGATTCTTTAAATAGAATCATATTCAATAAGACAGAGCCGGCTGTCCCAAGTCCAATCCAGACGGTATAAGCTACGGACACTTGAACAGAAGAGAATGACGCATATAAAAACAAAAAGGATAAGGCGAAGCCCCCGACAAATAATAGTCCTGAGGCAATTTGCTTTTTCTGACTAAACATACTTAAACCAATTGTCCCGCCGATTTCACAGGCAGAGGCTAACATCACAAAGAACCAGCCCATGTTATACCGCTTCTCCTTTCTGATCATGCTTGGTTTCATCGGATACTTTTAGTCCAATAATTCCGATGATCAATATGCCCATAAACACTAGTTTTCCTAATGAAAAAGATCCGCCGAACAGAGCATAATCCATGATGGACGTACCGATCGTTCCAACTCCGGCAAATACGGCGTAAACCGTTCCTGTCGGTAGCTTCTCGCAGGCTTTCATTAGAAAGTAAAAATCAATGGGGATGAGACAGATAATGATGACCCACTCCCACACCGCATCCGCTTGATTTAAACCAAACACCCAAAGTAATTCGAATAAACAGGTGAGTGCGACGTACATCCAGCTTTTCTTCATGTGAATCCCTCCTAAAACTGACGATTCGTCATTTTGAAGCTAAAAAAGAGCGTACAGCAAATGCTGTACTGTTTTAAGGTGACTCTATGCCAAGGGCGTAAAGGAGAAATTGCTTCACCTCTTGTTTTTGGATGAGAACCTCATCTGTGTCTGTTTCTGTAAATAAATACATTTGTTCTGCTGAGGACTCGAGTAAACCGATGATGAACTTTGCGGCATAATGACAATTCAAATTCGCTCGCACTCTGTTTTGCTTTTGTGCTTTTTCTAAAAAGGAAGCCACCCATTTGTAGAGCGGTTCATAAATGTCTTCCCACTCCTTTAAATGTTCGGTTGCGGCAAGACCAGAGTAGGTCAGGGCAAGAACATCACGGTATTGTCTTGTGAACGTAAATATAAATTCAACAAGCGCATCTGCTTGATCAAGTACATCCGCATGTTGAGTGAGTTCCTTTTCGATCGCAGGCACCATCTGTGAAATAAGATGCTCTGCAATGGCAGGCATGACAGACAGCTTTGAAGGGAAATATAAATAATATGTCCCTTGCGCCACGCCTGCTGCTTTCACAATATCCGAGATAGTGGTTTTTTCAATTCCTTTTTCTTTAAACGCATCAATCGCAGCGAGCATAATCTTTTCTCGTTTTGACATATCATCACCGACCTTAAATGACTGAATGTCAGTCAGTTTAATCGAAACATGACGATTTATCAATATGGGTCTGTTCCCTTCATGATTATGAGAACAAGGGACGAATAGATGCAAACAGGCTTGAATAAGCTGTAATATGGTCAAGCATCACGTAAGAAAGGGGCAGCTCGCTTCATGACATCCAGTGCAATGTTTTCAAGTGTTTACTTTCTTCTGCTCGTCCCGATCTTTATTTATATGAGATACAGACAGGCAAAAAAGCACAAACGCTTTATCTATTTACGAACAGAATTGGGCCTTGCCTGTCTGTTTTTCTATACGAACATTCTATTATATTTGACGGTATTTCCGAATCGATTTTCTGCAGCTAGGGATCAGGTCAGTGTCAACCTCATTCCTTTTCACTCGATCTATCAAAATCTCCATGCCTATCACCACGGCTATCCGAATCTTGTCTTTTTAAACCTGGCAGGGAATATACTCTTGTTTGTGCCACTGGGTTTTTTCCTCTGTCACCACTTTCGGACGTTGCGCTGGCAGAAATCGATATTCGCAGGCTTCATCTTGTCTACAGTCATTGAAGTGTTTCAATGGATTTTCTCACAATCTGGTATCATTACAAGAAGCAGCGATATCGATGATATGATCCTGAACACACTGGGGACAGCAATAGGCTGTATCGTGTATCAGGTATATCGACGAAGGAAGGAGAAAATCAGGTGAAGCGAATTTGTATGATTCCGTGCGGTGCCAAGAAAATATGGGACGTGAATCCAGAGGCAGGATGCCAACCGGCACGCCTTGTGTACTTAAGTCCTCTTCATCAGCAAACGAAAAGCTACGCACAAACATTTTTTTCAGATTGGCTGATTATCTCAGCGAAGCATGGGTTTTTACAGGCACAAGACCTTATCTGTAAAAATTATGATGTGGCATTCGGCACACCGCACGCTGAACAGATCAGTGAAGAAGAATTGTACCGTCAATATCAAGAAAAAGGCCTTCTGGCATATGATGAACTAGTCATACTCGGTGGGAAAAAATACCGAAAAGTGATCGATCCTTTATTACAATCTCATCAAAAAGCAAGTTATCCGCTGGCGCCATATAAGGGAATTGGCTATATGCTTCAAGCGTTGAAGGTAGCAGTTGAGACGAAAACAGAACTTCCACCGCATATTTAATACATTCACGAGCAGGGTTTTCATCATAAAAAAGAGAATGTTTGGGTAGCAATGCTAATTATTTTGTTTACAATTTATTTCAGCAGCCACAAAGATGTCCACAACGTGAATCAACAAGGCTCATTGAAAAAAGGGGGCGTATGAACATGACTACCATCTATTTAGCTGGTGATTCCACCGTTTCATCTTACCCAGATCGTCCAGTTCAAGGAGGATGGGGAGAGTTTTTACACCGCTATACGGCGAAGGACGTCAAAGTCGAGAACCGGGCGATTGGTGGAAGAAGCTCAAAGACATTCATTGAAGAAGGACGTCTTGATGACATATTGGCAGTGATTCAGCCTGGGGATTGGCTTTTTACACAAATGGGACATAATGATGCTTCAACGACGAAGCCTGAACGGCATACGGACCCATATACAACTTATAAAAGCTATTTATCTCAATATATCCAAGGAGCGAGAGCAAAAGGGGCAACGCCTCTACTCTTAACTCCTGTAGGTCGTTTTCATGAAAAAGATGGAGAATATATCAATGATTTTCCGGATTACTGTGCCGCTATGAAAGAATTAGCCGATGAAGAAGAGGTGCTTCTCGTTGATTTAATGACAGCAAGTCTACAGTTCTATCAAGTTTCTGGTATAGAGAAGACGACATCATACTTTATGCTGTCGACAGGAATTGATGACCGTACGCATTTTACGAAAGAAGGGGCAGATGCGATTGCTAGACTTGTCTCCCTTGAATTAAAGGATCTTGGTTTACCCATTGTGTAAAGTATGGCAGGACGAGTGAAATGCTCGTCCTGTTCTTTTTTTGATCTAGCTATTGATTCCCTTGACCAGAGTAGACTACAATATACATATATGATAATGAGAATCAATATCAATATTAAATAGATAGATCGAAGAGAAAATGGAGGGACTCAAATGACAGAACAGCTTGAATTGTTTGATGTCACCATTATTGGCGGTGGTCCAGCAGGCATGTACACCGCTTTCTATAGTGGGATGCGAGATTTGAAAACGAAGGTACTTGAATACAACGAGACCCTTGGCGGAAAAGTCCTTCTCTACCCGGAAAAGGTCATTTGGGATGTGGGCGGTTTGCCGCCAACAAGAGGTGAGCAGCTCATTCAACAACTTGAGGCGCAGGCAAAAACATTTGAACCGGAGATTGCGTTGAATCAAAAAATCACGCAATTCGAACGTTTAGAAAATGGACATATCCTGTTGACTGCTGAAAATGGTGATCGTCATTTGACGAAGACCCTCATATTAGCGATGGGACATGGCATTCCTGTTCAACGAAAACTTGAAATCGAGCATGCAGATCGTTACGAGGTGACAAACCTGTATTATACAGTACAGGAGCTCCAGACATTTGCAGGCAAACGAGTGGTCATTTCAGGGGGCGGTGACTCAGCTGTTGATTGGGCAAATGCCCTTGTCCCTATTGCTGAAAGTGTTACGGTTGTGCATCGCCGAGATATGTTTGGTGGACATGAGAAGAATGTAGCAAACATGAAGGCATCTTGCGCGCGAATTTTAACACCGCATGAACTGACGGAGCTTCATGGGCATGGAGACAAGATCGACGCTGTCACCATCCAGCATTTAGAGACAGGTGAGATCGAACGGATTGAAACAGATGCTGTCATCGTCAATCACGGCATGAAAGGTGATCTGAGTGTCCTAGCGGAATGGGGACTGAAGCAGGGAGAATGGGGACTGATCGAGGTCAACGAAAAAATGGAAACGAATATACCAGGCGTCTATGCAGTCGGCGACTTATGTACACATAAAAGCAAAGTCCGCTTAATTGCAGGGACGTTTGTGGACGGCGTGAATGCCCTTAATAGCGCAAAGCTTTACATCGAACCAGAAGCAGAAAAAGTAGCGTACGTCTCCTCACATAATGAACGCTTTAAAGAAAAAAACAAGGAATTACAAACAGCTGGATCTCGATAAACCATCAAATCAAGCAAAGAAGTGCTGCCCGCATGTGGCAGCACTTCTTCTGTGTGTGATGTCATGAACTGCGAGGAGCAAATAATATTATACTCACCCCGGCCAAACAGATCAAAGCACCCAGCCAGTCATACAGATCCGGTGCTTTCCGATCGACCCACCAGCCCCAAAAAACAGCAAGAATCACAAAAACACCGCCATAGGCGGCATAAACTCGCCCAAAGGTCGGGAACTGCTGGAAGGTGGGGATGACGCCATAAGCGACCAAGATCAGACTACCAGCGATCCCATAGCTGACCGGTTTGGCTTCTCGCAGCCACAGCCAGACAAGGTAGCCGCCGCCAATTTCAGCCAAACCCGCTAATAAAAAAAGGACAATTGTTATCATCATGTACAGACACTCCACTTTTTCTATTGATCTATCTATTGTACATGATCAAAGAATGTGTTCCATCCATTTTCTGAACATTTTAAGGAACTATCCGGTTCAAGTGACGTATTACATATAGAGGTGAACATCAATGCAAAATCATGTGGAAAAAGAACTATTTCGCTTATCCTTGAAATACGCATTTATTGGACTATATTCTTTCATGTTTCCTTTCATCATACAATTACAAATTGAACCATCTCTACTTTTTATAGCCATCACTGCCCTCATCATTTTTCATCATCTATTAGAAAGTGTGTTTTGGCTATATAAATCGAGAAACATAAGAAAGCGTCAAACCGGAGATCTATCCAAAACAGGTCATGTTTTTGTACGAATCGTGCAAAGGTTAGAACAACTCTTCATGATCTGTTTTGTCATCTACTTTATGACTGAAGTCGTAAAAGGTGGGGCAGATGTCTTTTTGCTCACGCTATCCGCTATTCTTTTTATTGTCGTATTTCTTCATCATCTGCAATTTTTCTACATCCAAATCTTCTTTCAGTCAAAGAGTGGGTTCGGTTATACACTCTCTCTAAAAAGGTCTCGTCCATCTTGGATTGTGAGGGAGCGAAAGGCGATGGGGCGGTCGCTTTAGGTCATGTGGAAAAGCGACTATTGATAGAGGGAAGGAGAGACAATATAGAAGGGATAGGTTGTTGTGAAGAGTGTTATCAAGTATGCAGTGATGTTTTTGTTGATGGTTGTATTTCTCTATTATTATGATATGATGATACCTGGGAATTTTTTGTATTTAATCATTGGTCCGCCAATCGCCTTTTTTGTTCTTCTTTTCATTGATAAGTTGCTTAGCATAAGCAAGCCATGAGCTTGTTTATATTGGGATTGATAGTTACTAATGAATGTATTTTAAAAAAACAACGGTCTTAAAGGAGTAGTCATATGTCTGGTAGAAAAATTGTAGGTGCCATGTTTATCTGTATGGCGGCATTCTTTTATTTAGCAAAGTATGTTCTTTTCGAGATGCGCTATAGCACAACAATAGGAGAAGAAAGGAATTTTAAGGAACTTGAAGAGCTGCTGCCTGGTGGAACATGGATCAGCATCTTTTTTCTCATCATCGGTGTAGCTTATCTATTATGGGATGACAGGGAAGTCATTCAAGAGTTCTTCCGGAAAAACGACATACAATCATCAGATCAACAAGGACAAGAGCAAATAAAAAAGACGGATCATCAGTGATCGTCTTTTTTATTTGCTCTTTTGTCAGCCACGTTCAGGACGAAGTGCCTTTTCTAAAATGGCTAATCCTTCATTTACTTTTTCTTTTTCTTCATCGTTGAGCCGTTGTAGTGAATTTTTAATTTTTTCGTGTCCTTTTTGATAAATACTTCTGAAAATATTTTTGGCTTCCTCTGTTAGTTCTACGACAATGATTCGTCGGTCACGCTCAGAATGCTTTCGCTCGACAAAGTGAGATTGCTCTAATCGATCAAGCAAACCTGTCATATTAGACAAAGAAGCGCCCATTTTTTCAGCAATTTCGGATACTTTGAGAGAGCCATGGTTATTGAGAAGCATGAGCACCTTCATCTGCGGCATACTCATATCAAGCTTCATCCATTCTGAAACATCTCCTAGACCTGCTGCAGTGAGGACTTTCATATAGAGCACCCATGTCTTTTTTTCCTCTGGAGATAGAATTTCCTCTTTTAGTACGGTGGTGTCATGAATATTATATTCCACGCTTGTTCACTTCCTTTAAGCGGCTCTTGTCTTTATATTACTGATTTTCACTTCTAAATGAAAGCATCATCAAGCTATTGAATAGAAAACTGAATGAATCAAGTGGTATTTGTTGTATAATAATCTTCGGTTAAAATATGCAACCTAGAAAGTTGGGGGAAACATGTGGAACAAAAAAATGGGAATCATGATCTTAAAAATGCTTTTTCCGATCGTGATCATCCTTGTATTGATTTTTGTCGCCAAGCAGGAGCTAAGCGGTCTCTCCATAAAAAAGACCTTTTATATCATTGACAGCTTAAACCGAATGGACTTATTGATTCTTCTCTTTCTTGGACTTGTCGCCGTTTTATCTATGTCTCTATATGATTTGATTTTAAGGAAAAGTCTTCAAATGCCGATCAGCGGCTGGAAAACGATACGCATCTCATGGATTGCCAACTCTTTTAATAGCGTCCTTGGATTTGGAGGTCTATCAGGAGCAGGGCTCAGAACACTTTTATATAAGGAGTACATATCCGATACTAAAAAATTGCTGAAAGGCATTGCTCTTTTAACATCTTCTGCCCTCTTGGGTTTATCCATTTTCAGTGATTTGATATTGATTAGGGTTCTCCCTGTTGAAAGTATTATTAGTCAGGAGCCTTGGCTATGGGCATTTGTCATTATTTTTGCCTGTATCGTCCCAATTTACATCATAATGGCTTCGATTCGCAAAAACTCAATTCAAGGTAGTGAAAATGGGCTAAAACACCCGATTTATGCCTATATTGGTGCATCGTTTATAGAATGGCTGGCAGCTGGTCTTGTTATGTATATGGCGGTCGTCTCAATGGGGATGAATGTCGATGTGCTCATTGTCTTAGGTGTGTTCGCCATAGCATCCATCGGTGGGTTAATTAGTATGGTACCGGGCGGATTTGGTTCGTTTGACCTGATCTTTTTACTCAGTATGCAATCTATTGGTTTCGATCAAGAAATGGTGCTGACGGCGCTTGTTTTGTACCGCTTTGTGTACTCAATCTTTCCGTTTATCCTGGGGCTGTGTCTCGCAGCATACGATTTAACGGGGACCACCTTCAGACGACTTGAAGGAAACCCGAGAATGGCACCTGCCATTGAAACAACGAACGTCTTAATGATTTTGCACAGAGCCCTTTTAATTCGATTATTATACGGATCTTTATCCATTTTAACGATTGGAAGCGGACTGCTCATTATGGCTTCTGTTGTCCTTCCTGTCGACCGCTTAGGTGTGATTACAAGCATTCCTCGTTTTCTGTTATCAGGATTTAATGGCCTATCTTTAATGTTCGGCATTATTCTTATGATTCTGTCTATTGAAGTGTATAAAAGAACAAAGCGATCTTACGTTTTGACGATGATTTCTCTAGCTGGTGGTTTTGTGTTTACCTTGCTGAAAGGCTTTAACCTTAGCTTGATTTTCATTCTGCCGGTTATGATGGTTGTGTTCTTTTCACTTCGCAATCAATTTGTGAAGCAGCAGGCGCCTTATTCTTTGTATCAATTTGTCTCAGCTGTAGCTGGGTATTTACTAGTTCTATTTAATTATCATGTCATAGGTAACTTTATATGGTCGAAAATTGGCCATTTCCTAAGCCAGGATTATTTGGTACATAATGAACGCCATATTACGATGGCGAGTATGATTGCATTGATTGGTGTACCGCTTTTTTTCTTCATGAGTAAATTGATTTTTAATAAAAAGGCTTTCCCAATTGGTGAGGAAGCGGATGAACAACGATTAAAAACGTTTCTAGAAGAAAAGGGAGGAAATGCACTGAGTCATCTTGGTTTTTTAGGAGATAAAAAGCTGTTTTACTCAAGTGATGGAGAGGCCATGCTTCAGTTTGGACGAATCGGTCGATGCGTGATCGTGCTAGGTGACCCGTCAGGTCGTAAAGCATCTTACCCGCTTGTGCTTGAGGAGTTTCTGCAACAGACTGAAAAAGCTGGCTACCGCGTGGCCTTTTATCAAGTAGAACGCGAGGGGATGGCCCTCTATCACGATCTAGGCTTTCACTTCTTTAAGCTTGGGGAAGAAGCCGTGGTCGATCTAAAAACGTTTTCCCTTTCAGGTAAGAAAAAATCAAATTTACGAGCTGTCGCGAATAAATTTGAGCGAGAGGGCTATACATTCGAGATGGTGGAACCGCCTTTTTCTGAAGAATTTGTCTCCAAGTTAAACCATATATCCGATAGCTGGCTTGGGAAGAAAAAAGAAAAGGGATTTTCACTTGGCTACTTTCATGAAAATTACTTGCAAAAAGCACCCATAGCGATATTAAAAGATAAACAAGGACAGATGATTTCCTTTGTGTCGTTAATGCCCATGTATCAAAAAGGTGAGATTTCCGTTGACTTAATGCGTCACATACATGATGCCCCGAATGGGATGATGGATGCGCTCTTTATCCACCTGTTTCAATGGGCGAAAGAGAAAGGCTATAAATCTTTTAATATGGGAATGGCACCACTGTCGAATGTGGGCACATTCCACCAGTCTTTCCTCACAGAACGTATGGCGAGTGTCATCTTCAATAATGTGAGATATATGTATAGTTTCAGCGGTTTACGGTCATTTAAACAAAAATACAAACCTGAATGGCGAGGGAAATACTTAGCGTATAAAAAGAATACATCATTGCCTGTCACGATGGTGCTTGTCACCAAACTGATCGGGATGGACCCACATCGAACTCAATGTCATGAACTCAAAAAACCTTTACCTTTCACTAGGTGAAGGTTTTTTAGACAAAAGAATAGAAAAAGTGGTAAAGTTGAAAGGTAAAGGGGGATGTTAGGATGACATTAAATGAATGGTTTGCAAAGGGACTAACGGAACGTACATATGTACACAACATGGGGAAAAACCGTGAAAACTTATTGACTGTGTACAACCAGTACGCAATTCATCAAAAAGAAAAAGAGCTGCTTCAGCGAATGCAGAAGGAAAAGCTAAGAGCACTTGTTATTACGGCTGATTGGTGCGGGGATGCAATGGTGAATGTACCGATTTTCATGCGTATTGCCAATGAAGCACTGATTGATGTGCGCTATTTCATTCGGGACGAGCATCTAGACCTCATGGATCAGTATTTAACGAACGGGACCGCAAGATCTATTCCTATTATCGTGATCATTGATCAAGATGGGAATGAAGTAGGACAATGGGGGCCACGCTCAAAAGAGGCACAGCGCTTTGTCGACGAGAAAAAACCAGAGAAAGGTGCCTCAGATTTTGAAGCAGCTTTTGAGGTATTCGCGAAAGAAGCCGCACGTCACTATACGACAGATCGTTACTTATGGAAAGATATTGAGAAAGAAATTGTAGAAGTTTTGGAAAAAATATAAACCAAAAGACTACTTTACCGCAATGGGAAGTAGTCTTTTTTTATCTTGTTTTTGCGTTTTACCTACAAAACACCGCATAAAGATGTAGAAAAACCGCAGAAATCTATCGAATCCCGCATTAAACCGCAAAGCACCACGATTTTCCCAACCAGTTTTAGTTGAAAAACCTCATATAAGCCATGAAATCATCATTTTTGCCCTTATCTAAAGGCTCATATAACGCACGTCGGGTTGCTTTTTCCCAATACAAGAGGCCCAGCAACTATAGTAATCTAGTTGTAATCTCCTTTGAACGAACTAAAAAACAAATGACGGAAAAGGACTGGCGGTAAACCTATGAAAAAAATCATTTATCTTGATCAAGAAAAAAAGAAGCTGGCTGAATCAAAAAAAAGAGAACAGCGTTCAATTAAATCACTTAGGCTACTTGTATTTTACGATGGACAAAGCCCAGCATGTGCAAAGATGATTGATTGGTTGAAAACACTCGATTGGAAGAACCGAATTCACTTCGAATCATTTAGACAGTCACAACTTCTACGGTTAAATAAAATCAGTGAAGAAAAGGCAGAAAAACGAATTGTTTCTATTACCTTAGCCAAAAATCAAAAAAATTCAGGGATTTATACTTGGTTGCGTATTGCGTGCAACATCCCTGCATTGTGGGGGACGGTCCCATTTCTTGCACTCAGCATCTGGCTTGGCATCGGACAACATGCGTACGATTATTTCGCAAAGAAACGGTATATTCAATCTGTCGAACAAGTCACCCGTCCTGATCGAGATCAACAAAAGACCATCTAACCAATAGAGAAAAGCATGACCTTCGATCGGCAGAAGGTCATGCTTTTTTGTAATAGGGTACATAGGATGCTAAGTGGCGGAGCAGCTTCTCGGTATAGGAGTTAAACTCATGCTGATCAAGCTGGGAAGCCGCATAAGAGAGCAGGATCCTTAGAGCAAATAGATATTCGCTATGGAGCCCGTTATTTTCAAAGTAAGGAATGGCAGCCTCGACTAAATATGTTTTTAAATCAGGAGGGTTCTCCTCGATCATCAATTTATAGATTTTAATCATATATAAACAATTGGGCTGAACACGTGGCTGTTTTAACAGTTCGTGTATGTAAGGAAGTGCCTTTTTCTGATCATATTCAGCATAAAGTGTCGCAATTTCATACAGCGTTTCACAGTAACGATCTTCTATCTGTTCTTGATTAAAGTAATTGAGTGAATCTAGTAAAAAAGGCACAGCTGATGCAAAATCACCTTCACGTTTTAAGAGAACCCCATAATAAAAGTAAGCCGTCATTTTAATAAAAGCATCAGGATGAAGCGAAGTATGCAAAATCACTTCTTTTAAATAGGTTTTAGCTGTTTGGAATGCTTTTAATTCTAGTGAGATCACGCCATGAATGAGTGTACAGTGGATGATCCGTTTGAAGTTATTCTTTTGCCTGTATAAGTCCATCGCTTGATGTGTCGCCTCTAGCGCATCACCAAGACGCCCTATGTTTCCAAGCGCTTTTGCATAGTGATAATAAAGGTCACTTTGTTCAACAGAAGCGTAAGAAAAGCAGCTTTCAAGTCTTTTCAGCCCTTCTTCTAGCTGCCCATTTTTAATGTGGTGGATCCCATCTAGATATTCAAACGTCTCTTTTTCCGTTTCAATAAAGGTTTTTTCAAACTTTTTGAGCACGCGGTGTGTTTTTAAAGCAAGCGGCTGCTTTTCAGTTAATAAATAAAATTGAAATAAGGACAAATGATATTGAATACCTAAATCTAGTGAAAAGAATTGTTCCTCGTGATGAATGATCATTTCTGCATTTTGTTCAGCCTGATCCAGCGCATAAAAATACATGTTCATTTGAAAATCATCAAGCAATGAAAGCAGGTGACGCGCCTTTTGGGAAAGTGTCTCCTGACTGATGCCAAGCCTTTCGAGCAGTAGATTGATCGTATCTTGATTGGCCTCTTTTGAGCCATTTTCAATTTTACTTAAATGAGAGACAGAACAAATCCCTTCTGCCAATTCGGATTGGGTCATTTTTTGTTTATAACGATAGAGCTTGATAATTTGTCCAATATTGATTTTCATACCATTAAGAAGCCTCCCTTCCAATCATGGGTCGAAAGCCTTTGAAAAAAAGCCGAATGAGAAAAATGGGAAATACCTGAAATCATTTCATGATCTTGGCTACTTTCTCAAATTTTGTTTAAAACGTAATATGATTGTAACATTAGTTGAAAAAGTCGAACAACTTTTTTAGCAAATGGTCAGGGAGTCTCTATTTGCACCAAAACCAAATGATGTTTATAATGTGAATGAGAATCAATTTCAATTAAATTGATTGAAAGGATGATATGTATGCAAGATATTAAACAACAAACAGAGGCGTTAACCGTTCGTGACGCTGTGAGATATAGACGATCGATTCGAAAATTCAAAGCCACGGCTGTGACAATTGAGCAGCTTGAACCATTATTAGAGGATGCAGTGTATGCGCCGAATCATAAATTAACCGAGCCTTGGCGCTTTCTTTATGCGACAACAGACGAAGCAAAGGAGGCATTTATCAAGCGGTTCATTACCTTCTTTAAACGAAACAATCCAGAGGCGAAAGAGGAAAAAATCAATCAATACAGAGATTACTTTTCACAAGTGCCAGCCCTGTTATTTGTCGTGTTAAAGGAAAATGAGAACCCTGTTGTGAGAAATGATGATTTTGCCGCCGTGAGTGCACTGATTCAAAACTTCCAACTTCTCGCTTGGGATCAAGGGATCGGCATGGTGTGGAAGAGCGGTCGCATTTTGTATGATCAAGACTTCCAACAAGATATGGGGTTAAAGGAAAACGAACGTTTTGCTGCGATTCTTCATATCGGTTATCCAGAAGAAGTGCCCGAGGTAAAATCTCGTCAGAAGGCATCAAGCTTGCTCACAGAATTGAAGTAAAAGAAAAAAAGCAGACCCCGTCTTAGGATCTGCTTTTTCTATTATTACTTCTTGGCCCGTTGATCTGCTGCTTTCATACGTGCCATCGCTTTTACATCATTTGGATCTGCAAGTTCTTTGGAAAATTCAACAAATTCGCCATCTGTCTCTTGAGCAGCGATTTGCTGAACGGATTTTTTGTTATGGTCTTTTCCCAAAGCCATCTCCTCCTTTACAAGATCATGTTAGTTATGTGCTTGTTGGAGTTGAATATCCGCTTTATTTACTTCTAATTTCTGCTGCTCTTTCTGCTTTTTTGAATTCCTTCTGATACAGGACTTCCTGAGTTTTCTTCAGCCGAGAAGTTGGTTGGTGTTCTTTTTTCTTCATCAAAACAGCCCCTTCACATGGTTTCTCTATAGAGTTGCTGTTTTGCTCCGCTTTTATACCTCTGAATGAGATATTGCTTCTTTTAGTTCAGGATGCAAAAACTTATACGAAGACAGCAGTGCCTTTTTCGGTAGAGCACGCTGCCCTTCTAAAACTAGTAATGACATCTCGCCAAGTGCTGTTTTGATAACGAAAGAGGGTACCTTCAGCCAATGAGGACGATGAAGGGTAGATGCAATCGTTTGTCCTAGCTGCTTCATTTGAACAGGATGCGGAGACGTTAAATTTAGTGGACCTGATACTTGATCATTTTCCATGGCAAATGCAATGAGGTGCGCCACATCGTCCACGTGAACCCAGGATACCCATTGTGAGCCGGAGCCGATGGTTCCACCGGCAAACAGTTGATAGGGCAATTTCATAAGAGGCAGTGTGCCTTTTTCACCTAATACGACCCCAAATCGTGTATAGACTGTACGGATGCCGAGTGCTTCAATCGTTTGTCCCTCTTGTTCCCAAAGCTTAGATGTGTGACTTAAGAAATCTGTTCCTTCTGGAGGAGATTCTTCGGTGAAATTTTGCGTCTGTGAAGTGCCGTAAATCCCAACAGCACTTGCCTGAATGAGAACGGATGGTTTGGTTTGCTGCGCTTCTATAATACGTCGCACCTCTTTTGTTGCTTGCAGACGACTTGAGAGAATGTCTTGCTTAGCTTGATGAGTCCAACGTGTGAAAATAGATTTCCCCGCAAGGTTAATCCATATATCAATTGCAGGCAGTTCATGCTCAGGCGTAGCACCTTCAGTCAGCCATTGGACGTAATGTAAATGATTTTGTTCGGAATCCTTTGGCTTTCTTGTTAAAATGTATAGATGATGTCCTTCGGCTTCAAGTACTTTTTTGACATGCTGGCCGATAAACCCGGTTCCTCCGGTGATGGCGATATTCAATTGACATCTCTCCTCTCGATATACATACCTATATTTTTCACGAATTTGCATCAGAAGAAACATCCTGACTGTTTTGAAAAGGAGTGATCACAGGATGCCTTATATCACAAAAATTTCTGCACAGAAAAAC
This sequence comes from Bacillus pumilus, assembly GCA_001938995.1. Taxonomy (GTDB): domain Bacteria; phylum Bacillota; class Bacilli; order Bacillales; family Bacillaceae; genus Bacillus; species Bacillus pumilus_G. Next base: position 23,660 of record MKZN01000012.1, on the reverse strand, counting down.
AATATGGAGCGCGTGAATATCTTTCTTGATGAGAAGTACGCATTTAGTGTAGATCTAGATGTACTCGTCCAATACGATTTGAAAAAAGGGAAAGAACTGGACGAATCAGACGTCATTGAGATTCAATTCGGTGATTCAGTGAAGAAAGGTTTTCAACAGGCGGTAGATTACTTATCTTATCGCATGAGGTCAGTGAAAGAAGTCACGGATTACTTGACGAAAAAAGAAATACCCGCACCTGCTATTAGGGAAATTATACACAAATTAAAGCATTACAAGTATGTAAATGATCTTGAATTTGCAGAGGCGTATGTGAGCACACACCGAAAAACGAATAGCAAAGGTCCATCCGTCCTAAAAAAAGAACTAAGACTAAAAGGAATAGAGGATGACACCATCGAACAAGCACTTGCACAATATCCGAATGATTTACAGCTAGAGGAAGCTGTCAAACAAGTTCTCAAACTTGTGAAGAAAGAAAAGAATCGTTCGGCAAAAGAGATTGAGCAGCGCATCAAGCTTCAGTTGCAAAGAAAAGGCTTTTCATTTGGGATCATTGATCAAGCCCTTCAAGAAGCTTATGAAGGACAAGAAGAGGAAAAGGAAGAAGAGGCGCTTCACTACATGATGGAGAAGGCAAAGCGTAAGGTAGGGTATGATGGGTCTTTTGAAAAGAAGATGAAAGTCAAACAATTTCTATACCGAAAAGGCTTTGATCTAGATACAATCGATCAAGCTTTAGACAAAGGGGAATAACAGATGGAAAAACGCTATAGTGAAATGACAGCATATGAATTAAGTCAAGAGATTGCAACCCTTTCTGAAAAGGCCCGAAAGGCTGAACAGCTAGGCATCGTGAATGAATACGCAGTATTGGAGAGGAAAATTGATATGGCGAAAGCGTATTTAATAGACCCAGCTACCATTCAGCCCAATACAACTTATCAAATCAAAGACACAGACGAGCAATTTTACGTGAAGTATTTAAACGGGGTGTTTGCTTGGGGGTACAGAGTGTCAGCTCCAGACAAGGAAGACGCCTTACCGATCTCGTTACTCACGCAAAAGGACTGATCGACAAGATCAGTCCTTTTCTTTACTTGGAACGCTGTTTACGGACGTTATTCTGAAGGACGATGTCGTGCTGCGTTTGTTGCGTTTCTCCGTTGACCTGAGAGGCAGAATGCTTTGCATTCGCCCATGGTTGAGGGTAAGCGGTTGTCCTGAATTGAACAAAGTCTTCCATATACGATTTCCCATTTGAACTCATATCTCAAGCACTCCCTTTGGAAAAATTAGCGTTTCCCTGATGCCCTCATCCGTTCCTGCGGACGTGTATTTGTTTCGCCATTTGGCCTTTTAGAAGCAAAAGCATCTGTGGCGCCTGGTTCGCCTTCAAACTTGTGATTCACTTGATTTGGAAAGCCCTTTGCTTTATTGCGCATATCGATTCCCTCCAAACAATTCAAATCATTTGCGTCTTTTGAAGACGTAAGGGTAGTATATGAAAAAAGAGCGTTTTTTAAAAAGGCACTTTCTGCTAGATGAAGGAGGAACGAGCATGGAACAATATTTTGAACGATTAACGGAACAACTGATGGAAAAAAACAATATGCTGACATATGAAGAAGCACGTACATGGGTAGAGTTATTATGGAGTGATTTTGAAACGACCTATGCAAAGGCAGGTCACAAGTATAAAGGACAGGAAACGACAGAACGGGTTGTTCAAGAATGGATTGAGAGCTACGGCGCACAATTGCATTTATTTCAACATAAACATTCTAAGGCAAATGAGCATTTACAACCTCATAACAAAGGGCTGCTACACTAAAAAAGCTCGCCTTTTTCAACTTTTTGAAAAAGTGAAACAAATGTATGAAACATTACCCAGTCTGTGATCAGAATTACAGGCTTTTTTACAATAGATCAACTTAAAATTACATTAAATTCACCTTGCTGAAAAACATTGTAAATAAAACTTTGATATAATAAAAAGATTAAAGAGGCATGAAATTTATGGATAATAAAAAAGTGTTTCGTTTTCTGGAAAAAAAGGAATAATGAACATAATAGACCGTATGAAAAAAGTGAAAAGAAGGTGCGATATGAAACGGGAATTGCTCTCTGTTATAATTCCTTCTTACAATGAAGGTGAAAACATCAGACGAATCTTTGAGGCACTCGAGGAAGAGTTTCGGGATTTTCATTATGATTTTGAAATCATCTTTATTAATGATGGAAGTAAAGACAATACCCTTCAATACATGAGAGAGCTGTCTCATAAAAGTGCGAAGGTCAAATATATTTCCTTTTCACGTAACTTTGGAAAGGAAGCCGCTATTTTAGCAGGGCTCGAACATGCAAAAGGAGAAGCTGCCATCATAATGGACGCCGACTTGCAGCACCCAACATATTTGATACAAGAATTTGTCAGAGGGTATGAAGAGGGGTACGATCAAGTCATTGCCAAACGGAACCGAAAAGGTGACAGTAAGGTTCGCTCTTATTTATCATCGATGTACTATAAAGTCATGAACAAATTCGTCGAAGTGGACTTGCGTGATGGAGTAGGGGATTTTCGCTTGATTTCTCGCAAAGCCATTGACTCATTGTTGCTGTTGAAAGAAGGAAATCGTTTTTCGAAAGGGCTTTTTTGCTGGATTGGATTTGAAGAAAAAGTCATCTATTATGAAAATGTCGAAAGGCAGCATGGGGATACGAAATGGTCATTGAAGAAATTATTTAACTACGGGATTGATGGTGTGATCTCTTTTAACAATCGCCCGCTGCGTATTTGTTTTTTTACTGGCATACTGATCTTATTCCTTTCTTTGATTTACATAGTGGCTACCTTTATTCAAATCGTCAAAACAGGAGTAATGGTACCAGGTTATTTTACTTTAATTTCGGCTGTGCTTTTTCTCGGCGGTGTCCAGCTGTTGAGTTTAGGCGTGATCGGAGAATATATTGGTCGTATCTACTATGAAACGAAAAAGAGGCCGCATTATTTGGTTCAAGAATCAAACGTGACGCAACAAGAGACAAGCTCAAGAGAACAGGACCGAGTATTAACGCAGTTATTTAAATAACGTGGAGTCAATAACCGGCAAGCACGATTCGCTTGCTGGGTTGTTTCGTTTCGAGAAAAGTGGATCATTTGTGGAAAGGATTTAGATGATGAAACGTAAATGGATGGTCATTGGAATGTGTCTCATTCTCGCTCTATTAGGACACTCCTTTTTTTTATATGAATATGCCCATGGCAGGTTTATGACAGGGGATGGGGATGGCATCTCGCAAATGCTTCCATTTAAAAAGTTCCTTTATGACGAATACGTCAAAGGAAACTTCTTTTACTCCTATCAATTTGGTCTAGGTGGCGGTACATACACGCAATTAGGTTATTATTTTACAACATCGACCGTATTTATGGTCACAGTCCTTGTGGTTTGGTCGATGAATGCGCTGGATATCATTCACTCAATAGATATTCATTTCTGGGCGGATGCTGTGATATGGATCAGTGTGATCAAGTTGACGCTCATTCTCTTCATTGCCTATCGCGTTTTGCATTCGATGGTGCAAAATAGACTTGGCGCACTAACAGGTGCTGGAATCTATGGTTTGTCTATTGTGTATTTTCGGCATCAAACGTTTTGGGAGTTTTTCACTGATAGTATGATGTGGCTCCCGCTACTTGTGCTTGGGGTTGAACGTATTTTTAAAACTGGCAAACCAGCTTGGTTTATCGTGGCATGTAGTCTCATGCTTATCAACAATTTTTACTTTGCTTATATTCACTTTATCTTCTTGGCGATTTATCTCGCGCTCAGATATATGATCAAGCTTCGGAGCGAGGAGTGCGGCTGGAAGATCATATGGACCCTTTTCATCTCAACACTATTGTCATTTGGGATCAGTGCCGCCTTTTTTATTCCTTCTGTTTACGGCTTTCTCAATAATGTAAGACCGCCGTATGAACAGACGATCCCTTGGTTTGAGCTGCATGATCATTTGTTGTTTACAAGCAGGGTGTATTTATTGCCTGTGATTTTTCTGATTTGTTTGTTCCTCATTCCGCTTTACCGGAACCGATGGTTTTTCATGTTCACTTCTATTAGTGTTTTGCTCATTGTTTTTCACTACAGTCCAAAGATGGCGAGTGTGTTTAATGGTTTTTCTGCACCGCAGTATAGATTTGAATACATACTAGCCTTTACGGTTGGAGCGGTCGTTGCGATCACGATCAAGCATTTCAAGCAGATAGAGTGGAAGTGGAAAAAGCGGGCAGTATTTGGTGCCTGGATCGTTTTTCTTCTCACTGTCTTCTTGTCAGAACGGGCGATGCGGAATATGGACGTCGTTGTATTTACAGGAGTAGGACTACTTATAATTAGCTTGTTCTTCCTATGGATACGTGCTGAAAAACGACAGCACCTTCGTCTGTTTTCAGCTATGTTGATTGTCGTTAGCCTACTGACAGCAGGTGTTTATCAAAAGGTCTACTTATCTGAGGGGAGTAACATCAAGGCTGTATCAGATACATATATGAAAAGTGAGGCATATGCAGGTCCTGAGCAAACGAAGCTCATTCAACAAATTCAAAGCCGATCAAAAGACCCGCTCGCTCGCATTGATTGGATGAGCGGCGTGAGAAATAATACCCCATTATTTGAAGGGTTCCAAGGCATGAGTGTGTATTCAAGTATTCTGAATAAGCATTTGCTCCATTTCTATTGGAATGATCTGCAAATTGATATGGGTCGTGAAAGTGTCAGCCGCTATGCCACAATGGGTGATCGAAGTAATTTATATAGTCTCACCTACGGCAAGTATTATATGCGAGACAAGACGATGTCTTACTCACCGCCGGCGTATTTCAAACGAATCATGGAAAGCGAGCAGTATATGGTGTATGAAAATACACGCCCGCTTCCATTTGCAAGAACAACAAGTACAATCTATTCAGAAAAATCACTCCAAAAAGCTTCAGCTCTTGATAGAGAGCATGCGATGCTGCAAGGTGTGATTTTAGACAAAAAAGGAAATGCAACGATTGACCATTCTCCTGATCGAGTAAAAGATGCAAACATTCATACCGAACAGGCACTGTATGAAAATGGTCAGCTCGATGTATACGGGGAGACTGGCGGGCTGAACATCACCCTTCCAGATGATATGGCTCGTGCCGGGGATGTGTATGTCAGCTTTTATATGAAACGCACAGACCGTAACGAAGGTTTCGGATTGTCTGTTGACGAGTATGTCACGTCAAGAAAAAGCAATACATCGGTCTACAAAACCGGCATAAATGATGTGACCATTCGTGTGCCGGCAGAAAAGATTCTGTCCATTCGAGTACCAAAAGGGACGTATGAGCTGAGCCAATTGAAGCTATATCAAGAGCCTTACCGAATTCTTCAACAAGCATATGAAAAGGAAAAGCAGAATGATGGAGACCAGCAGGTGGAACTTCGAAACAACCGCTTCAATATCTCTTATGATAACAAGCGCGGAGACGATTATATGGTCATACCAGTTCCGTATGAAAAAGGATGGGAACTGACTGTCAACGGACAAAAGACAAACATTGAAAAAGCCAATTACGCATTCATCGGCTTTCCAATTGAAAAAGGCAATAATGAGATTGTGTTAACCTACTATCCGCCTTACATCCGAACCCTAGCTTTGATTTCATTGATTAGCCTGGTGGCTGCGATTATGTATGGGTGGAGAAAACATAAGACATACCGTCAAACACCACTTACATCTTAAGTGGTGTTTTTTTCATCTTCTACTGAACAAAATGAATTTTTACTGGAAGTGTGACAGGGTCAAGACGTAAAGGGTATCCCAAAGATGAAATACCATCAATCCCATTCTGCCATTTTATTTATAACACACAAAAAAAGACTCGCTCACACAGAGCCGAGTCTTAATTTTTTTTGCAGTTTTTCTTCACTGAAAATCCAGCCGGTATAGGAGTTTTTGATTTGATGGTCCATGTCGATGTGGCAGATTGCGACAAAGGGATAGTGACCTTTGCTGCGGTATCGCAAATCAATGAACCGCACTTCATAATGATCTTTGAATTTATCTACTTCCCACCGGTATACAGGAGAGAAGGAGAGAAAGGCAGAAATGTTCTCATCTTGCTTGGCAATTTTCATGATGTCCGTATCGGGGACCGGAACACGGTTAAATGTGTCTAAAATGACGATATCGCCATTCATGCTTCGGCCGACATGGAATGAGGATTTGCATTTGACCGCAATGCGCCATTGTCTAAATTTCATCGTAGGCGAAATGATAATTTCCTCGATCTCATCAAAGCGCTGTCGCAGCTGGTGCTTGATCTGTAGCTGCATGATCACCCTGATGATATAGTAACAAAAAATCACAGCATAAAGCGTTAAGAACGTATAGCCGGGGTGTCCGCCAATCGCCCATATGACAATCGCCACAAGATGGGTAAAAAAGATGAATGGATCAAATGTGTTAATGATCCCAAGCGCCACCCATTTTTTTGAGAATGGACGAATTGCCTGTGTGCCATAAGCGTTGAAGATATCCACAAACACATGGAGCACAACAGCTAAAAATGTCCACAACCAAAGGTGAAGTAAATTCGCCCCTGGCACAAATGGGAAAATCACAGCTGGAATGAGCAGTGACCAAAACAGTACAGCTGGAATGGAATGAGTAAATCCTCGGTGATTTCTTATATAAACCGCATTATTTTTTAGTTTCAGCACAGTATCAATATCTGGTGCTTGGGAACCGGCGATGGTCGCAATCATGACCGCATGCGCCATTTGTGGATCTGCGCTAACGACTGGATCTAAAAGTGCAAGTCCCCCAAGAGAAATGCCCATTACTACATGAGTACCAGTATCCAATTGATTACCTCCTAGTTGTCATGCTTAGGAACAATCATACAAAGTATACGTCTTTACGCAAGACTATGTGCAAAATCACTTTTGCTTTGTCTTGATTTAATGTAACATGTTAACGTATCTACAAACAGTATACAATAAATAAGGTTCTTTTCAGAACGTTAGCCCTTGGTTCAATGAGAAGGAGTTAAGAGATGAAAGACATTCAAGAAAAGCTGGACCGTAAAGACATTTCCGGTTTTCAGCATGATTTAATTAGTTGGTACGAAAAAGAACAAAGGACATTGCCTTGGCGAGAAAATCAAGATCCATACCGCGTCTGGGTATCAGAAGTGATGTTACAGCAAACGAGGGTAGATACAGTGATTCCGTACTTCCATCGGTTTATGGAGCAGTTCCCAACTGTCAAAGATCTTGCTTTAGCCGATGAAGAAAAGGTCATGAAAGCATGGGAAGGTCTTGGCTACTACTCAAGGGTACGTAATTTACAGTCAGCAGTGAAAGAAGTATATGAAACCTATGGGGGGGTTGTCCCTGATACGAAAGAACAATTCTCTAAGCTCAAAGGTGTAGGTCCGTATACAAGTGGTGCAGTGTTAAGCATCGCATATAACAAGCCGTACCCTGCGGTAGATGGCAACGTCATGAGGGTTATTTCACGGATCTTGTCGATATGGGATGACATCGCAAAGCCTAAAACGAGAAATATTTTTGAATTTGCTGTCGATCAGCTCATTTCCCGGGAAAAGCCTTCTGAATTCAATCAGGGACTGATGGAGCTAGGTGCGCTCATTTGTACCCCGACATCCCCTGCGTGTCTTATATGCCCTGTGAACATGCATTGCTCGGCTTTAGAAGAAGGCGTTCAGCGTGAGCTGCCAGTGAAAAGTAAAAAGAAAAAACCTACTGCCAAATCAATGGCAGCAGCGGTTTTATTTGATGATGCGGGTCACCTTTATATCCATAAGCGGCCAAGTACAGGTCTTCTTGCGAATTTATGGGAATTCCCTAACTTAGAAACAATAAAGGGAAGAAAAACGGAAAAAGAGCAGCTGCTTGAATTTCTCACAGAGGAGGCGGGTGTACAAGCAGAACTCGGTGATTTAGAAGGCACCATTCAGCATATATTCACCCACCTGATCTGGAATATCTCTGTTTTTTTTGGCAGGGTCACTTCTATAGCAGATGACACTGTATTGAAACGAGTCACAAAGGAAGAGTTTGAGGCATACGCCTTGCCAGTCTCACACCAAAAAATATGGAAGATGGCAATCGAACAACCTAGTCGTATTTAACTGTTGTGCCATGTGTGTAATCTGCTTCATTTCTGTGCAGACCCCCGCGGTCTTCGATTTCAGAAATGATTTCTCGATACTTAGATTGCCCTTCTTCGTTTAAATAAGGTAAAATTTGTTGGAAAGCATGATGAAAATAGGCAAGTTCAGTATCTTTCCATTGGTTCTTGGACATCATGCCAAGCTGGCTTAAATCACGTCCGACATACATGAATATACCCTCCTAATAGAAACTTTTCTATTAGTGTGAAACGAATGGACGAAAACTATTCAAATCAGGAGATGAACCATAATGAGTCAACGTAAATGTGCATTAATTACAGGTAGTAGTAGAGGGATTGGGAAGGAAGTTGCTCTTCGCCTCGCTGAAAAAGGATATGACATTGTCATTAACTACGCGAGAAGCAAAAAGGCAGCACTTGAAACAGCAGAAGAAATCGAAGCGATGGGTGTGAAAACATTGGTCGTGAAAGCCAATGTCGGGCAGCCTGAGAAAATCAAAGATATGTTTCAGCAAATTGAGGAAACATTTGGTCGTCTGGATATATTTGTTAACAATGCGGCATCTGGCGTTCAGCGCCCGATTATGGAACTTGAAGAGAACCATTGGGATTGGACAATGAACATTAATGCGAAAGCTTTGCTATTCTGCGGACAAGAAGCGGCAAAGCTAATGGAGAAAAATGGCGGCGGGCATATCGTCAGCATTAGCTCATTAGGTTCTATCCGTTACCTAGAGAATTACACTGTCGTTGGTGTATCAAAAGCGGCTTTAGAAGCACTTACACGCTATCTATCCGTTGAACTTTCACAAAAAAATATCGTCGTTAATGCGGTATCAGGCGGCGCAATTGATACAGAGGCTTTAAAGCACTTCCCGAACCGAGAAGAGCTATTAGAGGATGCGAAGAAAAATACACCTGCTGGCAGAATGGTGGAAATTAAAGACATGGTCGACAGTGTAGAATTCCTTGTATCAGGCAAGGCAGATATGATTAGAGGACAGACCATTATTGTGGATGGCGGACGTTCTTTACTTGTTTAAAAAAATTATGAATAGGATTTACACCTTCTGCACAAATTAATGTGCGTGGAGGTGATAATGATGGATAAACAACAACAAAACAAAACAAACGCACAACAAGTGAAAAAACAAAACCAAGCTACTGCACAAGGCGGTCAATATGGCACTGAATTTGCTAGCGAGACTGACGCACAGCACGTAAAAAAATACAACCAACAAGCTGAGCAAAACAAACAACAAAACAGCTAATCACTGAAACAGGAGAAAGCACTTCATATACGAATGAAGTGCTTTTCTTTTTGCCAATCACCAACATCCGACAAAACCAGTAAAACCTCTACATAAACAGTCAAAGGACTTCTGCAACCTTTCAAGAAATGGTATAGATACAAAAAGTGGATTCTCATGAAAAGGAGGAGTGAGATGTCTGATTTCGATCAGCTTGTGAGAGAACAAATGAAGCTCATGGATCAGCTGCTCGATGTACAGGGGGAACTTGATTTGTGTTTAGAAACAGAAAAACAATTGCGGCAAGATGAAAAAAGGGAAGAGTGGCATAGGCTTCATGATGAAATCAAACAGAAACGAAAACAACTGCAACACGTACAAACATTATTTACAAAACAGACTGAACAAGTGATCAATTCATATAAACAGATGGAGAAGAGCTCAACCGTCATGTAATTCAGTGTGCCGTTCAATTGGGTTGAATGGCTTTTTTATTTCATTTTTTACCTATGTAACGGTATAATATAATAGAGACAGGTTAAGTTGGGAAATTAGGTCTTTGGACTGTTAGGTTTGTTTGTTATAGAAAGTAGGGGAGAAAATATGGGCTATCCCAAGGAAGGAGAAAACATCCAAATTCAAAGCTATAAACATAATGGCTTGATCCATAGAATTTGGAATGAAACCACCATTCTAAAAGCAACGGAATTATGCATCATTGGTGCAAACGACCGAACAATGGTGACTGAATCCGATGGCCGTACATGGTTGACAAGAGAGCCAGCGATTTGCTATTTTCATGCAAAACAATGGTTTAATGTAATTGGGATGCTTAGAGATGATGGGGTGTATTATTACTGCAACATTAGCTCTCCTTTTGCGACAGATGAAGAGGCAATTAAGTATATTGATTACGATTTAGACGTCAAAGTGTTTCCAGACATGACGTACAATATTTTGGATGAGGACGAATATGCAGATCATAAGAAGCAAATGAATTATCCAAAAGAAATCGATAGTATCTTAAGAGAGCATCTGAATACATTACTACATTGGATTCATCAGCGGAAAGGACCGTTTGCTCCAGAATTTGTAGATATGTGGTATGAGCGCTTCTTACGTTATACAAAATAAGCAAGACCAGCAAAAACCTGTTTGGCTTTATATGAGCTAACAGGTTTTTGACTGCGTACGGATAAGAGGCGCTGATAGATTGGGAAGGAGATTTACATGGGGGTCATTAAACGATACATGGCTTTTGTTACACCGTATAAAAAACAAATTGCATTGACAATGGTAATCGGAATGATCAAGTTCTCGATTCCCTTAACCTTGCCACTGCTCTTAAAGTATGTCATTGATGATGTCATTCAGGGGGCGGGTACGGCAGAGGAAAAGACATCATCTCTACTAATGATCATGGGAATCATGCTTGTTTTATTTTTAGTCTTGAGACCGCCTGTCGAATACTACAGGCAATACTATGCACAGTGGACAGGCAGTAAGGTATTGTTTGATATCCGGGAAAAGCTGTTCTCACATATTCAAAAACTGAGCCTTCGTTATTATGCCAATACGAGAACAGGTGAGATCATTTCAAGGGTCATCAACGATGTTGAGCAGACGAAGGAATTTGTTATCACAGGACTCATGAACATTTGGCTTGATTTGATGACTGTGCTTATTGTGATTGTTATTATGTGTACACTCGATGTCAAGCTGACTATCGTGTCTGTCATTATTTTTCCGCTGTATGCGTTAGCTGTGAAGTATTTTTACGGGCGGCTCCGCAGGCTGACCAAAGAGCGGTCACAGGCATTAGCAGAAGTGCAAGGTCACCTTCACGAACGGGTACAAGGAATGCCAGTCATTCGTAGTTTTGCAATTGAAGAATATGAACAAGAACATTTTCACGATGAAAACAAGAATTTCTTAAACAAAGCCATTAACCACACGAATTGGAACGCCAAGACATTTGCAGTCGTCAATACCATTACAGATATTGCCCCGCTGTTGATCATTGCATTTGCAGGATATACGGTCATCAACGGATCGCTTTCCATTGGGACGATGATTGCCTTTGTTGGTTACATTGATCGGATGTATAACCCTATTCGGCGTCTGATCAATTCATCGACGACCCTCACCCAGTCGGTTGCGTCAATGGATCGTATTTTTGAATTTATTGATGAGCCATACGAGGTGACAGATCGACCAAATGCCAAAGAGGCCCATCTAAAAGGAGAGGTTGAATTTAAAAATGTGTCTTTTCGTTATGAACAGACACAAGAAGAGATTTTACACAATATCTCCTTGAAAGTTGAGAGAGGTCAAACCATTGCGCTTGTGGGAATGAGTGGTGGAGGGAAGTCAACACTCGTTAGCCTAATTCCAAGATTCTACGATGTGACAAATGGTTCACTTGAATTGGACGGTATCAATATTAAAGAGTACAAAGCCAGAAGCTTGCGAAATCAAGTAGGAATGGTGCTCCAAGATACGTTTTTATTTAGCGATACAATTAAAGAAAATATTGCCGTTGGTAACCCGGAAGCGTCTTTTGAGGAAATCGTTTCAGCAGCCAAAGCGGCAAATGCTCATGAGTTCATCATGTCCCTTCCTGAGGGGTATGACACAAAGGTAGGAGAACGAGGCGTAAAGCTTTCAGGTGGTCAAAAACAACGAGTATCCATCGCCAGGGTTTTTCTGAAAAATCCACCGCTGCTCATTTTGGATGAAGCGACCTCTGCACTTGATTTAGAAAGCGAACATTATATTCAAGAAGCGATGCAAAAGTTAGCAAAGGACCGCACAACCTTCATAGTGGCACATCGCTTAACAACCATTACACATGCCGACCAAATTGTTGTCATGGAACAAGGCGAGATTGTGGAAAAAGGAACACATGAAGAGTTAATGAACCAAGACAGCCACTATCGTCATCTTTTTACCATACAAACTTTAAATTAGTAGAAGCCTATCCGATTCTAGCGGATAGGCTTTTTTATGCTTGTCAAAAACATGACATATTTCCCAGCTTGTCTCAATACAATTTTAAAAAGTATGACGGGGTGGTGAACATGTGAAAGAACAAGAAGTATTGCTAGAAGTGAAAAAGCTATCCATTGCGTTTCGTCAAAAAAAGCAGAGAGTCCCCATCGTCCATCACATTTCATTCTCCATTCAAAAAGGAGAAACATTAGGAATTGTTGGTGAATCGGGTTGTGGAAAAAGTATCACGTCGATGTCTTTAATGGGACTGAATCACCAAACAGAAACAACAGGTGACATTCAGTTCGAAGGTCAAAACCTCCTTACGCTGTCAGAAAAACAGTGGCGAAAAGTAAGAGGGAACGATATTTCGATGATATTCCAAGAGCCGATGACATCTCTTAATCCACTGATGACCATCGGCAAGCAAATGACAGAAGCCCTTTTCACACATCAAACCATCAGTCCAAAAGAAGCCAAAACCAATGCCATACACCTGCTTCAAACGGTTGGACTCAAACAAGCAGAATCATTATTAAAAAAATATCCGCACGAATTATCAGGCGGCATGCGTCAGCGTGTCATGATTGCGATGGCAATGCTTTGTCACCCAAAGCTTATGATTGCAGATGAGCCGACAACTGCACTGGATGTCACCATTCAAGCGCAAATCCTTCGACTGCTCAAAAAGCTTAACGAAGAGATGAATACAGCGATTTTATTTATTACCCATGATCTAGGTGTCGTACGGCAAATATGTCAACGTGTCATGATTATGTATGCCGGTCGAATCGTAGAAGAAGGTACCGTTGATCGTATTTTTCAAAAACCTCAGCATCCCTACACGAAAGGTCTTTTCGCCTCCGTACCATCATTTAAAGAGAAAAAAGAAAAGCTCGTCTCTATCTCTGGTCATGTGCCAAAGCCCGGAACCATCCAAGCATGCTGTCAGTTTGCACCCCGCTGCCCATACCAAATGCCACAATGTCTCGAAAAGGAACCACCCTTACAGTCAATTGAGCCGGAGCATCGCGTTGCATGCTTTTTGATGAAAGGAGGAGAAAACACTGACTCACCCACTACTACAAGTGAATCAACTGACAAAGCGCTATGACACATCAGCATTTTTTTCTAAGCATCAGCAGGCGACATGGGCTTTACATCAAGTATCCTTTCATATAAAGGAAGGAGAAACGCTGGGTATTGTTGGCGAATCTGGTTGCGGGAAATCGACGCTTGGCAAAAGCTTGATGAGATTGATTGAACCAACTTCAGGCTCCATTCAAGTGAAAGGGGAAGAGGTGACACTGCTCAAAGACCGAGATATGCGTTCGTTGAGAAAAGACATTCAAATGATCTTTCAAGATCCGTACGCTTCCTTAAACCCGCGCATGAAAATGAAAGATATTTTAGAGGAGCCATTGATTGTTCATAAACACGGGTCAAAAGCAGAGCGCAAGAAACGGGTAAAAGACATGCTGCATATTGTGGGTTTTGACCCTTCCTACGGAGAACGTTATGCCCATCAATTCAGCGGTGGACAGAGGCAGCGAATTGGCATTGCCAGAGCCCTTATCACGCATCCAAGTCTCGTCATCGCCGATGAACCAGTATCGGCATTAGATGTATCCGTTCAAGCGCAAATTCTGAATTTGATGCTTGAATTGCAAAAGACTCTTTCTTTGACGTATCTGTTTATCTCACATGACCTCGGGGTTGTAAGGTACATGAGCGACCGGATTGCTGTGATGTATGCTGGTCGAATTGTGGAGATGGGTCCTGCGGAAGACGTATTTCATGAACCACTTCATCCTTATACGTCGTTGCTTCTGAAATCCATTCCACATATGGACCAATTATCAGAAACACAAGATGTGGCAGTAGAAGAAACCACTATGGTAGCGGAAAACGGCTGTCCTTTTTATAAAAGATGTCCGAAAAGATGGGATCAATGCCTGAAGGCTGTACCTTCTTTGTATGAAAAGAAGGCAGGACACGCAGTCGCTTGTTATTTATATCAAAAGGAGGAACACAATGAAGAAGACATGGTTGTTCAGTAGTTTCATTGTTGTGTTGGCACTTTCATTATGTGTAGGAGGCTGTTCGTCTGCACCAACATCAGAAGAAAAGGCGACAAAAGATACGCTCGTATTCGGTAGAGGAGGAGACTCTACTTCACTCGATCCAATTACAACAACTGAAGGCGAAACCTACAAAGTCACAGAAAACCTGTTTGAAAACCTACTGAACTATGGCGAAAAAGATACAACCATCCATCCTGGTCTAGCAACAAAATGGGATGTTGCCAAAGATGGAAAGTCCTACACGTTCTACTTAAGAGAAGGTGTGACATTTCATGATGGAACAGATTTTAACGCAGAAGCAGTGAAATTCAATTTTAATCGCTGGATGAATGGCGATGCAGAGAAATTCCCTTACTATGGCATGTTCGGTGGCTATAAAAAAGACAAAGGTCATGTGATCAAAGACATCATCGTAAAAGGAGAACATGAGATTGAATTTCACCTAAAGCGCCCGCAAGCGACGTTCCTTAAAAACATGGCCATGTCACCATTTGGTATCGCAAGCCCAGCCGCCATTAAAAAAAGCGGAAAGGCTTTTAGAGAAAACCCAGTTGGTACAGGGCCATTTAAGTTTAAAGAATGGAAACAAAATGACCGCATTGTCTTAGAAAAGTATGAAGATTACTGGCAAAAGGATAAAGCGAAACTGTATCAGATCATCTTCCGCTCCATTCCAGAAAACTCGGCTCGTTTAAATGCGCTGAAAACAGGTGAAATCGACTTAATGGATGGTGTGAACCCATCAGATTTAGATGGAATTGAATCAGACAAAGCGCTCCAGCTTATTGAAAGACCATCGATGAATGTAGGGTACATTGGACTGACGGTCACGAGAAAGCCACTAGATAACAAATTGGTTCGTCAGGCGCTCAATTATGCAGTTGATAAAGAATCAATCATTGAGTCATTTTATGGCGGGCTTGCTGAATCAGCAAAAAACCCACTCCCACCATCCTTAGAAGGCTACAATGACGACATCAAGCCCTATCCATATGATCCAGAAAAAGCAAAAGAGCTACTAAAAAAAGCAGGATACCCGGACGGTTTTCGCATCAAACTTTGGGCGATGCCGGTACCTCGTCCATACATGCCAGATGGGATGAAGGTAGCTGAAGTGATTCAATCAAACTTTGAAAAGGTTGGTGTCAAAGCAGAGATTGTGACCTATGACTGGGCGACGTATTTAGATAAAGCAAGTAAAGGGGAAGCAGATGTGTTTTTATTAGGCTGGACGGGAGATAACGGCGATCCTGATAACTTCATCTATACACTTTTGGACGAAGATAGCATCGGTGGAAACAACTATACATTTTTTAAGAACGATAAAATGCACGACATGTTAATTGATGCCCAAACAGACACGGATCAAAAGAAACGTAATGAACTGTATAAAAAAGCACAAGAGATTATTCATGATGAAGCTCCTTGGATTCCATTGGTGCACTCTATCCCGATGCTGGCTGCATCTAGTGATTTAAAAGGGTACCAGCCGCATCCAACCGGTTCAGAAGCTTTGACTGACGTGTATTTCGAATAAGCAAATAAGGGAGATCATTGATCTCCCTTATTCAAACAAATGAGAAGGCGGTGAAAGCTGTTTGTTTGCTTATTGTATGAAACGAGCAGGAATGCTCATCCCAGTATTGATCGGAATGACTTTGGTCGTGTTCTCGATTATTCGGTTTATACCGGGGAATCCAGCACAAGTGATTTTAGGACAGCGGGCGACAAAAGAAGCGGTAGAACAACTAACCATTCAGCTTGGTTTAAACCAGCCGTGGTACGTTCAATATGGTCATTACATGCTAGGTCTTTTAAAAGGTGATTTAGGGACTTCAATCCGAACAGGGGCGGCTATTGCCCAGGAAATGAAACCTTATTTGTTCGCTACATTAGAATTGACGTTTTTTGCGATGGTATTGGCTATTTTTGTTGGCGTCAATGCTGGAATAATCAGTGCGTGGTTTAAGCATTCCTTTTTTGATTATGTCGCTATGTTTATTGCTCTGATTGGGGTGTCCATGCCCATTTTTTGGCTTGGTTTAATGGGGCAATGGCTGTTTTCAATTGAATTAGGTCTTTTGCCGACAACAGGCCGAGAAGACGTTAGAAATCCAGTGGAATCGGTCACGTATATTCATACACTGGACACGCTTTTACAAGGTCGGTTTGATCAATTCATCGACAGCATTAAGCATTTGATTTTACCAAGTACAGCACTTGCGACAATCCCTGCTGCCATCATAGCGAGAATTACAAGGGCAAGTATGCTAGAAGTGCTTCATTCAGATTTTATTCGGACAGCAAAAGCAAAAGGAGTACGTTCATTTTTCATTATTTATCAGCATGGATTAAAAAATGCGCTTATACCAATTTTGACGATTATTGGCCTTCAGACAGGTCTATTGCTGGGAGGGGCGATTTTAACAGAAACAATTTTTGCTTGGCCTGGCATCGGGCGGTATATATACGATGCCATTAGTTATCGTGATTACCCCGTCATTCAAACAGGCATTCTGATTGTTGCGCTTATTTTTGTCTTGATCAATTTCATTGTGGATATCTTATATGCAGTCATTGACCCTAGGATTAAATATTAAAGAAGGGAGAGTGAGAATATGGAAGCGCCCAAAGAGCATCAAGTGCCTAAACCAATAGAGGTAAGCTCGCAATCACTGTTTCTTGAATCGATGAAATTGTTCTTTCAGCATAAACTAGCGGTGCTTGGTAGTGTCATTGTCTGTCTATTCCTCATTCTAGCAATCTTTGCACCGCTCATTGCCCCTTATGGAATAAATGAACAATCGCTTGGTGAGCGGTTCAGTGCCCCCTCAGCTATGCACTGGTTCGGTACAGATGATTTCGGAAGAGATATTTTTTCTAGGGTGGTACATGGTGCGCGGATTTCATTATGGGTGGGTTTCTTTTCAGTGCTTGGGTCTGTCGTTTTGGGGACACTGCTTGGATTGATGGCGGGCTACGGGGGAAGACTACTGGATGCAGTAATCTCTAGAGTATTTGATATTTTACTTGCCTTCCCTAGCATTCTATTAGCCATTGCCATCGTCTCCATTTTAGGCCCATCCTTGCAAAATGCCCTGATTGCCATAGCGATTATTAACGTCCCTACCTTTGGACGATTGGTTCGTTCGAAGGTACTGAGTATTAAACAAGAAGAGTACGTCCTTGCAGCAAAGGCAGTTGGTATGTCGCACCGTCGCATCGTCTTGCGCCACATTCTTCCAAATAGTATGGTGCCTGTGATTGTACAGGCGACACTTGCGATCGGTACGGCGATTATTGAAGCAGCGGCTCTTGGCTTTCTGGGGCTGGGAGCACAGGCGCCAAGTCCAGAATGGGGGAAAATGCTTGCTGATGCAAGACCGTATCTTGTTCAAGCACCGTGGACTTTAATCTTCCCAGGTATCGCGATTATGCTGACCGTTCTTGGCTTTAATCTAATGGGAGATGGTTTAAGAGATACACTCGACCCCAAAATGAAGAAAATAAAATAAGACCGATTCTCGGAATCGGTCTTTTCTGGTTACGCTTCTTTTTCTTCTGTCTCAATCTCACTATCTTTTGGGTGATATGTTTGGAAGCTTGTAATCAATGTATCTAAATGCTGCAATTCATCACGATATTCGATGATGCTGGACATCACATTCAGCATATTGTAATCTAGTAAATCGTTTTCTTGGTTTTGCTGATGCTGAAGAAATGATTTTGTTAATGTTTCAAGACGAAGCGAGCACTCAATTTGAAATTCTTCGTCCTGAGGCTTCATTTTTCCAACAAACTTCATCAAGGTTAGCTCGTGCCAATAGAGTAAATAATCAATCTCATCGATTAAGCTTTCGCGGAAATGCTCTGGCATCAAATAAATTTCATTCTCTAGTCTATGAAGCTTTTTGAGCAGGTACAAGGCGCGATTAGATGTCATAATCGCTTGTCTGAACAACACTAGCTTTCTTGATTTCACATACGTTGTTTTCTTTAAATAGCTTCGTTCCTCTTTGTATAATAAGTAAACGTGATCTAACTTGATCATACGTTCTTTGATTTGATCGATGTCATCCTTTAAAGTGGAATGATCAGTAGACTGTCTAGAACTTAGACGAATCCATTTTAAAATCTCCTCCGTATTTTCCATAATATGATTCACAAGCTTTGTTTCATACTTAGGTGGCAGGAAGATCAAATTCACTAGACATGAAGATAGTACCCCTAATATCACAGTTGCTGTTCGGATTAATGCAAAAGAAAGGAAATGATCCCCTGCACTTTCTAAAATAGCGATGACGGTTACAAGTGCAATTGGAATCGTGTGTTCAATCTTCAGCTTTAAATTAATAGCGATGACCATGACGGCTGTTAAACCGATAATGACTGGTCCTGTGCCAAAAAGCAGACCGAACGTAATCGCAAGTGCCGCCCCTATAATATTGGCTTGCACTTGATCAACAATCGTTAGAAATGATCGATAAATAGATGGCTGGATAGCAAATACAGCTGCAATTCCCGCAAATACGGGAGTCGGCAACCCAAGCCAAGTTGCCAGGTAAAGCGCGAGTACAATGGCAATACCAGTTTTTAAAATACGGGCTCCAAGTTTCATT
Source organism: Bacillus pumilus (assembly GCA_001938995.1). Taxonomy (GTDB): domain Bacteria; phylum Bacillota; class Bacilli; order Bacillales; family Bacillaceae; genus Bacillus; species Bacillus pumilus_G. The sequence goes on along the minus strand of MKZN01000012.1, from coordinate 4,520 downwards.
GGTTTTGTCCCTGCATTCCTTTCTTTTTGATAATAGATGACACTCGTCATATATCATACATATTTTGATGAACAACTAAGTAATATACAGCGGTCTTCCGAAATATTCAAGTGATTTTTGAAAGTTCATGAAAACCTCAAAAGAAGGTATTGAGAAGAAATGTAACAGATTCAAACACTTTTGACAATGAAGAGCTCGTATATATAAAAACAGACGCACATTTTCACGTCTGTTTTTTGAACTAATCCTGTTTTTTCAGTTGTTCAAACGCATGATCAACCGCTTTTAATGTCTCAGAAATATCTTTTTCGGTATGTGCGATAGTTAAGAACCAAGCTTCATATTTAGAAGGGGCCAGGTTAATGCCTTGTTCGAGCATCAATTTGAAGAAGCGAGCGAACATAGCGCCATCTGTCTGTTCAGCTTGCTCGTAATTGACAATCGTTTCATTTGTGAAATAAACCGTCAAGGCACCTTTTAAGCGATTCACTGTAATCTCGATTTGATGTTTCTTTGCGTGAGCTAAGATGCCTTCTTCAAGGAGGGCGCCCAGCTGATCAAGACGTTCGTACACTCCGTCTTCCTTTAACACTTCTAAACAAGCGATACCAGAAAGAATCGACGCGGGATTTCCTGCCATCGTTCCAGCTTGATAGGCTGGTCCAAGCGGTGCCACTTGTTCCATGATCTCTTTTTTACCACCGTAAGCTCCGATTGGAAGACCACCGCCAATAATTTTCCCTAATGCAGTGAGGTCAGGCTTCACTTGAAGTAGGTCCTGTGCACCTCCATACATAAAGCGGAAGGCTGTAATGACTTCATCATAGATGACCAGTGCGCCTTTTTCATGAGTGAGGTCATTGACCTGTTGTAAAAAACCTTCTTTAGGCTCCACTATTCCAAAGTTACCGACAATTGGCTCAACAAGGACAGCCGCTACTTCGTCGCCCCATTGATCTAATGCTGCTTTGTAGCTGTCGATATCATTAAATGGAACTGTAATGACTTCATTGGCGATACTTTTCGGTACGCCTGCTGAATCAGGAGTTCCTAAAGTAGACGGGCCAGAGCCAGCAGCCACAAGTACAAGATCAGAATGACCATGGTAGCACCCAGCAAATTTAATGATTTTCGTTCTATCTGTATAAGCACGAGCTACACGAATGGTAGTCATCACAGCTTCAGTACCTGAATTGACAAAACGAACCTTGTCCATCGCAGGCATCGCATCTTTCAGCATTTTAGCAAACGTCACTTCATGCTTTGTCGGTGTGCCATAGAGAACGCCTGTTTCAGCTGCCTTCGTGATGGCTTTTGTAATATGAGGATGAGCATGTCCTGTAATAATTGGACCGTACGCTGCCAAATAATCGATGTAGCGGTTTCCATCAATATCCCAAAAATAAGCGCCTTCTCCTCTTTCCATGGCAACTGGTGATCCGCCGCCCACTGCTTTATATGAACGAGACGGGCTATTGACCCCTCCAACAATATGCTCCAGCGCCTCTTGATGTAATTTTTCTGATTCTGTTAATTTCATAAAAATAGCCTCCTATCTCAACGTATCACGTCGTCTCCTCCTATTTTAACATGCATTGCAAGCGTCCTTAGTTGAATATCCTTTAGAAATTGGATAGGCTAATCTTAAAATAGGTTGGAGGGATTGGATCATGACAATCGAAGTGGGACAGCAAGTACCTGATATTGAATTAACCGGTGATAATGGAGAGAAAATAAAGCTTTCTGATTTTAAAGGAAAACATATTGTCCTATATTTTTACCCAAAAGATATGACACCAGGCTGTACAACAGAGGCGTGTGATTTCCGTGATCGCCACCAGAGTTTTGCAGAATTAGATGCAGTCATCATTGGCGTGAGCCCAGATAGCCAAGACAAACACCAAAAGTTTAAAGAAAAGCATGATTTGCCGTTTTTACTGCTTGTAGACGATGAACAAAAGCTGTCTGAAGCATTTGGGGTGTGGAAGCTGAAAAAGAATTTCGGCAAAGAATACATGGGAATCGAACGCTCAACGTTTCTTATTAATAAAGAAGGAACGCTTGTAAAAGAGTGGCGGAAAGTAAAGGTGAAAGACCACGTAGAAGAAGCACTAGTGGAACTGAAATCTCACGTTTAATCTCATCACATCATCAGACCGGCAGACATGCCGGTCTTTTTTATAAAGAAGAATAGGCAAAAAAGAGGATTGTAATTGACAAAGTTTCGGCTCTGGGGGTACACTAATTATAAAGATTACAATGTAAGAATATTTTTGAAGAGAGGTGCATGATGAAATGGCTGCTCACGAACTAAAAGACGCTTTAGATGCTTTAAAAGAAACCGGTGTTCGAATTACTCCGCAGCGCCATGCCATCTTGGAATTTCTCGTAAATTCTATGACTCACCCAACCGCGGACGATATATATAAAGCACTTGAAGGGAAATTTCCGAATATGAGTGTAGCAACGGTTTACAACAATTTACGAGTCTTCCGGGAATCTGGATTGGTAAAGGAATTAACGTATGGTGATTCTTCCAGTCGCTTTGATTTTGCAACATCTGACCATTACCATGCGATCTGTGAAAATTGCGGGAAAATCGTTGATTTTCACTATCCTGGTCTTGATGAAGTCGAACAGCTTGCATCCCATGTGACGGGCTTTAAAGTAAGTCATCATCGCTTGGAGATTTATGGAACGTGTCAAGAGTGCGGTAAGAAAGAAAATCATTAATGAAAAAGCTGACCACTTAAGCGGGTCAGCTTTTTTTCATGATTTTTTTCGATTATACGATTCATCAAACTCTTTACCCTCTAATGTTGGATCAAGTGTGAGCGGCTCTCTACAATGCATGCACATGTCTACACGTCCAAGCACTTTTGTTTCTTTCTCACAACCTGGACAAACCACTCGTACTGCCTTTGTCGAAAGCATCCCAATCCAAAAGTAAACGACTGTACTTAATCCAATCGATAAGACCCCAAGCAGCATAAAGAAAGTCGATAGCCAGATTGATTCTTTAAAGAACACACCGATATACATAATCAGAAAACCAACAAAAACCAAGCTAAGTGCAAATGTTCTGATTTTATTAATCTTACTGGAGTATTTCGCCATCCCTAGTCCCCCTTATAAATTCAATATAGCACATTTTACCTTTCCGTTTGAATTAGTTATAGAGTTTTATGTATAAATTGCTTATAATGATTCAATGAACTTTTTTCATGTACGGAAGGAATTTTGATTCTATGAGGAGAAATACATAGCATTAGAGAAGAACTTTACACCCGAGTATTGGAGGAATCACTATGGAAAATCTTCTCCGTCCTATTTATCAAGAGAGAGCAAGCCACCCAGATACATTAGCTGTAATTATAGTAGAAAGAAGACATAAAGTATCTTCTGAGACGGACAACTTTGATACAGCACTTCTTGTTATTGTAAATGAAGCAAAAGAGCCGCTATTTATCAAACACTATGAATCCGACAAAGAAACCGCTTCTTTAAATGTCGTCACAGATGAACAGCTTAAGGAATGGATTACCCTTGGGACTAATCGCCGCATCATTGATTGGATCTTGAATGGAAAAGTCCTATTCGATCGAGATGAATATATTTTCAACCTGATTGATGAACTAAGTACATTTCCATTTTCGAACCGTAAGCTCAAGATCGGTTTAGAATATGGCAAGCTTATTCGTAGATATATAGAAGGAAAAGCATTTTTTGAGTCAAATCAATTCCTAGATGCATATAATTCCATTGTGCATGCACTTCATCATCTCGCACGTATTGAAGTCATTGATAAAGGTTTCCACCCAGAATTGACGGTTTGGAATCAAGTTCGTCATATGGAGCCTGAAGTATACAAACTTTATTCTGAACTGATTGAAAGCCATGAGAGTTTGCATCAGCGACTGGAACTTTTATTCTTAGCGAATGATTTTCTAATCCATTCAAAAGCAGAGATTGGTTCTGCACATTTGCGTCATGTGATGGAGCAGCAGGATATATGGCTTTTTGGCGAGCTCCTTGCGCATCCAGACCTCACACATTTCACACCTGATCTGAGTGTCATGATTGATTTCTTTGTTGAAAAAGGAATCATTGAAGTAGAACAGATTGAGACCAAGGGGCAAAAAATCTATCATCGAGGATATTTTGTGAAAAAAGATATTGACGCTTGAATATTATGATGGTATATTATTAATCGTCGCTAATGAGCAACGGATGAGTTGCTAAGAAAGAACAGCCGACAAAAAGAATTTATAAAAAACACTTGACGCATACGGTGCTCAAATGTTATATTGAGAAAGTCGCTTCTGAGCGATGAAGAACATGATCTTTGAAAACTAAACAAGACAAAACGTACCTGTTAATTCGAGATTTTATAAAAAAATCCTATGAAACATCATAGGTAGTCAGTCAAACTGACGAAAAACGAAACTTCGGTTTTGTTCTTTTTCGGAGAGTTTGATCCTGGCTCAGGACGAACGCTGGCGGCGTGCCTAATACATGCA
>MKZN01000011.1 GCA_001938995.1 Bacillus pumilus | reverse complement strand
CTCCAAGCTAGATCCTGATGCAGCCTTTGTACATTTCGATAGCGTGAAAGTAGGACAAGTGGAAGGTGCTAAAGCAATGCTAGACCCTCAGAAGGTCATGGATGTAATAGATACACAAATTTTAGGTGCCTTAAAGCAGTACTCCACCCTAATGGGAAGGCGATCACAAGGCCAAACTGAACAATATGCAAAGCTAGAAATAAAGATTTTTATGAAATCAGTCCAACGTATTCAAAGTTTAATTGAGTCAGTCTACTCCAGAGCGCTAACGCAATTACTGCACATTAAAGGGATGCAAGGATATGTTCAATTTAAGTTCAACGATACCGAGATACGTACAGAGCTAGAGAAGGTTAACTTTGAGCAGATTCAGATTCAGAATGAAGCTAATAAACGTGACCAAGGTTGGACAACGCAAGATGAGGCTGCAGTAGCAATTACAGGAACACCCGCAGTTGGAGAACCAGACAAAGAAATGTTGGGGAAGAAGGCAAACGAAGCTAAGGGAACGATGGATGAGCGACAACCATCAGATCCTCAGAGTACAGATAATGTGGAGAATAATTAGTGCTTTCCACCAAATGTTAGTCTTCTAATTCATGGACTTATACTCCAATTAGAGATTAATAACGGAGGTGTATTATGCCAGTCCCAACAAAAGATCAACTGGAAACTATCAATAAATTTTCACAAGTTCCCTTAGAAGAAGACCAGGTATTTGTTTTTCGTAGTCTATCTGCGGATACGTTGCCTGTAAAACAATTCGGGTGGTTTGGTGAGTATTCTATCTTGATGACAGAGAATATGCTGCTGGACTTGAAACAGTCGTATAAAACAGGTGTAGGGCTACTAGCCTCACATAATAGCCGAAGGTTACCGTTTGGCCGGACATATAATGCTGAGGTGACTACAGACAGTGTAGATGGGGAGTCGGTTAAAACCCTTTATGTGGATCACTATATTGTTAAATACACTAAGGATTCTGAGGGGAACAAAGTACCGCTACGTACAGAAGTCAATAACATGACTACTCAGGATATAGCCAATCACATCGAAGTAGGGCATGCATTTGATACGTCTATCGGCTTTGAGATTACAAATCCAGGCTGCTCCATTTGTGGGCATGACATTAGAGATTACAGCAAGTGTGACCATCTTTTAGGTCAACAGTATGATGTGATGGTAGATGGTATCAACGAAAAGAAGCGATGTGATCTGGTGGCTGATGCAGGAGAAGCGTATGAAAATTCACTAGTTTACGCAGGTGCCGTAAATCGTGCAATTGTCGTTAAAAATGACAGAGACTCCAATCAAATGACTGCGTTACATGATCCGGTTAATGCAGGTGATACAGAAATTTATAATGTGGAGGACGTTAAGTCGTTACCGCTTAATTCAAAGGTTTTTTGTAGTCTGTCTAAAGGAGGCATGAATCTATTCAGCTTCACACAGCCAGAAAACAAACCTAAATTATTATCCCAAGGAGGAATGGAGATGCCAACAAATGAAACTCAGGCAGAAGAAACAAAAGCACCTGCTGCTCAAGAATCTACTGTAACTTCTCAGGACGACATTGTTCTATCAAAACAATTGCACGAACAACTGCATAGCGATTTAAAGAAGTCACAAGAAGCTGAGAAAAATCTAACAGCGGAGCTTGAAAAAGCCAAGACATTACTTGCTGCAACAGAAGCAATTGTTCAACAATTCAGCTCTAAATTGAAAGAAGAAACTTTGGCTGCTGGAATTAAAGCGCGAGGAAATTCTTTCAGTAAAGAGCGATTCGAAAAATACTTAAATACTCTTTCTCTTGATGAGTTAGCGGCGGAAAAGGAAGCGCTAGAAGCAGAATTTTCTGCACCTTTAGAGGCAGCGCAACTAACCCAAAAAACTATTTCTGAAGAAAAGCCAGAAGTAGCCAATCTTTCCGCAGAAGAGAAGCGGGCCTTAGCATCAAAAGAAGCTGCCCTCAGATTTAAGCGCGAGGGTGGAGATATTGGAAAACTCACTAAAGAAGAGCTGGACAAGCTCAATAAGTAAGGGGGGATAAGACATGGGTGGAAACGTAACCGGTTTTCAGCGAACTTTTAGCTTTAAGGCGAACGAAACTTTTAAAACAGTAGGGCCATCACAGGCAGTTGTTTATACAGGTACTGAACGATATGTAGAGGTTCCTAAGGAGGACAACCAGTTACCTGTAGGCATTGTCACTTATCAAGAAGAAAGAATCGATGATGTTTCTGTAGCAGTACAACTGGATCGAATTGCTGAAGCAACTGCAGCAGAGAATATTCCGTTTGGAGCAGAAGTAATTGTTGCAGCTGGCGGAAAAATCAAACAAGCATCAAGTTTAGCTGATGGGTCAGTAGCGAACATTCTAGGCGAAACACAACATTCGGCAAAATCAGGCGAGTTAGTGCAGGTTTTAATTAGACCTCGTGCTAAAACCCTTTAGGAGGTAAGTAAATGCCAACAAACTCACAGCACACTGTAAGTAACGTACATTATGATCAATATTTAACCAATATTTCTGTCGGCTATAACGGTGACCAGAAATTCATTGCTGAAGAAGTAATTCCTGTAGTATCTGTTGAAAAACAATCAGACAAGTACATGGTGTTTGACTACCAGGACCATCTTGTAGAAGACAAGGACATTCGGCGTGCACCTGGATCAGTAGCGTCAGAGATGGTTACTGGATTCAGCGATGACTCTTACTTCTGTTCAGGATATGCAAAACGATATGCTCTTTACGATGAGTTAACTGCTAACGCAGACCAAGACCGTATTTTCAGACTAGAAGAAATGGCAGCACGCCAGGTCAAAGGACAACTCTTGCTTAGCAAAGAAATCAATGCGGCAGCCTTATTGACAAATCCACAGAAGTTTCATGAAGAACTTCGTCAAAATGTTGGAGATAACCCAGGAACTGCGGACATTGTAAAATGGTCGGATTACGAAAACTCTAATCCAATTATGGATGTTACAAAATTGCGAGAGACGCAACATCGTTTAGGCGGTCCAGGTGCAAATACATTGATTCTTTCTCAGCCGGTATACAATATCCTGCGTATGCATCCAAAACTGAAATCTACGCTTGCAGGCTTCACTTCACCTGAATTTGTATCAGATGAAGCGATTAAACACCTATTTGGAGTAGACAATCTAATTATCGGATCAGCTAGAAAAGCCAACAAGAACCAAAGACGGGCTGGAGAAGGCGGGAAAACCAACTACATTTGGGGGAATAATGCCGTACTTATGTATCTTCCTCCAGCTCCTGGTGAAGATGTCCCTGCAGCGGCTTATACATTCCAATGGGAGAATGAAGCTGCAAATGTAGTCGGTAACCAAAAAACAAGAACCTACTACTCAGAAGAATCTAAAACAAAGTGGATCGAGAGTGAAGAATGGTATGACCAAAAAATCACATCTAAACTATCTGCTGTTGTTTTACCTGATATCGTAAATCCATTGATTAAATAGGAGACAAAAATACAAAAGGCAGGAAAAAGGGAGTAACCCTTCCTGCCTTTTTTTAGGAGGGAAAACTATGACGAAAAATGAACTTGTGGATGCATTAGTGGGGAAAGAATTAGGGACTAAAACTCAATTAAAGAAAAAAAGTTTAGATGAACTTAAAGAGCTCTACAACGCAATGGAAGAGACAATTGAAAGTGTTGCTGAGTCAGTAGAAGAGGAAACAGAAGAGCAAATCCCAGAAGAAGAAGTAATCGGTTTGGAAAAGAATACTGAGACTGCAAAAGAATCTGCTGAACTTGAGGGAGAGCCCCTTGATGAAGTAACCAAAGATGCAGAGGATGAGGAAATCACTGAATCGCACTCAGACATGAAAGAAGTCCATAAAGAAGAGATTCAACTAAGGATTTTCACAGAGTTTGTCTATCATGTGAGAAATTTAGGGGCGAAAGTTAAGGTTGAAAACTTAGGTATGGGTGATTTCTACGTTAATGAATCGACTGCGGTGTTTGGAAAAAATGAAGATAGAGTGGTATTTGGTGAAAATAAAGAAATTGGTGGTGCGGCAACCGTATCCCTCATCTCAGCAAGCCAGCCATTGGTGAGGATTACTGAACTTATGTAGGAGGGGTTAGGATGAGCCTCTTAATTGATAAAGAAACAGACATGAAATTTTTCGATTCCGTGCGCAGACTTCTAGGGGGCATTGAAGAAGAAGAGTTAACAAATGAATCCATAGAAGATCCGGTATTTATGGACACATCAGAGATGGAACTAATAAACGATGTCCCTTGTCTATTGTCAGAAGATGTTACGGTTGCAGATAAAGAAAAAGGAAGGCTGGCTTTGATTTATTTAGTGGCTAGTAAACTCTGTCAAACAGTAAAAAGCAAGACAGAACATGAGGTAAAAACCATTGATGTGAGTTGGAAGAAGTCACCGGTTAAGTGGGATGTACTGCAAGAAACTTTAGTAAATACCGCGCTGACTTTAATTAACGGAATTACTTGTTACGAAGCAAAAGAACAGGCCAACATCTTGTCTATAGCCCCTTCCAAAAGAGCGGTGAGCGCACGTGAAAAATTATAAATCCACCATTATTAAAAAGTACGGCACGCCTGTACAAGTTAAACGATTAAGCAGCACTGAAGATGACCTAGAAGTTATTGAAACTAAAGTGCTTTTGGGTAGAGGATCAACGACTAGAGGAAATCCAGAAACGCTTGAAAACATCAAAAGCGGTCAATTTTTACCTAACTTCGGTATTGAAATTGGAGATTTTGTTGAAAACAAACCGCATGATGAAGTATATGTGGTCCAATCAAGTCACAAAGAGTATGATGGGTCGAAAACTCTTTCAGTGGTTACAGTAATGCGGAAATGTAACCACTCCTTCTCTATCCGAAGAAATGTGGAAGAAGCCGATAGCCGAGGGAATATCAAGATTATTCCTCAGACGCTATATGCTGACACACCTTGTTCGCTGGAACACATTACAGGTGACCTCAGACAGTATGAACCTGGCCTCAGTCCAGACGCTAAATATCGGCTATACACCACTAAAATCGATGTGGAAAGTACTGATCAGATAAATGTAAGTGGGATGACCTTAAAAGTAGTGGATGTGGATTACACCACTTATCCAAGATTGGCAGTTATTCAGTTATCTAGTGATATAAGGGATTGATCTTATGGGAAGGCATGTAAAGTTTAATCAAGTTGCGTATATAAATGCCCTACTATTGGAAATCGAAAAAGCATTGGAGAAAGTTGAGCAAGAAGTTTTTAGGTCGATTGTGAACAATTTTGGGGCGTTGAAATTCAGGACTCTTGATGCGAAATTTGTGGGGCAGATGAGAAAATCGATTAGATCGGCAACAAAACGCGCAGGAAACAAGCTTATAGCTTCCATGATAGCTGGACATGAGAATGAACCGAATGAATCCTTTAGAGTGGTCTATTACGAATATGGTACCGGTGAAAGAATGAACCCTCCGAAAGAGTATAGTCCTGCAAATGATGGTACATGGAACAGAGCGCGTCCTCAGAGAAAAGGCGAACCAATATGGGTAAGGCCATACGGTCCTTGGAAAGATGCAGGAGGGAATAGCCATTTCTCTAGGTACAAAGGGATTCCCAGAAGGATGTCACCAAGGTCACCGAAGGCTACACCTATCGAGGCAAATTACTGGTTTCGTAGGGGGTTTTGGGAGGGCGCACGTAACATAGATCGGTATGTACTAAATGCCGTTAAACAAGTCAATGTCGGGACTTATATTGAAATCGCAAGTATCCGTACAAGGATGTGATCATAATGAAATCGCTTTGTTTAGCAGACGTATATGCGTCAATCCATAAAGCGATTAGGGAAGATCAAAAAATCAGGCAGTTGATGGGGTTCAGTGACGACACAAAGCAGGTGGAAGTGGCAAAAAGGATACAGAAACGTAAGCAGCCTTCCAGTTTACTTAAAGGAAGCAAGGAGCAACAGAACCTGCCGGTCATTTCCTTCTACAAGTTACCTGGCAGGAGAGGTATACAGAACGATTTTGAGTATGAGACAGCTTTCGATTTTGATGTCTATACTCTCGATGATGTAGAGACAGCAATTGATATTGCCGACAGGATAACAGAGTTATTCGACTCAAGATACCTAGACCTCCCAAAGGGCTCTAACTTTAAAGCACGCTACGTCACTTCCGCTGAAGACGATTCTGATTTAACCAATGTGTACAAATACTTTGTACAGATTGAGTTCTCATTTGGTATTGAGGAGGGATAAGATGGACAAGTTCAAAACGAAAAACAGAAAGATGATCATTAAGGGTTCTGGTAAAATGATGGTCAAAATCCCGCACTGTGATGAGCTATTCACATTAGGGCACATGATGAACATGCGACTTGATATTCAAATAGACATGCAGGATATCGAGGGAGGAGACACAGCAGTACCGATTGATACTCTTTTGCGTAAAAAAGTCATCGATGTCACAGGAGAAGATGCAAAATTTGATCTAAACATGTTGAGGTTAGCGCTAGGGTCAAAACTGAAAGAAGGCGCTTCTGGCGTACCATACGAAATGCGCAATGAATCAATTGCTGCCCCTGCCCCAGACCAAGACGGCAATACAGAAATCAATGTGAGCAATAACATCTTAACTGGTGGGACAGCGCCTAAAATTCAAGTACTTAACAGCTCTAGCGGCGTAATGCTTCAAGATGATGCTTTTAAAGTAAGCGGTCGGACGATTACCATTACCTCTGGCGTAAATGAAGGGGATTCAGTAGTGGTGTATTATCCTGTTGCGTCATCTTCAATTGATCCTGATGGCTTCTTATGGGTCCTTGAAGAGAAGCACGACATCAATGGAAATCAAATTCAACTAAAAAACCAGTTATTTGGTGGATCTTTAGGAAACACTACAGGAAAAACAGAGCATGTCTCTGTACGACTGGTTAAAGAAAACAAGTTACTGAAAAAGGTAACCGGAAACCCAAAAGAAGGGGAGTACAGCATTGATCCAGATTCAGCACAAATCACCTTTAACAAGTACCTGGATGGTGAGCAAGTTTACGTCAACTACAAAAGACCGGAAGTTGTTGATGTACTCGATCTTGGTAGCAAAGACTTTCCACTCACTGTACATGTCGTCCATGATGGACACTTTGAGCAAAAGGACGGCACAGTACAAGGGGTACAGATCGAACTCTTCCAATGTCGCGTAAAATCAAACGTTACTTTAGATGCTGCCAGACAAACAGCAGCTACCCACAGTGTAACACTCACAGTCTTGGATCCTGAACGATCTGACAACAGACTAGGCACGATCAAACGATATGGCATGGAAGGCGCAGCTGTAGACTGTTAACACTGAAACCCCTTATAGGGGTTTCTTTTTTATGATAGAGATTAAAAGCCTCTACCTATACTGAAATTAGAGTTAAATAAATCAGATTATAATTTTAGGGGGACAATAACAGTGACTAGAGACTTAGAGATACCTACAAACTCAGAAATTAAAGAAGATGCAGAAGCTGAAGCTATTGAAAAGGTACAGGCACCAGATGAACGACCGCTGACAAAAGAGGAGTCTGAGGAACAGCTCAGAGTGTTTTTTGAGGAAGATGAAACAATTAACTTGCGTGATGGGAAACAGTATAAAATCCCTCCATTAGGGCTTAAAGATGCTCACAGCTTGATGGGCAAATTAAACACAATCGATACCGCAGTTATTTTAGGTAACATGATTAAAAATGAGGCAGGAGAAGACACATATGATGAGCTGTTAGAGACGCTTCACATGGCATTTAAGCCCTACTATCCTGAGGTTACAGTGCAGCATCTGGAGAGATTTGTAGACATAGACACTGCCAAAAAAATTATTGATATTATGCTGGGGCTAAACGGCTTAAAAAAGTCACTATAAATAACAAAAAGGAGGAAGAGGACTATGACGCAAATAGTGCTGAAGTTGATTGGGCGCAAATATTTTTTGACCTAGCTCATTACTGTAATTTGCGTAAGGAGCATGTGTGGGAATTAACTCTTCCTCAATTAACCCTATACTTGAAGAAGTGCAGAAAGCAAAGAGAGTTTACGATTAAAGTACACAGCGCGGCGTATAGTGGTCTTTTCGGCGGAGCGGGAGAAGTAGAGAGCAATAGTAGCAAAGATGAGGAAATTGGTGACGGAGAGTATGAAGAGTTAGACGAAGAAGGACTTGATTTTTTAGCACAAGTGCTGGGGTAGGTGATATAGGTGTCTGAAGAAGGAAAAGGTATGGGACTGTCGGCGGAAATATTGTTAGGGTTTGAGCAGTCCATAAAGAATATCCAAGCCTTTGGATCGGCAATGGAGGGCTTGGATCATAAGTTTGGTTCGCTTGAACAAAGAATTAATTCGGCTAAAACCTCTTTATTGGGATTGCAAACACAAACGGCAGGAAATAATGGACGAAATTTAAGAGAATCTATCCAGCAGGAGATAGATGCTGCGTTAAAAGTGAATGGAATAGCAATGAGTATGGTTGGAAATGCCCCTTTAGAAGTGAAAAAAGATACAGTGAGGCACCTGTTTGCGCGAGTTGATGCTGAGCTGAATAGGGCCATTTTAAAACAAGTAGGGAACATTAATATCCAACTAGACCCTAACTACAATACAGGGACCATTCCTATTGGCAAGGATGAGTTCAACGCATTGAATAAAGAAATTGCTAGGCTTGTAAAGCTACAAACGAAAAATTTAACTGATTCAATTAAAGGTGTCAGTGGATCAGTAAGTCCTGAAAATTTATCAGGGCTGGATTTAGATATATCAAAGGACACAGTTAAGCACATACTGTCCGATATTCGAAAACAGTTAAATCCTATCATCCTTAACCCTTCTGTAGATACAGAGGGTCTTTCACTTAAATTCACATCAAAAGAATTTGAGCCATTAATAAAGCAAATCAAAAACAGAATTAGAGAAGCCGTGCATGTGGATGTAGGTAAGTTGCCAGCTAGTGAGAACAAGGTGAGTACTGAACTCAAAACAACGACTAGAAAGATCGATTCATTGATTGAAGGATACGCTAAGAACATAAGGTTAGGGATGAATACAATTGATCCGAGGACTGTTGAGGTCCCAATGAAATCTTTATCCAAACGCTTGCAAAGACATATAGCTGATAGTTTAAATACTAACCCACAAGAACTGACTAAAACTTTAAAAACAATAGATACGGGATCTGCTAAAGCATACGAGCTTCAACGACAGTTTTCCTCTCTTGAGCGGACTATTAACAACAAGGTAACAGCTGGCATTTCTGGGACCATGAAAAGCCTCAGACAATCGGTTCGCGAGTTTGAGATGCACCCTAATTCAAGTGTCAAGCACTATCTAATCCAAGAATTAGGTAAATTAAATAACGACATCATTAAGAAGATTAGGGAATCTGTTGACATGCAGTTTAGCTCATTAAGGGGAGAAATTAACGCAGCACAAACGAATGCCAAGGCATTAAACCGTAACGGTAAACTGAAAGGTGCCGCGTCCTACGGAGCAGGTGGCGGTAATGTCTATAACAACACAGTCATAAACAACAACAACGCTCAAAGGAAAGATAGTGCTGGAATTGTAGGTAACGACCCCTACTCTAGGAGAGATAATTACTTTAATGGGCATGGAATTGAAGGGGCTGTAACTAATACCGTGAGGCATGTAGTAGCTGGATCGATGGTCGGGGTACCATTAATGCAGGTGTATGAAGCGGTTGAGCAATTTAAAGCCTCTCAATTAGAGCAGTTAAAGATCATGCAGAACTATGCGCTTAAGCCGGAGTACAAAGATGAAAACAATAGGACTGATTGGAGCAAGGTGAATAGTGATATCAATAAGATGACACCAGACTTACACAAGATGTCCAATCTGTATGCGGTCAGTTATGGTGAAATGAATCAGGTGGCAGCAGTAGCTTCACGTCTTACAGAAGATAAAGCCTCTGCGATGCACTTCACTGACCAGGCATCTAAGATATACCGTTTAGATAACGAGTCAAATCTAGTAGAGGTTATTGCTCCAGGACTAGAGGCAATCATGGCTCAGTTTAAATTATCGGTATGGGAATTGGATGGGGTTGTTAATGCTTTTGGAGTGGCTACACAGTTAACAAAGTCAACCTCAGATGAAGTTATGAAAGCCTTGACTAGATCAGGATCTGCACTACATTCCGCAAAGGTAAGTGCACCTGATGCAGTTGCACTGAACGCTCTGGCCATTCAAACTTCTGGACAATCAGGGGAAAACATCGGTAACGCAATGAAGACAATTGCAGCTAGGGTCACACTCCCTTCTGTCACCAATAAACTTGAATCCTATGGGATTAAAGTATTTGAAGAAAATGATATGGGGTTGAAGGTTCGCCGTGGACTAGTTGATATCTTAGCTGATACTTCCCGTGTAGCTAAAAGTAAGTACATGGGTGAAGATGAAATTCAATCCATTCTTTATGGCGAAGGTGGAGGGTATCAATACCCTAAACTGATGTCATTTTTAGATGGCATGAATAAGGCTGGAATCGATTCAAGCGGTGGGGGCTTATCCTACTGGAGAATTAAACAAGAAGTAGATGAGTGGCAAAAGGATCCGAGCAGGCTTCAAGAGATGTTAGCCACTACTATGAACGCCCCTACAATTACTTTAGAGCGTGCAGGAGTATCAGTTCAAAACAGTCTAGTTTCTGTTTTAGAGGAACTGAACCCAGAATTACAGAACCTTGCCAAGATCATCACAAACCTTGCACAAGGCATAGAGAATAACTCTGAACTTTTTGCGCAGCTAACAGGGATTTTAGCCAACGCTCTGATTGGATTCGGCGCGCTTTATGGTGTGAAAAAGGTTGGGAAAGCCAGTAATTATGATGAACATTACGCCAACGCGCAAATGGCACAAAGGTATTTTGGAGGAAATACACTGACCGGCAGGCAGGTGTATGGAGGAAAAGACTTTTTAAATAACCACGTACTAGGTGATAGCCGAGAGCTACGTGGAAGGCTTGGGGATCAGAAGTTTTATAATGCTGCGATGAAAAATGACACATTGAAGGGCTATTTTACGGAGCTATCTAATTTAGACAATGACCGTAGGAGAGAAATCAGGCAGTACATCTCAGACAGGAATGGGAAAGTGAATAATTTACCTGATCTGTTTAGTGTAATGGATGAATCGAGGGGATATCGAAGAGAGAAGGGGCAGGGCGTGTCTGCGGAGGACATGCACGCACGGGCTGCATATAGTGCAAGGAATATCATGCAGGACAGGGTTGTTCAAAGTGCATTTACAAAGGAATTTGCAGATCAGCTAACCTCCAGCTTGTCGGATAAAGATAAGTTTAACCAACTAGACGACAATCATAGAGGTACTGCTAACCGATTAGGTAGTATGAGTGAGAGCAAAAGAGCTGATTTCAAGACTTACTTAGATACTGATTACATGTCTGTAGGTAAGGCGATTGGAAATGTAGATGATCTAAATAAAGCCTTAGATAATTTCGAGAAGAAGAATCGCGAAGCTCACAATGAGTCAAGAAGAGGATCTGAGGCTTACCGTGATCTTGGTAGGGCAGTCAGAAGCGTAGCAAGCGAAGCTGAAAATGCCACCAAAGGCAGGATGCAAGGATTCTTAAACATGGTAGATTCCATTCCACAACGGGCACGTGGTGCAGGTAATGCCATGATTGGGCTTGCTAAAAATATCGGAGGCGTTGCAAAACAAATGGCACTGGCTGTAGCAGTGGGAGATGTGCTATCAAGCAATGCTGAAACACTTGCTTTGACTGAGAAGCAAGAAAAGATTAGGGATTTCAGGACTGTCAATAATGATAGTGGAGAGGCTTGGGCAAAGCTGCAGGGAGATATGAATAGTGGCAACTTTACTGCAGCTCTTGCTAGAGGTGGAGGCCTCCTATGGAATACGGTTATTGATGCTTTTACAGCAGGAAACGCTAAAGTTGGTGTAAATGATGTAAAAAGCTTTCAAGATGAAATGGCTAAATGGATGCAAAAGGAGTATGGAACAAATGATGCTTCCGCTGCTTTAAAATCAGAAAACTCTAAAAGAGCAAAAGAAGCCAATGGTGGGACATACACCAAAGCAACCTATGAGGATTTAGCAAACAAGTACCTACAAGATTCAGGAAAGTTTACGGACTTGCAGGACATGGAAAAGGAGAATTTCATAGAAGAATATAAGAAATTCGCCATCTCTGAATCTGAACAAAACATGAGACGTGCTCAGGCTGAAAGAGCGAGAAAAGCCTGGGAGAACAATATGATTGAAGAGGGGGAATACGATTATTTCTCCTATGAAGACTTGAAAACTAGGATAGATGACAGTAAGAGTTCTGCTTCCAGAGATGGGCAGCTCAATCTCTTGAATTCTCTCTTAAATGGAGTGAAATCTGACTCTGAAACTTACATGAAGTTTAGACTCCAAGCCATTGCACAAGAGAGGGAAGCGTACAAGAAAGAAATTGCTGACTTACGTACATTTATCCAAGAAAGAGAAAAAGAATTGGCGCTTCTAGAAAAGGCAGGCGGGCAATACACAATCGATCCTGCTACCGGTGAAAAGACAGAAACAAAAGAATACAAGAAGTTGAGGGAATCTGTAGAAAACAACAAGGACAAAGAGAAAAAACTTCGAGAAGAGTACGAAGTCCAAGACAGAGAAAAAGCGGTCGAGGCGCAGAGAATACGAACTGACTTTTACATCACAAACACGCAAAAAGAGTTTTCTAGATCCTCAGCACGTAAACAGTTACAAGATACTTTGGCAGGCCTAACAATGAACACAGAAAGTCCAAAGTATATCGATTATCAGTTAGGGACTTCAGCTAACATGATTAGTGAAATGGAATCGAGGTTAGGCGCACTGAGAGCACAAAGTTTGGCGGATCCTGATAACACTTTAACTGATGCAATCCTTGCACTAGAGCAGCAAATAGCTGGGGCTAAGATGGAAGTGAAAAATCTTCGGTTGCAGAGACTGACTGCCTGGAGAAACAACTTCAGTAATAACATGGACGATGTGGAAATTAAATATCTGCAAGAAAGAGTTAATTTGGGTCCAGGAGTCAATGATGATAGTCCTCTTGCTAGGGATTTACGTATTGGAGAACTACAGGACCGTAAAAACATCATTGATCGACAGTTATCGGAGCGGGTTGCTCTAAAGGATAGCGGACGTTATGCGAAGGGTTCATCTGAGTTTGAAACAATCATGAAGGATATTAGGGACCTAACAAAACAGTCACTGCAGGCGCAATTAGGTATACATCAAGAATTGAAGTCACAGATGGGCGGAACGTTCAACTTACCAGAAGGAATTGCCGTGATGTCGCAGTACGATTACATGGCTAAAAAAGGCACACATTCAAGTATGACATTGCAGCAAGGCGATGCTTATGTAAATATCGTTCTCCCGAATGTTACAGATAAGACAGGAAGTAAACAACTTGCTCAGATAGGCAGTCAGATTGGAAAAGGAATTGTTGAGGGACGTACCGCATCTCTTAGAAATCAAATTAATTCTGCCCCTTGGTCCTACCCCAAGATAGGGTAATTACAAGACCTCATCAATTATATTGGTGGGGTTCTTATAATTTATAAGAGGTGAAGAAAAAATGTCACAACAAAAACCAGGTAAAACACAAGATGATGTATACAAAAGAAAACTTTTTTATGATAACGGTGTTCAGTTCGTAAGGGTCAAGGCTAGGCTCACAGGAGAATATAAGCCACCCACGCCAATTATAAAGTCACAGGTGAACACTAACCTGCAGTCCTCAGCAGGTTTGGTGAGTCAAGGGACAGCATACTACACAACCACCATACAACTATTGTTTTCGTCAAAGAATGAGTATGCAGATTGGGAGCAGTTTAAGGGAGCGCAGCACAAATTTTATGATGAAAAAGGGTCTATCTTTGTGGGGATTGTGCATGGAGATGTAGACTTACAAACCGTTGAGATGGAAACCAAGTACATGGTTACAGTCAATCTAGCACTTATAAGAAAACAAGACTTTGATCTCAGAAGGCAACACAATTATGTGGATATAGATGATCATTGGGCAAAAAAATATATTGAGGAAATGCATCAACGTGGACTCATTCCATCGTTTGAAGATGATGGGACACCAGTGCAGTATTTTCAGCCTGAGGTCTGGATCAGTAGGGCACAGGTTACCACTTATCTAGTAAGGACATATAAGCACATTGATAAGCTATTAAGGGGGAATTGAGGTGCAAAAGAGTAAGAAATGGCTTGATATATCGCCACATGATTGGTTTTTCAGATCAATCACAGAAGCTGATACGATCTATTTAGACCAAGGCAAAGAGGAAACGTTGTTGTCCCCCAAGACATACAACAAATTTAAGACAGGAAAGACTAGGAATGTATTCAACTTCACCACTAGTGAGGGGCAAACATCGTTTTCAATAAAAGGATATAAGCCTGATTCCCGTGAGAAAGTTACAGTTTATATTGATGGAGTCCCTACCAAGCCATCTAAGCTGGCAAGTGGAAAAGTGCATATAGGTTATCCTACTGCTGGCGGGAAAGATGTCAGCATAGTACTGTCTGGCGTAGTGGATATGCACGAAGGTACTCATGAATCAAATAGCTGCCAATCCTACCCTTTAAGTAAATCATGTTCTGAGAAATACCCCACAAAGAAATTAGAGATGCAGAAGAAGTATGTTTTTGATGATAGGTACAGCTTGAATGAGTTGGCAGTTTGTTTAAATCGTAAGCTGAGAAGGATATCAGTGCGTCCAAAAGCAAATGAGTCAGTCCAAAAAGCGCTGCAGCGGACTATAGGATTAAAAGATGATTGTTTTACCATCATTGATGGATATTTATACACTTCTCATAATTTGAACGGATTCCCTGTTTTTGTGAACTATAACTACAAAGCAGGAGCTGTAATCAAAAATAGACAACGAGAGAAAGTTGTACCAAAAACGGACTGCCCTAAATACAGCGATATGTTTTTCCCTGAGATTACGATTTCGAAGGGAGAGTTCTTCTATACGTTACAGAGAATGAGAATAAACCTCTATAACAGATACTCTGATAGGGGATATCAGCCGAAAATTACTGCGAAGACTGAGAGATATATCAAGGACCGACCGAAGATTGTTGGGAAATGGTATGAAGAAGAAGTCTTAAACATCATGGATGAGAAATTTAATGACGGGTGCTATGTTTTTCCGTTATACGATGATAAAACCTTTCAGCCGGAGACATGCATGACTAAGGCGGAGACAGCAGTATATCTGAATAGATTTATAGAGTGGGCATTAGAACGATTTAGGTAGGGGTGAATAAGAATATGACACAAATTTATGACAAAGATACTCCGTCAACAGATTTAATAGAGGACATAACGAAAAAGATAGACTCATTAGGTAGGGAGCCTAGGTTTATTATAGAGATAGATAAGGCAAGCTATATACCAGGACTCAAGGATCGATTTGAGGTCTGGGATCGTATTAGAAGCTCCTCTATCACATTTAATCAATTAGATGACGCGCCTCTCACTTCTATTAAAACGGAGGAACCTGGAACAGTAGTATCTGGTGGGGAATCAGGTGACCGGTTCGAGTATATTAAATGTACCTTCGCCAAGTGGTGCTCTGTTTACGCTTTACCTAAACAAGCCTTTTATTTTCTACTCGCTGTCGCCAAGCATGAGACAGGATTCGGTACATTAGGTCAAGGGCGACCAGAGAAGGGAAGTTTTATTGTAGGGTATGGCTGTCCTGGCGCATGTGATCAAACTTATTCAGGAATTGATACACAGGCCAAGTATGCCTGTAAGAGATATGCTGAGGCGATGAAAAGTCGGCTTGGGTCTATCAAGTCAAGGGGATACATGAATGCAAGCGACATTGATTACTTCCATCAAGGTGGAGATAAAGGCTACAACAGATGGGTGTGGTCAGCAGACGGGGCAAACTGGAAAAGTAGGGTGAAGACCTACTATGATGTCATCCGTTTAGGTGGGTCAAAGTGGGAGTGTAAAGAAGGGACAAGCCAAGTCTCAGCAAGTATGGAGAAAGAAAATGAGGAAGACTGCGGGTGCGATGATTATGTCTATGAGGACATTCAAGGATCACAGCTATTGAGTGCGGGAGATGTTGAGTTAGGATCCGTGACATTTCCAATTGAAGGTGAAGATTTTAATAATGGTGCCTATGTTTCCTCTCATCATATGGCTCACAAGGGAGGGCGTGCAGGGCACCGCGGGATAGATATAGTATCTAAGACAGGGATTAACGGAAAGTGGGTTGTAGCTGCATTTGACGGCTACGTAAATAGAGCGTATCGCAGCACATCTTACGGGAATGTAGTATTTATTAAGCATTCGAATGGATATGAAACAGTGTATGCACATATGCAGGAGAACTCCTTACAGGTAAAGTCAGGACAAAACGTTAAGGCCGGCGACAGGTTAGGAAGAGCAGGGTCAACCGGAAACTCTTCAGGTCCGCACCTTCACTTTGAGGTGTGGAAAGGAGGATGGGTATACCACGGTTCAGGACACCTAGACCCTTATTGGATATTAACGGGAGCGCAGAAGATAGGTGTTGGCGACAACGCCCCTCAGAACCCTAAGATGACGGTGAAAACTAACTTGAAATTCAACAAGTGCTTCGACAAAAATGCCAAGTTAGATGCAAGTTGGATTGGAAAAGAAAACATTAAGCACTTCACCTCTACAGTTACTGGTGAAAAGTACATCGGTTTCAGCAGCAATGTTAAAAAGGGACAAGTGAAGGATTTTGGGTACAGGCACAATTTTAGCGCGGATGGTTGGTATGAGTATGCATTCTTTTGTCAGTTAAAGAGCGGGGATTCTGTGACAGTCACCTACGATGGGATTGTAGTGAAAAGGTACACTAGCAAAAATAATACGTCTAAACCAACGTATGAAAAGCCGATTTACACAAAGATGACTAACAATGGCACTGAGGGCGAAAACTCTCACATACTTGACTTCACAATAGAGAACGTTAGTGGACAAGCAGAGTTCGGTATAAAGTGCTTTAAAGTAGCAGAAGTAGATGTACAGCACGGATACACCAATGTAAATGTTACCTCTCGATTGAAGAAAAGAGATGTGTGGATTGAGACGGGGGCATTTGTTTATGACAAGACATTTACAATTGAGAAAGACGTGATGAATTGTGAAGTCAGCAGTCATTTTGATATGAGGACATCTACAGCCAAATTCACTTTAGATAATAGTAAGGGAGTTTACTCACCTACCTACCAGCAGAACACCATTTTCCCTGATAATAAACATGCAGCAGAAATGACCTACCTAGAAGGAAGCAACCTGCAGCACGTTCTGTCTGAGGGGGCAATGGTCAGAATATATGGGGGCTATGGTGATGAAATGGTTAGGGTATTCACCGGCAGGGTTAAAGGGGAAATAGAGCAAGATTCAGAAGCACGTACAGTCTCTATAAACTGCGTGGATATGTATGATGACCTAGAAGAGTATGTATTTGATCGCATGCTAACATTTCCACGAAGAGATGAGATTCATGGTGATGAGACGCATAGCACGTTATGGGTAAAATCTGCAATTGTCCACAACATTGTCAATGAGGCAGGCCTCTTTGGATGGAGGCAGCACGAAGACGACTTAAAGTATCCAGATGCACAAATAGAAGAGACATACTACATTGACATAGACCGCGGAGGCAAAAAAGCCGTTGTCTGGGACCCGAAGAAAAAGCAGTACATCGAAAAGAAAATTGCCACAGTTAGAGATGCTTATGGTTTTAAGAATCCTTATGTGCAGGCTATTGACTTCAATGAGGGCACTAGGGCGGCGGATGCCATACAGGAAGTCATAGGAGATCTGATGTTTAGATCATATTGTGATAGGTATGGGACTTACCGTTTAGAAAACATGAGGAATTTAACCGCAGTTGAACCGAAATGGGAATTTATTGATAACGAAAATATCAAAACTCTCAGCACATCTATAGACCATTCTAGAGTTAGGAATCATTTGCTTGTAGTTGGAAGTGGTCTTCAGATAGAGCATTTTGTAGACAAGGAATTATTTATTGCAACCAAAGGAAGATGGCGCACAGCTAAAATCGTTCTTGATTGGATTGATGAATCCTTTGGTGCGACAGCCAAAGGAATTAAAACTGATGTAGCCGAAAAGCTGTTTTTCGATATGAAACGGCAAGCAAGGACAATCAATACGGCGGTAAAAGGTAATCCTATGATAGACATACTTGATGGTGTTTACGTATATGACCGCAATACTTCATCAGAGGGCTATTTCATCGTTAAAGGTAATCGGTTAGTTTTTAATAAGGAAGGCATGTTCAACTTTCTAGAGCTCACTTGGATGGATAAAGAAACCTATGAAAAAGAAGTATTTGATTATTCCATTCCTGTCGAAACCTCCCCAGAAAATGTAGAGGGGGAAGTCGAATGTGGGGCAATTGTAAACTCAGGGCAGAAAAAAGCGTCATTTACTCACAAAGTCACAAAGAGTGGTTATGTATACGTTTCATGGGACATGTATGGGCAAGGAGATAAAATGTCTATTTACGTAGGTGGGAAGTTAAGATGGACTACAAATAAAATAGTCTCTAATAAAGGGTCAATTGGTTTTTACTATAGGAAGTCGGAAGGGAAGATTGAAGTAAAACTGAATGAAGGAATAGATATGACCTACAACACCTATTGGAAATACACCTTATATTGTCCTGGTACGGCTCCAGCAAATCTTGTTAAAAATACAACATTAGTATAAGTGAAAAGGCATTCCTTTGAGTAGTTAGGGATGCCTTTTATTTTGCCTATAATGCGTGCAAGGAGTTGGTTAGAGTGGGCGGAGAACAAAATTTTTTAAATACAAATGATGTTTTTGCTGTACTGGATATCATCAATCGAAGTAATCAAATTAGCAAAAATAAAGGTGCAGTTGTCCATGAAGAAGCATCTACAGAAACAGTAGTAGGTACTCCTATATTTGATACCGCTCCTTGGCGAACTGAAGGCATGGAAATACTGCGTGAATCAGGCAAGTTAACAGGGGTGGTAGTGGCTTATACAAACGGAGCCATAAGAACCATCACGGTAAATAGAGAAGAGCTAGAAGGTGGCAGGCAAGGCCTGATCAATACCATAGAAACTGTTACAGAGTTCTCTGGTCAAGTAGAAAGCATGACAGCAGAAATATTTAGGGACGATAAATCTAAAGTTATCAAGGTCACTTTCGAATACCTTGGAGAAGCGGTTCATGAGATAGAAGAGCTGTTCGTAGGAGAGGACGAAAATGCTAATGATTTCTATGATGGGGGAGGAAGTGATGAAGGGTATGACAGTGAAGCAGATGACGCAGAAGACTATGCAGACTATGAATACTTGGACGAAGATGAAATAACCCCTAATGAGAGTGGATATGAAGATGAAAGTATTTTAGATACCCAGCCTGAATGGATGACAGGTATCACATCAGATGGTGCAAGTGACGTTGTAATCGATACACCGCAGCAAATGGAAGAAGATTTTGCTGAGGAAGGGTACCCAGATGAGGAAATTGAGGAGGAGGAAGTAGATGAGTGACGTAAATGCAAGTATTGTTTTGGGCGGTGATTTAGATAACTTAGGGCGTTTAGTTGGGGGAAGACTGGATTACCCTTTCATGCCCAGAAAAACTTTGCCTTATATAGAGGGACTTCAAATGAACTTGCCAGGAAAAGTTGAAACCTTTGATCTAAAATACACGCCACAGCAAGATATTGAGCTGTGCAGCATCGCTGTTGGGGCAAATAGGTACCATCCCACAGATAGCTGGAGTGTTTTTGTCGGTGAGGAAGAAGAGTTAAATTATATCTGCAAAAACATATACACCAAAGAGGTTCCTGAGGGCATTCAGCTTATGGCAGTCAAGTTGATAAAAGCAGGGGAAACAATCACTTTTCGTTTTGATAACAGGGGCGGGAAGTCAAAGTATGTTTGGATCAATTATCAGGGTTTGAGAGGACCAGAGGTGAATGCAGAAGGGAGGTAGATAAAATGCCTTGGGTGGAAGAGACATTAAGACACGATCAATTTTTAGATGACCTTTTTTACAAAGTGTTTAGACGTTTTGAAGATGAGAGAGGCAATAAATGGTGGCAGAATTTTAATACTGTTGCTGAAAAGGTGGACCTTTATAAAATATCTTTTGAGTTTGGTCTTTTTGTTAAAGGTAAGGACGGATACAAGGTACCTGAAGGAAGCAAAGAAGGGAACATCTGCATTACAAGGCATGTAATATTCCGAAGGTGGGACAATCAACTTTTAGGATTTGCACAATCTACAGGCACTGTAAAAGTAAACACTAGTGAGTTACCGAAGGAGAAAAAAGAGCTTTTCAAAGGGTTTGTACAAATGTATAAGGATTTAGTGCAGTACACAACCCTTTACACCTACACATTAGATGAGTATACCGGATTCACCCACGCATTAACCATAGAGGGGAAAGCAGCACCGATTACTGTGATGTATGAAGATGCGGGGTCAGGTGTTTTTAAGTCTAGTCTAGATATTGAATACCACTCTGACGATGAGTTTTATCCAAACATGATGCAATCTCCTATCGTGACAATGAATTTGAAGGGAGATACGAATGAGCATATTGCAAAAATAGGTAAGTTAAATTATAGAGCTAATACGAACTGGTGGGGAGATTCGCTGGTCCAACTAAAAGGAGTCTTTGATGAAACTAGCTGCTTCTTTACCTTAAAAGTTGACTCTGCTCCTGGGTGGGAAGATAACTTGGTTACACTAGTGCCCTTCTTTTTTGGAAATCTGATGCGAGAAGACACACCTAGGACAAGCACCCCTATTGCATTATTAGGCGGAAGGCAAGTGGGTAAATTCTTTGACTATGACAATGTAGAGACTGTCACTGATACCTTGCAGCCAACCACTAGGAATTATGTGGATCATCCCTCTAATGGCATTGAATCGATCATGATTAAAAAGAGTAAATACGGTGCGAGATATCAAAAGCATTATCTAAAATGGCAAGCACCTCCTCACCTAATGCCTCCAACTAGAGAAGAGATTAGAAAAGTCAAAGAGGCTGAGGGAACGGAGAAGGAAGAAGAAATGGCGAGAAAGTACCCTAGAGCGTGGAATTATCTTAGGTATGGGTATTATCAATACTCTTTCCATCCATCAAGGTACTCAGAAGACATGAAGGTATCGCGGGCATATGTAGTGCATCCTGAGGACGGTACACTTGGATACATCCCTAACATTATTTTAGCTCCGTTAATTAATCTTTCGGAAGGTACTATATTGAAAAAGCCTAACTGGTGCGCAGATTGTGCTGAGGCCAAATACCAACCAGAATCTCCTATAGAGGTCCCTATCACTCCATGGGATCCATCAGAGGATAACGGAGTTGGCGCAGGAGTAGAAAAGCAAAGTATAACCTTTATGTGTGACGAATCATCAAATGAGGACACGGCTTATTGGATACCTACCTCGTATACTCAGGAGTTCTTTAGTGATAAAGATAAGGGACTAGGTAGAAACATGGATAACCGTTTTTGGGAAGGGCGAAACGATCTATTGGAAGTGCTCCAGAAAGAGCACAGCGGATTTAACTATGCCCTTTCTCAGGTGAAAGAGGTGAGAGCATACCACCACAATTTATGGAAAGCCATAAGGTTGAATAAAGAAGGGAAATTGAAGCAATTAGAAGAAACTTGGGTTCAATTTAAAGAGAATGGTTCAGAGGAGTTTAAATGCCTTAACACATTCGAAAAAGCATCTCTTTACTCATCGTTGATTCTTAATAAACCGGTACTATTCTTTCCGCCAAGCCAACCATACTTAGAGGGAGACATCCTAGACTCTATGCTGGCAGAAATGAAGAGAGTACCGAATGACATATATGATTGGATTGAGTTTAATCAAATTTATGAAGGATCTGGCAGAGTTGGGGCATTCACTACAGATAAGAGAGTAATGGTCCGGTTCAGCAATGGGAAAGCAGAAAACATATTAAAGACGTTCAAAAGCGCAATCAATTTTGAACCTACACTGCTGCAGTACAGTCAGAAATCAATAAAAGCTAATAGGCCCCATGATTACATTAAGACGGGCGATGGATTCGGAGAGCAAGTTGAGGGCGGGTATTCAGAGTACTTCATCAAGGAAATAACGGACGAAAGAGTACCAGAAACAATTGCAACAGAAACAGCAATACATGAAATGGGACACGCTATCTCAGCGCATGCAGAGGACGTACTTGGTGAAGAGCTGCACCTGAGAAGTGAATGGCTTGCTATAAGTGGTTGGGAGGAAAAAACAGACGGGACCTTTAAAGAACTGTATAAAACAAACCCAGGAACCACAGCAGATAACGGAAAACTAGCACCAGTCAGTGATTACGGATGCTTTGGACCTGCAGAAGACTTTGCAGAGGCTTTTATGTTTTATGTAATAAACAGGCCATTCCTTAGAGAAAAATTTTACTCTAAGTTCAAATATATTGAGGAAAAGCTTAGTGAAATGGGAATGAATGCAGATATTTAGGGGAGGTAGCAGACATGGCAGTACGACCGGTTCCAGATATGGAAACACCCCAAAATATTGGATTTGTTGAAGGGGATACCTCACCTATCATACATTCAATACGTTGGAGACATTTGCCTGCAAGATACATTTTTAACTCTGTAGGTGATGTGATTTCCTACCATAACAAAGGACCACTAGAAATTGACATCTTTAGGCACAGCGCTTCCTACTTAGATATTTATTTATTAAGGGAAGATGAGGAAAGGGTACAATCTATCACTGCTAATCTTAGGTACGCGAGAGAAGGCGGGCAACTAATTGAAGAGCCTTATATTGTTGGAGAAGCAGGACGAAGTATTAGAGCAGAATCAGACAGTTCCAATCCCAAGCTGCTAGTTGTTAAAGGTATTGTGTTCACTCAGAAAGATTTGAACGATGGATCGCCGTTGTATGACTTCATGAATATGGCTGAAGAAGGCATCTATGAATTATGGTTAAACGTTAAAACAGTAAGCGGGAAAGTGTTAAATGTACGTATCCCGTTTGTGTGGGCCAATCTAAAAGGAAGCGTTCCTGGAGAGGATGGAGAAGAACCAGGAGACAGTGGCGGAAATGGAAGTGATAGGGAGTTACACGCACTTTATGACGAATACTACTTAACTATCATTGAGGGTGATTCCCCATTCACAAAAAAGCCATCAACTCAGTATAGAATGGCTGCTGTGGGGATGCTGAAGGAGCCATACTGTTTTGAGAGGATATCTACTCCTCCATTGCCATCTATTGAGAAACCAACAGACACAATTGTTGTTGGGGATGTAGTACCGCCGCAGTGTGGACTTAAATTAAGGGAAACCACTGTGAGGGGGCTTATTAACGAAGAACTATCGTTTGAGTTAATACACAGCAATACTTCTGGAATAAGAGATATTCACTACAATTATGATGAAACAGAGATAGAGCAAACAAATGAAACAAAGTTCAAGTTGCTTAAGCAAGGCAGCTCAAAGGTGACCATTGTAGTGACCTATAACGATGGGCAGGAGTGTTCTGTTGTTGGATACTTAGTTACAGAATTTAAATGTGCTTTTGCAGTCACAGCATCTAACACGGGCACAATAGAAGTGGGAGATACTGTTAACTTTACTTACTCGCATGGAGTAAATAAGGCAGATTTAAGAAGTGTTGTGTTGGAAGCACCTGATGGCGTAGAGAAAGTTTCCAATTCAAGGGTACGTCTAAGGAAAGAAGGCAGTTATCGGATACGCTTTGTGGCGGATTATGGGAACGGAAATGAGTGCGAGGTATATCTAAACATTACAGTTTCTAAAGCAAGCATACCAGACCCTAATGGCGGCGGAGAAGACCCAGGAAACGGTGGAGGTACCAATCCAGGCGAAGGTGATGGAGGAACTGATCCAAGACCTAACGAACCTACAAAGGAATTGAAATGTGGGCAGGCTGCAAACGGGTCACTAGGATACGGAGCTTTTACACACAATGTCAATGAAACTGGAACTTACTTCGTAGAGTTTAATTTCTTCGGAGAGCCAGATGAAATGCATCTTTATATTGGAGGAAAACACATTTATAGCACGGGACAACAGTTATATGAAAATGGCAGTCCTTTTGGATTTAAATACAAGCCATCCCAAGGGAAAATTAAAATTGTTATGAATGATGGAGGCAAAGGAACAAGATGGGCTTACACACTATACTGCCCTAGCAGTGTACCTGCTGGCATCAGCGGTAGAGCACATATTGTCAATTAAGGTTAAGCATAAATGTAAAGGACTTATATTTAGTATAAGTCCTTGCAACACATGAAGAATCAAACCTACTGTTTAGGCGAGGGGAAACCTCGTCTTTTTATTTTATTAAAAGGGTGGTGCATGAAATGCCATATTTAAACAATCTAGCTGCATTATCAGAGTATAAGGTATATGAAGAAACCAAGCTAGAGGACTTAGTTGAAATTTTTATAAAACATGGTTGGAACTTAGCTGCGGATTTTAAAAGAGCAGCAGTTTCAGATGCTTTAGTTTCAAGTAATAAATCTAACGTGGGCACATATGTAAGTGCATATGCCGAGCATAAGATACTGAGCAACGCAAATGGGAAGTATTTAGGGATAGCAGTTGCTTCAGAGATTAGTGAACTAGGTAAGGAGTACCCTAACTATGACTTTTCAAAAGGGACAGAGGCAGAAAAAGCAGCTTTTTTAGCCGTAGTAGAGGCTCAATTCAACAAAAAGAGAATAGGGTCGCCGTTTTATTTTTATATGGTGGAATCACTACCGACTACTCCAAAGAGAAGTACTACTTTATTGCCGTGGAGGACTGCATTTGTTCCACCGACTAAAAGTGACGTGAGTAACTTTTTACAAATGGCGCTAGATGTAGAAATTACTGAGACAAACCTTAGTGGGTCTATTTCAAATATAAGTAAGCAGGAATCGAGGGTAATGCAGTCTCCTATCGTGCAAGCATTATTGAGAGCACCTAGCTTGGAAAGTATTAAAGAATACACCCAAGATACGAATTGGTGGGGGGATTCTGAAATTGAGGTGACAGGGCATATAGACAGCACTGGAGCGTTCTTTGTTATGCAGGCAGATGATACCCCATTATGGGAAGGAAACGCTGTGCCACGAATACCTTTCTACTTTGGAGAGTTTGTCCCAGAAGATGAGGGAGATGACGCTGTAGTGTTGTTTGCAGGGACAGTACCAGACCAAGACAGTCTCCAAAAAATTGCAGAGTATGACTACGATGATTCAAAAATACAGGCAGGAAAACAAATTCTCCCTGTAGGGAAAACTTATAAATCATATCCAGGTAACGGTGTGGACAACATTATCGTGAGTAGGAGTGCTAGAGGAGCCAAATACCAAAGACATTATTTATCTGTCGAAGCCCCGCCCAACGCTATTGAGCCAAAGAGAGCATCAGCAGACGGAAAAAGAAAATACCCTAGAGCAACTTCTCAATCGAAGTATGGGTACCACCCATCTCGGTACTCTGGTAAGGTGCCAACTACCTGGTTGAATATTGTTCACCCAGATGGGGGAACTAGAGGGTACCTGAAAAACACGATAGGGGTTACCGGCGGGCAAATGGGCGCGGGTGAAATTCGAATACTCAGTGAAGAAGGTATTGAGGACAGCAAAAAATATGATGCGTATGTTGTGACAGAAGTAAGTGCCAGTTCTCCTGCCACTAAGAAGCCAGCGACACCATTTAGGCCAGTAACGATAGCTATTTATAAAGGACTAGTTGATAGCAGAGGCGATTTGGTTAATAAAGAAGTACGCGAAGAAGAAGTGACAATTACTTACCAAGTACTAAGAAAACATAAGCGTATAAGCTGGTCAGGTTATTCCGGCGATATTGATGTTTATGTTGACGAAAATCAATATGCTCAAGGGGTTACAGGCACGACATCTTATGTCATCAGTAACCAATTAGATGAGTCTAAGGAGCATAAAATCAGTATCTATGTCACCAAGACCAATGAACTGTTAGCAGAAACAACGGTCCCTTCCAAGACATAAGCGCGTTATGGGCGCTTTTGTAGTGCCTATAATGAGCTCAGCTAGAATAATTCAATTAGATTAGGGGTGAAGACATGCCTTATATAGACTCTACGCCTAGGGAGTACCCATCAAAATTTGAAGAGGATAATCTTCAAGATATGTTTGCTGAGTTGCTTACCAACAATGGCTGGGTAGTTGAAAGAACGTTTTACAAGGCTGCGTATGATACGAGAGCGCACTATAAGACAAGAAGCAGAGTTAACTATGCTGCAGCTAAACATACGATTTTTAGAAACTCAGACGGCATCCTTTTTGGATTAGCTACGGTAGGTTATTTTGATCTTAAATTCAGACAAGAAGAAGAGATACCGATTAGAACCCCCAATGACGGATTGACTCCAAGCTGGAATGAGTGGATTAGAACTCAATATGAGAACACTGTAACTAGATCCTCTCTCTATTTCTACATGCTTGAAAAGATGCCAAACGAAGAACTTATCCATGATAACGGATTAGCCACAATCGTAACCATGCCTGGCATGGGTAACAGCGAATATCAGACTAAGAGAGACATGGATATCGATGTGGTTAAAACCTTCTACAACCCCGATTTATCTGATGACTATGATGAGGAGTCCAGGGATTTAAACTTTGATGGTAAATTATTGAACGCATCAAAGTATCACGTTATCCGTTCTGCTTTAGATATTGAAGTATGGGAAACCAAATGGGTAGAAAAGTTTTTAGAGGTAGTCATCGTCAAAACAGACCCAAGGGTAATGCAGTCTCCTATAAATAAAGCCAACCTTCGGGCTGAGCACTTAGATGTAGTGGAAAACCCTATCTGGCATACGAACTGGTGGACAGATTCTGAGGTAACTGTACAAGGGCATGTAGACAGCAAAGGGATTTTCTTAGTGCTGCAGGCAGACACAGCACCAGCATGGGAACATAATTTAGTGCCGACAGTGCCTCTCTACTTTGGACCGTTAAAATCCATGATTGAAGGCGAAGAGGATGAAGGATATGCATTGTTTTCTGGGGCAGTACCTCCAGTCACGACTAACAAAGACGAAGATAACAGGTCAGTGTTGTATGTAAGAGAAACGGTATCATCACAAGCTTTGAGAATCCCTGTTTCAGGTCTTTTCAACCTAGGAGAGTTGCCAGCTTATCTTGAGGTAACAGGCAGCGATGAGATCGTAAAAATAGTAGACAAGGAAATTATAGATGACAGTGAATTTAGAGACGGTATTGGTTATGTCACTGTAGAGAGAGGACAGCTAGGTACTACAAAGAAATTAATTCCCATGAGTACTAATTTGAACGCACTTAGTGAAAAATCATACTCTACTATTGATTTTGACCACCTAATATCTCTATTTGATTTCGATGATCCAGAGGCTCAAGGCGGGACGATGATTCAACCGTTACTGAAACTTTATCCCAACCATCCATCCAATGGAATAGACTCTGTAATTGTATCCAGGTCAAGATTTGGAGCCAGATATCAGTCGCATTACCTGTCATGGGGAGCAACAACAAACGAGATGCCACCATTAAGGCGAGGGGCAGATAAGATTAAAAAATATCCACGCAGTTATGAGCCGATGGAAGAAACACAAAACTATAAGTACCAGCACAATCCATCAAGGTACTCTGAGAAAACCCCTTCTACTCGGATATACGTATCCCACCCAGAAGAAGGAAATCGAGGATACCTAGACAAAGCAATAGCATTTAACCCTCAAGGGTTAAGGGCATCAAAACTTAAAGTGATGAAAGAAGGATGCCCAGATAAGGTATATGAAATGTACAAGCCTATGAAATTAGGGGCAGTTTCGCCGCTCACTAAAGTACCTGCAACGCCTTTTAGACCTGCGGGATTAGGGATATATATTGAAGATCATAGCCCAACTAAAGAGCCACCTCTGATCGATGGGGATACTACCCCGCCAAGCGATGTGGTAATTGTAGAAGCCAGCAGCCCTAAATCACAAACCTTGGATTTAAAGTTTACTTTACCGACTGAGGCAGATTTCAGTCACTTAAACATCTATGTGAATGGAAAGATGCATGCAAAAGGGGTTACTGGAACTGACTTTTATAGAATTGCTGGCATTAGAACTGGCACAACACCAGAAGTAAAAGTAACAGCAGTTGATTTAGCGGGAAATGAATCTGCTGGGGTGCTTGCGCCCGCAATAAAAGTAATTTAGTTGAGGTGAAGAAACTATGGAAATAAATACAGATGGATTTTTTGATTTAGATCTGCCGGTACAGAAGTTACCAGAAAAACTAGAAGAGCTGTTTAACTTAGGTGGCTGGGGAACGTTGGCCAAATACCGTTCAGTAGCTCCTTTAGTGGTAGATGGTGTGGAGGACACCTATAGAAAAACTTTTGCTGAGACCTATTT
Source organism: Bacillus pumilus (assembly GCA_001938995.1). Taxonomy (GTDB): domain Bacteria; phylum Bacillota; class Bacilli; order Bacillales; family Bacillaceae; genus Bacillus; species Bacillus pumilus_G. Next base: position 87,793 of record MKZN01000011.1, on the reverse strand, counting down.
ATTCGAATCAAAGGGCAGTGACGATCAACATAGATATGTCGGTATTACAGTGGGTTACGGCGGGAAGATTAGAGGGTTTGGAGAAGAGCCAATCATCACCAAAGATACGTTCCTAGGAGAATTGCAGGATATAACCCCTAAGGGGAATAAGGAGCGGACAGTATTTAAATTTATGGTTGGTCCAGTAGCAACTAGCACTGTGATTATTTATAAGGAAGACGGATCAATCCTTAGCCAAGACCTTTCCCCTTACATCATCAACGGTGAGGAGGCTACTGTAGAGTTTACTGAAACACAAGGCAAAATACGTGCGACATATGGACTTACTGATAACGCCCCTGATCTAACAAAAAGATTGTGGGTTTTCACGTTTGAAGGTTTTGTGCCAACATCTTATGTATTAAGAAGCACTCATGGCGAGGATGCGCGCATGGAGGACCTTAAAAAAGGTGTATTCAAATTCCCGAATATGAGGGAAAACATGCGAATCAAGAAGGATACCTGTAAATTCTACGATACACTCACAGGCAGTATACCTATCTCAGCAGCAGATTACACTTTAGATGTAGATGCAAATACAATCACATTTAAGGACGGCATTGAACCTACCACAGTGTTTGCAGAATACGAGGTCGAGTATAAAAAAGATGCCAACAATAGCTTAGGAGACATAATGGTTCCTCCATTCAACCCAGACAAGCCGAAAGAGTTAATGGGTGCTGCATATAGAGCAATCAGGTACATCTATCCATCGATCCCTACCGGACTATCATTTATTCCTCAGCAAGAGCTAGGGCTAGGTTGGGGAAGAGACTCTCAAGTATATTTTTGGGGGAATATTACGAAAGATAGAATCGTAGGGTACTTCCGTTTAGACCCTGCACCAGATCCTGAAAGCACCTATTTTACTCCTTTATATGTAGGTAGACTCGCAACAATTGGAAAAGCACCAAGGGGCAATACAATTATCATTGGCGGGTGTCGGGAAGAGGATGAAATTGAGTATGAGGAAGGCATAAAGATTGGAAATAATTTAGTCGATTATGGAGTAAACACATCAAACGGGAATAACTCGGTCCTACTGCAGAGAGCAATCGGTGGCGGGATGTATCAAAAGCATGTATTAGAGTTTACAACTTTTGATCCTAATATTGATACATCCCATGAATCTAGGTATAACCCATCTGTGTATACATCAAAATACCACATTCCTCCGATGTTCATTACACACCCATCAGATGGACAAGTCGGCAGACTGGATGATACTTACGCGGTACATCCGAAGAATATCGCCCAACTTGATGAATTAGAGGTCAAAGAAACGTCAAAAAATGAAAGTATGGGTAAAGGCGATGGAGATAAAAAAACCTTCCACTTTTATCATTTGCCTATTATCGATGACACGTTTGAGATCAAGTTAGTCAGTGATGATGGCTGCACCTTCTTGAAAAAGGCTGCTTATGTGAGTAAAGCAGAAGACTTAGAGGAAGGAAAATTTACAGTAGACAGGGTGAATAAGAAATTAATCTTGTTCGGTGCGGTAGACGCAGGCGTAGAAGTAATTGGCACATACAATTTTGCGCAAGTATATCGCTATACGGTTGCAGATACACCTAGAACTCCATTCTTATTGTCCAATATCACACCATACCCATCAATCGGGCTAGGGTTTTTAAAGAAGAATCTGTAGCATGCAACATCGGCATATAACTGACTACTATTTAAGTGGAGGCAACTGAATGAAGCATATTGTGTTTTATAGTGGAGGAGTTGGGAGTTGGGCTGCGGCTAGGCGAGTCATTGAGTCATTTGGGAAGGATAATACAATTCTGCTTTTTACAGACACTCTAATAGAAGATGAGGATTTATATAGATTTATTGATGACACAGTAAAAGACTTAGGTGCTCAGTTTGTGAAAATCGCTGACGGAAGAACGCCTTTCGAAGTCTATAAGGAGGCAAAATTCCTTGGTAACAGTAGAATAGCCCCGTGCTCACATAAATTAAAACAGGAAATTGCTGAGAAATGGGTAAAAGAGAACTTTAAACCAGATGAGTGTGTACTTTATCTCGGAATTGATTGGACAGAAGGCCACCGAGCCAAAGCTCCTCAGAGAAATTGGTATCCGTACCAAGTGAAGTTTCCTATGTGCGAAGAGCCATACGTTACGAAGGATGAAGTACTTCAGGACATTAAATCAATAGGAATTGAAATACCAAGACTATATAAGATGGGATTTTCTCATAACAATTGCGGGGGATTTTGTTGCCGCGCTGGACAAGGGCATTTTGCTAACCTTCTTAAACAGATGCCAGAGAGATTCGAAGAGTACGAGAAAAAGGAAGAAGAAATGCGTCAGTTCTTAGATAAAGATGTCGCGATCCTGAAAAAGACAAAAAATAAAGTGACCTCTCCTTATACGCACCGTCAGTTAAGAAAAGATATCGAAGCTCAACAAGAAGTAGATATGACGGATGTTGGCGGTTGTGGCTGTTTTGTTGAATCGGTGCATTAAAGAAAATCGGATAATACCGAAAAAATAGTATTCCTAATGGTAGGGGTGGTGGACGATGAGTAAAGGTAAACAATACGTACTCCGTTTCACTGCCCTTTTTTGTAATGAAAAAGGGTATGTGCTTGGATTTAACAACCATACAGCAGCTAACAGTAAAACAGCAGTCCCGCTAATGTTTAATCCATGGAGTATATATGACGCACAGAAAATTGAAGGAGGATTATATGGTCAAAAGGTGTTAAGTGGTGAAGTTGTTACTGAAACCATATCAGCAAGGTTATCGAATACAAAACAAGGTCAGCCATCCCAAGGCATTGTAGGGGAAATAGAAAAGCACCTTTATGGTTCTGCTTCAGGGGATGCTCACAGGTACAAGCATTCAGGGGAATCCTTCGCACCAAGTACAGTGTCCAAAGGGGTGCCTAAAGCATTGAGTGAAGTGATAGAGCACATTGGGGCTGCAGCAATAATAGAGGCCAGAAACAGCGAGGGAAATAAGAAAGGAATTACCTCTAAACTAGGGGTAGGGAATATTAACTCCTTGGCAAAGAAAGAAATTGAAATGCATGAGGGGATAAATTCAGACGTATCCAGGAGTTTAAAAAAACTTGATGCTCTGTTTGGAAGCTATGATGAAAACATCCTTTCAAATGGACCAGTAACGATAGGATACAACAGCTATAGTGATACCGCAGATAAATTATTCGATGTTGTGGGTAGTAATTCTACTGTCTCTCAGGTCAATAGATTACTTACTTTAAATTATGGTTCGAGAGCGTTAGAAGCGGCTAAAGCAGGATATGTGAAAAGCAAAATAGGGGCGATTATTTCAAAAACGTCAGGTGAAAAGGTTATTTCATCTAATCAGATGGTAACTACTGGCGAGCTAAAAACAAACAAAGTGATCCATACAGAGATAAAGCATTCAAATCGGACGCAAGCTGAACTCATCTTAAATAGAACAGCTACCCCAAATGAAGTAAAAAGAGGTATTAAGTCTGTAGAGGCAGACCTAGCTAGATATGAAAAAAATAAAGCAATTATTCAGATTGTTGGTGGGCGCAAGGACTTCGTTTTGAAGGCATTAGGTACTAATGTAGCTGGCATTCAAATAGAGAGTAACCAAGCCCTGAAACTCTCGCCTGAAGGGAAAAGTCCTGAGCACTTGGCAGAAGGGTTTATTGAAGAGGAACACTCTACACAACAAGTAGACCTCAATGGACTCATTAATTCAGATTTAAGTGAAGTTAACACAGAGGCAAGTCTGGGGGAAATATCAGAACTATTCTGGTTTAGAGAAGAGGAAATGGATAGTGGAGAAGGCTATCCAGCCGATTTGATAGATAAAGAATCAGATACTTACTCTCCTAAATTCAACGATACTTTTAAACTGCTGATAAGACATCAGGAAGCGGCAACAGAGATGGGAAGTGGCTTTATATATGAGAGTACAGAAAGCGAAACTTTACCGTATTTAATGGATTTAGGGAAGATCAAGAATCCTGATATCAATGTTGCGGAAACAAGAAGCAGCATCAGCCACTTAAAGAAGGATTCAATTACATTAGATGCGAATGAGTTGTCTGGTCATACAAAAATTGAAACACAGTTAAAGGCAGGTTTGGGTTCTTGGTTTCTTGGGCAACAAGAGGAACTAGATAATATCGTGGGAATGATTAAGGGAAACACTGCATCCATTCGGAACACGGATACTCCGTTAATCCTTAGCGAAGTCGAGCGCGGAAAGCAGCTTGAGGATAAAGTGGGCACAGACATACTTGGCCACTACCATGCAGTACAAATTAAAAATCTCCAGCCAGTTAGCATAGACACACCTGCTTATCTCAAAGAGTCCCAGATATCCCCTGAGGAAGCCAGGATTGAAAGAGATGTTGCAGTAGGTATAGACATAGGCACCCAAAGCGATTCAATTATACAGGCCCATTCAGTTTATGGTGCTTTTACAGAACATAAAGGCACAATTCTAATTACTGCTAGTGAAAGTGAAGTAGGCACGGGCTCAGAAGAAATTAGTCCCGACCGTTTATATTCTTCAAGGGGTGCTGCTGTAGAAAATGATGAATTGAGCCTGCATGACTTAGATAATGCTGTTGTAGTAAATGATCGAGAGTTGGTTGTTATTAAAGAGAACAAAGCAAGTAACAATCATACTACAGTACATGGGGAAATATTGAAATCAGGTGAGATAGGAATTTTAGCACAAGAATTAGATATAGGTGTTGTTCAAAGCCTTAATGGAAAACCAGTCGAATATGAGGTGCAGGTAGGCAAGCACGGGGTTGAGGCTTACACGTTAATAGAAGCTAATTCAGGAGTTTTCTTGGAAACTTTGAGTGAATCGATACAAGCGAGTGAAGTAGAATCTGCACAGATCAGTACCTCCAATGCCATCAGAAATGAAGATGTCCTTCAATCTGATACAGTAACACACAACCCTAGCAAGCTTTTCCACGAAAATGAAAAGGAATTAAGTATTACACCTCAATTAAATCCTGGTGAGGTAGACAGCAACAAGATAACACAGATAAGTACAGAAGTAGCTGGAATGGGACAAGGTATTGACAGGATAACCGATACTGTGGGGAGTGCTTATGGCCAAGTAATTGATATTGGTCAACAAGGAGAAATAAATGAACCATTCTTATTCGATAGGCAAATTACTTCAGCAGAAATTCAATTAAACGGAAATTATCTTGGCGCGTCTGGGGATACGAAAGTAACAAAAATACAAGAGGCTTCTTCAGGCAAGGCAACGACAATTGATCAACCATTGGATATGATGACAACTGACTTCGCTTCAGAGACACGCACATCCATAAATACTGATGTAATTCTGCCGTCTTATGGGAATCAAATCGATAGCCACTTAATTAGTGAAATCATTGCCGCGGATGATGGATATAAGGTCACTAGCCACCTGATTGATATTACAGAGGAAGAGGAGTTTTTAAAACACACTACGATTAGAGTAGATAGTGGAGATGAAAATGGTGCGGTCAAAATAAGCAACCAGTTCGTAGAGGTTGATGGTGAAACTCTAGGAGAAATCAGTAGAATGGAACTCATTTCTTTAGATATAGAGAAAGAGAGTCAAAAGATATTAGAGTCAAATATTTCACTAGAAGAGTACGGATATGCTGTAAATCAAAGTGAAGCCACCATCTCATTCAATGATGAAGCGCAAGCAGATGTACCACACCAATACAAAGTGCAGACTACTGAGGAAGACTTGATGACTAATTCAGTAGAGAAGAAAATTGAGCTGGATTCCGAAGGGTTAGGGGAAGATATTATGCCGCCTGAGCCTCCTTGGGGAGATACACCTAATAAAGATAAAATTTGGCTTATTGGCGGGAAGAATTACCCAGCATGGAATAACTGGAACAATAAAAAAACGAGGTGATCCTGTGGATCTGACTAGAGTATCATCAGGGTTGATATTTGATGATCACTTTGATCGATTAGACAGTAAATGGCTGGTTTCTCCTTCTAGTGCAGCAGAAGTGGTAGAGGAAGGACTAAAGTTAAAATTCAATTCTATTGAACGAAGCACTAATGCTCTTTACGAATTACCTGCGGAAGATAATCTTCTTCTGCAGGTGTATGCAGATTACACCCCTACTGCGAATGATATAAGAGCTGGTCTGACAGTATGGAAGAATGCGCAAGAGAAAGTAGAGTTTTTAGAAGAGTTTGATAAAGAAAGTGAGCAAGTTTATGGGACATGGCAGGCGATAAAGCGTAGTAGATTATGGTCATTCTTCGCTAAAAAGAGTGGGGTATGGGAACTCTTTGAGTCTACTATATTAGATGGATACACCATGGGGGGAATTGTTTTAAAAGGGGAAAGTACAGCAGCAGCGACAATAAAGAGAGCGATAATGTGCAAAGGAAATGAGGTAATTGTGTCCAGCCTTAACGAAGGTGATGTAGTCATCAGAGAAGATATAGATGGGGAAACCACATCAAATAAAGTACCGGCAGGACATACAGGAATAACTTTGAGGTTAGATGAAGTTCCTTTTACAGGCAGGCTGATAATAAAAAGGGAAATAGATGGCAGTAAAATCAGTACTCCTCTTATAGATGTGTATGGAGGGGATGTATTCTCTTTAAGCAGTTCGCTTACTGCTGACATAGACGGTATTCCGTTTAGTGAGGTAGATCCTAACGACTTAGGAACTCTCCGTGGCGGAGAAATCATGAAGAAAGTACGTATACGGAATTTGAATAATAACAGCATTGCTAAGCAAGTAAGGGTTTCTGTAAAGGAGTATGATAACGGGTTTGGCTGGAAATGGTGTGACATTGCGTCCGACAATGAAGGGACACCTGGAACATTTCTAAATGAACTAGACTTGGGAGAATTACCAACCAACGGAGAAGCATTCTTTTGGTTGCGTGTGACTAGGCAAACAGAAGAGCACCCAAGTAAGTTACTAAGGCCGGCTTACCTGTACCTAGACATTAGCCATAATTGAAAAAGGATGTGATCTGATGGGAAGTAAGATGGCAGTACATTTGTATGGACGGAGTGAAACGGCAACATACAGTGATGTTGTATACAACGTCAACGAGGAGTTTTTAAATAAATATGGCAGGGAGAATCCGATTTTATCCTTAGAAGGTACTTATGAAGTTGGGATAACTAATATCGACACCTATATAAACGGCAAATTACTTTTGGCGGACAATCAAGTTCATATAGATGATTCAACCATCAAGCTACTCTCCACATTTACAGAGGGCGATGTAATAAACATACGGTTATGGTACGGCAAGTATAAAGGTGAAGGTCCTGCTGCAGTTAGCGGGCTTGATATGCACCGTGTACAGAGAGAACTGATTGATGCTAGAGGTAAATTCCCGCTGAACTATAACACTTTAGGTGCTAGATTAGATGATATTCAGCAAATGATTAGAGAGTTAAATGGAAGTACTGAAAACACAGTGGTTTCTTACGAATATGACATAGATGGCAATATAGTAAGTGAGTTAGTCTCAGGTGCTTACAGGCTACGTAGAGATTTCGAATATTATAATGATCCACCACTGCAAGGGGAGCTGAAGACTGAGAGTGTGTACAGATTTGATTCAAATGATCAGCCGTTCCTCCACACGAAAAAACGTTTTGAGTATAATGCCAAGACACTCAGGATTGAGAAAATAACGAATGTTAAAGGATAAGTCCTGTCTCTTATAATGAGCGTGACTTGGAGGGGATTAGATGGATCAGTATTTAAATACGCAGATAAAAAAGACCAACAAAACAATAGAAGTATTAAAGGAAAAAACGATTGTCTTTGTTATTCCTTTACTGCAGAAGGGCCCTTTTGATTTAATAATCCGATTCCCCTATGCAGGGGAATTTAAAGAGGTGTATGCGTCATGCAGTAAGCAGGCGGTAAATGACATTGTTATCGATATTGAAAAATGTAGTGAGTCAGATATCGAAAACACCCCCAAGTGGCAAAGCGTATTTAATTTACTTCCTGCGATAAAAAGTGGAAGCATTACAACCTCAGGCAACCCTAAAAAGGCAGAATTTATTCGTGAGGCAGTAGAGCAATCCGACCACTTTAGGGTCAATTTCAAAGATGTGTCTGCTGGTGAAGGAACAATAACAATAGAGCTAACAATTAAATTAACTTAAGTGGAGGAGATAATATGGCGGCACCGGTTATTTCTTGGAGAAGTCAGGACAATAGTCAAGCTGTATCAGCATGGGATAGTGGGATAGTAGATGCAGGCACGACCTCCAAAGATTTTGGGGTCTTAATTTGGAACAACTATAAAGGCAGCACGGACTTAGCAACAATGACAAACTGTACTGTTACCACTAAGGATTCAGCTGGAGGTAACACCGGAGAATTAGTACAAAACCAATGGGTACAAGTCTTGCTTGTAAGCAAACAATCAGGAAGTGAAACTTCTAGGACAAACATTGGCGGAAGCAAAACGCACCCAATTGAAGCAGCAGGCACAACACAAAACAGTTCAGGTGCATCTATTGCAGGAGCAAACGAGATTTTAGGTGTTGCGAACGATGGCCAAAAAGATAACTCTAAAGGGAACTTTGCAGAGTTACTTCTTCGGTTAGATATTCCTGGTAATGCGACTTCAGGGAACATTGATTTCCTAACAAGGGTTTCTTACCAATTCACGTAAAGGTGGAGAATGAGTATGAGTAATTACACTGTCGAGGGGAAAGGGGCTAACTCTTCCCCTCAGGACTTTTTATGGCTTGCTGAATACCCAGATGGGACAAATCTAGCAGAATATGATGTTAGAAAAGAGAGTTACAATAGCTTTTACAGCATAGATAAGAGCAAGTTATTTAGATTTGGATTAGTTGGCCATGGAAGCCACCTATACTTTGAGCGTGATGGGGTTTTCAACATCGCTGGGCGAAGAATACATTTTATATACGAAGTGGACGGGAAGGAGATTCCACTGAACGGTGATTACAAACAGAATATAGTTGATATCATCACTTTTAAAGAGGCAGAAGCAACTAGCAACATGGTCCCGATGAGAAGTGAAGGTACATTTTTCAATCAGATAGTGTCATATAATTTCGGATACAAAACAAAGAAAATTTTTTCAGGATATGGCATACATTTTAAAGCCATCGTACAAATCAAGCAGGATATGCCTGTCAGTATCTTAATAAAAATGACATCTGACAAAGAGTTGAAAGGAAAGTTCAATATAAAAGTGAACGGGTCGAATAGCTTTAGCTGCCAAGCACCTATTGCTAGTAACCTAGGAGGTGAACTAACATGGGTAGTAAGTTAAATAGAGCAGAAGTAGAGCGATTACTGGAACCCACTGTCTACAATTTAGATGGCAGCATTGAACCCACATCTGAGAAGGTCAGGAATTATAGAAAACACCTTAATGATGAGGGGAAAGTAGAGGTTACTGTTTATTCATATCCGGTACAGGTAAATGTAGCCGGTGTGTGGAAAGACATTGAAACTGCAGTGACAGTGGAAGCAAAAGAGTACCTAGTAGAGAATTTTACTGAGCGACACATGACAAGTAAAATTGTATTAGATACTCACGATTTAGAGGGGATATCTGTCAGGGGTAGGGAGCGTGTACCTAATCTCATCAAAAAGTTAGGTAGTAATGAGATTAAATATCCTAGAGAGTTTACATGGGTTGACGGCGCGGCAGACATCAGTGGCGTTATTGAGTTGCCCTACGATGACTATAGCGATGTGTATGTAGCCTCTGACTTAATAAATGGCGAAACGGATATTGTTTTTGTACCTATGAAGGTGTCAGAAGAACAAAAAAGACCTTATTATACACAAGAAGGCGGCAAAACGTTCATATATGTTAACCACTTCTCTGGAGGAGGGGGTATACAAAGCGACCCTTACCTTGTCGAAACAGAGGATGACCTTGTTAAAGTACGGGAGAAATTAAGCGCATATTATATCCAAACTGCGGATATCGTGATGTCCAAAAACCAAACAGGGGAAGGATTTAAACCGATAGGGACAGCAGCGCAGCCTTTTACGGGCTTTTATGACGGCAGAGGGTTTACTATTGCTAACCTGTTTATCAACACTACACAAGCAAATACAGGGCTATTTGGACGCATTGGGGGAACTTCTACAGTAAAGAGATTAACCCTCATTAATGTAAACGTCACAGGCGGTCAGTATACAGGGGCGTTAATTGGATTCATGGATGCAGGCACTTTGCTTCATGACTGTATAGTTAAATCAGGGACAGTACTAGGTAAGGGAAATTATACGGGCGGAGCTTTAGGTAATGCAAGTAATGCACAGGTCTTTCGGGTACAGTCACATGCAGATGTTGTAAGTGACGGTAACTCATACTGTGGAGGACTTATCGGGCAATTTTCTAATAATAGGGTAGGTTCCTTAGCATACTCACTTTCAACAGGAAAAGTACAAGACAGTTCTCCTGGAAAAACAGGGAAAAATATTGGTGCTTTTATAGGAAACATTGGAAGCATTAATTCTTCAGTTGCAAATTTTTATGACTCTACAAAAGCAACAATAAATGATCCAAATATTAGTGGAGCAACTACGGAGGAGTTAAGCAAAACAAGCACGTATAAGGCTGTGGGATGGGATTTTGCGCTGAGGTTTAAAGAGCCTGACCCCAAAACCAACAATGGTTACCCTAATCCACGACCTTTAAGCCTATTTGAACGTGGTAGGGGAGTTAAAGGTGATCCTTACCGTATCAACTCTCCTGAAGAATTGTTGCAAGTGACACATTTCCCTTGGGCATCATTTGAATTGGAAAATGACATAGACCTAAGCGTATATCAAGAGGGAGATGGATTTCCTGGAATAGGTTTTGGGGCTAACGTTGGTTGGGCAGCTATGGACACTGAGGCTTTTCAAGGGCAGTTCGATGGGGCAGGATATTCAATAGGAGGGCTATATGTAAACCAACCAACTTCCGATTATCTTGGTCTTTTCAGGTATACGGTTGGTGCGGAAATTAAAAACTTAACTTTAATCGATGTAAAAGTTACTGGAAGGAGGTATTGCGGTGCGCTAGTAGGGTCACTACAAGATACCAAACTAAGTAACATACATTTAAAAGAATTTACCAGCAGTACAATGAAAGGCTTAGATAATTTCGGGGGTTTAATAGGGCAGGCAGCTGGTGTTGAGTTAGAGGATGCTTCCGTCAAAGTGAATATGGTATCTGCAGGTGGCATGTTCGGAGGGGTAGTTGGGAACATTTCCAATACAACCAAAGACACTATCATGAAAAGAGTATCAGTAAGAGGTGTGATAGTACTTTCTACAACATCTAACACTAGTTACAGATTTGGTGGACTTGTAGGGAACTTGAGTACTAGTCCTTTACTACTGGAAGACATAGATGTAAACGTATTTGCGGACACTACTAATACCGTTATTCCTGTTATGGGAGGCTTGTTTGCATCATATATAAGAACAACTTCCTCAGCCCGCACAGAATTTAGGCGGATAATATCAAGGCCAGATAGGGTAACTGCTCCTAAAAAGGATCTAGTTTATCCTCTAACCACATTTAGCAACACTTCACACGTTAGTACAGGCATTGTCTTTGATCAGACGTTTTATGATATGGATACGGTAGGAGCTACTTCATTTGCATACGGATTTCTTCCAAAGTACACCGTAGAGCTGAAAGATAAATCGACATATAACAGCTCATGGGATTTCGAATCAGTATGGAAGCATACCTCTGATCTTAACAATGGAATTCCAACGCTGAGAGTAGCGTTACCTATTTCTATTCCTGGGCTAGGTATACGGGATAGATATGGGAATTATTATACAGATGCTAAGGGAGATATACTCCGTTATTTAGATTACGGCAATATGGTGGCAGGTGTTACAACTGCAGCTAAACAGTTATTTCTGCAAAACAACTCAGGTGGAGTATTTTCAGACGTTGCAGTATGGACTGTAGGAAACGATGACGCAGAAATAGAATTAAGTGAACAGGTAGACCCTTTCATACCAGCGCAACGCCTAGAACTACCTGAACTAGTTGATGGGGAAAGTCACCTAGTTTATGCCCGCTTAAAAACAAATGTTGCTGCCTCTGGGGTTGGTTACATTGATTTATTTACAAAAGCAACTCCAAAATAATACATCTCAATACAATGAGATAGGGCGTGATTAGATGGAAAATGGAACCGACCCTAAAGGGTTTGTGGCTTGGCAGAGCCCCACACAGACAGCATTAAGGGCAAAATACAATATTCGGGGGATATTCTCTAGCGGGCTTCCTGCAGCAGTCCAAGTAAAAAGGCATTCAAACCTTAAAGGCTCACTTAAAGTACCTTTTAGTACTAAGCTGCAAGCAAAATATGATATTTCAGGAATTGAACTCGCCTACCTAAACGCGGCAGTTAAAATAACTACTCCAGCGGATACGCCATCTAATGTCACGGTCAGTTACCGGTCATACGCACGTGCACGGTACCAAGTAGAACCTAAAGAATTAGTAGATTTTAACTCTTCGGTAACTGTCGCGAATACGACTAATATGGCGGCTAGAGTTAAGATTCCTTATGAAAATAGGGTGGCTTCTAAGTACTCTTTAGAAGAAAGAAAGAAGAGTACTGCTGTAATCCCTGTAGATATAGATGCATATGTCAGAAAAAACAGCCCGAAACAAAACTTCGGTAAAGAATCAAAATTTTACGTAGGTAGCGATGCCCTTGGCGATAGGTACCGATCATTTATCGGCTTCAAGCTAAATAGCATACCTAAGGTCAATACCCTTATAGGGAAAGCCATTCTTAGGGTTTATTATGAGGGCAGGAGTGAATCAGAAGGTCCTATTCAGTTACTTGAAGTACTAAGTCCGTGGACTGAAGACGGGATCACATGGAATGGACATCCTCGTTTAGGAGAAATTAAGAATTCGTTTAGTGTATTTGGCCAACCTAATGTGGTTGATATAGATGTAACAAGTACCGTATCTAAGTGGCAGTTAGGTGAGCTAGAAAACAACGGATTTGCGTTGATCGCTGAGAATGAACTTGTAGGGGATATAAAGGGGTTTCGCGCCAAGGAAGGTGTTGAAAGAAGACCCGAACTCCATGTAACCTACTACGACATGCAGGCGTACTCTTATGGGTATACATCGTTATCTTCCTCAGTTACTGTAGTACAGGCAGCTGTAAAAGACTTAAAGGGTAGACTAAGGATACGTGACTACAAAGGAAACAGCGATATCTTTTCCAAAGTATTCGTACACAACGAGAGAGAATTACCTTCAAGGATGACTGTTAATAAACCCAACTTACAAGCAAGTGCCATAGTCAGGCGTAGTAACTACAAAGTCATAACATCTAAAGTAAATGTCAGGGTGTCGGGATACTCTGAACTGCCTATAACGTACAAGATAAATGAACAATCTAAACCAGCCAGAGTAATAGTTCCTCATAGAGATGATTTAATCGGTTCTCTTTTTGTTGAAGGTGCGGAGGAAAAAAGCTATCTGAGTTCTACAGTTAAGGTAGCTAGAGGATTCGAGTTACCAGGAAGTGTGCAGGTAACTATACCAAACTCACTGCCATCTAAAGTAGTGATTCCTAGTTTAGGGACAGATGAGCTGTCCGGACATTTGATATTACCCTATAGGGATGAGGTAGAAGGAAGCTTACAAGTAAGTAACCCGTTATTGAAAGGGCATGTTGAAGTTTTTAGTGTCAATACACTTAAATCTTCTGTAACCGTTGCATGCAATGATTTTGGGGAACTAACTTCAACTATTTTGGTAAGCCGACAGGGGGAAGGTGATCTTCTTTCTAGGGTTAAATTGAGTATAGGGAAGTACATGGACTCTCAGGTAATAGTCAACTCCCCTTACCTTAGAGGAGCAGTACAAATCCCAACACACGAATCAAAAGATTTATATGGGAATCTTACTGTTAGAGTCATTAGATTGGCAGATTTGCCTTCTACAGTAGAGATTAAGAAGTTAATAACCACAACACACGACCTTAAATCGATGGTTACGATCAGACAAGGGACTGCATATGTTTTCATAATGTAAAATAGCCTCTTCTTTACAGAGGCTATTTTTTGTACATATATTCTTATAATCAAGCAAGAGGGTGGAACTTATTGAAATTTTTCTTTTTTGTTTCTCCAGTGGCTGAAGCATATATTCTCGTAGTACTGATATTTGCATGCCCCAAAAATTCCTGAACGGAAGCTAAGTCACAACCGTTATCCAATAAATGCTGAGCATAGGAATGTCTAAAAATATGAGGGCTGACATCTGTTGCATCGAGTCCAACTTTCTCAGCAAGTTTTTTTACAGCAATGAAAACACTTTCTCTTGTTTGATGTTTATTTGGATTTCTACTGTTAGGGAACAGATAACCTGAAGTGATATTGTTCTTAGTGATGTATTCTCGTAGTAACTCTATAGCCTCAGGATGCAAGGGATTGGAGCGCTCTTTGTTTCCTTTACCAATTAAAAAAACGTAACCGTTATCTAAATCAAGTTGCTTGATTTTGAGTGAAACTATTTCAGTCACCCTACCACCTAGACCATACATCAGGTGGAAGATAACATTTGTTTTTAAACCCTCTCCCGCTGAGGCCTGCAGTAACTTGTTTATAGCGTCCTTAGGGAGAGATTTAGGTAGCCGGTGTTCACGTGATTTTATTTGAACGCTATCTACTGGACTAGGCCCCGATAAGATATGGGAATAGATTAAGTAATTAAAATAGGCACGTAAAGAATTGACGTAGCGGATAACTGTTTTTCTGCTCTTACCTTCTGCCAGGTTATCAGCAACAAATTCTCGAATGATTTCTGTTGTTACATCCTCTATAGATATATCAGGAAAAGAAGTAAAAAAGATTTTAATATCCCTAAGATAAGCTGCAATGGTGTTTACTGAGAGATCCTTTTCAGTCTTTAGGTAAATGGCGAATTGTTTAGTGTAAGACATTAAAATACACCCTTTCATTTAACATAACTCAATTATATACGCTGTTATGTTAAAAGTAAACAGGAGGAACATATTATGTATAGGTACAGAGCTGTTGAGGCGGGGCTAATATTAATTGCAATTTGGTGGGGAGTTGTATTCTCTATCATGCCTAAAAGTTCCTTTGCTAACCAGATGTACTCACATATGAGTACTGTCATGTCAGAGAAAAGTTGGGCGGTATCTTGCCTGACTTTAGCAACAACCATGCTTCTAGGTGTAGTTACAGATAAAAAAGTAGTACAAGCTGCGGGGCTGTTGATATCATCGGGATTTTGGATTTTTGTATCTGCATCTCTATGGTTAAGTGACCATTACACAACAGGAACCAGCTATGCGGTATGGGCTATTTTATCAACATGGTCCTATGTTTGTTTAATGCGAGGTGAATAGGAATGGGGCAGCTATCGGACTCTACAATTTCTGCAATTATTTCAGTTATTGGGATGGTAGCAACTGGATTTGCGGGCTACTTACAGGCACGAAGAAAAGCATCTAAGGATGATAGACAACTATTATCAGAGGACGAACGGCTGTTTAGAGCTGAATTAAGGGAATTGGCTAAAGATGCACAAGAACGCGTAAAAGGGCTCACAGCAAGCGTAGAGGAGCTAAATAAGGCGAATCTGGAGCTAGTGGCCACAGTAGGCGAATTAAAAAGAAAAAATGATGCCTTAACTAGAGAAGTTTCAGTGTTAACTGCAGCAAACAACAGGCTCAGAGAAGAGGTAAGGAGGTATAGAGAAGGTGGAGCCTAAGAAAAAGCCCCAAAATAAATCTTTCTGGATAGATGGGCTGTCAATCGATGAAGCACGTTTTTCCGCACTGGTCGCAATGACACTACTAGGCTTTGCATATGCTCTATTCTCTCATTTATTTACTGGAGATATCACAGAAAATCTCCTCAATTTAATCCAAACACTTATTTTGAGTATTGTTGGAGTTAATGTAAGTGGGCACGTCACAGCAGCAATTCACAATAAGCGTGAAGATAAAAAATAGCAGCACTATATTGAACTTGAAGGATTAAAGAGAGGTGACCAAAATGACACAGAAAATTATGCTTGATCCAGGACACGGCGGGCATGATCCTGGAGCGGTTGACAACGGATTAAAAGAAAAGGACTTGGTTCTTGATATTGCTAAACGGACTAAAGCTATTCTTGAGAAACAGTATGATGTAGAGGTGAGACTTACAAGGTCCACAGATGTATTTATTGAACTGCCTCAAAGAGCGCGGTTAGCAAACAGTTGGGGAGCAGATTATTTTGTCTCGATCCACATCAATGCAGGTGGAGGAACTGGTTTTGAGACGTACAGGCATGAAACTCTCGCCTCCTCATCAGCTACAGCCAAACAACAGCTTAAGGTCCATGAAACCATCTATAGATTGGTTAAAGGTAAGGGTGTAAAAGATCGCAAATGCAAGGCAGCTGACTACTCTGTTCTAAGAGAAACGAAGATGCCCGCAATTCTGACAGAAAGTCTCTTCATTGATCGAAAAGAAGATGCTTCTTTACTTAAACAAGACTCCTTCATCGATCTATTGGCAGAAGGTCATGCAAAAGGCATTGCAGATGCACTGGCACTGAAGCCAATCAAATCAACAGCAGCATCAAAGACGAAGCAACCTGCCAAGAAAAAGCCAACTCAAGAAAAGGGTACAAGCATTGCTGTAGTAAAACCTAATGCGGATGGCTGGTTGTGGGTGTATGATCGTCCAGATTGGTCGGCTAAGTATAAGAAGGTTAAACCAGGTGAGGCATTTACAATCACAAAAACTGTAACCGTAAAAGGTTCAAAAATGTATCAGTTAAAGTCAGGGCTATACATTACAGCAGCAAGTAAGTACATCCAACTGAAAAACAAATAGAGGTGAGATAACATGGAATTTTTAGACGCGTTAACTGTAAATACAGCTTTATTAGTGGCAGTAGCTCTTTTGACCGAAACACTTACAGACATCGTAAAAGCATCGTTGCCTGATAACAAGATCAATGGGAAAATCACATATTTCACATCCAATCTTGTAGGTGTTCTGTTAGCCTTTGCATTTAATTTAAACCTGTTTAACCTCACTGGCTACGGAGAGTATGTTTCAATTGTTTTTGCAGGGCTACTTGCAAGCCGAGGAGCAAACTATGTGAATGGTTTTGTTAAGAAATTTGATATTTTACGAAAATAAAAAGCCCCCTTAGGGGCTTTATTTTTTTGTGTCTACTCTTGCAATGCTTGCAGCTTCAGAGAAACCTTCAGGGAACCTTTTTTTCAACTTGTTGATATTACCTTCCAGTGCCTCAGGAAGCTCAATTTCAAGTAATGTTGCGATGCCTGCCACATAATGCATCACATCTCCTAACTCTTTTACAATCTTATCTTTGTCTAGGGAGTGCCCATGAAAAACATGCTTCTTAATAATATCCACTACCTCGCCAGATTCTCCTGAGAGCCCTAGTGCATAGTTAGCGAGTGATGTCGTTGCTAATAATTGTTCAACATTACCCCCACAGAGTGATGCTGGTACCTGATTAGGCATTGTTCTCTTTGATAACTCTTGAAATAATTCGATATTCATGCTAATTCCTCCTCACAGTTACAATCATCTAATTCAATTTCAGACTGACGCAAAGCCTTTTCTCTAATGTAATATAGGTTCCTGTTGGAGTAAGGGCCAGAGTAACCACAGACATCCAACAGTTCGGCTATATCCTCTATACGCATGAGGCAGCCTCTTTCAACTAATTCCTCAGAGATGACGTTGATTTCCTCTACATAGATGGACACCCTACCACTGACATAAGTTTTATTGATTTTTGCGCGAATTTTATCAATAGCCCTATTAATGGCCATGGGGTATACATTTAATTTCTCAGCTATTTTGGACTTAAGCATGTCCTGTTTCAGCAGTTCAA
The DNA here is from genome assembly GCA_001938995.1 of Bacillus pumilus. Classification (GTDB taxonomy): domain Bacteria; phylum Bacillota; class Bacilli; order Bacillales; family Bacillaceae; genus Bacillus; species Bacillus pumilus_G. Next base: position 69,836 of record MKZN01000011.1, on the reverse strand, counting down.
TGACAGTGAGTTCAAATTTAGTCAGGTTGGCGTCCTTAAACATAACCTCTACATCGAGTTTAGCTAAAGCAGTTTCTTCTGTGTCATCATCTGAAGCAATTTCTGTACACGCATCTATCTGTTGAAGGCTATTTGAAAAACGCAGCACTTCCTGTATTTTATTTTCTGGTACCTCTAGTAGCGTAGCCATTTCAGACGTTGCTGGATAGTACCCTAACGACTCTTCTATTTCGCTCATACGTTTCATTAGGTTGATCCCACTGCGTCCGATACGGACTGTCTGAGAGTCCCTATAGAGCATGTCGTTAATTTCCCACACCATGGGACGGTAGATGTAAGTGGTGAACTTGATTTCCCTATTAAAGTCAAATTGCTCTAATGCCTTTAATACTCCTATAAATGCTTGTTGCAAAAGCTCTGATTCGGTCACTGAGAAATTGTATTTAATTTCTTCTATAGAGCCTACACAGCGCTCAATAATGTAAAAGATGAATTTGGAGTTTTTGAGTAATACTTCACCTAACAGGTCCTTATCATCCTTACAGGCTTTCAGCAATTCATTATTGTGCAGATCAGGGATGTTTTCTTTGTGCAATTCACGGTACTTATTCATCAGAGTCACTTAACCTCAAATGTACGAGAGCCCTCAAGGTTCTCAACAGACACGAAAGGCAGAAGCTCTCCTGATTCTGTATCAAGAACTAGACCTTCATCTGTGTGTTTCAGTCGCTTCTTCAATTCTCCCCAAAGGACCTTGGGTGGCATGTCCTCAGTAAAGCCCTCTTTTTTCGCATAAGCAATGAGCTCTTCATCAGTCGTATCTGCGACCAGTTTAGGCCTTACTGCCCTTGAAGTCAGTTTTACACCATAAGGCAGTGAAATCGATTTAATTTTAGCTCTCTGAGCTTCGTTTGCTTCGTCATAAATTCTAGAGTGGTATGAGCTAAGCTGCGCCTCAACAAATGATATAGCATCTAATTTCTTCTTATTGACCCCATCTAACCAGGAATCAACAGCAGCCAGTTTCTCTTGCCAGTGCGCGCGTTCACTTGCCGCAACTGCTTCATTTTCTTTAATTTCTTCACGTAGATGATTAAGCCACCTCGCATATTTGGCCGCATCTTCTGCGGAATGGACTTGAATACCGTCTAACGTGTTACTGGCTTGCCCATCTAACTCGTCAAAAATTTTCTGTAATTCTTCCAAAAATAACCCCTCCTAATGTGTGTCTATAAGGAATAGTGGAGGGGGTTTTGTAGCTGTTGCACCAAAAAACCGGCAAGGCTGCCGGCTCATTTTCCTGATCTAATAATCGTTACGTTCTTTGTATTTCTACCCATCTTCATTGCCTCTCCTTGCGTGGCAACCAACATGTCAATTTTATTCCCTTTAATTGCACCTCCAGTATCTAAAGCAATGGCCTTCACCTTAGTCCCACCCAAAACAAACTCTATAATGGAGTAGGTGGGGATGACATTAGGATCTGTTGCCACTATGCGCATCCCATTATAGTATATGGATTTCCTGACATCATGTCCGGTGGCAGTAACACCTGAACATCCAGTGTCACAGAGTGCCACATAGTAGGTAAATTCAATACTTATCTTCCTTTGCTGAGACGTAGCTTTCTGAGTCTTTGGTGTGGGTGTTACTGCTACTTTGGAAGAGTAGTGACTTGATGTTTTAGCACGCTTCTTCCTCTCTGCATCAAGTCGCTTTTGTTTTTGTTCTCTCGCAATTGCTGCAGCTCTAAGTCTCTTTTGGTTAGCCTTTGCTTTGGCTTGCTGTTTTCTAGCATCGACCTTTTTTTGTTCATTGACTGCTCTAAATACCTCATCCTGCTTGACCTCCTTATTATTCACGTTTAGTGTCTCAGGAAGCGAATCTTTTTCGATCACCTTCTTCTTGACTGCATTTTCTTTGTGCGAAACCAAGAAAAATGCAGTGACTGCGGCGGAAGTAAGCCACAGCCCCAAACACATCACTCCTACCCACATAATTTTTTTCACTCTACCTACTCCTTGACAGAAAAGATATTCAAAAGAGCTTCAGGAGCCTGGACATCTAAATCTTTAAAGTCCGAATAGTCATTAAATACTTTAAAATCTGCGGTCATTTCAACTACAAATGACTCTGTTTCATCCTTCATTAGATGTAACGTATCAGCCCCGTCTACCCTTTCGATTACTTCTGTCCTTTTAGTCTCATCCGCTACGACCTTGACCGTAGTGAATCCAAGGCCGTTGAAGAAAGATAAGTCGCTGGGTTGCCTAATATCAGTTACAGCAAAAACCACATCAACTGGACACTGGTGAATTGCTCTACGAAGCCAAGACTTTGCCCAAATAAACTCATCTTCTGCACGAAGGCCTTGCCCAATCAGTATAAGTTTATCGCGGTCTTTTTTTACGGAGGGACCGTAGATATTCTCGACACACGCACGGATGGGGTCAGCCAGGTCAATATGCCTTACTGACTTTTTACATTTTCCTTTAATAAAAGTGGTCCTCAATCTTTTTTGACTAATCCCACCGGTAATACGGTCACTCATTAGATGGTTGAGTAAAGTACCTTTGCCTGCCCTAGCCTTGCCTATAATAGCCAAAGACTTAGACATCCTACATCTAATTTTTTTCAAGGTACCTAAACGCCTAGTCTCATCAGGGTCCAAATCTGCTAATGAGGTAATCTCCATGTCATAATGAACAAATGAGATGACATCCCATGAGTTTAAATCAGCCCCGATACCATGAGTAAGTCCTCCATGGATCACAGTTGAAAACACATAAATTTTCTGACCATTTCCTGTTAAATAAAGTTTATCTGAATAAATCATTTAATAACCCCTCTCTTTAGTTGGTTGCCTATAAGTAGTGGAGGGTACATTGGGACAGTTGCAAACCTGTTAAATCAACAAATATATTAATACATAAATTTATTAATATATTTTTATATTAATTTATTGAAGCGACACCAAAAAATCGGGCGGAGGGAGGCTCCTGCCACATAAATAGGCATAATTAAATCATTAAACGCGTAAATTAGTTACAGGTTTAATGATTTAAGCATTAAATCATTTAGTGAGTTATTTGGGAGTAAAATCAAAAGTTAAAGAAGAGAGAGGGGAAGAGAGTTATGAAAAGAAAAGTTTCTGAAGTAAGTAGAAAAGAAAGGTCAGATAAAAAAATTAGAGTCAATGCTGCCCTACCTAAAGAAGTCCATGACAAATTGAAGAAGTTAGCCATTGCTTGTGATAAAGATAAGACTCCACTGGCGGCAGAAATATTAGAGATAGCATTAAATAATGAGAGCGTAGTTAATTGGTTCCAAACTAAGTACAACAAGGATGAAGCATATAGAATAATTGTCGTAAAATCAAATGGGAACGTGCACTATAGTTAACACGTTCCCCAAGTCTTACCTATCTTCTTCCAGACTTTTAGGCACCTGGAACAAAGACGGCCATTATCTTTATGTTTGGCAGCAGATACTCTAACCTTTTTATCGCAATGTTTACATTTCAATTGAGACATCCTCCTCTAGCCCTTATACAAGAAGGATGGTCAATTTAACAGCTTTTTAAACGGTCAAAAGGCTTAAAAATCAATATCGTAGTTTTCTTCAATACTGCCTCTTATTTCAATGTCAGAGAAGTCCTTAATGACTTCTTTTTTATTTACTGGTTCGTTTTCTGCGTCAACCAGGTTGATATCTACCTGACCTGACTTCAGTACACTGAGAATGTCTTTTGTGAGTTCTCGAAGTGAACTGAGCTCTGAACGCATCTCGTCTAATTCCCTTCGAATCTCTGGGTCCACTAGACCTTTGCGTGCCTGCATGTCCCTTTCAATTAAGGGAAGCACGTATGAGATAAAAGTCTTTCCTTCCATTTCCGCCTCGACATGCTTGTATACCTCTTCAGATAGGGAGGAGGTACGGAGATTAAATACAGCGTGCTTTCTTTTCTTACTGCTGTTTACTTTTTCTTTAGCCATGCATCTGGCCGCCTTTCCAATGCGCCCGCAAGCAGGGAGGTTCTGAGATATTCCTTAGTACCCTGAAGTGCTCTGTCCGATGTGGTGTTAAGTTCCATTTCTCGTACTAACATGTCATTAGTCCAACCATACATAAATCGAAATGCTTTAAGTGCCCAATAACACTCAGCTCTTGAAGGAATTTCTCCTTTATCGATATCCTCTAAAATTTCACCTAAGTTCCTAAGTTCCACTGGATCGGATGGCAGTGGAGTTGAACCCCACACCATAGTATGCTCTAGAATGCCCCTTAAATTCTTAGGGTTGGCGGGTAATATGAACCTTAGGATATTCTCATCCATTACATCTGTTTTGATAAATCCATCAACATTTCGCTCTTTTTCATAGGCTAATGAAGACTTAACCTTCACCCAGCCGTATTCGTGTAATATTCTTAGATTATCTGCTACTTGGTTATATAACAGTTTAAACACCCTCTCCTAGGTTACCTAATGTGTCCAGCTCACACAGGACCCATTTCAAGGTAAAGTATCTTTCACTCAGTAAATCCATTTTATTTAAGTAGACAGCCTTTTCTATTTTTCCTGAGGCATGTTGTGTTATTAGATCATAAAATCCTTGCATAACATCCCGCAATGCAGAACGAACTTCTTTTACTGAACGCATCATTTAGAAGCATTCAGTCTTTTCTGTTCAATGTCACGGCTTATGATTTCTAAGCCATCAATGTTTAGGGTTCTTGCATTTGGTGGGACGATGTGATTGGCAGAAGCCAAGTCTTTACCAAACATCTCAATTGCGACTTCTTCTATATAAGGCTGCAGGATTTCAGCTACTCCCCCGATATAAAGGTACTTGTAGAATGTCCCTTTAGGTATAGGGAATGCTTCGATAGCTTGCGTTATTTTAATCTTTGCATAATCTTTCAGTGAAGCTTTTATGACATCAGTAAGGTCCGTCGCCTCACCTGTAACCCCATTTATTAACTCCATTTTTTCTTTTTTACTATAGCTGTATATGAATTTATCCAAACTTCTTAAATCACTGAAGTGCTCAGCTAATTTTGATTTCCGCAGCTCCTCTAGATGTTGCAGATATGAATAGTCCGTAAATGGGATAAATGAGTCCTTACTTGTTGGAGACTTAAGGCCAGGAGGGAGCAATACTGCGTCATCTGTCCCGCCACCCATATCGAAAATAACCGTGTAATGTTCATCATACTTTTTGGCTTCTTTTTTATCAGCCAAGTCTAGTCCCTTTTTGATACCCATTCGTGCGACTTCAGATTCAATTCTGCATAGAGCCTCTTCCACTGTAATGGTGATTTCACTCTCCATCCCTAGAGTCAAAATTTTGACTGTGTGAGTACCCTTAAAACGCTGTGACATTAAATCTTGCATCTCACTAAACTTATTCAACTTTTTCAACAACCAAATAGGCAGCATTGTTTGGAAAAGTTCAATGTGTACTTCGTTAGTATCATCATCTTCTTCATTCAGCTTTTTAAAGAAAGCAGTTGCAGCCAAAAACATGACTAGTGGGATAGGAGATGTCACTTTATTGTGTAATTTATTAATATGGCGATTTCCAAATATGTGGTTGTTGGCGATTTCTCCTACTAAATAAAACTTCTCTTCACCATCGATCTCGGTTGAAATCAATAGTCTGTCAATCAGGTCCTTTGGATCATCGATTGAGTTAGTGAAAACTTCCTCTGATTCTGCCTTAGAAAGCTCTACAACGTTTGTTGGTATCTCAAAAAACACTCCATTAATGTAGTTCATGTACATGGAATTACCCATGTCCGAGTTAAATCTTGTTATTTTCACCTAAATAGCCCCTTTCTGTATTCAACATAACTAAATCTATCACTTTGTACGTACATTGTCAATAAGTTGTATACAGATTTAAACCCTTATTAATACAGGAATTATTGCGGTTTTTGTCTATTTTTGTATTCAATTATTTTTATGTATACAAAAACCCCGTCAAGATAGCTGACGGGGTTTCGCATTAATGGTATTTAGCCTGGCATTTGCAATATCTACATATTCTTTAGCAATTTCAAAGCCTATCCATTCTCTATTATTCAAACTTGCCATTTTAGCAGTAGTTCCAGAGCCCATAAAAGGATCTAAAACAACATCATTTTCTTTTGACCATGACAAGATATGGTCGTTTGCTAATTTCTCAGGGAAAATCGCTGGGTGCTTGTATGCAATGGTATCTAAGGTGCTTTTCTGATGCCCGTTAGGGATGCGCCAAATATTAAATCTAACACCATATTCCTTAAGCAAGTTTTGTTTTCTGTGCTCAACTTGCTCCCCATCAATAGTACGAAACCTACCCTTTATATGTTTTTTGCCATTAAAGCATTTATTCTTCCTATCAGCCAATAGGTTGATTGTCTTTGGTTTACCTTTAGAGAAAATGAACATATACTCAAATATTTGATAATATCTAGTCTTCTCTGGGAAGCTGATGCTGTCTTTTTCATAAAGCATAGTGTCATGTAAGTTGAAACCTTGTTCCATAAAGAATAAGGCTTGTTTAAATGATGTTCCTGTTTCAGATCCTTTGTGTACCTTATCACCTACTACCCATACAACTACTCCACCTTCTTTTGTAACACGGAAGAGTTCTTTTGCCACCCGCTCAAAATCAAAAGAATGCCCGTGATATTTCCGAAGATCATCATATGGCGGGGATGTCACAGTCAAATCAACACAGTTGTCAGGTAGTTCTGCTAGACCTACTAAGCAATCAGTGTTGTGGATTTTATTAAGTTCTAGGGTTCCAATTGATTTACTAACCATATTACCCTCCTAGTGGAATAATTGATTTTTATACATATACCTGGAAGACCATTTCAACCTCAGTTTCGGAGGTCTTGGCAACGCTAGGTGAGGAAGTACTGCTACTATTTACTGCATTAGATAATGGCCGGCTGCTTCGCATAGGGGTTGGCGTTGTTAGAAGGACCTTACACGCCTGCACTGAATCTTTTTTATACTTCTTTGAAGCGGGCTCCGATAACTTTGCAACCACTTTGCTGATATTCCCGTAAAGGTAAACCGATTTATCTTTTTTGGTGTAGAACCCTTTAACTGAGAACCCTTTACGTAATGAATCATATGTGACTACATACTTTTCGCCAGCAGTAGTCTCGAATGTATACGGCATAGCGCTTCGTACAAACTCATGCTTTGTTGCCTTTCCACCTGTAACTTCATACACGGAGAGTGATTCTACATCTGTTAACGATAGGCGAGTCTTTTTCCCACCGCACGAACTAGCAACAGCAATTGGTTTAGGTGCCAAGTCACTAAAATCACCTTCAAAGTCGATACAATGCATGCAACGTTCAATTGACTCCATAACCGTAACGAAATTCAGATTGTCGAAGCTGAAGTTAGTGCGGCTTAATTCATACGCCTGCTGCTCCAAATATTCCACTTCAATCCTTAGCCGGCACTTAGTTACAGAGTCGCAATCAGCGTTTTCAATATCCACACGCATCCTGCTTATAGCTTCTTCAAGGGCCACCATTTCTTCGTACAGGTCACCAAATTTCACACCCATAATGACACCTCACTTTTTAGGGGCTTTTGTTGGGTCAAGCGTCCACTTCACCCAATCATCCACATCTTTTAATGTTTTAGCATTCCAATATTCCCTAGACTGACGGAACAATTTTCGAACGTCTTTGTTCCACTGAGATTTTAAAGTTCCTTTTTTCCCCTTGTGCCAGATAGAAGGGAGGGTAGTATAACCTATTTTCATTGGAATCAAAGCGTACCGGTTAAAAACTTTCAATTTATCCAACTTTGCTTCTAGCATCTTGAACGTAACCTCATTTGGGTAAAGTGGGTGAGGAGGGGCGTTACCACCTTTTAATTTCTGTCTTTCATCCGATACTAAGACAAGGCTGTTCTCCACAGGCTTACCATTAACAATGGACTTATCGATGACTTTATCTATTGTTTTGTAGATACAAGTCATTCCTGACTCTGGCCAAGAAGATCCACGTGCCCATTTACCTCGATTGATCCGGCTAATTGCATTAGACAAATCAGCAATATTTTTTGACTTGTTTAATTCAATAGTCCAGAAAACAGGTCGGTTACGAGGTGGTTTATTTTTATCTGTTGGATCTGTGTAAGCAACCATTGAAACTTTACAAGGTATTTTTGCCATCTTTGCATATCTCTCTACCTCATTAGCAAATGCGACTAATAGTTTCCTAACCCTTCCGCCTTTTTCAAGACCACCTGCCTCAAACATGGAATCAGATGTATCCAGTACAAGTATTAAGTTGACTCCCGTCACTGTAACTGGTGGCTTCCAAGGGTCTGGTTTAGGCTTTGGAAGTACCTGCGGCTTTCCTGTATAAGAGGGCTGCACGCATTCTCTGATACATTCACGCAGCTTCACAAAAAGGCTATCTAAATTCTCCCCTGACTCTAGATCAGCCTGCATGATGCTGTCCCTTATATTTTCTAACTCATCAACGTAAAACCTCAAAGCGTCTACTGAGTACGGATGTCCGTGAGACATTCCCTTACGTAAATCTTTAATTGTCGCGTCAATCTCACGCATATAACGCATGACTGTTTTTAACTGCGTCATTTACTGCACACCTCCCAATCAAAAGCATTATAAGAAGGGTGCGCCGATTAGACACACCCTTTTGTTATAGTGGAGATTTTGCTATTTCTAATGTTGGTTCCATAAGCTCCCTACATTTTTCATTTACGCAATATATGTCGGTACACACATGATATCCTTGAATGGAGTAGTACTCGCTATTTTCTGTGATAGCTTCCTCGCATATCGGGCAAGTTCCCATCACAGCAGGTGCCTTTGGAGAGCTAAATTTCCATTCATCATAACCTGGTATAGGTTTCATGAACCGCAGCCACAACCAGCTCTAAGTGCTCGATTGTACGTATTACCGTCATCTAGCTTTTTCGCCTTCTCAATAGCAGACTTAGCAGAAATAGCCTCAATATTTACTTCAACGTCTCGGCCTTCTTTGTCGTATCCAGTAACAGTGTAAGTTCTAATAATCATGCGTTTACCTCCAGTATTTTAATCAATTAAATAATTTATTTGCAAATAGACTAATCTATAAATTTATTAATCTATTTATTGATTTGTTAATTCATCAACTTTCTTTTCAGCCAGCAGCAATCGCTCGATTAAAGCGTAAAAATCCAAATCATTTAGGATCATAAAATCTTGACCATCTCCGAACCCAACAACATAAAGGGGTATTTTCCGTTCTCCGATAGCTTCTAGACGCAGCTTGTCAAAAACCTCTCTATGGATTGTACGTTGCTTTGCAGGGGCAGCCTTGTCTTTTGCTTCTACGAGGAACATCTTGCTTATTGCATCGCCTTTTGCATACCAGCGGGAACCGGAACCACTTACCTTCTTGGCTAAGTCACCAGAATTGGTTAGCCCTGAGGCGATTCGGTTACTTTGTATCTTGTCGATGTTTCTATAATTCACTCTAGGTCTATTCAATTACTGCACCGTCCTTACTCAATGTAGGTGTCTAATAAAGCCTTTAATCCTTTGATTACTACAGGACCTGTATTTCTTGTTTCAGCGGGCAATGTACGCGGGATGTCTAATTTGTAATCTTCGTCACAACGAGTACATCTAATCAGCAATCGATTTTCAGTCAGTGGTGCCCAATAACCTAGCGCCACGCATCTAGGGCAATACCTAATCAAAGTATTCACTCCTCAACCGAAAGTACTGTAGACTTAATTTCTTCCCAATCATCAACTACTGAGAGGGGAGTCATGCCACGTAGAGCATAAGTAAGCAAGTAATCAAACTTTGCATAATCCTCTTTATTTTCAAGGAGATGTTTTTGGAAATTAGCTTGCCCTTGTTTCTGAAATACCTTTTGTCCTGTAGCAACATCTACTAGGCTTAACCAGGTACCAGTAGTAACTATTCCATGGTTCTGTGCCACTTGTATAGCGTTCCCTAGAAGATCAAGTCCCTTACCATAGTAAAAATCAACTGAGGCAGTAGCACCGTAGAGTCCGCCAACTTTTGATTTCATTTGACGGAATTTTATACGTTGTCCAATATACGGGGATTCCCCTGTATTTTCTTTTTGGTGGTTGTATTTATCATTTTTGAAGTCTGCACCAAGCGTGCGAGTAACTGCTAAACGTTGCGCTGCAGTAAAGCGTACTTTACGTCCTCCTGGTGTCTTATCAGGGTCTTCATACAACCCAGCGCCTATATTGTCACGCAACTGATTTAGGAGAATTAAATGCCCTTGCGACTCCATAAGAAGCCCGCTGTCTACGATTACGCGCAAAAATTTAGACATGAAGTTAGATATTCCGCCAACACGTGAATCCTTGCTCCACTTCTTGGCATCTTCGCCTTCATTCTTGGAGACTAAAGCCCCTATGGAATCGACACCGATAATGCCGATTCGATCTTTAAGGCTTGGGTTACGGAGAAAGTACTCTATCTGCTCCGCAATATCCTCTGCATACAAGTTAGCTCCGTCTTTAGGGGCTATAATCAATACCTTTGAAGTATCTACACCTATGGACTCCATATGTGCCCTTGCATCAGAGGAGGAGTTTTCAGGATCTGCTATGATGTGGATATCATGAAAGCCAGGTGGGTGGCTCCTCTGAGCTTCTGCAATAACTGCATACAACAATGTAGATTTACCTGCGTTATTTTCCCCAGCTATTTCACTTACCCTACCACCTGCAAGACCTCCACCTAAGATACTATCCAGAGACAGTATCCCTGTAGAGTACCAGATTTTCGGCATATCTTTTTTATATTCAGACAGCCTTTGCGCACCATTATTTTTAAACTTCTTACTTACCTCATCTTCAAGGAGCTTGAGGGCTTCTTCTGTGCTCAAATCCCCGCTGACGGATGCTTTCCTAGCCATAAGATATCTACCTCCTAGTCCTTACGTATAAAGCCAGTAACGATAGTGGTATTGATGTTGTCGCTACGCAATTTCTCTAGTTCAGCTTCTGTAAATCCTTCATCTACCACTACACCGCCGGAAAGACCGTCTAGATAACCTTTTTCAGCTTCTTTTTGATCGACTACATGGACATTTCTTTCTTCTTCAGCAAAAAATTCCTTATACGCACGTCTATCTTTAACCAGTAAGGTGAAATTATGGGCCTCTGCAAAATCAAACAAAGCTGTACTTTTACCGGTACCTCGTAACCCTTCTGTTGTAGTAAGCAGCTCTTGGTTTTGTCCAGCAGCAAGGAGAAGATTCAACCATGAGCTGAAAGCTTTCTGAATCCAGGAATCGCGGTTAGTCGGCTCAAGTACCTTGTAGTTCCCATTGTCAATTGCCCAATCTCTATCTTTAAAATTGCTTTCAAATCGTGCATGCACTAGGTCACTCTCTACATACTTAACAACTCCATATTCACCTTTACGGAAATAATGGTCATGCCCTGCTAGTGTATAGAGAAGTACCCCCTTTTTTGGCTTTCTATCAACTTCCGCATACTCACGAATTATGCCCAATGTTGTATCCTTAATGAAATGAGCTTTTCTCAATTTAGTTCCTCCTCAGACCTTTTTGTTATTTCCTTTAGTAGCGCTTTAAAGAATGGAGTTTTTGTAAGATACCTAGTATAAAAAATATCAGGGTTAGGGTATTTCTTGATCAGTCGCACATCTCTGCACCAAATCCACAGATAATCTCTTTTGTTATATATCATTCTAAGTACATTCCTCAGATATTCCTCATCCATGCTACTTAGCTCAATCTTCTCTTTACCCCTGGCCCACAATAACTCTTTGAATTTTTCTTCAGTGTACTTGATCAATTTGGTTAATCTCCCTCCATAGGATGTATAACTGATGCTAGGTGTGGCCGGCTTCTAAACCTGCACGATTTCTATTCACCATTCCACCCCCCATTAAGTCCTCTGGTAGACACTCATATAGTCTTTTAGAACACCCACATATTTCTTGCTGTGTAAGAAGTTAAATCTATCTTGATGTAATTTTTGAGTCCATCTAGTCAAATAATCCAACTCGCGCATTTGATGGAACCCTTTTCGAATCTCTTTGTAATAGAACTCAGTATCACTGACAGCCCGCCAATGACGCATGGACCTAACTTGCTGTGCTGTTTTAGCAGTAGACATAGCAATTGCTTCAGCTTTTGATTGTTTTTTTCGGTTCGATACTATGCCAGCTACGATTTTCTTTAAAATTAAGTCACTGTATACTGCAACAAAGTCAGTAGGTTGGTTCACTTCCAAAGTCACCCCCTAGATAGATCAAAATAAAATCCCTTACGCACTAAGTAGTGGCAAGGGATTTTTTGAAGTTGCTATGAAATTAAACTGACCTGCGGGAAATCGCTCTTGATATAGTAAACTCAATCTTTTCCCACTTATAAACCATTCCACCCAATGTAGCGACTCGATCCTCATATTTCACAAGTACGTCCAAAATTTTCTTATACAGTGGGTGGCTACCAGCGACTGCCGATTTCTGCTCACGGCTACCAGAAGCGTGCGCAAATATATAATCTTTCACATATGATGCTGCACGCTCTAAAATAGCCTTTTGGCCTTCCCTCACACCACGCACCCAATAGGCATACCCAAGTAACCTAAGCCATTTCTCCAAGTATTTTTCGAGTTCGTGGTTATGTAAATTCACGATACCCACAGTATCCATCAAATTGTCCCATTCATCTGGTAGTGTATCCCATTCAGTTGGGAGCTGGTTAGGGAACATTACTCCTGATTGGGGTAGATGCTTAAGGTCAGGGGATTCAACTGATGTAATCGCACTATCAACATATTGAGAAATCATTTGTTCTTGTTCCTCAGATAAACATTCAAAAGGATTATCCACTTATCAGCCCTCCTTATAGTTTATGAAAGGGTTAAGTGCCCCTCCCTCACCTTTGCGATTCAACCAATAAATAATTGCATCAGCCCCTGAGTGGAGCGTGTAACTAGCAGCAACAGAAGCAAGCTTTTTATTACATCCTGCAGCGTTATAAATATTCTTCATCTCTTCTAGAGTAATAGGGTATTTAGTTACCATATCAACCAAAAAAGGGTCTTCTGTCATAAAATCATAATTCACTTACTTTACCTCACTAGCTTAAGTATTTAATACTTTGTCAATCTGTACTTTAATCGATTTGATGTCTTTCAATAGCTCCGATATTGTGGTAGCTTCAGAATCACGTATTGATTGATCCATTATCCATTTAAGCGCCATCTCCACAGTACGGCAATACGCTACATCCTTAAATGATAGTACCGGATCTGGGGATTCACCTTTAGCTTCTCTCTCTTTCCAATTGGGTGCTTTTGTTGGATCAGCCATGTAGCAGTGCCTGACAGTAATATTTAATCTATCCGAAACAATTTTGTAATCGGGAGTAACTTGAATGTCCAATAGAAATACCTCCTAACTGTACTTTTTCATTCTTCTGACATATTGAACTCTAATGCCCGTTGATTTTAATTGAGCCTTACTTGCCCTAACAGCAAACCACAACGACAAACCCTCAAAAAATGAAAAGACTGCTTCGAATACCACAACAAATACATAGAAAAATGAACCGACAGCACTTGATAAATTTCCAAGTAGGTTTAAAATGAAATATTTCAATGAATTACCTCCTCAATGCGGCGTGTTAGGCTTCCGTCTTCCTCAAACGTAAATCCATTACGTTGAGCAATTTCCTTTAACTCAAGGTCATAGTCAGTACCTTCTTCATTTAAAATGGTAAGCAGTGTCTCTATGTCTTTGATCTGCCGCTCTTTTTGCTCAGCCCTAATCACAGCTTCTTTTAGAACTTCTTTATACGGAGTTACCCCGACATGTAGTGGATCTAGAGGGGTCAGGACATAATAGCGCCACTTTTCAGCTTCACTTAATTCCCCAATGTTGGGGAAATCTACTTCGGAAACCTCTGCACCTCCACCACTATGCTTATTGTTTCCTTCGCTGAAATGAGTGACAGTACATACGGGGCTTTGGATAGCTCCGTCACTATCGTGATACACTATTAAATCTCCTAAAGAAGCAGGAAGCTTTCTTAACAAGTACCTGCTATTTGAAATGTGGGCTGTAGATGTTTTTTGAAGTACGTTATATTGGTCTAGTTTAATTAGCCCCTCTACGTTAGCTCGTGATACGGCTTCCGCACAGAAGACATCGCCTTTATTCCTAGTGCATTCCTTACTTACTGTGAATATTGTTCCTGACCTGTGGATACCGTCAAAATAGGATCTAAGTAAAACAATCTTGTCTCCTTTTTTGGCTAAGGCTAAATTTGAAGCTACATACTCCATATCCACACCCAACACGTTGTCTTTTAAAACGAAGGTTTCCACATAAATGACCTCCCTCTATAATGCATTCTTTCTAATCGTGACCCGCTGCTCAGGTGACATGTAGTGGTAGTTTTTGTATTGCTCTAAAGTCAGCTTTCCTTGCTCAGTAAAGTCAATCAGCACGTCTTTTTTATTTGCATTAGATACAGCAATACCTAGATCGCTGGCCAATTGGTCAGTGTCCACTTTTTTAACTTCTACCTGTTTAATTTTGATTTTAAGGTTGTGGTTTTCGTCTAAGACCACATCGTAGCTGCCGCTATCTATCTCCTTCATAAGAAAAAGTAGTTTTTTCTTAAGCAGCTCCTTAGTGTCCTCTGCCTTTGCAATTTGTCGCGTGCACTCGTAGTAACTCAAAGCAGCACTTTCAATTTGTGTAGGTAACGATTCTTTTGGTGGCTCCTGATTTGTTTTTTCTTTAGACATTCATATCCACTCCTAAGTAGTATTTTTTATATCCGTAATAAGCAAAGCCTGTAGCATCAGCTGCATCCATATTTCCATCAAAAACAGACACGTCTATTCCCAATTCGTCAGCTAACACATTGGCCACATCACCTTTATCTGCGTGCCCATGCCCTGCAACGAACAATTTCATTTCTGACGGGGTAAGGAACTCAATATCTGTGCCCAATAACTCAGCCTCCATTACGCCTCTTACTCGATATAACGCTTTGACATCATTTTTGAATTTTACGAAACCATCCTCCGCAAATACGATAGGGAATATTGGGTCGTATTTAGCGCGAAGTTCTCTAATTTTTGCTTGAATTAACGCCAATTTAGTTGCATAAGTTGTTCCTTTTGGCCAAGTAGGTGTCCTACCTGAAACCGACCCCATTTCAGCAATCTTTGGCGGCTGCTTCTTGTGCAAACAATCCAGCACACTAAAGCCGAAACCGTCCAATGAAGGATCAAATGCGACAATAAACCGGTACTTCTTACGGACCGTTTCTGTATCCAGTAGTGATGGGTTTAATGTCACTATCCTTGGAGGTACTTTTTCTTTTTTTGCCAACTCTAATCTCTCCCTTCTGAATTAAATAGGGGGTAGGTGAGGGAAGTAGTTGCACAAAAAATAAAAAAGCCTGCTAAATTAGCAGACTCTAAGAAATAGTGAGTATAAATTTGTTAGACAGTTCAGATTCGTTATCACTTGTATCTACGGCGGTCATTGTAATTTCATGCGTTTCTTCCTCATCTCCCGAAGGGACAAGAGGAAGGGATATCGGGTTATCAACAAACTTTGATTTCACTTCCACGCCATCAAGGAAAAGCCTGTAGTATGCCACATCATCATCAGGGCTCTCTTCATAGGTAATAATGTATTCATCAGCAGCTTCCTCAGATGGTTCAACGAAAAGAACACTTGGCGGTTCAGGAGCAATATCATCTCTTACTAAGACAGGCACTATGATCTCAGTTGGACCATTAGAAATGATGATGCGTGTGCTGCCGCCACCTACAGCATTGACCAACCCTACATCGTTTACAGTGGCTACTGTTTCATCTTCTGAACGGAAAAGCACGCTCATTTGCCCAACATATACATCCATGCGCCAATTGTCTCCAGTTGCCACTGCATCGTCTGTAGTAAACTCAATTCCAATAGGTTCTCCTTTGAAATCAGTCACAGCATATAGGTGTTCCTCTTTCTGAGATACGCGCAGTCCCTGTGTAAAAATGTCATCATCAATATCAAAGCCTACGTCTGTTTTAATTAGCTCAAAGAATGCTGTAGGTCCTGTGTATTGAGAGACATCTACATTTAAAATGTTCCCTGTGTTATTGGCAACTTTGTCGAAGTCTCTAAAAAGAATGACGGGATCAATCCCATTCTTTAAATCTTTGCTTGTCCCATCACTCTTTACTGCCTTTATGTGTAGCTGTACATAGTTTCCACCGTCCAGTTTAATCTCCTTAGGGCTAGGAACTAAATAGAGCGCCGTAGAAGCCGGCACAAACTCAGATGATAGGAATGTATCAATACTGTTGTTGCACCTGTCTAGTGCTTGATTAAGCACTGTACGCGGGGCTTCTAAATCTGTGGTGCTAAGTACTTCTTCCAGCTCATCCTTTTTCTTATTTAATTCATTGAGATTATCTAAAATATCCGATGTCCTCATATCCTCGCCTCCTCAGTTACTGAAATTATTATAGGGAGGAGGGGCTTTGTTATATCGAATATCAGGGGAGGGTATACTAATTAATTAGTATACTTATCAATTAAAATATTAATATATGAATTGACTTGTAGATAAATAAGCAATACTATTTAAATGGAAAACAAATGAATGGAGTGGAAATTTTGGATAAAGATTATGCAGAGGTTCAACTATTGAAGTGGAGTAGTGCTGTAGAAAGTTTATTCCCGCAGGGTATTCCTTTCCAGTCAGAATGGACGGACATGGGTGAAATACGCGAAGTCTTAGATCATATTTTTTCTTCTGGTGCTTTTAATCATACCTTTTTAAATTCAGGTGGGGTTGAATATAACTCAATCGGTGACAATTACGAGGAGGGTACCCTCACATTAGTAACTTCAGGATCAAGACACATCATAAAGCCTAAAAGAGTTACGTTCTATAATCTGGCAGATAACAACCCAAATTGGTCGTTTTTCTATATAGAGCTTGATCCTATTGAACCATTAGGTACATATGAAGAGTCACGCACCTCAGAAGAAGTTGTATGTCTTAGTCAAGGACAATTTATATCTAGGGAGCAATGGGAACGGGATACCGACAACGGAAGGAAGTTTCCTGCTAGTGCTACGGTAGTAAAAAGAGAATGGAAAGGCAACTACGTCATGTTTTCGAAAGGCTCCCTGTATAATCGCTCAGGAGATACATATGACGGCAAGCACTCTAAAATGGGCAGAGATGCATTCAAAAATTACATTGTTAGAGGTCTTAGCAAATAGTATAAAAAAAGACAACCAGTTAAGTGCTGGCTGTCTTTTTTTATTAATCATTATATTCCTGGAACTTACTGCACAGATGAGTAAACCCGCAGAAGTTTTTGCAATAGAAGTCTTGGTATATTGCAGGGAATTTATTTGTAATTCGGTATGTGCTCATCTGGATATACTTGAATTTAATGTTATTAGACACGGTGGTAAGTCGCTCAATTGGTATCTCAACTTCTACCACCTTCCCGAACCTCACAAAGTCGTAACGGTATTTGTAAGGCAATTCTCCGTATAGTAAGAAGCAGGCCATCCCGTATATAGGGAGCTGGTCCTTTCTCATGGTTGCTGCTGGACTGTAAGGCTTGGATGTCTTGTAATCAGTGACCACCAACCCTTTATCGTCTCTCTCCAGCTTATCAATAAACCCTTTGATTGGACGCGTTTGATTTTGAATATCAATCTTAAATTCAACCTCTAGCCCAACTAACTTTGACCAATCCATGTTGGGTATGTTCTCGATGTATGTCTTTCCCTGCGCATAATACTCGTCACGTTTCTCAATAGAAGGGAAGGGAATTAGAGGAAACGCACTGTCATACAACATGAGCATTTTTTCTACATCCAACTCTTCTCTCTTCTCCATAAGCTGGTTACCGTAACAGTTTAATAGACCCTGCATGTCGTGTGGCTTTGGGTCTTTCGCAGGCGTGAAAGGAAAATCATTCCCCTTCAACATCCTTGGATAAAACTCAACTAGAAAGTGCATTAGAAGTCCAAAATCAGCATAGAACGTCTCAGTACCTACTTGTTTTGGTCGCGCAGGATCTAGGTATTGGAAATAGTATGATCTAGGGCATTGACTAAACCTATCAAGTGCTGAGTTAGAAAGTTGCCTTATTTCTCTCATAAATCAGGCTACCGTCCAAAGAATTTTTTAAAAGTACTTTTGTAGAATTTTAAAAAATTCTCTCTTGTTATTACGATTACCGCAAGAATTATTACAGCTTCCTTGATAGAATTTGTTGTGATTAACTTATATAAACCGTACCCTGAAAAACACAAATTTGCTAATGCCTTTGAAACTGAATCTATTTTTATATCCTCTTCCCGTGTAAATTTCTCAGCTAATGATAAATCAATAACATTACGTATAGTTAAGATTAAAAACCACCACACAAGCAGAATGAACATTAGTATAAATATTTTCAGTAACATCTTAATTTTCCCCCTAATAGTCAAATCCGCTAATGAATCTAGTTGAAACGAGTGTAGGACGACTTGCGATATAATCCGCTAAATGTACTGCTTTTTGTACAGGTGTCTCTGGTTTGATTCCACCCACACTTGTCCAGGAACCTTCTTTTAAGTTCCCCATATGGCTCTCAATTGCACTCATGACAGTCTCAAACGCATCAAGAGAAACTAGGTCTTGTCCAATATATCCATCAGAGTTTTTGTAACCAAAATAGGATCTAGGCATGAATGGGTGCATATCAATATATCTGTGGTCAAAATCAATTCCATACTTAAGAATGTCATGACATAGGAGTGCAGCTACTGCACAGTCTTTCTCATCATCACTGAGCCCAAAGGTATCAGCTAACTCATCTACAACCTCGGTTCCCATAATCACGTGTCGGATTAAACCACCTACATCTGTAGACCAATCGCCATGATACTTGCCTGATACAGAGGCAGGTACCACAAAATAGTAATCCGGTGCCTTTTCCCACATAGCAGTTACCAAGTCCCTTACCTCAGATGACCCGATAAGTCCAAGACACTGATCTAAGTAGTTAAATGCGGTGTATTTATAATCTCGGACTGCTTCTTTTGTTAAACTTTTGTCTTTCCCTTTTACTGTAATAATCAAAATGTTTCCTCCTTATTTATAAGCGGGGTGGTCTTGGATACTGCTTTCTTTCTCTTCATCAGTAGATAAAATTTGAACCTTTACTGCTAATACATCAGAAAAACGCACAATAGAAGTAACCCCACTATCTGATCTAGGGAAAATGGTACTTCCTCCATCAACCATCAATTTCGAATAGGTACTCACTAAATACTGTTCGTATTGTTCTTTTGTCGCAGTTACAACTTGCCCATCAGCTTGTTTTATTTGAACTTCGCCTACGGTCCACATAATATCTAAAGTCTCATCATGCATTTTCAATGAAACATTTACATGTAATCCCATATCAATCCACCCCCACAACACAATCTTTAGGTGACTTATCAGGTCGCAATCTTTTGAATTGAGGGTGCTTGAATTTCAAATCTTTTGTCCGTACATGAGCCATGATTTCTAAGCAAGTTCCAATAAATTCATTTGGTTCAGTGGACATCTTCTTGCGTACATTTTCAGGAAACCCTGAACAAAATCCAACGGGCAGTAATTCGCCTGCTGCAGTGTATTGGGCGAACTCAATAGCACCAATCCATGAATTAAAATAGTACTTAGTTACAGGAGTAATTGCGGTTTTGATGGCATTAGCAAGCTCTTCTGCTTCTTTACTGCCTCCCGATAACTCATGGAGGTTCCCGTCCGAATCTTCCCAATAACGCCATTGTTCAATTTCTTTCCCTGTGTACTCTTTGACAGGAGGCTTAAAGCCGGTTATTACTACATCCGATGTGATTTCTCTTTTCACCTTTACCCAATTCCATCGAGGCTTTTTGTCCGGCGTGTATTTACCCTCAATGTTTTTGAGCATGATACCTTCACCGCCAGAATCTAATACTTGTTGTAGAAGTTCTGATTTCTTTTGGGGGCTCGATGTGTACTGTGAAATCTCAACATATGGCGATTCACTAAACAACGCTGTGAAAACTCTTTCTAAATGTGCCCGCCTTATTTTCCAAGGCAAGTCAATTAACCAATTACCCTCGCCATCACGCAAGATGTCATAGATGCAGTAGGAGAGGTAACCTGACTTTGCTTGCCTCTCAATTGCCTTTTCAGGTAAGCATCCTGTAATTTCTGTGACTGCATTTGAATTTTTTCCTGGAAAGTATAATTCTCCGTCCAGTATTAGGTTAGGGTATTGCTTTAATATCTCATGTAAGTGTGGAATATTGGCTGTCTTCTCTACAGGCAGGCCATCAGCTTTAGCTAGGTTTCGTCCAAAAAACCTACCGCCAATACTCAACTGCCTGATACCGTCCATCTTCTCTTCAGCAATATAGCTTGGGTCTTGCATGAGTTTTTCTAGTTTATTGGGATCTTTTACAGATGTCCCGCCCATAGGCATTACAACATTCTCCAACGGATAGTCTCTCAATTTACTGGCTCCTTTCAAAATAAATCAATAAATCTATTTGTATATAAATAAATTTATTAATTTGTTTACCTTCTCGATAGAAAGAGTGGGTACAGGCTTTCATGAGTTGCATGGATTTATATTTTTCTCTTTCATTAACTGTACTTGTTTACTGATTTTCTTCTTAGCTCGGTTCATGGTAACTTGGATGGTACCCTTGGCAACCCCAAAAAGTTCAGCACATTTACTAAAGGTCATTTCTTCAACTACAATGCACATGTAAATCTCACGCTCTCTCTTCGTTAAATACTGCATCGCTGTTTCAATCCTATTCATATCGAAACTACTTATCTTGTACTCAGCTTCCTCTATCGTAGGGGAAGCATAGAACGCTAAATTACATATAATCTCCTCAGATATTGGAACTGTTCTTTGAGCAAACGATCTGCGTTCTAGTGATCTTTTCAACTCTGGCTGTCGCTTATTTTTCATCCAACTTACAGAGTACTCAAGATCGCTGATTATTCTCGAAACTGCGTTAAAGTCTCTATTGGTTGCATCCATTTGCTTATGCATCTGTTTCACGTAAGTGAGTGTGTCGGTATACTCAAGTATCAAGTCATTCACTATCTACTGCGCCTCCTATAACCACTAAAATTAACCGGTAATAAAAGAGTGGGGAGGAGGGTCGCGTGGTTGCAAAATAAAAAAGACAGCCTATGGGCTGCCTTTACTAATTAAATTTCTTGTGAATCGTCTACTGTCTTTGGATTAGTAACAAGTCCACCGTAATGACTACCTGCGTCTAAGCGAACATAAGTGTGTTTCGATTTATACGCTCTGCCTTTCTCTACACGCTCTACTTTAAACTTGGTTTTATCTCCACTAGGGTCTTTACATTCAATAATGTCTCCAGCCCGCACTTCTGTAGGTTGTGGGGCATGAAGATACTCGTAAGGTACTTCGAGTCCTAATGCCCTCCTTAAAGCAATAGCCTTACCGATATGGACATTGAAACATTCAGTAGGCATGCATTTGGCTATCCCACGAAAGGACACTCGCTTTTTCCCACCTCGATTGGAAATGTAGGTAATCAAAACAGTAACTGCACGTTTATCTGCATTAACATGCACATCAACTGATTCCGTTGACGGACTAAAAGCCGCTACCCCACCTCCCATTGAAGGGCACCCTGGTAGATAAGTTGTACTCAGTTTTTTGAAGTCATCCTTAGCTCTTTCAACAATTTGCTCGCGTTGAAGCTGAACCGGACTTCTATTCAATTCATGAGTTTCTAATTTTATAGTGACTTTATCTGAATCATGTGATTTTTCTTGACTAAGGTGAGTCCTCGAATCATCAATAATCCTCCCCTTTTCAGAAGCATAAGAACTCAGTGCTGCCTCGTTATTTGGGGATGATACATATTGGGTATCCGGTACAATTGTCGTAACCTTTAAACCACCAAACACCCCTCGATACTCAACCACATCACCCACACGAACTTCTGTAGGCAGAGGTACATTTAGAAACTCATAAGGTACTTCGAGTCCTAATGCACGTATCAGTGCAATAGCCTTACCTATGTGGGCGTTGAAGCAGTCGTTAGGAGAACATTTAGCGATTCCTTTAGAATGAATCTTGGTTGTTCCTGGCGATCGCCTTAAAACTACAACGGTTCTTTTCTCAGCATTTACGATAAATTCGTGACTGTAAAGAACGCCATTATCGTTAACATCGTTCAAAGAAATAGACTCAATATAGTCTTTGGCCTTTTCAACAATATCATCCCGCTTCTGTTGATCTGATCGAGTATCCACTTTAAAAGCAAGTCCATTAGGGCTAAACCGTCCTGTGACAGTCCCTGCAGCATTAAACCCTGAAGATAGGGCTGTATTGTACAATTCTCTAATTCTAGACATCACTTGGTTATTTAGAGAAAGTAATGTTTCTAAGTCCATATGATTCAGATCTGGTGTCGGCGTGTATTTTTGAATTATTACTTCATAATCCGCCGCCCAAATGATCCCTTTATTGCCAGGTCCGTATACGCCATAAGGGGCTATACTCTCTACAATAACAACATCTCCATCCCTATAAGATGGGTTAGGTGTTTTACTGTTTTGGGTGATTAGGATAAATTCACCTACATTTGCAACTCTTTTCTCCGTATTATAACGAGTAGTCGTGTGTATATTAGCTTGTTTAGTCATTACGCATTTATCCCTTCTATACGTATTCCAAGTTTCTCTAAAGTTAGTCTAATACCGGATTCAACCCCTGATGTGTAATAAGACCTTCTACTTTCAGGGGTACTTGCTTCATGTGCTACTACATTTGCATCGTAATAGTCTTTTACCTTATCTAAGTGCGGATATCGGATCACCTCATACCCATTGATGAGTGCTGCAGCAAGTTGCAGTTTAGTCAAATCATTAAGTACACGTTGCTTCCCTTGAAAATCACCGTACCTACTTAAAATTCCTTCATCATCTAATTCCCCTGATTGCCGAATATTTTCTATAGCTTCCGCCTGATAGTCTGTAATTTTCACTTTCATTTCAATACCCCCCAATAAGCCTTCTATTTGATCTTTTGTCAGGCATGCACTGATCCATTACCTCTACATTAGAAATAAGTAGTCGAAACATCGCAGCAGTTGCAGTCTTTCGTTCAGCCTTTAATTTCTCGTTTTCAGATATGACCTCAGCCAGTGCCTGGCGTAGCTCTATATTTTCTCTCTCTAGGGAGTGCATATCTAATTCACTGTCCTTCCATAGAAGACACAATTTTAGACAAATCTTCGTTTATTTTTTTAATGGCATTCCTTGTTGAGGTCGGGAGGTTGCTTCTGATCAAACCTTTTACATGCTTTGGTATATCAGATGAATTAAATACATAGATACCTAGGTTGTTTAAAAGGTCTTTAACTTCTCTAGCTGCACCCGCATCATTTGAGAGCATTGTGTTTTCCTTCTCTAATCGATCTACTTTTCTTTGGAGACTGTCTACTTCTTTCGTCAGCTTTGTTTTAACAGCTTTGCCGAGTCCTTTATTTCCGCTTTTATTTTCAAGGTACTCTTTAAAATACTCTGCTTTGCTATTAAAGAAGGGGTAACTCGCACTGTCTACACGATTCATTAGAAGGTAATAGAGCATATTTTCAGGCAGATTGATTTGCCTGAAAATAGGGGCTCTTTTTGTATATAATGTTCCTTTGTCTGGGTTGAAATAGATTAATCCCACGTTCTTTGGTAACTCATCAGGTGAGATTAATCCTTTAGGGCAGACAAATGAGAATCGATTGGTCATTTCTAAATAAGCAGGCCATTTGGTATCCCTTAAAAAATCATTCCTGCTTACCTTAATTTCATATCCTGATATACAAGGCTTGCTCCAGCTCTTTGCTACAGCAAGCGCATCGATTACTTTTAATCCCGTCATTGTGGGACCATTTTTAACCTCAGTCAAAAACAGGTCTAATCGATGTCGCACACTTAATGCTTTCTTAATGTCTTGGGATCGTACTTTAGGCTGCTGTGTCATTGGAGTCATCATCCTCATCTTCTTCTTTAAACATGCCAAGCTCATACTCATATCCAAGCTGCTTCTCCATCTTGGTTTCAACTTCCTCAGCAAATATGACTTTCCAATCCAATTCACCTGAGGCAATTTTGCCAACTTGCTCTGGTGAAAACTTTCCTCCCCAATAAGGAGAAACTTCAATATCGGATTTAAATGTCACACCCAAATGTTCCGTTGGGATAGCATTTTGCATGACTTGAGCCAATTCTTTCAAAGCAGAGTACTCTACATTTTCTGGTATATCGAATACAAGCTCATCGTGAACTTGTAAAAGAAGATGGATGTCATGAACCTCTAGTACTGATTTATAGTTGTTTGTTAGCCATTCGAGACGATCAAAGCACCGCGTACCGTCAGGTCGTGTTGGGTAGAAAAGATCGACCATAGCCTTTTTAACCTGGTCTGCGGAAGTCCCTTGGATACCTGTGTTAGTTGCCTGTCTTTTTACTTTTTCAAGCAAGTAGTGCCAGTTGCGTTTCTTATACAAGTCTGATGATTTTGCTTCCGCAATAGTCTCACCAAACCTTCTCTTACGTCCCAACACAGTCTCAACATAGGTGTCTTCCATTACTTTTCTATGGACCTCAGCCTCCCATGCTAGGTATCCTGGTAAGCTCGCTTTAAATGAATCTATTAACTTCTTAGCCTCTTCTTTGGTGCCGTTTATTTGTGCAGCCAATCCAATCTCAGTGATGCCGTAAACAGTTCCGAATACCACGGACTTAGTACTTTTCCGTTTTGACTCGAACGTGGAAGCCAGCTTCGGCACCAACTCAGCTAAATCGCCCACCGCAACACCAGCTACTGTAAATGCGTGGGTAATCTCAGGAGTACCTTGCCATTTAGCCTTAATTTTTTCGATATTGTCACTTGTTTCCTTTTCGCTATCGCCTTCAAAGTTTCTAATCTGCTCAAACATGTCATAGTCAAAACCATAAATTTGGCATGTGATCCTGCTGTGCATGTCCAGTCCTTTTGTATAAACCTCAAGTAGGGCAGGATCCTGAGTAAGTATCGCTAACCACCGTAGCTCCTGCTGCGAGAAATCCAGAGAGGCCAATAGTCTACCTTCGTCTGCACGGAAAGCGTACCGAATCAGATCAAATTTTGAAGGCACTTGTTGAAGGTTAGGCTCTTTACAGCTCATACGTCCGGTCCTAACTAATTGGTTATAGCTGCAGTGCACTTTCCCGTCTTTTGTTCCTTGTGCTTGGAGAGGTAGCTTATCGCAGAACGCCTCGATTAACTTACTAAGTCCTCGGTATTCTAGGATGTACTTAATTACAGGGTGGGTATTTTCATTCGCTTGAAGGGTTTTCTTATCAGTCTTCTTTTTAGGGACTTTCTTTTTAAGCTTTTTATCGTACTCCATAACCTCTTCTAATATCCGATGGTCAACATAAAGCTTTTGAGCCAACTGTTTAGGAGAACTGAGTTTGAAAGGCTCTATGGACGTGTAGGGCTCTTTATATTTTATTTTGTTCTTGGTTCTGTTTTTTGTTTTTTCAAGTACAATTTCTTCACCTAAGTGAGAGTAAATCTCTTGCGTTATCTCCTGCAGCTTTTTCTTAAGTGCATCTCCTATATCTTTAGATAAGAAGTCACCATCTACTGCAATTCCCCTGCGTTCTGCAGTAGCAAGAACTGCTATTAATGGCATTTCAACTTCCCAGAAAAGTTTCTGGATACGGTCTAATTGGAATAATGGGTTATACATAACTGATTTTTGGAACTCAAAAACTGCCTTAGTCATAAAGGTATCGTGACAAGCGTAATAAATCGCAAGTTTGTGAGGGATCTGGTCGAATGGGATTTTATCGAACATGCTACCGAATTTAAACGTAGGTAACTTTGTTTCATCTTTGATGATTCCGCGTTTAATTAAATCGGGTAGGGCATAGCCTTTGTACCATTCTTTTAATCCTTTAAGGTGGTTTTCATTTAGCAATCCGCCAGCAATTACAGTATCCCAATGGATGTTAAATGTGATGTCTATGTTGCACCAGTTGTAAAGGACATGTATATCAAATTTACTGTTGGCCAAAACCAGCAGCTTATCTGCTTCAAAGAAAGGCTTAAGCGCTGAAACCACTTGATCCAAGGTTAGTGTAGGAAGATGCTTAGACATTTCATGCTTAAATGGGCGCAGTGGGATATGGAAATGGTTATCATCCATAAACCCTAAAGAGATTGAAACGATCTCATCTTTAAATGGATTTAACCCGTATGTCTCAGTATCTAAGAAGGTATAGGTCTTTGATCTGTTCCACATACGTTTATACATTTTGTAATGCTGTATAAGCTTATCCAGAAGTTCAGGCGTATTTATTAAACGATAATTTTCCGGTACCTCAATGCTCTCCGCCAACTCCATAATCTGCTTTTCTTTTTTATTAGGACCTTTGCTGGCTTTTTTAACTTTTTCTTTTTCAATGGTTCTTACTTCCCCTGCATCCTCTGGATGAGTCTTTAATTTATCCATTGCTTTTTCTAACTCTTTCTTAATATCCTCAGCCATGCTATTACTCCTCCCAGCTAGTATTAATCAAAAGAAAAGAGGCGATTTCTCGCCTCATTTAACTAATTACCAAGGTAGATTACCGGTGGGCGCATTTGCATCTCCTTGGGGCATCTGTCTGTCATCGTATTGAGTTTGCCCTTGTGCTGCTGGATCTGGTTGTCCTGCATTAGGTTGAGCATCTGGTTGATTAAAGCCAGCATTACCTTGACCAAAGTTACCTGGTGGGGATTGGTTAAATCCTTCTGCAGGCGGTTGTTGTGGTGGCGCTTGTTGCTGTTGTTGCTGAGGTGGGAAACCTCCTGGCGTTTCTTGTGGAGGAGGGAATCCTCCTGGTGCTCCTCCAAACTGTTGCTGTTGTGGTGGAGGTGGCGGAGCTCCTTGCGTACCTTGTTGTGGAGCAAACCCTCCAGGCTGTCCACCGAATTGCTGCTGCTGTTGTTGTGGCGGGAATCCGCCTTGTGCAGGTGCCCCGCCGAATTGTTGTTGTGGTGGGAAACCACCAGGTTGTCCACCGAACTGCTGCTGTTGCTGCTGCGGAGGAAATCCTCCTGGTGCACCTCCAAATTGCTGTTGAGGAGGGAAACCTCCTTGATGTCCACCATATTGCTGACCTGTACCAGGGTATGGTGGGGTAGAGTTCAATAACGCCTGCATAAAACCAGTAATTTGCTCTGGTGTATGAGGTGTGATTTGTTCCATAATATCGGGCATTTCCATTGCCTGCAGGTTAGGGTAATTAGGTGCTGGGTTTGCTCTACGCGCCTGATACTGCGTATCCGAAGCCCCACTTCCAGACCTGTAAATTGTCACAAACTCCTGTCTAGGGTCTACTTGGTCAAAATTGAAGTTTTGGTTTAACGATTGAACATGTTTTTTTGACAGGTTGACAATTTTAATTTTTCCATCTTGTGCATCATAGACTCTAAACTTTGCCTTTTGGGAAGGGTATCTAGACGGATTTGCTGCGCATAGCGGGCATACATCCTTACCAGGGCATCTAATGTATTTAGGGTTTAAAGATGAGTCATAATGTTCCCTAACAGAGAGTAGTTGCTCTCCCCAATCAATGAATAATAGTGTTTTAGGTTCGTTTTCTTTGAATGTGATAAATTCTGTTCCACCACCTCCAGAAAGAAATGAATCTAATCCTTGCGTGTAAGTAGACATATAACTCCTCCTAATTTCTAAAGTGCAAGATTTTGTCTCGCGTAATTAAGTAGTGATACTGGCTTGGGTCGGGTTGCAAAGAAATAAAAATAAAAGTGAATACAAAAAACAACCCAACACTCTGTGCAGGGTTGCAAATGTACGTATTGTTTTGTATACTTTAGTCATTCTAAAGGAGCCTAACTTTATAAAAGTAGCTCTGGTTAGGGTATAGTTGCACATTTTTTAAAAATAAATTTGCAATCTTTATTTTCATGTTGTATACTGTACGTACAATACAATGAGATTAAACTACCTGCATAAACTGCGTAGTTTATTAATCGCGCGAGTGCCTGTACATTTATGTATATTTAAATCGCGACAAATATCTGCCATATTGGTAATTACACCTCCGTCAGATATGATGGTATCCATGAGCTGTTGTTCGTTCTCACTGAGATGGTTGCGGTATTTTTCATAGTAATCAACACAAAAGTCCGTAAACACCATTGGGTCATCCTCATGAAGGTGTTCTAAAGAACGGTTGTATTTTTCGTAATCATTCTCAGAGGTCATCGCACTATAAAGCATTTTATGTTTAATCGTGTTTTTTCTGCGGTAATAGGCAATGACACCGCGCCGAATGACAGTAATGATTACAAATTTCATTTTATCTTGTGGGACTTCATGATTCTGCAGGTATTTTAATAGACCGTAAACTATATCTTGCATTACATCTTCTTGGTCTTGTTGATTTACCTTACTTCTTAGTTCTTTTTGAATCACTCCTTTAATGTAAGGAGTATTGAAAAAGTCCATAGAAAAATTCTCACTGTTAATCATTGCTACTGTCATTTGTATTTCCCCCAATTTTATATTATTTTTGAGCCTAAAGAGCTGACAGGGCAGGTGTTTAATTTATCTAGCCAGCCCAGCTTTAAAAGAAGGTTTGAATCAGCACCAGAATTGGGAGCAAATACACTAGGATACATAACGTGATTTACTACAAATCCATGCTTTATCAAATCTTTGGTTGCACGATCAGTGGCACTTTTGCCCGCAGGGTCGTCATCATACAACAGGTCCACAATTTCAATACCTGCTAACTGAAGTTCTCTTATTTGGTTTTGGAATAAAATTTTTCCGTTCTGAGCTGCAGCAGGTATGCCGACTTGGTAGTTAGACATAACATCTAGCGGCGATTCTACTAATCTAATTCGCTTTATTCGTCTACTGGTCTTTATGTTTTCGATAAAGTGCAGGCCAAATAAAATGTCTTTTTTGATAGGAGTACCTTCATTAATGAACTTTACTCCGCTAAAGTCATCACCTATTTTTCTTTTCTGTATAAAGCGTAGTTCCCCCTTACGTGTACGTTGAGGGAATACGATACACTTATTTTCAACGTCAACTTTGATTCCATAAGTCTCTATGGTATGCATTGACATACCCCTAGAGTTGATTAAATAGGACATACCTTGGCCGTATAAGTACGGATCAGGGCTATTTGTGTATTCAAATCTAGTAAGAGTCTCTTCTCCTAGGCAAGGAATCTCTCCAGGATTCCTGCCATCTTCAATAATGCTTTCTAAGTCTAGAGGCTTCCTTTGCTCCTCTGTGATAAAATTGGAGAGAAGTCTTTGAATGCCTGCGCCTTCTTCAAGATCAAAAGCAATTTCAACTACCTTGTCTATGGTCCCTAAGTAACCACAGTAAAAGCAGTTCGCATGATAGGGTGCCTCTTTTGATATCCCAAAAGAAGCCTTACTCTCTGAATGGTTGGGGCAACAGGACATGATCCATTCGCCGGTATCATTTTGTTTTGAAAAAGCGTTTGAATTGATCCCATAGTTAGGGGAATGTTGATACTCAAACTCCATCTCATCTAAGAAATCACCTACATCCACCCATAAGTTTTCTAGAATCTCAATGGCCCTTTGCCTATCCTCGCTCATTTTTACCAATGTTGATCACCTGCACCATTTAGAACACCTACAATGCCCGTCTCGAATTGGTATCTTACAAGGAAGTTAAGTGAGTTATCGTTACCGCGATTCTTGATAACTTGTATTCTGAAGGTGTTTTTGTTCACCTTTACTACAGAGATGCCTTTACTTGCATCCTGGTAGATGGAGTATGTTTCCCCAATGTCTTCCCCATCAACTGAGGATGTTTCAATCTCTTTTTTAGCTTTCTTTGCTGCTTCCCGCGTGGCCTGTGACACTATGTAACCAGGCTTTTCTGTATCTAAAATCATTTGACGAATTTCAGCCGATACGCTGTATAAGCGGGTACGCAGATCCATATTAGCTCCGAAAGAATTTGGCACACGTACTTTGGACACTTGGTCCAACGCAAACCTATTGTGTCCTTCTCTCTCTAATATCCTTTTCATTTCATCTACTGTGTAGGGCTTGCCTCCATTGCTGGAAACATCATAAATCATCATGTCTTTTCTACGCTGCCTAAGCGAATCCAAGTAGAAAATATACTTATCTTTTTCCTCACCTGACATCGTTCCTCGCTGCATGGCCAAACTCGATACACGGGCTAGAACATTGTCAAAATTCCTAGCTATCTCACTCGCATGTTGCTCAAAGGCAAAGTAAGCGGGATAGTCGCTTGCGGGGGTACTCGACCAGGGGCTCTGAAACATAAACGATGTAATTAGGGTTTTACCCATGTTAGATGGAGCAAGCACTAAGAAGTAATCAGTTTCTTCCTCGCCATAGACCAGTCCGTTTGTTGCCTCATCTAGTGGAGCAAAGCCCGTAGAATAGCCAATAATTTGATCTTTTGCTCTACCATGGATACTTAAATATTTATTTTTCCTCTTTTCTGCATTTTCTGTATAGGAATAGCCTTTATTTTGAGTGCTATGTCCCTTTAAAAGTTTAGCTGTCTCCTCATGAAGTTCCTGAATAGCCTCATATGACTGTTTGTTTCCTACCTTGGTAGCTGCGTTTTTCAGTACCGGTCGGACCATTCTGTGTAGCTTATCTTCTTGAAGTGCCTTGACTACCTGCTCTACATGCTCAATCTCGACCCTTTCAAATTCTTTGTAGTTGTTTAACACGGACTCTAGTGTTGGTACTTGTCCAGTATTTCGATGAAAGTCTCTAATGTACCCAAACACATGGCTATGTATAGGGAAATGTTCTTCTCCTAGACCATAATGCTCTATTACAGTCCACTTTTTAGATTCTAATACGTAGTTGAGTAGCTGAAGTTCCTCAATACTTGGCATATTCATCTCTCCTATTCTTGATCTAAAACAATAGTGAGCGAATATCTAAGCAAGTTGCAGAACAATAATAGAACGTGTGTTCTATTTTAGGGTAAAAAAGAAGAATATGCTTTATGTGACTGCGTAAAATAGCGTATCCGTGCATAAAAATGACGACTTATCACATAAAACATATCTTCGATATAAGGTACTAATCCAAATTAGTACTATTATCCCAGATTGTCACTAACACAGGTTTATGCTACCACATCACATTAGCGCAATCAATACTTTTTTCTCATACGCAAAATCTCATTTTTGGTATTAGATAGGACATATTGACTGCTTGGGATTAATATTACCATCGTACAAAGGTACCGTCAATACTTTTATTTCATTTTCTTTACAAGGTAACATCAGGATTACTGATAACTTTACCATCCAATGTTTTTAAAAATTACACTGCAATCAGTCAAAAACCGGTCAAAAATCAAACGTAGTATGTCGATTCTTTTCTTCTATTCCTCCCTGAATATTCAAATACAAGGGAGTTAAAAAACACTCTAGTTGCTATCGTATCCCCTAGCATATCAGGATGGCCTAGCTGCCCTTCAGTAAAATTCGAGGTGAAGAAAGTCGCTTTTTTGTGCTCTTTTCTAAAATCAATCAGATCATACGTAATGTCCCGCACGTATCCTGATAATCTTCCGCTGCCAATATCATCGAGAATTAACAAGGGTACATTTTTCATTCTTTCCAATTCAGCAAGGGACTTAGCTGTATAGTCTAAATCGTTTAGTTGATACACCTTTCTCAGATCATTTGCCCATGTACCATACTTAACGTACAATGCTAAAGGGTTCTCAAAATCGAACAAATCAGCGTCCATGACGGAAGAGAATATAAACTCTGCTGCCAGTGTTGTGACTGCTTTGGTTTTTCCGGTACCTTTTTCTTTAGAGATAAAACCCACATTTGTTCCAGCCATAACAGCAGTTTTAATTTCTGAAAATAGATTTTCTAGTGCAGGCTTAAATTTCATATTATCCTGATCAAACTGAAAATTGTTCTTGTTACTCTCCCTAAATTCTGGGGGAATTTTAGATAAGTTCATTGCTTGATCAATCATGACAAACCCCGAACACTCTGGATTTGTTTTATAATCATCAGGCAGTGGGGAGGCTCCTGATCTTCGAGTACACCTGTCTCTAACCAAACAACCAGCACACTCTTTGTATGGATCTTGTTGTGGTCTATTCATTATCCTTCGCTCCCAATAATTTATTTAAGGCATCTACACCATCAACTCGCTGGCGCGCTTCACCTTCAGCTGGAATATCCCCAAGTTTTTCAATTTCATTGTTCTTAATATGGAATGGTTTTGTCCCATTGGCCAGATAGTTCTGTATCTCTCCTAACCTAGTAGTTGAACTGAAATATTCAAGTGTGACGTTCTCATAACCTATTTCAAAGACAGCATCTATGTACTGCTTTAGAAGGTTATTGTCACTCAACATTCCAAGGACTCGGCGCATTTGGCCAGTGTGTTTCTTCATGTTGCTGTGGTGGGAAGCCTTCATATGATCCAAGTATTTTGAGTAGTAGTACTCCCTAAATTGTTTCACTTTCCATTTTTCAATTGGCATCACTGACCAATGTGTTTTATCTTCATTCCCTTTTACCTGGATGTGTTCTGGGGGATTGGTAATTTTCGGGGGAACAACTGAATTTTGAATGCTTTTCGGTAACATGCCCATGTCAATCGCATCTCCTTTTAATAATTTTTCAAATATTGCGCTGTAACTTTGATGGGACCCTCTCCCAACAGCTAATGCATGTAGTGGAACCTTTTGAGAGGATAAAAAATCTTTCAATTTTATCACTGCTGAATGTATATCGTCCCACCCATAAAGCGTTGTCCATTTTGCAGCTGCCGTCCAAATCTCTTCGGATACCCTTAAAAGAGGGATAGAGGATATTTCCATCAGAGAATATTGATTACTTCTTCCTCTCCCTAACCTGACACGCTTAATGAATCCCTTTTGAACTAACTCTTCAATATGCTTTGTACAGGTGTTCTGACTAAAACCTAACGCAATTGAAAGTCGGTCGATGCTGGGGAAAGCATAATTCCCTCTAGTGTGTACGTGGTTCAGAATAGCCGCATACACTGACTTGGCACCAGCAGATAATCCAATACAATTCACGACTGTGCTCGGCAACTGGACAAATCCCCTGTTAAAAGAATCCCTGTAAATAAAATGCTGCTCTTCAGGTAGTCTTGTTTTCATTCATTTCATCCTCCTACAATTAAAGAGTAGTAGGGTGATTTTTTAAGTTGCAATAAAAAAAGAGCCGCGTTCAATGCGACTCTACACAGAAATTAATTTATTTATTAATTGATTTATACATTTATATATGTGTGTAAATCTTAAACGGATTTACTTATCCTATATCATTTCACTTACTATAAAACCAACACTTCTGCTGGTTCAACTACGTTGAAATATAGACTTGCACCTTCTTGACTTATTGGATCTCTCACGTCTACTTCTATTTCTTTTCCTGTCTTTGATAGTGTTTTAGAGGGTACTTTTAATGCATCTTCCCACCATTTTATTCGCCCGTTGAAGTCTACCAAAGCACTTTTTTTGTTAGTATGGGGAATAACAAAAAATTCACCTGCATATGCAACATCAATTCTTATAACATACAATTTACTTGCCATAATTTCATTCTCCTTTGGATGGAGGTTAAACCAATTCTGTTTCCCTAGACATTAGTTTTTTCTCTCCATAGGCTCTGTCATCAGGCCATTGCATTTACTGCAGTAAGTAAGTGTAATGATATTAACTGGCTTCGTGATTTCCCCACGTTCCAAAAACTCGTCATTGATGGCAGTAACCTCTTTTTCTTCTACTGCCCGCAGCTTATAAAAATGTCGACTGTTTTTACATTCATGGCAGTAGTGGTCACCGGCTAATTCAAAACATTTCTTGCAAGCTATTGAAGGGTTTTCAATGATCTCACTTTCATCTACACCTGTTTCAAAGAAATCAGTATCTTGTCCATGTTTCCCACAAATAGAATCCTTATTAATAAATGCATGATACTTTGACCATTTGTGAACCCAATCGTGATCTGTTAAATCACTTTGTTTGACGGGTAATTGCCATACTCTTCTCATAACACACCAATTTTCGCCCGACATTGCTTACAGGCTATTCCAGGATTTTTAATAATTTCACTTTCGGTTATACCCGTTTCAATGAAATTAGTATCTTGACTATATTCCCCACAGACCGCCTTGCTTTCAATAAAAGCGTGATACTTTGACCAATTTTGTCCCCAACCTTGCTCTATTGGGTTGTTTTGGTTTATATTCAGCAGCCAAATTCTTTTCATGGTAGAGTAACCCCATAGTTTTCTCCATGAATCTCAATGAACTCTTTCAAGAAATCGTCTAATTTGTCGTAGAAGAGCATATCATCTTCAACACCGACTATAAAGTTCACTATATCCTTCTCTTTCAGCTCTAATTCGGCTACCGCTTCACCGTTTTCTAGTTGGTATTTCATGAAGGATTGGAATGCTGTTCTTGGGTCAATATTCATTTTTATTCTCCTTTCGGCTCCTGTTGCCGCATAACTTTTTTGTGTTGAGTCCTATAGAATGCCGTATACCTCTTCTTATATTCTTGCACGTAATTCCGATAGTTCTCTATTTTCCCTGCTCATTCGGTCAATCATACATTCTGCTTCTTCCTCGGTTATATATTCATTTTCAACTTGGAACCAAAACTTCTCATCAAAATATTTATTCTTATATTTATAGAATGTGATTCTTCTGCGAAGTTCTACTTTAAAGGTTGCATTGAATATTCTACACATACCCTGTAATTTTCCCTGCGACAGGTAAACACTAGGGGTTTCATCTCTACCGACTGGATTAGAGTTGTAGAGACTTCTCAAATAGTTTTCAGCTTCTTCCTCTAGCATTTCCTTCTGCTCAGCTACATTTAGGTACCTCATTGCATGTGTCCTTTTAAATCCTCGTACTTGGTTACATGCCCACACTGATTTTCCCAGGCATGTATGCTCCCATGAAATCCATCTTCGACATGTGGAGTAAGTTGAGGCTCTCCCATTTTGCCTCCACACGTAGGACATTCCCAAACCACTTTTATTTTGCTGAATCCGACAAAATAACCGTTAAAGTCACGCTTAGGGATAGTGATTTTTTGAATGGTCATTTCGTTCCCCCCTGAGCTACCTGTTGGTTAAAATCAGATAATCTTTTAAAGCAATCCTTACAAAAGCGCGTGCTAGTTTGATTTCCTTTAACTTCGATAATTTCCTCGTAAGGATATTGCACCCAACTTCTCCCGTAAACTTCGGCTCTATCACAATAATTACAAGAACCCGCTTCTTTTCTTCCCTTAACGCTAATCTCCATAAGCTTACCCCTCCATTCAGTATCGAATGCCAATTGCTTCTTTAATGACATTAGAATTTTCTGAATCTAAAGAATGCATGACCTGCGGAAGAGTAATATCATCAAGTCTGCCGTTAAAGCATTGTATTGCAAAACGGGTCATAGCCTTTTCGCTAGAGGAGAACCGCTCCATCTCTTCATATAGCTGGTCAAGATCGATCCCATCGAGGTTAATGGTTTCTTTAATTTCGTTGAACTTATTAACGGCACCCGCTACATACGCAAATGAACGGTAATAAACATCATCTGCCAGGTCAAAAGGTTTTTCTCCTAGTAGGTCAAGGATTAAATCAGTTTGCTTTTTATGGTTTTCACTTTTAAACATTGTTCGTATCTCCTTTTGCGTGGTTTGTTGTATTTGGTGAGTTCCAATACCTACTTAGTATTTCGATTAACACTAAGCACTGTCCTTTATTGAACATACCGATATGTGCTTGCTCCTTAGACAGTCCCATCATTTTCCGAAGAATTGTGTATGCTGCCGTTCTGCCCATCAACTTATTTTTCCACAGAGGATCAAATAAGTTATGCGCCTGCTTTCTAAGACCTCTAAGCTCGGCATTTGCCATAGTACCTAGAGGTCTTTTAGATCGGCGGTGAGTACCTACTGAAGCTCCACAGGGGATGCAGGCATAAACATTAGCGCCAAAATCCCGCCCGTAGTATTCTAAACTTGTAAGGAATTGTGTTGGGCGGTGGCAATAAGGGCAATTCAAGTCATATCCCTCCCAGAAAGATTCACCTTGGCAGTGAATTTGACGTTCCTTTCTCAAAGCTAGGTATTACTTTAGATACTTCCCAACCATCAGCTGTATTTTTCATCAATCGCAGGTTACGCCATCCTTTTTCAAACATCTTCTTCTTCGCAATCTGTAAAGCATCTGCTTCTGTTTCAGAGTTGAATTTAAAGGTACCTATCATAAATTCCATAAGAACTCCTCCAATCCCCTTTTAAGGTTAGTTTATTGGATAGTGCTGGTTAGGTAACACTACTTGTTCTTGCGTCTGTTTATGAACTCTATGATGATGTTAAATACCTCCAGCAATAGCCAGGTTAAAGCAAGAGACATTGTTATAATTTCTAAGGTGTCTATACTGCTGTAATCTAAAGAAGTAAAATACAATACAAACAGTAGCGCAAAAGCTGCACGTAACACATTTAACGGTTTACGCATACGTGTAATTGGTCATGGACTTTTTGACCTTTTATCCAAAGAATTGTATAATATTTATAGAGGGGAGCGAACTCCCCTTGCGATCTTACTAGCAACGTTTCTTAGCCGGACGTTGCTTTTTCTTTTGCCTCTTTTTCTTTGGTTTTTTCTCGGAAAGGTCTTTGAGATTTTTCGCTATCGTTGTAATTGCGGCTAGGCTACCCACTATCCAAGCAATCAACCTCGCTATCCTTTCCATGATGTCCATGTCCAATATCTCACCTCCTCTCTACTCTTTAATTATACCATTGGCAATTCTAAAGGTCAACCTTTAATTTTACCTTTAGTTTGACTTTTAGAAAGAAGTTTTATATACTTTAAACAACAACAAGAAAGGTAGTGATTATATGGCACAAACATTCTTTCCAAAAATGCACATCATGGTAGCCGCAAGCAAGCCACACCCAAAAAACACTCAGTACAAAGTTTCTGTAGGTGAAGAAGTATGGGAGGATGCAAAGCACCTTGTTACTAAAGTACAGATGGTTTATGACGGGAAAGTTGCCGGTCGCCGCAGCCCATCATACCCTATTGGCACTAACGACCACCAGAACGTTATACAAGCCGAACAAAAATTATTGGAGTTGTACAACAACACAACAGATATTACTATTGAGTAACGCAGCTTAAATGCTGCGTTTTTCTTTTCTTAAAAATTCCCTCCCGTAAGAAAAAGCACAACAACAGCACCCGCAGCAAAAAATAAACATAATCTTTTCTTCAACACTTACATCTCCCTAATTTCATTTAACAGTTATTCCAACAGCTTTTAAGTCTTTTACCAATCTAAATACTGTATCTTTTGAGGGAATCACCCAGCTCACTCTTTCGATAACTCCCTTATCCCAGAGAACTTGTACTGTATTGATGTTCACCTTAGTAGGATCAATCAGTTCCCCTCGACAAATAGAGTAAAGAAATGCTTCCTTTTTAGAAGCATCCCCGTAGTCTACAATGATTACGCTACCTTTCAGCAATTCATTGACTATTTCAGTTTGATACCTTGATAGGGTCATAGCTTTCCCTCCAAATTCAATCAGCAGCTAAACACTCGATTCAAAACTTCTATTTTAGGGTGGCAGGCATAATTTGAAATCAGCGGATGGTTGTCATAGGTCACAAGAATATCTGCCCCAGGCACTCCTTGATAAAGCGAATCTAGTAACCCAAGCAGGCTGATATGGTCACGCTCTTGGTAGAAGCACTTATATAACTGTGAACCTTTCTTTACGTATGGCGGGTCAATGAAAAGGGTAGTTGACTCATTCCAATACTCATCTTCTATCAGTTCCAGTGCATCTATTTGAGTGACTTCTATACGTTCAGCCATACTATGTATCTTTTTGATTCGTTTACACAGATCATCTTTGTTCCAACGGGAAAGGAGCTGTGTAATTGTGCCTTTTCGCCCTCCTAGAGGATTTGCTTTAGTAATGCCAGAGTAAGATAACCTATTGGCAATCAAAAGCGCCCACGCAGCTTCTAACGGTGTTTTATTGCTGTAGCTATCTAAAATAGTGTCACGTGCGCTGAAGAAGTTGCTGTGGTTTAGTTCAGTATGTTGTATCTTATTGATCAGAGCCTCTGGATTTTCGCAGATGGTTCTGAATAAAGAGTATATCCCGTAGTCTAAGTCGTTTAAAACGACTCGCTCTACCACACCAGCATCTAACATAGCCAATTCAAAGCTGGCTCCTCCAGCAAAGACCCCTACCAACTTATTAGATCTGTTTACTTGGATTTTTTGGTACAGGATGTCTGTAATTTTACTTTTCCCTCCTGGATATCTTAAAGGAGATAGCCGCTTATTAAATTTTCTAGTCGTCTTAACGTCTTTTGAGCGGGCAGGGGAGGGCTCTTCTAAAATTAGGTTAAACTTCTGTACCTCATTTTTCTCTTTGTCTGTGTAGGTAAACCCATCGCAGTAATCGCAGAAGAACCCCTCTGAAGTTGTATCCAGGTACATTAGGTCTTGTAGAGAATAGTTCTCCCCACAAAACCTACAAATTCCCCCACTCATAGGTCTTGCCTGTACTGATGGTTTCTTTGCGCCAGATACTGAATAATGTCCAAAGCTTTTGCTGCCCGCACGTCATTAATGAGCTTCGGCGACAGAAGGACATCCTGCACAAGCTGATTTCCTTTGCCCTCATCATCCAAAATTAATGCACTCTCTAGCACCCTATCAAGTAAATCCCATCTAACTTTAATCGTGTTGTTATCCCTGTCACTGGTGCAAATTTCTTTAGCCTCACTTGCTCTATATTTTCCGGCTTGGTTGATCTGGTTAGTATACCCCCGCTTGTATGGATTCCAGAACACAAAATAATCACTCATGTAGCTCCGTTCTAAATCAATTAATGAGTAGTCTGGAGCGGTATGTTTTAGGTGTGTTGATGACTCTTTGCTAATTGTTTGAGTGTATCTATCTCCTGTTGTTTCATTGTTGAGAATTAGCCTTATTTCTGGCGTATCTTTTAAAGACGCTTCCGCATACTCCAATAGCTTGCTATGGAAATATTGAGGGTCATCTACCTCATAGTCTCCATGCAATAATAGTGACTCTGCTGAGTCCCTTAAAATAAACTCATATTTTCCTGTTAACATTCTAATCTACTCCAATCATAAATAATACTTATGCTGTCCCATCAAGTACTTTCAGAACTTGTTTAGTTCCTAGCGGCTGTTCAACCGTTGAATTGATGAGGAATTGTTTTTCTTCTAAAAGTTCCTCTATACGTTCGTCTACAGTTTCTTTCGATATTAAGGTGTAGACGTTTATGGAACTTGTACTTCCGCCACTCTGTCCAAAGCGCCAGGCTCTACCTATACATTGTTGTGTATATGCTGGCGACCAAGGCTTGCTAGTGAAAATAATGTTGTTGGCAGCGGTTCCTGTCCATCCTTCTCTTGAAGCTGCTTCTGTACAGATGATTAACTTGCATGTTGTATCGGTTTGAAATTTATCTACCATTTGCTGCCTGTCTGAAATGTCCTGCGATGCTTTGGCTGAAGCACTTATGTCTCCTGTAATAATCGCTGGGTTGTATTTAGAGAAGTGCTTATGCATCACGTGTGTAAATCGCTTGGAGCGGCTAAAAATGATGGCCTTTTCGCCACGCTGTGTTATTTCTTCTACTAGCTCCTCAAGCTCTTTCAACTTGCTGCTTCCTTTTACACCTTCAGGACCGCCCACAATTTCGGTAGACTCAGCAATTTGTGCCAAACGTGCGTGCTTTGCTAATTCAGCGGGCACATCCTCAAACTCTAAATCTTCAAAGTCCAATTCATCTAACTTTCCTTGATCCACTGCCTTATACAATTTCTTTTGAGCGGATGTCATCTCGACATAAATGTTTTTCGGTATTACCGGAGGCAGATCAAGTACATCTTTTTTCAATCTCCGCAGCATGTTAGAAGAGAGGATCATTTTTATTTCAGATAGATTCTTATAGCTGGTTACATTTCCCCAACCATCCAATTCGCAGAATCTTTTCTTAAAGCCGTAAATGTTGTACTTAATTGCTCCCATCCAATAAAGTATGTTGTGCATGTCTATAACTTCATTAATTACGGGGCTTGCAGTAACTGCGTACTTCTGGGGGACATCTAACACATGGATGTTCTTTCCTAGGTTAGATGTTTGAGATTTAACTTTATGGGCTTCATCCATTACAAAGCAGCCAAAAGGTCTCTTCCTATGCATCTCTATAAAATGATTCAAATCTGCTCTATACGTCTCATAAGAAACAACTAGCATGCCCACGCTTTTGTCTCTTTCTACTTGGTCATATATCTTAACTCGTTTTTTAGGTGTCCCAGATATCGCAACAACTTTCATATTAGTGAATTTTTCTGATTGATTCTTTACGTCATAAATTAATCCAGCCTTAGTGACATATAGACCCCAACTAATCAACCCATACTGTATCTTTGCGTCTACTGAGCATATTGTTGGAGCGGCTTTTCCCACACCTTCTTGATCCGCAACAAGTAGCATGTCCCTTGTCATTAGAAGATTCCATGCCACGACTTGGTGCTCTCTGAGCGGAATTTTAGGCGTATAAGGGACAACATAATCGTTAGGTAAATCCTCAGTATCTATCCCTCTAACGATTGAACCCATACTATCATTCTCATTTTTCCATAGAACTAGATAGTCTTTAGTTTTCTTCTTAAACTCATTTAATGCCTCGTATGGTAACCCGTAGCACATTGTTTCAGGTGCCTTAAACCATCCAGGAATACTTGTTATTGCCTGTATTGCATCGACATTGAGTACTTTCAGTTCAATTTTCAAAAAAGACCTGCCATCCGGCAGGGCCACTTTAGAAACTTCTAACAAAACAAATCACCTCATTCTCTCAGTGAGTTTAAATATTCAGTTACAGGTATTCCTTTTTTTGAAGAATAGTATTTTATAGCATAGTAAAGCTTCTTGTTTAGTTTAAATAAGGTTTTATTATCTAAATGGGAAGGGTATTTATTTAATGCATTTTTAATATCAGACTCTCTGATAGTTGTAGAATAGTGGTAAGTTAACCCCCACCTAGCAATTACTTCTGAAGGTTTTCCGAATCTCTGAATTTTTCTATACTTGGCTGGGTATTTCTCTTTAAGTTCAGATAAATTTATACTTAACCCAAATTGATGTTGCAAGTACCTTTTAAATTGCTTTTCAGTATCATCTACCTGCCGAGGTATTAGAATCTCTAGGTTGGGGTCAATAAGATGTAGTGCACTTCTCACACTCTTTAGAATCTCTCTATCCTCTACTAGTTTCCGTAAACCAATATCCATGATGCTGTCTATATGTATTACTTTATTTTTGTTGGAGTATCGGGTTAAACGTTCTGCAATAGGTTTCATTCATTCTGCTCCTCAGACCTCTCAGCCCAAAATAATTCCTCCACAGTTGTATCAAAGTACTCAGCTAACTGAAGTGCAACAAGAAGTGAAGGGTTATATGATCCTGCTTTAAGGAGTTTTAAAGTGTGTTGGGACATTCCGTACTTATCTTTCAATTCTTTGTAAATTTCAGCTCTAGTTACTGGCCGTTCTAATTCACGTACAAGGCTTAGGTGCTTTTTCCTGATGTGCTGCTCTAGTGAGTTAAATACAACATAGTCTTTGTATTGTTTCCTCGCCATCTTGATTGGACCTCCATAGGTGTGAAGAGACTTTAACTTTTCCCATCCTCTGCACCTTTATTATAATATTGGAGTATATACTGACTTTCAGATAAAATTCTATCTATCAGTGCTTTGTTATTGGGCAAGGATACAAACCGCATGCTTTTGACTATTGCATGTTGACCAGAACTTTCAAAGACCTTCTTAGTGTCGTTAAAGAATTTCTCAATTTCATTTAACTCCCCTAAACAGATTAAACCAAGTTCGGTATCAAATACTGCTGCTGGATTCAAGATAACCTTGTTACTCATACACCCTCCTGAATTACGTTTATCTGGGTTCAGTTAATCCGCCAGTGTTTGAACATCTCTCTCCTGCAGCCCAGCCAGGTAGAAGTTACCGTGCCTGTCCCTGCACAGTTCAATGTTGTTCATATTCTCTGAGGGGTGCCCAAAAGCCGTTGCACATATGACAGTCAGCCTTTCTTTACATTTATGGCAGCTTACTGTTGAGCTCTTCTCGTATATATAGTGGTTACCTTGCTCTCCGCAGTTGCAGATGTATCTAGTCCTATATCTTGGTCTATCGCTCTTCGCATCTTTTATTCCAGTTGACATGAAGTCATACATGTTTATTTGGAAATCTTCTTTTTTAGTGTCTCCATAGTAGTTTGTCTCTTCCTTAGCGCTAACT
This sequence comes from Bacillus pumilus, assembly GCA_001938995.1. Classification (GTDB taxonomy): domain Bacteria; phylum Bacillota; class Bacilli; order Bacillales; family Bacillaceae; genus Bacillus; species Bacillus pumilus_G. Next base: position 27,262 of record MKZN01000011.1, on the reverse strand, counting down.
TCTGCTGAGTTCTCCAACAATGTTGGTGAGTTCTCCACATAAAAATCTGAATACGCTTTGCCTACAGCACTGTAGAAATCAGTAATCTCTTTGTAGTCTATGTTTATGTCAAAGAATCTAAACATCCCGTCAATAATCTGTAGTTGATTTACTGGACCAGGTATATTAATCTCTAGCTCCTTATCCCCATTTTTTAGTTTTAAATACATATTATCATTGTTCAATTATATCTCCTCTTTCCTAGGTGATAATTAAACAATAACATACAAAAAAGGTATTATCAATGCCTTTTCGAATCCTTTAACTGGAATATATCTTCTAAAGGTAACTTAAAATAATCTGCTATCTTTAACGCCATAGGTAAACTTGGCTGTACTACATGTCTTTTTATTTTAGCGATTGTATTCGGTGCTGCACCGCAATGGGACGCTATTAATTCCTCTACATCTGATTCTCTTACCCGCCTATTTTCAGTTGTACTTAGCTCTAAACTTTGCTGGTTAATTAAAATTTTAAGTTTATTGGTTGTTTCAATTCCCTCTTCCGTTTTTTTCTTTTCCATGGTAATCCTCCTATAATCCTAAAGATTTGTTATATTACTCCATAATACTATACCACTCTGTATGTCGAAATTAAAAAGAGGCTTACGCGCCTCTTAGTGGTCGTTTTCACGCTTTTGTATAGTGATGTCTAACCCTAACGCTTCAGCCAAAGCGCAGACTGTTTTAATTGTCACATTCACCTCTCCCTTTAGATTCGCTATCCGCGATATTTGGTTCTGCTTTACGCCTGACTTCTCTTCTAAGGTGGACTGACTCATTGCTTGTTCAAGCCTTGCCAAGCTGATCGCTTCTAATATCTCATCTGCTTTCTTTGCCGCAGCTTCTAAATTAATCTCTTTCTCAGTCATTCAATTTTCCTCCTGCAGAGTAATTTTTATGATTCCATTAAATAATATGACTAATTTGGCCTTGCTGTATATCTCGTAACCATCAGTAAAAGCGCCATCAACATTCATTACAGCGGTTCCCTCACTTAGATTGGCCTGCATTTCTCCTATGTTCCCAAGGTACTTCCCTTGGATTACAGACCCCTTAAAGATGACATCGGTTAGGTATAAACCATGCCCTTCATCTAAAGTAGTACCTACTATGTTGCTTGCATGGTCCTTTACAGTGAAGGGAGGGTTCTCAACTACTTCAATGGATACTGTCTCACCTCTACTAACAATTCTACCCATAGCTTATCTCCTGTCTATCTAATTTCAATATGTAATACAATGTCTAAAGTTTACCAAAATAAAAAGGTATTAACAATACCTAAAATATATTAATTAATTTATGCACTTGTCAACTAATCTACTTGATGATATGATGTTTTCATCACATAGAAAGGTGTGGGCCACCATGACTACATCTATAGTGGCAGCAAGTTTCAAAGGGGGAGTTGGAAAGACAACAACCACCTCATTGCTGTCATATCTCTTAGCCGACATCGGCTTTAAAGTATTGGTAGTAGACTTTGATCCTCAGAGAAACACTACCAGCATTCTATCAAAAACGTTCCCACAGAGCGTAGAAAACAAAATAAGTTTTTTTGAAGGTATCAAGTCTGGCGATATATCTGGTTGCATTAGACAAATGTCTCAGCACCTTGATTTAATACCTGCTGGGTTTGATTTAATCGCTTTCCCAGAGTATGTCCTTTATCTATCTAGAGATAAAGAACGAAGGATGCATCTTCTTGATCACCTTTTAGGTAAAGTGAGGAGAGGTTACGACTTCATACTAATAGACGTTCCGCCGACTGTAAGTGAGTTTACAAACAATGCTGTAATGGCAAGTGACTATACAATCATACCGTTACAGACTGAGCAACAGTCACTTGAAGCTGCGGATCAGATGATTAATGTACTCAAGGATCTTCGAGCGTACAAACCAACTATTGATTTATTGGCCGTGATACCTTATCTAATCACTAGGGAGGCTAGGGTCGATAAAGAAGTACTTGAGGAAGCAGTTGAATTGTTTGGAGATACTGTAACCCAACACCATGTCTATCGGAGGGAGCGGATCAAACGTTTCTATAAGACAGGCATCACTGATGCTGATAGACATGATGAAGAAGCATTAAACCTTTTTCGAAATATTCGTGATGAATTACTGTCACGTCTAAATATTAATCACCCGTCAAATGCTAAGGAGGTAAAAGTTAATGGCTAACTTAGACAATATTCAAACATCCCGTTATGGGGCACCGGAAGATAATTATTATGCAAAGAAAGAAACGAAAGATGCTAGATCAACTAGAATTTACACAGAAGATCACCAACTTTTGAGAAAAATTGCATTCCATACAGACAAGACAATGACAGATTTACTGTCAGAAGCACTACGCGATCTATCATTAAAGCACAATATTCGATCTGAGCAGTAAGGAAACGACATTATTTTTAAATGCCCTTACATTTTAAAAGTATCAGTGATAATATTATTTTAGACAAAAGAAAAACCCTTCCAATCTGGAAACGCCATCGCCAAAAGTCGTTTTCCAAAGGAAGGGTAATTTCCCCAATTCAGTCCGAATCAGAGGATACTATTTAGGTTATAGTTGTATTATAGCTATTATTTAGTGTGTTGTAAACACTAAACTGTGAGGTAAATAGTGGTGAGCTATTTTACTTTACTTTGCTATACACTTAACTTGACCTTCTAGTTCCTCAAACCAGTTTGACTGTTCCGAGGGGTTAGGAGGTTTTTAATTTGGCATACATTCGTACTAACAAAAATGAGAATCCTTTTGTGCAAGTCGACAAGACATTTGTAGAGGATAACAACCTTAAATGGGCTTCAAAAGGGTTGATGGTTTATCTATTATCCAGGCCAGATGATTGGTCAATCAACCAAAAGGATTTGGTCAACAGATCAACAGATGGAGAGGCTGCTGTCAGAACCGCCTTACTGGATTTAATGGCGAACGGATATGTCCATTACTACGCCCAACGAAATCCAGACGGCACTGTAGCAGAATGGGTTTATGAGGTATTTGAATCTCCAGAGTTCAACACACATAAAGAAGCTGCCATGCAAGAAGCAGCTGAAAGATTAAATAAGAAAAAAGCAAAAACTGCTGAACGTAACAAAAAAAGGTTAGGTAAAGCCGTACCAATAAAGGGAAAAACACCAGAACGTGATAATCACAATCTGGATGAAAAAGCACCAGAACGTGATAATCACAATCTGGATGAAAAACCAGAACGTGATAATCACAATCTGGATGAAAAACCAGAACGTGATAATCACAATCTGGATGAAAAACCAGAACGTGATAATCACAATCTGGATGAAAAAGCACCAGAACGTGATAATCACGATATGGGTAATCCAGTTCTGGATAATCACGATCTGGATAAACCAGTTCTGGGTGAACACGATCTGGGTAATCCAGTTCTGGATAATCACAGCTATACTAATACTAAGTCTACTAATATTGAATCTACTAATACTGATGTTACTAAAACTAAGAGTACTAATATTGAATCTACCAATATTCCTTACGGTTTTATAGGAGGCGCTATTGAGCTCCTTAATGTCCCAACGAGTTTAAAGCAAGTTCTTTTTAAATACTCAGGTAGGTTGGTGTCTGATAACATTAATATTAAAGATGTGGCAGAGCATTATCATGCACACAAAGAAGCCGTAAACGATGCTCTTTATCTAGATGTGCTGGATTTTGTTCTTGGAGTTACATCGAGTCCTATCAGATCCATAAAGGCTGCACTGAGTACAGGTATTAGGAATAAGTTGGCGCAGCTACATAATATAAAAGCTCATTCATCTCCTATACGAGAGGAAGCCGCCCCTTCCTGGATGATGGATACCGTACATCAATTTTCTTCCGAAGAAAATCAACCTTCCTCTCAGGATGTCATCGACCAAGCTGAAGCAGCGAAGCAGCAAGTGTTGGACATGTTTAAAAATATGAAAAAGTATGGCGGAAATTCCTGAAGGCAACTATAAAGGGCCGCCTAATACTGAAATGCAAACAAAAAGGACCGCCTAATAGATAGGGGTCCTTTTTAATTTAACTGAAGGCAACCATAAAGGTGCGCCTAAAGGGTATTACGTGCCCTTTGTCTTTCTGGCCAACGCATTGTGCAGCACACTATATTGTGCTTAGCAACACAACAAAGGTAACGCTTAGCAGTGATTTGAGTTATACACAGATTTTATATCTATTCTGTGGATAAGTCAACTTATCCACAATTTTTGTTGATAAGTTTTATATATTTAAATGCATAAAAAAGCATTGACTGTGCCTTTATGTTGATGGTACATTCTTCAATAGAAAAGGGGTGCTTTATAGTGGATTTAAAAACGTTGGAAGAAAGCCACATGAAATCCGTTGTTCTCTATAGAACGGATTCAATGAAATTCAGGGAATTGAAAAAGTTTATAGATGTCTCATTAGATGCAGGCGTTGACGGTTTTTGGAAAAAGGAACTATCGAAAAGGGCGAAGATCATGCATGCACGTAGGCAGGAAGCTTTGTCCTATTATATGTTATTCAAAAATTGGCGGGCTTTGTTGGGTGGGTCGGTACACACTAACGAAGCGCAGGTTATAAAACACCCTTTAAGCATTTCCAATAACTTTAAAGAAGTAGATTCAATTTTTAATATGCATGATGTTCTATCTCAATTGGATTCAAGGGAATTCTACAAAGCACGAAAAACAAACAAATTTGAAGGGACTTATGAAATAAGGTTACCCGCTGAAACGGGGTACACTCAATTTTTGAAAGTGTTAGTGGATGACGCTATAAGTAATTCTTTTTCGATTGGGTACAGTTTAACGCCTTCTGAATGGCTTTCAGGTTACAAGGTGGATGGTAAAAGAAAAATACGGCTTAATTCCTTTTTAAGACGTAAGGGGCATTCACAGTACGTTCTTGATTATTACAGCCTTTCTAGTAAAGACGATAAATCAAGGAAAGTTTATGTGACTATAAGCGCCACACCTCAACACATTGCGGGAATGTCCTTTTATTCTAGTGGTGATTGGTTGACGTATAGTGGGACATCTTGCCTTGACCCCCGAAACGGATATGATGAAGCCACCCAACTAGTCGGCGCGCTGGCTGATGACTCTTTGTTTGTTGCCATGCTTCACGAAAAAAAGGACATATCCAATTTAAAAGGGGCAATGAAAGCACGTACGGTGTGTAGATTGATTGATTATAACGAAAAGGTTTGTTGTATTGGGTCTAAGTTATACGGATCAAAAGAAAATAAAAGCTTACTGCAAAAATGTTTAGTGGCGTTAAATAGGTACGGTGTGTTTCCATACAACCAAGTAAAAGGAGAAGATTCTCTAAAAATTCAAGCAAGTGGGCGGGCGGTTTTCACCTTTGAGCGTAACCCCGAAACAATAGAAGATTCACAAAATGAGACTTGTTTTAGATGTCGTGGTGAAAGGTTCTTATTTCTTGATAATGGGGAAGGTATCCAAGATAAAGTACCATGCATTAGCTGTAATGATAGTAATGTCATTGAACGTACAGTCACCCCGCTTGCTGAACATTACGTGCATTACGGAAATACCATCGAACTAAAAATAAATGAAAATATCTTAAAATAATTATTGTAATTTTATATATTTAAATATATAATTGTAATTAACAAGTAATTGCATGGAGGTAATGAAAAATGGAAATAAAACGTTTTATGCTAACTTATGACAAAGCATCCGAACAATTTAGAGAGGATTTCCACACGGTACCTACCGACTTAATGTCTGATTTGATGGGCATTAAAGAGGTAACGGAACTTTTAGAAGATGGAGAAAGCCAAGCAATTGAAAGTTTGCCAAAGTGGCAAGATATGTACATTGCCAAGAAAAAGGATGCGCAATGGATCAAAGACAATGTTACTGATGTGATTAATTGCGGTTACCGTGTGTTTCAAGATAATAAATATACTTATTTAGGGTTAGACATAGCAAATTCATCCGAACTTCGTCAATGTTGGATAGACTTATACAAATTAAAAGGGTATATGTGGCATGATCCAGCTTTAAATGAAGATGGGGTGCCTATTAACAAATTAAACGGGGTTACTTTCTCAATGGAATTATACGCCGAATTAACTGACGATGAGTTGTCTATTCTTTCTTCTCCTGATTCGGACGAAGATGACATATACCACCTATTTCAAGATTTACGAAATGCGCATAGGCTGTATTTGGACGGTGAGGCGGTTTTTCATCGTGAGGGTAACGATTCATTGTTCAATCTTATAAAAGACGATATAAACGAGTTTAAAGTGGTAATACGATAAACAAACCAATAAACCGAAAAGGGGAAACTAACCATGATTACTATTGAATTAAACGAAGAATTGAACGGCATTGAAATTTATTTCGGTGAAAAGCCTGAACAAAACGTCATTGATCAACTAAAATTAAACGGTTTTAGGTTCACCCGCTTTAAAAAGTGTTGGTGGAGTAAACAAACAGAAAAGGCAATTCATTTTGCTAATTCGCTTACAGAACAAGAAGTAAAGCCCGCACCAAAGGTAAAAAAGAATAATGGTTTTTGTCTTTGGGACGCAACGCAATGGGTGCCCTTTGAAGTCAACACAAATCAACAAGTAAAAGACATTGCAAAGGAAATAAAACGGCACCTTACTAAAAGATTCCCTATGATTAAATTTTCTGTGACTACTAAATCAGGTATGACAGAAAGTATAAATATTCGTATTAAGCAAGGCCCTTATGAAAATGATTCGGTTTATCTGAAGCATGTTCTTGGGTATGCTCATTCACTTTTAAATCATTATCAGGTTTGCCATGACCGCGGTGATATTTATGCTGATTACCCTGCGTCATATAACTTCTATGATAACACTGAAATACATTGGGAATATAAAAAAATTGAAGCCTCTAAGGAAATTGAAAATGACATGAAATTGTTTGATGAGAAAGAAAAGAAACAACGAGAGAAACAACAAGAGGCGGAAAGAATTAAACGGGAAGCCAACTACCAAAAACATTTAGAAGAGCAGGAAAGAATCGAAGCCGAATATATGAAACAGGAAGAAGAAAGAAAAAAGAAGACTGAACTTATCAAAAATAATGCTCAGGTTAAGAGCTTTGAAGAAGACGCACAGTATTTTATAAAAAATGTACAGTTTGCGGGTCTTGATAAAAATGATGTGTTACATGTATATGAAACCGAAGTAAGTAAAGGTGCTTTTTCTCATCAGGATGTTAGGATAATTAAAGATATACATTTCAATTGTGAAACTGCTTTTGATTATTTTTCTAATATGCTTACGTATGATTATGAGTTCCTTCAAGGTGCTGGGGGCAATTACACAGAAGACAATCGAATAAGCTCACCTATGGATTTTGAGTTAATGAGTCCAGCAGAAAGGAAAACCGTAAAATGGATTACCTGCGGGGCGGGCATTTATTTAAATGGTGAATTAATGTTTGTTGCTGATACTCAGGGGCATTCATATGTACGATCTGTTGGACTTATTGGACCTGAAACAAAAATATCTCAACAATTAATCACACCGCAGCACCTTCGCGGGGAAGAGTTGAACGCGTTAAGGGTAGAGGCCCAACTAATCCTAGACACTTCATTTGATGTTATCGCATCAAATGATATTTCGGAATCTTGGGAATATACTGATTTTCCTAAGTATAAAGAGGAAATGAAGGCGGAACTAAAAAAACGGGGTATATCTTTAACAAAAGAAGTTATTCAACAAGTAGATATAGAGAGATTAAAACAAGTCCTGTACAGGCTTTTTAATGACTTGGGAAGTGTAAAAGATCAATTTAATGATGCCCCGCTAGTCAAGGGGAATAAGTACACTTTATTTTACATGTCCGACTTTGGGGGCTTGGTTTCAAGTAAAGTTGTCTATGATAGTCACCAACCTGAAAAATACGCCCAATATGATAATGCCGTTAAGATGGTGTACAAGCAGTATAGAAAACGGGGGCTTTATCGCCAGTACTTTTATTCAAGGTTACTTGTTTTTGAGGGGTGGCATGACCTACCCGAATCAGTTTTATTTGATTTGGATAATACAAACGGTTGGTCAACTAAGTCAAGTAAATTCCTATCATGTGATTTGGGGCAATTTGAAGAAGTATTGAAGTACTTCAAAGATTCCCTTAATCTTGCGCCCGTTATTAACACTTATAGTGCTAATGTTTAAGCGTTCCAGCAAAAATTTTTGACTGTTTTTAAATAATAACTATTGTAATTTTATATATTTATATATATAATTATACTTAACAAGTCATTACATGGAGGATTGAAAAATGGATCATATGTTAAAACTCACATTTTCGAAGTCTATAAATTACTGGCACCCTTTGGAAGGTGCTGGGGTAAATCGTGATGGCGAATCCGATCACTTTAGCCAGTTTATAGATGCGTCTAATTTAAATACTACTATTGACTTTGATTGGACACAAAACGAGATTTCTTCTTTAGTTGTCGGTTATTTAGAGGGTTTTGATTTCCCTACGGATTCACTTATTTTGTCTGAAAAGTGGGTTTCATTCAATATTATTGAAGATGCCGACGCAGAAATTTTAAACGAAGAACAAGCACGCATGAAGCACGCTGATGGTAGTCAACTTTATATTTGTGACTACTCTATATACCTTGAAGTGCTTACGTCTCGAGCTATAACAGAGAAAGAGCTTAGAAACCTATTCCCTGATGCTGAGCATCTATAAAATGAATTGGAGTGGATTTATAATGGTTGATTACACAACGTACTGTAAAAACGTAACTATTGAAATTTTAAGGGGTCTTACAGATGACCATTTTAGTTGTACGGGTGAAGATTTTGCTTATGTGATCTCATCTATGGTTGAGCAGATGACAGAAAAGCAAGTTAAACAGGTTTATGAGGCTTGGGCGCAAGAACTACATGGATATTTCGAGTTTTACGTCAAGAATTACGGACCTGTCCCATGTAATCCTTTTAATGAACCTGATGGATATGTTCACGACTGCTTGAATTTTGGTATACGTACTTTGGTTGCGACTGCGCCTGTTATTAATGATCTTTGGATTAATGATATAGACATTGACGCGGTTCGGGGCGAACTGATCGAACATATAGAGGATTACGGGATAATTGAATTTCATGAAATTTAAAATGTGGGGGTTTTAACATGAAGATATTAGAAAAAGGGTTGACGTATGACGGGACTAATTTGCAGGTTGAGGATTGGAGTGAAGATTATTCGTTTCATTCTTACGGTGATACCTTGGGGGTATATCCAAGGGCAAAAGTAAGCTTGTCGGGTGAATTTTCTCCTAAGGAAGGGCGAACTTTTAGACTGGCGTTAGATTTTAATGACAATGTGGAAGCCGTCAAAGCCTTCCATTCTCTTAGGGACGGAAAAACAAAATTAATTGATTATGTGGAGAACATAAGAGATAAAAAACTTATTGCATGCATTTGAAAGGGCTGTAACTGAAAGGGGGTGAATAATGTGTCCAAGCCAGTAAAAGAAGGTTTAACTTTTATCGGGGTAATGTCTACGCTGTGTATCGCGTTGTTGTCGTGTGTAATTATTTCGGGGTGATTGGGTAAGTACTGGACATACAAACCCAATCGATATAACTAATCATATTAAGACTATACTTTTTGTAGGGGGAAAAGTCAAATGGACAAAAATAAATCAAATGCCCTTAGAGAAATCAAAGTGGCATTAATCAAGATTGAACATAGTACAGATAATGATGAGATATATGACCTTCTTGAACGTATTCAGGATGAGGCGCAAGAATATAAACTGAGTCTAGAAGAATGATGTTAGCCCAGCCGTAAAGGTTGGGTTTTTATTTATTTATATATTAATTAATTTGATTATTTATTGATTAATGGATTTATATACTTGGAGGCTGGCGGGGGCGAAGTCCGTTACATGTAAACAGTAATCATATAAGTAACAATACAAGTAGTATATGAATGAGTGTATAAGTAAATAGATCAAAAATGAAAATCTGATTTTAAGGCGTTTCAATTAGATCGATACCAATAACACTCTAAATTATTTTATGCATCTCTATGGACGTTTTTTATATGATCCTTTATATATCAACAAGATAATATGCAATTTGTACGTATACTGATGTATAACGTTGTATATTCGTTGAAATGCGTATGAAAAAGATGTCCCTTTTGTTTGTCTGCTGCTGCTTGTTTTTTGCTTGCTGCGCCCGTGAATGTCGTGCGTTTGTGATATATTTAAATTACCTTTGAATAACTATTCAAAAGGCACCTTGTCGGCGGGCTATTTGAAGACAACTAATATGACTCTAATAGTATAAGTAATAACAGTAGTATAAGAGTAAATGAATTGATTCGACTGTGATTGATTAATGAACCATAATACTATTGTTTACTGGACCTACCCACCCAACAAGAACAATACAATGTAATCAATCATAGTTTGTATTGAAGAGTTATACTAAGCCGTAACATATAAATGAATACACATTTACATATACAATTTTACTTTTATACAGTCATCCGACTGAAAAAAGGATACGTTCGCCGTGCGCCTTGCCTAATCAAATAAATTTCCGTGTGTACATAAAGGCACACAAAGCAGGTAAACACATTGAAGCTGTGTACGCACGTTTTACCCTATTTTATCTCTTTTTGTGCGTACGTTATATTCAGATAAAATAGGTTGTTTTACGTCTTTTTGATCCATTGTGTTAAGTATCTCCATTTCATTTAACATAATAGTATATTATGTTAAATCAAACAGGGCGCAAGCCCTCTATGAACTGCATTGGTATACCCCTACCCAGTGCCGAACGTTTTTAGTTTGCTTCCCGAAGCGGCGGTATCCTTCGTGATATCTGTGAGAAATTTTTATAAATGCCTTGTACGCACATAACGGCCTGTAAAAATTCCAGGAGAAAATTTTCTGGGATTTTTTATGTGCGCACATTTAATGCATTACCTACTAATGGTCATATTAGCCTATAACCTTCTTATACTGTGGTCGAGGAGGTGCTACAGCTAATGAAATTGAAAGCAGGCGAATTAACCAATGAACACGTGGGGCTTAGTGTAAACATCAGTGACTCATTTGTTACACACAAAGGGACCATTCACAAAGTGTCAACGGATTACATTTACTTGAATGTTTCTCTGGATCGATCTTTACCTAGAATCATTAGATTGGACAAGCGTGTGATGAGAAATGAAACAACAACTATTTATGTAAAGGACGGTGAAGGTAATGCGTGATTGGAGTGCTAGGCCATTGGTGGACATTGATAATTACGTTGATCGGGCAGTATTAATCATTTGTGAAGATGGTGCCTTTGAGGGTGGTCTGAAGGAGATTACTGAATCATCCTTGCATATTGAAGTGAACCAAGGGCGTGTCATTTCAGTGGAGAAAGAAGTACTGGAAAATGAATTAACTGAATTGTATGTGGCTAGTGAAAATTAGTGCGTTGCGTGCTGCAGCGTTCTTTTTGGGGGATTGAACTATGGTAGAAGGATTATATGAACAAATGGATCGTGCTATTGGTCGAGAAGCAACTTATTTGGGCGTTGTTTATTCATTGCCTACAGGACTGCTGCTGGTCAATTCTTTTGAATCCGGCGGTGAAAAGACAATGTATCTCTGTGAATTTATTCCGGCCGATACGTATAAGGAAATATTCTCGTTTACAGCGATTGGTCTTTATGAGTTCCTGGAAGAGTTGAAGTACTACGGCATTATTTGATGTTTGAGTAGGTGCTTAAGAGGAACGGGAGGTAATTTTGCGATATGTGGTACAATTGATGTAGAGGTTATAGAGCGGCTGGCCAAACCACCCAGAAAGGAGTGGAATGCCAAATGTCTTTATTCGAAACGCTATACATAATTGTATCTTGTGCGTCACTTTATGTTTCTGTTTGTAAAAATAAGTGTGAATGAAAATAGGCCTCCCTTGACCCTGGTAAGTTCATTGGGATAACCTATTTCCTGTTTAGCTTCACCATGTAAATAAGCCAGCCCTCTTGTGGGCCTCATTGTACATTGCCGGGATGTTAGCGCATCCTGGCTTTTTTCTATATAAGTGGATTATATCACAAGAGGTGTGTAATTGCATCAAGCCACTGGTTTTTCTCAAATTAAGCAAATTAATGTAAAATTAACTTACCTTTTCGTCAGTGTAGATGTTATAATACCCATATTATGGTGTAAAGGAGGTGCAGATACGCTGCCTGTTGTGTCTTTTGGCCAACACCTTAGACTCACATCCTAGATTTAATCATTAGAAGGAGTGAGTATTGAATGAAAAAGTTTTTAATTCTATTCAGTGTTTTCTTTTTGACTGCTGCCCTTGCCCCAGCAAGTAATTCAGCAGACGCAGTAGCAGTTAATAAGAAGGTAAATTCAATCGATGAATTGCAACGAGAGTTAGTGTCTACTTTAAAGTTAACCAACCCACAAAGTGAGGATCAATTAGAGCAAGCTATTGAATCAGTTACACGTAATGCAGATGATTCGCTTTTGGCAGACTACTACAACACCACACAAAGCAAGACAATTCTACCTAACACCGCAGACAACGCTGATCTTAACCTTGATGAGTACGTGGATGATAACAGTGCTCTTGGAGAGTTTCAGCGCCACGAAATAAACAATGATTTGACTATTATCACAACTAATAGTCCAGTCTTTTTCATTCACCAAACAACAGTAGAGGATACTCCTGGAGACGAAGGTGATTTTGATACCGCAGCTAAAAAGAAGAAATACAAAAACACAAAAACCTATTCCAGCTCCTACACCGCAAAGAATTTCCTAAATATGAAACTATTCACTGTAAAAGCGAAGGGTTACTTCAAGTACAACGGCAGTGATGTTAAAGCAAAATTAAATGATGCCTGGTATAACAAGGGGTTCTTATCCATTTGGCAAGTTTCCAACTGGAAAAAAGGGACATATAAGAAAGGAAAAAATTATGCTGAGCTATATGGCAGAGGGAATTTTCATTTTGGTCTAGAAATACAAGGGTATGGTCTAGTTGTACAGGACCAATACATCAAGGTGTTTCTAACTGCCAACAAAAAAGGCAGTGTCTGGAGAAAATATAGTGTGAAGTAGTGAATACATTAATATTGAAAGGTGGTGAGACAAGATGAAGAGATTCTTTTTATCAAAAACTTTTTTGATTTCTTTTATTGCTGCAGTCTTATTCTTTGGAATCCAGGTAAATAAAGAAGGAGCCACTACTGTAGTTGTAGTGAACATCCTGGTTATTGCCCTGGTTGTTGGTATAATCGTTGCAGCTATAGCACGCCTTTTTTCCAGGCTCCGGTCGGTGAATGGGTAAATAAAAAAAGCCCCTGCAATTAGGGGCTTTTGGTTTATTAACGTAACAATTGAAGTACGTTTTGTGGTTGTTGGTTAGCTTGTGCAAGCATTGCTTGAGAAGCTTGAGAAAGAATGTTGTTCTTAGTGAACTCACTCATTTCTTTCGCCATGTCAACGTCACGGATACGAGATTCAGCGGCCGTTAAGTTTTCACCAGAAGCACCAAGGTTGTTGATTGTGTGCTCTAGACGGTTTTGAACTGCACCAAGTTTAGAACGTTGTGCAGAAACTTGTTTAATAGCTCCATCAACGATTGCTAACTGGTCATCGAATCCACCATCTTCTTTAGCTGCAATTGTTTCAAATTTAGTTACATCGATGTCTGTAACAGCTTTACCTGTTTCAATTGCACCATCAGCGTCTGTAACGCCTAAAGCAGCAGCGCTCATATCTTGAATGTTTACCTTAATTTGTTGTGTAGCATTTGCACCAATTTGGAAGACTAATGATGGGTCAGTATCAGGATCTGCTGGTGTAGATGATTTAAAAGTACCATTTAATAATTTTTTTCCGTTAAACTCAGTACGATTAGCAATACCATCGACTTCATCAACAAGAGCTGTGATCTCATCTTTAATTGCACCAAGATCTGTATCGTCTTGTGTACCAGTGTTTCCAGCTTGTACAACTAGTTCACGAACACGTTGAAGGATTGAGTGAGTTTCAGTCAATGCACCCTCAGCTGTTTGGATAAGAGAGATACCGTCTTGTGCGTTTTTTGAAGCCATTTCTAATCCGCGGATTTGTCCACGCATTTTTTCAGAGATTGCAAGACCTGCTGCGTCATCTCCTGCACGGTTGATTTTAAGACCAGAAGAAAGTTTCTCCATGTTCTTTTGGCTTGCACCGTTGTTTGCAGATAAACGGTTTAATGTGTTAAGTGCTGCGATATTGTGGTTAATTCTCATTTCTTATTACCTCCGTGTGGTTTATTTGTTTGAGCTGCCCTGTCCAAGTCCTTTTGAATCGAGAAGCTCGTCCCGCCAGATTTTATATTCCTTTGGGGCTTCTATATAGTAACGTAGAGCGCCACCTTGACTCTCTAACTTTACTAACTTAACTGAGATCTTTTCCCCGCTAGGGGCAATGATAGTGAATCCTTTTTCTGGGGGTATATTCAATATTAGTCCCATGCTTGTCACTCCTAGACTATAGACTGTCATCCTGACAATAAGTATATCGACAGGCACATTTATTTCTTTAGACTTAAACCGAAAAAAATTGCGGGAAACCGAAAATTTATTCAAGTAGGCACATATATTACTATTTTTTACATACCGCCAGATTTTTTGTGGTATTCTAAATATTAGGGAATTGTAAAAATCTTCAGAAGAGGGGATATGTTAGGTTATGGGTAAGATCGCTGTAGCTGTTGTTGGACAAGTCCTAAATGAGTGGCATCTTGCAATTCGTAAGCATAATGTCGAAAAGGCTAAGCAGTTGAAATCACTTGCAACTGATCAAATAGGACGAATGGAAGAAGACCAAAAGACAATTGAGTTTTACCAGCTCCTTGATTTCCGGCACATTCTTTTACTGCATGAAGCGCGAGGAGTTGTAATTAATAGAGATCCTGATGAAATCGAAGCAGAAAAGGCAACTGATGCTCATTTAGAGTATCTTAGTTGGTTTTATAGAGGATTATGTGCAACGCACACCAAAGATTATCAAGCTGCTATGAAGTACTATAGAATAGCAGAAAAACGACTCCCTGCAGTGCAGTCTGAAATTGAGGTTGCAGAGTATCACGCCAAAGTCGGATTGATGTACTATATGATCGATCAGTACCAGGTTTCATTAAGCCATATATCTGAGGCAGTTGACATCTATAAAGGGTATGATGACTACATTTTAAAGATCGTCACTACATCCATCGTACTTATGGGGAATTATATAGATTTAGGTCGGTATGATGATGCGGAAAAGACTGCAGCCCACGCAGAACGGGTTTTAGAAAAAGCCAGCATCGCTCAGAAAAATGGCGAAGTTGTGGACAGAAATTTAAGAAATGGTAAAGACGCTTTCCTTCGCGCCCAAATTTATCATAACTATGGTATACTTTATTCGGCGGCCAAGAGGACAGATTTAAGTATCCAGTACCTCCATAAAGCACTGGAGAATGCTGAATATGAATCCTCACCATACTTTTTTAACACAGCTTATCTTTTATTTCTTGGATACCTTCAGGTTGGAGATAAAGAAGAAGCCTTATCGTGGTATATTAAGGGAATGCATAGGCCGGACAAATCGAAGTTGTTTGAATACAGAGCAAAGATATTACATGCACTGTATTTTGATGACACTGATATCAAAACAGCGGAAACTTGTTTCGCATACCTTGATAAACTAGAAGGTCTAAATGCCTATACTGAATACAAGGATCTATCCAAGATCGCTGCTGAAATCTTTAGAGCGGCACGTCTCTTCGAACAATCATGTGATTTCCTAGAGCGGGCTCTATATATTGAGCAGAAATTAAAGCATGTGGAGGGGTAAGTTTATGGCCAAGAAGATTCTTTTAATCACTGGAGTTGTTGCAGTTTTGGTATTGAGCGCAGCGGCATATAATCATTCATTATCTCAGGCAGGCTTTTCTGTAGCTGAGAAAGTAATTGGAGGAGGCTGATTAGCCCCCTCTTTTTTTATTGCTTGTTATTATTGATGCGGGAAAATTCCACTTGACTGGCAGGTATTAGTTGCCCCTCTTTCACTTCGTAAGTGACATTCGGTACCCGCTCCTCACTCTCTAATACAATCGCTAAAGAATCTCTGGGGTAGTCCTCCCGAATGGTACGAATGCGTACATTTTCAGGTATGTGGTATTTAATTTCTTGTCCCAAAACAGCAAGTACATTCTCTCTGGGTATATGCATAATCCCATAAAATCCTTCTTTTTTAACCAATGTCTATCCCTGCCCCTACGAATAATTTTTTGAGCTTCTGTTTATTTGTGCTTAGCATTACGCCCAAATGAACGGTTGAGTTCTCGGTTTGAAATGATTATTCAAGTCCTTTTCCGCTGTTAAACTTAGAAACATGTTCTTTGCCCCGTCAGCGTACCCGCTTAAAACAGTACAAAGATAATGTTGAACACCTTTCCCATCTATAGGTGGAATATAAATAATCTTTAAGTCAACTGAATCGATTCCTTGTGAATGCATTAATTCATCGCCAACTCTATATTTTGCCATGCGTGTTTCCCCACTTTTAATTGAATTTGTTGTGTTATTTTTCGGTAGGTGAATACTTCATAACATCTTTCTTTTACCCAATGTTTATGCCTGCAGCTACAAATAATTTTTTCAGTTGTTGTGTGTCTGTCTGGATTTCCTTTTGAGCGTGTGCGCTGTCTCTTAGTTTAAAGAAATGCTTCCATTGCCTTAAAGGACGGCACTGAATGATTTTGGTTGCTACTGCATTGGGTAAACCTGCTCTAGCAATCTCTTTTGCTCTGCCTTTAGGCAGGCCAAGTAAGGATAAGATTTCAACTGTATTTGAATAAAAAGTTAAGGATTCCTCAAGGTGTCTGTTAAAAAGGCGGACTTCATTATCGAATACATCTTTCAAGTGTTCATCAAGTTTGTTTGGATACTCTCCTACACTAAATCCAAGCATTTCACGTAATGGGGCATTGTCACGTTCCACATATCTCTGAGATAATTCTGTACCCCCCAACATATCGGAATGCCTCCATGACTGAAGTCCGGTGGCGCGATCCACCATCATATTTACCGTGATTGTTGCATGTATGTCTAATTCATAGTCAGTAAATCCTTCTCTAGCCAGCTTTGTATAATCTTCTGTCCAAAGAACCGGCTTGTAGAAATCAGGATCTGCCTTCTGTACAAACGGGTTAGCCCTTGGCTCAGGTTGCGTTGACTCGTCCAAAAAATAGGACACATCTGGTAACTTCAAGAGTAACTGCTTCATTGATTTGAATAGAGGACTTTGCCACTGATACTCTTTATAACTGTCTTCGATGTCCATAAAAGTCAACAAATTCATGGATACGATAATCCCATGTTGTGTGTTAGGGTTCTTTTCCTCGTCAGGTATGGTCCACCTAACGTAATTATTAATCTCCTTAAATTTCATAAGGTCCGTAATGATACGTATATACTCATCAGATGATTCCACAGAACCTATTGCGAATACAATATTTCCTACGCTTGCAATGGATAGATGACCTTTGGCCATAATTCCTTTAACAAAGCGCTCAGATTTGTCACTTACTTTACTATAAGACTGATAACACTCTCTGGCAGTAGCTTCGACTAACTTATGGTAGTCTTTTGTTGCATGTACAAGAGAAACAATCATTTAGTCCCACCTCCATCACATTTTGGGCAATTTAAGATATCCGTCATTACTTGTGCATTGAACTTGTCAGTCAAGTAAATTAAGAATACTGCAGCACCTTTCAGCATGTGTGCTACAGGAGCCATCCATACTTTTTTAAATAAAGATAAATTTTGTACTCTGTGGTTACTCGTAAAATAAATCATCTACATCCTCCTGATATCTCTGTCTACAACAATAGTGTTCAGGGGATGCTGCGAAGTTGCATAAAAATAGCGCCATTTGGCGCTATTTGTTAGAAAATAAAGTCTTCATCCTTTAATGGCTCTACTGTTGCTTTTTTGTAGCCATTTCCTTTCATTGAGAAGAAATCATGGGACTTTGTTTTTGTGTTGAGCCCGTTCAATACGATTGGGTTAATCTCTTCTTCTTCGAAATAAGGGGTAAAGCCAAGGTTCATTAACGCTTTATTGGCATTGTACCTGATAAACTTTTTCACATCGTGAGATAAATTGACCTGATCGTAAATATCTTCCGTGTATTCCACCTCATTCTCATACAACTCAGTCAGTAAGTTGAGGGAGAAGTCATGCAGCTCTTTTTGTACTTCAGGTGTTTGTTTGTTGTAAATTTCTTGCGCTAATAATCCAACGTACACACCGTGAATCGCTTCATCACGCAAAATCAAGTTAATGATTTCACCACTTTGCATGAGCTTTCCTTGTCCATAGAAATAAAGCGGGTAGTAAAAACCGCTATAAAATAAGAAGCTTTCTAAATAAACAGAAGCAACCATTGCTTTAAACAAGGAAATAGGATCATCCTTTTGAATGGAACGGTATAGACCTACAATCATAGCTGCTTTCTTTTGCAAGAATTTATTTTTCTTGACCCACTCGAACACTTCATTTATCGTCTCTGTTGGCGCAAGTGTCATGAAGATATTTGAGTATGATTTCGCATGCACCGCATTTTCCATCATTGCCATGAAATTTAATACGGCTTTACGTTGATGACCGTCCACGTGTTCAGCAACAATAGGCATCCCTGTATTTCCTTGTTCTGTATCAAGCAAGGTAAGCCCCGCAAGTACTTTCATATACGTATCCTGCTCTTTTTCACCTAGATATTTCCACGTTAAGATGTCGCCGTTTAAGGAAATCTCTTCTGGAAGCCAGAACTGCTTAGTGTTCTGGTTGTAAAACATTTGTGTAAAATCATCTTCAGGCTTCGACCAATTGGCTGCGTCAAATACTTTACTCATCGTACAATTTCCTCCTCTACTTTTGCAGCTAGGTATGGGTCCTGCTCCAAAAGAACTTCAAATATTGCTTCCATCACCTGCACCACAATGCTGTTTCCGGCCAACCTATATAGTGTTGCATTTCTTAAATTTTTCTTAGTTGGGTACTCTTTTAAGACTTCATCAAAGGATTTATCATCAAAGCCCATGAGTCTCCAGCACTCTCTTTCAGTCAAATAGCGGTATTGACCCGATTCCATCCGCACAATGCCCGCATTTGGGCATCTGTCCTGCCTAGTGCTTATCGTCCAGCACCTATCCTTAATTACATCTAGGTATCTGTAGCTTGATGTTTCTCCTGGGTTAAACTCAGCGATACGCTTAAGCATGCTTGGAATCGTGATCATATATTGAGGCGCTGTCACTTCCGTCTCTAAAAATTCCGAAATATGCTTGACGGGCCTTTTCTTCATAGATGAAAAATCGAATTTTCCCCCATTAAAAGAGGATATGGTGAATATTCGCTCTCTCTTTTGAGGGATGCCAAAATCCATTGCATTCAAAACCTTGTATGAGTTTGTATATCCAAGCCTTTCTAACTCGGTGAGATACTTATTGAAGCTTCCGATCATGTCCTTATCAAGGACACCTTTTACATTCTCCCAGATAATGTATCGTGGCTTCCATTTCCCCATATTCTCTATGATTCTCAATGTCTCAAACATTAAGGAGGATCTTGTTTTATCCTCATCTTTACCTCCAAGGCGCTTTCCTGATCGACTGAAATCTTGGCAAGGCGAACCATGTATTAGGATATCTGGACGGATATTATAACCAATGACACTCTGCGGTTTATATCTTGGGTCATACAGCGCATTGTATGCCCTTACCGCATGCCCATCTATCTCTACATAATCAATTGCTTTGTGATTCACACCTAGGTTGATAAGTGCTTTTCTGGGGGCACCAATGCCCCCGAAAAGCTCTAATATTTTAATCAATTATTTTTCCTCCGCTTCTCGATCCTATTAGACTACGCAAGACAGGCATCCAGCTTGTCCTGTATCTTTGGTTCTCGCATAGTAAAGGGTTTTAATGCCTTTGTGGTGGGCATACAGATCGATGCGGTTTAAGTCACGCGTTGTCATCGTATCTTTCAGAAAAAGTGTAAAGCTTATTCCCTGATCCACGTGCTGCTGGATCGTTGAAATCATATCTACTACTTTGAACATGTCCATATCATAAGCCTCTTTGTAGAAGAACCAATTTGAAGCAGAAAGTCCTGGCATTGGGTAATAGGTTTTACTGTTGCCGTATGTTCTTTCTTCGATGCGTTCCATAATAGGCATGACAGATGCAGTCGATGATTGAACATATGAGCTTGAACCAGTAGGTGCGATGCACAGCCGGTAAGCATTATACAATCCATTTTCAAGCACAAAGTTTTTTAAGTCATTCCAATCCGCTTTCGTTGGAATAGAGATGCCTTCAAATAGTGCTGCTGCTTTCTCTGTTTTTGGAGTAAAATCATTTTCCACATATTTATTAAAGTACTCCCCAGAGGAATAGGTGGAGCCTTCATATCCGTAAAAAGTTGATCCTTTCTCTTTCGCTAGTTCGCTTGAGCATTTGATGGAATAATAATTCACCATCATAAAGAAAGTGTTTGCGAAATCTCTGGCTTCTTCACTTTCATAGGCAATTTTGTTTTGAGCCAAATATCCGTGAAGATTCATCGCGCCAAGGCCGATTGATTTCATTTCTTTATTTGCCTTTTGTACAGCAGGCGCATTTTTAATGCTAGTCGATTCAGCTACTACTGTTAGTGCGTCTGTAGCAAGTTTAACTGCATGCTCAATGTCTTTATGTTTCATAACATTTGTAATATTTAAAGAGCCTAGGTTACAAGAGATATCTAGCCCGATTTCATCTTCTTCTCCGTAATCAGTGTAAGTGGAAACTTCTGATGCCTGAAGTACTTCAGAGCAAAGGTTCGAAAATTTCACGCGTGAGACATTGTTTAAGGTATGCACATTATTGACGTTACCTTCAAACAAAATATAAGGGTATCCTGATTCAGAACGAAGCAAGGCTAACTTTTCAAGTAACTTACGTGCATTGATTTTTTCTTTCTTAACCTTTGGGTTTTCCACCAGTTCATCATACATTTCATCAATATCCAGCTCATCTAAATGCTTTCCATACTCCTTGTACACTGTATGAGGGTAGAAAGTATATGCTGTCTTATCTTCTTTTGCAAGCTCGATAAATTTGTCTGGCATTACAACACCGATGGAAAGTGTTTTAACTCGGACATCTTCATCAGCGGAGATTTTCTTTGTGTCTAGAAAATCATTAATGTCCGCATGGAATACATTTAAGTAGACTGAGCCTGCTCCTTGTCTTTGCCCCATCTGGTCTGCATACCTGAATGCATTGTCAAGGAGTTTCATGACCCCTACTACACCCTTTGTAGCGTTCTCCACACCTTTGATTTCCTCTCCTTTAGCTCGCAGCTTGGTGAGATTTAAGCTCACTCCGCCACCAATCTTAGAGAGTTGCATTGAAATATCAATCGCTCTTGAAATATCGTTTAGAGAGTCATTCACTTCAAGCAAGAAGCAGCTCACAAGCTCGCCCCGTCTTTTACGTCCAGCATTTAAAAATGTTGGGGTGGCCGGCTGGTACTGTTGAGTTATCATTAGACGTGCATAATAAAGTGCACGTTCGTAGTTGCCTTTACCAAAAAAGAGGGCGCAGCACGCAATTCTATCCTCATAACGCTCAAGGATTTTCTTTTTATCGTTTGTCTTCAACGCATAGTCATTATAAAACTTAAAGGCACTCATGAATGAAGGGAATCTAAACTTTTTACTGTATAGAAAATCATAAACTTTTTCGATTTCATCAAATGTGTAATCTTCTCTGAAAAGTGCTGCTTCGTAATAGTCATTTTCAATTAAGTAGTCTAGTTTTTCTTGAAGGTTGTGGAAGAAAACAGTGTTTTGATTCACAAAACCAATAAAATACTCTTTAGCTGCTGCTAAATCCTTACCAAATTGAAATTTACCATCTTCTTGAATCATGATTTCATTGTTCAATTTTACCCAGCTAGGTATATCGCTATTTGTTGTCATGCCAACCTCCTGAAAGTTGCTTAGTTTTTCAGCTTTACTGCTGCTTGGTCGTTTTGAGTTTAGATGTGGCTAGGTTTAGGTAGAAAGAAGTAGAGCCTGCCATTAAACTGAAAGGTAAAGTGACCCAATCCACTCCATACACCAAAAGGTATCCTCCAAGCCCCACCCAAAAACCGTTACAGAAGCTACAGCCAAGAAATATGGAGAAGAGGCCGCTTTTTCTACTAAGCCAGGCGCGCTCATGTACGAACTTAATCTCAAACAGAAAAGCACGTACCCCCAACACTAAGGCAAGCAGTATAAAAATTTTGTGATCCAAAGTAACATCTATCATTGTTTTTCACCTCCTGCTGTAAAGAGTGGCCAATGAGCTCATCTTGTTGCAGGAAGTTAATTTGTACGCCCAATTCCTTATATTGATTATGAAAATATTTAGGGAGGGAATTATTATGGCTAATACTAATGCAGGCACTAAAGATGAGAGAATTCATATCCGCACCACCCAAATGAATAAAGAGAAGTTCCAGGCACTTGCAGATATTTACACAGGAGGTAATAAGAATAAACTTTTTGATAAAATAATTGCCGAGATGCCTGATCCTAGAGGTGAAGAACATGAGTGAGCTCTTTCCACAGAAAAAGAAAGCAAGCAAAATAGACAAGCATGATTTAACCAATACTGCAGTCCATTTGTTAACGGTAAGGCCCAAAATGTCTAATAGGGAAATCGCAGAGTCATTAAACTCCTTGAAAAATTTAACTGGAGAAGAGGCTATCACTGCTCAAAATGTTCTCGACTTTTCTAAGAGCCGTCCAGATGTGCGAAGAGAGATACTCCTAGCGAGTAGAAAAGAAATGCGTAAATTGGTGATGGAGACAGCAGAATTTGACATGTTGAGTATTCTTAAGGATATGGTAGCCCGTTTGAAATTCCTCATCGATACCTATGAACAAATAAGTATTGATGAAGGTAGCATTCCGAATCCTAAAGAGTACAAAGCATTGAGCAGTGAGCTAAGGGAAACCCTCAAGCAGATTGAAGGCATCCATAAGGAAGTTTACGACATGGAGATCGTGCGCGCATTTTTACAGGAAGTCCTCTCAACATTGAAAGAGGTTAACCCTGAGGCATTAGGATTATTCATTGAGCGCATGAAAGGCAAGCGCCAAAACAGCACGATTGTCAGTGAATTGCTCAAAGGCGGTTTAAAATAATGGGGAAATCTATGTACCAAGGGGAATTGATTGTAATTACTGGCCCTATGGGTTCAGGGAAAACGGACGAAGCCGTAAACAAGATAAGGGAACTCAGAAGTCAAAATAAACAGGTGCAAGTGTTTAAGCCTGCTTCAGACAGTAGGACTGCTAACTGCATCCACTCGCGTACAGGGAAATCTGAGGAAGCATCCACAGTAAAAGAAAGCAGGGACATCTTAAACTATTTGGATAGCTTGACAGATGCTGTGATGATTGATGAAGTCCAATTTTTAAATGATGCTGATTTGATTGAGACCTTGCAATTTCTTTGTATTTCGGGAATAACTGTATACTGCTATGGACTTGATTTATCTTCTGAGGGCAAGTCCTTTGGTTTGATGGGAGAACTGATGGCTCATGCAGATACTGTTATGAAGTTGCATTGTGCCTGTGTTGAATGTGGGGAGAATGCTAGATTTACTCATTATGTTGGTGAAAAAGATGCAGAGGTTCTTGTTGGAGATTTAGAAGTGTACCCACCACTATGTAGATTATGCTACTTAGCTGTGTCAAAGGAGGAATCTACATGGACTTAACAAAAGATGATCTATTCGAATCGTTCATAAAGATGGCTGAATCGGAACACAGTACTGTGGGATTATGGAGAGAGGAGCCCATGGGTTTAGTTGATTTCTTTAGAAATGAACTAGGTGTGACACCATTTGAAGGGAAGCAAACAGAGCTGCTGGAGATTGTAGATAAAATTCTCCGAAAAGATGAGCTCCTTCCCGATGATGAGCTTAAAATGGTCACGGAAATTGCAGCAATGTGGGGGAAGGGTTCTGGAAAGGACTTTATCATTTCTGGGATTGTAGCTTACATTCCATATCGATTAAACTGCATGAATAATCCACAAGCTTACTTCGGTTTTGGTGAGGGGGAACCCATCGACATTATCAACTTAGCCAAAAATGCTAAGCAGGCGGAGAACGTGTTCTTTACAAAACTAAAAGCCAGGCTTACGTCATGTAAATGGTTTAAGAAAGTGGACAGAGTGCCCTTAGCTTATAACGAATATCAGGAGAAGAAGGATACTATTGTGTTTTTCAACAGTATTCGTGCATTTTCTGGGCATTCGGAGGCGGGCAGTTTTGAGGGTTTTAACCCATTAGTAG
Source organism: Bacillus pumilus (assembly GCA_001938995.1). Classification (GTDB taxonomy): domain Bacteria; phylum Bacillota; class Bacilli; order Bacillales; family Bacillaceae; genus Bacillus; species Bacillus pumilus_G. The sequence goes on along the minus strand of MKZN01000011.1, from coordinate 2,778 downwards.
GGATTTTTGATGAAGTAGGTGACTTTGAAAGAAACCTAGCTGAATTTTGTTATGATACGATCCGTTCTTCTGCAATGTCACGTTTCGGAAAAAGAGCGCTTCTTTTGTTTATCTCGTTTCCACGTTCAGCTGAAGACTTTATGATGTATAAATACAAGCAAGGTCAAGAGACCAACCAACCCGAAGTACTCTCTTCTCGCGGGGCTTCATGGGAAATCAATACAAATATTAAAAGAGAAGATTTAGCGATGGACTATGTGACAGATCCTGAAGGAGCAAAGATGAGGTATGAATGTAAGCCTCCTGCACAAAGAGGAGGATTCTTCAATTACCCAGAGCGCATTGATGACGTTGTGCGTATAGGGAAGGAGCCTGCTGCAGTTCTTGAGCCTACCATCCTTACAATTTCTCTTGAAGATGGACAAGAGAGAAATTTTGTTGGATTTGATGTGGATTTGTTTAAAAAAACATTGAAATTAGACTCATCTAAAACATATTATCTTGGACTAGATGGCGGCATTGAAAATGACATGTACACTTTGGCGTTATGTCATGCTGAGACAATATATGAAGAGGATTTAGATGAGGATGGAGAGGTTTACCTAAAAGCAAAAAATAAGCCAGTAGAGGACTTATTAATCAAATGGGAGCCTGATACCGTTGATAAACTTCCTGTGAATGTCCAGAATACAATTGACATTGTGGAGGCCATTTGCGAAAGGGTCCATGTTAAGCAGGCCCTGATGGATAAGTTTAACTCGGCAGCAATGGTTCAGAGTTTAATGCGTTTTGGAGTGGAGGCGGAAGATAAAGTTTATACGAACCCATTCCAATTAAAAATCTACACGCACTTTAAAAATTTGGCTTACACCGGTCAAGTAGAATTACTCGATGTGGAGGAACCGAACGACATGCTTAAGCACATACTACTTGTAAATGGCAGTAAAATAGACCATGAGAAGGATCGAGAAAAAGATACTGCCGATGCGCGAGTAACCGCAATTCACTTGTGTGCTTCAGATGAGCCCGCGGATGAAGGGAATTATGCTATGCCTTCCATCCACGGTGCAAGCAGAACTTAATAGAAACTTGATGAGGGTACTCTTTTATGTAGAGTACTCTCTTTTTCGGTCTGCAAAAACCAATCGAGAAAATCTTTTCGTGACACCCTAGGCTGTTTTGCTCTAAATAGCATAGACATTACACCGTACCGGTTGACCAGCACATAATTTTGTGGATTTAGATGCTCCTCAAAACTAAGCTTCACTTTCTTTTTAAAGCCAGGCTCCAAATTAGAGAGTAAGTGTCCTGGGTTGCTTAACCCCAAAATATCTTTTCCAAAATCACTTGCTAGTAGATATAGCTCTCCTCGGCTTGTAACAGCAGAGCGGATAGCGGTTCCTCCATAAAAAAGTACTGTTAACTCAGCAATTTCACCGTACATCTTATCACCTCGACAAAAATAGTTGCCTAAAGTTAGATGCAGTTGCATGGAATACGCAAAACGTATTAGCAGAACCTCAAATTATGGTTAACCCCTGTACGTAAAACGTATTAGCAGAACCTCAAAAATTGAGGACTAATATTACTTAATAACAATTAACTAATAAATACATCTAAAGAATAATAAAGGGTTCTACGTAAAACGTATTGCTGGCAAGCCAGCGTGGTTCGCTTCGCTCCCACATTACCCTTAACTTAACCTTAGATAAAATTCTTTCTTTGTTTCTTATACTGTACGCACAGGTGTTTACCTAGTTTATTTTGGTGGGTGATAGTGTGGGATATATAGACAAGTTACGTTCCTTTTTGGGAAGGGATAAACACAGTAAACAAGAGGATATGGAAAAGGAAGATAATCTTCACCATTTTAATGCAGCTGCAGCTACATTTGGTGGAAGTAAGAAGACCAAAAATTTAGAAGAGGGATACATTGCGCGTAAAGGTAAATATGTGAAGCTCACTAGTACCTCTTTTAGCCGGTACACGGCTAAGTCTTTACTGAATATACTCAGCAGGAATCATCCAGATGTTTCACAAGCACTGTGGAACTTTAAAATCATTGGGAACTCCGGTTTCAGGGTCAAAGTGACCAAACTAGATGGAGAAACAGAGCATCAAACAGGCAGAAAAGTGATTAATGATTTTATCAGAAGCTTAGATTTTTATGGAAGTGGAGGTTTTGAAAAGTCTAAGTCTTTATCACGGGTCACTGACCAGCTTATCGATTCTGCGTTACTTCGTGGAGCTATTTCCATGGAGATGGTAATGGATACTGATTTTGAAGATGTCTTATTTTTTACAGCAGTAGAGCCTGACACTATTGAGTTTGAACTTGATTCTGGAAGATTAATACCAAGACAAGGAAATGTCCGTCTCGACACACCTACGTTTTTCCATGAAGGGCTTGATGAGACTACTGTAGACCCTTATGGAACCTCTCCCTTTTTATCCGTTATCCGCGTACTAGCTTTCCATCTAGAGGTGATGGAGGATCTGAAGATGGTAATTCATAACCAAGGCTATGGGAAGTACGATATTACGATTTTAGAAGAGGTATTGCTTAAACGCATGCCTATTCAAATCAAAAATAACCCTAAAGAAAAAGAAAAGTGGCTGAAAGACCAGTTGGACACGATTATTACTATGTACTCCAAGCTAGATCCTGATGCAGCCTTTGTACATTTCGATAGCGTGAAAGTAGGACAAGTGGAAGGTGCTAAAGCAATGCTAGACCCTCAGAAGGTCATGGATGTAATAGATACACAAATTTTAGGT
>MKZN01000010.1 GCA_001938995.1 Bacillus pumilus | reverse complement strand
ATGTCCCGCAAAGGGACGCCCGCTGATAATGCCTCCATCGAATCGTTTCATTCCTCACTAAAGTCTGAAACGTTCTATCTTAACAGTATTGATCGAACCACGACCACCATCGTAGAACGCACTGACATAGAATACATTCATTATTATAACAACATTCGCATTCAAACGAAACTAAACAACCAATCACCGATAAACTATCGGCAATTGGCTGTATAAAGGTGTTTTGATCCCTGTCTCAAAAACGGGGGTCAGTCCCACTAAAGCGGGGGTTTTCTTTTTTTACTTGTTCTTTCATATAGTATGAGCAGGAGGGATGTAAATGAAGACTACGTCTTTTGGTCAATTGAAATGGCAGCTGGATGATGCTCACATGGATGAGTTCGCAGAGCAGCTCGGAATTGGAAAAACAGCTTTTTATTTATCAAATCAGGCAAGTACAGATCAACTTCTCTTACCTGGGTACACACTCCCAGAAGGAACCCACACATGCCGGTCCGTTGCTGATCTGCAGGCATTTATTGCCCCTTTTCGTCTGCAGCAATCAGATGATTGGATCAATGAAACCTATGAATATGAATCATCTTCCTTAGAGGAGGAACTAAAACGATTTACTGCCATTTTTCCATTTCTTCATGTCGATGTGATTGGACATTCAGTGCTTCAGGCACCTATCTATGAAATCCGTACAGAACCTGTTGAGCATGTACATACCATTCATTTTAATGCCTCCTTTCATGCAAACGAATGGATCACCACTTCTGTTTTATTAAAATGGTTGAAATCGCTTTGTTTAGCAGCATCTGACCCTGTGCAGAAAAGGCATCAAGAAGCGGTTCGCATCCTACAAACGACCGCTTTATCCATTGTGCCAATGGTCAATCCAGATGGCGTGGATTTGGTTCGCAATGGTCCAGAATCATTAGGGTTATGCAGTGAAGAACTGAAACCACTAAATAATGGAATGACCACTTATCAAGAGTGGAAGGCGAATATTCGCGGAATTGATTTAAACAACCAATTTCCCGCCTATTGGGAAATCGAATATTATCGTAACAAACAAAAGGCACCTTCATATCGAGATTTTCCTGGTCATCAGCCTTTGACAGAACCAGAAGCAAGGGCGATGGCGAACCTTGCGTTACGTAAACGATTTGACCGCCTAGTCGCCATTCATACACAGGGAGAAGAAATTTACTGGGGATTTCTAGGGCATGAACCGGCTGTTTCTAAACAAAATGTAGTGCGGTTTGAACAGGTCAGTGGATACAAATCCATTCAATATCTAGATAGCTATGCTGGCTACCGTGATTGGTTTATTTATCAATTCCAAAATGAAGGCTACACGGTGGAGCTTGGCAAGGGAAAGAACCCTCTTTCAATGAATCAATTTGATACAATTTATGAAAAAACAAAGCGTCTTTTGTGGGAAGCGTGTAAATTCTAAATAATAGCTAAAAGCATCTGTCCGGGTGCTTTTTTTAATGAAAACAAACTAATTTCTTATGGTCAATAAAATCAGTGGTGAACTCATTGACGAGATTCTCCTTGTGCGCTATGGTGAAAGAATAGACTGTAAAAAAAAGGATATCAATCAAGGGGATGTCGTTCATTGCGTGCTCAAGGTATTTGGAAAAGAAATTTTACGTATTTATTTGTCTCTAAAATGGGTAAAATCACTGCAGATAGTTTAACTTTCAACTGCATCTTATGGCTTTTGGTGTTAGAAGGAAAAGGAGCAATAGGGACGGCTTTTTTGATTGCGGTTAGTTTTGTTCCTCAGGCAATTGTGGGACCATTCATCACTCCAATGATGAGACCAAATCAATTGAAATTCTGGATGTGTTTTGCTGATTTAACACGAGCCATCATTATTTTTGTGATACTGATCAGTTATTTCAACGGTTTCTCTCCATTATGGCTCATCATTGCGGGGATGCTGCTGCATTCAGCAACTGGTGGCTCCTACGAACCGGCGTCAGTATCGATCATTCCAAAGCTTGTACATGAGGATCTGATTCAAAATGCGAATGCCACAATTCAATCGGCAGGTCATGTGGTACGGATTGGGACGGTTACTGTCTGTGGTATCATGATCGCTTTCGTGGGAGTCGGTTATACGATGCTTGTCATCGTTCCTCTTTATATCTTGTCGGCTTTATTGGTTTTGATGATCACCTATCGGGCAGAAGACATTATTGATAAAGGAAAAAAAGGGTTATCGTACAGAAAAAGATTAATAAGAGGGTTTTCACTTGTTAGAAAGCATCATATTTTGTTTCCATTAGCGATTTTTTGTGTTTGCTCAAACTTTGCAGCGGCGCCATGGGAAGCATTATCCGTTATTTACTTAACAGAGGATTTACATAGTGGCCCGGTGATTTATTCTTTGATAAAAGTCACAACGGCAGCAGGTGCATTCTTGATGGGTCTTATTTTGACGAAAATGAAAGTAAATCGTTATGGATTGCTGTTTATTGGTGCAGGCATTGTGGATGGAATGGCATTTTTTATCACGGGAATGAATGCGCTATTACCTCTCGTATTTTTGTCTGCCTTTGCATTAGGTGCAGCCATCAGTGCAGTCAACGTACCTGAACATACGATGATTCAATTATCAGTGAAGGCAGAGGATCAGCCGCAAGTGTATGCGATCATCAATATGATATCCTATTTAATGATTCCGTTAGGTGCACTCATCGGTGGTTATATGGCAACACGCTATGGTTCTGGGTATGTCATTGCGGCAGGAGGGCTGATTGAGGCTGTCTCTGGCATATGTCTGCTCCTTTTCACAAAGATTGGAAAAGTGGAAAGATCCGATCTGACGCTAGAACGGGACAAAACGACCTTAAACACAACGTGAACATAGCTTTTTCAAATCATCATGGGTTACAATGAGTACGAGAAAAATGAGTATTCATAGAGAGGGGCAAAAAATATGCCAATTGCAGATGTCACCATCATTCCAATAGGAACGGACTCACCTAGCGTTAGTGAATATGTAGCAGATGTGCAAAAGATATTAGAAAGCTTTCAAAAAGAAGGGAAAATCAAATACCAATTAACACCAATGAATACGTTGATCGAAGGGGAGCTATCTGTTTTGTTTGAGGTCATTCAGCGAATTCATGAAGCGCCTTTTGAAAAGGGGTTGCACCGGGTCGCAACAAACATTCGTATTGATGATAGACGAGATCAAACCACGACGCTTAAAAGCAAATTAGACAGTGTGAATAAACACTTGGATCAATAAAAAAAGCCTGCGATTTGCAGGCTTTTAATGTGCAGTTGGATATCCGCTATAGATGATGGTCATGACTGTAAACCAACCAAAAACCAAAAATGTAGCCCCAGCAAAAGCAATGGCAAGTACGTTCACTTTTTTCAGTGAACGATAGATACCGAGAGCAGCTAAAATCGTGACTAGACCAAAAATAATGACGAGCATCATAAAAAAAGTCCCCCTTTGTCATCAATCCCCTTGATTTCCTTTCTTTTCATTTTAACCGTTTTCATAAAGCTTGTCGAGTAGATTTCAATTGACGATTGTTTGAATTTTGATGGATTAGCCTTCATAATAAAAGAGAATGAAAAAAGTAGGTGATGAAAGTGAATTGGAGAAGAATGCCACTAGGCTATGTACAAGCGAATGCATATATTTGGAAAAATAAGCAAAAAGAATGCTTAATTTTTGATCCAGGTGGTGAAGCGAACAAGCTCATTTCCTACATCAAAGAAAAACAGCTAAAACCGCTTGCTATTTTACTAACGCATGCCCATTTTGATCATATTGGTGCGGCAGATGAAGTGCGCGAAGAATGGGGAGTTCCCTTATATGTGCATGAAAAGGAAAAGGAATGGCTCACCAATGCTGAACTAAACGGCTCTGCCCGACTGATTGGAAATGGAATTACAGTCAAAGAGGCTGAAGAACTGATCACGTCAGAAGGGTGTCTTCAAATCGGATCATTTACATTAGAGATGTTCCATACACCGGGTCACTCTCCAGGCAGTGTGTCTTATTATTCTAAGGAAGAAGAATTTGTGATCTCTGGAGACACCTTATTTCAAAACAGCATTGGGAGAACAGACTTAGTTGGCGGCAGCCAAGAAGTTTTGCTTCAATCGATTCATGACAAATTATTATCTCTTCCAGACTCAACTCTTGTCTTAAGTGGACATGGTGAGGAAACAACGGTTTACACTGAACAAGAACAAAACCCATTTATCCATGGCTTTTCCCTTTAAAAATGAAGAGAAAAAAAGCATCTCGGGAAGAGATGCTTTTTTTATTAATGTCCGGTACCGGGAACCATGATGAAAATCGAATAATATGTAAATCCGGCAAAGAAGATCGTCAAGTACGCTCCGAAAATGTAAATATACATTCGTTCGGATAAATTCAAGTAGGATAAAAACACAAAAAGAACGGTTTGACCGAAGAACAGCAGTGATGCATCTTTCATATGTCCTAAATAGAACATCACAGCAAAAATACCCGTCCAAAAGCCAAGCACGCGGAACATGCGATTCATTTCTTTCCCTCCCCTTAAAAAAACCCCTTTGAATCATATTATAGCTGATAGCCACTTGATATGTAAACATTTACATTTTTGACATCGTGTGAACATATATATGAAAACATGAAAATATTTTTTGAAAAGATGATGAAAAAGAGTTTATGTCCAAAAACATCAGGGTACTTACTCCATAAGAGAAAAGGTTAACGACCTAAGGAGGAAGACGAATGAGTGACATTACTTTTTATTCATACCCAAGCTGCACATCATGCCGTAAAACAAAACATTGGTTAAAGGCGAATCAAATTGATTTTAAGGAGCGTCACCTTTTCAGAGAAACGCCGACATTGGATGAATTAAAAAAAATTCTTTCCTTAACAACTGAAGGATTGGATGAAATTTTAGCAACACGAAGTCAAGCGTTTAAAAGCTTAAATTTAAATATTAATGATTTAAAAGTAAATGAGGTACTTCAGCTTCTCATTGAAAAGCCGAAGCTACTCCGGAGACCAATTATCATTGATGGGAATAAATTAGTTGTAGGCTACAATCCAGGTGAACTCATAAAAATTTCAAAAAAGAAAGCGATTCACCAATCAGTTTCCTAATAAAAAACGAAGATCAGCTGAAACATGCTTCAGCCGTCTTCGTTTTTGTGCTGAACTGGGCTAGCTGGGTTCGAACCAACGATCACGGAGTCAAAGTCCATTGCCTTACCACTTGGCTATAGCCCAATATAAACGTGTAATGATATTGTCCACCATCTACGGTCATTTATACATAAAAGTTGGTTTGTCACTAGTGTAATGTGAAAAAGGAGCGTTAGAAGTAAATGAAAAATGAAAAATCTAAGCAATTATATGAATTTATCTTATCAGAAGCCCCTATAATGACCGAAGAATGGCTGAAAACAAGACCAGAAGAAGGCTCATTGTATGCGAAAGATGAATCAAAAGAGACAGAAAACAAGCTGAGGGAACAAAATACTGCTTTTATTCAAACCATTGCAGCGACACTTGTGACGGTATCAGACAAGGTAGAGGATCATTTGAAAAAATGGTCAATCGATATCGCACGTGATCGTGCAGTTCACGAGGTGCCAATGTATGAAATCATTGGACAATTTAAAGTGTTTCGACAGATTTTCTGTTCGAGAATTGAAAAATTCACACAAGTCACTAAGCTTGAAGTTACACTGCAAGATATTTGCGTGTGGAATGAGCATTTTCACACGACTTTTGATGAAATGATTGAACGATTATCAGAAGAATATGATCGTGTGACACTGAATCAGTTAAATGCACAGAGAGAGATGATTCAAGAACTGAGTGCACCTGTCATCCCTGTGTCAAAAGAGATCGGTATTTTGCCGCTCATCGGTGAAATAGATACGTACCGTGCCAAGATTATTTTGGAGTCCGTGCTAGAACAGGCGTCGAGATTGCGGTTGATGCATTTATTTATTGATATATCGGGTGTCCCAGTAGTTGATACAATGGTCGCTTATCAGCTGTTTAAGGTGGTCGATAGCGCAAAGCTCCTAGGGATTGAAACGATTATTTCAGGCATTCGACCAGAAATTGCTCAAACCGTTGTGAAACTTGGCATTGATTTCTCACAAGTAAATACTGAACATAGCCTTGCGAAAGCTTTAGAAAGAAGAGGATTCCGTATCTTTGAAGAGCAGCAGCAAGAAGTGACATGATCGAAAACCTGTACTTGTAAAAGTCAGGTTTTTTGATTTGATATTTTGTCAAATTCAATGAAATACATCGTACATTCGTCATTTTAACGCTTCATGAATCTATAAAATCATCTAATACGCTTTTGTCATGAAGGTTCCTTCACCATACAATATGGTCAGGGAAAGGAGTGAACCACTTGTATGGTATTGAATATTTAGCGCAAGAGCTTCTAGAAGAAGCATGCCGCATGAGAGCATCTGATGTGCATATTGTCCCGAGAGAAAAGGAGGCTTCGGTTTCTTTTAGGGTAGATTCAGATCTCATTCAGCAGCGTACCATTGATAAAAAGCGTGGGGAACGATTAATTGCTCATTTTAAATTTTTATCATCCATGGATATCGGTGAAAAAAGAAGACCCCAAAATGGGTCATTAGCCATTATGTTGGCGAATGGACGCGTGTATGTTCGGATGTCGACATTGCCAACTGTGTATGACGAAAGTTTGGTCATCAGAATTTTGCCACAGGATCATGTGCCGCACACAAAACACTTGTCTTTGTTCCCGAAAGCTTCAACGAAATTATTATCGTTCCTCAATCATTCACATGGCCTCATTTTATTTACTGGCCCAACAAATTCAGGAAAAACCACAACACTTTACTCATTGATCCAATTTGCAAAAAAACATTTTAACCGAAATATCATTACGCTTGAAGATCCAGTGGAAACAAGAAATGAAGACGTGCTGCAAGTACAAGTAAATGAAAAAGCTGGCATTACGTATGCGGCAGGATTACGTGCCATTTTGAGACATGACCCAGATATGATTGTATTAGGGGAAATAAGAGATGCTGAAACAGCAAGAACCGCAATTAGAGCGGCTCTGACAGGACATTTAGTGATGAGTACCTTGCATGCGAAAAATGCAAAAGGTGCCCTTTATCGGTTGCTTGAATTTGGTGTGACGATGAATGAACTAGAACAAACAATGGTAGCGATTGCTGCGCAGCGTTTAATCGAACTGACATGTCCTTTTTGCGGGGAAACATGTCAGCTTTACTGTAAGTTAAATCGATCGGTCAGACGTACAAATGTATTTGAACTGTTATATGGAAAAGAGCTTGATGCGTGTATAAAGGAAGCAAAAGGAGAATACGCTCATTCGTCATATGAAACACTGCAAAGATTAATTCGCAAAGGAGTGGCACTAGGCTATCTATCGAAAAACACTTATCATCGCTGGGTTTATGAAGAAGCGAACCTTTAAAGCTTGGTCTAAAAAGGAACAAGCTGAATTTTTATCGAAACTGGCTCAATTGATTCAAGCTGGTTATACATTGATCGAGGCGTTAACGATGGTAAATATTCAGCTAACAAAGAAACAACAGCAACTCATAACAAAGGGCATGCAGTGGTTAATTGAGGGCGAACCTTTTTATCTTGTGTTGGAAAGGCTCCACTTTCAAAGAGAAGTCATAGCCATTCTCTGTTTTTCAGAGAAACATGGGAGTTTATCACGTGCTTTAGAACAAAGTTCACGTTTTTTAGAAAAAAAACAACAGCAAATAGACACGTTCAAGCGCATGTTACGATATCCAGCTTTTCTCATGTTTACGGTGGTTATTGTGCTGATACTTGTACAGAAAATGATCATTCCTCAATTTTCTCTATTATATTCATCGATGGATACCCGTGCCTCGTGGCTGATCCAAGGGATGTTTGCTCTCTTTCAATTTCTTCATTTTGTTCTTTTGGGGACAGGCATTTTGTGTATTGGTCTCACTGGATATTATGTTGTCTTCTTTCAGAAAAAATCGACCCTTGAGAAACTGAAAATGATGAGCCGTCTGCCATTCATATATAAAGGGATGCAGCAAATGCATACTTATCTATTTTCCCTTCAACTAAGTGGACTTCTTCAAGCTGGATTATCCATATACGAAAGTTTGCAAGCGTTCAAACAGCAAAGTTATTTACCCTTTCTACAAGAGATCTCTGAACAAATGATCCAAGATTTAAGAAAAGGAGAGAGCATGGAAAATCAAGTAGGCCAGTCTCCTTTCTTCGAAAAACATTTCGCAGCTGTGATCAAGCACGGTGAAGCAAGCGGTATGTTAGCGAGAGAAATGTACACATATAGTCAGTTTTTATTAGAGAATGCGGAGCTGAAAATCGAAAAATGGATTTCATGGTTGCAGCCAATGATTTATGGTTTGACAGCGTTCCTTATCCTCATTGTATATTTATCAATTCTATTACCAATGTATCAACTTATGGAACAGGTGTGAGAAGGAGGGCGGAGATATGAATGATAAAGGTTTTACACTGTTAGAAATGTTAATTGTAATGCTCGTGATTTCGATTTTGTTACTTATCACGATTCCGAATATCACACGTCATCACCAAAGCATACAGGCAAAGGGCTGTGAAGGACTAAAATCGATGGTCACTACACAAGTGATGGCTTATGAATTAGAGCATGATGGCAAGACGCCTACATTGGCAGAACTAGAAAAAGAAGGTTATGTCAAAAAGGGTTTAACTTGTCCTAATGGAAAGGCTATTGTTATTCAAAATGGCGACGTGAAACATGAATAGGTTCATTACCCACGATAAGGGCTTTACGCTCATAGAGCAACTCTTGATCCTTCTCGTTTTGTCTATTCTTTTGTCAGTTGTCGTAGGGAAGGTTCCAACCGTTTTAGAAAGTGTTGAAGCAAAAAGACAGGTGAACATCATCAAACAGGATATCCAATTGGCTTCTTATACAGCATTTGTTAAAAAAGCACGAGTGAATGTTGAGTTTGATGATTCACCAAATATATCCTATCACGTGATCAATCAGCAGGATGCTCGTATTGTAACTACTTATCAACATAAAAAAGGAATCATCAAACAATCCACGTTTCAACAGACCATTCAATTTAATGCAAATGGTCATCCAAGCAGCGGAGGATCTCTCATTTTTCAATTTGGTCGTCAAATATATAAGCTGACTGTTTATTTAGGGAGCGGACGAATCCATGTTCAGAAACAGTAGAGGGTTTAGTACGATTGAAATGCTGTTTTCCTGTCATATCTTCATTTTCGCGGCGCTTATGTTAATACCAACCTATGAGCATCTGTTGATGGAAAAAAAAGAATTAAGTGCAAAACTAGAAGCTTACCAAGTGTTACATGAACAAATGAATGTAGCTTTCATAGAAGGAAAAAGACAATCAGTCAAAATGAAAAGAGGCGGAATCGTCTATGAAGTCACGTGGAGTAAGCAGAAGGGCTGTGTATTATACAAATCACAAAGACAACAAACCATCTGCTTTCGTTATGTTGAGTAATGAACAAGGATTCACACTTGTTCAAGCATTATGGCACTTGCAGCTTTTTGTATTTCTCGCCTTTGGCTGTGTGTTCATTTTTTCAATTGCAGAAAAAGCCAATTCATTTGATGGATATCACCAATTTTCACAAATGGAATGGAAGCAAACGGTGCAGCAATTAGAAGAGGACTTAAACCGTGCTTTGGCTGTTAGAACGGTGAAAAAAGGGGGAGTGTTAGAATTTATTCGTGAGCAAGGGCAAGTTGTGACGATTGAGTCCTATCAAGATATGATTCGAAAACGGATAGACCACTCGGGTCATGTCCCGCTATTGCAAAAGGTCAAACGTCTTCGCGTGAAGACTGATCAGCACACAACCTTATTAGAAGTCACAGATTTATCAGGCAAAATACATGAAGCCATCCTTTTCACATATAAAGGAGTGACTCCTAAATCGTGAAAAATGAAAAAGGGTTTATCTATCCTCATGTACTAGCGACCATTCTGTTTTTTCTTTTGATTCTAGGTTCAATGACAATTGGGTTGCAAAAAGAGCTTGCAAGTGCAGACCTCACCATTTCCTTTTACAAAAAACAGCATTTAATGAGGAGCGGTGTCATGGAAGTCAGCAAGAATATACATCCTAAGTGTAATCACTACAATGATCTAGTAGAAACCGAGGAAGGGCGTGTGAAACTCAAACTACTCAAGTGTGATCAAAAGAAAAAGACGATCCGGGTTCTGATCAGTGTCAAAACAAAAGATGGCTTAGCTGATCAACGGGAACTCACAATGGATACGCAGACAAAAGAAATCCTACAATGGGCGACGCTCTCAAAATAGAGAGTGTATAAAATCATACTCTACGTGGTAACACTTGAAAGAAGAGGTGAGCGTTCGTTGAAAACAAATGACTATGTGAAATATATGACCCAGGAAATCATCAAGTATATGAATACACCCCGTGACGAGCGGAAAGAACATAAGCAGGAGAAAATGGAGACAAAACCGCCACTTTCACAGCGTATGTTTGGTGTTCTACCTTTTGGTTTTTCGATGATGTTCAAAAAACATCATCGAGATCGACATAAGTAAAAGCCGCCAGCAGGCGGTTTTTTTTCATGTCATGAACTATATTCTTCAACAACAATGACTTTATTGATTTTGTTTGATTGGGGGTTATAGGAAATGGTCACAAATACCCCGAATTCTTTTGCATGATCTTTTAACGTAATATGATACTGTTTCACAGATTCTTTCTCCCGATGTCGGTCCCATACTTTTTGTTTAAATAAGACATGAGCCAGTGGATACCTTTTTTTTGCTTCTTTGACCGCTCGATTTTCCCATTGATCTGCGTTTGAAGCCAATACCGTCGCATCTAAAACGTTTACGTCCTGTATCATCACGCCTGTCAGTATGGTGAAGATGATACATATTTTCCTCAGTGTCACTTAACATCACCTCAACAGTTATTATCCTGACCAATTCCTACACTTTTATGTAAATTTTTAATAAGTACAAATGACACGGAAAAAAATATTGAATATGGCGAAAGAATGAGAAAATGGAAGAATTTTCTCGCAATAGTTCTTGTTTAAGAACAAATTGGACTAATTTGGCGTTTTGGTTTTTATGGGTATTTCCTTATACTGAATTTAATCGTTCTCTTTAAAGAACAATCGTTCAAGGAGTTGAAAAGGTCTATGAAACAATTACTCTTTGTACTCTTTTGTGCCATTTGCATTATTTCCATGTCTCATTTAACAACGTATACAAATGCTTCTTTTCATGATGTCGAGATATCAAACTTTGTGATGAAGGCATGTGGAAATTTTGAGCAGACAGATGAGAATTGTCAGGCGAAGAAATGGGATAAAAGCCATTTGACACTCATAGATCAAACCACAATCAAGGGGACAGTTTGTGCACCGCAAAAGCTAAGCATGACCCTTCAAAACGTTGGAGATTCTATGACACATTCTGAATGGATGTGGGAATTTCACAAGCTGGCAAGCGATCAGATGCCATTACAAGATGGTCATATCCTTGAAAAGGGATCAATACGACCCGTATTACAAAACGAGTCGACGATCGTAACGACTGCTAAAGCAAAAACGAAGGGGATCTATGCATTTAAAATTTACTATCCTAAAGGATTTAGCTCATCTGCACAACCGTTCTTTTGGTCTAAACACATGCCGCTCTCTCATTGCGAAGAAAAAGCGAGCTAAATGAAATTACCAACTAAAAGATTCAATATAAAGGGGAGAAGGATCATGAAAAAATGGATGAAAGTGACTGGGAGTATTCTGTACGTGATTGTTTTCACGCTGATGATCGCATCTATTATTGTGGTGCTGTCATCAAGAACAGCAGGTGGAGATCCTCAAATTTTCGGTTATCAATTGAAGCAAGTATTATCTGGCTCAATGGAACCCGAGTTTTCGGCTGGTTCTCTGATTGTGGTCAAAGAAATGACTTCAACAGAGTCCCTCAAAAAAGGGGATATTATTACATTTCAAACCAAACAGGATGAGAAACAGTCCTTTGTCACTCACCGAATTGTGGGGGTGAAAGGTAATGGGGCAAGCAGAACCTTTGAAACGAAAGGCGATGCCAATATGTATCAAGACGGTACACTCGTGAAAGCGAATCAAGTAGTTGCACATTATACAGGGGTCGATATACCTTATGCAGGGAAGCTTCTTTCGTATGCTGGGACTTCGGCCGGAACCGCATTGCTGCTTATTATACCGGGTGTCATGCTGCTTGTGTATTCAATGATCCATTTTGTAGGCGCTGCGAAAAATCGAAAGCGCATTGCAGATGTACATGTGTCAGAGGAACAAGCATAAATTCGTTTGTAACCTAATCAGGTTTCAATAAAACAATTCATTAGGGGGTTCAATCATGGCAGTGAAAAAATCAATTCGTTTAGGTGTATTATCAGGAGCATTAGGAATTGCTTTAATTGGCGGAGGAACGTGGGCTGCGTTCAATGATATCGAAAAGGCAAATGCGGTCTATTCTACAGGGGAGCTGGATTTATCTGCAAAAGAAAATTCCGGAGCCATTAACCTTTCGAACTTAAAACCGGGTGACCGCATAAAAAAGGAATTTCATTTTGAAAACAAGGGGTCCCTTGCCATCAATCAAGTGTTAATGAGTCTTGATTTTAGCGAGTTTAAAGATGGGGCTTCCGCAAAGAATGGCAGCAAAAATACTGCAGAAGAATTCCTCAGCCAATTTCAGGTGAGTGTTCTCACGGTTGGAGCCGAAGGTGGAAATGGGTATCCGAAAAATATCATTTTGGATCATGCAAACCTGCTTGACTTGCACCTATTAACGTCAAAACAGGATCAGACTGCATTTGAAAAGCTTCGTCATGCCATCGATGAGAAGTTTTTACATGAAAGTGGTAAAGTGAATGTAGCAACCGTTGATGGTACAACGGCACCAGAGTATGACGGCATTCCAAAGAATCCGTTTGATTACGATAAAATGGAAATGATCATTGAATTTGTTAATGACCAGACAAAGGATAAAGCTGGTCACTATATCCAAAATAAATACCAAGGCGATGCGATTCAAATTGATCTATCCTTCGAAGCGACTCAGTGGAATGGTTTAACGATCAATCCGAAAAAGCATACGGATGAAAAAGGCTATGTGAAAGAAAACGAAAAAGCACACAGCGAAGATAAAAAATAAAGACAGTCTTTAGACTGATATCAACGTCTGCATAGCAATTGGAGGAGTATGCGCTAAAATGTGCGCCTTACTCCTCTTCTTGCTTTTTTTTCCAGATTTGATAATCTAAAAATTCACGAAATTGCTTTTTCGAAACCCCTGATGTCATTGCATCTCGAACTAGTTTTTCCCATTCACTATCTAATTGACCATCGTATTCGGTTTCATCTTTTTCGTTTAACAGTGTATGAACCGAGACGTCCAGAACAGCGGAGACTTTTTCAAGAAATTGAATGGAGGGGTTTGTTTGCAAGTTTCTTTCTATTGAACTTAAATAAGACTTCGCTACCCCAGCCTTTTCGGCCAGTTCTGATAGTGAGTAGCCTTTTTCATTGCGGTATTGTTTAATACGCTGGCCAATCAATGTCATCACCTTCCTTTCGATATTATAGCACATTCAGAAAGGTTTGATAGAATGACTTCTTACCATGTGGGGAGACTCAGAGGACTTTTCGTTTGATTTGAGAAAATGAAGCACTTCTTCGGCTGTTAGTCCTGCACTACGAGCTTCGTTTAATAACTGAACCCATTCACTGTCTAGTTTTTTCGTTTCCTTTTCCATGCTCAAATACCCTCCTAAAATACTGAATCGTGTATTTCAGGCACTTAACGCATTAAATGGAAAGACACAGGTGGTAAGACCTCATAGATTGCTTGCGTCATGTTTCCGCCCAATACAAACAGACAAACTTTGATTTCGATTGATCGAAAATTGTATGTCACAAAGAGGAGGGAGGACATGACGAGTCAACCTCCTCTTTTTTGCTGTAAGTAAAAAAGTCCACCATTTTCAATCATTAGACTGATCTTTGGTTCGTATAAAGTTCTGAGTGCTTGTCTTTCTATTTCATATTCTACAGAAGTGTCTGAAGTCCCTTCATAAAATTGATTTAAAAGGTCTGAATCTTCTTTCCACTTTTGAACAGCCCTTATCGCCCAATCATTCGGTTCCTCATGAGCATATCTCTCCATCAGGCTATAGAGGCGTTTGATTCCACTCTCAGGCTTGATCATTGCACTCATTGTAAAACAATAATCAGGAATTTGGGACGACAGCTCACGGGTTTCAAGGCTTTCTTGAAATTGTTCAATGACTTCCCCGCGTATAAGATGAAGTCCAAGTGACAATAACTTATCCTTTTTGCGATCTGCATGGTAGGATATTTTCACATTAAGTCCAAGCCATGGCTCCAGGGCTATTTGGTTCTGTGCAAGCGGGCTCACTTTTTCATAAAGACGTATAAACTGCCCTTGCTGTTTAACGGCCTCGAATATTTGAAATAAACGAGGGGAGCCGAAGTGGATAAATTCGCCTTCGACTAGGGTACTTGCCTTTTGTTGATCTGTGATCAATGTCAGCTGACGCGGCTCAGGCACACCACCGGTTTTTTCGAGCCAATGCCAATAAAATGGCCGGTTCATAATCAATTTATCCATCTCATTGGTTAGCTGAACTGTGAGATGTCCAGGGCTCTCCTCTAGAATGTCACATTGATTCGCTTGAAAGAAACGGAGAAGAAATGTATGAATGTCATGTGGCTCCATTGATCAACTCTCCTTTATGAGCCTTGCTGTCTTTTTTCTAAGAGTGGTGTTTGTGTCTCTGTTAAATAGGAAGCAAACTGACTTAATTTCTTTTTTATGTCACCATCAGATTCAGGCTGAAAAAGAATGTCATGCAGTTTTGTTTCTGCCTCTTGAATATCAATCCTAGTTAAAATATCGTCTAACTCCCCAATGACGTTTTCAAAGAGTTGGATTTTATCATACAGAAGTTTCAAAATATGCTCTTCGACGGTTCCATTCGTTGCCATATTGTAAATATGGACATCCCGCTCTTGCCCAAGACGGTGAACCCGTCCTATTCGCTGTTCTAGGCGCATAGGGTTCCACGGGAGGTCATAGTTGATGATCTGATTGCAAAACTGAAGATTGATTCCCTCGCCACCAGCTTCAGTTGCGATTAAGACTTGAGCACGTTCTCTGAATAAATCCTTCATCCAGTCTTTTTTACTCCGTTTAAACCCACCCCGAAACGGAACTGAGCTAATCCCGTTTTGTTGAAGAAACCATTGTAGATAAATTTGTGTCGCGCGGTATTCAGTAAAAATAATGACCTTTTCATTTAACTGCTGAATGAGTTTGACCACTTCTAGTGCTTTTGAATTTTGTTCCACTTGGTTGATCTTCTCCATGATTTGATCCATGACAGAAGATCCTAGAATATGTTTTTCTTCCTCCTGCATTTTCTTGATCGTCATATAGACCGCTTCACGGCTTGAACAACACTCTCGTTCTAATGTCATAATGGAAAACATGTGTTTCGTATAAGATGGATGATCTTTCAGGCGGCAGATTTCATCATATAATGCTTGTTCTGATGGAGAGAAATCAATGGAAATCGTCTGAACATGTCGTTTTGACCACTCTATGCCAGTATCTTGTCTGCGGTTTCGGATCATGACTTTATTGACAAGGCGTTTTAATCGGTCGTGGTCTTCTAGCTGCAAATCTTTTTTGGCGAAGACATCTTTAAACTGATGTTCGTTTCCTAAATGACCTGGCTTCAGAAGAGATACGAGATTGAAAATTTCTCCGATTCGGTTTTGGATAGGCGTAGCCGTGAGTAGCAGGCAGAACTTCTTATTCAAATTCCTCACAAACTCATAGTTTTTCGTTTTATTGTTTTTCAGTTTGTGTGCTTCGTCAATAATGACCATATCGTAGGCGATGGACAAAATCGTATCACGGTGTGGTTGTCTTTTTGCTGTATCAATTGACGAGACAACTACATCACATTGCTCCCACACATAACTCTTTTTTTGTTCGACAGCATCAATATAAAATTTTGTCCGAAGCTCTTGTACCCATTGAGACACAAGAGAGGCTGGTACGAGAATGAGGATTTTTTTGGCGAGTCCTCGAATCATGTATTCTTTGATAATGAGACCTGCTTCAACCGTTTTCCCAAGACCAACTTCATCTGCTAAAATGGCTTTTCCATTCATTTCTTCTACGACTCTTCTAGCGACTTCAAGCTGGTGTTTTAAAGGGGTAAAAGCGGGCAGGTGGAAAGGAGCTTGCAAGCCTTCGAACGAGTCAATCGCAGTCACCTTTTGAACCTGTGTGGCCAATCGGTACAAATGCCAGTTTGCCCAGGGGCCATCATTTGCAAGACGCTGCTGAAATTCATTGGTCCATTCCTTGTCAAAAATCGTTTGAATATTCAATGTCACGGCCTGCCTTTCTGTCAAGATCATGTTGAAATTGTTCTGTTTTTAAACGCTTCATTTTTTTAGTTGTCTTGTATCGACTTTATATATCAATAAAAGCGAACGATAGTGGATCATTATTTTGTGAATGTTAATGATTTTTCTATTGCTCTCGATCCGTCTCTAATGGTAGGATGTTGGTAAGTGATCTAGAAAATAAGTCACCCATTTTGATAGTATGTCCAAAAAATGTGAAGAATATGAGCGGATGATGGTATGGGGAGAGACTTGTCGGTTCAACAGCGCCAACAAGCGCCGAAGGAGCAAGCTGAACAGTGTTCAGTGAATCTCTCAGGCAAAAGTACTCTTACTGGACGCAACTCTGGAGAGTGTTTGCTCATTGCTTGAGCAAACCACCAACGGGGAAAACGCACAATGATGTTGTGCTGTAAACTTTCAGGTGCAAGGACAGAGACTTCTTTTTGAAAAAAGGGAGTTCTCTGTCCTTTTTTGCTGTGATTTTTTTGAAAATTCAGCTTGTATGTAGCACTGTTAAAAAAGGGGGAAACGATTGATGTTGAAACGAACACCGCTTTTTCACGCGTATAACAAGTTTGGTGCAAAAACCATTGACTTCGGGGGCTGGGAATTACCTGTCCAATTTTCTTCCATTAAAGAAGAACATGAAGCTGTCAGAACAAAAGCTGGGCTATTTGATGTCTCTCACATGGGAGAGGTTGAAGTAAAAGGCCGTGATGCTCTACCTTTTTTACAACGATTATTAACCAATGATATATCGAAACTGACAGACGGTAAGATACTGTACACAGCTATGTGTTATGAAGATGGCGGGACGGTGGATGACTTACTTGTCTATCAAAAAGAAAAAAACAACTATTTGCTTGTCATTAATGCATCAAATACCGAAAAAGACTTGGATTGGTTGTTAAGCCATCAAGATGAAGATGACGTGTCACTGATGAATGTCTCAGATCAAATCGCTTTATTAGCCCTCCAAGGACCTCTTGCATCTGACATCATGAAAGATGTGTCGGATGTAGAAGTGCCATCACTTAAACCATTTACGTTCTTACCAGAAGCAGTAGTGGCGCAAAAAGAGGTGCTTGTTTCACGAACGGGCTACACTGGAGAAGATGGTTTTGAAATCTACTGTCAGGCAGAAGATGCCGCCCATATTTGGTCAGCTTTATTAGAAGCAGGTCAGCCGAAAGGATTAATTCCGTGCGGGTTAGGCGCACGTGACACCTTAAGATTTGAAGCGAGATTACCGCTTTATGGTCAGGAACTCACAAAGGATATTACGCCTTTGGAAGGCGGGATTGGTTTTGCTGTGAAAACAGAGAAAGAAACAGATTTTATCGGAAAAGATGTGCTTAAAAAGCAAAAGGAAACAGGAGCGGAGCGAAAGCTTGTCGGAATAGAAATGATAGATAAAGGCATTCCGCGGACAGACTACCCGGTCTTTTCAGGAGAGGAACAAATCGGGTTTGTCACAACAGGGACACAATCTCCAACCTTAAAGAAAAATGTAGGGCTTGCTTTGATTCAAACGTCTATGGCGCAGCTAGGCGCAGAAGTAGAAGTGCAAGTTCGGAAGAAACGCCTAAAAGCCAAAATTGTCACCACACCATTCTATAAAAGAGCCAAATAACGAGGGGGAATAAAGGATGAAGCACAGGTATTTGCCGCAAACAGAGCAAGATCAAAAAGAAATGCTGGAAGTCATTGGCGTCCAATCGATTGATGAGCTTTTTTCTGATATCCCAGAAAAGGTCAGATTCAAAGGATCATACAATATTAGAGAAGCCGCATCTGAAACAGAGCTTGTGCGGGAGTTGTCTCGTCTTGCTGCAAAGAACAAAGATACAGTCTCATATGCATCGTTCCTTGGGGCTGGTGTGTATGATCATTATCAGCCCGTCATTGTAGATCATGTGATCTCAAGGTCTGAATTTTATACAGCTTATACACCCTATCAACCGGAGATTTCCCAAGGTGAATTGCAAGCGATCTTCGAGTTTCAAACAATGATCGCTGAGCTAACTGGTATGGATCTGGCTAACTCCTCCATGTATGATGGCGGAACGGCATTGGCTGAAGCGGCGATGCTAGCAGCAGGACATACAAAGAAGAGAAAAGTGGTCGTCTCTGAGACGGTGCATCCTGAATCAAGAGCTGTCCTGAAAACATATGCCAAAGGGCAGCATATTGAAGTAGTTGAGGTGCCTGCACAAAAAGGGCAAACAGATCTAGCTGCATTAGAAGCGGCGGTTTGTGAAGAAACAGCGGCTGTACTTGTGCAATATCCGAACTTCTTTGGTGTGGTGGAACCATTAAAAGACATTGAACCCATTGCACATAAAGGCAAAAGTTTATTCATCGTCTCAAGCAATCCGCTTGCGCTCGGTTTACTGACACCACCAGGCAAGTTAGGCGCAGATATTGTGGTGGGTGATGCACAGCCGTTCGGCATTCCGGCAGCATTTGGCGGACCTCATTGCGGGTACTTTGCTGTCAAGAAAAAACTCATGAGAAAAGTGCCGGGGCGTTTGGTTGGGCAAACGGAAGACGAAAATGGCGTTCGCGGTTTTGTTCTGACACTTCAAGCACGTGAACAGCACATAAGAAGAGACAAAGCGACTTCAAATATTTGTTCCAATCAGGCATTAAATGCGTTAGCTGCGTCAGTTGCGATGACGGCGCTAGGGAAATCAGGGATAAAAGAAATCGCTTATCAAAACGTGCAAAAAGCCCATTATGCTAAGGTGCAAGCAGAAAAACATGGGTTACAGGCTGATGTAAATGGTGCTCATTTTAATGAATTTGTGATAAAGCTAAAGGAGCCTGTCAAAGAGGCAAATAAACGATTGCTTGAAAAAGGAATTATCGGTGGCTATGACTTAGGTCTTGATTACCCTGAGCTTCAGCAACATATGCTTGTGGCCGTCACAGAACTCAGAACAAAAGACGAAATTGATACGTTCATCAAGGAATTGGGGGATCGCCATGAATAAACAAGATCAGCCGCTTATTTTTGAATTATCCAAAGAAGGAAGAATCGGTTATAGCTTGCCTAACTTAGATGTGCCGGAACAGGAGCTCCCAGGTTTATTTGATGAATCTTATATTCGTCATGAAGATGCTGAGCTTCCAGAGGTTTCTGAGCTTGATATCATGCGTCATTACACAGCACTATCTAGACGGAATCATGGAGTCGATTCCGGATTTTATCCGCTTGGCTCTTGTACGATGAAATATAATCCGAAGATTAACGAAAAGGTGGCGCGTCTTGCCGGCTTTGCGCACGTACATCCACTTCAAGAGGCAGATACAGTCCAAGGGGCTATGGAATTGCTTTATGACCTAGGAGAGCACCTTGAAGAAATTACTGGAATGGATGCTGTGACAATGCAGCCAGCGGCAGGGGCGCATGGTGAATGGACGGGGCTCATGATGATTCGTGCGTATCACGAAGCACGTGGAGATCATAAACGAACAAAAGTCATCGTGCCGGATTCTGCTCATGGAACAAATCCTGCATCTGCGACAGTAGCTGGGTTTGAAACCATTACAGTCGCATCTGATCAGAATGGGCTTGTGGATTTAGAAGATTTAAAGCGTGTCGTCAATGAAGAAACGGCAGCGCTCATGCTGACTAATCCAAACACACTTGGACTATTTGAAGAAAACATTGTCGAGATGGCAGAAATCGTTCATGGCGCAGGTGGCAAGCTGTATTATGACGGAGCTAACTTAAATGCCGTTTTAAGCAGAGCGAGACCTGGGGATATGGGATTTGATGTCGTTCACTTAAATCTGCATAAAACTTTTACAGGTCCGCACGGAGGCGGAGGACCTGGTTCAGGTCCAGTTGGAGTGAAAAAGGATTTAATTCCGTATTTACCAAAGCCAGTCCTTGTAAAAAAGGAAGGTCGTTTTTATTTTGATGATGATCGTCCCGCATCAATTGGACGGGTCAAGCCATTCTATGGCAACTTTGGCATTAACGTCAGGGCATATGCGTACATCCGCTCGATGGGGCCTGATGGTCTTAAGGCTGTAACAGATAATGCTGTCTTAAATGCAAACTATATGATGCGCCGCTTAAGCGCTCATTACGATTTGCCTTTCGATCGTCACTGTAAGCATGAATTTGTCCTTTCAGGTAAACGTCAGAAAAAACTCGGTGTTCGGACACTAGATATAGCAAAACGGTTACTTGATTTTGGTTATCATCCACCGACCATTTACTTCCCGTTAAATGTAGAAGAGTGTATCATGATTGAACCAACGGAAACAGAATCAAAAGAAACACTGGATGCATTCATTGAAGCGATGATTCATATTGCAAAAGAAGCAGAAGAGCATCCGGAAGTGGTTCAGGAAGCACCGCATACAACGGTTGTGAAGCGGATGGACGAAACAAAAGCTGCACGGAATCCAGTACTAGTTTTTGAGAGAAAATAAAAAAGACTCAAGGGGGCGATAGCTCCCAGAGTCTTTTTTGCTAGTTCTTTGTTTTAATGCGGCCGCCCCATTTTTTAAAGCCGCCTTTTAAATTATAAATCTCACGACAGCCGTTTTTACGCAAAGTTTGGGCTGCTTTTCCGCTTCTTAAGTTGTTCTGGCAATAGAGATAAACAGGCTTGTCAGGACGTATTTCATTTTTCCGCTGTTTTAGCTGGGAAAGCGGGATGTTTCTTGCCCCTAAAATATGTCCGCCATCAAACTCATTTGGCTCTCTTACATCAATGAGCTGTGCTTTGCGGTAGCCTTTAATAAATTCTGCTTCCGTCAGCGTTTTCATAATCCGTTGCTGATAGATGTAATTGCCGATTGAATAAAGAACGAAAAGTCCACAAAGTGAGAGGACGATATAATTGAACATTGGCAATACGACTCGACTCCTTCTTAAACATCAGGACAGGGGGACCTGTCTGATGGTACGTTTTAGACAAATACTATTATAGTAAAGCAAAAGAAACTTGTCATCATAAATAGGAAGAATTATTTTCAATTCCTTTTCTATTTGATAGACTGATGGGGAGAGAGAAGCAGTGGTGACTACCGTCATCTAACATTGACTACATAAAAGAGAAGGGATTTTTATATGCAAAGAGAGAAGTGGTGTTTCATTGATTCAGGATACCAAGACCCTGCCTTTAACATGGCAATGGACGAAGCCTTGCTTTATTGGCATAGTGAAAAACTCATCCCGCCTGTGATCCGATTTTATGGATGGAATCCAGCGACATTGTCTGTTGGGTATTTTCAACATGTTGAAAAAGAAATTAACATGGAGGCGGTTCAGCGCTACGGTCTAGGGTTTGTTCGGAGACCAACAGGAGGACGGGGCGTTCTTCATGATCAGGAGCTGACCTATAGCGTGATTGTGACTGAAGAGCACCCGGAAATGCCAGCAACAGTGACAGAAGCGTACCGCGTGATTTCAGAAGGCATATTAGAGGGCTTTAAAGAACTAGGACTCGATGCGTATTTTGCCATTCCTCGTACAGAAAAAGAAAAAGAGAGCTTAAAAAACCCAAGATCTTCTGTATGCTTTGATGCCCCTTCCTGGTACGAACTTGTAGTAGAAGGCAGAAAAGTAGCAGGAAGTGCTCAAACGAGACAAAAAGGGGTAATCCTCCAGCACGGCTCGATCTTAATTGACTTAGATGAGGACAAATTGTTCGATTTGTTTATTTATCCAAACGATCGGGTGAGGGAACGCATGCAGCGTAGCTTTAAAAACAAAGCCGTAGCCATCAATGACATATCAGACCGAACATGTACAATAGACGACGCTCGAGTTGCATTTAAACGAGGATTTGAAAAAGGATTGAATATCGAGCTTGTCCCGTATGAACTGACAGATGAAGAATTAGCCTTTGTCCACCATTTAGCCAAAACGAAATATGCCTCAGATGATTGGAATTACAAGCGTTAAGACACTTCTTGTTTTTTAATTGGCAATGGTGTAGAATTGGGATGATTATTAAGTAAAGGTGCATTATGGAGGGGTTTTATGACTACACCTAGTATGGAAGATTATATTGAACAAATTTATATGCTGATAGAAGAAAAAGGATATGCAAGAGTATCTGATATTGCAGAAGCACTCGCTGTCCATCCCTCCTCTGTAACAAAAATGGTTCAGAAGCTAGATAAAGATGAATACCTCATTTATGAGAAATACCGTGGTCTGATTTTAACCCCTAAAGGTAAAAAAATCGGCAAACGTCTCGTATACAGACATGAACTGCTAGAGCAATTTTTGAAAATCATTGGTGTAGATGAAGAGAAAATTTATGATGATGTAGAAGGTATTGAGCATCATTTGAGCTGGAACAGTATTGATCGCATTGGAGATCTTGTTCAATTTTTTGAAGAGAACGAAGAGCGCTCTGTTCAGTTGAAAGCCATCCAAAAGAAAAACGAACAAACAAATCAAGAATCTTAAGAAAAAGGACGCCCTGCTAAAAGGGGTGTCCTTTTTGAATATAGTTCTAATGAAAGGCAAAGCCTCCTACACTATGAATAGTGTGACCATGAAAAGGGGGCTTCTTGATGAAGATAGATGGTGTTTTCTCAGGCGGAGGCATTAAAGGTGCAGCGTTAGCGGGTGCTTATGAAGCACTTGAGGCGAGAGGATTTCAATTTGTTCGCCTAGCTGGAACAAGTGCTGGAGCCATCATTGCTTCATTGATCGCAGCAGGTTATACAAGTCAGGAGATCAGAGAGCTTTTAGATGAAATGGATGAGCATCAATTGCTCGACCGCAGGTGCCATTTCATTCCGTTTAAAATGCTTAGGTGGGTATCGATTTATTGGCGGCTTGGACTTTACAAAGGAAACCGTCTAGAAAAATGGCTCACAGACGTGTTGAAACGTAAAGGCGTGACCGTGTTCGGCGATCTCAAAAAAGACTCTTTGAAAATCATCGCTTCCGATTTAACAAATGGCAAAATCCTCGTGCTCCCAGACGATCTTCCCTCATATGGATTGAATCCAGACCGTTTTTCCGTCGCGCGTGCCATTCGCATGAGCTGTAGCCTTCCTTATTTTTTTGAGCCTGTCAAACTGAAGTCCTCAAAAGGGATCTGTACAATTGTTGATGGCGGAGTGTTAAGTAACTTTCCAATTTGGTTGTTTGCCGAGGAGAAAAAAAGGCCGTTCGTTGGTGTGACGTTAACGCCAAATGAAAAAGAACGCCCTCAACACTCCATTCGCAATGCGTTTGAACTGTTTGGCGCTCTTTTCGAGACGATGCGTGGTGCACATGACGAAAGACATATCGCCACAAAACACGAACGTCATATTATTTTTATTCCTGTAGAACATGTCATTGCGACTGATTTTCAACTCATGACAGAAAAGAAAAGGGCGCTCGTCGATCTAGGTAGACAGAAGGCCGAGCAATTTTTAAAGAGCTGGACATTTTAAAAGAGGGCGCGGTTTTTCTTTTTGTTTTTCTTGCCCTCAATGACAGTCAAATGTGTTTGGCTCTTCTTTTTGAGAAGGACGGGCTTAGACTTGTGGTCAGTCGGCACGCTTTTCAAATGAGTGACCCGATTTTTCATCTGGCTTTTCGTTTTTGGTTTAGGCTGCTGGTAGCGACGTTTTGATTGTTTAACTGCTTTGCGATAAAGATTACCTTCTGTTCCAGTTCTTCGATTCATCAGCCATCTAAATAGGAAAAACAAAACCGCTCCAACGATCACAACTGAAAGTAGCATTGTGAAGAGTCTGCTAGGATTCGTTGTGAGTAAATACACAAATCCCAAAATACCTAAAACAAAAATAATGGTAAAAGCAGGATGTACTCGGCGATTCATAACTGTCCACCTCCGAAGGAATTTACCGGATTTATAAGCTAGATCACTTGATGAGCAGAATCTGACGCGTGCTTCTCGGACGCTTCCTCTAAACGAAGAAGTTCATTAAAGCTAGCAATGGCGACCTCGACTTGGTCATTTGAGGGTTCTTTTGTTGTAAGCAATTGCAGCCAAAGGCCAGGGTAGCCAAGCACTTTTAGCACTGGAACTTCCCGGAGTTTGTTTGTCAGTTGCAGAACTTCAAAGGAAATTCCAAGAACCACTGGAATCAGCGCCAAACGATTCAGAACTCTTACCCATAAAGGATCTGTCGGTACGAGTAAATAGACGAACATTCCGACAATGACAGTGAATAAAATGAAGCTGCTGCCGCATCGATAATGCAGCCGGGACTGGCTTTGGACATTTTCCACTGTGATGTCAAGATTCTGTTCATAGCAGTTTATGACTTTATGTTCTGCCCCATGATATTGGAATACCCTTTTAATTAAAGGTGTCATGGAAATAAAATAAATATAGCCTAATAACAGAATCAACTTAAAGAATGTCTCCACTGCGATTTGTGCAAAATCACCCGAGAAAATGGGGCGCACAAGCTCAGCTAAGAAGACAGGTACAAGGGTAAAGACGAACTTACTAAAAAGAAGAGAAAGAACTCCGATCACTGCAATGCCGAAGATCATTGATAATGTTGATCCTTTTTGTTCTTTTTCAAGCGACTGATCTTCAGAGGGATCTAAATCATAGCGCTCACTGGAGAAATTTAAGTGCTTACTGCCGTTTGCGCTTGCTTCCACAAGTGCAGCAACTCCCCTAACAAAAGGGATTTTCTTGAGAAAGGCGGTTCTTTTTGTGGAGGTCCTAGGAAGTTTCAAAAAATCAATGGACTGATCCTTACGCCGAATCGCGGTTACATAGTTCTTTTTACCTCCGAACATGACACCTTCGACAACTGCCTGCCCTCCATATGCTGGAGGTTTAGTTTGATTAGACATATTTCATCAACCTGCCTGTTTCCTGTAATTTACATGCATTTCCTTATACCTTTATTGTACAGGAAAAGAAGGGAAATCACTAGCTCACAGGTCGATTATCTACTAGAATTCTATCTACCTCTTTTTAGCCAGTATACCCTTTTATTAAAATTTTACACACACGCATTGAAATCCTTTTTTTTCAGGACATTTTGGACATACTACTTGTTGGAGGTGTTCATATGAAACGTGATGAAAAGGAAACCCAGGAAGAAAAAAATCAGGCGGTCCAAACGAGCTCTTTGCTTGCAAGGGCAGCCGCTACAGGGTTTGTAGGTGGTGTCTTTTGGGGCTTTATTGGATTTCTGACCCATATGTTTCATTTTTCAGAAGTCAGTCCGAATATGCTGTTACAGCCATTTGTACTCGGAGAATGGAAAAAGGGTGGACTTGGTACTTTTATCAGTATTGTGTTGCTAGGCATTTTGTCCATGGGTGCTGCTTTTATTTATTATGGCCTGTTAAAACGAATAAAAGGTTTTTGGATGGGATTGATTTTTGGCGGACTTTTATGGGTGCTTGTTTTTTATGTATTTAATCCTATTTTTCCAGATGTGAAGCAAGTGCAAGATTTGCAACAAAGTACCATTGTGACGACATTTTGCTTATATATTTTATACGGCATGTTCGTTGGGTATAGTATTTCATTTGAATACAATGAATTAACGAGTCAGAAGCTGGCAAGAGCGCTAGGGAAAAAGGCAGAATAAAGTGTAAATCACCCATTCATATGATAAAATATTTTTGGAAACGAAAGGTTTCTATGGAAAAAGAAACAGATATCGATATAGATTGAATTAGGGTGAAGGAGTGGTCATATGCCTCATTTTCTAGTGCTGAATGGACCGAACTTGAATAGGCTTGGTAAAAGAGAGCCTGCTGTTTACGGAAGCAAAACGCTGACAGATTTAGAAACGGATTTATTTCAGTTCGCAGAAAGAGCAAATATCGAATTAACATTTTTTCAATCGAATCATGAAGGTGATTTGGTCGATGCTTTGCATGAAGCAGAGGATCAGTACAATGGTGTCGTGTTTAATCCAGGTGCTTTTACCCATTATAGTTATGCACTAAGAGACGCCATTTCAAGTATTTCATTACCTGTCGTCGAAGTACATATATCAAATGTTCATAAAAGAGAGGAATTCCGCCACAAATCTGTTCTTGCCCCGGTGTGTCAGGGTCAAATTGTCGGGCTAGGTTTAGAGGGGTATAAATTGGCGATTCGGTATTTAGTCAGTGAAGGGGGAGCGGTATCATGAAGCTTGAAAAGCTAAGAAATCTGTTATCTGAATTAAAGATTGATGGTCTTGTGATTACGAGCAGCTTTAATTTACAGTACATGACTAGCTTTACTGGATCAGCTGGTCTTGCAGTGGTTTCGACAGATCGAGCGGCTTTTATTACTGACTTTCGCTATACAGAGCAAGCGAAGGATCAAGTGAGTGGTTTTGATATCATTGAACATAAAGGAAACATTGTGGAAACAGCTATCCAAACGGCAAAGGAATTTGGAGTGAAACGCCTTGGTTTTGAACAGAATCATATGACATTTGCCACATATCAGCAGTACGCAGACAAAGCAAGCGAGATGGAGCTTGTTCCTGTCTCAGAATCCGTTGAAAAGTTGCGCTTGATTAAGTCAAGTGAAGAGATTAAGATATTAGAGGAAGCTGCGAAGATTGCAGATCGCGCCTTTGATCATATTCTCACTTACATCAAGCCGGGCCTGACAGAGATAGCGGTCATGAACGAGCTTGAATTTTTCATGAGAAAAGAAGGTGCGGAAGGATCTTCATTTGATATGATTGTCGCCTCGGGTGTTCGTTCAAGCCTGCCCCATGGCAGAGCGAGTGAAAAGGTGATTGAATCTGGTGATTTGGTTACACTTGATTTCGGTGCTTACTATCAAGGATATTGCTCTGATATGACGAGAACGATTGCTGTAGGACAACCAAGCGACAAGTTGAAGGACATTTATCATATCGTATTAGAAGCAGAAAACGCTGGTGTGGATAGAATCAAGCCAGGCTTAACAGGGAAAGAAGCTGATCGCATCACACGAGACATCATTGAGAAGTATGGCTACGGTCCATATTTCGGGCATTCGACTGGACATGGTCTAGGAATGGAAGTGCATGAAGCTCCGGCTCTCTCCTCGCGCTCACAGGTCGTGTTAGAAGAAGGAATGGTCGTGACAGTTGAGCCTGGGATTTACTTGCCAGATGTCGGCGGCGTGAGAATTGAGGATGATATTGTCCTGACAGCTGACGGCAATAAACGATTGACCCACTCACCGAAAGAACTCATCATATTATAATGGTGAAATGTAGGAGGATGACAAAATGATTTCAGTAAACGATTTTCGTACAGGTCTAACAATTGAAGTGGACGGCAGCATTTGGCGTGTCGTGGATTTCCAACACGTCAAACCAGGAAAAGGCGCAGCATTTGTTCGTTCTAAACTGCGTAACCTTCGAAATGGTGCGATTCAAGAAAAAACATTCCGTGCAGGTGAAAAAGTAGCGAAAGCTCAAATTGAAACGAAAACGATGCAATACTTGTATGCGAATGGTGACCAGCACGTATTCATGGATACGAGTTCATACGAGCAGCTTGAACTAAGTGAAACACAAATTAAAGATGAACTGAAATACTTGCTTGAAAATATGTCAGTTCAAATCGTCATGTACGGTGCTGAAACACTTGGCGTGGATCTGCCAAACACTGTAGAACTAGAAGTGGTAGAAACAGAGCCTGGTATTAAAGGTGATACCACATCAGGTGGATCAAAACCTGCGAAAACTGAAACTGGTTTAATCGTCAACGTTCCTTTCTTTGTGAACCAAGGAGATAAACTAGTGATTAATACATCTGACGGGTCATACGTATCAAGAGCGTAATGATCGAAGAAAGACTGTAAGCCTTGTGCTTACGGTCTTTTTTTTGCATAAGATGATGCTTCCCCGCGACTTTCACTCTAGTCTCTCACCCTTCTCTCTGACTTCTTAAAAACAAGACTACTTCCAGCTAGTCAAGCATATAGTGTAAAAAAAGCTGGAGGTTCTATATGAAACAATTTCTATTCCCAGGCATACACCCGTCAGTAGCTGCAATGGCAGGTATGAGATTCCTATCTGCATCCATTGAACTGACGGCCGCCATCCTTATTTTAATCACAAATGATATACGCAAAGCGGTGGTCATCAATAGCATATTGGCGA
Organism: Bacillus pumilus; assembly: GCA_001938995.1. Lineage (GTDB taxonomy): Bacteria > Bacillota > Bacilli > Bacillales > Bacillaceae > Bacillus > Bacillus pumilus_G. Next base: position 103,496 of record MKZN01000010.1, on the reverse strand, counting down.
TCATCGGGCCGCTCATTTTTATAATCACCATGACGATCGGAATCTATCAAATGGCAGGGCAGTTATCTTATGCAAAGCTCGTGTTTATTTTCATTGGTGTCGTATTTATTCTCGTTGGGATCTATAAATGAAATGGCTTGGCATAATTAACAACCCGCATCATACATTTTAGAGAAGAAAAAAAGGAGGGGCATTCGTTGCGGAATCTGTTGGATATTCTCCCGCATTCTATTGGACAAGAACTTAGCTTTCTAAAAGAAACAGAATGGGCGCAAATAGAAGAAATCCGCATTCGAACGGACCGTCCCATTGAACTGATTCAAGCAGGAAAGCCGCGCTTTCTTTCCTATCATCCGAAAGCAGAAGATGCATCTCAGCTACTAGGCAGGTTAAGCAATTACAGCATGTACACACTTGAGGAGGAATTAAAACAAGGCTATATCACCATATCAGGTGGACATCGGGTTGGTCTTGCGGGAAAGGTCATCGTTGAACATGGAGCAGTCAAAGGTCTAAGAGATATTTCCTCATTTAACATTCGCATCGCAAAAGAAAAGATAGGCATTGGGCTTCCTTTTCTCCCTTATCTATATGAACAAAATTGGTACAATACGCTGATCATTGGTCCACCGCAAACAGGAAAAACCACATTGCTGCGCGATTTGGCACGACTCTCAAGTACGGGGACAAAAGAGATCTCCCCTAGGAAAACTGGCATTATTGATGAACGATCTGAGATTGCAGGATGTATTAGAGGGGTCCCGCAACATCATTTTGGACATAGAATTGATGTGCTTGATGCGTGTCCAAAGGCAGAGGGACTGATGATGATGATTCGTTCCATGAGCCCAGAAGTGATCATTGTTGATGAAATAGGAAAAGCCGAGGATGTACAGGCTCTTTTAGAGGCGATTCATGCGGGGGTGACCATTATCGTGTCAGCCCATGGACATTCGCTTGAAGATTTGTATAAACGCCCTTCTTTCCAATCATTGTGGCAGCTTCGTGTGTTTGATCGCTATGTTGAATTAAACAGGGAAAATGGTCCCGGAACCATCGGACGGATATATGACCAAAATGGACAGGAGTTGAAATGGAGGCGGGGAGTGGACGTATGTTAAAGCTGATTGGAGCTATTTTCATTGTTGCGGCAACCACATGGGGAGGCTTTGAGTTTGCCAAAAGATATAGTGATCGGCCCAAGCAAATTAGGCAGCTTAGATTTGCACTCCAGTCCCTTGAAGCAGAAATTCTGTATGGACAAACCCCTTTAGCGCGTGCTGCAGATCAAATTGCGTCACAAGTAGGACCACCTGTGAATCGTTTATTTGAACAATTTGCAGATAAGCTGAGGGTTGGCACTTTTTCGGCGAGGCATGCATGGAATGAAAGCTTAGAAGAAGTATGGAAAAAGACCGTCTTGAAAAAAGGCGAATATGAGGCACTTAAGCATTTTGGAGAAACGCTTGGTCAGCATGATGTCACAGCCCAACAAAAGTATATCAAACTGGCTTTAGGGCATTTGGAATCAGAGGAGAAGGAGGCAGAAATTGCTCAAGCGACACATGAAAAAATGGTGAGAAGCCTCGGGTTTTTAAGTGGGTTACTACTGATTCTTTTATTGATGTGACAGGAAGGGAGTCGAGAGCATGGGCGTTGATGTGAACGTCATTTTTCAAATTGCTGGAGTGGGCATTGTCGTAGCTTTTCTCCATACGATTTTAGACCAAATGGGAAAAAAGGAGTATGCACAGTGGGTGACGCTGCTTGGATTTATCTACATTTTGTTTATGGTGGCGACCATTGTGGATGATTTGTTTAAGAAGATAAAAGCCGTATTTCTATTTCAAGGATAGGGGAGGGCTTACAAATCGAAATCATACAAATTGTTGGACTTGGTTTAATCGCTACTTTTTTAGCATTAATTGTCAAAGAACAAAAGCCGACCTTCGCCTTTATGCTTGTTGTGTTTACCGGATGTGTCATTTTTCTTTATTTAATTGATCAAATCTATGCCATTATCTCGATGATTGAAAAGATTGCAGCAAGTGCTGGTGTGAATATGAAATACGTTGAGACCATTTTGAAGATTATTGGTATTGCTTATATAGCAGAATTCGGCGCTCAGCTCACGAAAGATGCTGGACAAGGAGCGATTGCTTCAAAAATAGAACTTGGCGGAAAAATCCTCATCTTGGTCATGGCGGTCCCAATTTTAACAGTCATTATTGAGACCATTTTAGGCATGATTCCTTCCATGACGTGATTGAAAAGAGGTGGAGATATTGAAACGAGTCAAGTCCGCAATAGGGCTGATACTTTTCCTTTGCTTGATTGCTCCAGATGCAGGAGCAGAGGAGCAGGAGCCTTTAAAGAAGGAAGAATTCGTTGCAGAAGAAGTGGCAAGTGGACAGGCTGACGCATTAGAGCTACATTCGATCAATGATTTTTGGGAAACCATTTTGGACGAGTATGGTGGCTTTTTGCCAGAAAGTCAAAAAGGGACAGTGAAAGAAATGATTGATGGTGACAAAAAACTGTCTCCGCAAACGTGGCTGAAGGCGTTTGTTCATTATCTGTTTCATGAAGTCATTGCCAACGGGAAATTGCTAGGAACGCTTATTTTACTCACGATCTTTTCTTCTCTTTTGCAGCTATTGCAAAATGCGTTTGAACAAAGCACTGTCAGTAAAGTGGCATATGCTCTTGTCTACATGGTGCTCATCATCATTGCACTCAATAGTTTCCATGTGGCGATCTCCTATGCGACAGAAGCGATTCAAACCATGACCAGTTTTATTCTTGCTCTTATTCCTCTTTTATTAGCGCTCATTGCTTCATCGGGCGGACTTGTCTCAGCTGGGTTCTTTCATCCTGTGATTTTATTTTTGATGAACACAAGTGGTGTTTTTATCCAATTTGTGGTCCTTCCGCTGATCTTCTTATCAGCATTGTTGAGTATCGTCAGTACGCTGACCGATCAATACAAAGTCACGCAGCTTGCACAATTGTTAAGAAATGTGGCCATTGGTGGACTAGCCGTTTTTTTGACTGTTTTTCTCGGCGTTATCTCCGTGCAAGGTGCATCAGCTGCAATCACTGATGGGATTGCTCTCCGAACAGCAAAATTTATCACTGGAAATTTCATCCCGGTGCTCGGACGGATGTTTACAGATGCTACTGATACTGTCATCAGCGCTTCAGTGTTGCTGAAAAATACCGTTGGGCTCGTGGGGGTTGCCATTTTGATTTCACTTGCCGCCTTCCCGGCCATTAAAGTCTTGTCACTGGCACTTATTTACAAACTTGCCGCTGCCATTCTTCAGCCTCTAGGAGGTGGCCCGATCATTAGTTGTTTAGATGTCATATCAAAAAGTGTTCTCTATATATTCGCCGCCCTTGCTATTGTGTCGCTCATGTTCTTTTTAAGCATTACGGTGATCATCAGTGCTGGCAATCTCACCATGATGATGAAGTAAGGAGGGGACAAATTATGAGTTTTCTCACGGAATGGATCACGAGTATTATTTTATTTATCTTATTTGCGATTGTCATTGACCTGTTGCTTCCTAATTCAAGCATGCAAAAGTATGCAAAAATGGTCGTCAGCTTACTGTTAATTGTCGTCATGCTCAATCCCATTTTTGCTTTATTCCGTGCCGACCCTGATCAGATTTTCTCAGAAATCATGAAGAAAAAGGGAGAAGCGCAATCAGAGGAAATAAAAAATCAGATGAATTTAGAAAAAAAAGAAATACAAGCCTCTCAGCGTGCATATATTTTAAAGCAAATGGCTGTCCAACTAGAAAAAAGCGCTAAGGCACCACTAGAGAAGGAGAGCTATGAAATGAAACATGTAGAAGTGTTGGCAGATGAGGAGCACCTTGATCAGAATATGGAGGCGAATCAATTTCGCATCAAAGCTGTTCTTTCCCCGCTCGCAGGTGATGCTGTAGAAACGGTGGCAAAGGTGGACATTGATCTCGCGAGGCAAAGGGAGGAAAGCGCTGGATCGTCAACAAAAGAGATGACGAAGGTGAAAGAGACGTTGGCTGATGTTTGGAATACGAGTCCTGAACACATTGCGTTGCAAATTGAGGGAGGTGACACGGCAGATCATGAATAACCAAGACTGGAAACAGAAGCTGAAAGCATTGTTCCAAGCATCTGAAAAGGGCGAGGGGAAACCGAAACTAACAAAACACCATTACTTGTTACTTGTATTCATCATCGGAGTGTCTTTCATGCTAGTCAGTCAATTGTTGTCACCGCCATCTGGCAATCAACAGTCAGCTGTTCCTGCTTCTAAAAAAGCACCTTCAGAAGAGCAGGCGGTGTTCAAACCAACCTCGTCAGGCAAGTCTAAGAATTCAATTGAGGACGTTGAGCAAGAGTACGAAAACCAGTTGAAGGAAATTTTAGAGACGATCATTGGAGTGGAGGATGTTTCCATTGTGGTCAATGTAGATGCGACTTCTTTAAAAATCTTTGAAAAAAACAAATCCAATAAAAGCACAACGACTGAAGAAACAGATAAAGAAGGCGGCGTGCGAAGTGTAACGGATCAAACAAAAGAAGAAGAGATCGTGATCATCAAAAATGGCAATGAAGAAACACCTGTCGTAGTCCAAACGAAAAAGCCCGAAATTCGAGGTGTCCTCGTTGTCGCTCAAGGAGTAGACAACGTTCAAATAAAAAAAACCATCATTGAAGCTGTTACACGAGTGCTTGATGTACCGAGCCATAGAGTAGCTGTTGCCCCTAAAAAAATCAAGGAGGATTCGGAATGATGTTAAAAAAACAAACGGTTTGGCTATTAACGATGCTAAGTTTAGTTGTCGTATTAAGTGTGTATTATATTATGTCTCCACAAGGTGAGAATGCAGTAACAGTAGAAGATGCAAACTCAAATAGAACGGAAGAGAAAAAGACAGAACCAGAAAAAGGGACTGAAAAGGGAACTGAGAAAGGAACTGAAAAGGGAACTGAAAAAGGAACCGACACCAAATCCACTGACAAAGAGACAAATGGTCAACAAGAAGATGTTGAAACAAGTGGTGAAGAAGGAAAAGCTATCTCGGAGCAAACAGACGATGAGCTTTTTACCACTTACAGGCTAGAGCTTGAAGATAAGCGAAGCAAGCAGCGTGAAGAATTTAACGAAATCGTATCTAGTGATGATGCAACCGCGCAGGAAAAAAGTGAAGCTTACGATCAAATGACTGCTCTTAGCGAGGCGGAAGGAACTGAGCGCCAGCTAGAAACATTAATTAAAACAAAAGGATATAAAGATGCGCTAGTAAGTGCTGAAGGAGATAAAGTCAGCATTACGGTTCGTTCTGATAAAAAATCAAAGTCTCAAGCAGCAGACATTATTGATATGGTCACAAATGAAATTAAAGGACTGGATAACGTTGCAGTTACTTTTGAGCCTACCAACCAATAAAAAATTTGAAAAAATGCCCTTGTCGAAAAGGGCGTTTTTTCATGCGGTTTCACGCCCTCTTCAATGTGCCCTCGCAAGCGATCTGATCACAATAGTAGTTGAATTCAACGAAATCCTCCTGTAAGATGGTTATAGTATGTACTTTTAGTACTAGCCTATAAAAAAAGATAAATCCACACATAGGGGTGCAAATCCATGTTAAAAATCGAAGAAATTCATGAACTGATTAAATTAATTGACGAATCTACAATTGATGAATTTACGTACGAAAACGAAGGTGCAAAAATCAAACTCAAAAAAAATAAAGAAGTCGTTCAGCAAGTTGCAGCACAAGCACCAGTGGCTCCTGTCCAAGCAGCTCCAGCTCAACAAGCTCCTAAAGCACAAGCTCCAGCTCAGACCGAAGCCTCTGAGGCCACTGCGTCTGAAAATCTGCATAAAATTACATCCCCAATGGTTGGCACATTTTATGCTTCATCTTCGCCAGAAGCAGATCCATACGTGACATCAGGTTCTAAGGTGAAGGAAAATTCAGTTGTATGTATCGTTGAAGCGATGAAACTGTTTAATGAAATCGAAGCAGAAGTAAAAGGTGAAATCGTCGAAGTATTAGCTGAAAACGGTCAGCTTGTAGAATTCGGACAACCCCTCTTTCTAGTGAAAGCAGAGTAAGGAGTACGATCATGATTAAAAAGCTATTAATTGCAAACAGAGGAGAAATCGCAGTTAGAATCATCCGCGCTTGCAAAGAGCTAGGAATCGAAACAGTAGCCGTATTTTCTGAGGCAGATCGCGATGCACTACATGTTCAAATGGCTGATGAAGCCTATTGTATCGGTCCAACTGCTTCAAAGGACAGTTATTTAAATGTCACAAACATTGTCAGTGTGGCAAAACTAACAGGAACAGATGCGATTCATCCAGGATACGGTTTCCTTGCTGAAAATGCAGACTTTGCAGAGCTATGTGAAGAGTGTAACGTCATCTTTGTTGGACCAACTGCGTCAGCTATTTCTAAAATGGGAACAAAAGATGTCGCTAGAGATACAATGAAGCAAGCAGGGGTACCAATTGTCCCTGGTTCTCAAGGAATTGTAAAAGATCTTGATGATGCTGTTTCAACAGCAGCAAGTATTGGCTATCCTGTAATTATTAAAGCAACCGCAGGTGGCGGTGGTAAAGGCATTCGTGTAGCTCGTACTGAAGAGGAGCTCATTAACGGTGTCAAAATCACGCAGCAAGAAGCGGCACAAAACTTTGGAAACCCTGGTGTCTATTTAGAGAAATTCATCGAAGACTTTAGACACGTTGAAATTCAAGTGCTCGCAGATCAGCATGGTCATACTATTCACCTTGGAGAGCGTGATTGCTCGATCCAAAGAAGAATGCAAAAGCTACTTGAAGAAACGCCATCACCTGCACTAAATGCAGATATTCGTGAGCAAATGGGCGAGGCAGCAGTAAAAGCAGCCGAGGCTGTAGAATATACAGGTGCTGGAACGGTCGAATTCATTTACGATTATCATGAAGAGAAGTTCTACTTCATGGAAATGAATACACGTATTCAAGTAGAGCATCCTGTAACGGAAATGGTCACAGGTGTTGACTTGATCAAAGAACAGATCAAGGTCGCATCAGGTGAGAAGCTTTCTCTTACCCAAGAGGATGTCGTATATGATGGCTGGGCAATCGAATGCCGTATCAATGCAGAGAACCCAGAGAAAAACTTCATGCCTTCTGCTGGTGAAATTAAAATGTATCTCCCGCCAGGCGGTCTAGGTGTACGTATTGATTCTGCAGCTTATCCGGGTTATGTGATTCCGCCATATTACGATAGCATGATTGCGAAAGTCATCACGTATGGTAAAACAAGAGAAGAAGCGATTGCGAAGATGAAACGTGCGCTTCAAGAATTCGTCATTGAAGGTGTCTATACAACGATTCCATTCCATTTGAGATTGCTTGAGCATGAGACATTTGTGAGCGGTAATTTTAATACGAAGTTTTTAGAAACATACCAAATCATGAAATAATAACAGCTTTCGGAGGTGAATGATCGTGTCAGAAAACAATTTACTTGAAATGAACCTAAATGAAGATCAATTGGGTAAAGTGCAAATTGCGCCAGAAGTCATTGAAGTGATTGCGGGAATTGCTGCTTCAGAAGTGGAAGGTATTGCTGAAATGCGGGGCAATTTCGCTGCTGATGTAGCAGAACGCTTTGGTAAGAAAAATCACCGTAAAGGTGTAAAAGTAGATGTTTCAGAAGAAGGCATTACAATTGATGTATATTGTGTGGTTGAATTTGGCCTATCCATTCCAAAGGTATCCACTGCTGTTCAAGAAAATATTCGTCAAACCCTTTTGAACATGACTGCCTTAACCATTAATGAAATCAACATTCATGTTGTTGGTATTCAGTTTGATACAAAAACCGCTGAGGCTGAAGTAGAACAAGAAATGTAAAAGAGGGTAAATGAAACCAAGGAGGAGTGCCCTCTTTGGTTTTTTAATCGCCATTTTTCGGTAAGTTCGGAATGTGGATCATGTTGCTTTGTTTTTCATGAAAGCTCACATGGATCTTGGTGCGACCAAGGTCAAAATATGTTATGATTTCTGTATGGCTTAACGACAAGCGGATAAAGTGGTTAAAGGAGTTAATAATGAAAAGAAGAACTGCAAGAGAAAAGGCGTTACAAACACTATTTCAAATTGATGTCAGCAATATTGATCCAAAAGAAGCAATTACACATGCTTTGGATGAACAAGAATCAGATCCGTTTTTTGAGGAACTGGTTTTCGGTGTGCTTGAACAAAAAGACAAGCTTGATGAAATGATTTCCCAGCATCTTGTGAATTGGAAGCTTGATCGTATTGCGAACGTAGACAGAGCCATTTTAAGGTTGTCTGTGTACGAAATGGTGTATCAAGAAGACATTCCGGTGAGTGTCTCCATGAATGAGGCGATAGAACTCGCCAAATTATTCGGTGACGATAAAGCGCCGAAATTCGTTAATGGTGTACTTTCGAATATCAAAAATGACCTAAAGTAGCAATAGGAGGATTCGACATGTCAGCAACGATCATCGATGGAAAAGAGACAGCAAAAGAAAAACGTGAACAATTAGCAAAAGAAGTAGAAGAGCTAAAACAACAAGGAGTCACACCAGGTCTTGCCGTTATTCTAATCGGTGATGATCCGGCTTCACTTTCTTACGTGCGCGGGAAGAAAAAAGCAGCAGAAGCGATGGGAATGCATTTTCAGCTTGATCACTTAGATGCTTCTTTAACAGAAAAAGAATTGCTTGATCTGATTGATCAATACAATGCAGATGATCAATTCCACGGAATTCTAGTTCAGCTTCCACTACCTAAACATATTTCTGAAAAAGCCGTCATCGAACGGATCTCACCAGAAAAAGATGTAGATGGTTTTCATCCATTAAATATCGGGAAAATGCTACTTGGAGAAGATACCTTCCTTCCTTGTACACCAGCTGGTATTGTGGAACTGCTGCACAAAACAGGTGTTGATCTTTCTGGAAAAGAAGTGGTCGTTGTCGGACGAAGCAATATTGTTGGGAAACCAGTTGGACAATTATTGTTAAATGAACATGCAACGGTTACATACTGCCATTCAAGAACAGCGAATATTTCAGAACATACGTTAAAAGCAGACATTTTAGTTGTTGCCGTCGGTCGAGCGAACTTTATGAAAGCTGACCAAATCAAAGAAGGTGCGATTGTCATCGATGTAGGAGTCAATCGTTTAGATACAGGGAAGTTAGTAGGTGATGTTGATTTCGAAGAAGCGAAAGAAAAGGCTTCCTATATCACACCAGTCCCTGGTGGAGTCGGTCCAATGACGATTACGATGCTTGCACACAATACGGTCAAATCAGCAAAACGTACATTAGCATAAGCTTTGTCCATTCATCCACCTGCATATTGCGGGTGGATGAATGTGCGTTTCTGAAGAGGAGGAATACGTCATGAGTGAAAAAGCCTTTGTAACGGTCACAGCCCTTACAAAATACATAAAGAGAAAATTTGATGTTGACCCTCATTTAGAAGATATATGGATCAAAGGTGAGTTATCGAATGTCAAGATTCATTCAAGGGGTCATGTTTATTTCACCTTGAAAGACGAGAATGCACGCATGCAAGCTGTGATGTTCCAGCGGTCAGCATCCAAGCTACCTTTTTCTCCAAAAAGCGGCATGAAGGTGTTCGTACGAGGCGGTATTCAAGTCTATGAGCCGAGCGGCAACTATCAATTATATGCGAAGGAAATGCAGCCTGATGGTGTTGGTGCTCTTCATCTTGCTTATGAAGAGCTGAAGAAAAAACTGGCAAGTGAAGGCTTATTTGATGCGCGTTATAAAAAACAAATTCCTGAATACCCAGAGGTAGTAGGGGTCATTACATCGCCAACAGGTGCTGCTGTTCGAGATGTGATTACTACCATCAACCGGCGCTACAAGCAAGCTAAAATCATCGTGCTGCCGGCACTAGTTCAAGGAGAAAATGCCACTCGTTCCATTGTTGAACGAATCAAAGAAGCTAATGAAAAACAGATTTGTGATGTCTTGATTGTCGGAAGGGGCGGAGGTTCAATAGAGGAGCTCTGGGCCTTTAATGAAGAAGCAGTAGCAAGAGCGATCTTCGCATCAGACATTCCAATCATTTCTGCGGTTGGACATGAAACTGACTTTACGATTAGTGATTTCACTGCAGACATGAGGGCACCCACACCAACAGGAGCAGCCGAGTTAGCTGTTCCAAGCACAGCCGATTTGATTGAACGCATGAAATCAATCGACATCCGGTTAACAAGAGCTGTTAAAAATCGAACCACACAAGCAAATGAACGGCTTGTGGCTCTTCAATCTTCTTATGCTTTCCGTTTTCCAAAACGATTACAAGAGCAAAAAGAGCAGCAATTCGATATGGTATTTGACCGTTTTCAAAAACAGCTCACGAGACAAATTGAACAAAAGCGGAGTCAACTTGACCGCCAAACATATAGACTCAAGCCACTTCATCCAAAAGAACAGCTACTTCAAGCGAAAAAACGTCACACCAATGAAACAGATCAGCTCATCCGCAGTATGAATGTGCAAATGAAAACAATTCATTCGCAGTTCCAATCTGTTCTTGGTAAACTAAATGCATTAAATCCGCTTCAAGTGATGGAAAGAGGCTACAGCTTAGCCTATAAAGAAGATGAACTGATTAAAAGTGTAGAGCAAGTCGAAACGACAGATAAACTGACGATCACAATGAAAGATGGACGTCTCATTTGTGAGGTAATTGAGAAGGAGGGGCAATCAACATGACGGAATCAAACAAACAAAAAGAGCAACAACTGACATTTGAAGAAGCCATGAAAGGTTTAGAAGAGATTGTGGGGAAGCTGGAAGAAGGAGATGTGCCGCTAGAGCAAGCCATCCATTATTTTCAAGAAGGTATGACGCTTTCGAAACTTTGTCATGAAAAATTACAGCATGTCGAAAAGCAAATGGATTTCATCCTAAAAGAGGATGGTGAGCTGGCTCCTTTTTCAGTGAAGGAGGCAGACGCGGGTGACAAGTAGTTTGAATGAATTTTTGACAACAAGAAAAAAGGATATTGAAGAGTATCTGTTTTCATACGTTCATGAATTACACGTTCCAGAAAATCTGAAATCTTCTATGCTCTATTCACTAAAAGCAGGCGGGAAAAGACTTCGTCCAATTCTCGTCCTCGCACTCATGAATGCATATGGAAAAAGGGAAGAGGATGGCATACCCGTCGGCTGCGCAGTGGAAATGATTCATACGTATTCTTTGATTCATGATGATCTTCCTTGTATGGATGATGATGATCTTCGTAGAGGAAAGCCAACCAACCACAAAGTATACGGAGAAGCAACAGCCGTTCTTGCTGGTGACGCACTTTTAACCGAAAGCTTTCGATTGATTTCTTCACAATTATCAGGAGATATATCCCCTAATCAAAAGCTCAGAATCATCGATGAACTTGTGAAATCAGCAGGTGCGTTAGGCATGGTTGGTGGGCAATTTGATGATATGGAAGCAGAACAAAGACAAGTGTCTCTTGATGAACTAGAGTCCATTCATGCTCGAAAAACAGGGAAACTCCTCACATTTAGTGTGACAGCGGGTGCGATATTAGCTGGTGCATCTGATGACGACATCGAAAAATTAAGAGAATTCAGCTATCATATTGGGATTGCATTCCAAATACGTGATGATATTTTAGATCTTGAAGGAAGCGAAGAAAAAATTGGAAAGCGTGTCGGCTCTGATACAGCAAACGAGAAGTCGACCTACCCTTCTTTATTAACGCTTTCAGGCGCAAAAGATAAACTAAATGAACATATAACTCGTGCGAAAGAGATTGTCTCAGGCCTTCAACTCGAGCAGCAATTATTACATGAACTCTGCGACCTCATTGCCTCAAGAGATCATTAAAAACAGCCTAGATTTGAGGGTACTCAAGGTATTGTGGTAAACTGTAAACAGTTTATTATATGAGACAACGCATATCCCTTTTTGTTTTTTGTAGGGATAAGGCATTATATTTGTATGTAGAAATTTTGTTGAAAGCGAGTTGATCCTGATTGGATCTTTTATCTATAAAAAATCCAGCGTTTCTAAAGGAAATGTCAAATGCAGAATTAGAGAAGTTAAGTGCTGACGTTCGTACGTTTTTAATTGAGTCTTTGGCTAACTCAGGCGGGCATATCGGTCCGAATCTCGGTGTAGTCGAACTCACGATAGCACTCCACAAAGTATTTGACAGCCCGAAGGATAAGTTCCTTTGGGATGTTGGGCATCAGTCTTATGTTCACAAGTTATTAACTGGAAGAGGTGCGGAGTTTGATACACTTCGTCAATATAAAGGGCTTTGCGGTTTTCCTAAACGAAATGAGAGCGAACATGATGTATGGGAAACAGGTCACAGCTCAACCTCTTTATCTGGCGCAATGGGTATGGCCGCCGCACGAGATATTAAAGGGACGGACGAATATATTCTCCCGATTATTGGTGACGGTGCATTAACCGGTGGTATGGCGTTAGAAGCGTTAAACCATATTGGTGATGAAAAAAAAGACATGATCGTGATCTTAAACGACAATGAAATGAGTATTGCCCCAAACGTGGGAGCGATTCACACAATGCTTGGCAGACTGCGTACAGCTGGTAAATACCAGTGGGTAAAAGACGAGCTCGAGTATTTATTCAAGCGCATCCCTGCAGTTGGTGGAAAGCTTGCGTCTACAGCAGAACGTATCAAAGACAGTTTGAAATATTTGCTTGTGTCTGGCATGTTTTTTGAGGAAATGGGCTTCACCTATTTAGGTCCTGTAGATGGTCATTCTTATGAAGATCTATTTGAAAATCTTGAATACGCTAAGAAAACAAAAGGCCCTGTCCTCCTTCATGTGATTACGAAAAAAGGAAAAGGCTACAAGCCGGCAGAATCCGATAAAATTGGAACTTGGCATGGCACAGGTCCTTACAAAATTGAAACAGGTGATTTTGTAAAACCGACAGCAGTAGCTCCATCATGGAGTGGATTGGTCAGTGAAACCGTGAGGAAACTGGCGCGTGACGATGAACGTATTGTCGCTATTACGCCTGCTATGCCGGTTGGTTCAAAACTTGAAGGTTTTGCTAAAGAATTTCCTGAGCGAATGTTTGATGTAGGAATAGCAGAGCAGCATGCCGCAACCATGGCAGCAGGACTAGCTACACAGAACATGAAACCGTTTTTAGCCATTTATTCAACTTTCCTTCAAAGAGCCTATGATCAGGTTCTTCATGACATTTGTCGTCAAAATCTCAATGTGTTTATAGGCATTGACCGTGCAGGACTTGTTGGAGCGGATGGGGAGACGCATCAAGGTGTCTTTGATATTGCTTTCATGCGTCACATGCCGAATATGGTCCTCATGATGCCAAAAGATGAAAATGAAGGACAACATATGGTCAATACAGCCATTCAATATGATGACGGTCCAATTGCTATGCGTTTCCCGCGTGGAAATGGAATTGGCGTTACCATGGATCAGCAGCTCAAAACGATTCCGATCGGGTCTTGGGAAGTGCTTCGTCCTGGTAAGGATGCGGTCATTTTAACATTCGGTACAACGATTAAAATGGCGATGCAAGCAGCTGAGCAATTGCAAAAAGAAGGAAAATCTATCCGTGTTGTCAATGCTCGTTTCATCAAACCACTTGATGAAGGCATGCTAAATGAGATCGTGTCTGAAGGCATTCCGATATTGACCATTGAAGAAGCTGTCCTCCAAGGTGGCTTTGGAAGTAGCGTATTAGAATCTTTACACGACAAAAAAGCATCCCATATCAAAGTAGAACGAATGGGAATTCCAGACGAATTTATTGAGCATGGAAGTGTAGATGCCCTGCTCGAAGAAATAGGACTGACGAGTGCGCAGGTTGCTCAGCAATTGCGTGACCTACTTCCCGCAACACCAAGAAAAGGAATTGGATCATGACATCAAAGAAAGAAAGACTGGATGTTCTGTTAGTTGAACAAGGACTAATGGAAACGAGAGAAAAAGCAAAACGTGCCATCATGGCGGGGATCGTTTACTCAAATGAAAATCGCTTAGATAAACCAGGAGAGAAAATTGCTCGTGATACACCGCTTATGGTGAAAGGGAACCCTTTGAAATACGTCAGCCGTGGCGGTTTAAAGCTTGAAAAGGCACTAACAGAATTTGATGTAACCGTTGAAGGAAAACTGCTCATCGATATCGGTTCATCAACAGGCGGATTTACAGATTGTGCACTGCAAAATGGAGCAGTGAAATCGTATGCTGTTGATGTTGGGTACAATCAGCTTGCGTGGAAACTAAGGCAGGATGAGCGTGTCATCGTCATGGAGCGCACCAATTTCCGCCATTCGGTTCCAGCGGATTTTTCCGAAGGATTGCCGGAGGTTGCATCAATTGATGTGTCTTTTATTTCGCTCAAACTCATTCTCCCGGCACTCAAGCATATACTTGTCCCGGGTGGTGACTGTATCGCACTGGTCAAGCCTCAATTTGAGGCAGGCAGAGAGCTTGTTGGCAAAAAAGGCATTGTGCGAGAACCTGCCGTCCACCTTGGTGTGCTTGAAGAAATGAATCAATTTGCTGCAAAAGAAGGCTATGACGTCAAAGATGTTTCCTTTTCACCTATTACTGGTGGTGATGGGAACATTGAATTCTTGCTTCACTTGGTGCTTCAGCCTGATCAAAGGGAAAATGCGGCTCTGCCGACATCTGTACTTGAAGAAGTGGCCAAGAAAGCCCATTCCGTATTGAAAGAAAAGAAAAACAGTGCTGAGCTGACTGACAAATGAGACCGCTTGACCAAAAGGAATAATAGCTCGCTATTATTCCTTTTTACATGGCGAAAAGACGAGAATCGACAGTTTCTCATGTAATGCTTGTTTTTTGAAGTGTGCATCATATAACATAGAACGTAAAGACAATCTAAGAATGAAACGCCTAGGGAGGTCAAAATGAATAAAGGTCAAAGGCATATTAAAATTAGAGAAATCATTGCAAGCCAAGAGATCGAAACCCAAGATGAGTTAGTCGATATTTTAAAAGCGGACGGATATAACATTACGCAGGCCACCGTTTCCAGAGATATAAAAGAATTACATTTAGTCAAAGTGCCGACGAACAATGGAACATATAAATATAGTCTTCCTGCAGATCAACGATTTAACCCGCTGTCAAAGCTGAAGCGTTCCCTTATGGATGCCTTTATTAAAATGGATACAGCCAGCCACTTAATCGTCCTTAAAACCATGCCAGGTAATGCGCAGGCCATTGGTGCTTTAATGGATAATTTAGATTGGGAAGAAATCATGGGGACCATTTGCGGTGATGATACCATTTTAATCATTTGCCGTACACCAGATGATACAGAGACGGTCTCGACCAAAATTTTAGAGCTTCTATAAAAGCGATCAGGTTTACAAAAAGAGGTGTCAAATGAGTGTTAGCAGAACTAACCATTAAAAACTTTGCAATCATTGAAGAGTTAACGGTTTCATTTGAAAAAGGGCTTACGGTCCTAACGGGAGAAACAGGTGCCGGGAAATCAATTATAATTGATGCTGTCTCACTTCTTGTCGGGGGAAGAGGATCGTCTGAGTTTGTTCGATATGGTGAAAAAAAGGCAGAGCTTGAAGGTCTCTTTCTTGTACCGGCAGATCATCCTGTTTTTCTTTTATGTGAACAGCAAGGGATTGAGGCATCTGATGAGATGATGATTCTTCGCCGAGATATCAATCACAATGGGAAAAGTATTTGCCGGATTAACGGCAAACTTGTGACAATCTCTATTTTGAGAGAAGTAGGTCGATTGCTGCTTGATATACACGGACAGCATGATAATCAGCTATTGATGGAGGATGAAAATCATCTGCATCTGCTCGATCAATTTGGAGCAGAGGAGATTGCACCTGCCTTATCTCAATATCAAGAAGCATATGATCAATATATGAAGACGGCCAATAAGCTAAAGCAGTTGACTGAAAATGAGCAAGAAATGGTCCACCGTTTAGACTTATTGCAATTTCAGTTGAAAGAGATTGAATCAGCTCAATTGGAGCCAGGCGAAGATGAGAAGCTACAAGAGGAACGCCACCAAATTAGCAACTACGAAAAAATCTATTCCTCACTTCAAAATGCGTATAACGCTTTACGTAATGAACAAGGAGGACTAGATTGGGTTGGCATGGCTACAAGTGAACTAGAGCATATATCAGAGATCAACGATGATTTAAAGAAACTCTCTGACCAAGTCTCAAATTCCTATTACTTATTAGAGGATTCCACCTTTCAAATGCGCAGCCTGTTAGATCAATTAGAGTTTGACCCTGCACGTCTTGATTTTATTGAATCTAGATTGAATGAAATGAAGCAGTTAAAGAGAAAATACGGTGCAACGGTGGAAGAAATCTTAGAATATGCGGCGAAAATTGAAGAAGAGATTGATCAAATTCAAAATCGAGACAGTCATTTGCAAACGCTCAAAAACAAGCTGGATGCACTAAGCCGAGATGCGTTATTAGAAGCACTAAACGTCTCAGAGCTGCGAAAAAAATGGGCAAAAAAGCTTGCAAAGCAAATTCAAGCTGAACTAAAGGATTTGTATATGGAAAAGTCATCGTTCGATACGGCTTTTGCTATTCGTTATGCGTCCTTTGGAAACAATGACTGCCCGCTTCTAGATGGAAAACCAGTGCAACTTGGGAAAAATGGAATAGACCAAGCGCAGTTTGTCATCTCAACCAATACTGGTGAGCCCATGAAATCTTTATCAAAAGTGGCATCAGGAGGAGAAATTTCTCGTGTTATGCTTGCGGTAAAAAGTATTTTCTCCGCCAAACAAGAAGTGACGTCGATCATTTTCGATGAAGTCGATACTGGGGTTAGTGGTAGAGTGGCGCAGGCGATTGCAGAAAAAATTTATAATGTCGCGACAGGATCACAAGTGCTCTGCATCACACATTTACCACAAGTAGCAGCGATGGCAGATACACACCTGTTCATTTCTAAACGCTCAAAAGCCGGTAGAACGCTTACGAATGTGAAGCCGCTATCTGATGAAGAAAAAGTGAGTGAAATTGGACGAATGATCGCAGGTGTGGAAGTAACTGAACTGACGAAGCAACATGCAAAAGAACTTCTGCATCAAGCAAATGATGTCAAAACGACTGGGTAGCTGAAAGATCAGCTGCCTTTTTATGTTGTCTGAAATTCGCTTTATATACGCATGACATTGTCATTTTCTTTTATCAATTTATCCAATCATTTTCTAAATGAGTCGGTTATAAATCCTCGCTAAGAAGGCAAAAGTAAAGATGTAGCCAAAACATTAGTGTTCTGGTGTGGGTAAGGAGCGAGGAGAGTGAAAAATGAATGCCCGAAAAGATGAGAAAAGCCATTGGTGTTATTCTCCTTGTTTCTTTAATAAGTACAGGGTTTATGAGCATAGTGAAGGAATATATCAGCATTCCAACAAATGTCGCAGTATTTGAAAACGAACAACAATCAATTGAAACATCGATTGAAGCGACAGCAAATGCTTCTTCACCAGCCTTTAGTCTGTCAGAGAAAAAGAATCAACTTGAAGTAACTGGACAAGAGGCGGGGAAAGCGGACATTGTTTATGATTTTAAAGGGTTCCCAATAAAGAAAACAAAAGTCGATGTTCTTCCAGAATTAAAAGTCATTCCTGGAGGACAATCTATTGGCGTCAAGCTCCACTCTGTTGGTGTTCTCGTTGTGGGTTTTCATCAAATCACAACAGCAGATGGCAAAAAATCGCCAGGTGAAGCAGCAGGCATTCAATCCGGGGATATGATTACCGAAATAAATGGTCAAAAAATGGAGAAAATGAATGACCTCACTCCATTTATCCAAAAAGCAGGTAAAACAGGGGAAACCCTTCAATTACTCATCAAAAGAGATCATAAAACCTTTCAAACCACATTAACTCCAGCAAAGGATGCGAGTGAAGGCACATACCGTATCGGCCTTTACATCCGCGATTCCGCAGCAGGGATCGGAACAATGACTTTCTTTGAACCAACATCTAAAAAGTATGGTGCCCTTGGGCACGTGATTTCTGACATGGATACAAAAAAACCAATTGTCGTTGATAATGGTGAAATTGTCAGATCAACGGTCACATCTATCGAAAAAGGCACAGGTGGCAATCCTGGAGAAAAATTAGCTAGATTTTCCTCAGAACGGAAAACCATCGGGGACATCTCGCGTAACAGTCCATTCGGTATATTTGGTACATTAACCGAAAAGCTCGAAAACCATATAGCGGACAAGGCACTACCAGTCGCTTTATCGAATGAAGTAAAAGAAGGACCGGCAGAAATATTGACGGTTGTGGATGATGATAAAGTAGAAAAATTTGAAATTAAAATTGTCAGCACAACCCCACAAAAGTTCCCTGCAACAAAAGGCATGGTTTTAAAGATAACAGATGAACGACTATTAAACAAAACTGGCGGGATTGTTCAAGGAATGAGCGGAAGTCCAATTATTCAAAATGGTAAAATCATCGGAGCCGTCACTCATGTATTTGTCAATGACCCAACAAGTGGGTATGGCGTACACATTGAATGGATGCTGTCAGAAGCGGGAATCGATCTGTATCAAAAAAACAAAAAAGCAAGCTGATGAGTCAAACTGCCGAATCCTCCGGCAGTTTTTTTCTGCCCTTTCTTTCTAGGCAAACGTGTTATAAAATAAGGAAAAAGAGATTTTTCGACAAAATGGAAAATGGCATGATGTCAAATTGCAATAATCGTCGATTCTTTAAGAAAAACGTAGAAAATGCTAGATAATCCTCTATTATTCGAAAAATGAAAGTTTTTTAAAGGGGATAGCATGCTTTTGTCGAATTGAACATTCAGAAGAGAAAATGCAAAAGACTAAAGGAATCGACATTGGGGAGGAAAGAACGTGGAGAAAATTAAAGTGTGTGTAGCGGATGACAATCGAGAGCTTGTTGGCCTTTTGACAGAGTATATTGAAGGGCAGGAAGATATGGAAGTGCTTGGCGTGGCGTATAATGGTCAGGAATGTCTGACGTTATTGAAAGATAAAGAGCCCGACGTTCTCCTCTTAGATATTATCATGCCTCATTTAGACGGTCTTGCTGTACTGGAACGACTTCGTGAATCTGACACGAAACAGCCGAGTGTCATCATGCTCACGGCATTTGGACAAGAAGATGTGACAAAAAGGCAGTCGATTTAGGTGCATCCTATTTCATTTTAAAGCCATTTGACATGGAAAACCTAGTAGGTCACATTCGTCAAGTCAGTGGAAACGGTACACAGATTACACATCGATCTTCATCTATCCAAAACAGTGTCCTTCGAAACAAACCAGAATCGAAACGTAAAAACTTAGATGCGAGCATTACGACGATTATTCATGAGATAGGAGTGCCAGCACATATTAAAGGCTATTTATACTTAAGAGAAGCGATTTCCATGGTGTACAACGACATTGAGCTCCTTGGAAGCATCACAAAAGTATTATATCCAGACATTGCAAAGAAATTTAACACGACTGCCAGTAGAGTGGAACGAGCGATTCGTCATGCGATTGAAGTCGCTTGGAGCAGAGGGAACATTGATTCCATTTCCTCGCTCTTTGGCTATACGGTGAGCATGTCTAAAGCCAAACCAACCAACTCCGAATTCATTGCAATGGTTGCCGATCGTCTACGTTTAGAACATAGAGCAAGCTAGTCCATTTAATATGGAAAAACGTTTCTTGAATGAAGCGTTTTTTCTTTTTGAAGTAAATCATCCTAATGTCTTAACATCATCGGCTTGTTTTATTTTCTGAATAAAATGAAAATAAAGCATGAAAGAAATTGACGTGGCATAAAGTAGTGGTAATCAGCTACGTCAATCAACCGGATGACATTGTAAAGAGAAAATAAACGATTCATCCATAAGTAAAAGGATGAGAGGAAAAGGTCTTATGTAATTGGAATATAATTCAAATAAGATCGAAAGTTCTAATTCTATTGACCTGATTGATTGACGTTTTAAAGTCACTGGCTTCTTAGAGGTTGTGCCATTTGAACTGAATATTCCCATTGTTGAATTTAATAATTTTCACATTCTTTTACTATGCTATAATAATGAAAAGAAGAGGGTGAGGTTATGGGAAAGTTGAAAATCCACTCTGCTGAGGTTGCAAATGAAATTAGCAAGTGGACGAGGGTCATTTCTCAAAATGACCTGGAGAAATCTACTATTTATAAAAAGAAAATTCTGAATTTGCTAAAAAATACAGATGAAGACCGTGAAGTTCTCCTGTATTATCAGCTTGTGAACGGTAGACATGAGATGTTACTTGGAAATATTGAAAAAGCCAATCAAATTATGAAAAGTGTCGGAACGCTAGATGAGAAAGTAGATGACATTATTAATTTTTATTTTTACTTTTACAAAGGACAATATGCTGCTTATGTGAAAAAGTACGATGAAGCGATCAGCTTTTACAAAATTGCAGAACAGCGCCTAAAACGTGTCAATGAAGACCTAGAAGTAGGAACATTCCACCATAAGGTTGCGTCCATATATTATGAGCTAAAACAAAATTTCATTTCCATTAATCACATTAAAAAAGCGATCGATACGTTCAAAGCGCATGAAGAATACACAGCACAGGCGATTGACAGCTTAATTTTACATGCAAGTAATTGTATTGATTTGTTCCAATTTGAAGAAGCAGAGGCTAAATACCAAGAGGCTCTTGAGAAAAGTGAACGCATCAACAATGAAGTGCTTATCGGGAAATGCTATCACAACTTAGCTGTGCTCTATTATGCAAAACCTGATTACGAAAAATGCGCAGAATATGCTAAGAAAGGCATGAGCATTCAAATCCATCGTAATAACAGTCATTATTACATTCAATCTCTATACGTGCTGGCGAATGCCTTGGTTCAATTAGGGGATCGTGAAGCGAAAGAGCACATAAAAGAAGGAATTGAGTATAGTTGCGATATCCAAAATAATGAATATATAGTAAAATTTGAAATTTTAGACTTAATGTGCGAAAATAGTGGAGCAGCAGACGTATTCTCTGAAAAATTAGACTACATAGAAAAAAATAGATTATATGTGGAACTTGAGGATTTGTCTGAACTAATATCGAAATACTTCAAGGAACGAAATGATTATCAACAAGCCATACGTTTTCTTGAAAAGAAATTCGATGCACAAATACTTCAAAAGAAAGTGGAGGTTATCCTATGAAAAAGTTGTTGTTAGGTGTAACAATCGTTACAGCAGTCGCAGTTGTTTCTTCCCTTTTTGCTCTTGACGCAGAGACGACAGAGCAAGCCATCAGAGCGATTACGTGATCGAATTGACCTTTGAACCTCTTCTCTCTATAGGAAGAGGTCTTTTTTTATGTTGAAACTGGAAAAACAAACAATGACGCGTCATAATAGATGTACATCATATTTAGAGGTGACATATGACGAAAATCTTTGCGCATAGAGGTTTTAAAGGAATCTATCCTGAAAATACCATGGTAGCCTTTGAACATGCATTGCATTCTGGGGCTGACGGGATCGAGCTTGATGTTCAGTTGACCAAAGATGGCAGACTGGCTGTCATTCACGATGAGAAGCTCAACCGGACAACGAATTTAAAAGGTTTAGTAAAAGACCATACATATGAAGAATTAAAAGCAGGGGATGCAAGTCATTCTTTTTACGAAGAAACAGGTGCTGTCTCCATTCCTCTATTAGAGGAGGTACTCGAACTCATCTCGCAGCAATCAACTCTAATCATCAATATTGAACTAAAAAATTCAATTTATCGATATCCGGGCATGGAGGAAAAAGTAAAAGAACAAATTGAACACTTTCAAATCGAGGATCGCGTTCTTGTCTCTTCATTTCACCACGGCAGTTTAGCACTTTTTCACAAGCTAATGCCGCATATTGAGCTTTCTGTACTGACGATGGATGTCATTCACCAGCCAGATATGTATTTGAAGACGATACCAGCAAGGGGATATCATCCGAATATAAAAGGAGCAGGTGTGACAACAGAGGTCATAATGGCTCTCCACGCTACAGACCAAGTCATAAGACCGTTCACAGTGAATAGTGAAAAACAAATGAAAAACATGTTCTCACTAGGAGTAGATGGTATTTTCACTGATTACCCTGACCGTGCTGTGAAAATAAGAGATGAAATGAAATGAAGACCTGCCGATTATGGCAGGTCTTTTTTGATGGTGCGCTTTTCTTTGAAACGGGTGGTGACTTTATTACGTTTGCGGTCTCTATATAAAATAAATCCAGCCACAACATAAAGACCAACCCCTAGAAATAATAACCCTGCAATTCCTTGCAGCCATAAAAATGGAAATGGTGCAATGCTAATCCCAAAAACCGTATCGCGAAGCAGTTTAATGCCAAGTGCTGCAAAGGCACCAGGTATTAAAATAATGACCAATGCTAGTATTCTCCCCATTGAATAACCCCTCTAATCGTCATTTACTCTCATTGTCTAATTCAAAAAATATTTTGTCAAGAAAGGAAAACGTGGTAATATAAGAGTTGTGCAATTTTTTGCAACGGAAAAATAAGGTGTGCAAATTTTTTCATATAAAGGGGTAACGGGATGCAGAGAGTCTTAATTGTCGGTGCAGGACAAGGTGGATCAGCATTACTTGAAATATTGCTGAAAACAAATATGATTGAAATCGTTGCAATCGCTGACCTTGATCTTAAAGCACCGGGGATGGTAGAAGCAAAAAAGAATGGAATGAAGGTCACAACCGATTGGAAAGAATACATACAAGATGACATTGATCTCATCATTGAAACAACTGGAAATGCGGCTGTGTTGAAGGAACTGATGGAAGAAAAGCCAGAGCGTGCAGTCATTGTACCAAGTTCTATGGCCTATTTGATATCTGAATTAATGGCAGAGAAACAACAGCTGATCCAAATCCTAAAGGAACAAACCTACAAACATGACCGTATTTTTAATGCGACAAATGATGGCATGATCTTTATGAATATGGATGAAGAAGTGGTGCTGTTTAATCGATCGGCAGCAAAGATGGTAGGCTGTTCACAGAAGGATGCGATTGGTCGTCACATTAGAGAAGTCATCCCTAATACAAAGCTACCTGATATTTTAAGGTCAAGAGAACCAGAATTTAACCAAAAACAATTTCTGAATCAGCAAATACAAATTGTCACAACGCGTCTACCGATTATCGATGATGCCGGAAGAATGTTAGGTGCTTTATCCATCTTTAAAGATATTACAGATGCGGTTGAGCTTGCCGAGGAAGTAACCAACTTAAAAGAAGTGCGCACGATGCTTGAGGCCATCATCCAATCATCAGACGAAGCCATATCGGTTGTCGATGAGCAGGGCAAAGGCATTCTGATCAACCGAGCTTATACTAAAATGACCGGTTTAACGGACAAAGAGGTGGTTGGCAAACCCGCAGGTGCAGATATCTCAGAAGGGGAAAGTATGCATTTGAAGGTTCTTGAAACGAGAAGACCCGTACGAGGCGCAAGGATGAAAGTAGGGCCGAATAAAAAAGATGTGATTGTCAACGTAGCACCTGTCATTGTAGATGGCATTTTGAAAGGCAGTGTAGGTGTCATCCATGATGTGTCAGAAATACAATCGCTCACAAACGAATTAAATAAAGCGAGACAGCTTATTCGGACGCTTGAAGCAAAGTACACGTTTGAAGACATCATTGGAGAAAGTGAACAAATGCTTGTTGCGCTAGAGCAAGCAAAACTTGGCGCAAAAACACCTGCAACCATTTTACTCCGCGGAGAATCAGGTACAGGGAAAGAGCTGTTTGCCCATGCCATTCACAATGAAAGTGACCGGAAATATAACCGTTTCGTCAGGGTGAATTGTGCAGCTTTATCTGAATCCCTTTTAGAATCAGAGCTTTTTGGCTACGAAGATGGAGCGTTTTCTGGCGCAAGGCGTGGCGGGAGGAAAGGTCTGTTTGAAGAAGCGAATCAAGGTAGCATCTTTTTAGATGAAATTGGAGAAATGACGCCAAGTACACAGGCGAAATTACTTCGCGTGATGCAAGAGAAAGAAATTGTGAGAGTTGGCGGAACAAACGCAATTCCAGTGGATGTTCGTGTCATTACAGCGACGAATGTCAATATCGAAAAAGCGATGGCGGAAGGGAAATTTCGTGAGGATTTATATTATCGAATGAACCGATATCCGATTTCCATTCCGCCACTTAGGCAACGACTTGAAGATATTGAATCATTAAGTAAACGCCTCATCCAAAAGATTAACTTAGACTATGGCCGGAATGTCCATGGTTTAACAACAAATGCACTAAACAGGCTAAGATCTTACAGTTGGCCTGGTAATGTGAGAGAACTTGAAAATGTGCTTGGACGAGCCATGATCTTTTTGAATCCACAAGAGGAATGGATAGATGAAGGGCATATTGCGTTCATGGAAACAGAGGGAAAAGAAGAAAAAGAGCAACAGGAACTGGCAGTAGGGCAATATGAGGGAGAGACCTTATCGGATGCTGTCGAAGCATTTGAAGCGCAACTCATTAAACAAACCCTTGAAAAGCATCAATTTAATCGAACAAAAACAGCCAAAACATTAGGTATTAGCATTCGCAACCTTTACTATAAAATGGATAAATATCATCTTGCAAAAGATAGCATGCAATAAAATGCGCGTTATCTGCAAAATATTGCATGGGATCAATTCCGTAACGCCTGTTTGACCCGTGTTTTAAGTTGGCACGGAACTTGCATAAAGAATAGATGAACGGAGCAGAAGGAAAGGTGGGCATGTATGAAGCTTGACGATCTGATTATCAAAGCCTCGCAGCTACAAAATAAAACAGCGGCTGTGGCTCATGCAGAAGACGAAGAAGTGCTTCATGCCATCAATATGGCAATTGAACGAAAGGTCGCTCGCTTCCTTTTGGTAGGGAACAAGCGCAACCTAAAGGAGCTAGTCAAACAGCATGAGATCAACGAAGACTGGATAGATATCATTCATTCTGATTCACCAGAAGAATCTGCAAAAATTGCCGTGCAGGCAGTGAGTGAGAACCATGCGGATATTTTGATGAAGGGGCATGTCCCAACAGCGGTACTTTTAAAAGCTGTACTAAATAAAGAATACGGCCTCCGTACAGCCAGTGCCCTATCACATGTCGCCGCATTTGAAGTGCCGGGCTACGATCGCTTTATCTATGTGACAGATTCTGCGATGAATATTGCACCGGATATAAATATGCTGAAAGAAATTACAATCAATTCTGTCCAAGTAGCGCATGCCGTCGGCAACGACATGCCAAAAGTGGCGGTGTTATCTGCGGTAGAGGTTGTGAACCCAGCAATGGATTCCACTTTAACTGCAGCGAGTCTAGCGCAAATGAATCGAAGAGGTCAGATTTCTGGCTGCCTCATTGATGGACCACTTGCCTTAGATAATGCCATTTCTCAAACAGCGGCTTCTCATAAAAATATTACAAGTGAAGTAGCTGGACATGCAGACATTTTACTTGTCCCAACGATTGAAGCAGGCAATATTTTATATAAATCTCTCATTTACTTTGCACACGCGAAGGTGGGAGCTGTCGTGGCAGGAGCAAAGGCGCCGATTGCTTTAACAAGCCGGTCTGATTCAGCCGAAAGTAAACTATATTCAATTGCACTTGCAATCTGTACATCAAATTAAGCGGAAACAATAGGAGGAATACACAATGGAACTTTTTAAATATATGGAACGATACGATTATGAACAACTTGTATTTTGTCAGGATGAGCAGTCAGGCTTAAAAGCGATTATTGCCATTCATGATACGACACTTGGACCAGCACTAGGTGGAACAAGAATGTGGACATATGAAAATGAAGAAGCAGCCATCGAAGATGCCCTGCGCCTTGCAAGAGGAATGACGTATAAAAATGCGGCAGCAGGATTAAACCTTGGTGGCGGAAAAACGGTGATCATCGGTGATCCAAGAAAAGACAAGAATGAAGAAATGTTCCGTGCATTTGGACGTTACATTCAAGGACTAAACGGTCGCTATATCACAGCGGAAGATGTGGGCACTACTGTAGAGGATATGGATCTCATCCATGAGGAAACGGACTTCGTTACAGGGATTTCTCCTGCCTTTGGATCATCAGGGAATCCATCTCCTGTCACAGCGTATGGTGTATATAAAGGGATGAAAGCAGCGGCTAAAGCAGCTTTTGGTACGGATTCATTAGAAGGAAAAACAATTGCCGTACAAGGTGTTGGAAATGTTGCGTACAATCTTTGTAAACATCTTCATCAAGAAGGTGCGCAGCTGATTGTCACAGATATCAATAAAGATGCTGTTCAGCGTGCTGTCGAAGACTTCGGCGCAAAAGCGGTAGACCCTGACGATATTTATGACCAAAATTGCGATATTTACGCACCGTGTGCACTTGGTGCAACCATTAACGATATAACGATTCCGAAATTAAAGGCAAAAGTGATTGCAGGTGCAGCGAATAACCAGCTAAAAGAAACGCATCATGGAGATCTCATTCATGAAATGGGCATTGTCTATGCGCCAGATTATGTGATCAATGCAGGTGGCGTGATTAACGTTGCAGATGAGCTTTATGGTTATAATGCGGATCGTGCCATGAAGAAAGTCGAAGGTATTTACCAAAATATTGAACGTGTCATTGAAATATCAAACCGTGATGCCATTCCAACCTATAAAGCAGCAGACCGTTTGGCGGAAGAGCGAATTGAAAGAATGCGTAAATCCAGAAGTCAATTCCTACAAAATGGCCAGCACATCTTAAATCGTCGCTAATTGAAGAATGAGTTGAAACGGAGGTTTTGTTTTTGCTGACAAAAGAATGGCGTATTCTCACGATTAACCCTGGCTCTACTTCAACAAAAATCGGTGTGTTTCATAATGAGCGATCGATTTTTGAAACGACACTAAGGCATACAGATGAGGAATTAAAACAATTTCCTCATATCATTGATCAATTTTCATTTCGTCAAGAGACGATTCTCAAAACGCTTCATGACCAAGGAATGAACATTTCAAAATTTGATGCTGTTTGTGCCCGCGGCGGACTTCTTCGTCCGATTGAAGGTGGTACGTATGAAGTCAATGAGCAGATGGTCAAGGACTTAAAAGAAGGATATGCAGGCCAGCACGCTTCCAATCTAGGTGGCATCATTGCAAGGGAGATCGCACTTGGTCTAAATATCCCGGCATTTATTGTGGACCCGGTCGTGGTCGATGAATTAAAGCCAATTGCACGCATTTCAGGTTTGCCAACCATTGAACGAAAAAGTATCTTCCATGCGTTAAATCAAAAAGCGGTTGCAAGAAGAACAGCCGCTTCTTTTGGAAAGCGTTACGAGAATTTAAATATGATCATTACGCATATGGGTGGCGGCATTACGATTGGAGTACATGAAAAAGGCAAGGTCATTGATGTCAATAACGGACTTCATGGCGAAGGTCCTTTTAGCCCAGAACGGGCAGGTACAATTCCAACAGGTGATCTCGTTAACCTTTGTTTCTCTGGAGAATATACACAAGAGGAAATGCTCAAACGCATTATTGGTGAAGGTGGTCTTGCAGGCTATCTTGGCACGACAGATGCTGTCAAAGTAGAGAGCATGATAGAAGAAGGTGATGAACGCGCGAGTCTCATCTATGATGCGATGTGCTATCAAATCGCTAAGGAGATTGGTGCGGCGAGTGCTGTGTTAAAAGGAGCGGTAGACGTCATTGTGTTAACGGGCGGCCTTGCGTACAGCAAACAGATCACCTCAAGTATTAGAGGATACATCGACTGGATATCAGATGTCGTGGTGTATCCAGGAGAAAACGAATTACAATCCTTAGCAGAAGGAGCACTTCGTATTTTAAAAGAAGAAGAGTCTCCGAAGGAATACCCAAATGACCAAAGGAAGAAAGGAGTGACAAGTCATGGCAACTGAATATGACCTCGTCATTCTTGGTGGAGGCACAGGTGGTTATGTAGCGGCCATTCGTGCCTCACAACTTGGATTGAAAACAGCAGTCGTTGAAAAATCAAAGCTTGGCGGAACGTGCCTTCATAAAGGCTGTATTCCGTCTAAAGCGCTGCTGAGAAGTGCAGAAGTGTATCAAACTGTGAAACGTGCCGCTGATTTCGGCGTTGAAGCAAGTGGTGTCGCTTTACAATTTGCACATGTGCAAAAACGAAAATCAGAGATTGTGGAAAAACTAGCTAGTGGCGTCAAACATCTTATGAAGCAAGGGAAAATTGATGTGTACGAAGGGATCGGCCGGATACTCGGTCCTTCAATTTTTTCACCGATGCCAGGAACCATCTCGGTTGAAATGGCAAATGGCGATGAAAATGAGATGCTTATTCCAAAACAGGTCATCATTGCAACCGGATCAAGACCGCGTGTATTACCTGGGCTAGAAGCAGATGGCACTCAGATACTCACATCAGATGAAGCACTAGAATTGCAAGAGCTCCCGCAGTCGATGCTTATTGTAGGCGGCGGTGTGATTGGAATTGAGTGGGCATCGATGTTAAATGACTTTGGAGTAAAAGTAACGGTAATCGAATATGCTGATCGCATATTGCCGACAGAAGACCGAGATGTTTCTAAAGAAATGGAGAAGCTCTTGACCAAAAAAGGCATCACCTTCATCACAAATGCAAAAGTACTCCCAGATACAGTAGAAAAGCATGACAACGTCGTCACGATTCAAGCTGAAAAAGATGGAGACATTCAGTCCCTTGAAGCAGAAAAATTGTTACTGTCTGTTGGTCGTGTACCAAATATTGAAGGTATCGGGCTTGATAACACGGAGATCCAAACAGAGAAGCACGGCATTGTGGTGAATGAACATTATCAAACGAAAGAATCTCATATTTATGCGATAGGCGATGTCATTGGAGGACTTCAACTAGCACATGTAGCTTCTCGCGAAGGTATCATTGCTGTGGAACATATGGCTGGAAAAGAACCAAAGCCGCTTGATGAGACACTCGTATCCAAATGTGTATACTCTCACCCAGAAACCGCAAGTGTTGGACTGACTGAACAAGCGGCAAAAGAACAAGGATTCGAGGTCAAGATTGGGAAGTTCCCATTTATGGCCATTGGAAAAGCGCTTGTATTTGGAGAGTCAGATGGATTTGTCAAAATCATTGCTGATCAAAAAACAGATGACATCTTAGGGATCCATATGATTGGTCCTCATGTAACAGATATGATATCTGAAGCTGGATTAGCCAAAGTGCTTGATGCCACGCCGTGGGAAATAGGGCAAACCATTCACCCGCATCCAACGTTGTCAGAGGCGATTGGCGAGGCAGCACTTGCTGTAGATGGAAAGGCGATCCATTTTTAATCAAGGAGGGAAATGTGATGAGTAACATGCGTCATCAGGAATTAGGATTATCAGATGAACAAGCAATTGACATATATAGAACCATGCTACTTGCAAGAAAGATCGATGAACGGATGTGGCTTTTAAACCGCTCTGGAAAAATTCCATTCGTGATTTCTTGTCAAGGGCAGGAAGCCCAGCAAGTCGGCGCTGCTTTTGCATTGAATCGAGAAGAGGATTATGTATTACCTTATTACCGTGATATGGGAGTTGTCCTAGCGTTTGGGATGACAGCGAAAGATTTAATGATGTCTGGTTTTGCAAAAAAAGACGATCCGAATTCAGGTGGAAGACAGATGCCAGGTCATTTCGGACAAAAATCCAATCGAATTGTAACCGGGTCATCGCCTGTAACAACACAGGTCCCGCATGCTGTTGGAATCGCACTCGCTGGACGACTAGAGCAGAAGAACTTTGTCAGCTTTGTCACGTTTGGCGAGGGTTCTTCAAACCAAGGTGATTTTCACGAAGGAGCGAACTTTGCGGCTGTGCATAATCTGCCTGTGATTTTCATGTGTGAAAACAATAAGTACGCAATCTCTGTACCGTATGACAAACAAGTAGCATGTGAGCATATTTCTGATCGTGCAATTGGGTATGGCATGCCTGGTGTCACAGTAGATGGAAATGATCCGCTCGAAGTTTATGCTGCTGTGAAAGAAGCGAGAGATCGTGCGGCAAGAGGCGAAGGGCCAACATTGATCGAGGCAATTTCCTATCGCTTAACTGCGCATTCAAGTGATGACGATGATTCAA
Source organism: Bacillus pumilus (assembly GCA_001938995.1). Lineage (GTDB taxonomy): Bacteria > Bacillota > Bacilli > Bacillales > Bacillaceae > Bacillus > Bacillus pumilus_G. Next base: position 73,254 of record MKZN01000010.1, on the reverse strand, counting down.
GCTATCGAGAGAAAGAAGAAGTACTCGAAGCAAGAAAGAAAGATCCACTCGTTCAATATGAAACGTATTTAATCGAAGGAAACGTCATGACATCTGAAATGAAAGAAGAGATGACGGAAGAAATCATGCAAATTGTAAACGAAGCCACTGATGAAGCGGAAAACGCAGCTTATGCAGATGCAGAGAGCGCGCTTCGTTACGTGTACGCGGAGTAAGGGGGAAGAAAAATGCCTGTTATGTCATATATAGACGCCATTACACTGGCAATGAAAGAAGAAATGGAACGTGATCCGAAAGTGTTTGTGCTCGGAGAGGATGTCGGGAAAAAAGGTGGCGTTTTTAAAGCAACGGCAGGTCTTTACGAGCAATTTGGAGAAGCGCGCGTCATGGATACTCCACTTGCAGAATCAGCGATTGCTGGTGTAGGTATTGGCGCAGCTATGTATGGAATGCGTCCAATTGCAGAGATGCAATTTGCGGATTTCATTATGCCTGCTATCAACCAAATCATTTCAGAGGCTGCCAAAATCAGATACCGTTCAAATAATGATTGGAGTTGTCCGATGGTCATCCGCGCACCTTATGGCGGGGGTGTTCATGGGGCGCTATATCATTCACAATCAGTCGAAGCGATTTTTGCCAATCAGCCCGGACTCAAAATTGTGATGCCATCGACACCTTATGATGTAAAAGGTCTTTTAAAGGCTGCCGTGCGTGACCCGGATCCTGTATTGTTCTTTGAACACAAACGCGCATACCGACTCATTAAAGGTGAAGTACCAGAAGATGATTACACCCTTCCAATTGGAAAAGCAGATGTAAAACGTGAAGGAGACGATATCACGGTCATTACATATGGCTTATGTGTTCACTTCGCGTTGCAAGCAGCAGAGCGTCTAGCAAAAGACGGAATCTCTGCCCATATTCTCGACTTGCGAACGGTGTACCCACTAGATCAAGAAGCGATTATCGAAGCGGCATCGAAAACAGGAAAAGTCCTACTTTTAACGGAAGATACAAAAGAAGGAAGTGTGATGAGTGAGGTTGCAGCGATTATTTCGGAGCATTGCTTATTTGATCTAGATGCACCAATTAAACGTCTTGCAGGCCCTGATATTCCAGCAATGCCTTACGCACCGACAATGGAGAAATTCTTCATGGTAAACCCAGATAAGGTAGAAGCTGAAATGAGAGAGCTAGCCGCGTTTTAAGAAAGAGGAGGGTTTCAAGTGGCAATTGAACAAATGAAAATGCCTCAGCTAGGTGAAAGTGTAACAGAAGGAACGATTAGCAAATGGCTTGTTTCACCTGGCGATCAAGTCAATAAATACGATCCCATTGCAGAAGTGATGACAGACAAAGTCAATGCAGAGGTTCCGTCATCCTTTACAGGGACTATTACAAAGCTCTCGGCAGAGGAAGGAGATACCCTTCAAGTAGGAGAGGTATTTTGTGAAATTGAGGTAGAAAACAGTGAGAAGCAGAGCCCAAAAGAAGAATCTGCACCTGTGCAAAACGAAGCACCTGCTAGTGAGAAAACAATAGCAGATCAAAGTCAAAAGAAACGCTATTCCCCAGCAGTCCTTCGTATTGCAGATGAGCACGGGATTGATTTGTCATCAGTTCAAGGAACGGGAGCAGGTAGACGAATTACAAGAAAAGATCTATTGCAGCTCATTGAAAATGGGGGCATAAAGGAGAATACAGCTTCTGTGAGTGAGGCGCCTCACCAAACGGCACCTGCGCAGTCAGCCAAGCCAAAAGCTACTCCATCAATGACTTCCATGCCTGGCGACGTTGAAGTGCCAGTGACACCAATTAGACAGGCGATTGCTGCCAATATGCTGAGAAGTAAGCATGAAATTCCGCATGCTTGGACCATGATGGAAGTCGATGTGACAAACCTTGTGTCGCGAAGAAATCAGCTGAAAGATCAATTTAAAGCAAAAGAAGGCTTTAATTTGACGTTCTTTGCCTTCTTTGTCAAAGCAGTAGCACAAGCATTGAAGGAATTCCCTGAAATGAATAGCATGTGGGCTGGAGATAAAATCGTCCAAAAGAAAGCGATCAACGTATCGATTGCTGTCGCAACTGATGATGCCTTATTTGTCCCTGTCATCAAAGATGCCGATGAAAAAACAATTAAAGGGATAGCCAAAGACATTCATGAGCTTGCAGCCAAAGTGCGCCAAGGGAAGCTCAAGCAAAGTGATATGGAAGGCGGTACCTTTACGGTGAACAATACTGGATCATTTGGTTCTGTTCAATCGATGGGCATTATCAATTATCCGCAGGCGGCGATTTTGCAGGTGGAATCTATCGTGAAGCGACCAATGATTGTAAATGGAATGATCGGAGCAAGAGACATGGTGAATCTTTGTCTATCGTTAGATCACAGAGTGCTAGATGGTCTTGTATGCGGCCGATTCCTACAACGAGTGAAACAAATTCTCGAAGGAATCGACGAACAAACATCCGTATATTAAACAGGCATGACTCATTCCCCCTTATCACCATATAAGGGGGATTTGTTCATCAAAGAGAAAGGAACGGTATTAATATGTCAGGATTAGATTTTTTTGTGTTTCTAACTATTGGGCTCATGTTTATCACAGCGATCGCATTTGCCTTTCTTCGCTATATATCAAAATCACGCAATCATCCCGAGAGATTACTTCTCATTATTTCGATCGTTTCAATCATCCAAATTGCGTATTGTATGATCTTTATTGGCGGATTTAAAGGAGTGGCGAACAGTTTTTTAGGGATGTCCCTTCTCGTAGGCTCATTGCTAGGGTACGCACTTGAATATTTATACAGACGCTACATCAAGAAAACGCCCGAATCTCAATGATCCGGGCATTTCTTTATTTTGTTGGAACAATAAAAGTCAAGTGCTGTTTCAAAATCTCAAGGGTTGAGGGAGCTTTCATATAAACTTCACCATCTGTATCGACTTCCATTTCTTCTTGTGTGTGAATATGTATACGTGACGCTTGGATGAGAGACAAATCGCCAGTGAAATCCTCAAGCTCTTCCCGGTTCATTGAAAATATCTCTTTTAACGCAGAAAAACTCGTATTTCTACAAATTAATATCTCGGCTTTCCCATCATCAATTGCCGCATTGGGCAAGTCGATTTTATTTGTTCCGATATAATGTCCGTTCATCACAAGGACGATGACAGCCTCTTCTTCCCAATCTTCTTCTTCTGTTTGAATGTGTACATAAAAAGGATCTGTCTGCTGTAGGGTCCGAATGGCGCTTGTGAAGTAACTGATTTTGCCTAGGACGGCTTTTTCCTTGTCGTTAATATTATTGGAGGTCTCTGCAATCAGCCCGATACCCCAAAAGTTCAAAAGGTATCGATCCTCCGCTTTGATCAAGTCGACCTTTTTTTCTGTCCCATCCACAATCACTTGAGCCGCTTTTTGCATTTGCTGAGGAATGCCAAGCGTTCTAGAAAAGTCATTGCATGTTCCGCCAGGTAATATCGCAACAGCGGGTCTATTCGTTAAACCACCGATTCCGTTCATGCATTCATGCACGGTTCCATCTCCGCCTAATATGATCAGTAGTTCCACCGTCTCATCAATCTCACGGCAGAACTGATAGGCATCCTTCGGCTGTCTCGTTGGTTTGAGAATAAGTTCATCAATATGTAGAGAAAGAAGTGGCACTGTTTGAGCAAGTGTTTTTTCTATATTTTTTTGTCCAGCATTTCCATTATAAATGAGCATCGCTTTTTTAAATTGTGCCATCACGCAGTTCTCCCTTTTAATTCTTCCATTATCACTTTTCCCCAATTGAACAGCACATAAACGAGACGCTGAAAAAGGGTCGATGTGATAAGACAACACATTTGCTCACGGAAGCTTTCCTTGTTAAAATGGATGGTACGTAGAAGGAGTGGATCAAATGAATATCGATTTTAATTTATTTATGAATGATATTGTGAAACAAGCGAGAGAAGAGATTCAGCAAGCAGGCTACTCAGAATTAACAACAGTCGAAGAAGTGGATGAAGCACTGACTAAAAAGGGTACAGCTCTTGTGATGGTGAATTCAGTATGCGGATGTGCAGGCGGGATTGCAAGACCAGCTGCTGGCTACTCTGTTCATTACGATAAGCGGCCAGATCAATTGCTCACAGTGTTTGCTGGTCAGGACAAAGAGGCAACTGCCAGAGCACGTGAATACTTTGAAGGCTACCCACCATCCTCTCCATCATTTGCTCTGTTAAAGGATGGAAAAATCATTAAAATGGTGGAACGTCATGAAATCGAAGGGCATGAGCCGATGGAAGTCGTGTCAAAGCTACAAGCCGCTTTCGATGAGCATTGTGAAGAAATATAAAATACTGTGACTTTTGAATGAATAAACACGGTACAGTCTGGTCTAATGATCGGGCTGTTTTTTGTTTTATAAGACAATCGAATCAAAATAATTTTAGCAAAATACTATTGCATATCAAAAAGAAAGTGTTTAAAATACATTATAGTGAATAAATATTCAAATAAACACACGAGTTTAAAATACTGGGAGGCATCATCATATGAAAAAGTGGTTATTATTACTTATGACAGCTGGTCTTGCAGCTGCACTAGCAGCTTGTGGTACTTCTTCTAATAATTCAAACGCATCAGGGGATGACAAAACACTCATCATGGCGACATCAGCAGATTATCCGCCATTTGAATCAAAAGAGGGCAATAAAATTGTCGGTTTCGACGTGGATCTTGCGAAAGCATTAGCAAAAAAGAACGGCTATAAACTAGAAATTCAAGATATGGACTTTGCAAGTCTTGTTTCAGCGCTTAAAACAAACAAAGCGGATATTGTACTTGCGGGAATGACACCAGATGAAAAGCGTAAAAAACAAGTTGATTTTTCGGACATTTATTACAATGCTAAAAACATGGTTGTGACAAAGAAAAATAGCGGTATTAAAACAGATCAAGACTTACAAGACAAAACAGTAGGTGTTCAATTAGGTTCTATTCAACAAGATGATGCGAAAGCAATACAAAAGAAATACAACTTAACAGTAGAAGATCGTAATAAAATCTCTGACATCATTCAAGAGATTAAAGCTGGACGCTTCGATGCAGCGATTATTGAAGATAAAGTAGCAGCTGGCTATTTAAAGAAAGAGAAAGATTTCCATGCCTTTGACCTAGGTGGATCAACAAATAAAGGGTCAGCCATTGCATTCAAAAAAAATAGTGACTTAACAGCGAAATTCAATCAATCATTAAAAGAAATGAAGGAAAATGGCGAACTTGATCAATTAATTGAAAAATGGTTTGCTGACGAAAAGTAAGTCATACAAAGGATCAGCGTCATGTATGATAAAGAGAGTGCGCTGAAAAGTTCAACATATGTTGAACTTTTTTCCTGTTTATTTCTTGCTTTCATTTGAAGGTAGTAAAAAAAGGAGATTTTAATCATGAATTTTACAGAAGTCATACCTCAGATGCCATTTATTTTAGAAGGCCTTAAGGTCACGCTTTCTATTGTGGTGGTTTCACTCTTTTTTGGTTTTATTTTAGGGATCTTATTAACGTTATGCAAAATCAGTGTCGTGAAGCCGCTCATTTGGTTGGCAGACTTTTATACGTCCATCTTCCGCGGCACACCGCTTGTGCTACAACTATTGATCATCTATTTTGGATTGCCTCAACTAATAGGTTTTCAAATTGATCAATACTGGGCAGCCGTAGCAGCATTTTCATTAAACTCGGCGGCTTATGTCTCTGAAATTATTCGAGCAGGTATTAATGCCATTGATAAAGGACAAAAAGAAGCGGCCGTTGCTTTAGGGATTCCTTATGCTAAAATGATGAAGGACTTATTGCTCCCGCAGGCATTTAAAAATATTTCACCTGCACTTGTGAACGAAACGATTACACTGACAAAAGAATCAGCGATTGTCACAGTGATTGGACTTGGCGATGTGATGAGACGAGCCTATCAAGCAGGTGCTGTCACGTATAATTATCTTGAACCACTTATTTTTGCTGGTCTCATCTATTATGTGATCGTGCTTGGGCTCACCTTTGTCGGCAAATCGGTGGAAAGGAAGTTAAAATCAAATGATTAAAATAGAGAAACTCACAAAATCTTTTGGCAAGAATGAAGTGCTCAAAGGAATTGATACAACCATCCAAGAGGGAGAAGTTGTGGCAGTAATTGGGCCATCTGGCTCAGGGAAATCCACGTTCCTTCGCTGCATTAATTTGCTTGAAAAGCCGACGTCAGGTGTCATTACGGTACAAGGGACAGATATCACAAACCCAAAAACCAATGCACTAAAAGTACGCGAAAACATTGGCATGGTGTTTCAGCACTTTCACCTGTTTCCACATAAAACGGTACTGGAAAATATCACGTATGCTCCGATGAATGTGAAGAATCAATCAAAGAATGAGAGCATCCAACAAGCAGAAGATTTATTAAAAAAGGTCGGGCTTTTAGAGAAGAAAGATGACTATCCGAACCGTTTATCTGGCGGTCAAAAGCAGCGTGTCGCCATTGCTCGAGCTCTTGCGATGAAACCAGACATTATGCTGTTTGATGAACCAACATCTGCACTTGATCCTGAAATGGTCAAGGAAGTATTAGAAGTTATGAAAGAGCTTGCTCAATCAGGCATGACTCTTGTGATTGTGACACATGAAATGGGCTTTGCAAAAGAAGTAGCCAACCGCGTGATCTTTATGGACGATGGGAAAATTGTAGAAGATGCAAACCCTGTGGAATTCTTTGAAACGCCGTCCTCACAACGTGCTCAAGACTTTCTGCAAAAAATATTATAAAGAAAAAAGAGAAGGAGACTGAACATCTTCTTCTTTTTTTGATGATAATGGGAACAGTAATAAAAGTTCATCATTTCACAATGGTGGACGGAAACAAGACAGAAAAGAGTGAATGACATCATGTTTAAAATCGGCTACCGAACGCTGAAAACAGCTTTAGGAACAGCTATCGCCATCTATATTGCTCAAATGCTTGGTTTGCAAAATTATTCAGCTGCCGGCATTATCACCATCCTATGTATTCAAGTGACAAAAAAGAGGTCACTCATCGCATCAGGCGCCCGATTTGCAGCATGTAGCGTGGCTATTTTGTTTTCTTACTTATTTTTCGATCTAATAGGTTATCATCCTTTCGTCATCGGGCTCATGTTACTTGTCTTCATTCCGACAACCATTGTCCTTCGTATAAAAGAAGGGATTGTGACAAGTTCGGTCATCATCCTTCATCTATATATGTCTGGTGGGATCACCCTTAGTTTGATTTGGAACGAGCTTCTTTTGATCACAATTGGTGTCGGGGTGGCTCTCGTTATGAACCTGTACATGCCAAGCGTCGATCAAAAGCTCAAACGATACAGTGAGCAAATTGAAGACAACTTTGCCAAAATCTTTGAAGAAATTGAACAATACTTGATGACCGGGAAGCAAGATTGGACTGGAAAGGAATTACCGGAAACCGATCAGCTGATCAAAGAAGCAAAAGCCCTCGCATACCGTGATGTTGAAAATCATGTACTAAGGCATGAGAATTTATATTATCATTATTTCAACATGAGGCAGAAGCAATTTGAAATCATTGAGCGGGTTCTTCCGAAAATCACGTCCATTTCGATTACAACAGAGCATGGACAAATCATTGCAGAATACATCCGGGACTTACGAGAACATATACACCCAGGCAACACCGCACATCAGTTTTTAAGACGTCTGATCGATATGAAAGAAGAATTCGATGCCCTGCCTCTTCCGCAAACTCGTGAAGAATTTGAGGCAAGAGCCGCACTGTTCCATTTCCTAGGGGAAATGGAACAGTATTTAGTGCTGAAAAGTTATTTTAAAGGAATGAAAGAATAGAGACGCATGAGTTCCTCCTTCATTGGTCAATCTAATGAAAAAAGGAGGAGCCTATGCGTCTTTTATTGTATACCGTGCTAGCGATGTCTCTTTCGCCCATATGGCCGCTTGGACAAAACCCGCTTCCAGGGGACCCATATGTCATCATAAACAAACAAACGAATGAACTTGCTTATATTGATCATGAAAAAGTGCAAGCAATCTATCCTGCCTCTACTGGGAAAACGACGGATTTGACGCCAGAAGGTGAGTTTACCATCGTGATCAAAGCGAAAGATCCTTTCTACAGAAAAAAGAATATAGAAGGCGGTGCAAAGAATAATCCTCTTGGCCGAAGATGGATTGGATTTGATGCACGCGGGACAGATGGAAGAATATACGGCATTCATGGGACAAGTGACGAAACATCTATTGGGAAATTTATTACGGCAGGCTGTGTGAGACTTCACAATCAAGATGTAGAAAAGCTATTCAATCAGCTTCCAGTTGGGACAAAAGTGTGGATTACGAAATCAAGTGACTCGTTTGAAAAAATGGCAAAAGACAAGCAGGCGATTCGTGAATAGAAGGCACCTGCTTGTCTACTAATAAAGAAAAACCTATAAAAAGGCTGCTGCACCTGCTAAAAGTGAAGAAATTAATAGCAAGCTAATCATGAGCAACACCATAAATTTCATGAATTTTTGAGACATATCGCACCTCTATTACCGAAGATTTTTGCGACTAGCGCATCTTTCTTTATTTTATCTGGTTTTTGACGACTCGACAAGTGATCAAAAAAGGAAGTGAACCGATGAACCCGATCGATCATATTGCCATGGCGGTCTTTTCTATTAAAGAAACAAGTGTAACGCTTCAACGACTATTTAACTGGCAATTTTCAGACATTGAGGAAATTCCTGAGCAGGGTGTCAAAACGTCCTTCGCTGCATTCGGTGATATGCAGATTGAATTGATTGAACCCATGTCAAATCACAGCAAATTACACGCCTTCTTAACAAAAAGAGGAGAGGGGCTTCATCATATTGCATTAAAGTCAAAAGACATTCAGGGTGACCTGAACAATCTTGATCGGCTAGGTGTCCAGCTTCTTCAAAAAACAGCACAGATCGGGGCTAACGGGAAACGCATTGCATTTCTTTCACCAAAGGAAACGGCTGGTGTGTTATTTGAATTGTGTGAGCCCTTAAAAGGAGAGAAAGAAGGACATGAATGATTCGTTCAATGACTTGTATGAATGGCGTAAGAAAGCTTCTCAAGGCGGCGGAGAGCAACGGTTAAAGGCTCATCAAAATAAAGGGAAGTTATCTGTCAAAGAACGGCTAAGTGAACTTCTTGACAGAGGGAGCTTTATGGAAATCCAGTCGTTTGCCAAAGGTGATCGTTCGGAGCATCTCGGTGATGGCGTCGTCATTGGAACTGGATTGATCCATGAAAGACCTGTATGTGTTTATGCCCAAGATGCAACGGTCTATGGCGGTTCATTAGGCGAGATGCACGCTAAAAAAATTACCTCTTTAATGGACCTTGCTGCTAAAAATCAGATGCCGATCATCGGTCTAAAAGACTCAGGTGGTGCGAGAATTCAAGAGGGTGTGGTATCATTAGAAGGATACGGTCAGATTTTTAAACGTAACGTGTTGTACTCTGGTCAAATTCCGCAAATATCCGTTATTTTAGGCTCATGTGCAGGTGGTGCGGTTTATTCTCCAGCATTGACTGATTTTGTATTCATGACTGAACAAACTGCCCACATGTTTTTGACGGGCCCTAAAGTGATCGAAAAGGCAACGGGTGAAACAGTCTGCCCCGAGCGGCTCGGGGGAGCATTTGTTCAGCACCGGACGAGCGGAAATGTGCATTATACTGGGAAAGATGAGAAGGACGTGTTAAAAGCGGTTCGCACTCTTTTAACGTACATACCAACAAAACAACCGGCCGACATTCGGGCCGAGTCCACCTCTTCTCATGATGATGCCATTGACCCGGGCGAAGTCTTACCAAAGGATCCATCACGCATCTATGACGTAAAACACATAGTGACAGCGGTCACAGATCAAGGCTCATTCTTTGAAACACAGGCTTGTTTCTCGAAAAATATTGTCACGGGTTTTGCAAGATTACAAGGCACTCCCATTGGGATTGTGGCGAATCAACCAAAGGTGCTGGCAGGAAGCCTGGATCTCGACGCCTCTGATAAAGCAGCAAGGTTTATTCGTTTTTGCGATGCGTTTCATATCCCGATGTTAACCCTCGTGGACGTTCCCGGTTTTTTACCAGGGCAGAAGGCTGAGCATGCAGGAATTATCCGTCACGGTGCAAAGTTGCTTTATGCATATGCGGAAGCAACCGTCCCTAAGATCACTGTGATTTTAAGAAAAGCGTTTGGTGGTGCGTATGTCGCCATGAATAGTAAAGGCTTAGGTGCTGATTTTGTTTATGCATGGCCAGAGGCAGAAATTGATGTCATGGGGAAAACGTTTGCAGACGAAATAGTCCATCCTTCTTTACGTGAACAAGACAAAGAGCCAAATGTGATGAAAGCGGCGCAGTCAGGGCTTATAGACGATATTTTGACACCAGCTGAAACGAGAGAGCGATTGATTCGATCCTTTGACCTGCTTCGTAGTAAAGAAGAAGATAGACCATTAAAAAAGCATGGCAACATGCCGCTATAAGAGGAGGAGCACGATGATGATCAATGAGAAACGGATTTTAGACGAATTTTTAGATTTGGTTCAAATCGATTCTGAAACGAAACACGAAGAAAAAATTGTGGAAGTATTAAAAGAGAAATTCACGCAGCTTGGTCTTCAAGTGGTCGAAGATGATTCTAAAGCGATAACGGGTCACGGCGCAGGTAACCTCATCTGCACACTAAAGGGCAATCAAGAGGCAGATACGATCTACTTCACCTCCCATATGGATACGGTTGTTCCAGGGAATGGTGTGAAACCAGTCATTGAAGACGGCTATGTCAAGACAGATGGCACAACCATTCTTGGTGCCGACGATAAAACAGGGCTTGCGGCGATGTTTGAAGCGATTCGCGTGCTGAAAGAGAACAATCTGCCACATGGAACGATTGAATTTGTCATTACAGCAGGTGAGGAGTCAGGACTTGTTGGCGCAAAGGCGCTAGATCCGAAACGAATGACAGCTAAATATGGTTATGCACTCGACTCAGATGGTCAAGTCGGTACGATTATCGTGGCGGCACCCACACAGGCAAAAGTACGAGCAACTATTTATGGGAAAACAGCTCATGCAGGTGTTGCACCTGAAAAAGGTGTCTCTGCGATCACGATAGCATCAAAAGCCATTGCAAGCATGCCACTCGGCCGCATTGATGAGGAAACAACAGCGAATATTGGTCGTTTTGAAGGCGGAACACAAACAAATATTGTCTGTGATCAAGTGGATATTCTAGCCGAAGCACGATCTTTAGAACCTAAAAAAATGGAAGCCCAAGTAGCGAAAATGAAAGAAGCCTTTGAGAAAACTGCTAAAGAAATGGGTGGAAGTGCCGATGTAGAAATTGACATCATGTACCCAGGCTTTAAATTCTCTCACGGCGATCAAGTAGTGGAAGTGGCGAAAAAAGCAGCAGCTAAAATTGGCCGCCCTTCAGAACTTCAGACAAGCGGGGGAGGCAGTGATGCAAACGTCATAGCTGGCAACGGCATCCCAACTGTCAACCTAGCTGTTGGATATGAAGAGATTCATACGAAAAATGAAAAAATGCCGATTGAAGAATTAGTGAAAACCGCCGAAATGGTTCTCGCCATTATAGAAGAAACGACAAATCCATCGTAAAGGCAGGAGACATTGTGAGCACTCAAAAAATCATTATTTTCCAAGTGGGACAAGAAGAGTTTGGTATCAGTGTAGAGCATATTCGTTCCATTGAGAAGGTTCCTTTTTTACAAGAGGTGTCCAACCTTCCTAAAGAGATCAAAGGACTGATGTCATTAAGAGGTGAAGTCATTCCAGTCAGTGACACAGGCGTGATGCTCCATGGTACGCCACTTGATGTCAACGAACAGTCCAAGATTCTACTATTTGAACTAGACGATCAAATGGTTGGCTGCCTTGTCTCAGACGCAAAAGATATCATCGATATTGAGCTGGACGAGATTAAGCCATTTCATATGAACACAAAGGCTTCCGAATATTTCTTCGGAGTTGTTGAAAGAGACAACAAAATGATTTTACAAGTGGACCTAAATAAGTTTCTCGGTAAAATTGAGGACCTTGATCAATTGCCACAACGAATGAAGGAAGAATTGGCATAATGAAAAGCCCCCTTATCTCATGATAGGGGGGCTCTTTTTATTATTCAGCCGCAGGCTTTACTTCTTCGTTTGCAGCAATCCTTGTTTTTGACTTTTGATACATCACATGTAAAATGACCGTTTGGACGGTGAGTAAAAATCCGCTTGTCATCCAATATAAAGGTAGAGCTGCGGGTGCATTCATTGAGAGAATCAACATCATCACCGGAAAAATCATGCCCATGATTTTCGCTTGTTTCAGCGCAGACTCGGTTTGTGTGCCAGATTTTTTTGCGTATCTTTGGGTCACATAAAATTGTAAGACATACATAGCGCCTGCAAAGATTGCCACCAAAAGATCGGTTTGTCCTAAGTTAAACCATAAGAACGAATGTGTGGCGATCTCAGGTGTCGAGCGAATCGCAGAGTAAAAGCCAAGCACAATTGGAATTTGAATCAGCATAGGCAGACAACCCATTGCTAATGGATTGATATTGTTTTCTTTATAGACTTGCATCATGTCCATTTGCAATTCTTTTTGTTTCTCGGGTTCTTTTATTTTTTTCAATTTGTCTTGAATTTCGTCAATTTGCGGTTTAATCAGTGCCATTTTTTCCTGCATGATTTTTTGTTTCTTAAATTGATTCGCAAAAAGCGGGAAAATGAGCAGACGGACGATCAAGGTCACGAACATAATGGATAAACCATAATCATCATGAAAGAAATGCGCAAGCCAAATGATCAATTCAGAAAAAGGTTGTACAAAAAAATGATGGAAAAACCCATCAGTGTTCGTATTCGTTTGTGCATTTGCCGCAAATGCAGGTGATGCAATCGTCATCAAAAATAAAGTAACAAAGGCAGTGACTATTCGTTTCAATTCGTTTCCTCCTCAATGATATAAATCTAATTAGAGAGAGGAAGCGAATGGTCTTCGTCATCATTTGATGATCTTTTCATTCGAATGACTTTACTAATCCAAATTGTAATGCGATCATATATGATAAACAGAAAGTCTGTTCGATTCAATATAGATGCGTTCAACTCTTCGAAACGATGTCCGCTTAGGTGCTCGTTCACCCGGCAATCTTTCAATAAAAAGACAATGCCGATGGCGGTAAGCGCGGGAAGAATCATCGTGAAGAAATCAACAAGGAAAAAGAATTCGTTGAATGTATCAATGATCATGATTATCACATCCATTTCATACTCACAGTGTACTATACTCCCAAATGAAAAGTCTAATGGAACAAACAGGACTGATAGGGTGAAAATGTCCAAGTGAGATGGATGAAGGAGGCAAGAAGATGGCTGATTCTCAAAGGAAGGGACGCATCATTTTTCATATTGATATGAATAGTTTTTACGCATCGGTTGAAATGGCGTATGATCCTTCACTGAGAGGGAAACCTTTAGCCATTAGCGGAAATGAGAAAGAACGTAAAGGAATTGTCGTGACGTGCAGCTATGAGGCAAGAGCACTAGGGGTCAAGCCTCCTATGCCATTATGGGAAGCAAAGCGGCTTTGTCCAGGACTCATTGTCCGTACACCAAACTTTGACCGGTACCGCAGATCCTCGCAGGAAATGTTTGCAATACTAAGAGAATATAGCGACTTAGTCGAACCTGTGTCCATTGATGAAGGCTATATTGACCTGACGAATACAGATTATGCTCAGCATGCGGTCAAAACAGCACAGGATATTCAAACTAGGCTAGTAGAGGAGCTCATGCTTCCTTCTAGTATTGGGATTGCACCAAATAAATTTTTAGCAAAAATGGCATCCAACTTGAAAAAGCCGATGGGGATCACCATTTTGCGAAAACGGGACGTCCCGCAGATGCTTTGGCCACTTCCAGCAGGTGACATGCATGGGGTTGGTCAAAAAACAGCCGATAAATTAAAGACAATCGGAGTTCATACAATCGAAGACTTAGCAAAAGCAAATGAGTATGTTTTAAAAGAATTGCTAGGTATCAATGGACCTAGATTAAAGCAAAAGGCAAACGGGGATCATGACGGAATCGTTGACCCGCAGCGGATATACGAATTTAAATCTGTAGGCAATTCCTCCACGCTGCCCCATGATTCAGACGATACAGATGAACTGATGGCTTTACTAGATAAGCTGTCACATTCAGTGAGTGCGAGGCTGAAACGAAAAGAAGTCATGGCGCACCGGCTCTTCATGATGATACGATATGCGAGTTGGAGAAATATCACACGGAGCATAATGCTCACCAATCCAACTGATCGCAAGGAAGACATTTATGAGGCGGTAAAACAGCTATTTCTCAAACATTGGGATGATCAGCCTGTGAGGCTTTTAGGCATTACGGGGACAGACCTTGTTGAACGTAAAGCAGCAGTGAAACAGCTTGATTTATTTTCATATACGGAAGATGCAAAAGAAGAACCGCTTCAATCCATTTTAGATGACTTAAAAGAAAAGTACGGAAAACCATTGATTCAACGAGGGATCACCATCAAAGAAAAAGATAGCAAAACAACCGGTACAAGCTTTAATAAAGATTTTTTTCAGGACGGAAAATGAAATCCCTAGCCTGAAAACTTGATAATTGAGGTGATGTTGTGGTAATTTCAAAGAGTACATCATTTCAGCAGTAATTAATATAGCGTGTTAGAAGGGACGTCAGAATTATGTCAAAACAACAAATCGGTGTGGTTGGATTAGCCGTTATGGGGAAAAACCTTGCCCTTAATATTGAAAGCCGCGGTTTCTCCGTGTCCGTTTATAACAGATCTAGCAGCAAAACAGAAGAGTTTCTTCAAGAATCAAAAGGAAAAAACGTGGTTGGCACATATAGCATTGAAGAATTTGTTCAGTCACTTGAAACACCACGTAAAATTCTATTGATGGTTAAAGCTGGTGCAGCTACTGATGCAACCATTCAATCATTACTGCCTCACCTAGAGAAAGGTGACATTTTAATTGATGGTGGAAATACATATTACAAGGATACACAAAGACGAAATCAAGAGCTTGCAGAAAGTGGTATTCACTTTATTGGCACTGGTGTATCTGGCGGTGAAGAAGGCGCACTAAAAGGCCCATCTATCATGCCTGGCGGTCAAAAGGAAGCACATGAACTTGTGAAGCCAATTCTAGAAGCAATCTCAGCTAAAGTAGACGGTGAATCTTGTACGACGTATATTGGTCCAGATGGAGCAGGACATTATGTCAAAATGGTCCATAACGGAATCGAGTACGGAGATATGCAACTGATCTCTGAATCATACTTCATCTTAAAGCATATCGCTGGTTTATCAGCACAAGAACTACATGAAGTCTTCTCTGAGTGGAATAAAGGAGAACTTGACAGCTACTTGATTGAAATCACAGCAGATATCTTCACAAAAGTGGATGAAGAAACAAATCAGCCGCTTGTGGACGTCATCTTAGATAAAGCTGGACAAAAAGGGACAGGAAAATGGACAAGCCAAAGCTCACTTGATCTTGGTGTGCCACTTCCAATCATTACAGAATCTGTTTTTGCTCGTTTCATCTCCTCTATGAAAGATGAGCGTGTGGAAGCAAGCAAATTGATTCAAGGACCTGCACCAACACAATCAACTGATGATAAACAAGCGCTAATTGAGGCTGTAAGAAAAGCATTATTCATGAGTAAAATCTGTTCATATGCACAAGGATTTGCGCAAATGAAAGCAGCATCTGATGAATACAACTGGGATCTGAAATACGGCGAAATTGCAATGATCTTCCGTGGTGGATGTATTATACGTGCAGCCTTCTTACAACAAATCAAAGAAGCGTATGACCGTAACCCAGAATTGAAAAACTTATTGCTTGACCCTTACTTCAAGGATATCGTAGAAAGCTATCAATCGTCACTTCGTAAAGTCATTTCACTTGCTGTAGAACAAGGAGTGCCTGTTCCTTCATTCTCAAGTGCACTTGCTTACTTTGATAGCTATCGTACAGCTGTCCTTCCAGCGAACTTAATTCAAGCACAGCGTGACTACTTCGGTGCACATACGTACGAACGCACGGACAAAGAGGGCGTATTCCATACTGAATGGATGAAATAAAAATAGACATACGGAAAACCTTACCTTTGGTAAGGTTTTTTTGTGTTTGTCCAAGTTCGGCTAAAAACGAAAAAAAGAGGGATGCTATGTAAAAAAAGAAGAGAAAGTAGGGATAGAAGTGGGCATCTTATATGCGCTTCTTCCAGCGTTATTTTGGGGAAGTATTGTTCTGATCAGTGTCAAACTTGGTGGAAATGCTTATCAGCAAACACTTGGGATTACCCTCGGAGCCTTTTTATTTTCGATTGTTGCGTTTTTGATCAAAATGCCAGAGATGACGCCACTTATCTTTGCTGTTTCATTCGTATCTGGGATCTTTTGGAGTATTGGACAGATGAATCAACTCTCAAGTGTTGCCTTTCTCGGCGTGTCTAAGGCGGTCCCTTTATCAACGGGCATGCAGCTTGTCAGTACCACACTATTTGGCGTTCTCATCTTGAAAGAATGGCAAACCTTAACGGTAATCTTGATCGGTACTTGCGCCATTGTATTCATCATTGCAGGAGCTATAATGACATCAGCCGGTCAGAAACAGACTAGCGGAAATGATGGTGGTCACTTCAAAAAAGGAATGCTTATCTTACTTGTCTCAACCGCTGGTTACCTCGGATATGTTGTCATCTTAAGATGGTTTGAAGTGGATGGATGGTCCGCCCTTGTTCCGCAATCAATCGGAATGCTGCTATCATCCTTGGCGATTGGTTTCAAACAGCAGCCATTTAGCAAATATACGTTCAAAAATATGTTGACAGGACTTGTTTGGTCGACAGGCAATATTGGGCTTCTTTTGGCCATACCACTCATCGGGGTAGCTGTCAGTTTTTCCTTGTCCCAAACAGGGATTGTCATCTCAACATTGGGCGGCATTTATTTACTAAAAGAGAAGGCTTCTAAAACAAGTTTCGTCATTATAGGCTGCTTGATGATTATTGCAGGCGGTGTTTTGCTAGGGATTACTAAATAGGAGGTGATACAATTGTATCCAGATTTAATAGGAAAAACAGTCCTCATCACAGGAGCAGGTACAGGAATTGGTCAAGCGATGGCGCGCCGTTTTGGGCAGGAAAAAGCCAATGTCGTGATTAACTATTTCTCCGATCAAGAGAATCCCGATGACACCATTTGTGACATTCAAAAAAAATGGTGGACAGGCTGTCAAGATTCAAGGGGATGTGTCAAAAGAAGAGGATATACGAGCAATGATTGATCAAGCCGTCCAAACGTACGGCAGTCTGGATGTCATGATCAATCATGCAGGGATCGAAAATGAAGTTCCAACAACAGAGATGACGCTAGATAATTGGAACAAAGTCATGTCGACCAATTTAACGGGCATGTTTCTAGGCTGTCATGATGCATTGAAATATATGACGGAGAATGAAATTGAAGGCTCCATTATTAACATGTCATCGGTTCATCAGCAAATTCCTTGGCCTCATTTCGTTCATTATGCAGCAAGTAAAGGAGGCGCTAAACTTCTGACAGAAACGTTAGCACTAGAATATGCACCGAAAAAATTCGAGTGAACAGCATTGCACCAGGAGCGATTGATACCCCCATTAATGCTGAAAAATTTGATGATCCAGCATTAAAAAAGGGTGTGATTGAGCTGATACCGATTGGATATATTGGCAAGCCTGAGCAAGTGGCAGCATGTGCAGTTTGGCTCGCTTCAAAGGAATCGAGTTATGTGACGGGATTGACGTTATATGTAGACGGCGGTATGACCAAGTACCCTGGATTCCAAGCAGGGAAAGGATAAGAAAAGAAAAAACAGCGTACGTCATGAGACGCTGTTTTTCTTTCGTTTAAAATACAACCATATAAAATTAAATGTCTAGACATTTAAAAATAAAAATATATAATATTATTTGAAAGCGCTTTTACTATGACAATGGGGTGAGAGAAATGAAACGTATTTTATTAGCATGTAGTTCAGGGATGTCTACGAGTTTACTAGTCACCAAGATGAAAGCCCATGCCGAGGCAATAGGGGATAAGGCAGAGATTTGGGCAGTCGGGCAAGATCAAGCCAAAAGAGACATGGCGAATGCGGATGTTGTGTTAATCGGACCACAAATGAGTTTTTTAAAAGGGGACCTTCAAAAGGAAGCATTCAAATATGGGATTAAGGTAGAGGTCATCGATATGCAGGCATATGGATTGGCAGATGGTCAAAAAGCATATGAACAAGCGGTGTCTTTAATGGGGGAGTCCTAAGGGATGGAAAAGAAAACGTTTGAAGATCTCACGGAGGAACAAGTCAGTTTTCAATTGATCTTACACAGCGGCAATGCACGAAGCAAATTACTTCAATCTCTTAAACGATTTCGCGAAAGTCAGGAAGAAGAAGCGTTTCAACTGATGAAAGAAGCAGAGGATGATTTACGGAATGCGCATGACATCCATTTTCAAATGATCCAACAAGAGGCAAGCGGAGAAGTCACCAAATTCTCCTTGCTACTCATGCATGCAGAAGATCACTTTATGTCGACGATGACAATCAAAGAGCTTGTGGGAGAGCTCTTACCGCTGTTTCAATCGTTTAAACAATAAAGGGGAAAACAAGGGGGGGAAACCAATGTTTGATAAGATCAGTGCGATTTTGGTTCCGATTGCTGGGAGATTGAACAATAATCGCTATTTAGGTGTATTACGGGATGCCTTTATGCTCGCATTTCCATTAACCATCTTTGGGTCCATTATGGTGGTCTTAATGAACTTGCCATTTCTAAATAACATCATGAGTCCATCTGCACTGGAGGGATTCCAGTCTGCACTGAACATTGCACCAAGTGCAACCATCAGTATTATGACCGTGTTTGTTGTGTTTGGGATTGGCTATTATTTATCACAAAGCTATGAGGTGGAAGCTGTCTTTGGCGGTGTCATCGCCCTTGCCTCTTTCTTATTACTGACGCCGTTTTTGCTTGAACAAGAAGGGGGGGCGTCAATTGCAGGTGTGATACCGATTGATCGTCTAGGTGCAAAGGGTATGTTTCTTGGCATGATTACAGGTTTTCTGTCTGCTGAAATTTATCGTTACTTTGTGAAAAAAAAGTTTGTGATCAATATGCCGCAAGGAGTACCGCCAGCGGTTTCAAAGTCTTTTGCAGCACTGATTCCAGCTACCCTGACACTGACAGCCTTTTTGATGATCAATATCATCATTACACAAGGCTTTCAGACAAATATGCATGACCTCATTTATCATGCAGTTCAAGCACCGCTTGTTGGACTTGGGAGCGGAATCATTCCGACGCTTATTGCGGTCTTCTTTATTCAAATCCTTTGGTTCTTTGGATTACACGGCCAAATCATTATCAACTCTGTGATGGACCCTATTTGGAATACGTTGTCCATTCAAAACCTAGAAAGCTATACAAAAACAGGTGAGGTTCCGAACATCATCAGCAAACAGTTTATTGAAGTATATACAGTGGGAATGGGTGGAACCGGCATGACACTCGCTGTTGTGTTTACGATTTTAATCTTTTTAAAAAGTAAGCAATTAAAACAAGTGGCTAAGCTTGGTTTAGGTCCGGGATTATTTAACGTCAATGAACCCATCATCTTCGGTTTACCGATTGTGATGAATCCGCTCATTCTCATTCCGTGGATTTTAGCGCCAATGGTCATTACATGTATCTCGTATTTTGCGATGGTAGCAGGTATCGTACCGCCGCCTACAGGTGTCAATATCCCTTGGACTGTTCCGATTTTTATTAGCGGGATGATGGCAACCAATTCATTAGCTGGTGGTCTGTTACAGTTGTTTAATTTACTGATTGTATTTGTCATTTGGTTCCCATTTTTGACATTCATAGATCGGATGAACGTCAAAAATGAAAAAATATCAACAACGGATCAAACGAAACAAGCAAACTTCAAAGGAGAAGGAGACTCAATTCATGTCGATGGAAACTAATCAGTCAATCTATACATTTCCAGAGGGTTTCTTTTGGGGATCTTCTGCATCTGCTACTCAAACAGAAGGGAGTGTTCCTGGTGATGGTAAGGGACCGAATATATGGGATCATTGGTTCGAGCAAGAGCCAACCCGGTTTTTTAATGGTGTAGGACCGAAAGACACCTCACAATTTTACCGGAAGTATCAAGAAGATATACGCCTTATGAAAGAAATGGGGCACAATTCTTTTAGACTATCTATTTCATGGTCGCGCCTTTTACCTAAAGGAACAGGAGCCGTTAATGAGAAAGCTGTGGTTTTTTACAATGATGTGATCAATGAGCTCATCGCCAATGACATCGAGCCATTTGTGAACCTATACCATTTTGACATGCCAATGGCATTACAGGAGAGCGGCGGATGGGTGAATAGGCAAGTAGTAGACGATTATGTGAGTTATGCGACATTATGCTTTGAATTGTTTGGCGATCGGGTGAAAAAATGGTTTACCCATAACGAACCGATCGTCCCTGTAGAAGGCGGGTATCTGTATAGTTTTCATTATCCGAACGAAGTGGATTTTCAACAAGCGGTTCAAGTCGGTTTTCATGAAATCTTATCAAATGCGAAGGCAATTAAAGCCTATAAGCAGCTAAAACAGGAGGGGAAAATTGGCATCATCCTGAATCTAACTCCATCGTATCCACGAAGCCAACATCCACAGGATATAGAAGCAGCTGAGGTGGCGGATGTGTTCTTTAACCGATCTTTTTTAGATCCTGCGGTAAAAGGACACTTTCCAGAAAAACTTGTAGCAATCTTAAAGAAAGAAGGCTTTATGCCACGTATGGAAGAAGGAGACCTTACACTGATCCAGGAGAACACCATCGACCTGCTCGGGATCAATTATTATCAGCCAAGAAGGGTGAAAGCAAAAGAGCATTTGCCCCATCCACATGCACCATTTATGCCCAACCATTATTTTGATCCGTTTGACATGCCAGGCAGAAAAATGAATGTTTATCGAGGATGGGAAATCTATGAAAAAGGCATCTACGATATTTTGAAAAAGGTTCAAGCAGACTATGACAATATAGAATGCTTTATTTCTGAAAATGGAATGGGTGTCGAAGGAGAAGAGCGGTTCAAGGATGAAGAAGGCATGATCCATGACGATTACCGCATTGACTTTATAAAAGATCATCTCAAATGGGTGCATCAAGCTATAAAGGAAGGAAGCAATGTGAAAGGGTATCACCTATGGACCTTTATGGATAACTGGTCCTGGACGAATGCATATAAAAATCGGTATGGGCTAGTCTCAGTCGATCTACAAGAAGGTGGAAAACGAACAGTGAAGAAAAGCGGATTATGGTATCAATCTGTTTCAGAGAAGAACGGTTTTTAACGAAGGTACTTGCTCTTTTCTGTTAAGAGCAAGTATTTTTCTTATGCTTCAATGGGAGAATGAAACAATAATGGCTCGCACCTTTTAAGCACTTCAGGCTTCGTGTAGAATGAGAGAAAGGCAAATAAACGCCATATTGGCTCACTTATACGCTGTATATCATTTGAAAAAACAAATCAGTTGGTGATTGAGATGACAAAATACGAACTCATTTCTGAAGAAATCAGAAAACGAATAGTGGACGCATATTATCCAGAAGATCAACCCATTCCAGATGAACACTCGCTTGCCGCTGAATTCCAGTGCAGCCGAATGACGATGAAAAGAGCACTTGACCTTCTTGTGGCGGAAGGTCTGCTCTTTCGAAAAAGAGGGCACGGAACATTTATTGTGAAGACAGTGCTTAACCAAGGTGCAGTAAATGTATCAGGTCAAGAAAACAAAGGACTCACCAAAGTCATGGCCGATAAAAAAGTGACGAGTCAAATCATTCGTTTTGATGTGCATTTTCCAAGTGAACAGGTGGCAGCACACTTATCCATCGACCTAAGTACACCCGTCTATGACATCATCCGTCTCCGCCTCGTGGATGAAGAGCCTTATGTATTAGAAAAGACTTTTATGCCGGTCAATGTGATTCAGGGCATAGATGAAGAGGTGCTTAAGGGTTCTGTGTATGGTTATATGTCAAGCATACTTCAATTGAAAGTGGCTGGGGCTCACAAAAAAATTAGATCGGCCAAGTCAGACAGGCTCGATCAGCTGTATTTAGGCTGTAAATCAAGTGATCCTGTACTTGAAGTAGAACAGGTCGCCTACTTAAATACAGGTCTCCCATTTGAATACTCCTTTAGCCGGCATCGATATGACAAGTTTGTGTTTTCTACTGTTGAAATTACGAGAACAGGGTTATAAAAAAGAGCAGTCTCCAGGAGGGGCTGCTCTTTTTGAGTCAATCTTATATATTCCACCAATGATACCCATCTTTTTCAAGAAGCTGGTCCGCTTCTTTTGGTCCCATAGAACCCGCAGGATAATTTGGTTTTAAGGTTTTGTTTTCTGCCCACTTTTCGGAGATCGGGTCGACAAAGTTCCAAGAGAGTGCGACTTCATCCCAGTGAGCGAAGTTTGTTGCATCGCCCAATAAGCAGTCATGAATCAGCTTTTCGTAAGCTTCTGGTGTATTCATGATGTCATTATAGTTTGTTTGATAATCAAGCTTAATTGGTTTGGCATATGTTCCGCCGTCAAGTTTTCGTGCATTTAAGTGAAGGGTAATCCCTTCATCTGGCTGAATATGAATGACCAGTAAGTTTGGGTGCATGGAATTACCGTTTCCATAGTACAGGTTCATCGGAATGTCTTTAAATTGAACGACGATTTGCGTCGATTTTTTCTCCAATCGTTTTCCTGTACGGATGTAAAATGGTACGCCAGCCCATCTGAAGTTATCAATCAACAGTTTTCCTGCGACAAATGTTTCAGTATTTGAGTTTGGCTCTACATTTTGCTCATCAAGATAGGACGGAACCATGTTGCCATCAATCGAACCAGCATCATATTGCCCACGGACGAAGAATTGATCTACTTCTTCTTTAGAAAACGGACGTAGGGCGCGCAAGACTTTCCTTTTTTCACTACGGATTTCCTCTGTATTTAGCTTAATAGGAGGCTCCATAGCTAACAGTGCTACCATCTGGAGCATATGGTTTTGTACCATGTCTCTCAGTGCACCAGAATTTTCGTAGTATCTCGCTCGGTCCTCTACACCTAATGATTCACTAGATGTAATTTGGATGTTCGAAATATAACGGTTTGTCCATAGTGGCTCGAAGATCGCATTGGCAAAACGGATTACTTCAATATTTTGAACCATTTGTTTTCCAAGGTAGTGGTCAATACGATAAATTTGATCTTCTGTAAACGCACCACGAATATCTTCATTTAATGTTTTGGCACTTGGTAGATCATGTCCAAATGGCTTCTCAATCACAAGCCTTGACCATCCGGTTGTCTCTGACACGCCTTCGCTCTTTAAGAACTTCGCAATCGTTCCGAAGAATTCCGGTGCCATAGCCAAATAGAACATGCGGTTATTTGGGATACTGTACGTATCTTCAAGACCAGTAAGGAGTGTGTTGAGTGATTGATATGAAGCTGGGCTTGATACGTCAAAATCATGATAATAGAAATGAGAAATGAATTCTTCTGCTTTTGCATCTGCATCATCAGAAGAGACAGATTCCTTCACGACAGCTCTGAGGTCCTCATGAGACCAAGGGCGGCGCCCAACTCCTACAACAGCGAATTGGTCCCCAAGCTTTCCGCTATGATAAAGTCTATGTATAGAAGGGTAGAGCTTGCGTTTTGCAAGGTCTCCTGTTGCGCCAAAAATGACAATGACTGCTTTTGGATTATTAGTTTCTGTATTCACGGAAAGTACCTCACTTTATTCGTAGCATTGTAGTAAAAACCAAGAATGTATGTACATTTTCTTTATTTTAAAGGTTCATTGTTCGTAAAGCAAACATTTGATTCGACTTTTTCCATTGAATTCACTTTTACCCTGTCTTCATGTATTCTATATGAATGAAGACATTGTATACGGCTTTAGGAGGAAAAGTAATGGAACTGCTCTTTTTAGGAACAGGTGCAGGCATTCCTGCAAAAACTAGAAACGTCACGTGCACAGCGCTTAAGCTATTAGAAGAGAGAAAGGCAGTGTGGCTTTTTGATTGCGGAGAAGCGACGCAGCATCAAATATTACATACAACCATTAAACCAAGAAAGATCGAGAAAATATTTATCACCCACATGCACGGTGATCATGTGTATGGTTTGCCGGGTCTACTTGGCAGCAGGTCTTTTCAAGGCGGAGAAGGTGAGCTGACCATCTATGGACCAAGTGGGATCAAAACATTTGTCAATGCTACGCTTTCTGCTACGCAAACGCATCTGACCTACCCGCTGCATATCATAGAGATTGATGAAGGCATCGTGTTTGAGGATGAGACGTTTCAAGTAGAAGCGAGGCGAGTGTCTCACGGAATTCCTGCTTACGGTTATCGGGTCATTGAAAAAGATGTGCCGGGTGCATTAAAGGCTGAAAACCTAAAAAAAATCGGAGTCAAACCTGGACCTTTGTATCAAAAGCTAAAAAAAGGAGAAACCGTTACCCTGGAAGATGGAAGGGTGATCGTTGGAACCGATTATTTGGCCCCCCCTAAAAAAGGGAGGATTGTTGCATTTTCAGGAGATACCCGTGTGTGCGAGAATATAACAAGGCTTGCCAAAAATGCGGATGTATTAGTCCACGAAGCAACATTCGGTCAACAGGATGCAGAACTAGCCTACAATTATTATCATAGTACGACAGAACAAGCAGCGAAAACAGCGCAGGATGCAGGCGTAAAAAGACTCTTTTTGACCCATATTAGTGCAAGGTATCAAGGAGAAGAGGCACTAAAACAATTATTGAAAGAAGCCCGCGATATTTTCCCGCTGACAGAAGCTGCACATGACTTCTCTTCTTTTACCATTGAACGCACGCCTCTGTAAAAGATGAAAAAGTTGTGTGACTTTTTTGATATTTAGGATGACGCTCTTTTTCAGGTAGTGGTAAAATGGTGGAGAAAAAACAAATGACAAATGAAACTATGAAGGAAATGGGAGGCACAATCAAAGATGAGCGGTTTTACAGCATTAAGTGAAGCAGAATTAAATGACCTATATTCGACACTACAAAATGAATACGTAACGTACAAAAGTAAAAACTTACACTTAGACATGTCTAGAGGTAAGCCTTCGCCAAAACAGCTCGATTTGTCAATGGGCATGCTCGATGTTGTGACATCAAAGGATGCGATGACAGCAGAGGATGGCACAGATGTGCGTAACTATGGCGGTTTGACAGGCCTTCCTGAAACAAAGAAATTTTTTGCGGATTTGTTGCATCTTCAACCAGAACAAATCATCATCGGCGGTAACTCCAGCTTAAATATGATGTATGATACGATTGCACGTGCAATGGCGCATGGCGTATATGGCAGCAAAACACCTTGGGGAAACCTGCCAAAGGTGAAATTCCTTGCACCAAGCCCAGGATACGATCGTCATTTCGCCATTTGTGAGCTATTTAACATAGAGATGATCACGGTAGATATGAAAGCCGATGGACCTGATATGGATCAAGTGGAAAAATTAGTCGCAGAGGATGAAGCGATCAAAGGGATTTGGTGTGTACCAAAATACAGCAACCCCGATGGCATCACGTATTCAGATGAAGTCGTCGATCGTCTTGCGTCAATGAAAACAAAGGCAGATGACTTCCGTATCTTCTGGGATGACGCGTATGCGGTCCACCATTTAACAGATACACCAGATACGTTAAAAGATATTTTTCAAGCAGTTGAGGAAGCCAGACATCAAAACCGCGTGTTGATGTTTGCATCCACTTCTAAAATCACATTCCCTGGTTCAGGTGTTGCACTGATGGCGTCTAGTCAAGACAATGTGAACTTGACCCAAAAGCAATTATCGGTTCAAACGATTGGTCCAGATAAAATCAATCAACTAAGACACCTTCGTTTCTTCAAAAATGCAGAAGGCTTGAAGGAACATATGAAAAAACACGCAGCGGTCATTAAGCCGAAATTTGACCTCGTTCTTTCTATCCTTGATGAAAAACTTGCTGGAAAAGGCATTGCGGAGTGGCACAAGCCAAATGGTGGGTATTTCATTAGTTTAAATACACTTGATCATTGCGCCAAAGCTGTTGTGCAAAAAGCAAAAGAAGCAGGTGTGACTCTGACAGGTGCAGGAGCGACGTATCCATATGGAAAAGATCCGCTTGATCGTAACATTCGCATTGCGCCAACGTTCCCAACACTTGAAGAACTAGAGCAAGCCATTGAGATCTTTACGTTATGTGTTCAGCTGGTCAGCATTGAAAAGATACTTGCAGAAAAAAATCAATCTGCCCCAACGGCATAAATCAAAAAAATCCTTGACTGAACCTTGGTCAAGGATTTTTTATTTTTAATTAGCAGCTTGATAGTAGGAGGCGGGCTGTTTGGCTGCACACCACACATCATAAATCGCAAGCTGGACAATATGAGGTTCGTCATGATGGATATAGTGTGAACTGTTCTGCGCTTGAATCCAGCCGCTTTGTGAAGAAAGAGACAGCATTCTTTTATGAAGCTTAAGCCAAGCTTCATGCGCTGGATGAAACAAGCGATTCTTCCCAGAGGAAATCACAAGGAGCGGCATCATACCATAATGCGTTTGCTCGCGCTTGATTGTACTCAGCATGTGCTGGAAGTCTTCATGTGTACATTCTGCTGTGAACTGATTCATATATGAAGTCCGTTCTTGTTTTGATAAAAGCGGCAGGATGACATGCTCTTGATCCTCACTTGCAGGGTCTAACAGCACCATGCCGATGACATCCTCACTTCTACGGCTTGCCCACAAGCGGCTGATGAGCGAACCAAATGAGTGAGCCACAATGAGAAAGGGCGGCTGAATATTGGCTTGTTTCAGCAGTGCATCTAAATCATCTGCTAGATCAGATAAGCTTCTTCCTTCATGACGTTTACTGCTGTTTCCGTTGCCTAATCGGTCATATAAGAAAACACCAAGCTCTGGGTCAATATCACGGACCAGTTGTGTCCACGTATCGCTAGATATTCCGTATCCTGCTTCAAAGATTATGGTTGCTTGGCTGCTCCCTTGACGATGCTTTGTGTTAAAATGATGTCCATCTATATGATACGTTCTTTCAATCATTGCCGAATTCATACTTCCATCTCCTCTAAGTGGTTCTTTAGCTAAAAGACGGCACAAACGGCAAAGATGTTTCTCTTAAAAACAAAAAAGATGCCTATTTCATAAAATAGACACCTTTTTTCTTAAGCGTTTTTACCAAGCACGATCATATTGCCGTGGACCTTCAATAGATGTACGAAGCTCTTTGGCGGCTGTTTTAGGGAAGTAAGGATCTCGTAGAAATTCTCTGCCAATAAAGATCAAATCAGCACGATGATTTTGTAAAATTTCTTCGGCTTGGATACCAGATGTGATCAGACCGACCGCGCCTGTTTGAATACCGGCACCTTCTTTTATTTTCTCGGCAAAGCTTACTTGGTAGCCTGGGAATGTATGTATGCGTGCCTGTACCACAGCGCCTGAGCTCACATCGATTAAATCGACCCCTTGTTCTTTCAGCCATGTAGCGATGCCAATGTAATCAGTGATATCAAGTCCTTTTGTTGTGTAATCAGAAGCGGAAACACGGACAAATAAAGGTCCATCCCATACTTCATTGACCGCATCAATCACTTCTTTTAAGAAACGATAACGGTTTTCTGGTGAACCACCATACTCGTCTGTTCGGTGATTCGAAAGCGGTGAAAGAAATTCGTTGATCAAATAGCCATGCGCCCCGTGGATCTCAATAATGTCAAATCCAGCTTTTTTTGCTCGTAGAGCCGCATCCTGAAACGCCTGAATGGTGTTTTTGATCTGACCTAAAGACATTTCAACAGGCGTTTTAGATTGTTCATCAAATGGGATACTCGATGGTGCGAGGATATCTCCATCTAATTCTGCTTTACGTCCTGCATGGGCTAACTGGATCGCTGTTTTTGTGCCGTATGCTTTGATTTGTTCATTTAATGAAGCGAATCCTTCAATGTGTTCATCGCTCCAAATGCCGAGGTCTTGATCGCTAATTCTTCCTTCTGGGGAAACAGCACTTGCCTCGACCATAATGAGTCCAGCCTGACCTTGTGCACGAGAAACATAATGTGCAAAGTGGAAAGGCTTTAATGTTCCATCTCGATCAGAAGATGAATACATACACATCGGGGACATCACGATGCGGTTTTTGAGTGTGACACCTTTTAATGACCAAGGTGAAAAAAGTTTTGTTGACAATGACCTTCGCCTCCTCATGGAATGTATAGAAGATTATAACAGCCATACACACTTTCGTCATAAAAGGTGCTCAAGGAATATGGATTTTATAAACGTTTTTGTATAATAGAGGGAAAGACGCTAAAGGGGGAAAACGGATGAAATGGCAGACAGAGCGTGAATTAAAAGACCTTCTCACATCACTCATGCAATATGAAAGCATATCTGGTTCAACGGGAGAAGTCGCTTTAGCGGAATATATCTATTACTTATTGAGAGAACGTCCTTATTTTGAGCAGAATCCTCATCATTTAACTTTGCACCCGATGAAAGATGGCAGGTGTTATTTAACAGCCCTTGTGAAGCGTAGCAAGCTACCCCGTACAGTTTTGTTGCTTAGTCATTTTGATGTCGTCGATACCGAGGATTATGGGGAATTTCAAAATATGGCGTGTAAGCCTGAAGAATTGATGGCGTCTTTTTCTCAAAAAAGTGCCCTTCTTCCAAAACGAGCAAGAGAAGATCTAGCCTCAGGGGAGTGGCTCTTTGGACGAGGTGCGATGGACATGAAAGCTGGTCTTACAGTGCAACTGTCTATGCTTGAAAGGGTGATGACAGGGATGTTTGAAGGAAATGTGCTGCTCGTCACAGTTCCAGATGAAGAGGTGAATTCACAGGGAATGTTAGAGGCTGTGCCAAAACTAAAAGAGCTAAGGGAGCAGCATGGGCTTGATTATACAGCCTGTTTAAACAGCGAACCGATGTTTGAAAAGTATCCAGGAGATGAGCACCAATATATCTATACGGGCAGTATAGGAAAGATACTCGCCGGCTTTTTTTGTAAAGGGATGGAGACGCATGTAGGTGAGCCATTCTCAGGCTTAAATGCTAACTTTATGGTGTCCGAATTAAATCATTTGTTAGAGCTGAATCATCACTATTGTGAGGAAGTTGACGGTGAAGTCACACCACCGCCAACCAATTTGATGCAAAAGGATTTAAAGGAAACCTATTCTGTTCAAACACCACACACGGCTGTTACTTTGTTCAATGTGCTAATGATGAAACGCTCAAGTGAAGAATTACACGGGCTCCTCTATGAAACAGCGAAACAAGCAGCTGTCCAAATTCAAACCAAACTCAAGCAGAAAACAGCCGAATTTCAGCGCTTTCAACAGTTTACACCGATTGACTCAAATATCACGGTTCTCACGTATCATGAGTTATATCAAAAAGCCGCTGAACGATCAGGTACGAAAGAAGTTGAGCGAATTGTCAATGATGCATTCGCCAACAGAGGAGAGCTTGGAGATCGTGATTTTTCAACAAAAATCGTATCAGAGCTAACGACTCTTTGTAAGGAAGATGGTCCGTTGATTGTCCTCTTTTATAGTCCACCATTTTATCCTTCCGTCTCTTCAAGCGATGACCCGCATATTCAGAAAGCTTTACAGAAGATTCAAAGAGAGGCAAAAGAAGTCTATGGACTTGATGTAGAAGAAGTGAAATATTTCCCCGGATTGTCTGATTTAAGCTATGTACAGCTCGAAAAGCAGGATGTAGGCAATTATACGACCAACATGCCACTTTACCTAAAAGGATATGCATTGCCGCAAGGAGAAAAGGAGGCACTATTCGTCCCAGTCATCAATGTGGGTCCATTAGGAAAGGACCCGCACAAATGGACAGAGCGGCTGCACGTCCCGTTCTCATTCGGCATTTTGCCAGCATTACTAGAGTCAACGATTCATGGTTTATTAGAGAAAAAATAGGAAATCCTCATTGAGGAGGCTTCTAATAGTTTAGGGGGCTTTCTTTCCGATTGAGAATGCAGATTGATATTGAAGGATCAGCCTATTCCGATGTTCGAAGTTAGTGAAGTAAACGTAACAATGAAGTAAAAAGGGGAGCCATAGGCTCCCAGTTACAGATTAGATTCGTTGACCTTCATAATGCCCGGTCCAAGTTCCATCGGAGTTTCTAGTGATACTTTTCAAATACCATTTTATTCCGCCATCTTCAAACGAGTTGGCAAAAATACCTGTAGAACTGGGGACATCCCTTGTGTAAAGTTGCGCTTTAACATCACTTGTCACACGTACATCCTCTGCATTCGTATTTGTACTTGTTGCAAATGCCGGTGCTGCGGAAAAAAGTAAAGCGAGTGACAATGCTGATCCAGTAAGAACTTTAACTAACTTCATTCAAAACACTCCTCTTCCTTATCTATTTTGGTGGTACATATGAGTAATTCTACAAATGGTGATTTATTCCTTGTTAATATTTGTTAATTATTTGTGAGAATGTCCTCTTTTTTTTAACATTGTTCATTTTTTAAGAAGGACTGATGAATGTTGATATCATTTAAAAAACGGAACTCCTCATGATATAGAAGTTCCGTTCTAGACAAATCGATTTGTTTAACTAATGGCTTAAATGTCATATTACAAAAGCTTTTATGACACATCCACATCTCAATCTCTAACATGTGTTGTCTATTAAAAGAAAAGCGCTCAATTGGTAGTTGGCTACTCAACGGTTCTTTTCATCCATTTTATGACCAAGTTCACAATGAGCCATACAACTTGCAACATGACTGGGAATATGAAAGCGATGATGAAAACGATAAATGTTACTAATTTTAACGCAGGTGTTTGAGTAACACCTGCGCCATCAACTTCTCTAAACCAAATGAAAGCTGTACCAACTACAAAAATAACAGCCCAAAAAATGTTAGCCATCCACCAAAAAAGCCAAAGCTTTTTCATCTTCTCACCCTTGATCTATCATGATTGATATCTCTATTTTAATGTACGAATGAATTCTTGTTAATTCACTAAAAGCACTGTCTTGAAACAAAGGTACTTTGTGTTTACTTATACGCGTTCGCTGAAAACATTTCGTTTAATTCCGCTGCTCGTTTTGTCGCGGTTTTCACACAATCGACAATCGCATCTTCAAATTGATAAGAAGCAAGGGTGTTCAGTCCGGCTTCTGTCGTTCCGCCTTCGCTTGTGATTTCTTTGCGCAGTTCAGCAGGCTCTTTTCCGCTATCCTGGAGCATATTGGCAGCTCCGGCGATCATCTGACAAATGAGCAATTTCGCTGTTGCTTGGTCCATACCAAGTTCAGAAGCGCCTCGTTCCATTCCTTCAATCAAATGATAAATGAAGGCAGGGCCGCTGCCTGCGATGGCTGTGACAGCATTTAGTTGAGATTCATCTAATACCGTCACATGCCCGATCGTTTCAAACAGCTCAACCGCCTTTTCCTGTTGCTTGTCTGTGACCTCATCACTTACGGCAATGCCTGTTGCTGATTGCTGAATCGCCGCCGAAGTATTCGGCATAGCGCGAACCACCGCAGTTTTCCCGCCAGCATAGTGTTGAATGGTTTCGATGGAAATACCTGCTAAAATGGAAATGATCAGCTGTCCCTTTAAATGAGGCCTTACTTCAGAAATCCCGTTTTCCGCATCTTTCGGTTTTAAAGCAAACACCAAAATATCCGCTTCTTCATAAATAAAAGAACGAGAAAAATCAGTTTTGACCCCGTAACGCGTCTTTAATTCGTCTAATCGTTTTTCATTTGTTTTATTTGTGACAATAATGTCCTCATTTGACATAAGGCCGCTTTTTAATAATCCTTTGATCATAGACTCGGCCATTGAGCCTGCACCGATAAATCCAATTTTACTCATAAGCTGCTCCTCCTTGTAGAAAATAAAAAAACCTCTCGTCAGCAAAGGACGAAAGGGATTTCGCGGTACCACCCTTATTCGTATGCAACAAGCATACTCAGCTTTAGTCCCGTAACGCGGGAAACGTTTAGGTTTGCCTAACAAGCTCAAAGGGCAGGTTCAGCAAATAAGCGGATGATGAAGTCTTGCAGCCGGTGGACTCCACTCTCTAGCATCGTTATTTTGCTTACGATTCCTTGTCATCGCGCATCTTATATTTGTTGTTCATTATGCAACGATGGACAAGTTTGTGTCAATAGGGGCTGATCAAAAAAATGACCATCAAACCGCATGACAGTCTGCCTTTTGCAAGATACAATAAATATAGAAGGTTGAGATGATATGACCCATGAGTCAAAAAGCAGGAGATGACGTATAAAAGTGAAAGAAGAAATGATTCAATTATCCATTCCCACACCGTTTGCCGTTGGGGATGTTCATGCATATGTATTAAAAGGAGAAGCCGTGACTTTAGTGGACTGCGGGCCGCTGACAAACGAAGCGCAGCACGCCTTTGTCACGCAATTAAAAGAACATCGTTTATCCATTGACGATATTGACCAAGTGGTGTTGACCCATCACCATGCGGATCATGTCGGTCTTTTAAATATGATGAAACCTCATGTCCGTGTACTCGGACATGAGGTGAATGAACCATATATTAGTCAGAA
This sequence comes from Bacillus pumilus, assembly GCA_001938995.1. GTDB lineage: Bacteria > Bacillota > Bacilli > Bacillales > Bacillaceae > Bacillus > Bacillus pumilus_G. The sequence continues at coordinate 40,370 of MKZN01000010.1, read as the reverse complement.
CCCAGCGTTTATGCAGCGTCAAATTGACTTTATGGATCAGTTTTTTCATCAATTAGGCGTCCCGCTCCATCAACATGAATGTGAAAAAATCGTTAAAGAGTCATATACATATTCTTGTCACGCATATCTAGACGGTGTATTGAAGGAAGGGGATCGTCTTCATGGACACGAACATTTTCTTGTCATGGAGACCCCGGGGCATGCACAGTCACACCTTTCCTTTTTAGATGAGTCGACGGGGGATTTGATTGGTGGCGACTTGCTTTTAACAACCATTTCATCCAATCCGTTAATGGAAGCACCAGATGAAGGAGAGGAGCGCCAAAAATCGTTACTTCAATATAAAGCATCGCTCAACCGATTGTTGACTTTGCCGATTCATACCATTTTTCCGGGTCACGGTCAGCTCATTACGTCTCATCATGAATTGATTGAAGAAAGATTTAAGAAACAAGAGAAACGAGCAAATGCGATCTATCAGCTACTCAAACAACAAGAATTAACGGCATTTCATCTTTGCCGCACCCTTTTCCCAGTGCTGTATGAAGAGGCTTTATTTTTAACCATGTCTGAGACAGTAGGGCAACTGGATGTTCTCTTAGCAAGTGGACAAATTGAAGAAATACAAAAGGATGGCATCCTTTATTACCGAGCAATCTAAGGAGTGAAGTGCATGGAGCGATTAAAGGGAAAGAGAATATGGATTACAGGTGCATCTGGCGGCATCGGTGAAAAGATGGCTTATCTTGCATCCGCACAAGGAGCAGAAATCATCATTTCAGCAAGACGAATTGAAAAGCTTGCGAGTGTGAAAGAAAACATCATCAATGCCGGTGGAATGTGTCGCATCGTTCAGCTAGATGTGAGCAATCTTGAGGAAATTGATCGTGCGTATCAAGAAGTAGGAGCTGTGGATATATTGGTCAACAATGCGGGGTTTGGTGTATTCGATCTCGTAGAAGACGCGTCTATTGAAGAAATGGTGTCGATGTTTGAGGTCAACGTATTCGGCTTAATCGCCTGTACGAAAAAGGTCATACCAGAGATGAAACAAAGGGGAACGGGACATATTATCAATATAGCGTCTCAAGCAGGGAAAATTGCGACCCCTAAATCAGCCGTCTACTCAGCTTCAAAGCATGCGGTGCTTGGATTTTCAAACAGCCTTAGAATGGAGCTTGCAGACGATGGAATTCACGTCACAACAGTGAATCCAGGACCGATTGCCACAGACTTTTTTACCATCGCAGATCGCAGTGGTCAATATGTGAAAAACGTTGACTCCATGATGCTGAGTGCAGATAAGGTAGCGGGAAAGGTCGTATCATCAATGATGACGAAAAAAAGAGAAATTAATTTACCTGGCTGGATGAATGCTGGTAGTAAATTCTATCAATTATTCCCGTTCTTAGTTGAAAAAGTAGCACGCAAAGCGATGATGAAAAAGTAAAAAAAAGAAACCTGTTGCGCACTGGTTTCTTTTTTTGTTTTGCTTCTGATGGACGTGTGGGCACTGTTAGAAATGGTCAGTCCTTCACATAACGATCATATAGAACCGTTATGTATGCGAGCTGTATCTTCCATTTCGTATTTTATGTTCGTCTAGCCGCTTGTTGAAGCGGGTCCCATACACTATTAAAAGGCGGTGCATAGCTGATATCTAGATCTTCAAGGTCTGTGAGGGTGAGCTCTTGGTAAAGGGCAGTTGCCATGACATCAATTCGTTTATCTACACCACTTTTGCCAATGATCTGGGCGCCGAGCAGGGAGCGATTGTCGCTTCTGTAAATGAGTTTTACTTTCATTTTCTTTGCATCTGGATAATACCCAGCATGGTCCGTGCTCCGAATGGTGCTCGTTGAGTAGGGAATGCCCTCTTTTTTTGCCTCATTCTCGGATAAACCTGTTCTTCCTGCTGTCACGTCCATAAACTTCATCACAGCCGTCCCTGTCACACCTTGGAAAGCCCGATTGGTACCAGTCATATGGAAACCTGCGATTCTACCTTGTTTATTGGCTGTTGTCCCAAGTGGAATATAATCCAATCTCTTTTTTACAAGGTGATAGGTGGCTGCACAATCACCAGCAGCATAAATGTCTTTTACATTGGTTTGCATATATCGATTGACAACGATTGCCCCGTTTTCAAGACGGTCGATTGCTGTCCCATCAAGAAAAGATGTTTGCGGATTGACACCGATCGCAATGATCACCATATCGGTGTCAATCGTCTGTTTGTCTGTTTGAACAGCCGTTACATGAGAGTCTCCTAATAAACGCTGCACGGTTTCATTTAATACGACATGAATGCCATGTGTGGTGGCTTCTTCTTCAAGATGCTTTGCCATTTCTTGATCAAAGCCTGGACCAAGGGTGGACCCACGCTGAATCAAATGAATGTCTTTGCCTAGGGCTTTTAAATTTTCAGCCATTTCTAAGCCAATATATCCTCCACCGATGATGGTGATGTGGGAGACGTCTTTTTGTAAATGCTTTATAATGGACAGCGCGTGGGGAATCGTTTTTAATACGTGGACGCCGTCTAATGAACGATCATTCAGATCCAGGGTGACAGGACTTGCACCTGTGGCAATTAACAAGCGGTCATACGTTTCGGTAAATGGCATTTTTGTTTTCGTATGAATACCTGAGACTGTTTTTTGATCTGGGTCTATAGAAGTCACTTCATGTGAGCATCTGGCGTCAATGCCATATTTGTCACGAAAGGTGTCAGCGCTTCGTGCAATGAGCTTGTCATGGTGATCGATGAGGCCGCCAATGAAGTAGGGGAGCCCGCATTGCCCATATGAGAAAATCTCTCCTTTTTCTAATGCAACAATGTGTGCATCTGGATCCTCTCTGTATATTTGCATGGCGCAGCTCATTCCTGCTGCATCTCCGCCAATCATCACATATTTCATTTGGTGTGCTCCCTTCTGTCTTAACTCAATACTCTTATTTACCCTCATTTCCGTATTTTTAATGCTTTTTTTCACAAAAGAAGCAAACTTTAGATAAAAAATAAAGACAGCGCCTTCATTTTAAGCTACAATCGGATTATCGTCTTTTCGGTGACGAGTTTAGTGAAGGTTGGTGAGAAAGACTTTGGGTGACGAACGACTGAACTTTAATACACTATATACACGCCATACGAGAGAGGCTTGGGCAGCTCTCGGAGAATATATGCCGGTATCTGTTTCGGAAGAAGAAGCAAGGGCACTTCAAGGATTAAACGATTATTTATCACTTGAAGAAGTTCAAGACATTTACATACCACTTATTCGTTTTCTGACATTACATGTCTTTGCAGAAAAGCAAAAAAACCAGCATGTAAATGCTTTCTTGAATTATCCACACCATGCTAAGATTCCCTTTCTGATTGGAATTGCTGGAAGTGTAGCCGTTGGGAAAAGCACGACTGCACGTATCATTGAGACTCTTTTATCAAGACTTGGAGATGGACTGAAGGTGAGTCTTGTGACCACCGATGGCTTTTTGTATCCTCAAAGAGAGCTAAAAGACCGAGGGTTGATGGAAAAGAAAGGTTTCCCAGAAAGTTATGATGTCAAAGCACTGCTTTCCTTTTTAAACGAACTGAAATCGGGTAAGCAGACTGTTCAAGCACCGGTCTATTCGCATCTTACCTATGATCGGCTTGAAGGTGTTTATGAAACAGTGGAGGATGCAGATATTGTGATCATCGAAGGGATCAATGTACTGCAATCACCTGCACTAGATGGTCTGAAAGATGAACCGCGTGTGTTCGTATCAGACTTCTTTGATTTCTCTATTTATGTAGACGCTGCTGAAAAACAGATTCAATCTTGGTACAAAGAACGCTTTCGTCTCCTTCGAGAAACCGCCTTTCAAGACCCTGAATCCTTCTTTCACCAATACAAGGATTTGACGGATGAAGAGGCAGATCAGATGGCTAGCACGATTTGGAATACAGTGAATCGCCCTAATTTATATGAAAATATTTTGCCCACAAAATATAGAGCGGATCTGATCTTGAAAAAAGGTGATCGGCATCAGGTGGAAGAGATCGCGATTCGCCGAGTATAAAAATGAAAACCGCTCACATAAGAGCGGTTTTCTTAATGATCTGCACTGATTTTAACAGCAACGGTAGCCGCGGATCGTCTTTTGAAACGGTAGTATCCAATGAGTAAAAACGGAACACCGATTACGGTGACAATCGACAGAACCGAAAAAATGGATAGTGGATGGTCTGCGCCAAATAAGTCAATGCACAAACCGCCCGCCCACGGTCCGATGACACTGCCGAGTTGCGAAAAGCCCATCGCACCAAAGTACGATCCTTTCATATCCGGTTTTGCAATATTGTCTACAAACAGATCCATCATCGCGAAGAGCAGCACCTCTCCAATCGTAAATACCACAATGATGAGAGCGAGTGCACCTAGGCTTTGTGAAAATGCCAAAGCAAATAAACTGCCTGCAAGAAGAACATTACCTGTAGTCAAAGACAAAATGGTCGAATACCGCTTAGCGATCATGATGAGCGGATATTGAACAACAATGACAACGACAGCATTTAAAGATAAAAGATACCCAAACAGTTTCGGACCATTCTCAATAACCGGTGACGCCGATAAATATTGAGGGAGGGTCGAGCTTAGATGGGAGTAGCCGAACGAACATAAGGTAATGCCGATAAGGATAATGGTAAACACTGTATCTTTCCGTATAATAGATAAGGCTTTTTTGACATTTATTTGTTTGGTACTCTCTGGATTGACCACTGGATGTTTTTTAAATTGCCATGCTAGCGTGAATCCGTATAAAAAGTAAATGAAGGCAGCAGCTAGAAACGGTATGGTGGTTTTTGATGATCCTAGATATAACCCAAGCAGGGGTCCAAAGATCACGCCAATGTTAATCGCCGTATACCTTAAATTGAAGACAAACAGCCGAATGTTTGATGGGGTCACATCTGATAAGAGTGCTTTAGATGTTGGCTCAAACAGTGCCCGGCACAGTCCGTTTAAGGCATTCATCACAAAGAAGACCCAGATATCATCTGCAAACGCAAATCCGACAAAGACAAGTGTCCAACCAAAGATAGATAGAAGCATGACTTTTTTTCTGCCGATTCGGTCAGAAATGTAGCCGCCGTAAAAACTTGCAACGATCCCAATAAGAGAGCTGACGGCAATGATGAGACCCGCTGACGAAGCGGATGCGCCTTTGACCTGTGTCAAATAAACAGCTAAAAACGGGATGCTCATGGACGTTGCCATTCGGCCAAATATGGTGCCGATGATGATCGTCCAACTAAGCGGATGTAAAGTACGTAAATTATTTTTCATGCTGCTTCTCCCTTGATTTTGTAAGATATTCCAATCATACATGAAAAATTGTGCGAATTAAATACACAATTTGATGGAGGGATGATCCGTCATGTGATGGAGAAGCCTTCATCGGTTATGAACTTCTGGCGGCTAGCTTCGCCAAGTTCTTCCGTTTGAAGATGCCTTTATTCATCAAGATAGTCTGCTTTTGATTCAATCGAGACAATTTGCTGTAAGGAAACATCTAGAACATCTTCATCATTCACCATTTTCATACGCTGCGTTTCATAATGAATGGATTTGACCCATCCCCAAAACTGGGTTTTCATGCCAGAGGATACATAGGTAATGCAAATTGCTTGATCCTCGGTAATGGACTGAGTCATCAGAAAATTCATTTCTTCTAATTGATCAGCACTCAGCGGGAGGGGCGTGTATTCTTTTTTCTTTCGCTTTTGAAAAAGAAGCTGCTCCCGGTGCTCTGGCAGCATCATTCGGCTTGACTCCCACATGATGTTGTATCCTGGTGTTAATTTATTGGGATTCATCGTTGTTCGCCTCCATTATTTATAGTGACCGCCAATTTTTTCGGCGCGGTGATATGCCTGCCCTGCGCGTGTCAATGATGAAGCATGCAGCAGTGCAGCAGGCCCGTACTTGATATGAATCGCATCAAATACTTTGCTCAGTTTGTCTTTTTTTAAATGGTGATCAAATAAAGTGAGCTGATATTGGTTGTCAGGCTGGAGCTGTGAGAGGGTAATGCCAACACTGCGAATGGGTTGACCATCCCAGTGCTTTTGACATAACTGAATGGCTGCCTCTGCAATATCTGCACCGTACTGAGTAGGTGAATGGAGTTTGATTTGTCTATGAAATCCTGTCGGTTGTGAAAAATCAGCTCCTCTGACACCAACAGAGACCGTCTGACCAAGATAATGCTTAAAACGTGCCCGCCTAGCTACCTCTTCACTCAATTCAAGAAGGGCGACCTTAATGTCCTCAAAAGATGCATAGTCATGCGGCAGAGTCATATGATGTCCAATGGCTTTTTGCTGATCATGAGTGTGTGTGGTGACTGGGGAGGGATCGTGTCCCAAAGCTGTTCGCTGCAGGAGCTCCCCATTGATTCCCCAACGCTTTTTTAGCCGGTCTAACGGATAAGTAGCAAGCGTCCCAATCGTGCTGATTCCCATTCGTTTTAAATGATGCTCCATTCGTTTGCCGACACCAAATAATGTTCCGATCGGAAGTGGCCATAAATCAGTAGCCACTCGATCTGTACTTAGTTCATAGATGCCAGATGTGTTTTTTTTAGCAAAATGGTCACAGGCCATTTTAGCAAGCACTTTATTAGGACCGATGCCAACACGTGCGTAAATGCCAGTCTGGTTCATGATGGTTGTTTGTATATTTTGAGCGATTTCGTGTGGGGAGCCGTGTAGTGTCAGACTGCCAGTCACATCAAGAAACTGTTCATCAATCGAATACGGTTCCACAAGGTCTGTGTATTGTTCAAGTAGTTCTGTCATCATGACAGAGATATCAAGATAACGCTGCATCCGCGGACGTACCACGACTGCTTCGGGGCATTTCTCCTGCGCTTCCCATAATCTTGATGCATTTTGAACGCCTCGTTTCTTAGCGAGAGGGCAGGCAGCCAGCACAACTCCGCTTCGCCGCTCTGGATCTCCTGAAACAATGAGCGGCACATGCTCAAGGTGAGGAGCCTCCACTTTTTCTACTGACGCATAAAATGACTGCATATCGACAAGCATAATCGTTCTTTCATTCATTGTTATCCACCTCTTAGAACATATGTTCTGTTTCTATTGTAACCGGTAGGAGGTGAATTGGATACTGGTAAATCATTCATAAGATACAAAGACAAGGGAACAAAAAAGACGAAGTGTCTCACACTTCGTCTGATAAAAATGAACGTATATTAGGCATGTGCCATGTGCTGGAATGTTTGAAGCGGTTCAGATTGCAAACGGTAAGCCGTCAGTTTTTTCTTTGGCTTATGCGTATACTGACGAACCACATCCACATGGTCATCATAATGAAAAAGAAAGAGGGTGATGTCATGCTTGCCAATCTTCGTTTGCATCGTAAGCGGCACAGGTCCATCACTCGGATGAAGAAAACGCTCTTCATCTCCAGGATAAATATAGTAACGTTCAATAAAAGTCGCTTCATTAAAATATTGAATTACTTGAAATTTTTGTTGGTCATCGAGCGGACGACCTTGAAAAGTCATGTTAGTTTGATCACTTGTTACTTTTGCATGCACTGCATAACGTCTAAATAGGCGCTCGACTACACCAGAAGGTAGCGAGGTGACAAGTAGTTTTAAAAGGCTAAACACAACAAGCGAAATCACAATCCAAACCAATATCATCATCTCCAATAAACAATTCTCACAAATCCTATAAGAACCATCTTAACATAACAAAAGAATGAAACCTTTGTCCAAAAAGTACACTTTTTGAAATAAGTGTGAAGAATTAAAAGGAGATAGCGGCTGAAAAACGAAGAATCAACAGAGCAGTTCCTGAAGGGGACGGTCAGACAAGTAGACGATTGAAACAAACAGCTTTTCTATGTTAGAAAAAAGAGAACAAGTCAGACAAAAATGAAAAGGGGCGAGGCTATCATGATACGTCAAGTGCAGCCGTCAGATTTTGATGCCATCACATCCGTGATTCAAAATTGGTGGGGAGGCCGTGATTTGCGTGCGAAATTACCGAAGCTATTTTTTGAACATTTTCAGCAAACCAGTTTTGTTGTCGTTGAGAAGGGGGAGCTGATTGGGTTTTTAGTAGGTTTTTTATCACAATCTCATTTAGATGAAGCGTATATTCACTTTGTTGGGGTACATCCAGACCACCGCAAACTAAAGATCGGCAAAATCCTCTATCAAGCGTTTTATGAAGCTGCTAAAAAGGAAGGAAGAACCATGATAAAGGCTATAACAGCGCCTAGCAATAAAGTCTCCATTGCTTACCATACAAAGCTCGGTTTTCAGATAGAAAAGGGAGACAAAACAGTAGACGGCATCTCGGTTTTTTCAGATTATGATGGTCTTCATGAAGACCGTGTGATATTTGTGAAAAAGCTGGAGGCCAAGGCATGATCATTCGGCTAGATCAACAAAATAAAGAACAAGCAAAACAAATATTACATATCCAATTGGCGGCATATCAGCGGGAAGCAGAGCAAATCGGCTATCAAGATTTACCGCCCTTAAAAGAAACGGTCAAAGCCATAATGGAAACAGATGAGATGTTCATCGGGTTTGAAAGAAAAGGGGCTTTGTTAGGGATCGCTTCATATGAAATGCATGAGGACCGGATCGTCCTCTGCCGATTAGCCGTACACCCTCAGCATGTCCATCAAGGAATCGGAACAAAGCTGATGCAATCCATTATCGAACATCAACTACCAATCGAGCTCACCACGGCGGAAGCGAATATCCCAGCGATTCAGCTCTATGAAAAGCTTGGGTTTAAACAGACGACTAGTTTGCAAGTAGAAAACAATCTGATGTTAACAAAGATGGAACGTTCAATGCTTCGAAAGGTGGAAGTGGTTGAATATCAAACGAGCTGGCCAGAACAATATCACCATGAGCTTGACAAGCTGAAAAAGGTGGTGGGCGATAACTGGGTAGAAGGTCACCACATTGGCAGTACGTCAGTCAAAGGAATGGCCGCTAAGCCTATTATTGATATCCTGCTAGAGGTGAAGCATGTGAGCGAATTAGATAAGTGTAACCACCTGTTTCGTCAGCTAGGGTATGAACCGCTTGGAGAAAATGGACTCAAAGGAAGACGTTTTTTTAGAAAAGGCGGCTTGAGCCGCTCACATCACGTTCACGCCTATGAAACTGGACATGATGATGTGAAAAGGCATTTGGTGTTCCGAGATTATTTAAGAGCAGCACCTGAACGTGCCGATGCCTATGCCCATAAAAAGCGCCAATTAGCGAAAGCACATCCGGAGGATATAGCAAGTTATATCAACGGAAAAGATGCGATTATTAAAGAAATTGAGCAAGAGGCGTACAATTGGTCAAAGCAGCTTAAGACAAATGATCAGACAAGTGAATGACCATTACATAGCACAAAGTATGTTGAAGCCGTAACTGGCAAGGGTGTCAACATGTTTAATCATTTGTTGATATGTTACAATGGAACAATCAACGAAAAAAGGATGGTCGTCCATGTACATTCAAATAACAGAATCTGCAGCAACGTTTATGAAAAAGCAACAAGCAGCACATGAAACAAAAGAACTACTTCTTCGCTATGATACAGATGGATGCGGCTGTGCGGTAAGTGGTGTTCCAATGATATGGCTCACAAGTGAAAGAACAGGTGAGTGGGAGCAGCTCGACCACAATCAGTCATTTAAGCTGTATATCCAAACAGCACAAAAGGTATTTTTTGACGAAGAAATGAAGATTGATTTGAATGAAAAAGCAAATACACTCATGTTGAAAAGTCCTCAACAAATACTCAGCCCGAGAATGGGTATACTTGTAAAGTAAGGTGGAAATGTAGTGGATCAAAAGCTGAAAGTGATACAACATACGGCACAGAATAAAACATGGGTGTCGTTTTTAAATAACAATCATCCCTATAGCCTTCTGCACTGGTCAATAGGCGGAATGGATTCAGTGAAAAAAGATGTTTGGCTTCTTCAAGATGAAGTCACATTTGAAACAGAAGAATTCCCGACGCTCGAATTAGCTGTGAATTGGATTAAAGAGAATATGGAACAAGTAACGGATGTGTTATAAGCCCTTTTTTTAAAAGGGTTTTTTTGTGCATTCATCATCTCACCAAATCGCAAGGCGTGTCTAATCTAGAAAAATCTCTTTTGACAGGGCAAAATATAGCTTTCAGCATCCATTTCGACAAGATGAGAAAGAAAGGAATAAAAAAAGGCTGTAAATGCCGAAAAATGGGCAAAGAGAGCGATTATTGCGGGATACCGCAAACTTTACAAAAAACGACTTTTCATATTTTTCCATTCGAGGAAATATGATAGAATACAACATGTATCGTATATGAGGAGGGAGGTGCCAAAGTGAATTGAAGCTCAAGCTGTCATCGCCTCAGGTTGGAATCAAAATAAACGAATGGTATAGGCAAATTTGTGGATTTCATGTCATGAAAGCAGAGAAGCTGAAGGCGGAGGTCGAGCAGGAAATCCTTGAAATGGAGCAGGATCAAAACCTGTTACTGTTTTACCAGCTAATGGATTTTCGTCATAAGGTCATGCTTGAATATTTTGAACCAGCAAAGAAAGCCTCAAATGATGAAGATATTAAGAAGCTTCTAGGAATGATCGAACATTCGCAAACGAAACTAACGGATATGCTTGAATACTATGTTCATTTTTTCAGAGGTATGTTTGAATTTGAACAGAGAAACTATTTAAGTGCCATTGCTTATTACCGTTCAGCAGAAAAAAAGCTCAATCTCATATCGGATGATATAGAAAGAGCAGAATTTTATTTTAAATTAGCAGAAGTATACTACCACATGAAACAAACCCACTTTTCAATGCACTATGCTTTGCAAGCGTTAGATACGTATTCTGCCTACAGAACGTACACGCTAAGAATCATCCACTGTGAATTTGTCATTGGTGCAAACTATGATGATCTGAAATGCTATGATCATGCATTACCCTACTTTAAAAATGCTCTTAAGCGAGCACGATCAATTGGAAATCCTCGAGTCATAGGTTCGGCCCTTTTCAACTTAGGTAACTGCTATTACCAAAAGAACGATCTTGCGGAAGCAAGTCGTTATCTGAAGGACTCTCTTGAAGTGTTTGAAAAGGAGAATTTAACCCATCTAAATCGCTCTCTAGACCCACTATTTATGCTGACACAAATCCTATTTAAACAAAAACAAATAGAAGAGTCGTTAACCCTCTATCAACAAGGTATTATGAAAGCCTGTGAATTAGAAGATGACATTTACATTTGCAAATTTCAGTTTTTAAAAGCATTGTACGTAGATGCAGAAATAAAGATCATAGTCGATACATTAGACCTGTTGGAGGACAAGCGCTTATACCCGGATATTGAGGAATTAGCACTTGATGCGGCTCATTATTATAATGAGCTCGGACTATTTGAAGCATCCACTCGATTTTACGAACGGAAAATTCAAGCAATTTCAAAAATTCAAAATGGGGGTCATTTATATGAAAATGAGTTTGATAGTTCTTTTATTGGCAGCAACTGCAGGATTATCGGTCATGAGTCAGCCACAATCGGAAGAGAGTCATATGGAGCTAGCGGGCAGACACCATACAACAGTGGTGACTATCGGATAAGTTAGCACAAAAGAGGAGGTGGACAACCGTTCATTCTCCTCTTTTATCTTGATTCAATTCATATGTTTGAAGAAAAGATTGGACTTCTTGTTCGTAAGCTTCCTTATTTTCGCTAAAAGACATGGCATGCGCACCATTTGGCGCAATAAATAATTGTTTATCGCCATTCTTACGCTCATATAACTTTTGGCTTTGTTCACATGGAATATAGTCATCATGACGGCTATGAATAAATAGAACTGGCTCTTTCACCTGATCAATGACATCAAGGGGAGCCACTTGTCGAATGCGGTATCCATCTCGCCATTTAAGTACTTGATCACTCAGTGGAAGGATCCAATTGCCTGAAAGGCGAAAATCCGTTTTTAATCGATAGATTAGCTGTTCTTCAAAGGAAGCGAAAGGGCAGTCGGCAATGTAAAAATTTGCGTTTGCTTCAGGCTTTGCAGCATATAACAAGGTAGTGACTGCACCCATTGACTCTCCGTGTATGCCGATGATGGCACTGGGACCGAGCCTTATCCTCAGCCATTTAACAACCTGCGCTAAATCCTCTTTTTCATAATATCCATAACTAGTGGTTTTGCCGCCACTCATGCCGTGCCTTCTGTGATCATAAAGCAGCACATTCCAGCCGAGCTTTTGAAATAATTTCATATATTTGACTGAATTGATCAGACTGACTGTGACGCCATGGCAAAGGATGATGGTTCGTGTGGTATGGGCGCGCGGCACAAAATATCCATGCAATTCATAACCAAAAGGTGAAGAGATACAAACTTTCTCTTTTTTGAGTTGTTGAAAGTCCTCGTGATGATAATGACCTTCATCTGTTTCACGTTGGACAAGCTCTTCATCCGTTAATTGGCGAATATACATCATTTTATTGGTGAAGAAAATGCCGATTGCAATGAGTGGAAATAGTATAGAGGCGAGTAAGACGAACCATTTCTTTTTCAAGCTCATTCTTCCTTTCTCACGTTTTTTCTATGATGATCATACCACATATTGGGAGCATCGCGTGACTCTTGCCCAGTAAATGAAACGAATGATACACTAGCACAAAAGGAGAGAGACACAATGAAAAAAGCAAATCAAGATCAAGTCAAACTAAAAGACGGCATCAATGAAGATGTCAAACAACAACTCCTTCAAATGAAACAGAGTCTTGCAGTAGAAACAGAAAAAAGAGAAGAACAAAAACGACAAGATCTTCTTCGACAGCAGCGAGAAAAAGAAAAAAATAAAAGCTTTTCAGAGCTGCTAGATGAGAGTCATTTAGATTGGAGAAAGTATAAAAGCTAAAAAAAGAGACCACAGGCTGTGATCTCTTTTTTACGTTCTATCGGTGCGTTTCGTATACAGGCTGTTTTGTAAAGTAAGTCAATGCTTTGATTTCTTGATCACTTAATTGACGTGCATTTGCTGCTGCAACATTTTCTTTTAGCTGTTTCACAGAGCTTGCACCAAAAACAACAGAGCTAACAACCGGTTGTTTTAACAAATATTGAATTGAAAGCTCAGTGAGCGATAGGTCATAAGCGACATGTTTCAAAGAAGGAATGACGTGCTGGAGCTCGTCAAATGAGTAACTCAGGTAGCCATTTTTTTGAATAGATGCACTAGCATGCGCAAGTGGCTTTTCAGTTAAAAGCCCTTTTGCGAGCGGTCCTCTTGCGACGACACTGATCCCCTGTTCCTCAAGCAGAGAAAACCACTCCTCTGGCCGGCGGTCTAGTAAGCTATATTGCATCATGACACTGACGATGTTCGATTTGTTGGCATATTCTTTGATGACATTTGGGCGGATAGAAGATATGCCGTAGTATCGAATCACGCCTTCTTCCACTAACTCTTCAAAGGCTTCAATGGTTTCATCAATCGGATCATCGGTCGTCCCGCCATGCAATTGATATAAATCAATATAATCTGTCTGAAGACGCTTTAAGCTCTGTTTGACGGCCTCTTTTATGTACGCCTTTGAAGGGTCCCAGTCCCAGCCCCGCTTGCCTTTTTCAAACCGGTTTCCACCTTTTGTCGCCAAAATCAAATCTTTTCGTCTATTCCGTATGGCTTCCCCAACGATTTCCTCATTCGTCCCAAAATCATATAAATCGGCTGTATCCAAATAGTTGATTCCAAGTTCAATGGCTTCATCTAACACAGAGAGCGCTTTTTCTTTTTCAGTCCCAAGAGACATACACCCTAATGCAGCTTCACTGACAACTAGATCAGAGGTGCCAATTCGTCTTTTTTTCATTTTCATCACACTCCTATCCTTTCACATTAAGTGAAAAAAACCGGGAATTCAAGCGAGGTGATTCCAAATGGCGCAATGAAGCGGACGGACGTCCTTCGCTTCTGTTCATTCATCTATGTTAAAATGAATGAACAAATAATTGAAAGTAGAACGAGGAGCTGACAAAATTGAAGGACTTTGAAGAAAAAACATTAGCATCTAAAACATTATACAATGGAAAAATCATTGATTTGGTTCTTGAAGATGTTGAATTGCCAAACGGCAAAAAGGGCAAACGAGAAATCATTAAACATCCAGGTGCCGTAGCAGTCATTGCACGTACAGAAGACAATAACATCATCTTGGTGAAGCAATATCGTAAAGCACTCGAACGCGCAATCGTTGAAATACCAGCTGGAAAATTAGAACAGGGAGAAGAGCCTGAACATACAGCACTTAGAGAATTAGAAGAAGAAACTGGGTACACGACGAAGCAGTTGAAAAAACTGACATCATTTTATACATCTCCTGGCTTTGCAGATGAAATTGTTCACATCTATCTGGCTGACCAATTGATTCTGCTCGAAGAAAAAAGAGAATTAGATGAAGATGAATTTGTGGAAATGATGGAAGTTTCGTTAGACGAAGCCTTGCACCTAATTGAAAAACAGCATATTTATGATGCGAAAACAGCCTATGTTATTCAGTATTTACAACTCCAAGAGGTTCTTGAGTCAGCGAAATGAGAGAGTTTTTTGCAGACATTCATATTCACATTGGTAGAACAAGAACAGGCAGGGCTGTCAAAATTACAGGTGCAAGGTCTCTAACCATTGACCAAATTTTAATAGAGGCGTCAGAAAATAAAGGAATGGGGATGATTGGTGTAATCGATGCACAATCTCCTGAGGTCCTAGAAGAATTAGTAGACGGTGTAAGGGAAGGACGATACACCGAACTAGATGATGGAGGTCTATCATTTGGACAAACGGTTTTACTTTTAGGCAGTGAATTAGAAATCAATGATGACCATTCAAACGGCCCCATTCATGTCCTTGCGTTTATGCCCACATTACAGAAAATGTCCGAGTTTTCAGCTTGGCTCTCCCTTCATATGAAGAATGTTCACTTGAGTTCACAACGTTTATATGTTGATGGCAGAACCCTTCAGCACAAGGTCAAGGAGCTGGGAGGTTTATTTATTCCTGCCCATATCTTCACGCCCCACAAAAGTTTATATGGCAAAGGGGTCAAAGTTTCTTTGACAGAAGTATTTGATCCTGACCAGATAGATGCTGTTGAGTTAGGTCTTAGTTGTGATACATCAATGGCCTCCCAGTTAAGTGAGCTGAACCGCTATCCGTTTTTAACGAATTCAGATGCTCATTCCTTAGGGAAAATTGCCCGAGAGTATACAAAAATTCAAATGGATCATGCTTCCTTTACAGAATTCGCATTAGCGCTGCAAGGTAAAGATGGAAGGAAAATCACAGGGAATTATGGCTTGGCGCCGCGGCTTGGGAAGTATTATCATACAACGTGTGAAAAATGCGGGACGAGACCTGAAATAGAGGACGAAAAAAAGTGTCATGCATGCGGACATACTTGGTGGACAAAAGGGGTGAGTGAGCGTTTAAAGGAGCTAGCTGACCAAGAAAGCGACAATGGAAAGAGACCTCCTTATGTGCATCAGCTCCCGCTTCAATTTATTCCGGGTATTGGCGCAAAAACGTTACAAAAGCTAAAAAACGTGTTTCAAACAGAAATGAATATTCTTCATCAAGCAACTGAAAACGAACTAAAAGCTGTATTGCCAGAAAAAACAGCCAATTACATCATCAAAGCCAGAAAAGGAGAGGTTGGACTGATCGCTGGTGGAGGCGGAGTGTACGGCAAGGTGGATATGAACCATGAATCAACTTAAATGGACATGTCAAACATTTGAAGAGCTGTCAAAAGAGGATCTTTATCTCATATTAATGGAGAGAGTGAACGTCTTTGTTGTAGAACAAACATGTCCTTACCCAGAAATAGACCATCGTGATCAACAAGCCCTTCATGTAATGGCAAAAGAGAACGGCGTCATTGTGGCTTACTGCCGAATATTTAGGAGCGGGATCGTGTACAAGGAAGCATCCATCGGTCGTGTGCTTGTGACGCAGGCTGGGAGAAAGAAAGGCTATGGTAAATTACTGCTCCATGTGGCTTTAGAAAAACTAGGTGAGCTAAATGAAACAAGGATTAAAATACAAGCACAAGCCTACTTGCGATCTTTTTACGAATCGTTTGGTTTTGAAGCCGTCTCAGAGGTCTATGATGAAGATGGGATTCCGCATCTAGACATGGTAAAGAAAGAAGGATAGATGTGTATACGTCTATCTCTTTCATGTAGCAACGTAGTCGAAAAAGGAAAGTAAAACAAACTGAGAAGTATCTCGAAGTAACATTAGATACGAATGCATATGACCTTAACTAGAGGATCATATGCATTTTTATTTTGCTTTTTTGTGACAACTAGATCAAATAATTGGTAAAATTTTAAAAAATAGGATAAAAGGTCGTTTCTTTTTGTCTAAAAATGTAGTTAAATGACAAAAAAGCGATAAAAGGGAGAGTGAGTATCGTGAACGTAAAGTCATTTGGAGCAGGCCTATGTATGACAAGTATGATGCTGGCATCCATCACATTTGGTGCAGCGGATCTATCTGCAAAAGAGCAAGCAAAAAAAGAATATATGGTCGGCTTTTCTTCTTCCGTTCAAGACAACGTACAAAAGCAACTTGTAGAAGATGCTGGTGGACATGTGAAAGAATCAATAGAACAAATAGATATGATGAAAGTGTCATTAAATGAGACGTCGAAAGAGAAGCTGAAACAAGCAAAAGAAGTCTCATTTATTGAAGAGGACCAAAAGGCAAAAACAAGTGGTCAATCCACCCCGTATGGTATCAAAAGCATCAAAGCACAAAAAGTACATAAACGTGGATACGCCGGACAGAATGTCAAAGTGGCTATACTAGATAGCGGCATTGATGGCAAGCACGAAGATTTACACGTAACAGGCGGAATCAGCTTTGTTCCAACTGAATCCGACCCGCTCGTGGACCCACATGAACACGGAACACATGTGGCAGGCACCATTGCAGCATTAGATAATAAGGTTGGAGTCGTTGGTGCCGCACCAAAAGCTTCTATCTATGCAGTAAAGGTAGCAGATCAAAATGGTGATGGCTACTATAGTTGGATTGTGAAAGGCATCGAATGGGCGATCGAGAATGACATGGATGTCATCAATATTAGTATGGGGGGAGCTAGTGAATCAGAGGCGCTGAAGGAAGCTGTAGATAGAGCGTATGACAAAGGCATTCTCATTGTGGCTTCTGCTGGAAATGCAGGGAGTTACGGGTCACTCAATACGATTGATTATCCAGCAAAATACAGCTCAGTGATGGCTGTCGCATCTGTTGACCAAAGAAAGCAAAGAGCGTTTGATTCCTCCGTTGGAGAAGAGGTTGAAGTGTCCGCACCAGGCGTTGCGACATTAAGCACAATTTCTGGGAACGAGTATGGTTATAAGAGCGGAACGTCGATGGCATCACCGCATGTAGCAGGAGCCGCTGCTGTGATTCTATCAAAACATCCTCATCTGACAAACGAAGAAGTGCGGGAAAGACTTTCGAAAACGGCGACAAAGCTTGGAGATCCATTTTATTATGGCGCCGGGCTTGTGAACGTACAAAAAGCAGCAAGGTAAATGGTTAGAGGAAGCAGCCGATTCACTGCTTTCTCTTTTTCTTTCAATAAAACTGTCATGTTTCGTATTCTCTCTCATAAAATCTAGTAACCTTTACTAATTGGGAGGAAGACGTATGCGGAAAAAGTCTTGGAAGGAACATCTTCTTCAGCACGTAAAAGCTCATCTATCGATTTACTTGTTTGTCTCTGTGCTTTTTTTAATGGGCGTGATCTTTGGGGCGATCATCGTCAATAGCATGACAATTAGTCAGAAAGAGGATTTATTCTATTATTTAAATCAATTTTTTGGTCAGCTGACGAATGAGAAGGCAGCAGAATCAAAAGAAATGTTTTTACAAAGTTTCTTTCATCATATGAAATATTTAGGTCTGATGTGGATTCTGGGCATCTCCATCATTGGGCTACCGCTCATCTTTCTGATGATCTTTTTAAAAGGGATCGTCATCGGATTTACGGTCGGATTTCTGGTGAATCAAATGGGCTTGAGCGGCTTTTTTCTATCGTTTGTATCTGTCCTCCCACAAAACATTTTACTCATTCCAGCCTACTTAGTCATCGGGACTTGTGCAATTGCATTTTCCATTCGCTTAATTGGACAGCTTTTCTTGAAAAAAACCATCAGTCAAGCGCCTGTTCAGTGGTTTGCACGATATGCATCTGTTCTGCTGATGATTTTAACGCTTGCGGCACTTTCCTCCTTTTTTGAATCTTACCTTTCACTGATGCTGATGAAAAAGCTAGCAGGTGTCCTATTCTAATTTGTTATAATTATTATTAAATAATAATCAATTTATTTATTAATTTAAAATGATTATAGTTGGCTCCCTGCACATCATTTGGTATAATGATCAAGTAATGTGGCGTAGGAGGGAAAGTCAATGGAAAATCGGATTGATCGAATTAAGAAACAGCTTCATTCTTCCAGCTATAAGCTCACGCCACAGCGTGAAGCAACAGTAAGAGTACTGCTTGAGAATGAAGAAGACCATTTAAGTGCAGAAGATGTATACCTCCTCGTAAAAGAGAAGTCTCCTGAAATTGGTCTTGCTACTGTTTATCGGACGTTAGAATTGTTAACTGAACTAAAAGTTGTTGATAAAATTAATTTTGGTGACGGCGTTTCGCGATATGATCTTCGCAAAGAAGGTGCCGAACACTTTCATCATCACCTTGTCTGCATGCAATGCGGGACAGTCGATGAGATTGAAGATGATTTATTAGAAGATGTTGAAGAAATTATTGAACGTGACTGGAGATTTCAAATTAAGGATCATAGATTGACATTCCATGGTATTTGCCATCGCTGTCATGATGATGCATCCGGCAAATAGGCAAATAATCCGACCTGGAACCTTTTCATACAATATGAAAGGGTTTTTTGCATTTTTACTGTATATTCCTTGTCCCATCTGGCATATGCTGAAGTAATGAGAAGATGGGAAGGGACATGAAGATCATGGGAAAATGGCTCAAAACAACAGGTGAAGTGGTGAAAGTGTTTATCTTGTTTACTGGTTTTACCGTCCTGTTCTATTATGCTATGATATGGATAAATTCAGAATATGAAAGCTATCATCGTTATGACAAACCAGAAGGTGCAGCGATTAAAGTGATGGAAATGGATCAGCCGAAACAACATACATGGCAAGATCGATTGATTTATTTTTATCAAAACGGGGAGTAGAAATCATTGAACGATCAATTATCGGACTTTATTCATTTTATGACCGTAGAGAGAGGACTCTCTGAAAATACCATTGTTTCGTATAAAAGAGATTTGCAGAATTACTTGTCTTTTTTAATAACAGACGAGCAGTTGACGGATATCAAAGACGTCACACGTCTACATATCATACATTATTTGAAGAAGCTGAAGGATGAAGGGAAATCAAGTAAAACATCGGTACGGCATCTATCATCCATTCGCTCATTTCATCAATTTTTACTCCGGGAAAAAGTGACCACAGATGATCCATCATGGAACATTGAAACACAAAAAACAGAGCGGAAATTGCCCAAGGTTCTCTCATTGGATGAGGTCGAAAAGCTCCTTGATACACCAAAACAGCACACACCATTTGACCACAGGGATAAGGCCATGCTTGAGCTATTATACGCAACTGGCATTCGAGTCAGTGAAATGCTTGATCTGACCTTAGCTGATGTCCATCTGACAATGGGCTTTATCCGCTGTTTTGGAAAAGGACGAAAAGAACGAATTGTGCCAATTGGCGAAGCCGCTACAAGTGCGATTGAAGTGTATCTAGAAAAAGGAAGAAGCAAGCTGTTAAAAAAACAGCCAGCGGATGCCTTATTTCTGAATCATCATGGAAAAAAGATGTCAAGGCAAGGCTTCTGGAAGAATCTAAAAAAAAGAGCCATCGAAGCAGGGATTCAAAAAGAATTGACGCCGCATACGCTTAGGCACTCATTTGCCACTCATCTGCTTGAAAATGGTGCGGATCTCAGAGCTGTACAAGAGATGCTTGGCCATGCGGATATCTCGACTACCCAAATCTATACGCATGTGACGAAAACAAGACTGAAAGAAGTGTATCACAAATACCATCCAAGGGCATAAGTAAAGTATGGGCACGGGTCACGTGACCATGCTTTTTGATGTGTGTACCGTTTAAGGTTGTCAATTGACTTGAAAACGGTTTATACTTGAGATGTCAGACCTCTATAAAAAGGTCAAAAGATAACAATGTTGAAGGAGGCGCTTTTGAATGCCTAATTATCAGTATAAACGCATTTTCCTCATTGTATTGGATTCAGTAGGAATTGGAGAAGCACCCGATGCCGCTGATTTTAACGATGTAGGTGCAGATACACTTGGACATATTGCAGAAAAAATGAACGGACTTCATATGCCAAATATGGCGAAGCTTGGGCTAAGTCATATTAGAGAAATCAAAGGAATTCCAGCGGACGAAAAACCGCTTGCGTATTTTGGGAAAATGCAAGAAGCATCAAACGGAAAAGACACAATGACAGGTCATTGGGAAATTATGGGTCTATACATAGACACTCCGTTCAAAGTATTTCCAGACGGATTTCCAGATGAACTATTAAATGAATTAAAAGAAAAAACAGGACGAGGCATTATCGGAAATAAACCAGCTTCTGGGACGGAAATCCTTGATGAGCTTGGTGAAGAGCACATGAAAACAGGCGATTTAATCGTTTATACATCTGCGGATTCTGTCCTGCAAATTGCCGCACACGAAGAGGTTGTGCCATTAGAAGAGCTTTATCGTATTTGTGAATTAGCAAGAGAGCTCACATTAGACGAAAAATATATGGTAGGACGCATTATTGCTCGTCCATTTGTTGGAGAGCCTGGTGCATTCGTTCGAACACCAAATCGTCACGACTATGCGTTAAAACCATTTGACCGTACAGTCATGAATGAACTGAAAGATGATGGACTTGATGTCATTGCCATTGGTAAAATCTCTGATATTTATGATGGAGAAGGAATCACATCGTCTCTTAGAACCAAATCAAATATGGATGGTATGGACAAACTGATCGACACACTGAAAACAGATTTCACTGGGCTTAGCTTTGTGAATCTTGTTGATTTTGACGCGCTTTTTGGCCATAGAAGAGATCCAGAGGGCTACGGAAAATCACTAGAGGAATTTGATGCACGTCTACCTGAAGTGTTTGAGCTCCTGAAAGACGATGATCTGCTTGTCATCACAGCAGATCATGGGAATGATCCGGTTCATCACGGGACAGACCATACGAGAGAATACGTTCCGCTCATTGCATACAGCAAAAAGCATCAGGACGCACAGGCGTTGCCAACATCAAAAACGTTTGCAGATCTTGGAGCAACAGTAGCAGATAATTTCAAGTCAACGTTACCTAAATATGGGACAAGCTTTTTAACTAAACTGAAATAGGGGGAAAACACGTGGGAGTACAGTTTTCAGAAGCGGCGGCATATATTAAAGAAGCATCAACAGATCGTCCAACAGTTGGATTGATTTTAGGGTCAGGACTGGGCATTTTAGCAGATGAGATTGAGAATCCAATCAAATTAAAATATGAAGATATTCCTGGATTCCCTGTTTCAACAGTTGAGGGACATGCTGGGCAGCTTGTGATCGGGAAGCTAAAGGGCACCGTTGTTTGTGCGATGCAAGGACGTTTTCATTTCTATGAAGGATATGACATGAAGCAAGTGACTTTTCCTGTTCGAGTGATGAAGGAAATTGGCATTGGCACATGCATTGTCACAAATGCCGCCGGCGGAGTGAATACGTCCTTTCAACCGGGCGATCTTATGCTGATAACAGATCACATCAATATGATGGGAACCAATCCTTTAATTGGACCAAATGACAGTCAAGGTGTTCGTTTCCCTGATATGTCTGCTCCATATGACAAGGACCTCCTCACACTTGCTGAGAAAACAGCGCAACAATTAGGGATATCTGTACAGCAGGGCGTTTATGCTGGGATGACGGGACCTTCATATGAAACACCTGCTGAAGTTCGTTACTTAAGGACACTTGGAGCTGATGCAGTCGGCATGTCGACTGTGCCAGAAGTCATTGTCGCGCGTCATGCGGGAATGAAGGTGCTTGGAATCTCATGTATCTCTAATGCCGCTTCAGGTATTTTAGATCAACCACTTTCTCATGATGAAGTCATTGAAGTGACGGAAAAAGTAAAAGCAAGTTTTCTTGATTTAGTGAAAAATGTTGTCGAACAACTCTCATAGGACGTTCTTGGAAAGCCTTCTGTTATGAAACAGGAGGCTTTTTTTAAGGCAATCAAGCGATCTCTGAATAAAACAGCCTATACCAGGAAAAAATGTAAAGGATTACGATAATGGAGGTCTGCCACTTGAAACGTCATATATGTGCACTGTTGATCTTAATGATGATTATCTCAATGGTTTCGCCATCAGCTATAGCGAAAGAAAAAGCGGGAAAACCATCGGACACACAAACATCAGAATTGGCGCATGAAGCCAAATCAGCTATCTTAATGGAACGTGACACGGGGAAGGTGCTTTACAACAAGAACAGCGATGAAAAGCTTGCTCCTGCAAGCATGACCAAAATCATGACTATGCTCCTCATCATGGAAGCCATTGACCAAGGCAAGCTCAAACTAAAGGACAAGGTAAGAACGAGCGACTATGCTGCATCAATGGGCGGCTCGCAAATTTTCCTTGAAGCCAGAGAAGAAATGACCGTTGAAGAGATGCTAAAAGGTATTGCCATTGCTTCAGGAAATGATGCCTCGGTTGCGATGGCTGAACATATTTCTGGATCAGAGGAACAATTTGTTCAAGAGATGAACAAAAAGGCAAAAGAACTTGGGTTAACCGCAACCGTCTTTCAAAATCCAACCGGACTGCCTGAAAAAGGTCATTACAGCACAGCTCATGATATGGCAAAAATGGCGAGAGAGCTGTTGAAATATGAACAAATTACTAAGTTTACAGGTGTATACGAAGACTATCTTCGTCAAAACACAGATAAGAAGTTCTGGCTCGTCAACACGAACCGTCTGATTAAGTTTTATCCAGGCGTTGATGGGGTGAAAACGGGTTTTACAGGTGAGGCAAAATACTGTTTAACCGCATCTGCTAAAAAAGGAAACATGCGTGTAATCGCAGTTGTATTCGGGGCAAGTACACCGAAAGACAGAAACGCTCAAGTGGTCAAAATGCTAGATTATGCATTTAGTCAATATACAACCCATCCGTTATATAAACGGGGACAAGAAGTAGCTGAGATCAAAGTGAGCAAGGGTAAAAAGAAAAAAGTTCAACTTGTTACATCTGAACCGATCTCGCTCCTAACGAAAAAGGGAGAAAATGTGGATCAGATAAAAAAAGAAATTAAATTGTCTCATGATGTCACTGCCCCGTTTTCAAAAGGAACAGAGCTGGGCACCATTGTCTTGAAAAAAGACGGCAAAGTCTTGCATGAAAGCCCCGTTGAAGCAAAAGAAGGAATGGGAAAAGCAGGAGTCTGGACATTCTTCAAACGCGCGATGGCTGATTTTGTCAAATGGAAATGATCGACCGAAAGGCTGCTGTTTATAGCAGTCTTTTTGCTATGACCGAGAGAAAAAGACATCTAAATGTGACGAATGATCACTAGTTTTGTCATGGTGAAGGATTTAGTTGATTAAAAAGAGAAACATTCTTTATCCGAAATTAGAGCAAGGAGGAAGGAATAAGATGAGCCTTGGTATTGATTTTCAAGTAAAAGAGAGCGTACTATGCATTCGGCTAACAGGAGAGCTCGATCATCATTCTGCAGAAACGTTGAGACAAAAGGTGACGAATTATTTGGAAACTGAGGACATTCGCCATATCGTGCTGAACTTGGCTGATTTATCATTTATGGATAGCTCTGGACTCGGTGTTATTTTAGGGAGATATAAACAAATCAAACAACTTGGCGGAGAAATGGTCGTTTGCGCCATCTCACCAGCTGTCAATCGGTTATTTGATATGTCTGGCTTGTTCAAAATTATTCGTATGGAACCTTCAGAACAGACAGCACTTCAAACATTGGGGGTGGCATCATGACAAATGAAATGAACCTAACCTTCTCTGCCTTGAGTCAAAATGAATCTTTCGCAAGGGTCACCGTGGCGGCATTCATTGCCCAGCTTGATCCGACACTAGATGAATTAACAGAAATTAAAACCGTCGTATCAGAGGCAGTGACCAACTCGATCATTCATGGCTATGATGGTAATCCAAATGGTCAAGTGCATATCAGTGTCACACTAGATGATCACATCGTGTACCTCACCATCCGTGACGAAGGAATGGGAATTACAGATCTAGAGGAAGCCAGACAACCGCTTTTCACAACGAAACCAGATTTAGAACGCTCTGGCATGGGTTTTACCATTATGGAAAATTTCATGGACGATGTCTTCATTGACTCATCTCCAGAAATGGGCACGACGATCCGTTTAACAAAGCATCTATCAAAAAGCAAAGCGCTTTGTAATTAAGGAGATGCTCATATGGATGTGGAGGTAAAAAAGCAAGCAAAAAAAGCACAGCTGTCAAATGATGAAGTCAAAAACCTCATCAAAAAAAGTCAAGACGGTGATCAACAAGCAAGAGACCTCCTCGTAGAAAAAAACATGCGTCTTGTTTGGTCCGTTGTTCAGCGCTTTTTAAATAGAGGATATGAACCAGATGATTTGTTTCAAATTGGTTGTATTGGACTGCTAAAATCTGTTGATAAATTTGATTTGTCTTATGATGTCAAATTTTCAACCTATGCCGTTCCGATGATCATTGGTGAAATTCAGCGCTTTATTCGCGATGATGGAACAGTGAAAGTCAGCCGCTCGTTAAAGGAACTGGGCAATAAAATTAGACGGGCAAAAGACGAATTGTCTAAAGCTCATGGACGAATGCCGACTGTCCAGGAAATCGCAGATTACCTTGATATCACACCAGAAGATGTTGTCCTCGCTCAAGAAGCGGTTCGCTCCCCGTCCTCTATTCATGAAACTGTGTATGAAAATGATGGGGACCCCATTACGCTACTTGATCAAATTGCCGATCATTCAGAAGAAAGATGGTTTGATAAAATTGCGCTAAAAGAAGCGATCGAAGAACTAGAAGAGCGGGAGAAATTGATTGTGTACCTGCGTTATTATAAAGATCAAACGCAATCAGAGGTCGCCGAGCGTCTAGGAATTTCGCAAGTACAAGTCTCGCGGCTTGAAAAGAAAATATTAAAACAAATCCAAATGCAGATGGATCAAAAAGACAGCTAGCCTATTCCGGCTAGCTTTTTTTGTGTGGTAATTACCGGTAAATTCAGTTCTGTCAGTATGAGAACCATTTTTCACCACATACTATTTTTAACCCATCGTATAGGAAGTGACTTGGATGGATGGACAAATCTTTATTCGGCTGCGCCATCGAATTAGGACCGGTAATGATCAGCTCATTTATTTAGAGGATATCGCCCAAATAACGGGTGATGAATTTGCTGTACAAACGCTTAGTAAGATGCCGGTGTACCATGTCAGCAATAAGGATCGTCACATTGTGGTCCTAGACGTCATGCATGTCGTCAAAACGATCAAAAAAACGTGGGTAGACATCGACATTCAAATCGTCGGAGGGTCAGAGACCATTGTAGAAATTGATACAGACAAACGCCAACTGTCTCCCGTTTTATTTGTTTTTGTGTGGCTCCTTTTATTTGTCGGGGCGGCCCTTGCCATTATGAATTTTCACGAGGACGTCAGCATGCGGTTAGTTCATATTCGTCTATATGAAATGATCACGGGAAAAACGGTTGAGCATCCATATTTATTACAAATTCCATATAGCTTTGGGCTAGGTCTCGGCATGATTTTATTTTTCAATCATGTATTTAAAAAGCGTTTAAATGAAGAACCGAGTCCACTCGAAGTGGAAATGTTTAAATATCAGCTCGATCTAGATCACTATGTCGCACTCAATGAAAACAAAGAAACACTGAAAGATATCCATGATCGGTAAATGGGTGTTTGTGGTGCTTGTTGGATTTGGCGGTGGCTTGACGGTTGGTGCAGGATTTGTGGCATTTTTGACAGTGCTTGGCATCATCCCTCGGTTAATGCAATTGACCAAAACGCAGCGCTTCATACAAGGATATGAGGCAGCTGTTATCAGTGGTGCAGTCGTTGGAGGCTGGGCGACCTTAAGCCGAATGAATTTACATGTATCCAAATGGCTGACGCTTCCAATCGGTCTTTTATCTGGCATCTTTGTTGGAATGCTCGCAGCAGCTTTGACTGAAGTATTGAATGTACTTCCGATCTTAACGAAAAGAATTGGCATGGACGGGAAAATTGTGTTGCTGCTCATGGCGATCGTCTTAGGCAAGGTGTTCGGTTCATTATTTCATTGGCTTATTTATATTTAACAAATTTGGAGGGAACAACACGTGTCGAGTTTAAAAGAGAACTATCCATCGAAGGTGAAAACATATCAGCCCAAACCTCCTTATGTGCTCAACTGCATCAAGGCTTTTCTTGTTGGCGGCTTTATTTGTGCCATAGGGGAGGGTTTGCAAAATTTTTATATTCACTTTTTTGATTTTAATGAAAAGACGGCGGGAAATCCGACGGTCGCGACCCTCATTTTAATTTCTTCAATCCTAACTGGTATCGGAATTTACGATAAAATTGGACAGTTTGCCGGAGCGGGATCAGCTGTACCGGTTACAGGTTTTGCAAACAGCATGACAAGTGCTGCCCTTGAACACAAAAGTGAAGGGCTTGTTTTAGGTGTTGCCACGAATATGTTTAAACTCGCTGGGAACGTCATTGTCTTTGGTGTCGTCTCCGCATATGTTGTGGGGATCATTCGATACATCATAGAAAAGGCGTTTGCGTAGGAGGAATGAAACGTGAAATTAACAGGAAAACAATCTTGGGTATTTGAGCATAAACTTTATGTGAATGCAGAAGGAACGGCTGCAGGTCCAAAAGAAAAAGAAGGCCCGATCGGTCATCTGATTGATAAAACATATGATGAAATGCACTGTAATCAAAAAAACTGGGAAATGGCTGAGAGAAAGCTGATGGAAGATGCGATATCAACCGCGCTGTCGAAAGCGAATTTACAAAAAAGCGATATCGATCTTTTGTTAGCAGGTGATTTACTCAATCAAAACGTCACAGCCAACTACGTCGCAAGAGAGCTAAAGATCCCTTTCCTTTGTTTATTTGGCGCATGCTCTACATCAATGGAATCCATTGCGATTGCATCAGCATTAGTAGATGGCGGTTTTGCGAAAAGAGCCGTTGCTGCCACAAGTAGTCATAATGCAACCGCAGAACGCCAATTCCGGAATCCAACAGAATATGGAGGGCAAAAACCAGATACAGCAACAAGTACAGTCACAGGAAGCGGTGCTGTGATTATCAGCGAAGAGCCTTCCCGCATTCAAATAACAAGTGCAACGGTTGGACGAGTCATGGACCTTGGCATCACAGATCCATTTGACATGGGATCAGCAATGGCGCCCGCAGCAGCGGATACAATCAAACAGCACTTAGAAGATTTAGGCAGAACCGTAGATGATTATGATCTCATTTTAACGGGTGATTTATCAGGCATTGGTTCACCGATTTTAAAGGATCTCCTCAAAGAAGAAGGGATTCAGCTTGGCAGAAAACACGATGATTGCGGGTTAATTATCTATACACCAGACCAAAATGTGTTTGCTGGGGGCAGTGGCTGTGCCTGTTCAGCAGTTGTGACATTTAGTCATATCTTTCATGAAATGAAAGCGGGGAATCTACAGAGGGTATTGGTTGTGGCAACTGGTGCGCTTCTCAGCCCGATGATGGTTCAACAAAAAGAAACCATTCCTACCATTGCCCATGGTGTTGTATTTGAGCGTGCAGGAGGGGAAGGCTAGTGGATTATCTCATCGCATTTGTCGCAGGGGGACTCATTTGTGTTGTCGGTCAGCTTTTGTTAGACGTACTGAAACTCACACCTGCACATGTCATGACCATTTTTGTTGTTGCTGGGACCATTTTAGATGGGTTCGGCATTTATGATAAATTTATTGAATTTGCTGGTGCAGGTGCCACCGTGCCGATCGTTAGTTTTGGTCATAGCTTACTGCATGGGGCAATGCACCAGGCAGATGTGCACGGATTTATTGGCATTGGGATCGGTATATTCGAATTAACCTCTGCTGGAATATCAGCTGCGATTTTATTTTCTTTTATCGTCGCACTCATATTTAAACCGAAAGGATAATCAATCTTATGGGGCAAAGACGTAAAGTCATTTTAGTGACCGACGGAGATATATATGCTGCCAAAACCATTGAGCTAGCCGCCAAAAACGTAGGTGGAAGATGTATTTCAAGCTCAAAAGGGAACCCGAGTAAACGGACGGGCCCTGAACTAGTACAGATGATTTTAAAAACACCATATGATCCAGTGTTTGTCATGTTTGATGATTCTGGGCTAACCGGCGAAGGAACAGGAGAGACGGCGATGAAGTATGTGGCGCGTCATCCTGAAATCGACGTCATCGGAGCCATTGCCGTTGCATCCAAAACCCATCAAGCAGAATGGACAAAAGTAGATGTTTCCATTGACCGGGAAGGTGAATTAACGGAATACGGTGTGGATAAGCATGGATTGCCAGAACTAGAACCTCATAAGATGAGTGGGGATACGGTATATTGTCTTGATTCCCTCCAAATTCCGCTTGTTGTGGGGATCGGAGATATTGGTAAGATGGGGCGAAAAGACGATCTAAGCAAAGGGTCTCCAATCACGATGAAAGCAGTTGAATTCATATTAGAAAGGAGCGGTTTCCATGAAGAAAGACAAAGTAAACGTGTACCGAGATCCGAAGAAAAATGAAGATTATTTCAAGGAAAATGTGGGAATGGGGCTTAGTTTTGATCTTGGCGTTCGGAAAGTCTATATCCATGATCAGGAAATCCAACTTTACTATGTAAATGGGTTATGTGATACACAATATATCATCTTCTTATTAAAAGAACTGGTTGAAATTAATGACAACGAACCTGAATCAGATGACATGGCACGTGTTGTGGAGAACCGTCTTATCAATCAGCAAGTCTCAAAAGTGGAAACGCTAGATGAAGCAGTTGATCAAGTGCTCTCAGGACTTGTCGCAGTCGTCGTAGAGGGAGAGAATTACGCTTTTATCATTGACGTCAGGAGCTATCCTAGCAGAACGCCAGAAGAGCCGGACACAGAAAAAGTCGTCAGGGGTGCAAGAGACGGCTTTGTCGAAAATATTATTGTGAATACAGCACTTATTCGAAGAAGAGTGCGAGATGAAAATTTGCGCTACAAAATGCTTAAAGTGGGAGAGCGCTCGAAGGCAGATGTATGTGTTTGTTACATTGAAGATATTGCTGACCCAGATCTAGTTGATATCATTGAAAAAGAAGTATCTGGGATTAAAGTCGATGGGCTGACGATGTCTGATAAAACGATTGAAGAATTTATCATCAGGCAAGGATATAATCCCTTTCCGCTGGTTCGTTATACAGAGCGTCCAGATGTGGCGGCCAACCATATTTTAGAAGGGCATGTCATCATCATTACAGATACGTCCCCTAGTGTCATCATCACACCGACCACGATATTTCACCACGTGCAACATGCTGAGGAATACCGGCAAGCGCCAATGGTTGGGACCTTTTTAAGGTGGGTACGATTTTTAGGGATATTGTGCTCTACCTTTCTTTTGCCGATTTGGTTTCTGTTTATTTTAGAACCGAATCTGTTACCAGACAATTTAGACTATATTGGATTTAACAAACCATCACAAATACCTGTGATTCTCCAAGTTTTCCTTGCCGATATAGGGGTGGAGTTTTTAAGGATGGCAGCGATTCATACGCCAACGGCACTATCGACCGCCATGGGTTTGATTGCCGCCGTTTTAATTGGTCAGATTGCCATTGATGTCGGTTTGTTCACACCCGAGGTAATTTTGTACGTCTCCCTTGCAGCCATTGGCACCTTTACAACACCGAGCTATGAATTAAGTGTCGCCAATAAGATCATTCGATTGATCATATTAGCATTAGTGGCGATCTTTAAGCTGAATGGACTCATCATTGGTTTTACCTTGTTATTGATTTTTTTAACATCTGTTCGTTCATTGCAGACACCATATATGTGGCCATTCATTCCATTCAATGGAAAAGCGCTATGGCAAGTGCTCATACGGACGTCTGTCCCTGGCTCAAAAGTAAGACCAAGCATTGTTCACCCTCAAAATCGATCAAAAATCCCGCCAAATTCTTAACGCTCATTGAAACTGGCTGAAGATTGTGATATTGTATTTTTAACTTTGAGAAACGGCAAAAGACAGCTAATGAAGCTGTCTTTTTTCAGCCGAGGCGGAGAAAGAGGGAATGACATTGTATTTACATGGCACTTGCAGACAAAATGAACTCGGACATTTAGAAATTGGTGGTGTTGATGCCGTTTCTTTAGCAGAAACGTACGGAACACCACTTTATGTATATGATGTGGCTTTAATACGGGAGCGCGCAAAAAACTTTCAAAAAGCATTTATAGAAGAAGGATTAAAAGCTCAAGTGGCCTATGCAAGTAAAGCATTTTCTTCCATTGCGATGTTTCAGCTTGCCAAGGAAGAAGGGTTATCTCTCGATGTTGTATCAGGCGGGGAATTGCACACAGCCATTTGTGCCGAATTTCCAGTAGATAAAATTCATTTCCATGGCAACAACAAAAGTAGAGAAGAATTAAAGATGGCACTAGAATATGGCATTGGCTGTATTGTGGTCGATAATTTCTATGAAATAAAGCTCATTGAACAACTTGGTCAAGAACTGTCAAAACAGGTCAAGGTGCTACTTCGCATCACACCAGGCGTTGAAGCACATACCCACGATTACATTACAACTGGACAGGAAGATTCAAAATTCGGTTTTGATCTTCATAATGGACAAGCAGACGAAGCGGTACAACAAGTGCTTAGATCAGAGGTCATTGAGCTTTTAGGCGTCCATTGTCACATTGGTTCACAGATTTTTGATACGGCAGGTTTTGTCCTTGCGGCAGATAAAATTTTTATGAAGCTTGATGAATGGAGAGGCTCGTTTGGCTTTATTTCGACGGTGTTAAATTTAGGAGGGGGCTTTGGGATCCGTTATACAGCAGATGATGAACCGCTTCCTGCAACAGAATATGTTGAAAAAATTATTCAAGCCGTCAAAACGAATGTTACGCGTTACGAGTTTGATATGCCGGAAATATGGATCGAGCCAGGTCGTTCTCTTGTAGGAGACGCAGGAACGACTCTTTATACGATCGGATCTTCAAAACATGTGCCAGGCATTCGTGATTATGTAGCTGTTGATGGGGGAATGAGCGATAATATACGCCCAGCTTTATATCAAGCGAAATATGAAGCAACAAGTGCCAATAAAATGAGTCAACATCACGATCAAACCGTATCCATTGCAGGAAAGTGTTGTGAAAGTGGAGATATGCTCATTTGGGATATTGACCTGCCAGAGCTGTCACAAGGCGATCTGTTAGCGGTCTTTTGTACAGGAGCTTATGGCTACAGCATGTCGAACAACTATAACCGCATCCCGCGTCCGGCTGTTGTGTTCGTAGAAGATGGAGAAGCGCAGCTCGTTGTTGAAAGAGAGACATATGAGGATATTGTGAAGCTTGATTTGCCCTATCAATCTAAAGTGAAATCATCTACTTAAAAAAGCTGCCTGATCATCAGGCAGCTTTCGTTTCGTTGAATTATTTTCCGCCAGTAAACACGGACACAATCGCGTTCCAAATCGAGACAAAGAAATCCCAAATTTTTTGTAGCAGGTTTTTACCTTCGTCAGATTCTATGAAGTTGGTAATCTTGTCTTTTGCTTTATCAATTTGAGAACCGACTTCTTTCCAATCAATATTGACGTTCTTCATTTTATCGAAAAGAGAGACAAGCTGATCTTTTTGCTCCTGCGTGAGGTTCAAATTCAAATCGGACGCGGCCTGGTTTACTCTCTCTTCCACATCTTTTGTTGTTTTAGGAACACCGTTTTTCGCAATGTCATCCTTGATTTTGGCAATGAGAGCAGATGCATTGTCTTTCCCAATTGAGTCACCTAATTTTGATGTGGTCACAAGTTCTTCGTTTGCTACTTGTTTGACATCTTCTGGAATGGCTTTGTCGCTAGATACTTCATAAGCTTTTAATAAACCAGTAAGCGCTGCTGTACCAGATACCTCAAACGGTGCAGTCACGACAACTTTGGCATCCTTGACACCAGCTGTCATTAAAGCATTGAGATACATCTCATCAGTGATCGTCTTAATGTTGTGGGTATCAACAGTTAGACCCGTCCCTGATTTTTCAATCGTGATAGATGAAGATGATAAAGCTCTTGTTCCAATCTCGGCACGAGGGATATACTTTCCTAAATATTCATGCTCTTCTTTATTGGTTACTTCAATTTTTGTCGCATTTTCAGGTGGATTCAACTCGTCAAGTACCTTCTTTTGATCAGTCGGTGTTAAATCTTGCCCGAGTGTGACGATGACATCGCCGACAGCTGCATCTGCTAAGCTGACTTTTGGCGCACCTACTAGTAAAAGGAGCGCTGCCATCATACCAAGCATTGTTTTTTTAAACATGTTGACCTCCTTCAAGTCGAAAGCGTTCCTCTTTAAAGAGGAACTAATCTTTGAGCATGCTTTTTGGCGTACTCCATCATATAGACGTAACAAAACGGCCTGACGTTTCAATTTTCTTTTCGAAGTTGTTTTTACCCATTTCGGCGAATGTTACCATCCAATGTAAAAATAGGACATGATATCTATCAAATCAGTAACAGCCCTCTCTATTTTATCAATGTTGAAGAGACAGGTAAACAAAGAATCAAGAGCGGGAATGTTTAACATCCTAGAAAATGTGCTATAATGGGCGTTGTTTAACCTGAAAGGAGAATGTGAAAAATGGCGAAAAAAGGATACATACAACTAACAAATGGAAAGAAAATTGAGTTTGAACTTTACCCAGAAGCTGCTCCAGGTACAGTAGCAAACTTTGAAAAGCTAGCAAATGAAGGCTTTTACGATGGATTAACATTCCACCGCGTCATCCCAGGCTTTGTAAGCCAAGGAGGCGATCCAAACGGTAATGGAACTGGAGGACCTGGCTACACAATCAAATGTGAAACAGAAGGAAATCCTTATCAACATGAAAGAGGTTCATTATCTATGGCGCATGCTGGTAAAGATACAGGTGGAAGCCAATTCTTTATCGTGCATGATCCACAGCCGCATCTAAATGGTGTTCACACTGTTTTTGGTAAAGTAACATCAGGTATCGAGGCTGTTCTTGATATGGAACAAGGACTAGGCATGGAAAAAGTCGAAGTTGTCGATGCATAATCATGAAGAGAAAACACCGCATATGCGGTGTTTTTTTATGGAATCAATTCTTAGCAGAAAGACATCATTTATGGTATAGTAGAACATACATTCTCTTGTGTGAGTTGGTAAAATCACGAGTGAAAAAAGAGGAAGCGGGTGGATGAGATGAAATCATTTAAAGCAGAAGAAAGAAGACAAATGATTGACGAAATACAGCGTTTTTTTGCAGATGAGCGAGAAGAAGACATTGGAGAAGTGGCGGCTAGTCAAGTATTGGCATTTATCACACAACACCTCGGACGTTACTATTATAATCAGGGGGTGCGTGATAGCCGGGACATTGCTGTTCAACGTGCGCAAACTTTAGAAGAAGATTTATTCGCACTTGAGAAAAGAGGATAGGACAAAAGTTTCTATTTTCTTCAGAGGCAAAAGGATTCACTGTTGTATAAGGACAAACTCCAAAACACCCCCTTATTCAAGAACGCATATTCGTATCATATGTCATGATCAAGGCATGAAACCAAATGTTCGTCTGGATCGTTATATAAGTGACCATGAATGAAAAACAGCTTTTTTGGTTTTATTTCATCAAAATAAGGAATAAAACTTACCAAAGGGCGAAGTGCAGATGATGGAGGTTCTAAATATGGGGAAAATAAAATTAAAAATAGCCATCTTATTTGTTTTACTGCTTTGTTTAGGTACAGGTTATTTATACATGAATGGTATGAAGATTGAAGATGTACCAACAGCGATCGGTGAAAGCTTAACGAATAATGAAAAAGATTACACCATCTATGAATATACGATCACGAAAATTGATGGAGATGAATATTACGGTCAAGCAAAAAACGGAACAAAAATTATTTTTAATGGTAAGAAATTTGAAGATAATGTTTCCGATCTAAAAAAAGGTGATCGAATTAAAGCCTACTTTAGTAATGAAAAAAGAATAGATGGTCTTATTAAAGTGGTAAAAGTCGTTCAATAACAGGTCTCCTTTCCTAAAAGGAGGCTTTTTTCATGAAATGTAAATAAATCTTGATTGTTGCAATTGTCCACAATGACCGCTATAATACCCCCTAAGGACAGCTAAATATCGATTGTATCCTTCGGGGCAGGGTGGAAATCCCGACCGACGGTAATAAAGCAAATGCTTTACAGCCCGTGACCCGTTAATTTATTAACGGTTGATTCAGTGAAAAGCTGAAGCCGACAGTGAAAGTCTGGATGGGAGAAGGATAAAGAAGGCTATGAATGAAAAATATTATTCAATCATAGTTTTATTTCTAATGCGAAAAAACCCAAGCCCCGGAATTTAATTTCCGGGGCTTTCTGTATGTTCCTGTAGACAGCAGCATGCAGTGTTGATTAGGTGATCCCACATCGATCTTGTATTGACCATAAAAAGCGACGAAGGTGTTCAATCGATCACATGTCCCTAACATCGCTTTAACTAAAGTGAGAAATACAAATGAAATAGAAAGGGAGGATCACATGTTTACCGGTATTATTGAAGAAGTTGGCACAGTTCAGTCAATAACCAAAAGAGCAACAGATGCGATGGAAATGGTCATCAAATGCAGCCGTGTACTAGAAGATGTTCATCTTGGCGATAGTATTGCGATCAACGGCGTTTGTCTAACCGTCACAAGCTTTACAAAAGAGCAGTTCACGGCAGATGTGATGCCAGAGACAGTTAAATCCACATCGTTTGCTCATTTAAAGTCAGGCAGCCCAGTTAATTTAGAACGTGCCATGTCTTCAAATGGACGATTCGGCGGTCATTTTGTATCAGGTCATGTCGATGGGACCGCTTTGATTACCCGAATAGAACAAAAGAGTAATGCCATATATTATGATGTACAGATGGACAAGAGCCTCACTGATATGCTCACCCAAAAGGGATCAATTGCAATAGAAGGTGTTAGTCTCACAATTTTTGATTTGCGTGATGCCTGTGTCACAGTCTCTATGATACCTCACACGATTGAAGGAACCATTTTTCCGACTAAATCCATCGGGGACATAGTGAATATAGAATGTGACATGATCGGGAAATATATTTACCGGTTTTTAACGAAAGGGCATGACGGGCAGCAACCATCTCGATTGACCCCATCATTTTTAAAAGAGCACGGATTTTAGGAGGCGATTGTATGTATCATTCTGTTGAAGAGGCTGTAAATGCACTCAAACAAGGAGAAATCATTATCGTAGTCGATGATGAAGACAGAGAAAACGAAGGAGACTTTGTAGCGCTTGCTGAGCATGCAACGCCGGAGGTCATAAACTTCATGGCTGTACATGGGAGAGGCCTCATTTGCACGCCAGTCCATGCTTCAATTGCCGAACAACTTCACCTGCACCCCATGGTGGAGAAAAACACAGATGCGCATCACACAGCATTTACGGTGAGCGTCGATCATATATCAACAACGACCGGAATTAGTGCATTCGAACGCTCGACCACCATTTTGGCGATGTTACAACAAGAAGCAAAACCAGAGGATTTTGCGCGTCCAGGTCATGTGTTTCCGCTGATTGCAAAAGAGGGCGGTGTACGAGAACGACCAGGTCATACAGAGGCGGCAGTGGACTTAGCTAAGCTTGCCGGTTCAGAGCCGGCGGGTGTCATATGTGAAATCATGAATCTAGATGGCACAATGGCACGTATGCCTGAATTGATAGGCATTCAAAAAGAACACGACTTAAAGATACTCACAATTAAAGCACTGCAAGCACATTTGAACAATCAGACACCATCATGGGAAACAAAATAAAAATCACAGATAAAGGATGATGAACATATGAATACAATACAAGGGCATGTAGTAGCAGAAGGACTTAAATTTGCCATCGTAGTGGCTAGATTTAATGATTTTATTACGAGTAAGCTGTTAGATGGAGCGGAAGATACATTACTTAGACACGGAGCAAACGGTGATGACATCGATGTGGTGTGGGTACCAGGTGCTTTTGAAATTCCATATATGGCCAAAAAATTGGCAGAAACCAAAAAATATGATGCGATCATTACTCTAGGAACTGTCATTCGTGGCGCAACAACCCACTATGATTATGTGTGCAATGAAGCAGCGAAAGGAATTGCTCAAAGTGCCATCTCTACAGGAGTGCCAATTATCTTTGGTGTACTGACGACAGAATCTATTGAACAAGCCATTGAAAGAGCAGGAACAAAGGCTGGGAATAAAGGAAGTGAATCGGCTGCTTCAGCCATTGAAATGGCCAATTTAAATCGAACGTTCAGCTAATTTCATGAAAAAGAGTTTAAAAACTGCATGAAAATGTTTATAATGTGTGATGAGCAAATAAATTGCGCGTGACATTTGCTGAAATAGGACAATTTCAATATTGAGGGGTATATATGTTAATTCGTTACAAGAGGTCTTTTGAAAAAATTGCAATGGGGCTCCTGTCCTTTATGCCGGGTGAGAAAGACGTTAAACACCTTCAGCAAACGATTAAATCGTATGAAACGGATGAAGATCGACAGCTGTTCCTTTGGAAAGATGGAGATGATATCGTAGGTGTTATTGGTGTGTTTAAAACAGACGACCAAGTACAAATCGAACATATTAGTGTGAATCCATCCCATCGTGATCAAGGAATCGGCAAGGAAATGGTATTAGCCGTAGAAGATGTATTCAAAACTAAATCACTCATTCCAAATGAATTAACGCAAGGCTTCTTTCATAAGTGTCATAGTGAAACAAATTAATATCACACATGTAAAAGCAGAGGTTATATGCCTCTGCTTTTTTTACGTTCAAGCTGTCTCTCACGTTCAAGCAGTACATCTGTCCGGTCACGAAGCCTGTGTTTTTCAATTAAGAATGTATGGGATAAATTACTTTCCTCTCCAAAGGTAAGACCTTCCTTTTCAGCCATCTCTATGCATTGAGAAAGAAGCGCTTCATCTTTGATCGGGAGCATGACACTCTCATAGGGCATGTCTAATTCCATTTTCTTTTTCAAGGTTCTGAGGAGCAACATAAACGCTTCATCATCGAGACCAAGGGTTGATAAAACATTTCGATTTGCCTCTAACAAGTGAAGGCTGTTTGATATGAGCCGTTTCGCTCCATTAGTATTTCCACGCCTTTGATGATACAAAGCGACAGCAAGCTGTATCAAACCTACCCAGTATTCTTTCCGACGTTCCGGGGGCTCTTCTTTCCAATATTCTTCAAGAATTTCATGACACTCGAAATAATCTCTTGTCGTGTGAAATTCGTGTAAAAATGACAAGTACGATTCAGGATACAAAATTGTCATCTCCTTTTCCACTATCAGTCTAACACACCGAAAAGAAAAGAAGAAAGAGCGCCCTTTTTGACTCAAGGACGCCCTCTGTTTCTTTAATAAACCCAAGCCGCGCCAACGATGATCAGCAAGATGAACAGCACAACAATCAGCGCAAATCCTCCGCCGAAGTAATAGCCATCTCCCATAATGATACGGCCTCCTTTTTCATCAGTTCTGATTACAGTTGTATTTTATGTATCATAGCCCTCATTGGTATGGGCGAATCCACTGTTTTTCTCGTTTTGATCGATGTGAGATGGTCGAAATTATATTGGACGAGAGCTTTATCGTGTCTTATACTAAAGGGTAGCCGGTGAAACGGTACTTAGAAGACAGTAGAAATGGTGAGAATAGAATGCTGGAGTATCAGGTGAAAATAGATTCGTTTGAGGGTCCATTGGACTTATTGTTACATTTAATCAACCGTCTGGAAATTGATATTTATGATATTCCGGTCGCTAAAATTACCGAGCAGTATTTATTATATGTCCATACGATGAGAGAGCTTGAGCTGGATGTAGCAAGTGAATATTTGGTCATGGCTGCAACCCTCTTAAGTATTAAAAGTAGAATGCTGCTTCCGAAACAAGAGGAAGAGCTATTTGATGAAGAGTTGCTTGATGAGGAAGAAGATCCTCGTGAAGAGCTAATTGAAAAATTGATTGAATACCGCAAATATAAAAATGCCGCACAAGAATTAAAGGAACGCGAAGAAGAGCGGCAAAATGCCTTTACAAAACCACCAAGCGATTTAAGTGAATTTGCAAAAGAAGCTGATGCAAAGGACACAAATTTACATGTGACGGTGTATGATATGTTAGGTGCGTTCCAAAAGGTATTAAACCGAAAAAAAATAACAAAACCAGTACCATCAAAGATTACAAGACAAGAAATCCCGATTGAAGACAAAATGAATGAGATTATGAACCAGTTAAGAAAAACGAAAAAGCGGACCAATTTCATGACTCTATTTCAACATGATCAAAAGGAGCACCTTGTCGTGACGTTTCTTGCTGTACTAGAACTGATGAAAAATCATCACATCATATTAGAGCAGGAAGGGAACTTTGAAGACATTTATATTATAGGGAGTGAAACGATTCATGACGCTTGATATCGTGAATTGGAAAGCCATTTTAGAGGCACTGCTTTATGCAGCAGGAGATGAAGGCTTAACAAGAAAACAGCTGATGTCTGTTCTTGAAGTAGACGAGGCGGCACTACTCGACATGGTGTCTGCTGTAAAAAAAGATTATCAACAAAAAGAACGAGGCATCGAGCTGATCGAATATGCAGATTCATATATGCTACACACTAAAAAAGAGTACAGCGTCTATTTGAAAAAACTGGTGGAAACACCATCCAAAGGTTTGTCACAGGCTGCGCTGGAAGTGCTAGCGATCGTCTCCTATAAACAACCGATCACACGTGGTGAGGTAGAGGAAATTCGAGGAGTCAAATCAGAACGGGTGCTTCATAGTTTAGTAGCCAAAGCGTTATTGTG
Organism: Bacillus pumilus; assembly: GCA_001938995.1. Taxonomy (GTDB): domain Bacteria; phylum Bacillota; class Bacilli; order Bacillales; family Bacillaceae; genus Bacillus; species Bacillus pumilus_G. The sequence goes on along the minus strand of MKZN01000010.1, from coordinate 937 downwards.
TGAAGTGGGACGGGCTGATGGTCCGGGGCGAGCCATCTTATACGGCACAACCCCGACCTTTTTAGAACAGTTCGGCTTAAAGGCCTTAGATGAATTGCCGCCGCTTCCAGATCATATTGAAGCGGAAGGGGTACAAGAAGAGGCTGATCTATTTTTTGAAAACTTCAATCAAACATTTGAAGGAGTGAAATAGTTCAAACTAAGGAAATATGTACGATACTATATAAAAGGTTTTAGGTCTAAAATCTTTTCATGTTAGATAAAATGGTGACAAAGTCATGAGGGGAAGGTAAACAAGATATAAATGACACATATGAATGTGAAGGCTCAAGTTGATCAAGTAGGTATTTTCTTATCAAAGGTTGCAGCGGAAGTAAATGGATTTCTAAACGAAGCTACCTTATCCAGCTTCAAACAATTAAATCCCGAAGCGGAAGCCTATTATTGTGACATGTTGAGTACATTACGGAAGCTCGCGGTTTACAGCGAGGATGCAGCGGAAGTTTGTCAGAAAATCAAACAGCAGCATACATTTCCGCAGCAAGCTGCACAGCAAACGCTTCACCGTATCTATCATCAATGTGTTGAGGAGTTTTTTGCTCCGAAAAAGGATACATGGTATGAAGATAGCCGTTCGGCCTATACAGGGAAAAACAGCATTGTGTTCCGCCATGAAGTAACAGCTGATGTCAAACGATTATTTTCTTTATTAGAAAAAGACTTTTTAACGATGCGAGAAGAGCTAGAGTATACGACTTCTCTACAGCAAAGGAACATGATGTAAGTATAGGAAAAAGCGTCTCTATAGATGGGACTGACCCCATAAGATGAGACAAATAAAAAACACCTTCAAGTTTGAAAACGGATAGTTGTTATCCGAAATAAGACGTGGAGGTGTTTTTTCTATGGGGACAAGAGTGAGTTATTCGGTTGAAGT